>CAVZDJ010000041.1:0-7314 GCA_963773975.1 uncultured delta proteobacterium
CGCAGGTCGCGGATCGGAGGAAAGCTGAAGGGCGGAAATTTTTCGGGGTCGCGTCCGGTAAGGACGTAGTGAAGCGTTGCGCCGAGCGAATAGATGTCGCTGCGCGGATCGACCACGCCCTGGTATTGCTCGGGCGGCGCGAAGCCGAGCGTGCCGATCATCGTGCCCTTGCGCGCGCTCTTGAACAGCCGTGCGATGCCGAAGTCGACCAGCACCACCCGCCCCTTAGGCGTGAGCATCACGTTGGACGGCTTCATGTCGCGGTAGACCACCGGCGGCGTGGAGCCGTGCAGGTACGCGAGCACGTCGCAAAGCTGGCGCGCGATGTCGATTATCAGGCCTTCGGGCAGCGGGCCGCCGCGCGCCGCAATCTCTTCTTCGAGGTTGCGGCCCTCGACGTACTCCATCACCAGGTAGTGGCGGTTTTGATCGTCGAAGCGGTCGGTGATCGCGGGGATGGCGGCGTGCTTGAGCTGCGCGAGCGTGTCGGCCTCGCGGGCGAAGTAATCGTTGGCCTCGATCCGCTGCTGCTGGTCGATGAAGTGGTCGACCATCTCCTTGACCGCGCAGGGCCGGTTGGCCAGGCGATGGTCATGCGCCAGGTAGACCATCCCCATCCCGCCGCCGCCCAGCAGGCGCTCGATCTGATAGCGATTTTGCAGAACCGTGCCGGAGGTGAGCGGCTCGTTAGCGAGAGCGCCGGATGTGCCCGTATTCGCCATCAGTCAGCAAACACAACAATAACCGTGACGTTATCGGTTCCACCCCCGGCATTCGCCGCCACCACCAGTTCGCGCGCCGCCGCGGACGGATCGTCATGGCGGCGCAGGACTTCGCCGATAGTCTTGTCCTCGACATGGGCGGTCAGGCCGTCGCTGCATAGCATCACGCGGTCGCCGCGCTTGAGCCGAAGCGCCATCCCCTCGGCTCCGGCCAGTCCGCTCTGGCGCGCGCCGAGCGAGCGCGTGATCACGTTTTTGTGTTCGTGATGGCGCGCCTCCTCGGGCGTGATCTGGCCGATTTCAATAAGCCGCTGCACTAGTGAATGATCGCGGGTCAATTGGCGCAGGCCCGAAGCGTCGGACAGATAGACCCGGCTGTCGCCGACCCATGCCACAGCCCCCTCCGGCGGCGTGACAAGCACCGCCACCGCGGTTGACCCCATCCCGCGGGATTCGGGATGCGCCGCCTGGTACTCGATGATCTTGCGGTTGGCCTCCTCGAGCGCCGCGGTTAACAGTTGACTTGGATTTTGGGCTTCCGCACCGCCAAGCCCGCTTTCAACATAGTTGCGAATCGCGCCGACAGCAATTGCGCTGGCGACCTCGCCCGCCTCCGCCCCGCCCATCCCGTCGGCCACCACGTAGAGATAGCTCTCGGCCGGATCGACCAGGCTCTGGCGCACGAACTCGACCGCCATCGCCGCGTCCTCGTTATGCTCGCGCACCATCCCGACGTCGGTCATCGCGGCGGCGCGAATCCGCACCGTCGCATTCAGCCTGACCAGCTCCGCCTTGAGCGCATCCACCGTCGGCCATCGCCCCTGCGGATCGAACAGCAGCGCGCGGCGCACGACCTGCTCCAGTTCGGGCGAGACCACGTGCGGCGGATAGAAACGCACGGGCCCCGCCTCCTCGCGCCAGCTCTCGGATTCGAGCCGTTCGCCCGTAAGACAACTGTACAGCAGCGCACCAATCGAGAACACGTCCGCGCGCTTATCGACCCGTTTGCCGCGATAAACCTCGGGCGCGGTATAACCGTCGTTGGGAATCGGATCGCTCTGAAGCTCGTTGTCGTTACTGACATAGTCGAGTCCCAGAAGCTTCACTCGTCCGCCGGGGCCAAACGCGATCGATTGCGGGCAGATGTCGTTGAGGCGCAAGCCGCGCCGATTCAGGAAGGAAACCGCCTGGCAGACCTGGATCGCGATTCCGACCGCCTCGCCCTCGCTCATCTTGAGTCCGTCGCGGCGCTGCGAAAGCAGGACGAGCGATTCGTCGGGATAAACCAGATACACGCGCCCGTCGTCGGCGAAGCCCTCGGTCGCGCGCTGGAAGGCCGGATGGTTAACGGTGAGCGAGAGCGCGAGCACGCGGCCGAAGAGGTCCCCCAGGTCTTCTGAATTTTCCGGATTTTCTGAATTCTCGGGCAAATTTTCGCGCGCGTCGTCACCCGTCGCGTTTTCGGTAACGACGCTCTCGCTCGCCACTTCCGCGCTCGCCACGGCTTGGGGAGCGGGCGCCGGCGCGGATAGGCTATGCGCCATCGTTTCATCCAACGTCAGCGGCTCGGTCGCGCCTGTAGCGCGCGCGGCGGGGGCGGGCGCCTGCGCAACCTCGTTGTTGCCGCCCTCGTTGACGGCGGCGGCACTCTCTTCCGCTCCGGGCTGGGACGCGCCGCCGGCGCCATTGGAGCTCGCACCCGCGGCCGCCTGCGACGTGCTCTTGACACCGGCGGCGATGACGCTCGCGGCGGCGGCGGGCGAGGGCGTGGCGGGACGTTTCAGTTCGGCTGTCTTGGCATGCGGCCCGGATGGATCTTCGAGCGGCGACGCCTGGTTGTCGGACGGCCCGGGCGGCGCGTCGCCGTGCGCGCTCTCAGCGGGCGTCGGGCGTGGCCGCTCACGCAATTGCACGCGCTCAGCCCCGGCGCCGTTGCGCGTCCGCTCGGCCCGATAGCGATTTTCCATCGTCGAGCGGCCGATCACTTCTACGATACGGAATTCGCCACGCACCAAAGCGCCGGGCTCCAGCGCTTCGATCGCGTATTCGATCTTGGGCGCGGCCGACTTCGCCAGTCCCTGGCCGCAGCGGTCGCAAAACCTGGCGTCGTCGGGAGCCGCCTGACCGCACTCGGGGCACGTTATCATCACACTTGGCCCTTGGGGCGTTTAGCCCTTTCGAAATTCCAGTTTAGCACTGCCGAACACCACCTGGTCGCGATCCTTGAGCTTGTAGAGCTGATCGCGGCCGAGCCGCCCGCGGCCGGTGATGTAGGTGCCGTTGAGGCTCCCGAGATCGCGGATAAAGTACTCCGCGCCGTGCTTGATGATCTCGGCGTGACGGCGCGAGACGCGATCGGCGATGCCCTTGAGCTGGCCGAGGTCGATGTCGGGCTCGTCGCCGCCGAGCGCGCGTCCGACGATGGTGCGGCCCTGCATCAGCCCGAAACGCGGCGCGCTGCCGCTCGCGATCAGCCACGCGCCGGCGCTGGCTTGTGCGTCCGAGGCCATCGGGGCGGCGCCATTTTGACCCGCCCGCTTACCGATCGCGGGCCGCGCCGCCGACGAAACGCTCGAAGACGAAACGCTCGAAGAAGACATGCTCGAAGATGCGAGCGGCTTGCCCGCAGGCGCCGCGCCTTTTGATGAAGCCGCATTTGTTCCCGAGGGAACATTCTGCGCGCGCACATTTTTCGAGATCGATTCGCTCTTCGAGGGTGCGGCCATTGGCGCCGCCTGGGCTACCGCCTTGGCCTTGCCGGTCAAGTCCTGGGTCTTCGCGGTTGAAGAGGCTGAAGCGACTTCAGCCGGTCCCGCGAACAGTGACTGTTGCGCCTCGATCCTCGCCGCCGCCCGCTGCGCCATCGCCCGCGCCGAGCGCGCCAGCGACTTCACCCTGGCGACGCCCGCCGCCGTGCTCGACGCGAGCGTTGGCGGCACTGCCAAGCGTGACGGAGCCGGTGGCGCGGCGGAGATCGGTCCGGCGGATCCGGTCAGCCTGACCGGCTCGGCAATTCCAAAAGATCCGGCGATTGCGGAAGAGTCCGACCGTCCCAGGACCACCGTCGGCATATTTGTGAGCGACGGTTTCGCCGCCGGCGTCGCGCCAAGACGCTTGCCGCCTGGGGGCGGCGTCTGCACGCCCACAGCCGGCGAGCCGGCTGATTGCGGACGGTCGAGCACCACGGTGCGCATCGAGGCGATCGGCGCGGCATTGCCGGCGCTGGAACCCAGCGCGCCCGAGGCCTTGGGCTCGGGACCGGGGTCCGGCAGCGCATGCATCATGTCGCGCGCCGAAGCCGGGCGTTTTTCGACGTCTTTGTCGAGCGCGCGCATCACGACTTCGGCGGTCTTGGTCGAAACCTCGGGGCTCAGATCGCGCAGCGGCGGAAAGCTGAACGGCGGCTCGAGCTGCGGGTCGCGGCCGCTCAGCAGATGATGCATCGTGGCGGCCAGCGAATAGAGGTCCGAGCGCGGCTCGACCTTGCCCATGTACTGCTCGGGCGGCGCGTAGCCGACCGAGCCGATTTGCGTGCCGCGGCCGCCCGGCGGCAGGAAGCGTGCGATGCCGAAGTCGATCAGCATCGCGCGGCCGTTCTTGTCGATCATGATGTTGCCGGGCTTGAGGTCGCGATAGATGATCGGCGGCGTCTGGCTGTGCAGGAAACTGAGCACGTCGAGCATCTGGCGCGCCCAGCGCAGCACCCGCGTCTCGGGCAGCTTGCCCTTGGGCCCCAGCTTGTCGAGCATGGCCTGCAAATCGCCGCCCGCCACGAACTCCATCACCAGGTAGTGGCGGTTGTGCTCGGCGAAGTAGTCGATGACGTTGGGGATGCCCGGATGCGAGAGCGCGGCGAGCACGCGGGCCTCGCGCGCGAAATCCTCGATCGCCTTTTTCTCCGCGATCCCGTCGCCGATGATCATCTCCTTGGCGGCGACGGGCCGGTTGGCGAGGCGCGTGTCGTTGGCCAGATAGACCCGGCCCATCCCGCCCTGGCCGAGCACCTTGTGCACGCGGTAACGGCCATCGAGCATCTGACCGGCGGGAAGTTGCTCACCCGGTTTCATGATGGCTTATCTGACTTGATGATCGCGCGATGATTGCGAGGCGGGCGCCGAGACAGCAAAGGCCCGGCTCCCCAACCGGGCCTCGGTGTGGCATCTCACGCGCCTGCGCCCTAGGAAACCGGCTCGACGATCAACTTGAGAAATGTTTTGCCGATAATTATCTCGTCACCCGTCTTCAGCTCGACCGGATTGCCAGGCATCAGGCGCGGCTGGCGATTTACATAGGTGCCGTTGAGGCTGCCGATATCCTCGACCGTGATCTTGCCGCTCTCGAAGCGGATGAGCGCGTGCTTGCGTGAGATCTTGGCCTCGGGATCGTCCTGATCGAGGTCGACCTCGGGAAACGCGCCGGTCTCGGGATCCCATCGGCCGACGAGGTTGTTGCCGTCCTCGAGCGGAAACTCCTGGCCTTTGCGACCGCCGCGCACGACCTGCAGCTTGGCGCGCGCCGCCGCTCCCGCCCCCGCGGCCGGCGCTTCGGCGGCCGGCGCGGCAGCCGCCGCGGCGTTCGCTTCGGCGGGCGGCTTGATCTCGCCGGTCGGCGTTTCGGACGGAGGCGGTGGCGCCGGAGCCTCGGCGGACGGCTCGGCCGCAGCCTCAGCCGGCGCGGGATGCGCGGCCGCTTCGGGCGCGGCGGCCCCGCCGCTCTCGGCCGCCGGCGCAGGCGCCGCGGCGTTCAGCTTCGCGCCGCATCCGTCGCAGTAGTCAAGCCCGTCAATATTTTCGTAGCCGCACTCGCTGCACTTGATCATCTTCTCAGCACCTCACTGGCCGGCTTCACGGCGTCGCCATGTTAGACCGACTCCACGGGGAGATTTAAAAGCTATCCCTGGTCGGGTTTGGAAAAATCCTTCAGAGCCTCCGGATCGAGCATCTGGGTTTTGCGCACTACGGCCTGAGCCTGGAGCAGCGTGGTCTTGGCCGCCTTGGTCTGCAGCGTCTGGGTTTTCTTGACCTGGTCCATCAGGCCCACCAGCGCCTGCGTCGCCTTGACGTTGCCCAGGCGCTGGGTGCCCTGGATCGCGTTGCTCAAAAGGCGCGTCGCGCGATCCACGTTGCCCGCCTTGAGCTCCTCTTCGGCGCGCGACTGCATCTTGGCGATCGAGACCTGGTCGACCAGGTTCATCACCCGGCCGTTGACCTTGCCGGTAAGCGTACGGTCGAGCGTGTACTCGACGGTGAGATCGCGGCCCAGGCTCTGTTCGCCGACGCCCGGCACCTCGTAGCGCAGGTTCGATTGCAGGATACGCACCGGTCCAGGCTTGCGCGGCGGCAACACCAGAGTCAGCAGCACGGAGCCGGGAACGTTGGCTTCCAGGTCGCCGATTTCGTAACTGATATGGCGGTCATCGCCGACCAGCGGCGCGCCCAGGGAGTAAATTTCGGGACTGGCGCGAAAAGCCTCGCGCACCTGGACGCCTTGCGCGAGTGTGACTTCGATTCGGCCGTTGCGCACGCTGACCGCGCGCAGGCCCGCCAGTTCGTCTTCGAAGATGCCGGGAATTTCCGCCGGGTCGCCGATGAAATGATACTTGCCGTGCGAATCCTGCGAAATTCGCATCAGCAGCTTCTCGTTGAACTAGCAAATCGTTGTAGCATCTACTGGTTCAGGTTGGTCTTGCTGGTCAGCTTCAACGGCCATGGCCTGCCGGCACCTTCGCGGCGATCGTCGATGGAGGCGACCTGGGTGCCGAGGTAGACCGAGGCTGGCGCCGCGCAGCGCGATTTTGTCCGGATCGATCTCCTTTTGCGCGCGCCAGCCACTCCAGCACCACCTTGCCAGCATCCTGCCAGTTGGTTTGCGTACGGTGGATACCGCCAGGGATTGAGCATTCGTTCTGGCCGGGGCCTTCGAGAGCCAGTGTGGCGATGCCGCGCTCGCGCAGGTTGTCGCCGTGAATGGCCGAGCCGCCTTCCTTGTTGCTGTCCAGTCCGGAGATGGACCACACCGCAGGGGCACACAGCCCGCCGCGCCCAGCGGCAGGTGCAGGTAGCCGGGCAAGGTCTTGCCGGGGCCAGCCCAAGGGTACTTCGACGCGGCAAATCGGGTGGTCGGCAAACTGGATGTATTCGGCGTAGCACTCATTCTTCTTGTCTCGTTCAGCAAAGATTGTCGGGCGTGTTTTCGAAGTCATGGGCCACTGCGCGCCACAGCTCGTCGAGTCGCGCGGCCAGGAAGATGTCTCGCGCGCGGGAATGTCGCGGCCGTCCTTCTCGTCCTGCGCACGCTTCGCGCTGCGCGCGCGCGGCGGCGCGGGTGAATTCGCGGCACATGTCGTTTGAACTTATGGATGCTTTGGCGCAACCGGGCGGCGTCGACGCCGCCATTGGGAATGCCGTTGAGGCCTCCCAGGCGGCCCTGATCCCCACTCCGGGCCAATGGTGGCGATCCCCAGGCGTCCAGCAGCCAGCGCTGATCCTGCCAGCGCGCAGCTTGCGCTCTCCACGTTCGGCGTCATGATAGGAGGCTCAGGCTCGGGAAGGGGCGCGGCCCCCTGCCAGCTTTCCAGCAGCGACGATCCGGT
>CAVZDJ010000042.1:0-173026 GCA_963773975.1 uncultured delta proteobacterium
GCGCCGCGCGCGCACCAGCGTCTCGTCCTGGTTTTGATTTCTGAGTGGTTCGGCCATGCGTGCGATCCCCGGTGCGCGAAGTTTGGGGAGAGGTTGTCGGGTCGGCGTCGCGGACGAAGAGGCCGCGATTACCCAGAGTGCTCTTGTGTCACTGCTAATGAATGAACGTTCATTTGTCAACCTTTCGAGGATGGTCAAACCTTCTGCGTGTCAACCTCGAATTGCGCAAGCGCTACGGGGCCCCGACAGGCTAATTGCGCCGTCGAACATCGAGGAATGTCTCCAGGGCCTTCTTCGGAAGTACGAAGTCTTGCTGAGTCTTACGAAGGCCTGCGAAGTCATGGAGATTCGAAAATCGTACGACGTCGAAACGGCGAATCCCCGGCTTGCGAAAGAGCCGGCCGAGGACCTGCCGCTCCTGGAATCGCGCAATCCTGAAATGAGCGAGTCTCCTGAAGACCGCGGCGCGGGCCCCGGCAGGCGACGCGACCATACTGCTCCCGGGGGAAAGCGGAACGGGCAAGGCCGTCCTCGCGAGACAGATTCATCGATGGAACCGTCGGCGTGATCGGCTGTTCGCCTTGGTCAATTGCACGACTGTGGCGGGCCAAGGACTGGAAAGTGAGCTTTTCGGTCACGTGCGCGGAGCCTTTTCCAGCGCATGGAGGATCGCTCCGGCCGCTTCGAGGCGGCTCGGGGCGGAACGGCGCACGATTTCTTCGCTTCGTTCAGGAGCGCAGCTTCGAACCGGCCGGCGGCGAGCGAGCGATCGGAGTGGATGTTCGGATGATCGCAGCCTCCAGCCGCCACCGCGTGCTCGCGGAGAGCCGCACCCTCGATGAGGCCGCCGCGATTCTTGGGATAAACGTGACTACGCTCTGGCGCAAACGGAAGCGCTGGGGCATCAAGTGACACTCGCGATGCCGCATTTCAGCGCTGGCCGCCCCCCAGCGGGATTTCAAAATGCAATGCGTCGTTCGTTTTGCAGCAAGCTACGCATAGTCGATGCGCGAGAATAATTGGATTTGCCTCGATTTCGAAAAATTCCTCGACGGTATGGAACTTGCGCTTAGAGTCATGTCATGAACTTCTGGCGCAAACCCACGAGCTTGCAGGACGGCCTTCCGACGCGGCTCAGACACGAGTTCGTGATCGGACCGGAGCGTCACAGCGATCTATTCGGGCGGCCGGCGCGGCTTTACTATTGCGTCCGATGCAAATCCAGCTTCCTGGTCTGCGGAAGCAAGGTCGCGGTGCTCAACGAAGATGAAGTTCCGCTAACCGGCGAAGAAAGTCTCCGGCGCTTCAATACTTTCGGCGAAGGCCCCTGCCCAGTGCTCGAAGCGTTCGTATCGGCGGCGATGGCTCGTGCCCAGACTGTACGTCCGCCATCGCGGAGCAAACGCCGTCAGCCTGGCAGCGTGCCGCCGGCGACCCCAATCCACGCGCCGGCCTGGGCTGGCCGGCCGCGGCCTTCGCTCCGCTTGCTCACCCGGATGCGCGAAAATTTCGGCAGGTAGCCGTCGCTCGGCGCGCCCGGATCTCGAGCATTGGCCGCGCGAGTTTACGTCCTGCAAGCTTTTGGCCGAGGCGATCAGCAGGGCCAGCACGAGCGCGGCCATCGTGCAACGAGCCCAATCGCGGCCTTTACCACATCCCTGGAATCCGCGTTCAGATGATGCTCCGGCAAAACGGCGCGCAGGAAAGTCCCGAACATCACGCCGCCAAAGTCGCACAGTAACCACGATCAGGCTGATGGCCGGCGCGCGATTGTTTGCAAGACCCTCGCGCCACTGCTAACGAATGAACGCTCCTTTGCGGTCTCCAACCTTGGGAGGGCCGTCTTCGATGGCGCAGGCGCAGTATTTCCTCAAGCCGTCTCCTACTGAGCGCATCTTCAATCGCCTGTTCGCGATCGCGATCGGCTTCGGCCTGGGTTTGGGGCACAATTACGTGGTCGAGGTCAGGGGGCGCAAAAGCGGCCGCATTTTTTCCACGCCCGTCGATCTGCTCGAGATAGGAAGGCGCCGCTACCTGGTCGCGCCGCGCGGCGAGACCAATTGGGTGCGCAATGCCCGCGCAGCGGGCCGCGTCGGGTTACGCAAAGGGCGCCAGCGCGACGAGTTCGAGTTGCGCGAGGTTGGTCCCGCCGAGCGCCCGGAATTGCTCAAGGCCTATCTCGACCGCTTCGCGCTGACCGTGCAGCGCTACTTCCCAATTCCGAGGGGATCCAGCGCCTCCGAGTTCGCGCCGCTCGCCGGGCATTACCCGGTGTTCGAGCTCACACCGGCGGGCGAGGCGCCCGCGCGTGCCTGAGATCGCCGCGCCGGTGCACGAGGGCCAGTTGCCGCCGGGCGTATCGCCGCTCCCAGAGGCGGACGCCGCGGCGCGCAGCCGGC
This sequence comes from uncultured delta proteobacterium, assembly GCA_963773975.1. GTDB lineage: Bacteria > Desulfobacterota > Binatia > Binatales > Binataceae > JAKAVN01. The sequence goes on from CAVZDJ010000042.1 coordinate 2,400, forward strand.
GCGTCATCCGATGCGTCGTCGCGTTGATGCTCTACCAGGGCTTCACGATTTCGATCCTGGGCACCGGCGCGCCGTGGATCGCCAGGAGCTTCGGGCTTGACCAATCCGGGATCGCGAGGACCTTTGCCTGGGTCTCGCTGAGCGCGTTCGGCGCGCTTGCGCTATCGCGGATGGTGGACCGGGTCGGGCGCCGGCGCGTGGTGCTGTGGTCGATGCTCGGAACGCCGCTAAGCGCGCTCGGCGCGGCGCTCGCGCCGCACGTCGGATGGCTTATCGTCTCGTCGGTCTTCATGTTCGCATTCCTGGGCGCGACGATAGCGAGCGGGATCGTGATGCTGGCCGAGGAGTTGGCGGTCGACGATCGCGCCAAGGGCCAAAGCTACGCCGCGCTGGCGGGCTCGCTCGGCGCCGGGCTTTGCATCCTGGTCATGCCGCTCTTGGCGCGCAGCATCTATAGCTGGCGGCTGCTGTTCGGGATTTCGGCGCTCGGGATTGCGCTCTGGCCGACGATGCTCCGGCTGGTGCCGGAGAGCCGTCGATGGGAGCGCGCGGCGGCGGCCGGCGTTGCGGCGCGAGCCAGTTTTTACGCGGTCTTCAGTCCGGCGTATCGCCGCCGCTCCGTGGTGATACTCATCTGCTCGCTATTCGGCGCGACCGCAGCCACCGCCACGGACAGTTGGTCATATTTCCACGCGGTCACGGTGGTCCATCTGTCGCCCGCCATGACCAGCATGCTCATCCTGGGCGGCGGCGGAATCGGTCTCGCCGGCTTTGGTTGCGGCGCGTGGTCCAGCGAATATTTCGGACGGGTGCGGACGGTGTCCGTGATGTGGCCGCTCGCCGCGATGGGCTCGCTCTGGTACTACTGGGGCCCGCCGGCGCATTTCGCGTGGCCCGCGCTATGGCTGGGCGCCGGTTTTGCGTGGCGCATGGTGCTGGTCAACGGACTGACGGTCGCCGCCAACTCGGCGGTGACCGAGCTCTTCCCCACCGCGCTGCGCGGCACGATCATCGGCTGGATCTCGATCACCAACTCGCTCGGCGCGCTCGGCGCGCATAGCTCCGTCGCGCTGCTCGCTGGTCCGCTGGGCGGGCTGTCGGTGGTGGTGGGTTATCTCGCGCTGTTCGGACTACCGGGCGCGCTGCTGTACGCGATGTTTATCGATGAGACGCGCGGGATGACGCTGGAAGCCGCCTCGCGCGAGACCCTCGCCGGATCCTAGTTGGTCTCCAGCTCCGTCTCGGCGAAATCCTTGCTCGCGGGATCCCAGCGGAAGGCCGCCGCCCGCGCAAATTTTCCTGCGCGCACCGAAATCACGATATAGACCGTGTCGGGGTAGTCGGGTTCGCCGGGGTCGAACGCACAGGCCTGCGCGCGGTCGGTCGCCGAGAAGTAAGCGTCGTGGTCGGGATGCGAATGGTAGACGGCGCTGAGGTTGAGGCGGCGGCGGTCGATTTCATTCATCACCGCCAGATGCTCGCGCGGCTCCATCAGGAAGGCCGTGCGCGCGTCGCGCGCGAAGGCAATCGGATCTTCGGCGTGCTTGAGATTCTGGATATTGGTTATCGGGCGGACTTCCTCGACCGCGCCGGTGCCCTCGATTCCTGACTGCGCGACCAGCGTGGGCCGCGCGGGCTCGGCGTCGCTGCCGATGATGAAACCGCAGCACTCGAAGGGGAATTCGCGCTCGGCCTGCGCTACGATGCGATCGAAGTTGGCTTTGCGGATGGTGACCGGTTTCATCAGGGCTTGGGGCTAGCTTTTTTCGCGCGGAGTTCAAGCGCCCGCCTGCGAAAAACTTAGCCGCTCCGCCGCACCGCCACAACTGTCCCCCGGGGAGGGTGCGTCGCGTGGGATCTTATCGTTTCGGCTTGCCCGTCGAGCGCGCGCGCTGTAGGAAGGAGGTCGAAGCAGCTTTTGGAGATGCAGGAAATGGAACGGACGGCGATTCGTCTCGGCGGCGTGGAACTCAGCTCTTCGGTCATGAACGCGTCCGGGCCGCACTCGGCCGAGCGCGGCGAAATCTACGAGCTGAGCGCGCGGCATCAGGGCGCGCTGGTGTTCAAGTCGTGCAATATCGCGGGGCTCGAGGCGCCGGAGAATCTGAAGAACCGTGGCGTCGAGCACTTCGCCGCGATCGCGCGCGAGCTCGTGCCGCGCAACAAGACGATTATTGGCAGCGTGGTCGGCAACACGGAGGACGAGATCGTCAAGGTCGCGAGCATCCTCGACCGCGCCGGGGTAAAAATCGTCGAACTCAACCTCGCCGACGACTACGTGATGAACTCGGTCGCGCCGTTCGCCTCCCGCGAGCGGCTCAACGCGCTGATCGGTCGGGTGCGCGGCGAGATCGGCGCGGCGCTCGCGGTAAAGCTGCCGCCCAGGCCGGGTGCGATCGAGGCCGGCGCGATTGCCGAACTGTTCAAGGAGACCGGAGTCGGCGTGGCGGTATGCGCCAACGACCTGCCCAAAGACCTCGAGATCGATATTGCCACGGGCCGTATCAAGGGCGCCGCGCGCCCGCTCTCGCAGGCGCATGCGTTCTGGCGGCTGGGCGGCGGCGCCTACGACGTCGTGGCGGTGGGCGGAGTCAACACCGGGCGCGACGCGTATGTCGCGCATCTCACGGGCGCCAAGGCGGTCGGGGTCGGATCGGCGTTGATGAAGGAAGGGGCGGGCGCGCTCGGCCGTATCGATCGCGAACTGGACGGGATGCTCGAGAAGGGTGGCAAACGCTCGGTGAACGAGATTCTCGGCCAGGCGCGTTTCGAGAGTTAGCGACGCCGCTTCTCCGTCCGAAATGGACCTGGCTGCTCCTCCGTCGCCAGCTTGGCAGAGCCACGAGAGAAAATTCCTACGCCCCTTTTCGCGCTCGGCGGAATCGGCGGCAAGTCGGTCGGACGCTTGGAGTTCAGACCCTCATGCAAGAATCCCAACCTGTGGGAGAGTTTGGGTAGGGTCGAGCGAGTTTGCTGCGGCGTTTCCTCGTTCTGATCCTTTCCGCTGGTCTTCGGGGCCATTAGCAGCCGGCTTCTCCCGCGCGACCGCACAGGCCTGCTGCGACGCCGAGCGGACCGACGCTGAGCGCCGGCGCTGGATTGCCTCCGCGGATGTATCAGCTACTTGCTCCGTTTCTTACGGCTCTGATAGCTTCGGCGGACGGTCGCGCGCGCTAGGCGCGCCGCCTCTGCCCAGGTTTACAGTCCCCGTCGTCTAGCTCGGCCTAGGACACCGGCCTTTCACGTCGGTAACACGGGTTCAAATCCCGTCGGGGACGCTCAGGCCCGCGAGTCTGAATGCAGGGTCTTGTTCTGGCTCCCAGCTACCGGCTTATCGCGTGGCCGGAGAAATGCGCTGGTAGGTCCAAGTCGAACGCTCGCGCGGAAAATACGCTGTACTCCAGGTAAGAAAATTGCGTGGCGTTGCGCTCGGGAATGATCACGAGCGCCTCGGGACGCTCATTGGCCGACGCGTTGGGGCAGCCGAACCCAATCATAATGATAGGATTGTTGCTCGGGGCGCCGGTTGAGAACGGATAGGGAGGCGGCGTGCTGGGAACGAAATCACAGGCTGAAGTGCCCTCGGAATTTGCGAAGCTGATTATCTCCTCGAACGCGACCAGCTTCCCCTGGTTAAACGTCCATTTGGTCACCTGATGCAGCACCGACCCGTTGATGTCGGTGCCTTCGGCTTCTCCTCCGTATTTGCCATTTAGCCCCTGCGCTTGGACGCTGCTCGCAATAAACGCTGCGGCAAAGGCCAGCCATGCTGCGATGTGGAATATTTTCATCCGGCACTTTCCTAAAGCTGTTTCTATAATTGATGCGCTCGCGCTCGGCGGCGGCGTTTTCCTAAGGCAACAGCTATGCCAAATTCCGTCCATAATGACCACAGGTTTTCTATGCCTTTCGTGGGACGAAGCTCGCCAATTACCGACAATTGCGAACAATTGTGCCGCTGTTGCAGTAATTGTTTCAAAGCAAAGGTCGGCGGCCGACTGCCGATAGTTGCTCAGCCCGCCTTGGCCTAGCTAACTCCATCGATGATCGCAATCGAGACATGCCAGCCAAGGAATAGTCTTCAACGATCATGCAGCCGCCTAACACTACTGGCTCGCGCGACGCTTCCTCAATCAGTTCCTTGCCCGGTAATCCACAAACAATGGGGCGTGCGCAGTCCGAGTGGCACCAGGGGCATCTGAGCACTGGAGCTTCCGGCCCACCAGGGCTGGTGGAAGTTTTCGATTCGCGGACAGCGGACGGACGTTTTGAAGCGCTCATAGGTCGGCTCTGAGAGGGCATTCTTGCAGTGTCGCAGTACTTGCAAGGATGGGATGGCCAGCCGATTATTGCTTCTGCGGGTCTGGCTGACGCGCCTTTCAAGCCAGCCGGGACGAGCCCAAAGGGAGTCATCCACGATGCCTAGGACGCAAGCCGCCGTCACAACGGACTCGGTAAAAACGATAGTACGCGGAGCCTGCCCGCACGACTGTCCCGATACCTGTGCGATGCTGGTTACGGTCGCGGCCGGCCGCGCCCTCGAAGTGCGCGGCGACCCCGAGCATCCGTTCACCCGGGGCGCGCTCTGCGTCAAGGTCAACGACTATGTCGAGCGCGTCTACAGCCCGGAGCGCGTGCTGTATCCGCTGCGGCGCGTCGGCGCCAAGGGGAGCGGCAAGTTCGAACGGATCGGATGGGACGCGGCGCTGGACGAAATCGCGCGCCGCTTCAAAGCCATCATCGCCGAGCACGGCGCGCAGGCGATCCTGCCCTACAGCTATCTCGGCACCGAGGGGCTGCTCAACGGCCTCAACGTCGGCGACGCGTTCTTCAACCGGCTCGGCGCGTCGATAAGCGAGCGCACATTCTGCGCCTCCGGTGCGATCACCGGCTACCTGATGACGGTTGGCCCCACTCCGGGCACCGACCCCGAGAGCCTCGTTCACTCCCGCTACATCGTCATCTGGGCCTGCAACGTAATCAGCACCAACCTTCATCTGTGGCCGATTATCGCGGAGGCCCGGCGCCGCGGCGCGAAGGTGGTGGTGATCGATCCGATGCGCACTCGCACGGCCCAGGAGGCCGATTGGCATATTCCGATCCGGCCCGGCACGGACGGCGCGCTGGCGCTGGGAATGATCAACGTCATCATCAATGAGAACCTGACCGACAATGACTATATAGAAGAATACACAGTCGGCTACCCGGAGCTGAAGGAGCGCGCGCGGGCATACCCACCGGAGCGGGTTTCGAGCATCACCGGAATTCCCGCCGCGGATATCGTGCAACTCGCGCGCGAATACGCACGCACGCAACCCGCCGCGATTCGCTTCGGCGTCGGGATCGAGCGTCAGGCCGGCGGCGGGCAATGCGTGCGCGCGATCGGCTGCCTGCCGGCGCTGGTGGGCGCGTGGCGCAAGCCGGGCGGCGGCCTGGTCTTCATGCCGAACTTCGCCTTCCCGGTGAAATACGACGTGCTGATGCGCCCGGACTTCATCCGGCCCGGCACGCGCCACATCAACCAGTATCACCTGGGCGCGGCGCTGACCGGCGGACTCGCCCTTGCGCCGCCGCTTAAGGCGCTCTTCGTTTACAACTCGAACCCAATGGTGGTGGCGCCCGACCAGGATCGAATCGTCGCCGGCCTCTCGCGCGAGGATCTGTTCACGGTCGTGAGCGAACAGTTCATCACCGACACCGCCGAATTTGCCGATATCGTCCTGCCCGCGACGACTCAGCTCGAGCAGTTCGACCTGATGTTCTCCTGGGGACATCTGTATCTCACGCTCAACATGCCGGCGGTCGCGCCGCTTGGCGAGGCGGTCCCGAACACCGAGATGTTCCGGCGGCTGGCGGCGCGGATGGGCTTTGACGACGCGTGTTTCAAGCGCACCGACGAGGAAACAGTGCTCGCGATTATCGACTGGGCCGCGCCCGCGCTAAGCGGCATCGACCTCGATGTGCTCAAGCGCGACGGATACGCGCGGCTTAAAGTCGGCACGCCGGATACATTTGCTCCGCACGCCGAGGGCAGGTTCCCGACCGCGTCGGGAAAGACCGAGTTCGTCTCCTCGATGGCGGCGCGGGGGAATTTCGTGCTGCCGCTTTTTCGTCAGGGGTCGACTCAATTCGAGCCAGGCCCCGCGGTCGATCCGGTTCCGAGCTACATTGCGCCGCGGGAGTCGGTCCAAACCAATCCCGCGCTGGCGGCGCGCTACCCGCTGAATATCATCTCGCCCAAGTCTCACGCTTTTCTGAATTCATGTTACGCGAATATGCCGCATCAGCGCCGAATCGCCGGCGAGCCGGGCGTGACCATTCATCCCGAGGACGCCGCCAGGCGCGGTATCACCGAGGCGCGGGTGGTGCGGGTCTTCAACGATCGCGGCTCGTTCAAGGCGCTGGCGCATGTGAGCGACGCCGTGCGGCCGGGCGTGGTGGTCGCGCCGCTGGGATATTGGCGCAAGTTCAGCCGCTCCAACAGCACGGTCAACGCGGCGAATTCGTCCGTCCTCGCCGATCTCGGCAACGCGCCGACGTTCTCCGACAACCTGGTCGAAGTCGAGGCGGCGGGACAAGAATATGCGGACACGACAGCGGACAGGACTGCGGAGAAAACTGACTGACTATTCGCGAACGGGCGCTTTAGAAGGCGGGGGGCGATGACGGACGGAGGGATTGGTTCTCCGAGTGACTATTTGGCCGCCGAGCGGACCTTTCTCGCCTGGATCCGGACCGGCCTTGCCTTGATGGGATTCGGCTTCGTGGTTGCGCGGTTTGGCCTGTTCCTGCGCGAGATCGCGATGACCACTGATGATTTGCGGTGGGAGTCCACCGGCGCTTCGCTGTGGATGGGAACGGGGCTGCTGCTGCTCGGAGTAGTGGTCAACGTCGCCGCGTCGATAAATCACGTTCGCCTGGTCGGCAGGCTCAACCGCGGTGACAAACTCGGCCAGCCCTCGGCCACCGCGATTGCCGTCGCCCTTACGCTCGCGTGCCTGGGACTGGGGTTGGCCGCCTACCTCGTGCTGATAAGGTAGCGGGCGCGCGCGCGGACCCCACCCAAGGCGTGGGCGCTTGATTGTTTACCGGCGCAAGTATTATCAACTCGACGGGTACAAAATGCCGCTCTGTGCTATGAGGGAGCAAGCGCGTTTCAAAGGACGATCCCCTTTTGCGCAAGACAAATAAATGCCTTTTCAAAGGAGAGAATCATGAAGATAGGCTTTTTCGCCGTCGGAATCGGCCATCTGTCGCGGCCCGACCTGGTAAAGACCGTCGCCGTCAATGCCGAGCGGCTTAGCTTTTCCACCGTGTGGGCGCCCGAGCACGTGGTGCTGCTCGACCAGCACATCTCCAAGTATCCCTACTCGAAAGGCGAGTTCCCGCTGCCGCCCGACACGGCATTCGCCGATCCGTTCACCACGCTCGCCTATGCGGCGGCCTACACCTCGCGCGTCAAGCTGGTCACCGGCATTTGCCTGGTGCCCGAGCACAACCCGGTGGTGCTGGCCAAGGTGGTCGCGACGCTCGACCAGCTAAGCGGCGGGCGCTTTACGCTGGGCGTGGGAGTCGGATGGCTGGAGGAGGAGTTCAACGCGGTCGGGGTGCCGTGGGAGCGGCGTGCGCAACGCACGCGCGAGTGTATCGACGCGATGCGCTGTCTGTGGCGCGACGCGCACAGCAGCTACAAGGGCGAGTTCTACAAGTTCGACCGCGTGCGCAGCTATCCCAAACCGGTTCGCGGCGAGGTCCCGATATGGTTCGGCGGCGAGAGCGGCCCGGCGCTCAAGCGCGTTGCGGATTACGGCGACGGATGGTGCGGCTTCAACCTTTCGCCCGCCGAGGCGGCGGACAAGATGAAGCACCTCGACCAGTTGATCAAAGCGGCGGGGCGCAAACGCTCGGAAATTTATATGGCGCTTTCGCCCTACACCAAGCCGATCACGCGCGACGACCTCAAACGCTACCGTGACCTCGGGGTCGATGAACTGGGGCTGATCGAGTTCAGCCCGCCCTCCAGCGAGCGCGACCTGATCGCCAAGATGGAACAGATCGCGCGCGACTGGGTCGAGCCGGCCGCCAAGGTCTAAGCAGCGAGACCTTGAGACATGGTCCGCTGACTTTTCGTTAGTTGAACCAACGGCTCGGCCGCGCGCGAGTTATCTGCCAGGCCGGGCCGTTGTTTGCTCTGTTTAGTACATCAAGCGCGTGGGCGGGCCGAATTGCCTCGCTTGAAATGCGCCCGTATGATGAAACCGACAGTAGGCTCGCACGTATCTGGAGATGACGTCAGCCTCTTGAGGGGCGGAACCCGTCCGGAACATGGAAAAGAGCGCAAGTGCCGCCCCCGGTATCGCGACCGCGCCGGACGACCGTCCAACCAGCGTCGTGCGCGAGGGCGGCGCTACGCCAGGCCTTCGCCCCAGCGCCTCAGGCGTGCTGATTCGGATACTGAGGTTCAGGTTTGAGCTGATTCTGATCCTCGCGCTTGGCGGACTCGCGCTTGGTTCAGGGATGACCGCGGCGCCGCTGGTCGACTGGGACGAGGCGACCTACGCCGAAGTCGCCCACGAAGCAATCGCCAACCATAAATACCTCGACTTCACTTGGAACGGGCAGGGCTACGTTAAAAAACCGCCGCTGTTGTTCTGGGCGCTGGTCGGTTCATTCAAGGTGCTCGGAGAAAGCGAGTTCGCGGCGCGGTTGCCCTCGGTTGCCGCCGGACTGGCGACGCTGCTGCTGATTTATCTTAGCGCCGCGGGCGCTGCCGGACGGCTGGCCGGCACGCTGGCGGCACTGGCGCCGCTGCAATTTTATTTTTTCGTCGCGCGCGGCGGACGCGATTGCGCCACCGACGCGCCACTGCTTTTTTTCCTGACCCTCGCGCTCTATGCGATATTGCACGCGCGCGAGAAACGGCGCTTTTGCGCGCTGGCCGGTGTAGCCAGCGGTCTCGCGATCCTGAGCAAGGGCCTGGCTGGTACTATTCCGCTCATCATCGCACCGTTGGCCGTCTTCGTGCTGCCGGGCTTCGAGGCGATCGGTATCGCCGGTCTCGCAGTCATTTTCGGATGCGCGGTGGCGGTGGCGGCGCCGTGGTACCTCTACGAGGCGTCGTACAATCCGCTCTTCTGGAGCAGCTTCGTCCATCACGAGACGCTCGCCCGCGTCGTGCATCATCTCGAGGACGAGACCCATCCCGGATGGTACACCCTGCGGGGCTTCTTTGAGGAAATTTATTTTCTCTGGCCGCTCGTCCTGCCTGCGGGCGCGTTCGCGATCGTGATGCGGCGCCGAAAAGTAGAAGGGGCCCTGGCCGCGGGCGCGAACCGCTGTAGGTCGATCGATCCTGCGACGAATGCCCGGTCCGCGACGAGTCTCTGGCCTGCGGCGAGCCTGTGGATCGTGTGGCTTGTGGTCGCCTTGGGCGCGGCCTGCGCAGTGCAAACCAAGCTGCCGTGGTACATCCTGCCGGCGTTTGTGCCCACCGCGCTGTTGGCGGGAACGCTGGCCGCGCGTGCGCTGGAATATCGCGGTCCGATGAAAGCGGCGCTGACCGGCTTGGGCGCGCTGGCGCTCGCGCTGATACTTGTTCGTGCGCCGGTGCGCTGGCGCGTGATCGCGCGCACGCATCATCACGAGCGCCTGCGCAGCACGCCAAGCTATGCGATGGGGCTCGAAGCGCGGAGCACCGCGGCGCTACGCGACGGCGGCCAGCTCTATTTCGCCGGGGTAGAGCTGCCGACGCTGGTCTACTACAGCGAGATGCACGTCGGCTTCATCAAGGCAGAGAGCGGCCTCGAGTCTGTAACGGATCCCGGCACGAGCGAACCTCCACGGTTGGATCCCAACGATCTTGCGCTCGTCGATCCGCAAGGCGATTTGGTGCCGATCGCGAACTTCAATCGCGAATGGGAAATCAATGGTCCCGGGGCGACCGAGTAGGGGGCGGTTTACTTGCGTCCCGCGATTCGCCGCTTCCGATATTGTGCCGGTGCTTGAACCGGCGTCCCACGCGTTTGCAATTTGACCCGAACATTGCTGTAGACTGCGGACGGCTTTAGCCACGGCGCGCGTCCGCTCGCACGCCGAATCGCGCGCCCGCCGGCGCGTACCACGGAGGGGCCCTTCGCCATGCTGAAAAGCGAAAAGCGCATTCTCACGACCCATGTCGGAAGCTTGCCGCGCAATCCGAAACTGACCGAACTGCTGCTCAAGCAGGAACGCGGCGAGGTGATCGATGAGAAGCTGCTAGATCGCGAGTCCGAAGCCGCCGTCGCGCACGTGGTCGAGCGTCAGCTCGCCGCAGGCATCGACGTCGGCAACGATGGCGAGCAGCCGCGGGTCGGCTTTCAGACCTATGTCCCGCAGCGCATGAAGGGTTTCGGCGGCGAAAGCCAGCGCCCGACGCCGTGGGACATGCGCGAATTCCCGCAGTACGTCGAAGTCATGCGCAAGCGCGGGATGCTCGGCGGAGCCAAGGTCTTCAACGCGCCGCAGGCGATCGGCAAGCTCAGTTACGAAGACCTCGGCGCGGTGCGCAGAGAGTGCGACATGTTCGACAAGTCGGCGGCGGCGAAGTTTCCCGAGCGCTTCATGACCGCGGCGGCCCCCGGCATCATCGCCACCACGATGCTCAATGGAGGATACTTCGACACCCATGAGCGCTACGTCATGGCGGTCGCCGACGAGATTCGCAAGGAATACGAATACATCCACTCCCGCGGCTATATCCTGCAACTCGACGCGCCCGACCTCGCGATGGAGCGCACGTTTCTGTACCAGGACAAATCGGTTGATGAGTTCGTCAAGATTGTCGAACTGCACATCGCCGCGGTCAATCGCGCCGTCGCCAACATTCCGCCCGATCGCGTGCGCCTGCACGTATGCTGGGGCAATTACGACGGCCCGCACATGCACGACGTCCCGGCCGAGGCCATCCTGCCCGCCATCTACCACGCTCGCGTCGGCGCACTGGCGCTGGAAGGGGCCAACCCGGCCCATCAACACGAGTACAAGGTGCTGGGCAAGCTGCGTCCGCCCGACGGTATGCTGATCATTCCCGGAGTCGTCGATTCGACCTCCTGCTTCGTCGAGCATCCCGAAGTCGTCGCCGACCGGATTTGCCGAGTGGCCGAGGCGGTCGGCGATCGCTCGCGAGTGATCGCCGGCGTCGATTGCGGTTTCGGGACGTTCGCCGCGTGGGAGATGGTCCCGGAGGATATCGTGTGGGCCAAGCTTGGCGCGCTGCGCAAGGGCGCGGATATCGCCACGCGCAGGCTTTGGGGCTGACCCGGACGCTAGCGCAGCGTGAGGCGCGCTGGCCTGGATAACCGCCGCCGGGTCAGTGCGGGAACAGATGTTGAAGCACGTGCGGCAGGAGCACGTAGGTCATGCCGCCCGCCAGGACCAGCAGGGCAGGGTTGATGTGCCGCCAGAGCAGCAAGCCGAAAATCGAGGCGGCGATCAGCAAGCTGGTGAGATTGAAGATCGACAGGCGCGCGATCGCGTAGGTGCCCGCGAGCATCAGGCCGATCGCCACCGGTGCCATCCCATGCTGAGCCGCCGCCCGCCACGGCGAGTCTTTAAAATGCACCCACAGCCGGTTCGCCATCAGCGTGAGGATGCAATCGGGCAGAAAGAAGGCCAGCCCCACCACCAACGCACCCAACGCGCCCGCGATCTTATGGCCGATTAGCAGCACCATCAGCATGTTCGGCCCCGGCGCGACCTGGCCAAGGCTGTAGATGTCGCGGAACTGGCCTTTGGTCACCCAGTGAAATTGATCGACCGTCATGTGCTCCATCTCGGGCAGCACCGCCGTGCCTCCGCCCACCGCGAGGATTGCGAGCAGCATGAATACCCATGTCAGGTTGAGCAGTTTCGCCATCGCTGTACGTGTCCTGTCGAGTCTCAGTGTCGGAGGCTGATGTAGCGTCGATGGCGCAGGCGCTCGCGCAGATGGCGGGCGCGCTCCTCCAGCGACTCATGCCTGGCGCCCGGCCGGTACACCAATACCGCCGCCGAGCCGATTACCAGGAGCACGAGGTAAAGCGGAACGTGCACGATACTCACTGCGAGGAACGTCGCCGCGATGATCGCGAGGTCAAGCGGCTTGACGAATTGTTTGTGTCCCAACTGCAGCGTCACCGTGCTCAGCAGCCCGACCGCCGCCGCCGCTACGCCAATCAGGAACGCTCTAACCAGCGGATTGTGCGACTCTTCCTGCCAGAAGGCGCCCAGGCCCATGATGACGATCACTCCGGGAAGCACCAGACCCGCCACCGCCACGAGTGCGCCTGGGATGCCGCGCAGGTTGTCGCCGATGATCACGCTCATGTTGACCGCGTTGAGCCCCGGCAGAGTCTGGCTGATTTCGAGCGCGTCGAGAAAGGCGTCGTCGTCGAGCCACTTGGTGTCGCTGACCGTGTACTCGCGGAGATAGGCGACCACGCCGCCACCGAAGCTTATCGCGCCGGCGGTCAGGAAGGTCCGGAAAATCATTCCCAGTGAAACTGGCGCGCTGGCCGCCACCTCAACCACCGCGCTCGCGTCATTCAGCGCATCATTCATGGTGATTGACCGGCTTGTGTCCCATCCCGTAGACCATCGCGGTTTTGGTGGTGCCCATCGCGACCCAATCGGGACACTCCAACTGGATGCCCTCGAAGAACTGTTCCGACAGCTCGCGCGGCTTGCGATGCAGCGCGGCCAGGCCCTCGAATTTCAGTTGGTAACCGAACTCGGCGATCATGTCGCGTCCGGTCGAACGGTTGCGCCATACCGCCACCGAGGCCTTGCATTGCGCCTTGCCGCCGAAGTCCATCTCGCCCAGATGAACCAGCGTCTCGTCCACGGTCACGTCGTTGACGATACCCATCGTGGCCTTGGGATTGGCGCTGCGCACTTTTTGCAGCGCGGGAAAGACTTGCGAGATGATCTCGAAACGCTGGGTCAGGATGACGTTGGGCGTGTCGAGTTCGCAGCCGTTGGCGTATAGCATCCGCATCCCGGCCAGCTTGTCCTTGAGCTGAAGGATCTCCTCCTTGAATTTGATCGTGTAGATGCAGGGCAGCAGCGGATGCATGTCGACCGCGGCGGCGGCCTTCGCTTCGGGATTGCGGTAGCGGATGGTCAGTTCGAAGTTCGGCTCGGGATGGCCTTTTTTGAAGAAGGTTCGTTTACGCAGGATGAAGCCGTCGGTGTAAAGCTTAAAGTGCGGGGTGTCGTAAAAAACGACCTCGCGCACATGCGGTTCGTGCTTCTCGGATTTTTCCAGGTGCACGCCCATCCCCTTGGCGACGTGATGAGCGTGCTTATAGAACTTGTGAAAGCCGTCCTCGTCGGCGAAGCGCTCCGGTTTGAGCAGCAGCTTGTACTCCCGGTAATGGATCTGCTGTTCCGGACCGAACTCCCCCGTTTCCCGCTTGTGGCTGTCCTCTTCGTGGCTCATGATTCGTGGCTGCTCCCTGATCTTGCGCCAGTATCGTTTCGGTTATCGCAAAATAAAGTTCTGCGGATTTTACACCACGTTGCGCCCGACCGACACCCCACAAAACCCTCGCGTCGGGAGGGGTCGATTTCGCGCTCCGCCGTGGTATACAAGGCGTCTATAACCGGGAGGCGACGATGAGCACAAATGCGCTTTTGGGAGTACTCGACGGCTACAAGGTCCTCGATTTTACCCAGTACGTCGCCGGGCCGACAGTCACCCTGATGATGGCCGAGATGGGCGCCGAGGTCGTCAAGGTCGAGCTTGCGCCGGGCGGCGACAAGACGCGCCTTGCGCCGATGCAGGTCGAGGGACGCAGCGGCTATTATGTTCAGCATAACCGCGGCAAGAAAAGCCTCTGCCTCGATCCCAAAACGCCGGACGGCCTCGCGATCCTGAAGGCCATGGTGGCCAAGGTCGACGTGGTGGTGGAAAACTTCGCGCCTGGCGTTATCGGGCGGATGGGTCTCGGCTGGGAAACGGTCAAATCGATCAACCCGCGCGCGATCATGTGCTCGGTCTCGGCTTTCGGGCAGACCGGACCGCTCTCAAACCAGCCCGGCTTCGATACCCTGGGCGCCGCTTACGCCGGCATCACCAGCATGGGCGGCGAGCCGGACGGTCCGCCGTACGTGGTGATGGCGGCGATCGGCGACGTCAGCACGGGCGCCCATGCGATGGGTGCGATAGCCTGTGCGCTGCTCTATCGCGAGCGCAGCGGCCGCGGCCAATATCTCGACCTGTCGCTGCTGGATACCTATTTCCATTACCACGAAGCCAGCGTCCAGATACATAGTCTGACCAAAGGTGCGTACAAGCCGATGCGTTCGGGGCTGCACAATTTCTATCTCGCGCCGGTCGGAGTATTCAAGGCGCGCAATGGCTACCTCATTATCATGTGCCCGATGGACCATATCTTCGGCTTTTTGTGCAATGCGATGGGCCGGCCGGAGCTGGCGCAGGACCCGCGCTTCATCGACAACGATTCGCGGGTGAAAAACCGCGCAGCGCTGGTGGACGAAATCGAGCGCTGGATCGCTTCGCTGCCGAGCGACGCGGCCGCGTTCGCCGCGATGCGCGAGCATCGCGTGCCGTGCGCGCCAGTGCTCTCGGTCGAAGAGGCGATCAATCATCCGCATCTGCGCGAGCGCGGCACCATCCGCAAGGTGCACGACCGGATACTCGGCGAGTTCGAGCTGCCGGGTTTCGCGCTGCGCTTCTCCGACTTCCCGGCGCCGCTCGATCTCGAAGCGCCGTTTTTGGGCGAGCACAACGCCGAAGTTCTCGGCGACTATCTGGGCTATACGGCGGAGCACGTCGCGGATCTGGAGCGGCGCGGCATACTTCGCCACGAAGGGCACTGAAGTCCTCGACGCTGTGACGGACGGGCCGGACGCGCCTAAAGTTCGATTTCGCGCAAGAACGGACGCAGCGCTTCGACCAGCCCGCGTGGATTGTCGCCCTGCACCGTATGCGCTGCGTCCTCGACCCGCATCCAGCGCCCGTTAGGCAGCGCGCGCGCGAAACTTGCCGCGCTCTCGTCGGTCAGCACGTCACTCTTCGCGCCGCGCAGCACCAGCGTCGGGCAGGTGATGTGGGAGACCTCCTTCATGATCTCCGTTTGACGCGCGCGCAGCGACTCGGGCGTGGGGCGGACGCGATTGGGGTCGTGCTTCCAGGTCCATTTGCCGTTGGGCAGCTCGCGCAGATTGTGCAGCAGGCTGCGGCGCAGGAGCGCCGGGTTGCGCAGCGGATTGAACGCCATCGCCCGCTCCACGAACGCGTCGACCGAGTCCAGTTCGCGGTCCTGGGCGAGGAAGTTGCGGATGCGCGCGGTGCCGGTGGGATTCAGCTCAGGCGCGATGTCGACCAGCACCAGCCCGGCCATCCGGCGCGCGAACTTTGCCGCGTACGCCATCGCCGCAAATCCACCCATCGAATGGCCAACCACCAGGGGGCGCTCGGCCTTGAGTTTTTCGATGAAGTCTTCGATGTCGCGCACCTGGCTCGGCAGACTGTAATCGCCCACCGGCGACCATTCGCTGTCGCCATGGCCGCGCTGGTCGAGCGCGATGCAGTGGTACTCGCCGCGCAGCGCCAGGCATACGAGATCCCAGGTATGCGCGTTGAGCCCGCCGCCGTGGAGGAAAAGAATCGGATGGCGTCCGGCCGTGCCCCAATCGAGGTAGTGGAAACGCATTCGGTTGACCACCACGTCGTGGTCTTCGGGAAGAGTGAAACGCGGCACTTCGAGCCCGGCGACCTCGGCGGCCAGCCTCAGGTGCTCGAGTTGTTCCGATGCTTCCGGCATGGTGCTTTTGTCCTCGCGATCGATTTTGGTTGTGTGTCCGGCGCGTGCCGGATCGCCCACAGTTGGATTTCATTTGTTTATCAAAGCTCGCGCTGCACCCGCCAGCGCGGTCGCGGTAATCAAATTGTAATCGGCCCGGAGAGGTTCCTTGGAAGACATTTGCTTGCAATATGCTGCGCCCCAAGGTTACGCTCTGCGCGCACGAGCCGGCCTTTGCACGCGGCGTGACGCCGCTTCGCGCGGGCCGTGGGTGGTGTGGCTATGCCTGGGCCGTATACCGCTAACGCGTTCACCCTCGCTCCGGCATCGCCGCAGGCGGCCGCAATTTCCAACCTCTTCGTTGGCACGCTGATCTTTCTCTCCGTGATCCTTGTGCTGGTCAGTTTTCTCGTCATCTTCGCGCTCATCCGCTATCGGGACCGGCTTGGAGCGCCTGAGGCCGAGCAGAATTTCGGCTCGCGAAAGCTCGAAATCATCTGGACGGTCGTGCCGATCCTGTCGCTGGTCGTACTGTCGGGCTTCATGATTCGTGCCATGAGGGCCGGGGATCCGCCAACCGCTGATGCCAAGCCGGACCTCAGGATCATCGCCCATCAATGGTGGTGGGAAATCATCTACCTGAAGGCCGGTGTGACTACTGCCAACGAGATACATATCCCAGTCGGAAAACAGTTGCTGGTCGATTTTCGCTCGGCCGATGTGATCCACGATTTCTGGGTCCCCGCGTTGGGGCGCAAGATCGACATCGTCCCGGGCCATCCCAATCGCTTGTGGATCGAGGCTGATCACGGCGGCACGTACCTTGGAGCCTGCGCCGAGTTCTGCGGCAACGAGCACGCGTGGATGCGCATCATGGTGATCGCAGACGCGCCTGACGCTTTCGCGGACTGGATAAAACAGCAGTTGGGCATCCCGCACGAGCCCGTCACCGCGGATGAGCAACTGGGCGCGAAGATTTACCGCGAAAACATCTGCACCAACTGTCACCTCCGCAGCGTAGGACCCGACCTCACGCACATCGCCAGCCGCCGAACCCTCGCGGCGGGCGCGCTCGAGAACACGCCGGAAAACCTTGCGGCCTGGCTGCGCGATCCCGATGACTTCAAGCCCGGCAGCAATATGCCCAACTTCAAGCTGAGCGACCGCGACGTCCGCGCGCTGGTCGCGTTCCTGGAGACGCAAAAATGAAGGACGCGGCGATTCCCGAAGCGCTCGGCGGTGAATCGTTCGAGCTCGCGGCGCGCGAAGGCTGGCTCAGCTGGGTCTCCTCGGTCGATCACAAGCAGCTTGGCATCATGTACCTGCTGGGCGCGTTCGTCTTTTTCCTGGTTGCCGGCGTGCTGGCGCTGCTGATGCGCATTCAGCTCGCCGTGCCCAATAATCACTTCCTGAGTCCGCAGGTTTATAACCAGTTCTTCACGATGCATGGCACCACGATGGTTTTTTTGGTGGTGGTGCCGCTGCTGGTCGGGTTCGCGACGTACATGGTGCCGCTGATGATCGGCGCGCGCGACATGGCTTTTCCGCGGCTAAATGCGCTCAGCTTTTGGGCGCAGATCTTCGGCGGACTGATGCTCTATTTCAGCTTCGCCACCAGCGGCGTCAATGGCGGCGCGCCGGCGGTCGGATGGTTCGCCTACGCACCGCTCAGCGAGACCGCGTACTCCTACGGACCCGGCGTGAACTATTGGATACTCGGGCTGCTCGGGATCGGCGTCGGCACGCTCACCGCCGGCATCAACCTGATGGCGACGATCATCTCGATGCGCGCTCCCGGAATGAGTATCCGGCGCCTGCCGCTGTTCGTCTGGATGACGCTGGTAACCGGCTTCCTGATCGTGGTGGTGATGCCGATACTCAATGCGGGCCTGGTGATGCTGCTCGCCGACCGGCTGCTCAACGCGCATTTCTTTCGCGCCGACACCGGGGGGTCGGCGGTGCTGTGGCAGCATGTCTTCTGGGCCTTCGGCCATCCCGAAGTTTACATCATGGTGCTGCCCGCCTTCGGAATCATCTCGGAGGTCATCCCGGTGTTCTCGGGCAAAGCGATCTACGGCTACGACTTTGTCGCCGCCTCGACGCTCGCGATCGCGTTCCTGAGCCTCACCGTGTGGGCGCATCACATGTTCGCGGTCGGGCTCGGCCACCCCTTCGATCTGTTCTTCGCCATCTGCAGCATGGCGATCGCGGTGCCCACCGGGGTGAAGATTTTCAACTGGACCGCGACGATGTACGGGGGGCGAGTGCGATTTACGACCGCGATGTTGTTCGCGGTCAGCTTCCTACTGATGTTCACCATCGGCGGACTCTCAGGCATCGCCTTCGCGGTGGTCCCGATCGATTGGCAGTTGACCGACAGCTATTTCGTGGTCGCGCACTTTCACTATGTGCTGTTTGGCGGCACCGCCCTGGCGGTGTTCGCCGGGGTCTATTACTGGTTCCCGAAAATCACCGGCCGCATGCTTGACGAGCGCTGGGGCAAGGTCAATTTCTGGCTCACTTTCATCGGCTTCAACCTGACATTCATGATCCAGCACGTGCTCGGGATGCTGGGGATGCCGCGGCGCGTATTCACCTATCCCGCGCTCCCGGGATGGGAAGCCATGAACATGATCTCGACGATTGGCGCGTTTGTGCTCGCCGTCGCGGTGCTGATTCTCATGATCAATATCGCAATCTCGCTTCGCTCGGGAAAAATAGCGGGCGACAATCCGTGGAATGCGTGGACGCTGGAGTGGGCGACCACCTCGCCGCCGCCGCCCGAAAACTTTACCCGCGTGCCTCCGATTCGCGGGCGCCGGCCGCTGTGGGACCTTGCCCATCCTGATCGCACCGACGAAATGTTAGCGAAGCTGGCGAGGTGAACGACCGCGATGCCTGAGAAGACGATGCCTGACAAGATCAAGGTCGGAGTCGGCCTGTTTCTTTTCTCGGAGACGTGGTTTTTCCTGATCCTGGTGATCACGTACGCGTTCTTTCATTCGCGGCCGGCCGATGGGCCCAGCGCCGCAAACAGTCTCAACGTGACGCGCACGCTCATGTTCAGCATCTGCCTGTTCCTGAGCAGCGCAACGATCCATCTGGCCGCGCGCAGCTTCAGGAGGGGCGATCGGAACGGCGTCAGCCGATGGCTCGCGCTGACCCTGGCGCTGGGCGCGATTTTTCTCTTCGGTCAGACGCGCGAGTACCTGGGACTCTTCGCGCACAGCGTCACGATCAGTACCAATCTGTTCGGCTCGACGTTCTTTACGCTCACGGGCTTGCATGGCCTGCACGTCTTGATCGGCCTGGTCGCGCTGGGCGCGCTGCTCGGAATCGTGATGAGCGGGCGGCTTGGCGCGATCAAGCCGTCCGGGTTCGAGTCCGTTGCGATGTACTGGCATTTCGTCGACGCGGTGTGGGTGGTGATCTTCACGGTGATCTATTTATGGCCGTTGATCGCATAGCGGGGGAAATTTGCTGATAACCGGCGCAAAAAACCGCGAATAGCAACATGTCTGAGATACTGAGAGCGTGGGACCCGGATCCGTCCGTGCTGATCGGATGCGCGGCGCTCCTGGCGGCGTACTGGATCGCGCATCGCGGCGATTTCACTGACGCAGGCATTCTCGCTCGCGCGGGCAAGCTCTGCCGCGCAGGATGCTTCGTCGGGGGTGTGGCCGTGATGCTGTTCGCGCTCATCTCGCCGCTCGATAAGCTCGGCGACGAATACCTGTTCAGCGCCCACATGCTCCAGCATCTGCTGCTCGAGCTTGCGGTGCCGCCGCTGCTGTTGCTCGGCATCACGCCTCGTTTCGCGGGCGCGGTGCTCGATTGCTCCCCGCTCGGCCGGATCGAGCGCGTGCTGGGAAATCCGCTGATCGCCTGGACACTCGGCGTTGCGACGCTTGCCCTATGGCATCTGCCGCGGCTTTTCGATGCGGCGCTTGGCAACGAGTATATCCACATCGTCGAGCATCTATGCTTCCTGGTAACCGCGACCATTTTCTGGTGGCCGGTTCTCGCGCCGTTGCCGGAGTGCCGGATCTCGCCGCTGTGGACGCAGGTCTACCTGCTCGGCGGCGCGATGGCCAACAGCCTGCTCGGCATTTGGCTGACCTTCGCTCCCGAGGGCCTGTACGCGCCGTACTTTCATTCCGCCGACTCGCTGCACGTTGGCGCGCTGCTGCGCACGGGCTGGGGCCTGACGCCGGCGCTCGACCAGCAGGTGGGCGGGCTTCTGATGTGGGTGGGCGGCGGCTTTGTTTTTTTGGCGGTGATGATCGTGTTGTTCCTGCAATGGTTCGGCATGGCCGAGACGGACGGCGTCGCGCCCGCGACGGCGGGCTTTTAGGAGACGATTCGGATGGCCCCGGAAAGGGAATCGCAAACGCGTACTGAAGAGACAGCCGGGTGGAGCACGCCGCTGCCGGAGAAAAACCCGCCGTCAACTTACGCGCCGGCGTTCCTCGCGCTCGGTATAACGTTCCTGCTGTTTGGAGTAGTCAGTTCCTATGTATTTTCTGCCGCCGGTTCGATTCTGATGGCCGTGTCGATTAGCAAGTGGGTGGGAGAATTGTTGCATGGCGAGTGAAACACAGCAGCCAGGCCGCAGCGACGCGCTCAGCCCCGAACGCCGCCGCTTCATGGGACGGCTCTGTATCGCGCTCTCCGCCGTCGCCGCCGCCATCGTCGGCATCCCGGTGGTCGGGTTCATCCTCGGTCCGCTGATCGTCAGCGAACCAGACGTATGGCGCGCGGTCGGCCCGGTCGACAGCTTCAAGCCCGGCGAGACCGTGAGCGTAAGCTTTCTCGACCCCTCGCCGATGGCGTGGGCGGGCGTGACCGCGATGACGGCGGCGTGGCTGCGGCGCCTGGAGTCCGGCGGCTTTGTCGCGTTCGCGGTCAACTGCTCGCATCTCGGATGCCCCGTGCGCTGGCTGGCGCAGGCCAACTTGTTCATGTGCCCCTGCCATGGCGGCGTGTACTATGCCGACGGCAACGTGGCCGCCGGTCCGCCGCCGCGCGGACTGTTCAAGTACCCGGTGCGCGTGCGCGACGGACAGGTCGAAATCCTCGCCAGCGCGGTGCCAATCGAGTAGCGGCGCGGGAGAGTGGCGGTGATCAAGAGAATCTTCCAGGAAGCCGTCGACGCGTTCGAGGAGCGGACCGGCCTGATTAAATTTTTCGGCGACGTGATGAAGCATCCGGTGCCGCCCAATACTGGATGGTGGTACGTGTTCGGCAGCGCGGTGCTGGTCGCCTTCATGATGCAGGTGGTGACTGGAATCGCGCTCGCGACCCGCTACGTCGCGTCGTCGGGGTCGGCCTACCAGGTGCTCGAATTCATCACCTACAAGGCGGTGCTGGGAAACTTCCTGCGCGGGATGCACTTTTTCGGCGCCTCCGCGATGATCCTGCTGGTCGGCATCCACATGATCCAGGTCTTCCTGATGGGCTGTTACAAGTACCCGCGGGAGTTCAACTGGGTCAGCGGCGTGATGCTGCTGTTCGTCACGATCGCGATGGGGTTCAGCGGGCAACTGCTGCGCTGGGATCAGACCGCGGTGTGGGCGACGGTGCTCGCGGCCGAGATGCTGGGGCGCACGCCGTTCATCGGCACCTATCTTGCGCGCTTTCTGCTCGGCGGCAAGACGCTCGGCGGCGCGACGCTCAGCCGCTTCTTCGCGTTCCACGTGTTTTTCCTGCCCGCCATGATCTTCGCGCTCGTCGCGCTTCATCTCTACCTCGTGATCCATGACGGAATCTCGGCGCCGCCGGTGCCCGGCGAAAAGGTCAACCCCAAAACCTATCGCGCCGAATATGAAAAACTGCTCGAGGAGCGCGGGGTGCCGTTCTGGCCCGATGCGGCGTGGCGCGACGTGGTGGTCGCAGTCGGCGTGGTCATCACTATCGCGGCACTGGCCTTCTTCGTGGGGCCGCCCGAGCTCGGCAAGCCTCCCAATCCGAGCCTGCTCGCCAACGATCCCGCGCCGGACTGGTACATGCTGTGGTACTACGCCGTGCTGGCGCTGCTGCCGCGCGGGATGGAGTCGGTGTTCATGGTCGCGGCGCCGATGGCGGCGATCGTTTTTCTGCTGCTGGTGCCGGTGCTGTGGAACAAGGGCGAACGCCATCCGTCACGCAGGCCGTGGGCGGTCGCGGCGGTCCTGATGATCGTGCTGAGCATCATCGGATTCTGGATCGAGGGATCGGTTGCGCCGTGGTCGCCGAAATTCGACGCCCAGCCGCTGTCCGCCGCCCTGGTGGGCACAACCAGCCCTCCGATCGTCACGGGGGCGCAGCTTTTTCATGACAAGGGATGCGAGTTCTGCCACACGATCGACGGGCACGGCGGGATGCGCGGTCCCGATCTCACCGCCGTGGCGCATCGCCTCAGCGTCAACGATCTCCGGATCAAAATCGCCAATGGCGGCAGCAACATGCCGTCCTTCGCGGGCATCCTGACCCACGACGATCTCGACAACCTCGTGGCGTTCCTCGAATCGCGAGTAACGATCCCGCCGGCGCAGACCTCGAGTGCCGCCGCCGGCGCCGCGGCGCTGGCAGAGGCAACGAGCGCGCGCACCGCCGACGCTCGCAAGCCCTAGCGAACCGCGGCGGGATTGGCTGCAAGAGAATTCGCGCGAGGGCTCCCGTTCATTCACTGGCGGTCTTGAACGCGTATGCCGGTAAGCAGGAGCACGGACTTTGCCCCCGCCGCCGGTTCGCGTAGACTCCTTGGCGCACGAGCCGTTAGCTCAGGCCGGTAGAGCATCTGACTTTTAATCAGAGGGTCCCGGGTTCGAGTCCCGGACGGCTCACCATCAATTTTTTCAGTTGGTCAAGGCGATCTCTCAGAGTGGTGAACTGCCGAATCGCCTCGGACCGCCAGTTCAGCTCTTGCAGAACTTGCCGAAAACACCGCCGCCGTCGAGGCATCCGTCGGGAGTGAGGTTGAACACCTCTTGCTGCCCGTTGACGATGAGCAGCACTTGCTTGCCGTCGATCTTGTAAGTGGCTCGCACCGTCTGCTCCATCATGTAGAGATTGACCTCGTTGCCCGGCAAAAATTCGAGCTTCTGCATGACCAGGCCATTGCCCACTCCGCCGCCTTTGGGGAGATAAGTCCCGCTGAGCCCGTGACTACATCCGGCGGCCAAAAGACCGAGCAACGCGACCAATATGATCGATTTCATGCTTACCCCCTGGGTGCACCGTTTAAGGCCGAAGCCTTCTTTAAAATTGGCGCAACCATAGGAACGTAGCGCCCGAGTTGCTGTCAAGCGGTTTCGCGCGTGCCGATGAGTAGGAATCCGGCGATGAATCTCGGCGGCTTTGAAAGGGCGCCCGCTTTGCCCGCGCGGATTTCCGGCCCTTGCCTTGGCTGTTCGGCCTGCGCTAGTTGTGCGAAACCAGCGCGCATGGAGAGTGCCTCATGATCTACGAGTTACGCGTCTATCATTGCCTTCCCGGACGCCTTCCGGCTCTGGTCAAGCGCTTCGAAAGCGTCACCGTGCGGCTATTCGAGAAGCACGGCATCCGCCAGACGGGCTTCTGGACGGTCGCGATCGGAGAATCGAACCAGGACCTGATCTACATTCTGCAATGGGACTCGTTGGCGGATCGCGACAAGAAGTTCGCGTCCTTTCAGGCTGACCCGGAATGGATCGAGGCGCGCCGCAAGAGTGAGGAGGACGGTCCGCTGGTCGCGTCTATCAGCAACACGATCATGACGCCGACCGCGTTCTCGGCGTTGCGCTGAAGCCTGCGAGCCTTATCGCCGCGCATTGGGGATAAGGCTCGAAAAATGAGTCTTGCGACCTAGGCCGGCGTAGACGAAATCACAGCGGTCTCATCCGGGCATGAACGCCAGGGTGCGGCAATCCAACAAACAGGCTGGCCGCACTTAGAAGGAGCGCCATCCGCTTCGGTCGTCGCATCTGACTAAGTGAACCTGTTTGTCGTTCGCCCGAGCGGCGCGCGACCGATGAACCATCAAACCTCGCCAGAACACGCTGCGCCTTAAGCGATTAAGCATTTCTCGGAAGGTATCGAGGAAAGCGCGGATTGCCCAAGAGGTCAGAGGGGAAACAGAGCCGCGCGCTCGCCCTGTCGGTTATGTCCACGCCTTTCGGTGCTAAAAAAATGCGCGGGACCATAGGCGGTAAGTGCGAGATTGTAGGCGCAGTAGCGTTCACTGGACAAGGGTCCAAATGTTCTCTGCGAGACCAAAAGATGCAAACCACCGCTAAGATATCGAGCATGCGCTCGTCTTGAGCCGAGAATCCTCCCCGGCCCCTTAGCCACCGGAAGGGCAGCCACAACTTCGAGAAAAGCGGCGACGTCGAATTTCAAAGCGAACAGGGAAAGAAAAAGCCCCCGGCTTCGGTTCCGGAGGCTTTTGGACCTGCTTTGCCGCAGGTCACTCAATCATGAGACGCCTTACGCGTTGGTCAGAGCAGAGTCGACGCCATTTGCGAGCGAACCGATGTTGTTGCCCAGCGCGCGGTAAGTGCCGTAGACCACGACCGCGATGGCCGCCAGGATG
Organism: uncultured delta proteobacterium; assembly: GCA_963773975.1. Taxonomy (GTDB): domain Bacteria; phylum Desulfobacterota; class Binatia; order Binatales; family Binataceae; genus JAKAVN01. Next base: position 26,736 of record CAVZDJ010000042.1, read on the forward strand.
AGCGCGTATTCCGTCATCGTCTGGCCGCGGGTGTTGCGAACCACTGACTCACGCGCACGGATGAACATCTTTGTCACTAACTCCATTTTCATATCTCCTTTTTTACGCCCATCTTGGGCACCGTTGAAGCTATAATTTTAGTCTTGTTTTGTCTAGAGATGAAAACAAATTAATTTGCATCTCATAGCATTCTTTGAGATGTGATTAGTTAATTACTATTTTAATTATCTCTATTAAGCAGAAATGAGCGGACCCGCGTCCAGGATTATCTGATTTCGAGACCATCACCGGTCCTTAGGTCCCTCATGCTGACAGGAAAGACGCTAACAGAGGAGCCGTAGCTCACGATGATTGATTGTCAGTTGACGGGCCAGCGGAACAACTGTTCTCTAAGGACGGCACCTCGATCCGCTTCTGCCTAGGGCGATGAATGCGCCAATGCGGAACATCGCGGCCCATGCGAGCGAGGGTATCCCGCCAGAGGAAGATGTAGATGGCGAGCAGTTTGGGACATCATGCAGTGGTGATCGGAGGCAGCCTGGCGGGGCTGATGAGCGCGGCGGTGCTGGCCGACCATTTCGAGCGCGTCACCGTGTTCGAACGCGATCAGCTTGAGGATCAGCCGGTGCTGCATAAGTCGATCCCGCAGGGCAATCACGTCCACGCCCTGCTGCTGGCTGGGCAAAACGTGATGTCGTCGCTCTATCCCGGTTTCACCGGGGAGCTGAAGAGACTCGGCGCCGTTGGTTTCAGGCCGGGCATCGACGTCGTCTTTTACGGCCCCAATGGCCACGGATACAACGGAACCCTGTCTGTAAAGGAGCCGCGCGACCTCGGGTTCGAGGGCCACATCATGAGTCGCGGCTTGCTCGAATATCACGTCAGGCGACGCACGGTTGCACTGCCCAATGTGACGCTCGAAACCGATGCGGCGATCGAAGGGCTGGTTCACGATAGCGGACGAGTTCGCGGCGTGCGGCGCGAGCGGGCGGCGGGCGCGGAGCCGGTCGAAGCCGATCTGGTAGTCGATGCGGCCGGGCGCAGCTCTCACGCTTCGCGCTGGCTGATCGAGATGGGCGTGCCGGCTCCCGAGGAAACGACCATCGGCGTCGATTTCGCCTATACCAGCACCAAGTACCGCAAACCCAATCTCGATTACGAGGCGGAGCCGTTGCTGCTCGTCGGCGGGCCGCCGCCCGAATACACGCGGGCGGGAGGGCTATTCGAGATCGAGAATCGCACCTGGCACCTGAGCCTGGCCGGCCGCTTCGGCGATTACCCTCCGACTGACGAAGCCGGCTTTCTTGACTTCGCGAAGGGGCTGCCCTCTTTGCGGCTCTACGAGTTGATCAAAAAAGCCGAACGTATCGCCGACATCACGCATCATCGATTTCCGACTAGTGTCTGGCGGCACTACGAAAGGTTGCAGGGCTTTCCGGCGGGATTTCTGATTCTGGGCGACGCGATTTGCAGCTTCAATCCGGTCTACGGGCAGGGCATGAGTTCCGCGGCGCTGCAAGCACAGGCGTTGCAAAAGGTTCTCCGCGAGCGCGCGGCGCAAGCTCGTGGACTCGACGGCTTGGCGCCGGCTTTTTTCCCCATGGCCGCGCAGGCGATAAGCGCGCCGTGGTCTCTGGCGGCGAATTTCGACTTCGCGTATCCGCAAACCAGAGGTGAACGCCCGCCCGGCCTCGCGGAAGGTGCCGCATACTTCGCTGCGCTGGATTCGCTGCAGGCCGAGGATATCGACGTGCAGCGGCTGGTCACCGAGGTGTTTCAACTCACCAAGCCGATATCGGTGCTGCGCGAGGAGCCTCTGCTAAGCCGCATCCTGGCCCGCCTGCAAGAGCAGCAGCGTCGCCCCTGAACGACGAGCCTCGCGCGCCGCCCCAGTGCTCGATCAGCATGACGCCCAAGTGTAACTTTCCCCGCCTTCGGAAGAACGATACCGTGAGGCAAGCGCTTCGCAGATACGCGGGGCTCGCGCGTAATCGATTGTGATGAATCGCCGTTTCCGGAATTTATCCTTGCTTGCCCTGCTTGCGCTAGCGGCGCTCGTGGCGGTAGACGCCGTATCGGCCAAGGCGGCTGAAAACGCCTCGCAAAGCTCCGGCGCGCGACAGACGGCGGTCTTCGCCGGCGGATGTTTCTGGGGCGTGGCCGCCGTCTTCAAGCACGTCAAGGGCGTATCCCAGGCAGTCTCCGGCTATGCGGGAGGAGGAGCGTCAACCGCGGAGTACGAGGTCGTGAGCACCGGGACGACCGGGCACGCTGAAACCGTGGAGGTCACTTACGATCCGTCGCAGGTCTCGTATAGCGATTTGCTCAAGGTGTTCTTCTACGCCGCGCACGATCCGACAGAGCTCAACCGGCAGGGGCCCGATTCGGGTACGCAATACCGTTCGGCGATTTTTTTTGCGAATGCGGAGCAGAAGAAGATCGCCGACGACTACATCGCGCAACTCGCTCGCGCGAAGGCCTTCCCCGAGCCAATCGTCACCCAGGTGGTTCCGCTCAAGGGCTTCTATCCGGCCGAGGCGTACCATCAGAACTACCTCGAACGGCATCCCGACAACCCCTATATCGTGATCAACGATCTGCCCAAGATCGAGCTGCTGCGCGAAAAATTTCCTCAGCTCTACAAGCCGTAAGCAATCGCCGGCGCGCGGTCCGTTCATCGCTGCGTCTTCGTCGGCAGAGCGTTCCGATTTTGTCATCCTGAGCGAGCGCTGCGCGACTCGAAGGACCCCGATCTTTTTGGCCGCGCATTGCGAGCGTCTCTGTATCAAAGGATCCGGGGTTCCTCGACTCGCAGACCCGCTGGGGATGAGAGGCAGGGGGAGCGGATCACACTAACGCTCATCGCCGCGTCATGCTACGCTGCGCGGCTTGAGAGGTCACATGAAATCCATGATCAAATGCTTCGCGCGGATGATTGCGCTCATTTTGGGCGTTGCAGTTTGTCCAGGCATGGGAGCGCTCGCGCAGATGCCCCCGCAGGAGCAGGTCACCATCCTGGAGCTGCCGGCGATCTCGCCGCACTGGATCGCCACGGCCTCGTTCGGCGGTTCGATAATGGTCACGCCGATCACGCTGGTCGATGGCGATTCATTAAAGGTGGTGGGCTCGATCACCGGTGGATTGACCGCCATGTTCGCGGCGTCACCCGACCACCAGCGGTTCTACACCGCGGACACTTTCTACTCGCGCGCGATTCGCGGCGATCGCACCGACACCGTGACGATCTATGACGCGCACAAGCTCGCGCCGGTTTCGGAAATCGTGATTCCCAACAAGCGTCAGCTTGCGGTCCAGGACCCGACCGCGATGAACGTCACTCCCGACGGACGCTTTCTGCTCTACTCGAACCTGACTCCGGCAACCTCGGTCACCGCGGTCGATTTGCAAAGCGGCAAGGTCGCCGGCGAGATCCAGACTCCGGGATGCTCCGAGATTTTGATCCTCGGGGTGCGCGAGTTCGCGTCGGTCTGCGCCGACGGCGCGATGCTGACCACGCAATTCGGCGACGACGGCAGGGCTACCGCGCAAAAGCGCACCGCCAAGCCGTTTTTCGACGTCGAAAAGGACCCGGTCTTCGCCTTGCCGGCGATGATCGACAAGCAGGCTTACTTCGTCAGCTACCACGGGATTGCCTATCCAATCGACATCTCGTCGAGCCCATCGAACCCCGGCGGATCATGGCCGCTGCTGACTGACAAGGATAAGGAGGAGGGTTGGCGGCCCGGCGGATGGCAGCCGCTCTCCTACTACGCGCAAGACCATGTGATTTTTGTTTTGATGCATCGCGGGGGCGAGTGGACGCACAAGAAGCCCGGGACCGAAGTGTGGGAGTTCAATGTGGACCAGCACAGCCGCGTCGCACGGATTCCGCTGCCGGTCGAGGCAAACTCGATTCGGGTGACCCAGGACAACAAGCCGCTCCTGTTCGCGGCCTCCACGCAAAAAGGAGTGATACAGGTATTTTCGGCGCTCGACGGCAAATACCAGGGCCAGATCGTAGATATGGGAGAACCGTTCACGCTGTTCGGACTGTAGCTCAAAGTAGTGCCTCACAAGAGCAGTTGCGAAGGAGAGATGCGATGGAAATCGGCAAGCTGGGTGCGTTCTGTTTCATGGATGCGATGCCTGCGCCTGAGAGCGCCGCGTTTTGCCGCCGGGTCGAGCGGATGGGCTACAAAGTCATCTGGTCACCCGAGGCGTGGGGACGCGAGCCTTTCGCGCATGGCGGCTACGTGCTTGCGAACACCGACAGCCTGATTTACGCGACCGGTATCGCGAACGTCTGGGTGCGCGACCCGATGACGATGGCCGTGGCGGCGAAGACGCTGGCCGAACTCGCGCCCGAGCGTTTCATCCTCGGCATCGGCGTAAGCCATCGCTCGCTGGTCGAGGATCTGCGCGGACACAAGTACGTCAAGCCCTTCAGCTATCTCAGCGAATACATCCCGCGGATGAAGTCGACGCTCTACAAGGCGGTCGCGCCGAAAGTCGAGCCGCCGCTGGTGATCGCCGCGCTGCATCCCAAATCGCTCGGCCTGGCCGCGCGCGAAGCCCACGGTACGCATACCTACATGTGTCTTCCGCCGCATACCAAGCAGGCGCGCGCCATCATGGGACCCGATAAATGGGTGTGCGCGAGCGTGGTCGTCATCCTCGAGCGCGACGCCGCCAAGGCGCGGGCCCGCGCGCGCGAGCATCTGAGCTTTTACGCCAACCAGGATAACTATCGCCGGATTCTTATCGCGCAGGGCTTCACGGCGGCGGACTTCGACAATGGATGCAGCGATCGCCTGATCGATGCGGTGGTCGCGTGGGGCAGCGAAGACAAGATCAGGGAACGGATCGATGCTCAACTGGCCGCGGGCGCAAATCACGTATGCGTGATGCCGCTGCGCTGCGACGATGTTCCGCTGCCCGACGAGCGCGCACTGGAGGCTTTCGCTCCGCGCTGAGGAGGTTTCCTGGTTCCGGCTCGCTCATTCGGGCGAGAGATCAGCGCGCGTGGTCTTGCCATTGTCCTTGATGCCGTCGGCGTTGAGCTTGGGCGCCACCACCACCAGCCGCGCCGGATCGATCTTCCCGTTAAGGGCCTTGCGCACCGCGTTGGCGCGCGCTTCGGCGAGCTGTTTGAGATCGGCGTCGGTGACCTTGGTGTTCGCGATCATCAGTTTTTTCATCTCGTCAGGTGGCAACGATTTGTCCAGGCCGAGGAGATCGCGAGGCTTATCGAATTTCGCCGCCTTGTAGGCGCGCTTTAGGTACTTGTTGTACTCGTCCGGCGTGACCTCGACGCTTGCCAGGTCGACGTCGGCGGGTTTCTGGTCCGAGTCCAGCAGTTTCTGCTTGGCGACGCTCTGCTCGACCAGCGCCGCGGGCAAGCCCTCGCGATCGAGCTTCGGATCGACGCGTCCGCAGATGTTGAGCTTCAGCGCGGGCCGCGCCTGTAGCGCCTTGGCGACCGTGTCAAGCTTGCCCTGGCGGTAGGCGTTATGGATGCCCATCCGGGTGAGAACACGACGTAGTTCAGATCCTCACCGCCGCCGGCGCTGCCACCGCCGACCGCCGACGCGATCAGGCTGAAGGGCGAGGTCACCGCCCGCATGATCAGCCCCACGAGAGCGTGCAACACGATTCCGCCGACGCTGAATTGCGGGTCCGACAGCGAGCCGGACACCGGAAGATGGAGATCGATCTGGCCCTGGGAGTTCTTGAGCAGTGCGACCGCCAGGCGAATCGGCAGATTGATCGCGTTGGGGCTTTCCACCTTGTCGCCGAAGGTCAGTTGGTCGATGAAGATGTGGTTCTCGGCGGTGAGCTTTTGCTCGGCGAGAATGTAATGCACGTCGACCATCAACGTGCCCTTGGTTATCGGATAGCCAGTGTACTTGGTTGAATAGGCCGAGAGGTTGGTCAACTCGATGTTGTCGGCCTTGGCTTTGATATCCACGGACGCCAGCGGGGTAAGCGGATTTATCGATCCGGTGATGGTCAACGGCGCGTTGCCATTGACCTGTCCGTCGAGTTCGACGTCGGCCGGCGTGGTCGTGGCGGTGCCGAACGTTCCCACCTTCCCATTCATTTGAGTGAGGTCGGCCGAGTAGTTGGGCTTGATGAAGTTGTCGGTGTAGTTGACCTGGCCGCCGTGCAGCGTGATCCGCCCGACTGCGACGTCGGCCGGCAGCGGAGCCGGGCTCGGCGCTACGGCCGGAGTTGCCGCGGCTGCGCCCGGCGCGCCGGCCGTGGCGGCCGGACTCGGCGTGGGCATTGGCGACGGTGTTGGTGGCGGTGCCGGTGTCAGTCCAGGCGTCGGCACTGCCCCGGTGGCGCCCGGAGCTCCGTGCGCTCGCGTAAGCGAGGTCCGCGCTTCCTCCGGGCTCGCGGTGACGTCACGCAGGTTCAGGCGGCCGTCGGCGTTGAGAATGATGCGCGCGTAAAAGTTGCCGAGGTCCAGCGCCGCGACGTGGATCTTCGGCGGGCCCGAGCCCAGGCTGAAATTGATCCCGCTCGCACTGAAGGAACTCCACCGCAAAAAACTGTCGTTGGTTACCTTGTCGAGCATTCCCACGCCGACGAGCGCGGCGTCGCCGCGATAGCTCACGCGCATCACCTTGCGCTCGTTGTCCAGTGCGACCGCGCCATTCATGGTCAACGCGCCCTTGGCGATCTTGGTGTTGAGATGGCTCGTGACGTAAGGATCGAACGGCGCCAGGTTCAGGCGGCGAGTGACGACGCGAAGATTGAGCTTGAGCGGCACCGGCGCGGCCGTTCCCGTCACCTTGAAACCGCCCTTGCGGTCGAGCACGCCGTCGAGGTCGAGCGCAATCGGCTTGGCGAGGTCGTTCGACACGTTCTTCAGGTGAAGGTTGAGCGGCGCGACGGTCACTTCGACCTTGCGCGGCATCATGTCGTCCTCGACGCGAATTTCAGTCTTTTCGAGCGCCACTGAGGCGACCTGGTAGCGCCATTCATTGGTAGGGGGTGCAGGCGCGGACGGCGCGTGCGTGGCGCGTGACGCGCCGCGCCTGCGCCGCTCGCGCTCCGCTCGCTCGGCGGCGCGCCGCTCGCGTGCCGTGAGCGCGGCGGCAGCGCGCTCCTCGCGCGTTGTCGGCCTATTCTCGCGCGGTCGCGCCGCGGCGCGTCCACGCCGCGGCGCGACCGCGGCGCCGGCGGCTGGCGTCGCCGCGGGCGCCGCGCCCCCGCGCATCAGCGAGGCGAGGCTCAACTGGCCGTTGCGCTCGCGCCGGACGAACACGTGCAGTCCGTCGGAGCGCACTTCGGTGACTGTCGCCTGGCGCGTGGCAAGGTCGACCTGTCCGATCGAGGCGCTCAGCCTGTTCCATCCGATCGGTGCTACGCTCTCTTGCGGAGCGCGCAACTCGAACTTGTCGAACGAGATACTGGCCGGCGCGGCATGCACGTTGAACTTGCCGGTGGCGAAAAGCGTCTGGACATTGGCGTGCGCGGTCAGCTTGCCGGAGCTGACCGTGGCCGCCAGCGCCGACCGCGCGAAGCCCTGCAGCGCCGGGAGGTCGATCGCGTCGAGCGTGACGTCCGTCGTCGCCTGCAAGCGGGCGAGGTCGAGCGCCCCTTTGACCGCGATCGTGCCGCCTCCGCCAAGCGTCGTCCCCAGCTCATACGGCGCCGGCGCTTTCTGGCCGACGGTGCGCAAGTCCTTGAGCCCGACGTGCAGGTTTTTCAGCACGAGCGTCGCCGGCGGCGCAACGCTCTTGTCGGTTATCTCCACCGTGGCGTTGGTCAGCGCCAATTCTTCCAGCGATACATCGTTGGGCCTGGCTGGTTTGGCCGTGGGCGGCGCCGGTTGCGGCGTGCTCGAGGCCGCGGGCGGAGCGTTCGCGGTTATCTGCGCGGTGTTCGCCGCCGGCGTCGGCGCGACGGCGGGCGTCGCGGCGCTCGGGCTTTGCGCGGCGGAGACGTTCGCTGCGGCCGCAGGGCTCGGCACCGCCGACGGCGCAGCGGCCGCCAGGCTCGCGGTCGCCGGGCTGGGCGTGGCTTGCGCTACAGCGGCTGCCGCCGGGGCAGGCTTACTTCCCGCTAACGAGGCAAGATTGATCGTGCCGTCGGGGTTGCGCACCACGTGAACCGTCAGGCCGTCGAGATATATCTTGCCCAGGTGCGTGACGCTCTCCAGCGGTTTGAGCTCGATCAGCACCATCGACATATGTTTGAATCCCGCGAGCGGCGCATCGGCGGAATCGCGTACGTCGATCTGGTCGAGCGCCATCTCTCCGCTGACGCGGATCTCCGGAGCGCTCGCCGCGTTGACGAAGTGCACCTGCAACTGGGAGGACAGCGTTCCCTGCGGGATCTTCAACGGCAACTTCTCGGGCACATAGCCGAGGTAGAGCGGGAGACTCAGCCGATGGAGGTTGAGATCGATCACCGACTCGGGCGGGACGGCGAACGGCCGAGCCTTGCCGGCGATGCGCAACGGACTGCCGTCGACCACCATCTGGAGCAGCGGCTGCACGAAGATGTTCACGTCCGCCGGCAGATTGGCGATAAAGGGAACATCGAGCTCGAGATGTTCGAGCGTATGCCGCTCGTTCAGCACCTTGTCGTCGAAGTGTACTTCGCCCTCGTGAATCTGAATGTTGGATACCGCGAAGCGTTGCGGCTTGGCGGGAGCGCTCGGTGTTGGCGTGGGCGCGGGTATAGGGCCGGAACTCTCGAGTAGGTCGGAGAAATTGAACCGTTGCTTGGCGGTGCGAACGATATGGAAGGCGGGATGATCCACCGCCACTTCACCGACCACCGGCGCCAGGCGAAACAACGAGCTCCACGAAATCCTGATCAGGATGCGCCCGATGTCGACGAAGGGGTCCGAAGTGGCGCGGTCGCCGATATGCAGTTTTTTGATACTGAGCCGCAGCCGGTAAGGATTGAAGCGGACCTTTGCCATGCTGACGGGGCGATGGAGACTGGTGGCCAGGCGGCCGGCCACGACGTATTGCGCGACCAGCGGCACGCCGACAAAGCCCACCAGACTGAAAACGACGAAAACGATGCCGACGGCTTTGCAGGTCCGCCGAAACCATCGCGAACGGCTGAAGCCGAAGCGGCCAAGCGTCCCGGCCCAGGCGCGCTCGGCGCCAGCCCTGAGTTTGTCGATCACGGATGCGGCACCATGTCGTTAGACGGTTAGCCCATGCGTCGCGGGAATTCCGAAAGGCCGAGCCGGATGCCTCCGCCGGATGCTTCGATACGACACTTCATTTCACGGCCCTGTAACAGTTGAGCACTGTCGAGCCCGGCCGCACACTGTCAGCGTCATACCAATGCATTTTTACTCAACAACGGTCAAATCGCGTTGTTCCTTCCGGCACATTTTACCTGCCTTTAATCGCTTGCCAAGGTTGATTTGAGCGTTGCCGCCGTGCGCCGGGAGCCTCAGAGCGGCGGCCGTATTGCCCAGCATCAGCGATTGGGCAAAGCTGAAGCACACATACTCGGATCGCAGCTTCGCAACCGCCACCACACGGCAGAGGACTCGTCATGTCCGCTCTCCTTTCGACCCGGCAGATAGAATTGATCGACGCGTATTGGCGCGCCTGCAACTACCTTGCCCTGGGGATGATCTACCTGCGCGACAACCCGCTGCTCAGGGAGCCGCTTAAGCCCGAGCACATCAAGAGTCGCCTGCTCGGTCATTGGGGCTCAGACCCCGGCCAGAGCTTCGTCTGGGTGCACCTCAACCGGCTCATCCGCGAATATGACCTCAACGTGCTCTATATCTCGGGCCCCGGCCATGGCGCGCCCGCGGTGCTCGCCAACAGTTATCTCGAGGGCGTGTACTCGGAGGTCTACCCGGATCGAAGCCAGGACGAGGAAGGCCTGCGGCAGTTCTTCAGGCTCTTTTCTTTTCCCGGGGGAATCGGCAGTCATTGCACGCCGGAGACCCCGGGGTCGATTCATGAGGGCGGAGAACTCGGCTACAGCCTGTCGCATGCCTTCGGTGCGGCGTTCGACAATCCCGATCTGATCGTGGCCGCGGTGGTGGGCGACGGCGAGGCGGAGACCGGCCCGCTCGCGACCTCGTGGCACTCGAACAAATTTCTCAATCCGATCCGCGACGGCGCCGTGCTGCCGATTCTGCATCTGAACGGCTACAAGATTGCCAATCCCACGGTGCTCGCGCGCATCCCGGGCGAGGAGCTCGAGCAGCTTTTCGCCGGCTACGGCTACACGCCCTACGTGGTCGAGGGCGAGGCGCCGGCGGCGATGCATCAACTGATGGCGTCCACGCTGGAGCGTTGCATCGCCGAGATCCGCGCGATCCAGGACGAGGCGCGGCGAAGCGCAGTTCCGCGCCGGCCGCGCTGGCCGATGATAATCCTGCGCACGCCGAAAGGCTGGACCGCGCCCAAGGAGGTCGACGGCCATCGTGTCGAGGATTCATGGCGGGCGCATCAGGTGCCGATAACCGACGTCGTTTCGAATCCCGCGCATCTCAAGCTGCTCGAGCAATGGATGCTGAGCTACCGGCCGCACGATCTCTTCGACGCGAAGGGCCATTTGATTCCTGAACTGAAGGCGCTCGCTCCAGCCGGCAATCGCCGCATCAGCGCGAACCCGCATGCCAACGGCGGCCTGCTGCGCCGGCCGTTGCGCATGCCGGACTTTCGCAATTACCACGTCGAGGTCGCCCGGCCTGGCCAGTCGGCGGTTGAGAACACTTACGTGCTGGGGCAGTTCCTGCGCGACGTGATGCGCGACAACATGGACAATTTTCGGGTCTTCGGCCCCGACGAGACCGCGTCGAACCGCTTGCAGGCGATCTATGAGGCCAGCCGCAAGACCTGGCTCGGCGAAATGAAACCCGAGGATGCCGACGGTGGCGAACTCTCTCCCGACGGACGCGTGATGGAGATGTTGAGCGAACACACGCTGGAGGGCTGGATGGAAGGTTACGTGCTGACCGGCCGCCACGTGCTGCTCAACACCTATGAGGCCTTCGCGCACATCATCGATTCGATGGTGAACCAGCACGCCAAGTGGTTGGAAAAAGCGAAGACCGAAGTTCCGTGGCGCGCGTCGGTTTCCTCGCTCAACATCCTGATCAGTTCCACCGTGTGGCGTCAGGACCATAACGGCTTCACGCATCAGGACCCGGGCTTCATCGACGTGGTCACCAACAAGAGCCCGCGAGTGACGCGAATCTACCTGCCGCCCGACGCCAATTGCCTGTTGAGCGTGGTGGATCACTGCCTGCGCAGTACCGACTACATCAACGTCATCGTCGCCGACAAGCAGGCGCATCCGCAGTTTCTCGACCTCGAGTCGGCGGTCAGACATTGCAGCAAAGGAATCGGGCTGTGGTCATGGGCCAGCAATGACCAGGGCAGTGAGCCGGACGTGGTGATCGCGAGCGCGGGCGACGTCGCGACCATCGAGGCGCTGGCGGCGGTGGCGCTCCTGCGCGAAAAAATTCCCGACCTGAAAGTCCGCTTCGTCAACGTCGTGGACCTGTTCAAGCTTCAACCGAGCGGCGAACATCCGCACGGGCTTAGCGACCGCGACTTCGACAGCCTTTTCACGATCAACAAGCCGATCATCTTCAATTTTCACGGATACCCGTGGCTGATTCACAAGCTGGCCTACCGCAGAGCCAATCACGTCAACCTGCACGTGCGCGGCTACAAGGAATTCGGGAGCATCAACACTCCACTCCAGCTCGCGATCGAAAATCAGACCGATCGCTTCAACCTCGCCATCGACGCGATCGATCGCGTGCCCCGGATCCAGGTCACTGGCGCTCACGTCAAGGATTGGCTGAAGGACCAGATTTGCGAAAACCTCGACTACGCCCTGGCCAACGGCATCGACAAGCCCGAGATTCGCGATTGGAAATGGCCGCAGTGAGGATTGCGGATTAGCCTTCTCGGCACGTATCGGAGAGATTGCGCGCGGTGAATTCCTCGCACGTCATACTTTCCTTCAACAGCGGATCTTCCTCGGACAAGTTTGCGCTCCATCGCCTTGCCGCGGATGGAGAAAAGCTGCTTGCCGAGGGGGCGGCGGAAGGGATCGGACTCGATAGCGGGCGGCTTTGGATCCGGGATGGCGGCGCGAAGACGCTCAGCGATGCCGAGCGGGGCTTCCCGCGATCGATGGACGCGCTCGGCGCGCTGGTCGACGAGATGGAGCGCCTGCGGCTGCAGCGCCCCGACGCGATCGGCCATCGCGTGGTCCACGGCGGTCCGAATCATTTCGATCCGGAACGCGTGACGCCGGCGCTCATCGAGGCGTTGCGTGGTCTGATTCCGTTCGCGCCGCTGCACATTCCGGTTGAGATCGAAGCTATCGAAGCCCTGGCCTTACGATTCCCAGGCGTGGCACAGGTGGCGTGCTTCGATACCGGCTTTCATCGGCAGATGCCCGAGGTCGCGCGCCGCTTCGCGTTGCCGCGCGCGCTGCGGGACGAGGGGCTGCTGCACTACGGCTTTCACGGAATCTCCTACGAATACATCATGGCAACCCTGGGTCCCGCAGCACCGGCGCGCATCGTGATCGCACATCTGGGAAACGGCGCCAGCATGGTGGCCGTGCTGAACGGGCGTCCGGTCGACACCACGATGGGCTTTACGCCGACCGGCGGCTTCATGATGGGGACGCGCAGCGGCGATCTCGATCCCGGACTGATGGTCTATCTCATCAATCAAAAGGGTTATGACGGGCGGCGCCTGGAGCGGCTCGTCAATCATGAATCGGGCCTGCTCGGCGTTTCGGCGATCAGTTCCGACGTGAAGACGCTACTCGCAAAAAGGGCGGCCGAACCGAATGCCGCGCTTGCGATCGAGATGTTCTGCTACCAGATGCGCAAGCAAATCGGAGCGCTGGCGGCCGCGCTCGGCGGTCTCGACCTGCTGGTCTTCACCGCCGGTATCGGAGAGCGGGCCGCGCCGGTCAGGTTCGAGGTGTGCCGCGGCCTTGAGTACCTGGGAATCAAACTGGATCGGCAGCGCAACGAGGCGCACGCCGATCCGGTCAGTGCGGCGGACAGCCGATGCACCGTGCGCGTCATTCCGACCAACGAGGACCTGATGATCGCGCGTCACACGCGGCGGCTGATTTTCGGCGCCGGCTGAAAATCTCTTCAGCGTCGATTCGAAGAAGCGCCATAAACGCGCTGCGCCCGCGTTGGTCCTGCTGGATTGATGGCTCTTCTCCGGCGGCGCAACTCGTAACGTATTAACGTCCAGCGCCACATCGACCAAACGAAGATTTGACAGATGGCGAGGCTTCAGATATTGAGAATCATTCTCAATGTCGAAATGCTTAGCGTCGTGTCGGACAACCAACACCCGTACGAACACTCGCCGAGTCCGAGGGAGGCGAAGTTGGTACGCCATCCCGAGGAGTGTCAGTGCGCGTGAAGGTCTCGAAGGAAAACGTCCAAAAATACGAAACAACGACCGTACAATCATCTCGGCCGAGGTTCCTAACAAGCCGAAGAGCAGAGCGGACGCTCGGGCGACTATGGCATCTGATCGCACTCGCGGGTTTGCTGGCTTCTGGCCTTGTATCTCCCTGTTTCGCCTCGGCTCAACAGGTATCCGGGACGATCATCGATGCGCTAGGTCGGCCTCTGGCTCAGGTGAACCTCGAATTGCAAGACGAACATGGCCACGCCGTCGCTCATGCCACAAGCGGCGCAGATGGGCGGTTTAAAATCGCATCACCAAAGCCAGGCGTTTTCTCGCTGGTGGCTCTAAAGTCGGGCTTCAGGCTGGCAAACAAGATTGTTGTCTTTCCACGCAGCGCCGGAGAGACGATCTCGATCACTCTTGGCGCGGAGACCGCGCTGACGCTTCCTGTCCAGACCAGCCAGCTTCGCTCACCAAACGGCGTCTCCACGACCGGCGCCAACAAATATACTGTAACGGCACAGGACATTTCTAACTTACCGCGCGGCGATAGTACCACGATCACGGATGTACTGGCGCAGATGCCCGGCGTCGCGATCGACCAGAATCAGCAGATCCACATACGCAACACGGAAGGGCCACAATTCCAGTACCAGATCAATGGAGTCATGGTCCCCCTCGACATCAATACCAATCCACCCTTCCTCTCCATGATCAATCCAATGTTCATCAAGCAACTGAGTCTGCTCGACGGGGTTTTGCCGTCGCGCTACAGCTATGCCACCGGCGGTGTGGTGAACATTCAAACAAAGGACGGATGCGAACAGCCGGGCGGCAGCGTCAGCATATATGGCGGGCAACGCAATACCGTTCAGCCCAGCTTTCAGTACGGCGGCTGCGATGGTAACTTCAGCTATTACATCAGCGGGCTCTATAGCCAGAGCAACACCGCGTTCAGCTCCGCTACCTCGGCGCCGGATGCGATCCACGACCATACCAATCAGGGACAGGGATTCGGCTTCTTTGCCTACAACCTGACTCCGACCACTCGGTTGAGCCTCACTACCTCGGTCGCCGCGAGCGACAATCAATTGCCCAATCGGGCCAGCCTCACGCCGCAGTTTCAGCTTACGGGTGTGAGCTATTATCCATCGGCCGATATCAACTCGTTCCTAAATTTTCGTGACTATGTGGGAATTCTCGCGCTCAATGGAGCGCCTACTCCCGACCTTACCTATCAGCTTGCCTATTCGGTTCACTATATCTCGCAGAAATTCGAACCCGATGAGGTTGGCGAGCTCATCTATCAGGGGGTTGCCTCAACAGCCTTTCACAGCGATCTCGACAACACCCTCCAAGGCGACCTGAGTTACAAGCTTGGCGCCCACGCGCTTGGTGCGGGCTTCTACCTTGGTGAATACGCGGTGGAGGCGGACGACAGTTCTCTGGTGTTCAACGTCGATTCCACCGGTAATCAGGAAGGCCCTCCCTTCTTTCCCGTTCGGGTAATGAACAATGTCAACAAGATCAATCTGCTGTCCGGGATCTATCTGGAAGATACCTGGCAAGTCACCGAGAAACTGAGAGCAAATATCGGTGTGCGTTGGGATCGTTTGAGCGGCTTTACCTACAACAATCAGATCGATCCGACACTCAATCTGGTCTATGTGGCGCGGCCGGACACCACCCTTCACGCCGGTTTCGCCCGGTATATGCAAGTGCCGAGCTTTCAGGGCATCTCGCCCGGCGCTCCCGCGGCGTTTGCCGGCACCACCGGCTTGGCGGGAACCGGAGTCGTTACGCCTGGGACCGAAGACGACTATGAGTGGGATGCCGGTATAGTTCATCAACTGAGCAAGCGCCTCGCCATCTCGGAAGATGACTTTTATGAATACACGAGTCACTACCTCGATACCGGCCAGTTTGGGGATGTGCCGATTTTCGCACCTTTCAACTACAGGCACGGGTACATCTGGGGCACTGAAACCGCGGTCACCTACAACGCTGACAATCTCTCAATTCACGCCAGCACCACGATCGGCAGGAACATGCAAAAAGGGGTGGCAACCGGGCAGTTCAACTTCGACCCCGAGGAGCTGGGCTACATCAACCGGCACTATATCGTGCTCGATCATCAGCCGCTCTATGGCGCCTCCGGCGGAGCTACCTATCGATGGAAGCCATATGCGTTCAGCGTCGATGCTCTCTATAACAGTGGTTTGCGAGGGGGCTTTGCCGATCTGAAATCGCTGCCGCATGTCATTCAGGTCGATCTAAGCGGGCAAAGAACTTTCCGGATTGCGCACATAGGCGAAGTTACAGACCGAATCACACTGCTCAACATCTTCGATCGGACCAATCTGATCAGACCTGCCGAGGGTATCGGGATCTTCCAGGCCGCTTATGGTCCGAGAATTACGGTCTATGACACTCTGACAATTCCGCTACCTGCGTTGAATCGATAGCGGGGCGTCATAAGAAGGCGGACGGCCGACGTCTCAGAATGTCAGGTATCCGTCGCATACTTCGAGTCGAGCGTTGGAACCCAAATCTTGCTCGACGGCACTGCCCCGGACGGCGGCCGAGCACGGCCGCCGCGTGCCCGCGTTCGCACTCATATAGATTCGGTCTCTAACGCAGATTCGCACACCTTGCTTCCCGAGGGGCTGGATTGGTCATACTTGACTGCTGGCGTGCTCACGGCGCGCGCACCTGCGGCCCCACTATCGATCGCAGATAGAAGTACAGCGCGCTCAAGAGAAATAGAACGTTCAGTCCGAGTTCGACCCACATTCTCGGCCGCGATGGCGCGTCGATCCCGAAGCAACCGCAGTCCAGCGTTAGACCGCGCGCCAGCGCGGACAGCAGCGCCGAGAAAAAGACTACAGAGATGAGCGCAATCGCGAGCGCCCCGACCCGTCGAGTGGGTGGCCAGAGCAACAGGAGGCCGCATGCGATCTCGAATGGCGGCAGACTCAACGCGAGCAGGCTAATGAGCGCCGCCGGCAGGATACCGAACGCCGCGATGCTGTCAGCGAACTGCAGCGAATCGCCCATCTTTTCGACGCCCGCGTAGATAAAAACTGCAGCCAGTCCCAGACTCAAGGCGAGCGCAGCGTGATCGTTGACAGAACTGGAGCGATCCGTCATGGCCCGCTGCCTTTGGACACCGGCAGTCCGGCCTTTGACCACTCCTCCCATCCGCCGGTGAAGACTCTGACGTTGCTGAAGCCGAGAGACAGCAACGCGTTCGCAACCAGACGGCTGTCGTGACAGTCGCCGCCCGAGCAATACACGATGGTCGGCTTGTCAGTGGCGGGCTGCAGTATGGGAGCCAGGTGCCGGTAATCGCGCGCGAAGTTGTCTCGTGCGAGATTGAGCGCGCCGGGCACACGTCCTTGCTCAAAGAAGACGGCCGGGCGCGCGTCGAGGATGAGCGCACTTTTGGTTTCGACCGCCGAACGGAATTCCGGAAGTCCGACCGTTGCCGCGGGTGCGATCTTGAAGGGCGGGGTGGTAACGAGGGTTGTAAGCTCGGCGTCGAACCGCTGCTCGGGCGTCTGATAGACGATCGGTAGCGGCCGCGACGAGAACCGGTTGATCACGAGTCCGACCGCCATCGACGCGGTGAGGAGCAGCGCCACGGCGCCGAGATCGCGCACAACGTGCGATCGGAAGCCCCTCGCTTGAGGCAGGCGCCCCGACACTGCTGAGCTCATTAGGGGCAAATCAGTGCGAGGGGCTTTTGCCGGCCGATTCCTCTCCATCAAGCAGCCGCTGCAAACGATTCTTGTGAAAATTGTGGCCCACGCGGCGCTCGTAACCGGTATTCAAAGCGCAAGCTGGTGCGTCAACCTTAGGCGGCGGCTTGAACGCTGAGCGTGTCAAACGCTCCCGAGTCGCCCACTGCTTAAAGTCCCCGGGGTTGCTCGCCAGCACGCGAAATCGCATGCAGACGGTTCCACAGCCACAACCGGAGTCGCAATTTCCGTACAGCTCGCCCGGTGACTTGACGACCAGATCAAGCGGGCGCGTCTTTCCTGGAAAGATGTCTATGGATTCCTTCATCCCGGCAATCCAGAAGCTGTGGATCACGTCGGCGGAGGCAAGCTCCAGGCGAACGTCGGTAGCGCTGGGAACGTACAAAACATCGCTGGTCCTGATGTTGAGCGACGGATAATCGAATTCCCACCACCACTGATGCGCGATCGCCTTGATGATGAGCGTAGAACCACTCGCGCTTCGGGCGTGCGTTCGAGGGACAAGAATCGCTGCGGCAGATACGCACGCCAGAACCATCAACGACGCTATGGACGCTCGCGAGGCCTTCATGCGCTCACCTCCTAAAAGGCACCCCGTACGTTTGCGCGATCCAAAGCCGTTAGCGGCTCACCCGCCGGCCGCCGCACAGTCCTTCGCCACCTGCTCCGGTTCGACCCTTTCTCCCATGTACTGAAACAGCGCGCGGCCGTTCGCATCGACGAGGAAGAACTCGAGAACATGATCGACCGTTCCATCGGCTTCGCGCTGGCGAATCAACTTGAATCGTGCCATCTCGTTTTCGATCTGTTTGGGTGTTCCGGTCAAAAACAACCAGCCGTTAAGATTGGCGCCTTGCGCGTTCGCATAGGCGAGAAGCTGCTTGGGCTGATCATGCTCGGGGTCTACGGTTATCGACACGATGCGAACTTCCGTCCCAAGTTTAGGCCCGAGCCGATCGGCGATCTTTTTCATGCGCGCCGTGAGTAGAAGGCACGGTCCGGGACAGGAAGTGTAGATGAAATCGAACAGCACCGGCTTCCCCTTCAAGGAGGCAAGGGAGACCTTGTGGCCGTGCTGATCGACCAAGGTAATGTCGGGCAAGCAGTCGGAGGTATCGCGCATCGCGAATCCACCACGCTCCCCAAGATCCTGATCTGGCTTGCGGCAACCTACCAGCGTCACCGCACCCGCGAGGACAACCAGCATCGTTAGAGAGAGGCTGGTGCCGATCGACGCTGCGATTCGCAGAGAGAAAATTCCGCATCTCCTCATAACTTCAACGCGGCCTGGTGGTCGTAAGAATCATCATCAGCGAGGCGCTATCGTGCTCTTGCTTTGCCTGAAGCGCATATTCGTCGCGTTCGCGCGTGAAAATTTCGGCGTTTTCGCTGTTCGCTTTAGCGCGGCATTCCGACAGTTCGCGATCACGCTCGTTCTTTGCCCGCTGCGTCAGCAACTCAACCGAGGCGTCGGACGTTGCGGTTAGGTGCGCCATTTCATCACGACTGTGTGTCAGCGTGTCGTCGATGCACTGTTTCTCGCGCTCGGCGACCATGTGTCTTTCTTCTTCCAAACTCGTGATTTTCGGGTCCGCGCCATGTGTCTGGGTATTTGCTGCAGCACATCCAGCCAGCAGAACGATCGCGATTGGGGTAATCTTCTTCATTCGATTCTTTCAGCGACTTCGCCCCGCGACGTTACCCTTTTGACCTTGGCCAACACTCCTTATTCGTGAGGCGCGGATTTTGGCGGCAGCAGCGGGAGCACCGCTGCCGACAAACTCTTGTCGGTGACCGCCGTTTGATCGGGGGTCAGCTCGGCGCGAACTATTCCATGGCCGTCGATGACAATTGTCTTTGGCAACACGCTGGGCGTGCCGAAATCATTGACTTTGGCGTCATCCAGCATCGCTGCCGGGTAACTGAAGGACCGCATAATTTTTTGCACATCGGACCGATCGTGTGGGCGATCGGCGCTGAGACCGATCATCTCCAGTCCCTGGCCATGGTAGCGCCGGTAGAGCGCGTCCAGGACTGGCATTTCCTTACGACACGGTGGGCACCAGGTGGCCCAGAAGCTTACGACTATGACCTTGCCGCGTACCGCGCTCAGATCGAATGTTGTACCATCCAATTCCTGGACCACCAGCGATGGGGCCGGTTGACCAACCTCCATAGCCGCGAACGCGATTAGACCAGGCACGATCGCCAAGGTCATAGCCAAAAGCGCGAGCATTGAGAGAGTCGGCCGCATTTTCCTACCTTCAAAAATCATAGCTGAGAATTGTTTTGACCAGGTAAGGCGCGACCAACTGGTTACCGTTTGCGTACGCGAATGCCGGAAACTCCACGTCGGCATAGAATCTGAGCAGCCACAGTCTGATCTCGCCCCCGGGAGCGAGCAGCAAGCGATCGTAACCGCTGTTCGGGGTGTTGGCCTCGTTGCCTAAATCGTGAGTCCGATTCGAACCGAGCACCGTAAACATCGGAGCAAGCTCTTTGAGAGGTCCGACCTGGCCGAAGTTGTAGTAGATGCCGAGCGCGCCGTCGAATTCTTTGCCGGGGGTGTAATTTCCTGTACTCGCAAACGGATATTCATACTGGGCCTGCACAAACCAGTTGAACGGGCGGTCTCGAAAGGTCAGATTCAAGTTCCCTATACGGCTGGGGAAAGTCCCCAGTTTATAGGCGCCGAGCAGCAGGTCTGTGCTCCCCGTTCCAATCGAGGTGTCGCGATCAAAGTCGTTATAAGTGTGGTCGCCGGTGGCAAGCTTGAACCCGGCCAACAATCCCAGCGACATGTCTTCCTGTAAGCCGGTGTACATGCCCCAAATGCGCACGTCGCCAAAATTGGCATGGTTGTACTGGTTGATGTCGTCGCCGTTGCCCTCCGTCCTGAAGGTCCTAATCGTATATGGGACGGTCACCATCAGGCCGAAGCTCCGATTGAACATGTATTGACCGCCCGCGGTCAGAAAATGTGTCTTGATTTGCTTATCGCTGTTGTTGACGCCAGAGGATGGCCCGGTCGCATGCCAATTGATGTACTGATTCATGAAATCGTACTCGAACCATACGGTGCCTCCGCCACCGCTCGGGAAAAGCGACGGGGTGCCGACGTCAAAGACGCCGCATCCGCAGGCACAAGCCCAGGCGAACCTCGGCGCCAGCCCAACGAGCAAGCCAACGAGCAGGACGGCCGCGGCCGGCAGACGTCCGGCCCTGCGCCAGAAATTGAACGCACGCGTATCCGTTAGCAACGAGAGCACGGTAGCTCGAATCCATTTCATAAATATCTCCGGCGGTTCATTGACGTGACCGCCTTGAAGAGCGCTCGACTCACGACGCCTGTGGCGTCACAAGTCAAATCAAGAGGACAACTCTTGCTGTGGGAAGGCTGGCTAGACGAGTTGCTTGGGGGGTGGCGTGTCGGGTGTTGCCCTATACTCGATTATTCGAGCGCTTGGCGCCGCCGCGACCGAACCGAGATCACAGAGAACGAACTCGCGCACGACCGCAGCGGGGCGAGCAACCCTTGTGTTCGACACGCGATCGAACATTTGGATCGGCTGGCAAATGTTGAGGGTGAATTGTGGCTGGCTGGATCCGAGCGCGATGGCCACTCCAGCGGTCAATGGAAGGCTGGCCAGCGTGATGAGCACGGCCAGAACCGAACTCAGAGCTCGCCGTTCCGACTTTGAAAACAACTGTCTCATACCGCCGCGACTATCTCTTTCTAGAACAGCGCTCGCTCGCGTTCAAGGTCCGCCGGCTTGATCCTGATTTCAAGCTCCGCCCGAAAAATGAAAGGGGCCGTTCATGGAACGGCCCCTCAAATGCCCGGCAGAAGACGGAACCGCAATATTCCCCCTCCTCACGCAGCGGGGACGGGTTAGGTTCCTGGAGGTGTTTGCTACGAGCCGGAAACCTCGGAGCGTTGTGAATTATCGATCAGACGTTCGACCAGCGCCGTGAGTTGCCGGCGATAGAACGGCTTCGGGACATAGTCGTCGCATCCGGCCTCGACGGCGCGGCGCAAATCGTCGCCGGTCGCGCAGGCAGTAAGCGCAATGATCGGGATACCCTTCCATCGGCTTTCGTTGCGCAGATGCTTGGTCAGCGTCACTCCATCTTCGCCGCCCTCGAGCTTGAGGTCCATCAGGACCAGGCTCACGCGCTCGGGGTGAGCCTCGAGCTGACGGCGCATCTCTTCGCCCGACGAGGCGGTGATGACTTCATACTTGGGCTCGAGGATGAATCTCAGCAGGGTCTGCGCATCGGGTTCATCCTCGACCACGAGCACCCGCAGCCGAGGTTGTTTGGGGCGACATAATTCGACCACCAGCTGGTCGCGCTCCAGTTCGAGAATTTCTCTTCCGTTGCCACTATTTGAAGGTCCGACGCTCATGGATTCCCCCTGGTTCTTTTCGTTATGCACAGAGTATGCGCCTCGCTGAGCGTCGGAATTCAGCCGCCGCCACCCCACTTCCCCATCCCCCCTGGATTGCACGCTCACCGATGTCCCTCCCATATCAAGAGCAAGATGAATACCGTTGTATAGTTCGAATCCAAAGGCTTGATTTCCCACAGGTATTCGTTTTCTAAGCTAGTTAAGATGGATAGATTTATGTTCCTGTCCGCCACTAATCTTGGCACTGCCACTTTTAGCGCAGAGCGTACTCCTTCATTTTTTTTTGCAGTGACGCACGCGAAAGCCCCAAGGCGACCGCCGCTCGCGAGACATTGCCCCGGTGTTCCTCGAGGACCTTGGCGATGAAATTCGCCTCGAAAGCCGCGCGCGCCCGTCGCAGCGGACCCTTGGGGTCCTCGTGGCTTTCGGGTGGCGCTGGGGGCGCGGCCGCGGTCGCCACGGCGCGATGGACGCCTCGAAGTTGCACATAATCGGTCGGCGCACCATTGGCGACCACCCCTGGCGCGCGCAACGACGCGGAAAGATGCTCGGGCGCGATGATCGCGCTTGCGCGCGCCAGCGCCACTGCACGCTCGATCTCGTTGCGAAGTTCACGTACGTTGCCGGGCCATCCGTATTGCGTCAGCAATTCGAGCGCCGCCGGATCGAGACCGGTGATCGGCTTGCGCTGCTGCTCGGCTGCGATGGCGAGGAAGCGCGTGGCCAAAAGCGGGATATCTTCGCGGCGCTCCCGCAGCGGCGGCAGCGCGATCGGGAAAACCGCGAGGCGGTAATACAAATCCTCGCGGAACCTGCCGGCCGCCACCTCCGCCCGCAGGTCGCGATTGGTCGCGGACAAGACGCGCACGTCGACCTTGCGCGGAAAGCTATCGCCTACCGGCACAACTTCCTGTTCCTCGAGCACGCGCAACAGCTTGGCCTGCATCGGCAACGGCATGTCGGAGACTTCGTCGAGAAAAACCACGCCGCCCGCCGCCGCCCGAAACAGCCCGGGGTTGTCGCGGATCGCGCCGGTAAACGCACCGCGCCGATGACCGAAGAGTTCGCTCTCGAGCAGCGGCTCGGGCATTGCGGCACAGTTGAGCGCGAGAAACGGATGGTCGCTGCGCGCGCTGGCGCGATGCAGTCCGCGCGCGACCAGTTCCTTGCCAGTGCCGGTCTCGCCATGGATGAGCACCGTGATCGACGACGCGGCCGCGGTGTCCATCAGCCGCAGCACCTCAGCCATCGCAGGCCCGGTGCCGACGATTTCGGTGAAGGCGTCGTGGCGCGCGAGGTCGCGGCGCAGTGCGCCGACCTGGGTTTGCAGGCTGGCTTCGGACTCGCGCACCTGGGTGTAGAGCCGCGCATTCTCGATCGCGATCGCGATACTGCCCGAGATGGCTTCGAGAAAAGACAGGTCGTCCTCGGTGAATCCCTCGGCGCCGCGCCCGTTTACGATCTCGACCACGCCGATCGTGCCCTGGCGTGTAGAGAGGGGCGCGGCCAGCACGTTGCGGGTGACCAGTCCGGACATTTTGTCGATGCCCTGGTACCAGCGAGGATCATTCTGTGCGTCGTTGACCACGAGCGCCTTGCCGCCCTTTAGAGCGGCGGCGGCGATTCCCAGTTCAGCCGAGAACCGCAGACGCACAAGCCGCTGCGCGACCTCGGGGTCTTCTTCAGAGATGTAGGGGAAGTAAAGTTCCTTGCGTTCGTCGTCGAGCAGCAGGACCGACGCGCCTTCGGCGTCGAGCGCTTCGCGGCACTTGGTCACCACCAAGGGAATCAGTTGATCGATCTCGATGCGTGCGGCGAATGCGCAACCAAGATCGTAGAGCAGACGGAAGCGAACCTCCTCGTCCATCGCGTGCGGCCCCCCGCAGCTAAGTTTGCCCGGTTCCTCCCCATCAGCGCAAATATTTTCGACGCAAATCCACAGGCGGCGATGACAATCTCGGGAAAATTCTCGGCGTTATTTTTTGCCAACCTTTGAATTGCGCGCGCTGCGCGACACCATCGCATGCTCGCTGCTCTAACGAAGCGATTGCTGGCACGTGAGCAAAAATGCTCACCGCGTCTCCAATAGGCGCGGGGTGCTTTCATTATGCGCAATGATTCTCACAGGCGCTCATTGCGCTCGCATGTTTGCCTCAATCGCGATAATTTTGTCCCGATAGCGCCAGCTAACCGGGGAGGTCACGCAACCATGCCGCCCGAGCCGCGACACACAGCCGAGCGTGATGCTTTTTATGCCAGGATCGCGACCAGCAGCCTCGCCCCGCTGTGGGAGGTGCTGAAGGGACTCCAATCCGTCGAGCCGCGTCCGCCTGAGACCACGGCGTTGTGGCACTACGACGAAGTCCGCCCGATGCTGATCGAAGCGGGACGTCTGATCTCCGCGGCCGAGGCCGAGCGTCGCGTGCTGATTCTGCAAAACCCGGCGCTGCGCGAGCACTCGCCCCCGCGCATCACGCATTCGCTCTTCGCCGGCCTGCAGCTAATCATGCCGGGCGAGATCGCGCCCAGCCATCGCCACACCCAGAGCGCGCTGCGCTTCGTCATCGAAGGCGAGGGTGCCTACACCGCGGTTGATGGCGAGCGGACCACGATGCACCCGGGCGATTTCGTGATCACGCCCTCGTGGACCTGGCACGACCACGGCAACGAAACCAAGGAGCCGATGGTTTGGCTGGACGGACTCGACCTCGCGCTGGTCGATCTTCTCAACGCGGTTTTTTTCGAAGCCTATGGCGAAGATCGGTTCCCCGCCGGGCGGCCCGAGGGCGATTCCGTCGCTCGCTTCGGCAGCGGGCTCTTGCCGGTGGATTACCAGCACCGCGGACTGACCAGCCCGATCCTCAACTACACTTACGAGCGCACGCGCGAGGCGCTGGAGCGGATGAGCCGCGGCGGCGAGCGCGACCGCTGCCACGGATTCAAGATGCGCTACGTCCATCCGGCGACGGGCGACTGGGCGATGCCGACGATGGGCACCGCGATGCAGCTCTTGCCGCGCGGCTTCAGCGGTGCACCGTATCGCTCCAGCGACAGCGCGGTCTTCGTGGTGGTCGAGGGCAACGGGCGCACGGTGGTCGGCGGAGAGGCGCTTGCGTGGCGCCAGCATGACGTCTTCGTGGTGCCGAGCTGGCGCGAGTACCATCACGAGGCGGCGGACGAGTCGCTGCTTTTCAGTTTCTCGGACCGACCGGTGCAAGAGAAGCTTGGCTTGTGGCGCGAGCGGCGCGCCGCGAGCTGATCGCGTCAGCGTCAGCGCGGAGCGGGCGGATTGTCCGAGCGCGACGCGGGAGTGCTCGGACGCGACTCATCCGGGGTGGCGCGCGAGGGCCGGGCGGGCGCGGAGAAATCGTCGTGCGCGCGAGACCGTGCGGATCTCCCGAATCGTCGCCGTATCGCGCCGATCAGATTGCTCACGAGCGCCGCCAGCGCGATGATCGCGACGATCGCGATCACCAGCAACGCGAACCCGGCATAGAGCTGCATCGCCGAGGCCATTTTTATTCCGTCGGCGAACTCATCGCGCGGTGCATGGGTCCTTGAGCGGATGTTTGCGTTTCCACTCGTGCGCGACCTCCGCCATCGTGCTGAAGCGCACGCCGGCGCGCTCCTTCATGTGCTCCACCAGCCGCTTGAGCATCAGCAGGCGATGGCCGCGGCCGATGACCTGCGGATGCATCGTCAGACAATACACGCCCTCGCCGACGAACTCGCACAGGTAATCGAAATCGCCGGCCCATCGTTCGTAAACCTGCGACGGCGCCGAAAGCCCCTGGTTCACGCCGTAGAGCCACTCGAAAGCGGGGAAGTCGTCGAGTCCCCAGGTCACCGGCAATTCCACCATCTCGACCTCGCGCCCGAAGATGTAAGGGCCGTCCTTGGCCGGGACGTCGCCGACACGGCAGTAGTACGGCGTGTAATCGTTGCCCATCAGGCTGCTGTCGTAAAGAAAGCCGCGCTCGAGCAGCAGGCCGAGCGAGTTTGGACTCAAGTCCCAGGCCGGTGAGCGAAAGCCCTGCGGCGCTTTTCCGGTGATGCGCCGGATCGTTTCGGTGCCGCGATCAAGCACGCGCTTTTCGTCGTCGAGCGAGAGCGAGATCGGATTTTCGTGACAGTAGTTGTGATGGCCGATCTCGTGTCCGGCATCGGCCACCCGGCGCACCAGGTCGGGGTAGGTATCGATGGTGTGGCCAGGGATGAACCAGGTCGACTTGATTTCCCATCGCGCCAGCATGTCCAGCAGGCGTTCAGTCGCGACGGCGCCGAACTCGCCGCGCGAAATCGCGCTCGGCGAAGTCGCATTCAGGCTTCCGAGCCATACGCAGATCGCGTCGAAGTCGAACGACAGGCATACCGAGACGTTGGCGGCCATAACTTGTTCCTTCGAATTTGGGCCGCCGGGCTCAGATACGGTAGAAAGCGGCGGCGTTGTCGCTCAGGATCTTTTCCACCGAGCGTTGCGGCAGCGCGGCGAGCAGTTCGCGGGTGGTGCGGACCGGATGGACGAAGCCCTCGGCGTGCGGATAGTCCGACCCGATGAAGAAACGATCGTCGCCGGCGAACTGCACCATCAGCGGAAACATCCGCTCCTCGGGATTGGCGCTGACCCAGATGTTGCGCGCGAAATACTCGGCCGCCGAATGTTTCATCCGCGAGGTATGGCCGAGGTACTTGTAACGGTAGTCTACGCGCTCCAGCCATTCGCCGACCCAGCCCGCCATCGATTCGATCGTGCCGACGCGAAGATGCGGGAAGCGCTCGAACACCCCGTCGTACATCATCGAGGTCAGCGCGATGCGCGGGTCCTGCACGTTCATCATCGTGATGTACATGAAGCCGGGATTGCCGGTGCGGTACCATTGGCTGCCGGTGTAATTGGGATGGCCGACGAGATGGATGCCGACCGCGAGGTCAAGTTCCTGCGCCGCGGCCCAGATCGGATCGAAGTCCGGGTTGCCGAAGCTGCGTCCGCCGATCGGCGCGGCGCCGACAAAGATGATGCGGCATCCGAGCCGGGCCACCCGCGCCATCTCGCGCACGGCCAGCGCCGCGTCGCGCATCGAGATATGCGCCGCCGGAAACAATCGATCCTTGTGTCCCGCCACCAGCTCGAAGGCCCAGGTGTTGTACGCGCGGCAGAGCGCATCGGCCAGTTGTGGGTCTTCGACCGAGCTTTCCCACAGCAGTCCCATTGTGGGATAGAGCACTTGAGCGGCGAACCCTTCCTCGTCGAGGTAACCGATACGCAGGTCCATGTCCTGCCACTTCCGGCTCGCGATACGGTAAAGGTCGAAGTCGCTGATGCTGCGGCCCTCCTCTTTTTCTCCGTAGCCGGCGCAGGCGCTCATCAGTTCGTCGAGGTCGGCCATCCGCATCGGCCGGTTGTCGACGATGAGGCCGGTGACGCGGCCGCTCGAATCGACGCCGACGCGGACGGTGCGATCGCGGTAGGCCGGGTCGGTATAGCGCTCGAACAGATCGAGGGGCTCGATAAAATGGCTGTCACCGTCAATTACTCGCATGTTGGTACGTCCCGTGGTCCTGTGTCCTTCCCAATAGCGCGTTTGGAGTCGCCGCTAAAGCGCGGCCAGCACGCCGACTCGCTGAATCCGTTGAAACAAACGTAAACATGCGAAACTGTGTGTTGTGTCGTATCAGCGCCTTAGGCTAAACTTGCCAATGATGGCGGAGAACAACAGGGGGGCGGTGGAGTTTCGGGCGGCATCGTCGGCCAAGGACGCCGCTGACACCACGGTCATAATCGGGGCAGGCCCTGGCGGCCTGACTGCGGCGCACGAGCTTTCGGCGGCCGGGCGTGCGGTGGTAGTCGTCGAGCAGGATCCGCAGCACGTCGGCGGCATCGCCCGCACCGTTAGCTACAAGGGCTTTCGCTTCGACATCGGCGGTCATCGGTTTTTTTCCAAGAGCGCCGAGATAGAGAAGCTCTGGGGCGACATCCTGGGCGACCGGATGCTGGAACGCGAGCGCCTCTCGCGCATCTACTACAAAGGCCGGTTTTTCAAATATCCGCTCGAGACCTGGGACGCGCTGAGCCAACTCGGCCTGTTCCAGTCAGCCGCTTGCATGCTGAGTTACCTGGCGGCCCGCGTGCGCCCGAACCGCGATATTCGCAGCTTCGAGGACTGGGTGGTCAATGCTTTCGGACGGCGGCTATACGAGACCTTCTTTCGCAGTTACACCGAGAAAGTCTGGGGCATCCCATGTAGTGAGATAAGCGCCGATTGGGCGGCCCAGCGGATCAAGGACCTGTCGATGCGCGTGCTGATCAAGCGTGCGCTCGGACTGGGCAAGCGCAACGGCCCGGTTATCAAGACCCTGATCGATCGCTTTCGCTATCCGCTGCACGGTCCCGGCGAAATGTGGGAGGAGTTAGCGAAGACCATCCAGAGCCGCGGCGCCGCGCTCAAGATGGGGGAATCGGTGGTCGCCGTGCAGCGCGGGCAGGACGGGGTGAGTTCGATCACCACCGCCGCCGCCGCCGGCAGCAGGCACACCTACGCCGGCGGCCATTTCATCTCGACTATGCCGATACGCGAGCTTATCGGAGCGCTCGATCCGCCGGCCCCGCCGGAGGTCGCGGAGGCGGCTTTAAGCCTGCGGTATCGCGACTTCATCACCGTCGCGCTCATCATCGACGATCCCGAGCTTTTCCCCGACAACTGGATCTACATTCACGAGCCGGGCGTCAGTGTCGGCCGCATCCAGAACTTCAAGAACTGGAGTCCGGGGATGGTGCCGGACCCGCGCTACACGGTGCTGGGGCTGGAGTACTTCTGCTTCGATTCGGATTCGATGTGGAGCGCGCCTGACGCGGACCTGGTGGCGCTGGGCACGCGCGAGCTGGCGAAGCTGGGGCTCTCCGGGCAAGCGAAGGTGGTGGACGGAACGGTAGTCCGCCAGCGTGCGGCGTATCCGGTTTACGACGGCGACTATCGCCGAGCGGTCGACGTGATTCGGGAATTCATCGAGCGCGAGATGCCCAATCTGCAGCTGGTCGGCCGCAACGGCATGCACAAGTACAACAACCAGGACCACGCGATGATGACCGGGCTGATGGCCGCCCGCAACATCATGGGCGCCTCCTACGACCTCTGGCGGGTCAACTCCGACGCGCAGTACCTGGAAGAAGACGGCGGTCCCGAGCAGGGCTCGCGAATGGTGCCGCGCCGCCTGGAAGCGGAGACGCCCACGCCGCCATCGAACGCGGCGGTTGAAAACGTGCCCAGCCACTGACCGACGCCGCCTCGGCGGTTTGAGCAACTTGGCCGCTCACGCCAGTGGGTAGCAGGCACGCATCCGGCTTACCGAATGGGCGCGAGGAATTGAGGAGGCTCATGCTGGACGGCCATGAGGGTTGTTTTTGATTTATTCGGATATCGGAATATCTCTCGTTTATCCTGCGGAAAATAAAGAGCTTACCGATCTTCGCTATAGGCTCGAAGTATTTATTCAAATAGTCTTCGAGTTGCGAAAAAGTCTGTAGTGACTCCATCGAATCCAGGCCGTTGCCGACGATATCAGGTGCAAAATCTCCTGTCTCTACGATGATGACCACGGGATGCGACTCCTCGAGTTCGCGCATCAACCCGGCGCGTGACCGTTCCTGATCCCAGTCTACCCGTAGCGGAAAATCGTGGACGAAATGTGAGGCGGGCCGTCGAGCCGCTAGCCAATAGATGATGGATTCCGAACCCCAGATGAATATCGAATCTTCTGGCCGGGCTATCGCATCGACGAACGTCGCCGCTTCCTCGTAGTCACTCAAGTTCGTGCCGTACAGGTTGTAAAGCTGGTCATCGAGCTGGCGTTTGGACAGCCGCGGTTCGATTCCGAACAACCACGCTGTACGAGTCGCGCTGCGCTTCCAGAATTGCGTGCCTCCTGTTTCGGGCCGCGGATTTTGCCTCAGCGCGGGGAGCACGAATCCCAAGCCCGCAACCAAGGCGAAAAGCGTCACCGCGCCGATGCAGCTCCCGTTGGCGTAACGGTTCCACAGTTTCGCAAGTCCATCGCCTGCCACGATCACGGTCAAAAACAGCGCGGCAAAGTAATGATATTCAAATAACTTCCCAGCAATTCCTACCGCCAGGAGTTGAAGGACAATCGCTGTCCCTAGCAGAAGAGCCGCCGCCCGACGATGCATGGTCCTCTGCTGCAATAAACCGGCAGCCGCAAGCCCAACGAGGACGATCGCAGGGAGTCGCCTAATGAACAGGCCCGGTGTCACCGCCCAGATCGTAAAAGCTCCCAAAACCGGCACCTTCGGCGTCCATCTCAGCGCTGTGTAATAGGGCGCGTAACGCACATAGGTTGCGTACATCACGCCCCATGCCCCGTAAAACCATAACCAGCCGACGCATGCCCCGATGGGAACCGCGCTCGCGACGGCACCGATGAGCGCTGGAGTTCCCGCATAAAATACGCTGCGCGCGCGGCACCACTCCAGCCATCCGGCGTACGCGGCGCAAGGCAATGCGGTCAGCGCCAATTGCGGTTTCAACAGGAAGCACAGGCCAAACAGCAATCCCATCGCTATCCACGCGCCAAAGCGCCCGAGTCGTGATGCGGAGTCGACACTAACACTCACTGCCCACACTGTGAGTATCGCACCAAAACTCTCCGACTGACCTGTGTGCCAGTATTCAGACATAGCATAAACGAGCGCCGCTAGTGCCCAGGTGATCATTCCGACTTCCCAAGACTCGTAAAGGCTCCGCCCTATTGTTCGACAGGGAAAATACAGCGAGAGCAATCCTGTGACTTCAAGTATGCGTAACGCTACCATCCGATGACCACAGAGCCACTCCGCCAAAGCGTAGGCATAGTACACGCCGGGCGGATGAATGTCCCATGCATCGCGATAGGGCATTCCGCCCGCCAATATTCTGTCTGCGATCACGGCATAAACTCCCTGATCGCGTCCGAAAGGAAACATCAAAATTTGCGAGCACGCGAACAGGAACACGCACCATGCAGCGGTCGTGAGTACACGGCGAGAAACGCCTGAGGTCGCAGCTTTATTGACCAGAACGGCATTCTCGGCCGAATCCGGGTCGTATGCTTTCAGCGCGGGTTGCTTCATCGCAATTATTCCTGTCGGAAGGACAACCGACGCAGTCTCCGAAAGGACAGTGCGACCGTCGCCACACGCGGTGCATCGGCCTCGCTGAAGCCTGACAGCGTATTGGGCATCCGAACTTTAGCCGCTGGCAGATTCGCTCTGCGCCGTTCGTAAATTAAAGCAGCCAGAACATTGCTACGATCACGACGAAAGTTACCGATCTGCCGAAACACGCGATAGTTGCGTTCGATCCATCGGAAAATGTTCTGATCGTAGTCCATTCCGAAGTATATCTCGCCATATTCGTCGGTCTGGCGATTAGTCAGCACGATATAATCAGGCGCCGCGCGCTCCAGATTTGCGATATAGTCGTCCTCTTGCTTTGGCGTCAAAAAGCCGGGCGTAAGTGTATACCAGCGGCTCGGGGCCTCTGTGCCGGTGAACGCGTATATCATCGGCAACTCGGGCACCAGTAAAACTCGCCGCCCGTGCCGCTTGTGCTCTAGCACGAAATTGTAAATTAGGCGTGCGGAGTCAGCATCACCGGGAGCGAGATAGATCGTGCCCCAGCTTGTGTCCAGCGCCGCAGTGCGATTGCTGTGCGCTGGGATGAGTATTGCTGCAAGCGTGAAAACCTCTATTGCTAGAATTAAGTTCGTCAGCTTGCGCCGCTGCTCTACGACCAGCGAAGACGCCGCCGCCTCGACACATCCTTTCAGTGCGATAGCGAAAGCCAGTAGTAGGGGCGAGTCGTAGAAGATGCTGTAACCGAACCAGGCGATTTGTGCCAGCACGCGGACTGCGAGAAGCAGAGCAAAAATGCCGAATGTCGCTTTTGCCAGCGAAAGACGGTCGCCTACATTGTAGTGCAGTGCGTAGAAGGAATAAGTGAAAAAGGCGCAGCCGATGAAGAACATCCCACGCGGGTAGGCGAGCAGGGCCAGGATCATGTACACAGCAAGTGGCGCGAATTGACGCGCCTCCGCCACCCCGATTACGAATAGGGCAATTGCCGCGGTAAACCACCAAGATCTTCCAACGCGGGTAGCGCCGATCTTCGCGATCGCAAGCCAGAGCAGGATCGCTACGGTCGCGTCGATAAGCAGCAGAAGCAACTCAACCGGTACAAAACGCAGTCCGATTCTTGCAGCATAGCGAGCGCCCTGTGTTTTCATGAAATACGATCCTGGACTGAAATTCCAGTTATCGAGCAGAATGAAACCGGGCGTGAGTTTCCAGAAGAACCATCCATAGATGAATGCGCAGACCGCAACCCCAGGAGCGCATTGTATGATCCCACTGAGCAGGAGACGCGCCGATCGTTGAAGCACGGCATCCAAGACCAGCATGAATGCGAGCATGACGCAGCACGAGACGCCATATTCCGGCTTACAGAGTAAGGCAAGTCCTGCCGACAGCCCGGCAAGCATCAGGTTGCGCCCGGCTCGGCCCAAGGCATGCCTCAGCGCGAATAAGGCGCTCAACAGGGCGAGGAGCAGACCGAGCAAGGCAGCATACGTGTACGGAAAAATGTAGTTGAAAATCGAGTCTTCGAACCCTTGAAGCAAAATTATGGCAGCCACCGTAAGGCCGACCACGCGTCCTGCGAGCATTTTGCCTATATCAAATGAAAGGAGCGCACAGCCGATCGCAAGGGTCAGTCCGAACAGGTAGAAAACGTTTAAATGCTGCCCGAAAACCCACAGCAACGCGGCCGCAAGATATGGCTCCAGCGG
Organism: uncultured delta proteobacterium; assembly: GCA_963773975.1. Taxonomy (GTDB): domain Bacteria; phylum Desulfobacterota; class Binatia; order Binatales; family Binataceae; genus JAKAVN01. The sequence goes on from CAVZDJ010000042.1 coordinate 59,150, forward strand.
TCCATAAGGATACCAAAGATCCCGGTACAACAGTTTGCCGCGCAGAATTTGCACGGGGACGTACAGTTCACGGCCGCAGTCGATCTGGATATCGCCCCAATGGGCCCAAGTGAGCCAAGCCGAGACCACTGCGAGTATTACGATAAGCCCACGCGCCACGGCGTCCGGCCATCGACGCACCCACGCTATTACCGCCGCGCTTTCGCGTTCCCTGTCTTGTTTGAAGTCTTTAACTGCCTCTCCCGGTTGCATGGTTGCATTCAATCCACTACATTCGGTCATTCAACTGACGGATGAGCGTCGGTACCAATTTCTTGCTTACTCTATCTGTACGACGATTCACTATCGGAGTGACCCCATGCGGGTGGTTGGACCCTTACGGAGCGCCTTTCTTCAAATCAACGCGCATTCGACTCTCGGGCCACTGCTCGGGGCGACCCGAGCGATTGGCCGATCTAGCACTGAGGCGTTCAGCAGGCCAGCCTCTTCGACAATAGATAAGGGCCGTCAAAAGCCGGCTCCCGTCTCGTCGAAAATGGCCAAACTGACCAGCCACGCGATAGTTGACCTCGATCCACTGGTAGACCTGTTGGTCGTAATCAATTCCGAAATACGGCACACTATATTCATTGGTAACGCGGTTGGTAATAATAATGTAATCTGGGTCTACGCGTGCTAGATCTGCTATGTACTCGATTTCCCGCGACGGCGGCAGAAATCCAGGCTGCAGTGTATACAATCGGTTCGGTGCCTCTGTCCCGGTGAATGCATAAACTATAGGTAACTCGGGCAATAGAACAACTCGCCGGCCCTGCCGCTTCTGCTCTGAGACAAACTCTATGATTTCACGGGCGACGGTTGCATCCGCGGGCTGAAGGTATATCTTGCCCCAGCTCGTTTCGAGCCTCGCAGTGCGCTCGCTGTGGACTGGAACGAAGATCGCGAGCATGAGTACTTCCGCCGTAAGAAATAAATTGATGAGCCGCCGCCGTTGCGTCGTACCGAGTGCCGCTGCCGCCGCCTCAACGCATATCTTCACTGAGATCATGAAAATCAAAAGCAGGGGTACGTCATAAAAGATGCTGTAACCGAACCAGACGATTTGCGATGGTACGCGAACTGCCAAAGCCAACGCGCAAATGCCAAGAGTCGCCTTTGCTAGCAAAAGACGATCGCTTACGTTGTTGCGCATTCCGTATAGTGAACACGCGAAAAAGGCGCAGCCGATGAGAAACATCCCGCGTGGATACGCGAGCAGGGCCATGACGAAAAACATCGCGGGTGGCGCGAACTGACGCAGTGCCGCCGCCCCAATCAAGAAGAGACCAATAATGCCGGCGCGCCACCAAAACCTTCCAAAGCGCGTGGCGCCGATCTTCGCGATCCAATACCACAGGAGCATCGCGATGGCCGCGTCGAGAGTTAACAACGTCAGTTCGACTGGCATGAAGCGAAGACCGCTGCCAGAATATAGGTGAGGGGCATAAATGCGCGTAAAATACTGGTTGGGACCTACCCAGTTATCAATCAGAAAGCTGAGCCCTAGTCGCCAGGAGAAGTATCCGTAAACGCTTATGGCGATAGCAACTCCCGGGACACACTTTACGATATTACTCAATAGCGTTCGTGCAGAGCGCTGAAGAACGGCTTCCGTCGCTAGCAAGAACGTTAGCAAAATATAGGACGCGATGCCCTCTTCCTGTTTAGTGATCACCGCCAGCCCGGCCGCTAAACCTGCAAAGATCAGGTTACGCCCATTTCCGAAAAGCACGTGTCTGAGGGCAAACGACAAGCACAGCAGCGCGAAAAGCAGACCCAGCGGGGCCGCATACGCGTAAGGAAAAATGTAATTAAAGATCGAGCCGTAGAACAAAGGCGAACTTTGGAATCCTTGAAGCAAAACTGCGACGGCCGCAGTGAGGCCAACCGCGCGTCCCGCAAGCATCTTACCTATGTCGAATAAAAGAATAGCGCAAGCAGTTACTAGCGTGAGGCCGAACAGGTAGAAGACGTTCAAATGCTGACCGAAAAGCCCGAGTAACGCGGCCGCAAGGTACGGCTCTAGCGGTCCATAGGAATACCAAATATCGCGGTACAACAGCTTGCCGCGCAGAATCTCCGCTGGGACATACAGACTCGCGACCGCAGTCGACTTGGATATTGCCCCAGTGGGCCCAAGTGAGCCAAGCCAGGAACAGCGCAATCGCCACGATAGTGCCGCGCGCGGCGGCATCGGACCAACCATGCAAAAACAAGATTCGCGGGAGCCAGGCCTCCCTTGCTTCTATGAAATCGCTCGGCGCCTCTTGTCTCTGCTGCATAGTATTACATTCAGTCTTTCACGTGTTCGAACAGTGCCCGTCTCGCGTGCTTTGTTGAAGTAGTCAGCAACTCACCGGCCCGGGTTAGCTGCTCGCGGTTAAAGGTCATCAGCAGCCAGCCGTCGGGCTCCTCGGTCCGGGCTACGCCTGCCGCCAGTCGGTCGGGATAAGGATAGTAAATTCCGCTCGCAACGCCACGAAGTTGCTCGACCATCGGAGCAACGGCGGAATACCAGACTTCTTCGCCCACGCTCACCAGACCGTCCGGAGTCTTCCCGAGCCACAGTCCGTCCATCAAGTGAGGATCGGTCTTTGAATTCGATTCAGTCAATAGGCCGGGAATCTCCAGGAGCGGTGGTCCGGTCAATAACCCGCGGGGTATCAGATTCAGTTTCTCTGCCCCGAGTACGCTCAAAGAATCAAGATTCCCGCCTTCCGACAGGTATTTGTCTGCGCCGGTCACGAGCGCCGCAAGACGCTTTGTGTCGAAGCTGGTCCGCAGGCGAAGCCAGGTTGCCTCCACATCCGGTAGGGCTTGCCTTGGCACCCTGTATAGCCAGACGTCATCCACCTTGATTGGTTGCGCATCGACAGTTGAAAGCAGCGCGCGCCACGTCGGAAGCGCATTATCTGTCACGATGATCGTGTCGACATCGTGAGCGGCTGTAAAACCCTTGAATTGTTCCGCCGCATCGGGCACGAATGCGCGCCGGGTGAGACTTTCAAAGATAGGCCAGCGCGAAAACGCCGACGGTTCTGGAAAAGGTAAAATACCTTCCGCCATAGCGAAGTACATATGCGTCTGCGCCTGCCAAAGCATAGAGTTACCAGTATATGAATAGGGCAGGATCAGGACGATGTGGTGTTTTACCAAATAATGTCGATAGACGTGTTGGCGAAAAAACACCGGAGTATCCACGGGTCTTATCCAGTATGTAGCGGAAGTATTGGGTAAGTTAAACAAGAGCACAGCGGCGGCGAGTGCGAGTGTCTCAGGGCTCTTAAAGGAGTCGTTCGCATAATAGCATGCAAAGATGAGCGCCAGAATCAAGAAGGTGTAAATGGAGAAACGCATAGCTATAGCATTCTCCAACAACGGTAGCTTTGCCAACAGCCACCACGGTAACGCGATGCTGAATGAATAACCCAGCAGATATATGCGCAAGCTGGGCCCGAGCGAAAGCACGATCGCAGCAGCCAGGCTATATGTGAGTATCTTACCCGTTGGTTCGCCCCAATGACGACGAACATATAGCGCGACTACGAGCATCAGCGGCAGGCACATGTAGGCGCCGGCCTCCACGGTCCAACCGCTCACGAAACCAGACGAAATTGATGTGAACAGGGAAATTCGGCCGAGCTCGTTGACTGGCGTTGGGATCAGAAAGTTCAATGGATAAACCGAAAAGGCCGGAGGTGTGTAGCGCCCCATTATATGTAGACTGTGGGCAAAAAAGTAGTACAGATAGGGGCTGACTACGATCATGGCGATGCCATAGGCGCAGGCGACGGACGTCAGCAAACCGAGTATTTGCTTGTCTGAGCGATCAGAACTGAATGATAAACCTGATAATAGGGCGAACGCACCAAACATTGTCATTGTCGCGAAAACTTCCAGCGACAAGAGAAATTGTGCCACTAAAAGCAGGCTTAGTAATAAGGTGAAAGTGCGTCTGTTGATCTCTTCACCGAGCCGCCGCAATGCGAGATATGCACTCAGTGGTATGGAAAATACCAACATCATGTGCAAATGCCCGCATATGAGTTGTCCAAGCATAAAAGGCGAGAAACCAAAAATATAGCCGCCTATCAAGGATGCAGCATAGTCGCGTGTTATGCAGCGACACAGCAAGAATGCAGCGAGGCCATTTAGCGGCAGACTTATCAGACAGAGGATGTTGTATGTCGCAACGAGTCCGAGCGCTAGTGTCAACGGGCTCGCTAGCATGCTTGCCAGAGGAATGCTCGTTCCCCAGGCAAAATTGAAACCCGATGGAGCCCAGACGACCTTGGTCAGAAACGGATTTAGGCCGTGGCTGATCGCATGCGGCCACCACACCAGGCTCCACATCATTAGCCCGGGGTCTACTCCTATGCCGAAGTAGAAGTCGGAGAGGTGTCCGAACAACGGCCGGCCGAAAAACGCAATCGAGAGCGCTAGGTAAAACGCAAACGCGCCGAGGGCTGGCAGGTCGCACGCCCGGCCGGTTTGTGGGCGCCGCCTGGTCATCGCCGGATCGCGTCGCCCCCAAGTCCGGCAATGGGTTTCGGCGGCTCCGTTCCGGCACTTAGCAAAGCGGCGGCCTGAGACAACTGCGCGCGCGTGAACGTCAACATCAACCATCCATCCTGCGGGCCGCGGGCAGGCGTAGTTCGTCCAAACTCGTAGGGGTAAGGAAAGTAGATTCTGCTGGACACCGCACGAAGCCTCTCGAGTAGCGGCGCAGTCGCGACAGACCAGGTTTCCTCGCCTATCCCCACGAGCCCATCGGGTGTTCGCCCGACCCAGACTCCATCGGTAAAATGAGGATCTCGATTCTGATTCGAGTAGTCCTGCACCCCCGGAGCAAACAGGATCGGTGGCCCGATAAACTCATTGCGGGGAATTTGTGCTGATTCTTCCGCGCTGTGTACACTCAGAGAGTCGAGATCACCTCCTTGGGACAAATACTTCTCGACGCCTATGATCAAGCTAGTGAGGCGCTCCGTGTCAAAACGAGTCCGCAAGCTGTGCCACGTTTCCTCGCTGTCCGGCGTAATCTGTATTGGCGACCGGTAGATGGAAACGCCTTCCGCTTTGACAGGGTGTGCATCGAGAGTCGAAAGCAGAGCCTGCCAGGTCTGCAGCATTGCGTCAGTGACGACTATTGCGGTGATATTGTGCGCTGTTGCAAACGCTTTCAATTGTTCTTCGGGATCGGGAACGTACCCTCGCTTCGTAAGGCTTGGGAAGATGGGCCATCGTCGAAATTCACCGGGAGGAGGCTGAGTGGTTCCTCCCGCCAGATCGAAATACATATGCGTTTGCGCTTGCCAGAGCATACTGTTGCCCGTGTATGAGTATGGCAAAATCAGGACAATCTCTCCCTTCGACAGATAGTGCCGATACGTATCGCCCCTGAAAAACTCCGGCGTATCCAAGGGCCTCAGCCAGTAAGTGGCCGATGTATTTGGCAGGTTAAATACAATTACCGCGATGGCCAACATAACTTTTACCGACGCCGTCGAAAGGTCGCGCGCGAGATAGCACGCGGAGATGATTGCCAGTAACAATGAAGTGTACATCGGGAAGCGCACCGAATAGGCGTTACTTAGCAGCGGCAGCTTTGCCAGCGCCCACCAGGGTAATGCGATTCGAAATGGGAAAGCCGAAAGGTTGACGTACAATACCGGCCCGAGCGAAAGAAGGACAGTGGCGCCGAGACAGTACACCAGAAATCTGCCATCTGGCTGGTGCCAATGGCGATACGCCCAGACAACGGCAATCAGCAACAGCGGGAAACTGATATAAGCTCCGGCTTCTCCCGTCCATCCGCCGACGAACCCGGTGGAAACCGACCTGAACGATGCGAGCCGGCCAAGTTCGTTGGCTGGTGTAGGAATCAGGAAGTTCAACAGATCGGTGGAAAAAAATGCCGCGGTGGAGTCCGACGCGATGCGTACGCTATAGGTAAAAAAATAGTAAAGGTACGGGCTGACTACGATTAGAGCGATGGCATAGGCAGAGGCGAGCGGCGCAAGGAGATCCAAGGCCGCCTTACGCTGTCGATCGGAACCCGATGACCAGCTCAGGAACAGGCCAAATGCGCCAAACAGGGTCATCGTCGCGAAGACCTCGAGCGACAAGAGAAATTGCGCTACCAGGATCGAGGCCAGTAGGAATATAAAATTGCGCTGATTAATCCCCGCGTCGACCCGGAGCAAGATCAAAAAGATGCACAGAGGGACAGGGAATGCCGCCAGCATGTGCAGATGTCCGGATGTGAGTTGGCCAAGCATGAATGGTGAGAAACCGAATATGTAGCCGCCCAACAAGGCCGCGGAATAATCGCCCGCAATATAGCGGCAAAGCAAAAACACGCAGAACGCATCAATCGGCAGGCTTATCAGGCAGAGAACGTTGTAAGTCGCGATGGGCCCGAACGTCAGTGTAAACGGGCTGGCGAGCAGGCTCGCCAGCGTGATGCTCGTCGACCAGGCCAGGTTGTAGCCCGATGGCGCCCAGATGGCTTTGGTCAAAAGCGGATTGAGGCCATGCGCAATTGCGTGCGGCCACCACACCAGGCTCCACATCATCAGTGCGGGATCCACTCCTATACCGAAGTAGTAATCGGAGAGATGTCCGAACAATGCGCGGCCAAAAAAAATGATCGAGAAGATGAGGTAGAGTGCGAATGCATAGAACGCGTGCAGGTCGCACACTCTTGGCTCAATGCCGACCGCTGCCGTTGGCGGTCGAGGTCGCTCAACGTTACCGGGATCTACTGCGGCAACTCGATGCGGCGCCACCTTCGATTGTTCCACCACCCTTCACATCCCCGTTGCGTCGGAGCCTCCTTCGATACTTGCTCCTCCCCAAGGCCAGCTGCTTTGGCGATTGCGATACGATTTCCCGCGCCGTTACCGACGGCACTTATGTAGCGTTGACCCATGGGATCGACCCATTGGCACGGATCGTCTAGCGCCGAATTGATGGCCGCGCAGCATTGCGGCGCGGCAACGCGCGTCCTGCCGGCCCATAGCCGGGCGCTAAGCTAACACAGGACGGATTGTACGCAAAGTTGCTGGCGTTGGCGCCGATCAGGCGTTATCGACTTCTAATGTGATGTTCGGAAACTCTGGCGAGAGAAGCAAGCCGCCAACGCCGTGCGCTTGCGGCTCGCCAACTGAATCTTCGTGTGGTGGCGAGTGGCAGTGCCCCCTCTGCTGGTTGTGCATCAGGAATTGCCCACCTGGTTAGCGAGACCGTTGACCGAATTGCTCAAGTTTTCGCCGAGCAGTTCGTAACCACCAAACAGCGCAACGATGACGCAGACGAAAACAAGGGCGTATTCGGTATAGGTCTGACCGCGATAAACCCCGGAGGCCGCTTCGCGGAGCCTAAGATATAGGCGCGTAATTATTTCCATTCTCAGCCTCCTTTGGTAACCAACGTGTGGCCTGACAGCCGCACGCGATAAGATTACACTACAAAGCTTCAAATTTCACCGTCGTTCAATTGCGTTATTGGATTTTCAATCTCTCCTTCACGCGCCTATAGTGGTAATGGACTGCTTTAAAGCACCTTAAGTCATGTCCTTGGTACAAATTTCGGCGGAAATGGGTTAATTTTCTAGACCTTTTCGCCTTACACGCGCTATGTGTGCCATCTGCAGCTAGGGCGCCCGGCACGCCCGGCCCGAACTTTGTCAGGATAAGGGGGAATCACCCGATGGAATTCGGAATCGGTATCGATACGCACGTCAGCAAATGGGACCTCGTCCGCTATGCCGAGGAGCTGGGCTACGACCGGGCCTGGGTTCCGGATTCACAGATGATCTGGTCGGATTGCTACGCGACGCTGGCGTTAGCGGCGGCCAACACGCGGCGGATCAAGCTTGGGACGGGAGTGGCGATCGCCGGCACGCGCCTTGCCCCGGTCACCGCCCACTCGATCGCGAGCATCAACCGGGTCGCGCCGGGCCGCACGTTCCTGGGTATTGGCACCGGCCATACCGCGATGCGAGTGATGGGGCAGAAGCCGATGCCGGTCGCCGAGTTCCGCGAGTACCTGAAAGTGGTGCGCGCGCTGCTGCATGGCGAGGCGGTCGAGTACACCTTTCGCGGCCGCACGCGCGAGATCAAATTTCTTCATCGCGACCGCCGTTTCATCAATCTCGATGATCCGATTCCGATTTACGTTGCCGCCAACGGCCCCAGGGTATGCGAGACTGCGGGTGAATTCGGCGACGGCTGGGTGACCGCCGGCGGGATCAATGCGCGGGTCGGCGGGCGGCTTGCGCGAATTCGCGCCGGCGCCGAGCGCGGCGGACGCCGGCTGGGGCCGGATTTCCATACTGCCGCCCTTAGCAGTTCCTGCGTGCTGCGTGCGGGCGAACCTCTGACCTCGGAGCGCGTGATCAACCAGACCGGCGCCCAGGTCACGAGCGCGCTCCACTTCGCTTACGAGAATTGGAAGTCGCGCGGCCAGTCAGAGGAGGCGATTCCGGCCTTTTTCCGCAACGTGTGGGATGACTACCTGCGGCGCGTCGGCTCCTACAGCCTGCCCGAGCGCGCGCGCTTCCGGCAGATTCACGAAGGTCACGGCACTTTCATGCAGCCCGAGGAGCGCCGCTTCGTCACGCCCGAGGCGATTCGCGGGACTTGCCTGGTGGGCGAGCCCGACGACCTGGTCGCACAGCTTCGCGCGATGGAAGCGGCCGGCCTCAAGGAAACGGTGATCGAGCCGCCGGCGGATTTTCAGCGCGAGGTCTTTCGCGATTTCGCCGAGCTGGTGATGCCGGCATTTCACTGAGCCGCGCGCGCATGCCGCCGGGCGGCTCAGTTGAATTCGGGCGACGGCAGCGCGCCGCGCGCGCGCTCGTAGGCGTCGGCGACGCGGATCACCGAGGGCTCGTCGAATGGCCGCCCGACAATTTGAAGCGCCAGCGGCGCGCGGTTCGCGCCGATGCCGGTTGGAATCGAGAGCGCCGGCTGCCCGGTCACATTGAAGGGCGCGGTATGCCGGATCAGTTGCGCGAGGCCGAGCTTGCCCTCGCGCGCCTCGGCGATCTTAAGCGGCGCCGTCATGCAGACCGGCGTGGCGAGCACGTCGCGGTCCTTAAGCGCGCGCATCGCTTCGGCCGTCAGCTGCGCGCGGGCGCGCTGGGAGCGGACGTACGCGGTTGCGGGAAGCGCGATCGCGGCTTCGAGCATCCGGCGCACGCCGCGCCCGTAATCCTGCGAACGCTCGACGAACCAGCGCTCGTGATACTCCAGCGCCTCGGCGTACATGATATTCAGCGCGACTGCGGAGGCGTCTTCGATCGACGGAATTGAAACCTCGTCGACGACCGCGCCGAGTCCGCCGAACAGGCGCATCGCGCCGTCGAACGATTGCGCGATATCCGGGGTAACGTCCCGGCCGAGCTCGCGGATGATGCCCACGCGCACGCCCTTCAAATCGCGGCCGAGCGCGGCCGAATAGTCGGGCACCGGCTCTGCGCTCGAGGTCGGATCGTTGCGGTCGTGGCCGGCGATAACCTGGAGCATCGCGGCGGCGTCGCGCACGCTGCGGGTGATCGGGCCGACGTGGTCGAGCGAGTCGCTTAGCGGGAGGATGCCGTAGCGACTGACCCGGCTCCAGGTCTGCTTCAGCCCGACACATCCGCAAAACGCCGCCGGGATACGAATCGAGCCGCCGGTGTCGCTGCCGAGCGTCGCCGCCGCGCTGCGCGCGACGATCGCGGCGCCCGAACCCGAGCTCGAGCCGCCCGGGATGCGCTCGGGATCATACGGATTGAGCGTGGTGCCCCACGCCGTTTTGGCGGTGCCGCCACAGGCGAACTCGTGCATGTTGAGCTTGCCGAGCAGGATCGCCCCCGCCGCCTGAAGACGGGTCCATACAGTGGCGTCGTAATCGGGAACATATTCGGCGAGCACCTTGGAGCCGCTAGTGGTCGGGATTCCTTTGGTGCAACAGAGATCCTTAAGCGCGATCGGCACGCCGTGAAAGATGCCGCGCCAGTTGCCGGCCGCGATTTCGCGCTCGGCCGCAAGCGCGCTCGTGCGCGCCAGTTCCGCGGTCACGGTGATATACGCGCAGAGCCTTTTTTCGGTCGCCGCGATCCGATCCAGGTAGGCCTCGGTGATCTCCACCGGCGAAAGTTCGCGCGCGCGCAGCTTCGCCGCCAGTCCTACCACGTCGAGATTCAGGATTTCGTCGCCTTTGGCCATCGTCATTCTCCACTTTGGCGCCAGTGTCCTCGCTGCGCATAACACAAGTGGCGGCGCTATCCCAAACCTGGAGCCCGGATTAGCCGGCACGTTGGCCAACGGATTGCCGGATTAGCGGCCGATCTCGACAATCCGAATACGCGGTCTTACGATGATGTCCGCAAGACCGATCGCCACGTGGGGTTGTGGATAGCCGCGTGCGCCGAGCGCACGGGCGCTTGATTTCCGCCGCCTCCGGGATTGGAGACGTCTATAAGGGAGTGGATCCCCACACATCAAAGAACTCGCCTGGCGCCGCAGCCGCCACCGACGGGAAGAGCTTGAAGGCGGAGTCCCCGCCCGTCGGATCGGGGCTCGTGGTTCGCGTTCGCGGTTCGGTCATCGACGTCGAGTTTTCCGATGGTGCGTTGCCCGCGCTCACGGAGGCTTTGGCCGTCCAATGGGACGGCGCCTATCCGCTGCTGCTCGAAGTCGAGGAGCATCTCGATGGGCGCACGGTACGGGCGGTGGCGATGCAAAACACGGCCGGGCTCGGCCGCGGATGTGCGGTGCGCAGGACCGGAGGCCCGATTAGCGTTCCGGTGGGCGAGCGGGTCCTCGGTCGTCTGATGAATGCGGTGGGCGAGCCGATCGACGATCTCGGGCCGTTCGCCGCCGACGTTCCACGATGGCCGATTCATCGCGCCGCGCCCTCCTTTAGCCATCAGGACTCGACGCGGGAAGTCTTCCAAACCGGAATCAAGGTTATCGATCTGCTCGCACCGCTGGCCAAAGGTGGCAAGGCCGGAATGTTCGGCGGCGCCGGCGTAGGCAAGACCGTGCTGATCACGGAATTGATCCGGACGACGGTTGAGAAATACTCCGGCATCTCGGTTTTCGCCGGAATTGGCGAGCGCTCGCGCGAGGGGCATGAACTGCTGGGCGAGCTGCGCGATTCGGGCGTACTTTTGCGCACCGCGCTGGTTTTTGCCCAGATGAATGAGCCGCCCGGCCCGCGCTGGCGAGCGGGAATGGCCGCGCTGACGATCGCGGAGTACTTCCGCGACGCGATGGGAAAGGATGTTCTGCTCTTGATGGACAACGTGTTTCGCTTCGTGCAGGCAGGGGCGGAAGTTTCAGGGATGCTCGGGCGGCTGCCTTCGCGCGTCGGGTATCAGCCGACGCTGGCGACGGAAATTTCGGCTTTGCAGGACCGTATCACCTCGGTGGCAGGCGCCGCCGTGACCGCCATCCAGGCGGTCTACGTGCCCGCCGACGACTTTACCGATCCTGCCGTGGTCGAGACTTTTCGCCATCTGGATTCATCGATCGTGCTTTCACGCGACATGGCTGCCGAAGGGCTGTACCCCGCCATCGATCCGCTCAATTCCACCTCGATCCTTCTCGATCCGCGCATCGTCGGCGAGGAGCATTACGCGATCGCGGAGGAGGTGCGCAAGACGATTGCGCGCTATCGCGAGCTGCAGGAAATCATCTCGCTGCTCGGTGTCGAAGAACTGAGCGCCGAGGATCGGCTGGTGGTCGGGCGCGCGCGGCGTTTGGAGCGCTTCCTTACGCAACCTTTTCTGGTGACCGAACAATTCACCGATGTCGCCGGCAAATCGGTGCCGATTGAAGAAACGCTCAAGGGATGCCGCGCGATTCTCGGCGGCGAGGGCGACCGGTGGGCCGAAAGCTCTTTTTATATGATCGGCGCGTTCGAGGACGCGCAGGCCAAGGATGCAGCGACGGGCGGAGCCCCGGCGGCTTAAGCACTTATCGATGAAACTCGTTATCACCACGCCGACCGCGGTCGTAGTGGATGCCGACAATCTGCGCTACGTCCGCGCCGAGGACTCGACCGGGGCTTTCGGAATCCAGCCGGGACACGCGGATTTTCTGACTGCACTGGCAATAAGCGTGCTAATGTGGCGCGACGCGATAGGCGGGGAACACTATGCCGCGGTCCGCGGCGGTGCGCTGCGCGTGCGCGGCGGAGTGTCCGTGGAGGTCGCCACGCGCGAGGCTGTGGTCGGCGGCGATCTCAGGAATCTTCGCGAGGTCGTGCTCACGCAGATGGCCCGGAACGCGGCGACTGAACAGGCCGCACGGATCGGAGCGTTGGGACTTCAGCAGGCCGCGGTTCAGCAGATTTATCGTTATTTGCGCCCCGCCGATCAGCCCGCGGTTGGGCGCGTGCACAAATGAGAACGATCGCGTGATGCCGTGGGAATGCGCGATCCGAACGACGCCGGCCTATCTGACGACGACAAACGCAAGCTTGCGGGGGCGGTCGACCGGATGAGGACCAGGCGCGAGTACTGGGAACGAACCGGCGAATGGCCGCTGGGGCGCGCGCTGGGCATGATGGGCAGGTTTGGGTGGACGATGGTCGGACCGCCCTTGCTCGGCGCGTTCATCGGCCGATGGCTGGACCGAACCTTCCACACGGGTGTTTTCTGGAGCGCCACGCTGGTTTTCCTCGGTGTGGCAGCCGGCTTTTACTTGGTCTGGCAAAGGATGCACGCGGAATGATGCGCGAGGAAGGCGTTAGGCTGATGATTTTCCTGGCCCTTGGAGCGCTGTTGGGCGTGGCCTACCTGGGCGCGCTGCGATGGAACGTTCGGCTTTATTGCCGCGGGTCCGGCGCGCCGCTCGCGCTGATAATTCACGCGCTGCGCTTGCTCGGCGCCGCTGCGGTGCTGGTGGCGATGGCGCAGGCGGGCGCCGCGCCGTTGCTTTCGGCCGCGGCCGGATTCCAGTGCATCAGGATCTTCGTGCTTGGCGCAAAACGATGGCCGTCGGAAGCGCTGTCGTGAGCCATTCTCCGCTCGAAAGCGCGGTCGTATTTCATATTGGGCCGGTTCCGATTGCCGCCACCGTTGTCACAACCTGGCTGCTGATGGCGGCGCTGGCAATCGCCGCGCTGCTCGCGACCCGCCGCCTGCGGGTGGTTCCAAGCGGCGCGCAGGCCGCGCTGGAAACGCTCGTCAGCGAGCTCGAAGAGGAGATCCGGGGAATAGTGAACCGCGACCCGGCGGAATTCCTGCCGCTCCTCGGAACGCTGTTCATCTTCCTGGTGGCAGCCAATCTGTCGCCACTGCTGCCGGGAATGCACGCACCCACCGCCTCGATCGAAACTCCGGCCGCCCTGGCCGCGATCGTTTTTTTCTCCGTGCACGTGTTCGGCGTCAGGCGCCACGGGCTGGGCGGCTATCTCAAAGGCTATCTGAAGCCGAATCCCTTGCTGCTGCCGCTCAACATACTTTCGGAATTCACTCGTTCGTTCTCCCTGGCGATGCGGCTGTTCGGCAACATCATGAGCGACGCGCTGGTAATCGCGATCGTGCTCGCGCTAGCCGGGCTGCTGGTGCCGATCCCGTTCATGGCATTTGAAATACTGATCGGCCTGATTCAGGCTTACATATTTACGGTGCTGGCCGCCGTGTATATCGGCGGCGCCGCCGGCTCGGCCGGGAAGTGAAGCAGTGATGGAGGACAAGGTATGACTGTGCAGATGATTAGCATCATTGGCGCCGCGCTGGCGGTGGCGGTCGGCTCGATCAGCCCGGCGCTGGCCGAAGGGCGCGCAATCGTCGCCGCGATGGAGGGAATCGCCAGGCAGCCGGAGTCGGCGGGCGCGCTGTCGCGCACGCTGTTCGTCGGCCTGGCGATGATCGAAACGATGGCGATTTATTGCCTGGTGGTGGCTTTGCTGCTGCTGTTCGCCAATCCCTACGCCGCACGCTGATGTCGTTCAGTTGGTCTACATTTGCGCTGCAGGCGGTCAATTTCCTGATTCTGGTGTGGCTGCTTAAGCGCTTTCTGTTCAAGCCGGTCGCGGCGATCGTGGTCAAGCGCAAGGAAGAGATCTCCCGCGCGTTGGCCGAGGCCACGGCCGCCCGTGAGAGCGCCGAACAGGCGCGCAAGGACTTCGCGTCACGCACATCCCAAATCGAGGCGCAGCGTCAAACCGTTATCGACGAGGCCCGCGCGCAGCTTGCCGCTGAGCGCTCGAAGATGATCGAGGCGGCGCGGTTGGAAATCGAGCAACTGAACTCGGCGGCGCTCAAACGCGTCGATGAAGAACGCGACGGTGCCGCGCGCGAGGTGTTTGACCGCGCGGTGCAGATCGCCGTCAGCCTCGCGCAACGCCTGTTGCAGGCCTTCGCGGGGCCGCGCGTGGAGGAACTGTTTCTCGATCGCGTGCTGGACCATCTCGACCATCTGGCCGCGGCCGAGCGCGCGGCGCTGCTTGCCCAGTTTGGACATGACGGAGGACAACTGGTTGTCACCACCGCCTATCCGTTGGCCTCCGGCGATGAGTCGAAATGGCGCGCGGCACTGGACGAACGTCTGGGCGGGCGGCCGCGGATTGCGTTTGCGATCGATCAGAGTCTTATTGCCGGCGCCGAACTGAAGTTTCCCCACGCGATCCTCCGCTTCAGCTGGCGCGACAGTCTCGCCGACGCGCGCCGCGAATTGAATCCGTCATGAGCACGTTGGCGCAGAGCGTGGAGCGGCGGCTGGACGACGCGGCGCGCCGCGCCGAAAAGCTCACGCCCGGGCCGGCGCTCGACATGGTCGGCCGCGTCGAGAGTATCGGCGACGACGTCGCCATGGTCTCCGGCCTTCCCCAAGCGCGGCTCAACGAATTGCTGCTCTTCGAGCGCAACGGCGGCGGCCAACCGGTGACCGCGATGGTGCTCGCGCTCGATCCCGGCCTGATCGGCTGCGCCATGCTGGGCGCGGCGCAAGGTATTGGTGCGGGAGGCAGGGTGCGTGGAACCGGTTCCGTCGCGAGCGTGCCGGTGGGCCGGATGCTCCTGGGGCGCGTGGTCAACCCGTTGGGCATTCCGCTCGACGGGGGCCCGGAACTGGCGGTCAGAAACCTGGAACCGGTCGAAAGACCGGCACCCGGCATCGTCGACCGCGACCTGGTGAGCCAGGCGCTCGAGACCGGCCTTACCGTGATCGATGCGATGCTGGCCCTGGGGAGAGGCCAGCGCGAACTGATCATCGGCGATCGCGAAACGGGCAAGACCGCGATCGCCATCGACACCATCATCAACCAGCGCGACTCGGGCGTCGTCTGTGTCTACTGCGCGGTCGGGCAGAAGATGTCGTCGGTCACCCAGGCGATAGAAGCGGTCAGGCGTTATGGTGCGCCTGAGCGATGCATCTTCGTGGTTGCAGCGTCGGATGATCCGCCGGGACTGCAATGGCTGGCGCCGTATGCGGCCTGCACGATGGCGGAGTATTTCAGCGAACGCGGCGGCGACGCCCTGCTGGTGATCGACGACCTCACCAGCCACGCGGTCATTTATCGCCAGCTTTCACTGCTGCTCAGGAATCCGCCGGGACGCGAAGCCTATCCGGGCGACATCTTCTACATTCATTCGCGTCTGCTCGAACGCGCGGCCAAGCTGAACCAGGCGCGCGGCGGCGGTTCGCTCACGGCGCTGCCCATTGCCGCGACGGAGGAGGGAAATATTTCCGCCTACATTCCGACCAATCTAATCTCGATTACCGATGGACAGATCGTGCTCGAGCCGCGGCTGTTTCACGTGGGTCAAAAGCCGGCCGTGAATATCGGCAAGAGCGTGTCGCGGGTGGGCGGCAAAACCCAGACGCCGGCCATGCAAGGGCTGGCGGAGAAATTGCGCCTGGTTTACGCGCAGTTCCTCGAACTCGAAATCTTCACACGTTTCGGCGGGATGGTCGACGATCGTACGCGCCGCGTGATTGAACACGGCCGCCGGATTCGCGCGGTGCTCACGCAGCCGCAATTCGCCGGCCTTGCGATGCCCCATCAGGTCGCGCTGCTGCTTGCGCTCGACGAGGGGATGCTCGATGCGCTGCCGCTGGAGAAGGTGAGCGAATTCCGCAACTCGCTGGCGCAGTGGCTCGGCGAAAAGCGCGCGGCGCCGGTCGAGCGAATCCGGACGACCGGCATACTCGATGACGCGGCGCGCACCGCGCTGTTGCGGCTGATGGCAGAGTGTATCGTGCACCTGGGCGGCTCCGCGCCCGCGTCCGCCGGTGCTCCGGCGAAATAGAGCGCCGCGATGGCACGGGCACAGGACATCGCGACACGCATCGGCTCGCTCAAGGAACTGCTGGAGATCGTTGCGGCGATTCGAGCGATGGCCGCCGTGCAGCTGCAACAGAGCCAGCGCTCGCTCGGCGCGGTCCGCGATTATATCGAGATAATCCGCCGCGCGCTGGCCGACGCGGCTGGTCTTTTAGCCCACGACGGCGACCGCTCGGGCCTCCCTATAGAGCCGCGCCCGGGTCTAGTCGTCTTTTGCTCGGAACATGGATTCTGCGGAGCTTTCAACGAGCCGCTTATTCGCGCCGCCACCGAGGCGTCGCGGAGCGAGGCAAATCTCCATCTGATTTTCGTCGGAACGCGCGGCGCGCAGCGCTCCTCCGAGCATGGACTTCGCCCCGAACTGACGCTTCCCATGGCGACCCATAGCGGCGGGGTAACCGCGGTCGCCCGCCGCGTAGCCGCCGAGCTGTACCGGAGGTTCCTGGAGCAGACGCTTACCAGCGTCGACGTGATCTTTGTCCGCGAAGTGGCCGGCCATCACGCCACGCTCGAGAAACTGAGACTCCTGCCGCTCGCTGCGCCGGCGGTTGAAAACAAGCGCTCCGAGATACTCCCGATTGTGAACATGAAACCGCGGCGTCTGTTCGACGAACTGGCGGCGGAGTACATGTTCGCGATGCTGGAGGCGGCTGCGATGGAATCGTTTGCGAGCGAGAACGCGGCACGATTCCGCACGATGGAAGCCGCACACGAAAATATCGAAAACAAGAGTTCGGAACTGAATCGAATGGCGCACCGGATGCGACAGGAGGCAGTCACCACCGAGATCCTCGACCTCATTGGCGGGTTCGAAGCGATGAAGCGCCGCTGACGACTGCCGTCAAGGCTATCGAGCGGCCCGCCGCCGATTTATGCGATTACGCCCTGCTCGCGGAGCGCCGCCAGGTCGCTTGCGGCGACACCGGTTTCGGCAAGCACCTCGTCGGTATCGCGCCCGCCGCCTGAAGACGGGTCCACATGGTGGCGTCGAAATCGAGAACATAGTCGGCTCGCACCTTGGAGCCGCTGGTGGTCGGGATTCCCCTGATGCAGCAGAGATCCTTGAGCGCGATCGGCACGCCGTGAAAGGTGCCGTGCCGGTTGCCGGCTGCCACCGGCGAAAGTTCGCGCGTCCGCAGCTTCGCCGCCAGTCCGACCACGTCGAGATTCAGGATTTCGTCGCCTTTGGCCATCGTCATTCTCCCGCGCGCGGCGTCGGCATCTTCGCTCCGCATAGCGCAGGTGACCGCTGCGGCCCAAATCAGGCTCTCCTCGGTCGTAGGTTTGCAATGCGAACAATACGACGATGTTGCCCGGAGTCTTCTCCGATGGGCCGATCGAGGAATCAATGCTCTCTGGTTTGTCCGCTAATATAGCGACTATTTCCTGAAAATATCAGACCCTTGTATTCTAATAAATTATCGGATAAATGATCAAAACTTGGTGCTTTTGCCTATCGTCTTATTGGCCGCGCATTTGTGCGGTAAGGAGGAAAACATGGACTCCATTGCAGCAGCCAGGATCGAGAGAAGAGTAGCCCCGGTACATGACAAGAGAGCGAAATTCGTGTCACTGGCCGAGAGCCGGACGGTGAATGCGATTCGCGCAATCCGGGTCATTGGTAAGCTGGGTAACAAGTCCCATTACGAGTACAACGACGCCGACGTGAAAAAAATCATCCAGACGCTAAGCAGAGAGATCGATTCTTTGAAGGCAAGGTTGACGGAGAAGCGCGGCAGAAATGAGGTCGAATTTAAACTCTAAGGAAGCGCAGGATGGATCAATCACAAACTAAGTCTCTCTGCGAATCGCTGATAAAGGCCGAGACCGAGGAGGAAGTTGTCGCGCTTCTGAAGGAAGCCGGTTACTGGGATGATCCAGATTGCTGGCGCTACTACGGCGACAAAGATCTCAATTGGTCTCAGGCCGGGGGGCAGCAAGGGCGCGCTGATTACGCGCTCAACGAAAAGGCAATCAACTGTATCGACTCAATTCTAACTCTAAAATGTCTGTTGGCTGGTGTGGATCCTGAAAGTTCGCAGGCCCCTACGTCCATTCGGGCGGCCGTGGCCAGGTTTATCGAAGAGGGATCACCTGAGTTGAAGACTACCGGAGGGCGTGTAGAGGACTGGCCGACAGCTTTTAGCCGGAAAGTAGCCGAAAATATTTCGATTTTTGCCACAGCGCTGGACGAAGCAAAACGCGGTGCCAAGCCATGTGTCAACCTAGCCGACCTTGGCGAAGGCCACACACCAGAGGCGTTTCCCTATACTTTTGTCTCGCTAGATCGGCGAAACAAGGTCGGTATCCAATTTGTGCAGGGCAAGTTTTGTCAGGGTGGCAGCGGGGCAATAAGACATTGCGGAGAAAACAAGCTTCAATTGGTCGTGTCTCGGAGACACCCAGCGCTCTTGAAATCTCCAGTTGTTCCTACAACTTACCCAAAGCATGAGAGCGACAGCTGCTGGGGATTTACGGTCGTTCGTCGCGAGCAGGCGAGCGCCACAAGCAAGATCCCTGTCCTCACTTACTTGGCGCCGCTTAATGCAAAAAAGAACCCGCGGCGGGGCGGCGTTTTGCGGTTCTCAGCACCCGATATGCCGCTTTTTCCAAAAGGTGACACGGCGTATGGGCGGCGCGTCGACTACGGCACTCTGATTAAGCTTTACGAATACCAACTCAGAAATGCAGGAAATATTATTCTGCGGGATGGGCTTCTGTACAAGCTTGATCTGTTACTTCCAGATCCGGCATTGCCTATCCGAATGCACGAATGCCGGCCACGGGCGCGAGGCGAGGGTGCTGCCGAAGCCACCACCACCATGAGTGGTTTGTTCTCGCGCCTGAGAGATAACCCAAACGTTGAGGATGTACGGCCAGCTACAATGGTCATTACCGTTCGTGGACGACAGCTCGTCGCGCGCGTCTTTGCTTTCAAATCTGGCAGGGCGAAGACCTATCGCGATAACGAAGGTGTCATATTCACCGTGAACGGACAAACTCACGCGGAGATCAAAGCGAGCCTCTTCGCTCGACAGAAGGTCGGGCTGCAGCGTCTGGCGAAAGATCTGTTGGTCGTGGTGGATTGCTCGACGCTGGACGCTAACGAGAGAGACGACCTGTTCATGAGCAGCCGGGACCGAATGGCCGAAGAATCGCCGCTGTTCAGCGAACTTGAAAAAAGTCTCGAGATTGCGCTCCGAGATCACCAAGGCCTCCGCGAGCTTAAAAATAAGAGGGCGCAGCAGGAAATTGCTGAGCAGCTGAAAGACGATAAGCCCCTTGAGGCGGTTTTGAAGCAGGTGTTGAAAAACTCACCTGCCTTGGCCCGTCTGTTTGGCAAAGGTGCGCGGCTGCCGACTCCATTCAGGCCCGAGAACGTGAAGGACGACCCTGTGCCGCGAGAATTGCATCAGCACCCCACGTTTTTTCATTTCTCCGGAAGAGAAGCAGGGGAAAAGCTTTCGCGAGTCGCCCATATTGACCAACGTTGCCGAGTAACCTTCGTGACGGACGCTGAGGATTTCTACTTCACGAGAAAGTACGACGCTGGCTTGTTCATGTTCAATCTGCTGATCAACGGTGAGAAGAAGCCCGTCTCAAACTTCATCGGTCCTAATTTAACTCAGGGCAGATGTAGTCTCTCGTTTGAGCTACCTAGCGAGGCGAAGGTTGGAGATGCAGTCTCGTACGAGGTCGTCGTCGAAGATGCGGTGATGCAGAAGGCGTTCTGGAACGCCCTTGAGCTCAAAGTCTTAGCTTCGCAGATAAAGCCCCCGTCGAAGCCAGGAACCAAGGCGAAGCCACCCGGTCAACCGCCCGGAACCAATCCAGACGGGAAAGGCGGCATTTCATTTCCTCAAGTTAACTGGCTAAAAAAATCCAGTGAGACGTGGGTTAGCCACTTCGAGGACGAAGATGATTGCTTAGACATTATGACCGATGGCGACGAGAGCAGCACCGGTGGAAATCCGACTTACTCCTTCTATCTTAATGAAGACAACAACGCGTTACAGCTGGAGTTGAAAGCGAGCAGAGGAGGGATGGCCGCGATTCTTAGAAAAAAATTTGAGGTCGCCAATGTACTGATAGGACTAGCCCTTATTTACGATCGGCAGATTCACAAAAGGTCTTCGCCTAACGGAAGCGATAACAAGGACGCTGATGAAGAGCTTCGGGAACAAGTTGTTAAGCTGACCCGTGCGTTGGCTCCGGTTCTTCTGCCAATGATCGACGGCCTGAATGACCTTGAGCTGGAGCCTCTAGAACAGAGTGACTTGATCGGTCAAGCAGTGTGAAAACCGCGGATTCAACGCGACAATTGGTGGAACAGCACAACTTCTTTGCTTGCAGATATCTCGCCGAGCTGACCCGCGTGCCATTTGCGGTTCGGCACGGTCCGCCAGAGTCGGCCATCACGCTCTCCAGCCAAAACTGGTAGCCGGATTTCTTCAAAACCAACGGCTCTATTTGCTTCGAGATAGCGCGGTAGCTGCCAAGTCGGGTCAGAAAAGGCAACGACCTGCACGACCGTAGTGTCCTTGTTGCACAGACTGGCCACTGAGCGTAGCGCTGCTTGGAGCTGCTGGAAGTAGGTTCGTAGGCCCGCTGCCTTACGGTCACCCATCGTATAGTGCGCTGCTCCCGATCCGTCGAGTTGGTCGGCGATCCAAAACGGTGCAGGAGTTTCCTTTCGGCCGTCCACCTGCCAGCGATGATAAAGGACGTGAATGCCTGGATAAGGTGGAGAAGTCAGAATGAGCTTCGGTCTCGGCCGCTGATTAATCTGACGATCCCTCTCCAAGCCAACCGCTGATCTATTGAGGCACCACACGACCGCTTGCTTCTGTGCTGGGTTGGCCTCCACCGCTGCCCGTAGTATACGAGCGCCGGCGATCATCTGTTCAGCGTATCCTAGAAGGGAATCGCGGAACTCTTCGACGGGCGGTAGCTTTTTGCGACCGTCGAGTGCCCATTGTGCTGTCCTAAGCACGACGCACCGCCCAAAAGCTTTCAGCTTTGGTGAGCTGAGCTGCATAGCCGTTGCCAGCGATTGCTCGATGGCTTTGCGAAGACGCCATGTCAGCTTGCTATCGAGATGGCGATAGTAATTATTTTCTGAATAGCCCCTAAAGTGAAGAGTCGAACCATGCATATTGATGTGCCGACACAATCGTTTCGCCCAACGCTCTAGGGTTGCGAACTCAGCGTCGTTGCACAGTGTTGTTTTTACTTGTGCCACGAAGACAGCCAAAGAACTTACGTCTGTACCAACAGCATGACGACCGAGAGCGAGAGCCTCCACGAGGGTAGTGCCCCCTCCCATAAAGGGATCTAAAACGAAATCTCCAGGCTCAGAAAAAGCTTCTATCACTGCGCGCACAAATTTGGGGGAAAAACGTGCCGGGTATTTATAGAAGTTGTGCGTGTAGCCGGATACAGGCGATATATCACGGGCGGCTTCCATAAGACGGTGATATGATTGCTCGCTCACGCTGCCGGCGCCCTTACTGCTGCCCGTGCTCGGCCAGACTACGTTCATAGCGGTCGCCTCAGATGAAAGAGCGGCATGTCGTCGCTGAGCAGGCGCACGATTGCTTCGCGCACTACCCATGCGGTCGAGACGCGGTGCTTCCGGGCCAGCGCGAGTAACTGATCGTAGTGATCGCTGGGTAGGCTGACTGAAAATCGGCGCATCTGATTCTGGTCTGGCCTAGCGCTGCCGGGTGACCGCATCTATAAAGTCCAGAGGTCTTGCACCAATCTGCACCACTCCGGTGCAAAAGCCAATAGGGGGGGATGGGCTATTTCGACTCAAATGAGAGGATGGGATCTAGAGAAGGCGATAGGCCTGTCGGCGAGGGTTCAGAAGCCGGGCTAGGAGCGAATTGGGTTTACAATTGACGACGGATTTATGCGATTACACCCTGCTCGCGGAGCGCCGCCAGTTCGCTTGCGGCGACACCGGTTTCGGCGAGCACCTCGTCGGTATGTTCGCCGAGCAGCGGCGCGAAGCGCCTCAGCGCCGCCGGCGTGCGCTCGAAGCGCGCCGCCGGGCGCGGCTGGCGCATCGGGCCCGCGTGCGGATGCTCGGACTCCACGATGATCTGGTTGGCCACGACCTGCGCGTTGTGCAGCATCTCCTCGCGGGTGAGCACGGGCGCGGAAGGCACCTGGTTGGCGCGCAAGCGCTCGAGCCATTGCGCGGAGCTTTTCGTCTTCAACACTTCGGCGGTCATCTCGAGCCGGACGTCGGCATTGCGGATACGGTCCACCGGCGTTTTGAAGCGTTCGTCGTTAAGCCATTGCGGCCGTTCGAGCGCGCGGCACATCCCCTGCCATTCCGAGTCGGTGTTGGCGGCGGCGGTGAGGTAACCGTCGGTGGTCTCGAAAATAAGCTCGCGCGCTTTGGCCGCGCGCATGCTGGAGCGATTGTTGCCGACGAAAGTGTACGCCGCCATCCCCTCCGGCCACAGGAACGCGATCACTGCGTCGAGCATCGCCAGGCGCACGTGCTGCCCTTCGCCGGTCCGCTGGCGCGCGAGCAGCGCAGCCGTCATCGCCTGCGCCGCGGTCAGCGCCGTGACCTTGTCCGGGATGATGAGACGGATCATGTGTGGGCGTCCGGTTTCGACGTCGGCCTGGATCGCGGCGAGCCCCGAGAGCGCCTGGATTACCGGATCGTAAACCCGCTGATCGGCGTATGGGCCGCTTTCGCCGAAGCCGCTTATCGAAACGTAAACGAGGTCTGGCTTGACCGCGCGCAATGCCGCCTCGCCGATTCCCATGCGCTCGGCGACGCCGGGGCGATGATTCTGCACGAACAGATCGGCGCGCGCGACCATTCGCTTGAGCAGTTCCAGGCCGCGCGGATCGCGCAGGTTGAGCGCCACCGAGCGCTTGTTGCGGTTGATTACGGCGAAGGCTGGCGCGACGCCGCGCTTGGTCCCGCCCATCGCGCGCGTGAAGTCGCCGATTCCCGGCGGTTCGACCTTGATCACGTCGGCGCCCTGGTCGCCGAGAATCATCGTCGCCATCGGGCCGGAAAGATTCTGCGTTACGTCGACGATGCGTAAACCGCTCAATGGCCCGTTGGCGGATCTTAATGGAAATGCTGGCATTGAATGGCGCCTCGAGACCGCGCGCGCTACGCCGGATTAGCGCAGCGTCGGCGATTAGCTGAACGCCGGCGATTAACGGAACGCGGGAATGACTTCTTTTGCGATCGTTTCCATGTTGCGTTCGATATCGTCGTGGCGGCAGGCCCAACTGAACATCACGCTGCGCGCACCGGCATCGATATATTCCCGCAGCCGCTTGCGGCAGTCCTCGGGGCTGCCATAGAGCACATAGCGGCCGGCGATCTTGGAGAAATCCTGCGCATAATTTTTGCCGAGCGACCGCGCGGCGACTTCCTCGGCCTCTTTGCGGTCGGGGTAGACTGAAGTGAAGATGAAGAGTCCGGGGCGAAACACGCTCATGTCGCGTCCGGCCTCGCGGCCGAACGCGTCGATCTTGGTCAGGCTCTCGCGCAGCATCTCGGGCGTGTACATGTACGGCAGCCATCCGTCGGCATACTTCGCCGCGCGGCGCATCGCGGGTTCCTTGCGCCCGGCGACCCAGATCGGAGGATGGGGCTTCTGTGTGGGCGCCGGTTCGAGCGTGACGCCCGAAAAGCGCGTGTAGCGGCCCTCGAAG
Organism: uncultured delta proteobacterium; assembly: GCA_963773975.1. Lineage (GTDB taxonomy): Bacteria > Desulfobacterota > Binatia > Binatales > Binataceae > JAKAVN01. The sequence goes on from CAVZDJ010000042.1 coordinate 83,177, forward strand.
GTGACATCCTTCTCCATCCAGAGCCTGCGAACCACTTCGAGCGCTTCGTTGGAGCGCGATCCGCGCTGCTTGACCGGCACGCCAATCGCCTCGAACTCCTTGGGGAACTCGCCGCCGATTCCGACCCCCAGGTGGTAGCGGCCGCCCGAGGCGACGTCGAGCACCGCGGTCTGCTTGGCCAGCATCACCGGGTTATACAGCGGCAGCAGCACGATCGAGCTCATCAGCTTGATCTTCTCGGTCGCTCCCGCGGCCACCGACAACGCGATGAGCGAGTTCGATACCGGTCCGTGAAACATCACGTGCTCGCCGCAAGTCAGGTAGTCGTAGCCGAGGCGCTCGGCGAACCGAGCGAACTCAGCCACTCCCTTGACCCCGGTCAGCGCCACGCCGAATTCGATCGATGCCACGTAATACCTCCAAATGCGCGCCCGTCGCGCAGGCCACTCTTTGTGTAGCATAACTCCGCGCGCGATCTCCAAAACCGCTCTTCTGGGTTCCCTCTCCTTGTCCAAGGAGAGGTGAAGATCTCGCGCAGCCCGCTCAGTCCGGGCGCACCAGGCCCGAGAGACCCGCGGCGAGCAACGGCGTGATTATCCATCCGGCAAGTATGTGCACCCACAAGTACCATCGGAGCAGCGTGCCCGAGAGCGCGCGCATCCGCCCGCCCATCCCATGACGCGGATTCGGCCTCCAGTACGTTCCCTGATGCAAATCGACCACCGGCAGGAAATTCTCCAGCGAATAGACCACAGCGTTAAACGGCGGATAGTGGCGTGGCGGCTCGCCGGTTTTCACGAAGGAATCGTAGGCCTCGGGCTCGGTCGGCGTGATCGCGCGCTCGTGGTAGCCCAATCCGAACAGCACCGATCCCAACGCGACGAAAGAGAAAATCCACCACAGCGCGCGCATCGGCCGGTACCCATACCCGATCGTGACGTCGAGCACGCGGCTCCACAGCCGCTCGCCCCATCCGAGCCCGCCCTGGTTGCGGCGCGCGTCCTCCTTGGCCATCATCACGTCGACCGCGCCGACGTCGGCGCCGCGCTCACGCAACACCTTCGCGAGTTGGCCGTAGGGTTGCGGCCGGTAGCCGGACGGCTGGCGCGCAAGCCATCGCAGCCGCGCGGGTGCGTCGTTCGGACCGCCGCTGATGTCGCCATAAACGAAATCGTCGATGAATAGATTGCCGGCCGCGGGCCAGCTCGCGGCGTCGTCCCACAGCGCCGCGGCGTGGGCGCTGGTGAGGTTAAGCTCGGTGCCTGGCGTGCGCGCGATGCTGTCCCAGTAAAACGTTCCGTCGATCGTCGCGCGGTCGGCATTGAGTCCGTTGACGCCAGTGCCGACGAAATGGGCGTCCTTGAAGCTCAGCCCGCGGCCGATTTGCGCGAGCGTCAGATCGACCACGCCGTTGGTGGTGAAGCCGCTATTGAACGACGCGTCGCCCTTGATGTTGGCTTCCACGATCGACAGCGGATCGAGGCCGCCAACGAAACGCCCGCCGCTACAATCGAGGCTGCCGCCGATCTCGGCGCGAAAAAGACTTACCGGTCCATAATCGCCGCCGGTGAACTGCAGGTCGCCGGTAATCGTCAAACGGTCGCCTGAGATGGGGCCGTATCTCCCGGCCGGTAACTGGAGGTCACCGGTAATCGTCGCGCGGTCGCCGGTGATGGGGCCCGTTACATCGTGCGAAAGGTCGAGGCTCTGCAAATGCGCGAAGGAGAAGTCGATACCTGCGGGGATTGCCGAGTTGATGATCGTGAGCGGCGCGTTGAGCGTCAGGTAGGAAAGATCGATCTGCCCGTCGATCGCGGCGCCGCCGATCCCGATGCCGCTCGGATGGACGTAGGGCCGCGCCTGCGGATCGGCGGCGAGCCATCGGATGAGCGTCGCGCGGATCATCCGCCCGGGCGGCCAGTCGGAAGCATTCGACGGATCGTTGACGCCGCTGTTCGCGTCGTTGTTCGGCCCCACCCATAAAAGCGCGCGCTGCGGCGCCGCATGTACGAGTTTTACTTCGGCCTCGCCCAGCTCGCCAAAATTGGATCGCGCAAGCTGCTCCAGGGCGACGCCGGCTTGCTCGGCTTCGCGATCCCCGATGCCGGGTTGCACCTCCGGGCCGGGGCTCGGTCCGATCTGCACTTCGGCTGGAGATTGACCCTGAGCGTGAGTGCTTTGAACTCCAATCGCCGCGAGGACAATCGCCGCCAGCATCGCGGCCGTGAAGCCGAGTGCGATCCGGCGGCGGATTTGACGGCTATCGAGCACGGACAGTAGAAATGGGCTTGTCACTGTTCACTTCACGGTTCACGATTGCGCATCATTCGACCAGAGTGCGGAGGGTAAAGGCAATGCGTGGAATTTCACACGTCGCGATTGGCGTCAGCGACATGGAGCGCTCGCTGCGCTTTTACCGCGATCTGCTCGGGCTGACCGTGAGCCTGGACAAGGAGGAGCCGGTGCGCGGCTCGGAGCGGCTGTTCGCCGATCCGGCGCACAAGCGCCGGCGCGCGGTCTATCTCAAGTGGGCCGACGGTCCTGAGGCGGGCTTCGTCGTGCTCTCGCAGAAGCCGGGAGAGCCGTCGGGCCGGCCGATCAAAATCGACCAGCTCGGGATTCATCATTTCGCCTTCTGGGTGAGCGACCTGCGCGAACGGGTCGAGCGGCTGAAAGCGGCGGAAGTGAAGATTCTCGTGGGCCCGTACGAATCGGACTCGATCGCCTACGGCGAGCCGCCGGGCAAGAAAGTGCTGACGTGCCTGTTCGAGGATCCCGACGGGATCATCCTGCAATTCGACCAGCGGCTGGGCTAGGGCGTGGCGCAAATCTGCTGCGCTGCGAGGGGGCTTCCCGCGCCTGCGGCGCGGGAAGCCCCCTCGCAGCGCAGGGGCAGCACGCCGGCGCGCGGGGGGTATCTGCGCGCGGACGAGGCGGTGGCGCGCCGCTATCGCGGCGCGCCACCGTGCGCCGGAGCGGCGGGAGCGCCCGCTTCGGCGGGCGCTCCCGCCGCTCCGACCGCGCAGCTCGCGCGCTTGCGCGCCGCGAGCATCGCGCACAGCCGCTCGCCGATAAGCTCGCCGGCCACGCGATGGCCCTCGACGTTCCAGTGGCCGAAGCCGATTTTGCTGTTCGCGAAGCCGTGCAGAAAAGCGTGATGCGCCTGCGCGTACTGGTAGAGCGGCTCGGCGAGCGTCAACACGTCGAAGCCGTCGCGCTCGCCGAGCGCGGCGATTCGGCGGTCGGGATAGAACAGGTCGCTGACGCCGATGCGCTTCATGAAATTCTCTCGCACCTTCGGGTCGGGCCAAACCTGGATGCTGGTGTCGAGCGTCACAGTCAGAAATGCCGCGCCATGCCGCGCGGCCTCGCGATGGGTTTCCGCGACCAGGTCGTCGGTGACTTGCCAGGCGTCGCGCCAGGTCTGCCCAGTGGGCGGTTTGTAGATGTCGTAGTTGATTGCGCGTTCGACTGGCAATTCGGCGGTTGGCTGTTGGTTGCGAGTGCGCAGGATCGTCCAGGCGCCGCCGATCAGCGAGAGCAATCCGGATTTGCGATAGTCGAAGCGCGCCATACACCACAGGCGAAACGAATTTGAGTTTTGGAACGGGCCGGCTGGCATGAGCTTGCCGTCGCGCTCGACGTAGAACGGCCGGCACAGATTGCCTTCGAGCGTGACCGAGTTGTTGCGCACGTCGTTGCCGAGAAAAATCGCGAGCACCACGATGTCCGGTTGGTAGGCCCATACGTGTTGGCGCAGCGTCACCAGCTCCTGCGTGGTGCCGTAGCCGTCGACGCCGAAATTGAGCGCTTCGACGCGCCGTCCCTTGAGCAAGGGGCATTGCGCGAGCTTGCGCGCCGCGACCGAGGCGAAGGTGTCCTCGTACGGCACCTGGATCGCTTCGGTGTAGGAATCGCCGAGCACCGCGATACGCATGGTGCCAGGCGGCTTGGGCGTGGCGAATTCGGGGCCGCGAAAACCGCCGCTGTTGATCGCGACGTAGGCGGCGCCCTCGCGCCGATAGTAACCGGCGGTGTTCGGCCGCAACCCCCATCCGCGCGCGGCGTCGTAGCAATAGAAATACGGAAAAAATCGGTTGGCGACTCGCACGCCGACTTCCGCGACCAGCCCCGCGCAGATCACGCCGAAGATGATCAGCACCGCCGTGCCCATCGCTCTACGAATCATCTATTGAGTCCGTGCTAAATCCGTGGATTTTTCGCCGCCCCAGCACAGCTTTTGGCCGCCGGGCAATCTCGTTGACGAAAATCGTTTTGTCAACATAACGTAGGCCGGGGGCGGATGGGAGAGCATCCGCTTTCGCGCAAGATCAGAACGGACCGAAAACGGACCGAAAACGGAAGGCGATGGCACAGTGGGTAGGACAGCCGCTTAAGCGTGTCGAAGATCCGCGCCTGCTGACCGGGCGCGGCGTTTTTATTGCCGACCTGCCGCTCAAGGAACCATACGCGGCGGCGATCCTGCGAAGCTCTCACGCGCACGCGCGAATCCGCTCGATCGACGCCTCGGCGGCGCTCGGCGCGCCGGGAGTTGCCGGCGTGATAACCGGCGCCGACGTGCTTGCATACACCCATCCCTTCGCAGTCGGAGTGGAAGCGCCCGTCAAATATTATTGCCTCGCGACCGACAAGGCGCGCTTCGTCGGCGAGCCGGTGGCGGTGGTGATCGCGCGCGACCGTTATCTGGCCGAGGACGCGCTCGACCTTATCCAGGTCGAGTATGAGCCGCTGCCGGCGGTGGTCGATGCCGAGGACGCGCTCAGGTCCGGCGCGCCGATTCTGCACGAGAATGTGGGCTCCAACGAGGCGTGCCATCGCGAGATCGTCTACGGCGACGTCGAGGGCGCATTCGCCGGTGCCAACGTCGTGATCCGCGAGCGGTTTTGCTATCCCAAATATTCGTCCACACCGATCGAAACCTACGGCGTGATCGCGGCCTACGATCCGAGTACCGGCGTGCTTACGATCACCTCGAACTTCATGGGGCCGTTCATCCTGCATGCGCTGGTCGCGCGCGCGCTAGGATTGGCGGAGAACCGGCTGCGCTTCGTCGTGCCGCCCGACATCGGGGGTAGCTTCGGAATCAAGACCAGCATCTTTCCCTATCTTGCGCTGATCGGGCTGGCCGCGATGCGCACGGGCGTGACCGTGCGATGGATCGAGGATCGCCGCGAGCATCTGCTGGCCTCCTCCAGCGGGGCGGACCGCGTGGCCTATCGCGAACTGGCCGCGCGCAACGACGGCACGATCCTGGCGATGCGCTCGCGATGGTACGACAATGTCGGTGGTTACATTCGCAGCCCGGAACCGGGATGCACCTTTCGCCCGATCGGCAACTGGGTGGGGCCGTACCGCTTCGCCAACCTGGCCGCCGACGCGCACGTCGTGATGACCAACAAGAGCCTGACCGGCCCGAATCGCGGCTACGCCTGCGGCCATCTCTATTTCGAAATCGAGCGGATGGTCGATCTGCTGGCGGAGCGCCTGGCGATGGATCCGGCGGAAGTGCGCCGGCGCAATTTTATCCAGGCCGATCAATTTCCGTATCGCACGCCGTCGGGGGGCCTTTACGATTCGGGCGACTACCCGGCCGCGTTCGAGCGGGCGCTTGAAGCCGCCGGCTACGCTCGACTGCGCGAGGAGCAGGTACGCGCGCGCGCCGCCGGGCGGCTTTACGGCGTGGGACTTGCCGTCGCGGTCGATCCGTCGGTCTCCAACATGGGTTACGTGACGATCGCGCTCGACCCGGCGACGCGTGCGCGCCCCGGTTACCTGCAAAAGTCCGGCGCGATCGAGAGCGCCACGGTCAAGATCGATCCGCTTGGCAAAGTGACCGCGATTCTCGGCACCGCGCCGCAGGGCCAGGGCCATCAGACGATCGTCGCGCAAATCGTGGCCGACGAGCTCGGGCTCGCGCCGGGCGACATCACGGTGGTCGACGAGATGGATACCTTTACGCGCGTGTGGGGAATTTCGTCGGGCACCTATTCGAGCCGCTTCGGCTCGGTCGGCACCAGCGCCGCGGCGCTCGCCGCACGCAAGCTCAAGGACAAGCTCATGCGTCTCGCCTCCGCGCTCACCGAGACGCCGGCCGAGAACCTGGTCCTGGCCGACGGGCGCGTGATCGCGCGCGACAACGGCGCCCGCGGCCTGACGTTGAAGGAACTGGCCGGCCGCGCGCATTGGAACACGCAGGCGCTGCCGCCCGGGATGGAACCCGCGCTGGAAGCGACCGCAGTGTTCGGGTTTCCGCTGGCCGACAGCCCCGACGCGCAGGATCGCGTCAACTCGTCGAACACCTACGGCTTCATCGCGGAAGTGATGGCGGTCGAGGTGGATCCTGAAACCGCGGAGATCAAAATTCTGCGCTACGTCACGGTGCACGACGCCGGCGTGATCGTCAATCCGCTGATCGCCGAGGGCCAGATCGTCGGTGGCGCACTGCACGGACTGGGCGGAGCACTATGGGAAGAGCTGGCCTACGATTCCGAGGGCCAGTTCCTCGCCGGCACTTTCATGGACTACTTGGTGCCATCGGCGAGCCAGGCGCCGACCGTCGAGGTCGAGCATCTCGCGAGCCCGTCACCGTTCACCACGCTTGGCGCCAAGGGCTTGGGCGAGGCGAGTTCGATGACCGCGCCGGCGGTAGTCGCCAACGCGGTGAGCGACGCGCTTGCGCCGCTCGGCGTGCGGATAACCGAATTGCCGATCACGCCGAGCCGGCTGTGGCATCTGCTCGAGGCCGCCAAGCGCAACCAGCGATGAAGCCGCCACCATTTGAATACCAAGCGCCGCAGAGCGTCGCCGAGGCGCTCGAATTGCTCGGCCGTTACGGCGCCGACGCGCGGCTGCTCGCCGGCGGTCAGAGCCTCGTGCCGCTGCTGAACTTTCGCCTGAGCGCGCCCGCCGTAATCGTCGATCTCAATCGCGCGGCCGACCTCGCCTATATCAAGGAGGAAAACGGGCAAGTGCGGATGGGCGCGATGACGCGTCAGCGCGCGATCGAATTTTCTCCGATAGTGAAAGGCCGCCTGCCGCTGCTGGCGGAAGCGACGCGATGGGTTGGCCATCTGCCGACCCGCACGCGCGGTACGATTGGCGGCAGCCTCGCGCACTCCGACCCGGCCGCGGAATATCCCGCAGTCGCAGCGGCGCTCGACGCTGAGCTAGTGATTCGCGGCACCGCCGGCGAGCGGGTGGTGCGCGCGGCCGATTTTTTCGTGGGCTTCATGACCACCGCTTTGCAGCCGGGCGAAATGCTGGTCGAGGTGCGGATGGCGGCGCGGGCGCCCAATTCCGGGTGGGCCTTCGAGGAGTTCAGCCGGCGCCACGGCGATTTCGCGATTGTTGGGATTGCCGCGATGGTCGTGGTCGAGGGCGATCGATTCCGTTCGGCGCGCCTGGCCGCGTGCGGCGCCGGTCCGACGGCGATGAGTCTCGGTGGCGCGCAGCAAATCCTAGAGCACGGCCGCGTTGATGATCGCTACATAGATGATGCGGCCGCGCGCGCGGCCGAGCTGGTCGATCCCGGCGCCGACCTGCACGCCTCGGCCGAGTACCGGCGCCATCTAACGCGCGTGCTGACGCGCCGGGCGCTCAGGCGCGCGGTCGAGCGATCGCGCAAGCGAGAAAATGCCCATGGCTGAGCCAAGAAAAATTCGCCTCACCGTGAACGGCCAGGCGCGCGAGGGATGGGCTGAGCCGCGCCGTTTGCTGGTCGACTTTTTGCGCGAGGACCTTGGACTTACCGGCACGCATGTCGGATGCGAGCACGGGATTTGCGGCGCGTGCACGATCCTGCTGAACGGCGAAGCGGCGCGTTCGTGTCTGATGCTCGCGGTGCAGGCCGACGGCGCTCAGTTGATGACGGTCGAGGGCCTCGCGCGCGAGGGCAAGATGCATCCATTGCAGGAGGCGTTCTGGGAGCATCACGGACTTCAGTGCGGCTTCTGCACGCCGGGGATGCTGATGGCGGCGTACGACTTTCTACGCGTCAATCCCGATCCGAGCGAGGAGGAGATTCGCGAGGCGCTCTCCGCAGTGCTTTGCCGATGCACCGGGTACCAGGGAATCGTGCGCGCGGTGAAAGCGGCGGCGGAGCGGATGCGCTCGGCGCAATGAGCGTCGCAATGAGCGGCAACATGGTGCGCGGCTATCTCGAAATTCCCGAGCAGCTCAACCTCGCGAGCTACGTCGTCGACCGCCACGTCGAGCAAGGCCGCGGCGCGCGCGTCGCCGCATGGGCCGAGGGCCGCGCATACACTTTCGCCGATCTTCGCGCGCTCACCAACCGCTTCGCCAACGCGCTGTGCGCGCTCGGCGTCGGCCAGGGCGATCGCGTGATGCTGCGGCTCGGCACCAGTCTCAACACGCTGATCGCGATCCTGGGCACGATTAAGGCCGGCGCGGTGGTGCTGCCGACCAGCTTCCTGTTCCGCGATCACGAGGTCGAGAAGATTCTGCTCAATAGCGAGGCGGTGGTCGCCGTCTCGACGCCCGAATTGCTCGGCCCGATCGAGGCAGTGAGCGCGCGGACGCCGATGCTCCGTCATATCATCCTGGCTGGCGCGGATGGCGTCGCCGTCGATGGCCGGCGCACACTCTCGTGGCAGCGCCTGATGGCCGAGGCACCTGACGACTTCGTCCCCGCGCGGACCCATCGCGACCAGCCGGCGTTCGTGATCTATACCTCCGGCACTACCGGCGACCCCAAGGGCGTCCAGCAGGCCCATCGCTGGTTGATTGGCACGGGCGATCCATTTAATCGCGAGATGATGCGGATGAGTGCGGACGACGTCTGTTATCAGCCGCAGGATTGGTCGTTCATTTATCCGCTCGGTTCCGGATGCCTGTATCCACTGATGGAAGGCGCGGCGATCGTGGTACCGCACGGCCGTTTCACGCCCGAGACCGCGTTCGAAACTATCGAGCGCCATCGCGTGACCATTCTCGCCGCGGTGCCGACGATCTACCGGATGATGCTCGCGTTGCCCGGCGCGGAACGGCGCTACCGCCTCGACTCATTGCGCGCCTGCGTCAGCGCGGGCGAGGCGCTGCCCGCGGATACGTTCAACGAATTCCGCCGCCGCTTCGGCGTAACGATTTACGACGGCATCGGCCAGACCGAGACGCACATCTTCATCGGCAACCGGATCGGGATGGAAGTGAAGCCGGGTTCGATGGGCAAGCCGCTGCGAGGCTACGAGGCCGCGATCCTCGACGACGAAGGGCGCGAACAAAAGCGCGGCGAGCCGGGCAACCTGGTGCTCCGCAACGGCCATCCGGGGCTCACGCTGGGCTATCGCAAGGCGGCGGCGCGCTGGGCCGCGGTGAATCGCGAGGGATGGTACTACACGCAGGACATCGCGTACGTCGATGACGACGGCTACTTCTGGTACGTCTCGCGCTCCGACGATTTGATAAAAAGCCGCGCCTACCTGATCTCGCCCAAGGAGGTCGAGTCCGCGCTGCTGGAGCATCCAGCGGTGCTCGAAGCCGCGGTGGTGGGGATTCCCGATCCGCAGATCGGCGCGCGCGTCAAAGCTTTCGTCGCGCTGCGCGCGGCACAGGCGGGCTCCGACGTTCTGGCCGACGAAATTCGCGACTACGTGCGCCGTGTGATCGCGCCCTACAAGGTGCCGCATCAGATCGAATTCATGACGGAGCTGCCCAAGACCGCCAACGGCAAGATTCTGCGCCGCGTGCTGCGCGACCGCGGCTGAGCGCGGCGGTCGCACGGAGCAATGGATGGCGACCGGCGACGGCAAATTGGTGGGCACGCGCGTGCGGCGGGTCGAGGACCGCCGCTTTCTGACCGGGCGCGGCGCCTACGTCGCGGATTATTTGCCGCCGCGGACGCTGCACGTCGCCTTTTTGCGCTCGGAGCATGCGCACGCGAGAATCCTCACGATCGACGCGGCGGCGGCGCGCGCGAGCGCGGGCGTAGTCGCGGTCGTGACCGGCGCCGAGATGGCGGCGCTCGCGCGTCCGATGGTCGCGGCCTCGACGATGCCGGGCTACAAGGTGACGCCGGTCCCGGCGCTCGCGGCCGCGGCCGTGCGCTACGTGGGTGAGGCGGTCGCCGCCGTGGTCGCGGAAAGCCGCTACCTTGCCGAAGACGCCCTGGAGCGGATCGTCGTGGAATACGAACCGCTCGAAGTTGTGGCCGATCCCGAAACCGCGCTTGCCGCCGACGCCCCGCTGGTCCATCACGAGGCCGGCAGCAACCTGTTGGTTACGCGCGAGTTCGCGCGTGGCAGTTTTGATCCGCCGCCGCCCGCCGATCTCATCATCAAGGAACACTTTAGGTTTCATCGCCACGCCGTTGTCGCGATCGAGCCGCGCGGATGCCTGGCCGAGTACAATCCAGGCTCCGGCGAGCTGACGCTTCACTCGGCCACGCAGTGCCCCGGCCTGGTGCGGAGCGCTCTCGCGCTCCATCTGGACCTGCCCGAGCATCTCGTTCGCGTGATCGCAGGCGATGTCGGCGGCGGCTTTGGCGCGAAGTCGTCGGTCTATCCCGAGGAGATCGCGATTGCGGCGCTGGCTCGGATGCTTGAACGGCCGGTCCGATGGATAGGCGACCGGCGCGAGGACCTGCTTGCGACTTCGCAGGGATGGGACGAGATCATCGACGCCGAGCTGCGCGTCAACAACGACGGCATGATCGTCGCGCTCAGCGCCGACATTATCGGCGACGTCGGCGCGTACTCGGTTTACCCGTGGACCGCGGTGATCGAGCCGATCCAGGTCGCGAGCTTCATGCCCGGCCCGTATCGCGTGCCGATCTACTGGGCGCGGGCGCGCGCAGTGGCGACGAACAAGGCGCCGCTCGGCCCCAACCGCGGCGTGGGACGGCCGCCGGCGGCCTTTGCGATGGAAGGGCTAATCGATCGCGCGGCGCGCCGGTTGGGAATCGATCCGGTGGAACTGCGGATGCGCAACTTCGTGCGCGCCGAGGAATTTCCCTACAAGACGGCGACTGGAATCGTATGGGACCGCGCGGGCTTCATCGAATGCATGAAGAAAGCGTGCGAGGCGCTGGACTACCCGGCGGCGCGCGCGGAGCAGGAGCGGATGCGCGCGGCCGGACGGCTGGTCGGCATCGGCTTTGGCTCGTATGCGGAGCTGACCGGCATCGGATCGGCGACGCCGGCGGCGCCCGGGATGCCGGTGCCCGCGGGGACCGAGGCGGCGACAATTCGCGTCGATCCGTCGGGTACCGTGACCGCGATCTTCGGCGTGGCCTCGCACGGCCAGGGGCTGGAGACGGCGCTTGCGCAGGTGGTCGCGGATGAACTTGAAGTACCGCTTGAAGATGTCCGGGTGCGCTTCGGCGACACCGCGTTTACGCCTTACGGCACCGGGAGCTACGCCAGTCGCGGCGCGGTGCTGGGCGGCGGCGCCGCCATCCTTACCGCGCGCGCGATTTGCGACAAGGCGCGGCGTATCGCGGCCCATCTGCTCGAGACCGAGCCAGCGGCGCTCGACGCGGGCGGCGGCGTGCCGTGGGCGCGCGGCCGCGCCGGGCAGCGGATAACGCTCCGCGACATCGCGCAAGCCGCCTACGCCGGCGCCAAGCGCCTCCCGCGCGGAATGGAGCCCGGACTCGAAGCGACGCTCTTTTACGATCCGTACTACGGCACCGCGACTCCGGCGACGCACGCCGTGATGTTGGAGATCGATCGCGAGACTTGCGCGGTAAAGATCCTGCGCTACGTCGTGGCCGACGATTGCGGCCGCGTGATCAATCCGCTGATTGTCGACGGGCAGATCGAGGGTGGCGTCGCACAGGGGATAGGCGGCGCGCTGCTCGAGGAGATTGTTTACAACGATGCGGGCCAGCTACTGACCGGCACGCTGATGGACTACCTGGTGCCATCGGCTCCCGAGCTACCTAACGTCGAGACGTATCACCTGGAAACCGAATCGCAGGTCACGCTCGGTGGCTTTCGCGGCGTTGGCGAGTCTGGGGCGATCGGCGCGCCGGCGGCGGTCGCCAATGCGATCGCGGATGCGCTCGGACCGCTGGGCATCGAGCCCGCCGAACTGCCGCTCACGCCGGAGCGGATATTCCAGCTATTCTGGCGCGCCGGCGGCTAGCTCAGGATCACGTACTCGAAATCGAGCGGCTGGCCGTTGATGCCCTTGGCCGGCGGCGCGATCCATCCCGCGATTTTGCCCGGCTCGTATACCGGCTGCATCAGCTCGGCGTTGCGCGCGCGATCTTCCTCGGTCGGCAGCCATTCGCCACGCCGCGCCGCGAACTCTTCGGCCGGGAGCACCTCTCCGCGCGGATCGCAGCATTGCCCCGCGTACGCGCCCACCTTGCGATTGAAACCGGCGTGCGGCAGCGCGAGCCGCGGCTCGAGGCCGCGCGCGGCGAGCTCGCGGTTCCATCGCGCAAGTCCGCGCTCGCAATCCTGCACGAAGGCGTCGCGCAGGGCCGCATTCATCGCGCGGCGCAACGGAATCCGCTCGACCATGCCGCCGGGCAGCCGCAGCTCGTACTCGCCCTCCAGCGCGCGATGCTCGCGATAGACGTTGGCGCTATGCTCGCGGTAACGCCCCTTGATGCCGGTCGCGAAATAGGTCGCCGCGTTGCTCGAATCCTCGGCGCCGAACAGGTCGAGGCTCTCCGAGTACCACAGGCTGATGTACTTCTGGATGACGGCGAGCTCGATGCCGCCGAGCGCATGGATGTCGGCGCGGCCCGACTGCTTCATCAGGTCGGCGGTGCGCTGCACGACGCGCTGTACTCCAGTCTCGCCGACAAACATGTGATGCGCCTCCTCGGTCAGCATGAAGCGCGTGGTCCGCGAGAGCGGATCGAAGCCGCTCTCGGAGAGCGACTCGAGCTGATATTTGCCATCGCGGTCGGTGAACATCGCGAAGCAAAAGAAATCCAGCCAGTCGCGGATCGGCGCGTTGAACGCGGTGAGGATGCGCGGATGGTCGCGATGGCCGCTGCGCCGCGTGAGCAACTCCTCGGCTTCTTCGCGGCCGTCGCGTCCGAAGAAGCGATGCAGCAGATAGACCATCGCCCACAGGTGGCGCGCCTCCTCGACGTTGACCTGGAACAGGTTGCGGAGGTCGTACAGCGACGGCGCGGTTTTGCCCAACAGGCGCTGCTGCTCGACCGAGGCCGGTTCGGTGTCGCCCTGGGTCACGATGATGCGGCGCAGCTCCTTGCGGAACTCGCCCGGCACCTGCTGCCACGGCTCAGCTTCCGGATTGTCGCCGAAACCGACCTTGCGGTTCTCCTGCGGCGCCAGGAAGATGCCCCATCGGTACTCCGGCATCTTCACATACGCGTAGTTGGCCCATCCGTCGGCTGACGCGCTTATCGCCGTGCGCAGATAGACGGTGGAAGTGTCGAAGCCCTCGGGTCCGACTTCGTTCCACCATTGAAGGAAGCGCGGATGCCACGTCGCGAGCGCCCGGCGCAGTTGCGGGTCGTGATCGAGATCAACGTTGTTGGGAATTTCGCCGATCATGGCTGGTAAAGCTCCAGCGCGCCGAGCGCGGCGCGAATTGTTCAGGTGCGTCGATAATCGAATTGCGGGCTCTGCGGCTGGCCGTAGAGCTTGAGCGCGCCGTGCTCGCCGATCGCGTTGGGGCGCTGGAAGATCCAGTTCTGCCACGCCGACAGCCGTCCGAAAATCCGCGTCTCCATCGTCTCCGGCCCGGCGAACCGGATGCTCGCTTCCATCCCGGTAAGCGCGTCGGGCGAGAGCGAAAGCCGCTCGCTTACCGCCAGCCGCAGCTCTTCCTCCCAATCCAGCTCATCCGGCGCGGCCGTCACCAACCCAGCCTCCAGCGCCGCTTGCGCGTCGAACGTGCCGCCGGCGGCAAGCGACGCGGCGTGCTCCGGGTCGGCGATGAAACGCGTGCTGAGACGGCTTAGCCCGTTGCCCATCGGGAGCGCGCCGGCATTGAGCGCTCCGGTGGCGATACACGCGTCCGCGCCCGATTTCATATAGATGCGGTCGGCGGCGAGCGCGAGCTCGAGCATCGAGCCCGCAAAGCATGAACCCGGCTCGATAATCGCGAAGAAGCTTTTGGCCGTGAGATCGAGGCGCTTGAGCACGCGTTTCATGAGCAGCAGCGTTTCGTTGATGAACCAGTCGCGCCGCCGCTCCCACATCGCGCGGTCCAGCTCGGCGACGCGGTCGAGGTCGCCCGCGGATTTGATCAGCACCAGGCCGATCTCCGGATAATTGAAGCGCAGGCGCAGAAGCGCGTCGTCGATTTCGCGGAAAAGCCGCAGCGGGTAGAAGGCCGCACCAAGCGCCGCCGCGTCGGACGGGATCTCCGGGACGCTTTGAGGCCCCTGGATGATCAACTCGGCCAAGCGCTGAGCGGGATCGAGGCGTAATGTTAGATGCCGATAGCGGATTTCCGTGTCGCTCTCGGCGGGCGCAAGTGCATCGAGCGCGATTCCGGCGCGTCCGGCCCGCTTCGAATCGACAAGTGCCGCGACGCGTTCGGCCACCGCCTCGTTGAAGCGCGAGCGCGGCGCAATCGCGTCGACCAGCCCCCATTTGACCGCGCGTTCGCCACGCACGCCCTCGGCCAGCGTAGAGAAGACGTCAGCGAGGTCGCGGCGCACCTTGCGCTTGTCGACCAGGCGAGTAAGGCCGCCGGTGCCGGGCAGCACGCCGAGAAATGCGATCTCGGGCAGGCTCACGGCCGAGCGGCGGTCGTCGACCAGGATTATCTCCTCGCACGCGAGCGCCAATTCGTAACCGCCACCGCTGCACGTGCCGTTGAGCGCGGCGACGTAGCGCTGGCCGCTGTTGGCGGTCGCGTCCTCGATCGCCAGGCGGGTCTCGTTGGTAAACTTGCAGAAGTTGACTTTGAAGCCGTGGTCGGCGTGCGCGAGCATGAAGATGTTGGCGCCGGCGCAGAACATCCCGTCCAGGGCGCTATCGATCGTGACCACGCTCACGCCCGGATGCTCGAAGCGCAGGCGCGTCACGGCGTCGGCGAGCTCGATATCCACCGCCAGATCGTACGAATTGAGCTTGAGCGCGTAGCCCGGGGTGAGGCCGCCGGCTTTATCGACCTTCATCGTGAGCCGCGCGCGGTCGCGCGAGGTTTCGAGCTTCCAGTGCCAATAGCGGCTCGGGTCGGTTTCGAATTTTATCGGCATTATTATGATCTTGGTCTTGATTTGACCTTAGTGCGGGACGGCTGCGTCGTCGCTGCTCGCGAGTTCGCGGGCCGGGAATGCGCCGGCCTGACCTTCGCTATTTTACATCTTTCCGGCGCCGCGCCGACAACGGATCGAAGCGGCGCTTAGATGTGGTAGAAGTTGCGCGCGTTGGTCTCGAGAATCTTGTCGACCGAGGCCTTGGGCAGCGACGCCAGTTGCTTGCGCACCTTCTCGACCGGGCGCACGAACCCCTCGGCGTGCGGGTAATCCGAGCCGATGAAGAAGCGATCGTCGCCGGCGAACTGCACGATATATGGGAACATCCGCTCTTCCGGATCGGCGCTGATCCAGATGTTGCGATGGAAATATTCCTCGGCCGGGCGTTTCATCTGGGACGTGTGACCCATGTACGAGTAGCGATAGTCCAGGCGCTCGATCCATTCGCCCACCCATCCGACCATCGCCTCGACCGTCGCAACGCGGAGTTTAGGAAAGCGCTCGAACACGCCGTCCACCACCATTGTGGTCAGCGCCATCCGCGGGTCCTGGATGATGCTCATGGTGAAGTACATCAGGCCCGGCTTGGGATCCTTGTACCAGGCGCTGCCGGTGTAGTTGCGATGCGAAACCAAGTGGATGCCGACGGCGAGATCGAGCGATTCGGCCGCCGCCCAGATTGGGTCGAATTCGGGATGGCCGAAGCTGTGGCCGCGCACGGGCGCGGAAGAGATGAAGATGGTGTGTGCGCCGAGCTTTGCGACCCGTTCCATCTCGCGCACCGCGAGCGCGGGGTCGCGGATCGAGATGTGCGCGGCGGGAAACAGGCGATCCTTGTGCGAGGCGACCAGCTCAAACGCCCAGGTGTTGTAAGCGCGGCAGAGCGCGTCGGCCAGCGCGGGGTCGTCGACCTCGCCCTCCCACACGATGCCGAGGCTCGGATAGAGCACCTGCTTGTCGAAGCCCTCCTCGTCGAGGAAGCGCACGCGCGCGTCCATGTCTTGCCATTGCTGGCTGTAGCCGAGGTAGCGGTCGAAGTTGCCGATGTTGAGTCCCTGCTCCTTCTCTCCGTAGCCAACCAGGATGCCCATTATCTGGTCGACGTCGCGGAGCTTGAGCGGCTTGCCGTCGGCGAGCATCGCGGCCTTGCCCGTTTCAGGGTCACGGACCATCTTGATCGTGCGCTCGCGAAAGGCCGGATCGATATAGCGCTCGAACAGATCCATCGGCTCCATAAAGTGACTGTCACCATCGATCGCTTTCATCGCCTGGCCTCCGCACCGGTTCGGTGGGCGCCGGCATCTGCCGGCGCGTCTCAACCTTCTCTCCTAGCAGAGTTTGGCTTGAGGC
Organism: uncultured delta proteobacterium; assembly: GCA_963773975.1. Taxonomy (GTDB): domain Bacteria; phylum Desulfobacterota; class Binatia; order Binatales; family Binataceae; genus JAKAVN01. Next base: position 99,702 of record CAVZDJ010000042.1, read on the forward strand.
GCACAGGGAGCAGGAGGACGCGCACCGCCGCGCCGATTCCGATGACGCTGAGCTTATCTGCGGCTTTCTAATCGCGAGCGCAACGGGATTATAATCGCGCCGCGCGCGGCTTGCGCCGCGTTTTGCCCAAGGAGGGAACCTCAGATGCGCGGACTAAGCGGCAAGGTCGCATTCGTCACCGGCGCCGGACGCGGAATCGGCAGAGGCATCGCGCAACGCCTGCGCGAGGAGGGATGCAAGGTCGCGCTCGCCGACCTCGATCAGGCGGGCGCCGAAATTGCGGCAAACGAGATCGGCGGCGGCGCGATCGGACTTGCGATCGACGTGGCCAAGCTCGCGAGCGCGCGCGCGGCGGTGGCCGAGGCCGAACGGCGTCTCGGCCCGATTGACATCCTGGTCAACAACGCTGGTTGGGATCGGGTGGAGCCGTTTCTCAAGAACAGCGAGGAGACCTGGGACAAGGTGCTCGCGATCGATCTGCGCGGGCCGATCAATTGCTGCCGCGCGGTGCTCGATTCGATGGTCGCGCGCGGCGGCGGACGAATCGTATCGATAAGCTCGGACGCGGGCCGCGTCGGCTCGAGCGGCGAAGCGGTCTATTCGGGCGCCAAGGGCGGCGTGATCGCGTTCAGCAAGACGCTCGCGCGCGAGATGGCGCGCAATGGGATCACCGTCAACTGCGTGTGCCCGGGTCCGACCGACACGCCGATGCTCCAGGAACTGGCGACGCACAATCCCAAGCTGCACGAGGCGCTCAAGCGCGCGGTGCCGATGGGCCGGCTGGGCGAGCCGGCGGATATCGCGGCGGCGGTCGCGTTTCTGGCTTCCGACGACGCCTCATACATCACGGGGCAGGCGCTTTCGGTGAGCGGCGGCCTGACGATGGTCTAAGGCGATGGTCTCGGCGGCGCGTCGCCGACAGTGGGGCGAGATCAAATATCAAGCGGGATCAGAACAGGAGGAACGATGTATCAGACTTTGCAATACGAATGTGCCGACGGGATTGCGACCGTGCGCTTCAACCGGCCAGGCAAGCTCAATGCGATCAACCCCGAGATGATCGACGACCTGCGCAAGCTCGCCACCGATATCCGCGCCGACCCGGACGCGCGTGTGGTGATCCTTACCGGCAACGGGCGCGCGTTCTGCGCAGGGGCGGACATCGCGGCGCTGACCAAGGTCGGCGGTCCGCCCGACTTCATGAGCTTTATCGAGAGCGTGCAGACGGCGTTCAACGGGATCGAGGATCTCGACCGTCCGACAATCGCCGCAATCAATGGAATCGCGTACGGCGGCGGATGCGAGATTTCGCTGTGCTGCGATTTCCGGATCATCGCCGAAGACACCAGTATCGGCGTGCCCGAGATAAAAATCGGATTGCTGCCAGGCGCGGGTGGGACGCAGCGGCTCCCGCGGATGCTGCCGGCGGCGATCGCCAAGCAGATGGTCTATACCGGCGAGCCGCTCAGCGCCCAGCAGGCGTTCCATCACGGGCTGGTCAACGAGATTGCGCCGGCGGGCCAGGCGCTCGAGGTCGCGACGCAGTGGGCGCGCAAGCTGCTCAAGCTGCCCCCGGTGGGGCTCCGATGCGCGAAACTGCTGGTCGATATTGCGCAAAACGCCGGTCTTAAGACGGGTATCGAAGCGGAGCGCCAGGCGATGGCCTTTCTATACGCGACCGAGGACCGCAAGGAAGGGTTGGCAGCGTTCCTCGAGCGTCGCGAGGCGAAGTTCAGCGGACGTTAGCATGCCCGAAGTTAGGATTGCGTTTACCTTCATGGCGGGACAGGCCGGAGACGGTAGCGCGAAGCTTGACACAAAGATGGACATCATCGTAAGTTAGACAAACAAGCGTTTGCTTTAGCGAACGGGACGGCTTAAGCGGCCCGTATCCAAGCAGGGAGTTTTCCGACATGGCGCAGATGACAACCGAGACGTGGCATTCGATCCCAAGCTCCATCGACACCATCTATCAGCGCGACTACGAGGTATACGCGCCCGACATGCGGCGGTTGTACGAGAACGCCAAGCGCGACCAATGGAACGTCTCGCGCGATATCGATTGGAGCGCGCCGGTCGATCCGGATCGCGGCATATTCCACGACGGCCTGATCGACGCTTACGGCAGCCCCTACTGGGAAAAGCTCGATCTCAAGCGGCGGCGGGAACTCAATCTCGAGTTCTCGGCCTGGCGGCTCTCGCAGCTTCTGCACGGCGAGTCGGGCGCGATGATCGCGTGCAGCCAGCTGGTGCAGATGGTGCCGACCACCGATTCGAAATTTTTCATGACCACGCAGGTGGTCGACGAGGCGCGCCACGCCGAAGTCCTCGCGCGCTACCTCAAGGAGAAGCTGGGCAACAAGGTCTATCCCATGACCACCAATTTAAAGTCGCTGTTCGATCAACTGATCGGCAGCAGCAAGTGGTACATCAAGACCATCGGCCTGCAGCTCGTCGCCGAGACCCTCGCGGTGTCGCTGTTCCGGATGCTTGCCGAGAGCGCGCAGGATCCGCTGCTCAGCGTCATCTGCCGCAAAATTCTGAGCGATGAGTCGCGCCACATGGGCTTTTCCGTAATCAGCCTGCCCGAGCAGATCGAACAGCTCAGCGAGACCGAGCGCCACGAGGTCGAGGACTTCACCAAGGAAGCGCTGCGGCTGGTGATGAGCGGCCAGTTCCCGCGCGCGGCCTACGAAGCGGTGGGTTTCGACAAGGCCGAGATCGACGGGATCCAGCGCTACCGGCTCGAGGTCGCCAAGGGCACCGAGCAGGCGATGTTCCGCCAGCTCTTCCGCCGCGACATGCATCAGCAGGTCGTCGCCAACATGGACAAGGTCGGCCTGCTCAACGATCGAATCAGGTCGCACTTAAGCGATCTGGGGTTCGACCCCAATGCCGACGGCCGCAGCTACAATCAGAGCGCGGCGGCAGCCGGCTGACGGAGCGCGGCGGCAGCCATCGGATTCAGAGTGGCAGGCACGATTATCGGCGGCTCAAAAACCAGATTGCCGGGCGCATCCGAACCGGCGGGGCCGGCGGCGTGAGCGTATAGATGAGCGCGTCGACTCCCGCCAATGCCGCGAGCCGGGCGCCTCGACAGGACAATCGCCGTCAGCAACTGCTCGACGTCGCCGCGCGGCTGTTCCGCGAGCGCGGCTATCATGTCACCTCAATGCGCGACATCGCGCGCGAGGTCGGGATGCTGTCGGGGTCCATCTACTATCATTTTTCTTCCAAGGAGGAGATGCTGCTGGCCGTTTACGAAGAGGGGCTGCGCCATATCGCGGAGCGCGTCGACGCAGCCGTGGCCGGGCGGCAGGCTCCGTGGGAGCGGCTGGAGGCCGGATGCACCGCGCATCTCGAGGCCCTGCTCGAATTGAGCGATTACACGCAGGTGATGATCCGGGTGCTGCCGCCCGAGGGCGGCAAGGTAGCCGAGCGGCTGCTCGAGCTACGCGACCAATACGAGGCCCGCTTTCGCGACCTGATCGACGCGCTTGCGCTGCCCGACCCTGCCGATCGCCGCTACCTGCGGCTGCTGCTGATCGGCGGACTCAACTGGTCGCACGTGTGGTATCATCCGGGCGGCGACACGCCGGCGATCATCGCTCATCGCATGATCCAACTTCTCCGCCAGCGCCTCGACCGCGCTCCCGGCTAGTCAATTCCCGATCGTCGATCACCGGATCACTGTCCGTTGATTCCGTACAGCTTACTCTGCTTGTTGGCCGCGCGAGCGACGATAAGTTCGATCACTCCCACCACTGCCACAACCATCAATTCGAAAATCAGCCAATTTGTCGGACTTGCCATGTGAAAAAGACTTCTTATTTGATTGCCTGCGGGTTTATCGGCGAGCCGACCGCGCCGGTTATCGGGAGCGGCGGAGCGACGAACATGAACTCGTAAATTTTATCGGCGGCGCAGTCCTCCGCGATCTTTTCGAGATCGAAAATCTCGCCCACCAACAAACCTATATTGGGGATCATCACCTGATGGAGCGGCTGAAAAGCGTCGGGCAGTTCGTTGGGCCGCACTTCGAGTCCCCAGGTGTCGCTCGCGATACCCGCGATCTCGGTGCGGTAGAGCCAATCCGCGGTGCTGAAGGAAAGTCCCGGAGCGTCACCGGCCGCAAACGTACCCCAGCCGTTTTTCTTGCAGTAGCCAAGCTGCCCCGTGCGAACCAGCACGATATCGCCGCGTCCGATTTTCACCTCTTCGGCCGCGGCGCAGCCGATTAGGTCCTGTTCGGTCACCGGATAGCCCGGCACCAGTGCTTCGAGCCCCTTGAAGCGGGCGATATCGAGCAGGACTCCGCGGCTGACGATTTTCTCGGCCATCCTCTCGATTCCGTTGACCTCCGCCCCGCGCGCGCTGACCCTGGCGGCGTCCTGTCCGTTCCACATCTTGCCGTAGTCGAATATATGGGCGAGCGCGTCCCATTGCGTGCCGCACTGCAGGAACATCGTGACGGCGTCGTCGGCCGCGCCGATCCCATGCGGAAACGGTTGCACGCCCGCGGCCGCATCGGTGCCGGTCAACACAAAAGTGTGAATCGGATTGACCCTGCCCCACGCGCCGGTCTGCGGCCCCGCGGAATCGTAGGGCAAGGCCAACGAGATGACGCGGCCCGCGCGCACCAGGCGTGCGGCCTGAATGATTTTCTCCGGCGTGATGTAGTTCAGGGTTCCGAGCTGGTCATCCTTGCCCCATTTTCCCCAGTTGCGGTACTTCTTCGCGGCCTGCTGAATTCGTTCATCGGTCGTCATCGCACATCTCCGGGATTGTCACTCCGGCTTCTTTTCGGGCATCGGCTCGACCGCGCCGCCGCTTTCCTTCCAGGCGCGAAATCCGCCGCGGATATGACACACCGGCTCGAGTCCCATTTGCTGCACGGCCTGCGTCGCCAGCGCCGAGCGCAGTCCGCCCGCGCAGAAGAACACGAAGCGCTTGCCCGAGCCGAAGACGTCCTTGTAGTAGGGGCTCTCCGGATCGATCCAGAACTCCAGCATCCCGCGCGGTGCATGGAGCGCGCCCGGCACGCGGCCGTCGCGCTGGAGTTCGCGGATGTCGCGGATGTCGACCAGCAGGACGCCGGGATCATCCTTGAGTTTGATCGCTTCCTGCGGGGTAATGGTCTGGATTTCCTTTTCGGCCTCGGCGCATAGTTGCTTGACGGTTTTTTTCAGCTTGAGTGCCATCGCGATCCTCCGCGTTCTTTTTACTAGCACTTGCGAGGAGAACAAGGCGAGGCGTCCGCCCTCCTGTCCGTAAGTCCTCGCCCGCAGCCGCGCCTTTGAGCATAATCGATGGTCCGATGAGATCGCACCGGAATTGGCCGAAACCGCGCGGGATCCGTGGACTGACCGCCGCCGCTTTTGCGGTGGCGCTCGCACTCGCCGCGATGGCCTGCAAGAAGGCTGTGCCCGTGACGGCGCCGCCGACGCCTGAGGTCGTGGTAACCGAGGTCATCCAGCGCGACGTGCCGCTCTACTCGGAGTGGGTCGGCACCACGGTCGGTTTCGTGAATGCCGACATCTACCCGAAAATATCCGGCTATCTCCTCAAGCAGGACTACAAGGACGGCGATGCGGTGCGGGTCGGCCAACTGTTGTTCGAGATCGATCCGCGCCAATATCAGGCCGCGCTCGATCAGTCGCTCGGAAATTTGGCTCAAGCGCAGGCAGAGCTCAAGCAGAACCAGCTTAATCTTGCCCGCTACACGGTCCTCTACAAGCAGGCGGTAATTTCGCGGCAGGATTTCGACAACCAGACGCAAACCACCCGCGCGACCGCGGCGCAGGTGCAGGCCGATCAAGCGGCAGTCGAGACCATGAAGCTCAACCTGCAATGGACCAAGGTAACGGCGCCGATCAATGGCATCGCGGGGATCGCCAAGGCGCAGGTCGGCGATCTCGTTTCACCGACCACGCTGCTGACGTCGCTATCGCAACTCGATCCTATCAAGGTGAGCTTTCCGATAAGCGAGCGCGAGTACCTGCATTTCGCCAGGCGCATCAAGCAGCACGAAGAAGTGGGACAGGCAAAGGGAGAGCCTGACCTTCAGATGATTCTTGCCGACGGCAGGACCTACAAGTATCCCGGCCATTTTTATGTCGCCAACCGCCAGGTCAACGTGCAGACGGGCACGATTCTGATCCAGGGAATCTTTCCTAATCCGGACTACATTCTGCGTCCAGGTCTGTATGCGAAGATCCGGGTGGCTGCCGATATCAAACAGGGCGCACTCCTCGTTCCCCAGAGCGCGGTGCTCGAAACCCAAGGGCAATACCAGGTCGCGGTGGTCGGCGCCGACAACCACGTCAGCCTGCGCACGGTTAAGACCGGCAAGCAGGTGGACGACCTCAGAATTATCGAGGACGGGCTGAAGCCCGGCGAGCGCGTCGTCACCGAGGGCGTGCAAAGAGTTTCCGACGGCATGGAAGTGAAGCCGATCCTGGCGACTCCCGCGCCCGACAGCGCAGGCGCTCCCGGCCCGGCGCAACCGTCCGCGCCCGGCGGACCTCCCGCAGCCTCCGCGAGCCCCGCGCACCAGGGCCCGTAGCGATGTCGAAGTTTTTCATCAACCGGCCCATCGTTGCGATGGTCATCGCCATTTTTTTTGTGATCGCCGGCGCGGTGATGATCTTCCGCCTGCCGGTCGCGCAGTTCCCGGAAATCGTGCCGCCCGAAATTCAGACCACCGCGATCTATACGGGCGCGGACGCGCTTACCGTCGAGCAGTCGGTCGCCACTCCGATCGAGGAGCAGGTCAACGGCGCCAAGAACATGATCTACATGCAGTCGATCAACGGCGACGACGGCACTATGACGTTGCAGGTCAACTTCGAGGTTGGCACCGACGTCGACCTCGACCAGGTGCAGGTCCAGAACCGGCTGGCGCAGGCGCTCTCCAGCCTGCCCGCCGCGGTGAGCAACTACGGGCTCACGACTCAGCAGACGGTGGGGCTTCCGCTGCTGGTCTTCGCGATCACGTCGCCGCATCGCACCTGGGACCAGACCTTTCTTGCCAACTACACCGCGATCAACATCGAGGACGAGCTCGCGCGGATTCCCGGTATCGGTCAGGTCAAGGTGTTTGGAGCGGCTAACTACGCGATGCGGGTTTGGGTAGCGCCGGACACGCTGGCCAAGCTGCAGTTGGCCGTGAACGACATCGTAAAAGCGATCTCGGCCCAGAATGTCGTGAATCCCGCGGGCACGATCGGCGGTGAGCCGGCGCCGCCGGGCCAGCAGCTCACTTATACGGTGCGCGCGCAGGGCCGGCTCCTGACCGCCGAAGAGTTCGGCCAGGTGATCCTGCGCGCGAACCCCGACGGATCGCTGGTGCGGCTCAAGGACGTCGCGCGGATCCAACTCGGCGCCGAGAGTTACGATCAACAGGCGTACATGAATGGCGCGCCGAGCTCGCTGCTTATCCTGTACCAGAACCCCGGCTCCAACGCGCTTCAGGCCGCCAGCGGGGCCAAGGCCAAGATGGCCGAGCTGGCGAAGCGCTTTCCCGGGGACATGGCGGTGACGCTGACCCTCGACACCACGGTGCCGGTGACCGAGGGCGCCTGGGAGATTGTGAAGACGCTGCTCGAGGCGATCGGCCTGGTGGTGGTGGTGGTCTTCATCTTCCTGCAAAGCTGGCGGGCGACGCTGATCCCGATCCTTACCATCCCGGTATCGCTGGTGGGCGCGTTCATGTTTTTCCCGGCGGTCGGATTCTCGGTTAACACGCTCTCGCTGCTGGGGCTGGTGCTGGCGGTCGGGCTGGTGGTCGATGACGCGATCGTCGTGGTCGAGGCGATCAGCGCGAAAATCGAGCAGGGAAAATCTCCGCGCGAGGCGGCGCTCGAAGCGATGGACGAGGTTGGCGGGGCGCTGGTCGGGATTGCGCTGGTGCTTTCCGCCGTTTTCATCCCGACCGCATTCATGGCGGGCATCACGGGCTCGCTCTACCGCCAGTTTGCGTTGACGATCGCGTTCTCGGTGATCATCTCGGCGTTCAACGCGCTCACGCTGAGTCCCGCGCTGGGCGCCCTGCTGCTGCGGCCGAAAAGCGCCGCGACTGTGCGCAGGGGGCCGCTCGCGCGCGTCTTCGCGGTCTTCAACGCGGGCTTCGAGAGCGCAACGAAAGGTTACGTCAGCGGCTCAGGCCTGCTCATCCGGAAATTCGTCCTGGCGCTCGCGATCCTGGTGGGGTTCGCAGTTGCGGCGGGAGGGCTCGCGAAGGCGCTCTCGCAATCGTTCCTGCCGGACGAGGACCAGGGGTACTTCATAATCAATGTCGAGCTGCCGGAAGCCGCCTCGTTGCAGCGGACGGTCGCGGTGATGCGGAAGATCGACGGCATTCTGGCGCACGAGCCGGGCGTTCTCTACAGCAACGGCATCGGCGGTTACAGCATCCTGTCGCAAACCACCGGCCCCCGAAACGCGGTCTATTTCTGCCTGCTGAAACCCTACCCCGAACGCCGGACGCTCGCGCTGGATTCCATGTCGGTCGTTGCTTCGGTCAACCGCAAGCTCGCCGGGCTGCTGGATGCGCAAGTTTTCGCGTTTTTGCCTCCGGCGATTCCCGGAATCGGCCAGGCGAGCGGCGTCGACTTCTTCATCCAGGACCGCGGCGGCCACGACGTCGATTACCTATGGCGGAACACGCAGAAGTTTCTCGCCGCCGCGCGCAAGCGGCCCGAGCTGGCAGGCATGCGCTTCACCTTCAGTCCTTCGGTGCCGCAGCTGTTCGCGGCGGTGGACAAGGACAAGGTGTTCAAGCTCGGGATTTCGATCGAACAGGTTTATCTCGCGCTGCAGACCCTGCTCGGCGGCAACTACGTGAACCAGTTCAATCGCTTCGGACGGGTGTGGAAGGTTTTCGTGGAGGCGGAGCCGCAATATCGGACCACGGCGACGGAAGTCGGACAATTCTACGTTCGCAACAGCGCGGGGACGATGGTTCCGCTTTCGACGCTGGTCAATATGCAGAAGGCGTTCGGCCCCGAATTTACCACGCGCTTCAACGAATATCGCAGCCTCGAGATCTTCGCCGCTCCTGCGCCCGGCCACAGCACGGGTGACGCGATGAACGCGGTCGCCGCGGTTGCCGATGAGGTCCTGCCGCGTGACATGGGCTATGCCTGGAACGGAATCTCGTACCAGCAATCGGTGGCGGGCGGCGGCGCGGGCGTGTTCGCGCTCTCGCTAATCCTGGTGTTCCTGATTCTCGCGGCGCTCTACGAAAGCTGGTCGCTGCCGTTCAGCGTGCTTCTGAGCGTGCCGGTGGCGGTTTGCGGCGCGTTCTTCGGCCTGTGGTCGCGGCGCTTCGACAACGACATCTATGCGCAGATCGGTCTCATCATGTTGATCGGACTCTCGGCGAAAAACGCGATCCTGATCGTGGAGTTCGCCAAGGCCGAGCTCGAGCAGGGCGAGGAGCTGGTCACGGCCGCGCTGAAGGGTGCGCGCCAGCGCCTGAGACCAATCCTGATGACTTCGTTCGCGTTCATTTTCGGTTTGATGCCGCTCTGGTTCGCTCTGGGAGCGGGTGCGGTGGCTCGGCGGCTGATCGGCACGGTCACGATCGTCGGGATGGTGTTTTCCAGCGGCTTCGCGATCTTCCTCGTGCCCGTCCTCTTCGTGGTCGTCGAGCGGCTCTCGCATCGATTGTCGGGCAAGGGGCCACAACCGGCATCGGCGACGGCAGGTGCGCCGTCCACAAGCGAGCCCGCATCCGAGGGCGAGCGCGCCGCCGGCGGCGCGTGACCGGATTATCGATCAGCGCCCTTTGTAGATCGGTTTGCGCTTTTCGATGAAGGCGCGCGGGCCTTCGCGCGCGTCCTCAGTCTTGCGGATGAAACGCTGGGCCGCGTCTTCGATCTTGAACGCGGCCTCGAACGGCAGTCCCGAGCACTGCTCCACCGTCTCCTTGATCGCGCGCACCGCCAGCGGGCCGTTTTCCGCGATTGCGTGCGCCAGCTCTTCCGCTTTGGCCATCACGTCGGCTTGCGGCACCACGTAGTTGATGAGTCCCAGCCGCCAAGCCTCGGCGGCCGCGATGCGATTGCCGGTGAGCAGAATCTCCATCGCCTTGCAGTACGGCATCTGGCGCACCAGCCGCACCAGCGAGCCGCCGGCCGGAATGATCGCCCACTTGACTTCCTGCAGGGCGAAGCTCGCCGACTCGGCCGCCACGCGGAGATCGGTCGCCTGCATCAACTCGAGCCCGCCCGCGATGCAGAATCCGTTGACCGCCGCGATCACCGGCTTGTACAGGCTCCATCCGCGCAGCAGCGCCATCGCGCCGAGCTTGGGGTTTTCCTTGATCTTGTGATCCCACTCATCTTCGGGCTGACGCGCGCCGGTCATCAGGGGAATCATCCGCGCCAGGTCGGCGCCCGCCGAAAAGGCCTTGTTGCCCGCGCCGGTTATGATCGCGGCGCGCACGTCGTCATCGTCGGCCACGCGCTGCCACGCTTCGGCCAGGCGCACGACGACCTCCGGGTTCATCGCGTTATGCACCTCGGGACGATTGATGGTCAGGTAGGCGATGTGGTTGCGGATTTCGAACAATAGCGCTGGCATCGCTTGCTCCGTTTGGCGTACGAATTTAATCATCGTATCTATCGGCATTAGCGGCGTGATGAAAGGACGAAAGAGACTTCCGATGAACAGCCGGCACATGCTCCAGATCTTCGGTCGCTTGCGCTGCCGGGCGCTGGCTTTGATGCTGCTTGCGACGTTCGCACTGATGGGTTGCTCGCATGAGCGGGCGGACGCGGACCGCCTTGCGGCAGTGCTCCAGATAAAGTCCGGAATGGTAGTGGCGGATGTGGGCGCGGGCTCGGGCTGGATGACGGTGATGATGGCCGGGCTGGTGGGAGCCAAGGGGCACGTGTTCGCGACTGAGATCGATCCGCGGGAGCTGGGCAAAATCCGGAACGCGGTCACGGCGGCGCATCTGGACAACGTCACGGTGGTGCAGGCCACCGCGAGCGATTCCGGACTGCCCGCCGACTGCTGTGACGCGATCATCCTGCGCCGCGTCTACCATCACCTGACCGACCCCGCCGATACCAACCGCACTCTCCATCAGGCCTTGCGTCAGGGCGGCCAACTGGCGGTGCTGGATTTCCGCCCCAGCATCCTGACAGGGCTGTGGACGCCCAAGGGCCTGCCGCCGAACCGTGAAGGCCACGGAATCGACCCCATAACTGTGATGAACGAGCTCGAGCAGGCCGGTTTCGCGTACGTGAGCATGGACGACCCATGGCCGGGGAGTACGTTCATCTCCAACTATTGCTTAGTGTTCACCAAAGCGCCCCCGCCGCCAGGTGGCGGCAAGCCGCACGCATCAGCGCCCGACAACACGATCCATGGGGCGCCGGCCACTTCGCCCTGACAGTGGCCATTGCTTCGCGAATTACGCTATGTAGCGGTTGGTTCGTGCAGTATGGTCGAGAACGCCGAATCTTCGGGGCGATGAATCCGGGAGAGGACGAAATTGGCTGCGGCAGCGCTGGATGACCTCAAGGTCGTCGAATATGCCACGATGGTCTCGGGGCCGATGTGCGGCAAACTGTTCGCCGACATGGGCGCCGAGGTCATCAAGATCGAACCGCCAGGCCTGGGCGACGAGGCGCGCAGCCATCCGCCGTTCCCCGCCGACCTGCCGCATCCCGAGAAGAGCGGGCTCTTTCTCTACCTCAATACCAGCAAGAAAAGCGTGACGCTCGACCCGGCGACGGCAAGCGGCGCGGAAATCTTCAAGCGCCTGGTGCGCGACGCCGACGTCCTGATCGAAAACCATCCGCCCGGCCACCTGGAAAGCCTCGGATTCGGTTACGACAGCCTGCGCGCGCTCAACCCGAGGTTGATCGTCACCTCGGTAACGCCGTTCGGACAAAGCGGTCCGTATGCCGGATGGAAGGGCTCGGACCTTATCGAATGGGCGATGAGCCTGACCGGCTACAACACGCCGACGCTGATCAACGATTCGGCGAGCGAGAATCCGCTGCGCGCGCCCGGGCGCCAGGCCGACATGATGGGCGCGACCACGGCCGCGGCAGCAACCATGATGGCGCTGATGCATCGCGAGGCCACCGGCGCAGGCCAATGGGTCGACGTCGCTTGCTGGCAGGCGGTGGTCAACACCGCGAAGGTCGAGATGGTCGTATACAGCTACGCCGGGATGCCATATAGCCGGCTGCGCGCCAATGCCAAGGCCGGGCTGGAGCCGTCGCGATGCCGCGACGGGTACGTTTACGTGCTGTGGGTGGTGGACTCGCACTTCGAGGCGCTCAAGGAACTGCTCGGCCATCCCGAGGCGCTGGAAGCCGACCTGTTCAAGGACACTGCGGCACGGGCCGAATACGACGACGTCGTGCGGCCATTGATCCAGCAGGAGCTGCTCAAGCACGACATGGATTGGCTGGTGCGCGAGGGGCAGAAAATTGGACTGCCGATAGGCCCGGTGCTGACTGTCGCGCAAGCGGCCGAGCATCCGCATCTGCGTGCGCGTAACGCCTTCGTCGAGATCGATCATCCGGTTGCCGGCCGCTTCCGCTATCCGGGACCGCTGGTGCGACTGACCGCGACGCCGCCCGTGGCGCGCCGTGCGCCGCTGCTGGGCGAGCATAACGAAGAGATCCTGCGCGGGCGGCTCGCATACTCGGGCGAGGAACTCGCAAAACTTCGCGCCTCCGGCGTGATTTGACTCGCGGAGGGAAGAGCGATGGCGCGTCTGCCGCTTGAAGGAATCCGGGTCACCGATTTCAGCTGGATCATCAATGGACCGCAGACGGGTCTCTGGCTCGCTGCGATGGGCGCCGAAGTCATCAAGATTGAATCCCAGGTCTACCTGGATTTCATGCGGCTCAATCCGGCTTTCATGGCGGACGGTCAAGCCGGCGTGAACCGCAATGGCGGCTATCACACGCTCAACTACGGCAAGAAATCGATCAACCTCAACATCAGGACGCCGCGTGGGAAGGAACTCGCCTACGAACTCGTGAAGCAGAGCGACTTCGTGCTGGAGTGTTACCCGCGCCCGCTCTCGCGCCGGCTCGGGCTCAGCTATGAAGAACTGCGCGTGGTCAAACGCGACATCATTCTGATCTCGGTCTCGCTGTTGGGCAAGACCGGAACCGAGCCGGCCGATTGGGTCGGATGGGGTCCGATGGCGTGCTCGTTCATCGGCACCTTCGACGCGCAGGGCTACCCGGGCGGCGCGCCGCGTCATACCGGCGGCACCTGGCCCGACTACGCAATCGCCACCGCGGTGGTGTTTCATCTGCTCGCCGCGCTGCGCCATCGCGATCGCACCGGCGAGGGCCAATGGCTCGACGCGAGCATGGGCGAGACCGTTATCGGCGAAACGCCCGAGTGGTACATGGACTATTTCATGAACGGACGCGACCGCCGGCAATGGGCCAACCGCGACGACGTGATGGCGCCGCATAATACCTATCCGTGCGCGGGCGACGACAAGTGGATAGCTATCGCGGTAGGCAATAAGGCCGAATGGCGCGCGCTGTGCGAGGTAATGGGTAATCCCGCGTGGGCGCGGGAAACGAAATTCGCCGACCAAAACGCGCGCCGGCAGAATAGCGACGCGCTCGATGCGCATTTGTCCCAATGGACGCGGGGCCATCAGCATATCGAGTTGGCCGAACGTCTTCAGCGCGCCGGCGTGCCGGCGGGTCCGGTGCTCGACAGCGTCGAGATTCATCAGGATCGCCACCTATGGGAATGGGGCTACTGGTGGGAGCTCGACCATCACACGGCCGGCAAACGCGTGATGCCGGGAATCCCGGCGAAGCTCAGCGGCGTGCCCCGGTTCAACTACAGCCCGCCGCCGGATTTGGGACAACACAACTTCGAGGTTTTCAACGGCATCCTGGGCTTATCGAAAGAAGAGATCGCCGCGCTGATGGAATCGAAAGTAATTTACTGAGTCACAAGTGGCTATTATCTTTTCTCTCTGTTGCGGCTTTTTGCCCTCGCCCCCTTTGAAGGAGAGAGGGCAGGGTGAGGGGGCGTCGCATGCGAAGCGCGCGGTGACAGCGGAATCGGAGCCGGGGTCACGAGCGTTGGTGAAAAAATGGAGTCGCTGAAAGACAAAGCGTGCATTGCCGGCGTGGGCGAAAGCGCATTCACGCGGGGCTCGGGCAAGACCGAACTGCAACTGATGCTCGAAGCCTCGGCCAGGGCGCTCGAGGATGCCGGGCTCAAGCCGCATGACATCGACGGCATCGTCGGGCCGCCGCTCGGCGCCACGGCCGAACATTTCGCGGCCAATTTGGGAATCGAGGACCTGCGCTACTCCGCATACGTGCAGATGGGCGGCGCGAGCCCCGTGGTCGCGCTGCAAAGCGCCGCGATGGCGGTCGCGTTTGGCGTCGCCGAGTGCGTGCTGGTGCCGTGCGGATGGAACGGTTACTCGGTGATGCGCGTGAGCACGGGCGGGCAGGGCGGCAGCGGTTCCGCGCCGCCGGGGCCGCTCGCCGGAACGATCGGCGCATATTATTTGCCCTACGGCGCGGTCGCGCCCGTGCAATGGTACGCGTGGCTTGCGACCCGCCACATGAAACTCTACGGCACGCCGTTCGAAACGATGGGCACGATTGCGGTCACTTCGCGCAAGCACGCCCAGCTCAATCCGCAGGCCTACATGCGCGGCCGACCGCTCTCGATGGAGGATTATCTCAAGTCGCGATGGGTCTCGTATCCGTTTCGGCTCTACGATTGCTGTTTGGAAACCGACGCCGCCGGCGCAGTGATCGTCACCTCGCCCGAACGCGCACGCGACCTGCGCCGTCCGCCGGTCTATATCTCCGGCGTCGCCGAGGGCCATCCATACCCCGCTGACGATATTCCGGCGCGTCCCGACCCCTTCGTGATCGGGCTGACTTTCGCCGCGCCCAAGGCGTTCCGGATGGCGGACGTCACGCCCAAGGACCTCGACTTTGCCGAAATCTACGACTGCTTCACCTACGTCGTGATGCTCCAGATCGAGGCGCTTGGGCTCTGCAAGCGCGGCGAGGTCAAGGACTTCGTCACTCCCGAGCGGATCGGGCTTGGCGGCGAGTTGCCGATCAATACGCACGGCGGGCTCCATTCGGAGGCTCACGTCTGGGGCATCAATCATATCGTCGAGGCCACGCGCCAGTTGCGCCGCGAATGCGGCGAGCGCCAGGTCAAGGACGCCGAGGTCGGGTTGGTGACAGGATGGGGTGACTTCGGCGACGGCGGCCTCGCGATCCTGAGGAGGTAGCGATGGCGGTCGGGACGCAAAGTGAATACAAGCTGCCGCTGCCCAAGATGCGCGGGTTCGCGGCGGAGTTCTACAAGTTCTGCCAGGCGCACGAGTTGCGCTTTCAGCGATGCATCGATTGCGCGGCGTGGCGGCATATCCCGCGCGACATGTGCGCGAAGTGCGGATCGTTCAATTTCGAATGGGCGCGGTCGTCGGGCAGAGGCACCGTGTTTTCGTGGACCGTCGCCGCGCAGCCCTTTGTGCCGCAGTTCGCGCCGCTGGTGCCCTATGCGCCGGCGGTGATCGAACTGGAGGAGGGCGTGCGGATGGTCTCGTGGGTGACCGATCTCAAGCCCGACGATATGGCGCTCGGGATTGCGGTCGAGGTGGCGTTCGACGACGTGACGCCCGAGGTGACGCTGCCCAAATTCCGCCGCCGGCGCTAGCGAGATCATGTGTTCGCCGCCAACTACCGGATCGGTTTCAAGATAAGGCGGCTTAAGAGTAAACTCGGGCTGCCCGCGTTCGCCGGGGTTGAGCTCACGCGCGCGGCGCAAAATCGATCGGAGGGCGTCTGGCATGGCTCGCAAAGGATCGATCGTCTGTGGCTTTATCGCACCTCATCCCCCGCACCTGGTGTACGGCGAGAATGCGCCGCAGAATATTCCGCGCTCGAGCGGCGGATGGGAGGTTTTGCGCTGGGCCTACGACAACTGCCGCGAAAAGATCAAACAGCTCAAACCCGACGTAATTATCGTTCATACGCCGCACTGGATGACGCTCGTCGGCCATCACGTCACCCGCGTGCCGCGGCTTAAGGGCCTCTCGGTCGATCCGATCTTTCCGCACCTCTTTCGCTACAACTTCGACACCGCGATCGACGTCGAGCTGGCGGATGCGGTCTACGATGAGGCGCGCGCCGAGGGCCTCATCGCGCGCAAGATGACCAATCCGAACTTCCGTCTCGACTACGGCACGATAGTCACTTCGCATATGCTCAATCCCGGCTGGGACATACCTATTCTGAGCCTGTCGGCGAACAATTCGCCCTATTACTTCTCGCTCGGCGTCGGGATCGAGGAGATGTACAAGCTGGGTCGGGCAACGCGCCGCGCGATCGAGAAGACCGGGCGGCGCGCCGTGCTGGCCGCGAGCAATACGCTTTCGCATTTTCATTTCGATCGCGAACCCGATCCCAATCTGCCCGAGGATATGAGCAAAGAGCACGTCTTCAGCCACGCCAACTATCTGTGGGACATGCGCGTGTTGCGCCTGATGCGCGAGGGTAAAATGGACGAGCTGTTGAGCGTGCTGCCGGAGTTCATCGAGAAGACCGGCGCCGAGGTCAAGTCGGGCGGCCTCTTCTGGATGCTCGCCGCGATGGGGTTCCCCAAGGTCCCGGCGCGCGTGCACGGCTACTGGAGCGTAATCGCGACCGGCAACGCGGTGGTCGAGTGGGACCTCTCGGCACAGCTCAATGGCGCGGGAGCGGAAGCCCATGCCTGAAGGCCAAGTCGTCAAGGGCTACATAATGCCCGGCATGCCGCACGTCATGCTGCCGACGGAATCGGCGAGCCGGCGCGAGCTGCGCGAGGCCTGCCGCGTGGCCGGCGCCAACACGCGGGAGGCGCGGCCCGACGTGCTGGTGATTTTCAGCACGCAGTGGGTCTCGGTGCTTGGCCACCTGATCCAGGCGCGGCCGAATCCGACAGGGCTGCACGTCGATGAGAACTGGTACGATCTCGGCAATTTGCCGTACGACTTTCGCACCGACCTCGAACTCGCGCGCAAAACTATCGATCTCGGCACGGCGGCCGGCCTCCAGGTGCGGCCGGTCGACTACGAAGGCTTTCCGGTCGACACCGGCACGCTGGTGGCGCTCAACTTTCTCAACCCGAGGAACGAAATTCCCGTCGTCTGCGTCTCGTGCAACATCTATGCGGGACGCGACGAGGAATTGAAGCTCGGACAGGCCGCCGCCGACGCGGTGCGCGCGCTCGGACGGCGCGCGGTGGTGGTCGCCTCGACGGGGCTTTCCGGGCATTACTTCACCCGCGAGATTACCGACGACGAAGACCGGATCGTCACCGACCAGGACGACGCGGAGAACCGCAAACTGCTCGATACGATGGCCGCCGGCAAAGTCATGGAGGCGATGGACCTGGTGCCCGAGTATGGGGCCAAGACCGGCGCCGACATGCAATTCAAGAGTTACTACTGGCTGATGGGCGCGATCGGTTCCGGGGGCGTCAAGCGTAAAATTTCGGGCAAAGTATTGGGTTACGGCTCGATTTGGGGCAGCGGCGCCGCGGTGGTCGAGTTCACGGCGTGAACGCGTCACTTTACGATCCCTGGATCGCGCCGCGCAGGCGCTTTAGCGTGAAGAGAAATTTCGATGGCCGCTGACTATTCGATCTGGGTCCTGGGCTATGCGCGCACCAAGGTTTCGGGCGATTTCATGGGCGGGTCGCCGATCGCCAGCAACACCGGGACGTTCGAAATTCCGATGCTTTATACGCTGGTGGTTTCGGCGCCGGGCACCAGGGAGCGGCGGGTGATCGCGATCGACACCGGATTCGGCGAGAGCGGGTTTGCCTCGGCCGAGGACAAGCTCTCGGGGATGTTCACGGATATCGAATGGCCCGGCGTCGTGCTCGGCAAGATCGGGTTTCGTCCCGAGGAGGTCGATACGGTCATCCTGACCCACATGCATGCCGACCACGCGGGCAACGTGGTCGCTTTTCCCCAAGCCAAAGTCTACGTCCAGCGTGAGGAGTACGAGGGCTGGACGCGGCTGCGGCGCGGCGAGCTAATCAAGACCGCGGGACCCGGCTCGTGGGCGCTTTCGTCGATTAACTGGGAGAACTTCGACCGCTTCGACGAGGCGATCGCCGCGGGCCGTGTGACCTTGCTCGACGGCGACCGCGAAGTCGCACCCGGCATCACCTGCCGCCTGGCCGCGCAATCGCACACCTTCGGTTCGCAGTGGGTGGAGATCGAAACCGCTTCGGGCCCGCATATCGCGGCGGGCGATTGCGTGTACTGGTACGCAAATCTCGAAAAGATGTGGCCGCCGGGCTATATCCAGGGAAATCCGTGGAATGTGATGCGGGTGTTCGAGAAGATGAGCGGGATTATCGGCGACAAACTGCCGCGCGTGGTTCCCGGCCACGACATGGAAGTCTTCAAGCGCAACGTCAGCTGGACGGCGGGACTGAATCCGGTCGCCGAGCTTCATCTGGCGGCCGGCGAAAAATCACGCCGCCCGCACTAACCAGCGATCGCCTCGCAGCCGCGCGGGCGAAAGGGGCAGCGAGGGGGCGCTGAGCTTGAAGAGGGCCGGGCGTCCTCGGCCGCCTCACACTAATCGCGGCGCTCGCGCCGGGGAAAAGCCAACGCGCGGCCAGATCCCCATTTTATAGTCGCAGTTGCCTCCCCATTGCAGTGAGGCACGCCCGGCCCGTTAATCCATCCTCTGGTGCGATAACACCGCGGCGGTCTTACTGGTTCCTTGCTGGTTCCTTGCAGATTCCTTGCAAGTCCCTTCGCGCAAGTTCCTTGCATGTTCCTTGGCGTCGATTGCCTCGCGCGAGGCTCCGTCGCTGCGGCGAATCGGCATCCATAAATACGCATCACGCGGAAGATTGGATTTGAGCGGGCTCCTGCCGCGCTGCGAGCGGGCAGTCTGCGAGCGGGCAGTCAGGTTCAGGCGCGGGCGGGATTTTCTCCGGCGGACAGGATCGTCTGAACTCGTCCGCGACCTCGCGCATCGTCTTGAACGTGACTCCGTCGCACCTGCGAATATGCTCCATCAGCCGCTCGAGCATCAGCAGGCGATGGCCGCGGCCGATGCATTGCGGATGCAGCGTCAGGATGTAGGTGCCCTTGCCGAGCCGGTCGTAGAGGTAGTCGAAGTCGCCCGCCCAGATTTCGTAGATCCGCGAGGGCGAGGCGTTTCCGGGATTGATGCCGTTGCGGGTCCAGACGTGCTCGAAGGCGATGAAGTCGTCGAGCCCCCAGGTAAACGGCAGTTCCACGACCTCGGTCGGGCGGCCGAAGATGAAGGCGCTGTCCTTCGGGGCCTGGTCGCCGACCCTGCAGTAGTAGGGGGTGAAGTCGTCGCCCATCATGCTGCTGTCGTAGAGCATCCCGTGACTGACCAACAATTCGAGCGTGCGCGGCGTGAGCCCGGCGGCGGGCGAGCGGTAGCCGACCGGGGTCTGGCCGGCGACCGCTTTCAGTGACGCTATTGCCATGTCGAAGTCGCGTATCTCCTCTTCGGGCGAGCCCAGACGTTCGTGGCGATAACCGTGATGGCCAATTTCGTGGCCCGCGGCGGCGATTTGCGCGACCGTCTCGGGATAGGTGTCGGCGGTATGACCGGGGACAAACCAGGTCGAGGGGATTTTCCACTCGCGCAGCAAGTCGAGCAGCCGCCGGGCGCCCACCACGCCAAATTCGCCGCGCGAGATCGCGCTCGGCGAGGAGGCGTGGAAATTGCCGATCCAGACCGAGATAGCGTCGAAGTCGAAGGTCAGGCAAACATTGATTTTTTTTGCTTTCACATGATTTGGCATCGGCGGCTCCCTCTTGGCCATCTCTACTGCGACGGCATCGAAGGTGTAAAGCGGCCGCATCCGCCCATTCCGGCCGGCGGAGGCACTGCGCCGTAGCCCGCGCTCGCACTGCTTGCCAACGCTCAGAGGCTTTATATACGCTCAGCGGACGCAGCCGTCATTTTCAAGGAGGGCAGTCCGGCGATGAGCCGAATAGTTGGCTTGGTACTGGCTATCGGGATGGCGATAGCGCCGCTTGAAGGTTGCAAGACGGCCAATATCGGATCGGGAACCAATTACTTTCCGCTGACGCCAAACTCAACCTGGACCTACCAGATCGTCGCCAAGAGCCAGGGCACGCAGTACCAGATCACCGACCGGGTGATCGGCGTTAAATATGTCCCCGCCCTCAAGATCACCGGTTCGGTGGTGGACGAGTCATACAGCCTCGAGCGCGGCGGCGTTCGCCCGCTGATCTATTACGCCAAGGACGGCTATATCGCGCGGCTCTCCGCGCTGGACTACGACCAGAAGACCATTCTGGCGCCGTCGTGGGGGCGCTCTGAAGAAGCGCAGTTTCTGCCGCTGCAGCTTCAGCCGAATCTGACCTGGACCAATGTCATTTTCCCCTACGGAAATCTCTCCGGGTCCTTCAACATCAATCAAAGCCATCGCACCTTCGTCGAGACCAAAGAGATCGAAACGCCGGCTGGCCGCTTCAACAATTGCATCCGTATCGAGACGCAGGCCAAGTATGAGGGCGGGATGTACGCGCGCAAGAAGCAGCAGCTCCAGCTCACCTATCTGGATTGGTACGCGCCCAACGTCGGCCTGATAAGGACGGTTACGCTGGAAGGCGGTCCCAACGGCCCTGAAATGGATCGGGTCGAGCTGCTCAGATTCAACGTCATGTCGGCGTCGGCGCAGTAAAGCTGCGCGCGGGCCGTCTCGTGGCTGCTACGGTTTGGACGGTTGACCCGTCGCGGCGGTATTGGCCCCGGATGCGTAGTCGATGGCGAGCGCGTCGACGTAGTAGCCGGTATGCCCTTCCTCTCCTAACTTAGGCTTGTACTGCATCTTATTGATGTAATCTCCGGCCTGGTTCGGAGTACGGTTCGTCGAGGTGACCTCGGTTTCGCTCTCGTTGGGGGTCACTCCGTAGAGCTGCGTATGTATGTCCTGCTTCTTGCCGCTGACGATCAATAGCGCTTCGGCGCCGGTTGCGCATGCCTGACGCTTGAGTTCACGCACCACCTTAGCCGGGTCCTCGTCGACGTCGGCCCAGGCCTCGACGATGGCGATCTGCTGGTATCCTGCGGTCGGCTCTTGCGTGAGCACCGGCATGTCGCAGTCAGGAGGCTTGGCGGGATGGATAGCGGGCGCGACTTGCGTCACCAGGACCTGCGTCGGGCGCTTGTCGAAGCAACCGACCGACGCGCCGGCGCAAGTCCCGAGCAACAGCGTGCCGGCCATCGCCGTCCACCTGTGCGAGCGCGTCAAATGCCGAACCAGGCCCATCGCTTGCTCTCCCCGCAGGGTGGAGGCTAGCACGGTGCGCGGCGGCCATCCAAATTCGCCCAAATCGCAAGCCGATTGACGCGCGGTCGAGGCGGATTGCGTCTGTTTGCGAAACTTCAGCGCGGGGTTATGATTGACGTATGATGCGTATCGCGCGGATCGCCGCCATGATTTTGTGCAGCCTCGGTGCGATGGCGATGTCGGCGTGCATGACGGTGCCGACTTCGAGCACTTCATCGACGAGCGGATTTTCGTATGGCGCGGGGACGCCGCCGCCGAGCTTTTCCTCCAGCAGCGGCTATTCCACCAACGGCTCCTCGTCTAGCAGTTACAGCTCCGCCAGCGCCGCCGCCGCGGCCTCCCCTGGCGTGAGTGACCCCGCCGACGGCGGCTCGGTACCGCCTGGCTACACCAATGACACTTCGCAGAGCGGTAGGCTCACCACCTATCTACAGAGCCATCGCCTTCCGCTGGTCGGCGCACAAGTGCTGGCCGACAGCAGCGGCAATCAGCAGGTCGTGCTCTACGGCTTCGTGGCGAGCGACTTCGGCAGGCAGGACGCGGCTGACAGGGCGCGCCGATATTTGCATAACCCCAGTGTTCCCGTAATCAACCGGATCGCGGTGCGGCCGGAGTTGGCTTCCGGCGCGAGCGGCTCGACGCAGGCTCCGGTTGCACCGCAAAGCAGCGCGTCGGGCGGGGGCGCCTATGGTTCCAGCGGCGACGGCGGCGCTTCCGGCACCTCCGGATCGTCAGGCAACGAACTGGGCAGTGTGCAGAGCTACCAGGATCAGGCGCAACAGGCGCAACAGCAACAGCAGTACATGCAGCAGGCTCAGCCGGGGGGCGGCGCCAGCGGGTTGACCGCGATCGTGCCGCTCATCGGCATGATGGGCCTGCTGAGCATGGGCAACAGCAGCTTCGGGATGGGCGGCGGTGGGTATCCGCCGACCTATGGATCGCCCTACGGCGGCGGATCGCCATTCGGATCGCCGTTCAGCATGCCCTACGGTGGCACGCCATACGGCAGCCCCTACGGCGCCGCGCCCTATGGCTCTTACGGCGCCACGCCCTATGGGGCGGCGCCCTATGCGCCGTCTTACGGATATCCCGGCTCCCGCTTTCCCTGATCGGACCGCCCAGGATTGTCTCAGCTAAGCTCGCGGAAGAACGCGCGGATGTCGTCGGCGAGCAGCGCCGGTTCTTCCATCGCGGCGAAATGGCCGCCCGACGGCATCACCGTCCAGCGCACAACATTGTAAGCGCGCTCGGCCCAGCTTTGCGGCGGGCGCATCAGCTCGGCGGGGAAATTCGCGACCGCCGTCGGCGTCTCGATTCGCGTGTCGGGCTTCAGATGCCACGGATGATGGCGCGCCTCGTAATACAGCCGGGTCGATGAATTTATCGTCCCCGTCACCCAGTAGATCATCACGTTGGTCAGCAACTGGTCTTTGCTGAAGCGGCGCTCGACGTCGCCGTGGCAGTCGCTCCAGGTGCGGAACTTCTCGACGATCCAGGCCGCGAGCCCCGCCGGCGAGTCATTGAGCGCGTACGCCAGGGTCTGCGGTTTGGTGCCCTGAATCCACTGATAGCCGGTCTCGTCGCGGCGAAAGCGTTCGAGGTCGCCGAGAAAAACCTTCTCCGCATCGTTGAGCTCGGCCGGACGTCGCCCTTCGGCCGCGCCCACCGCGATCATGTTGATATGAATGCCGTAAAGGTGCTGGCGGTAGATCTCGCCGAGGCGCGAGGTTATCGCCGCGCCCCAATCCCCTCCCTGCGCGCCGAAGCGATCGTAGCCGAGCACCCCGTTCATCAGCTTGAACATGATGTCGGCCATGGCCTGGATGTTCATCGCGCGAGTGCGGGGACGGGCCGAAAAGCCATAGCCCGGCAGCGACGGGGCGACCACCGTAAACGAGTCGCACGCGTCGCCGCCATGCGCCGCCGGATCGGTCAGTCGTGGAATCAGTTCCATGAATTCGTACACCGACCCGGGCCATCCATGCAGCAGCAGCAGCGGCTTGGGATTGGGGCCGCGGCCGCGCTCATGGATGAAGTGAAGGTCCTCGCCGCCGGCCTCGGCGCGAAAATGCGCGAAGCGATTCAGCGCGCGCTCATGCGCGCGCCAGTCGTAGCGCGTGCGCCAGTACTCGATAAGCTCGCGCAAGTAGGCGAGGTTGGCGCCGTAGTCCCACGCCGAGCCCGGCACTTCGTCGGGCAGCCGCGTGCGCTCCAAACGCACGCGAAGGTCGGCCAGCACCTCATCGGAGACCTCAATCTTGAACGGTTCGATTTTGCCCTGCGCCATGTCCCGCGCGTGCCTCCTGCGGATAGCTGCTCACCGGTTAGTCATTCACTTGGGCGCGAGCGCTTCCTTGACCAGTTGGCTCGCCACCCGTCCGTCGAGCTGCGCGCCGAAGCGGTCCTTGAGCGCCTTCATCAACGGACCCATCTGCTTCACCCCGGCCGCTACTTGCTCCGCGATAGCCGTGCGCAACTCGTTTTCGTCCAGCGCCGCCGGCAGGTAGGAGTCGAGCACCCGCGCCTCCTCCTCGTTCTGCGCGACCAGGTCGGCGCGTCCGCCCTGGCGCGCGAAGCTCAGCGTCTCGTCGCGCCGCGCGCGCTCGCGCTTGATGATCTGCACGATCTCGGCCTCGTTGGCCTCGCGCCGCACGTCCTTTTCGACCCGCGTGATTTCGGCCAGCACGCCGCGCAGCGTCATGGTGCGCAACTTATCGCCGCTCTTCATCGACGCCTTGAGATCTTCCTGCAGCTTCTGCTTCATCTGAATCTCTCCACGCGGCCGCGCGCGGCAAGTCGCTCGCGATAAGTTCCGTCACCGCCGCCGTCACTGCGCGCGGGTTTCTCGTGAGGTGCATATATGTTGATTCGCGTCCGGCGCATCACCACTCTATAATCGCGGTGACGAGGCGGAAAGCCGCGCGAAACTCCAACCGAGGCTCGTTTCGATGGCTGACACGTTCAATCGCGTCGCGGAATACGGCAAGCAGATCGATTTCGGCAAAACCGCGGACGATTACGGCCGCTACCGGGCCGGTTTTCCCGACCAACTCTACCGGCGGCTCGAAAAGCTAGGCGTCGGACTCCAGGGCCAGCGCGTGCTCGACCTCGGCACCGGCACCGGATATCTCGGCCGCGGCTTCGCGCGCCAGGGATGCCGCGTCACGGGGCTGGATATCTCGCTTGCGCTGATGGAGGAGGGGCGCCGTCTCGACGCCGCCGAAGCTCTCGCGATGTGCTACGTGCGCGCGCGCGCAGAAGCGCTTCCGCTCGGGGACCACAGCTTCGACGTGGTCGGCGCGGGCCAGTGCTGGCACTGGTTCGATCGGCGGCGCGCCGCGCTGGAGGCGCGCCGAGTATTGATGCCCGGCGGCCTGATGGTGATTGCGAGCTTCGACTGGATCGCGCTTGAGGGCAACGTGGTCGAGGCGACCGAGCAGCTAATCCTCAAGCACAATCCGAAGTGGGCGCTGGCCGGCGGGATGGGAATCCATCCGGTGTTCGCGCGCGACGCCGCGATCGCCGGCTTCGGCGATATCGAATGTTTCAGCTTCGACGTACTTCAACCGTACAGCCACGAGGCGTGGCGCGGGCGGATTCGCGCCAGCGCCGGAATTGCCGCAAGCCTTGGCCCGCAGGAGATCGCGCGCTTCGACGACGAATTGCGCGAGGCGCTGGCGCGGCGCTTTCCCGAGGATCCGATGCGCGTGCATCATCGGACGTTCGCGATGGTCTGCCGCGTTCCGCTGGACGCGCGGCGCGATCCGGATTAAAGGGATTGAATTGTTTTTGATCGGGTTGCTGGAAGGAGAAGGGTTAAGTGACGAGAGCATCGTGGATGAGCGGTATCGGTTCGCGTCCGGAATTTGCGCGAGCGGTGACAAAAAACTTTCGTGCGGCGGCACGCGTTACGGCGCTCGCGTTCGCCATCGCAGCGGGCTTCGCCGCGGCGGCCGCCGCGCAGGGAGTCCCGGCGACCAGGCAGACCGTGGGGCAGTGGCTGGCCGAGAACGCGAACGCCAAGCCCGACTTCAAGCCGGGCGACGTGCTGACCGCCAAGGACCGGGGGCGGATGCGTCCGTTCATCCCGCCCGTCTATATCGACCAGCTCAACTTTCCCGAGCTCAAGATGCAGATCGTGGCCGCGCGCAGCCACATGCCGCGCAAGGACTACGCCGATTGCACCGAGAAGTACCAGGCGCAAGTGAAGCTCAAGAGCGACGGCACGATCGACAACTACGTCTGCGGCCAGCCCTTCTCCAACGCATCGCTCGACCCTGCCGACCCGCAATCGGGGCAAAAAGCGGTTTGGAACTTCGAGTACCGCTGGCAGAACTACGGACCGTTCGATCTGAATTTCATGTTCATCTTCGATCGCTTCGGCGGCAACCACGACGGCGCCGCGCCCAACGTAATCGAATCGCCGCCGGTTACCTGGACCGGCGGGCAGCATTTTAAGAGCACGATGCCCACGGATGCGGCCAAGTACTTCGGCGGCGGCGGCAGCTTCGTCAAGACGCTGAGCAGCTTTTACCAGCGTACCTACTATAGCCACCTGGCGCAGCGCGCTGCCGAGGGTGGCGTTTTGCCGGTGCCTGGCGCCAAGGAATTTTTCTGGAAGGAATTCGAGGGCTTCTTCGAGCCCTACGACGTGCGCGGCCAGGTGTTCATCACTTATCGCTACAACGATCCGTACCGCAGCGATGACGCGTGGGCTTACGATCCGCAATCGCGGCGCGTGCGCCGCATCTCGGTCGAGGTCAAATCCGACTCCCTGGTCGGAACCGAGCAGACCGAGGAGGACTTCAACACTTTTTCCGCCCGCCCCGTGCGCTGGAACTTCAAGTTCCTCGGCTGGCGCAACCTGCTGTGTGTGATGGATTCCAAGTACGACTATCCGCGGTACTACGGTCCCAACGGCATCGCGCCCGACGACGTGTGGTCGATGCGCCGCTTTGCGGTGGTCGAACGCACGCCCAAGGAACCGCATCATCCCTACAGCAGCGTGATCATGTTCTGGGATACCGAGGACTATCATCCATGGATGGCGCTGATGTTCGATCGCCAGCAGAACCTGTTCAAGTCACTCACCTACACGTTCCGCTGGAGCGAGGACTACGAACAATTTGCCGAGCTCAACCACGGCGTGCAGGCGACCGGGCTCCAGGGGTTGGTAGCGGTTGACTATAGCAACAAGCGCGCGACGATATTCCCTGCCTTCGGCGGCGGCTTCCCCGACGTCGACGTCAACCACGTCGACAAGCTATTCGACATCAGCAAGCTGGAGGAATTCCATCGCTGAGCGCGCGTCGGCAGCGCCGAGTCAAACGGCCGGAGCCGGCCTGATGTTCTGGTTCAACCGGAACAGGTTGGTTGGATCGTATTTGTTTTTCAGCGCCGCCAGCCGTTGGTACTTCTCGGGCCCATAGGCGGCCTTGATCCGCTCGGCGCCTTCGTCGGCCTCCTGGCCGAGATAGTTAACGTACACACTGCCGGTCGAGTACGGTTGCATCGCTGACCAGAACTCGCGCACCCAGTGCACGCAACTCGGGACCTCGGCCGCAGTGGCGCATACGCCAATACTCATGAAGCTGTATTGCACGTCCCGATGATTGAACGCGGTTGCGTCGCGGCCGATGTGGCTCACCGCGCCGCCCAGTTGATGTTCGATAAGTCCATGGCACGTCGGCGCCGGCCGCTCGGCGCAATGCGCCACCATCGTATCTATTGCCTCGTCGCTGACGTTCTTAAGGAAGCTCGACTTCCAGTAATTCTGGAGTCCCGGAGGATAAAAGCCGTCGATCAATTGCTGCGCCGACGCGTAGGGCATCGAGCTGACCTGATCCATCAGCGGCGAACCGATCGTTCTCAGCGGTTTCAGGACCCGCTCCCCTTTTTCACTCGGCCCATTGTAGCAGACGACCATCGCCACCACCGGAGTGCCGTCCGGAAACGTGACAATAATGATCCCGGATGCGAGTTCATCGGGCGCCGCAATGGTGACCTCGCTGAAGCATCTCAGGACCTCGGTTGCCTTGGCGACGGGGTAAGCCACGATTCCCGCCAGCACCGGGCCGACCGGATGGAGTTGATACTCAAATGAGGTGGCGACGCCAAAGTTGCCACCGCCGCCCCGCACGCCCCAAAAGAGGTCCGCATGCTCGGCGGCGCTGGCGGTGAGGAGTTCGCCGTCGGCCGTGACGAGACCGACGGAGCGAAGGTTGTCGGAGGCGAGGCCGTGCTGGCGCGCCAGGTAGCCCCATCCGCCGCCCAGAGTCAGGCCGGCGATACCGGTCGTGGAGATCTGTCCCCCGGTGACGGCCAGGCCGAAGGCTTGGGTCTCGTGGTCTAGCTCTCCCCAGGTTAGGCCGGTCTGGGCTGAAGCCGTGCGGCGCGCGGGATCGACGCGCACGCCCTTCATCAGCGACAGATCGATCATCAGGCCGCCATCGCATACCGCATTGCCGGCGATGTTGTGGCCTCCGCCGCGCACCGCCAACAGAAGATCGTGCGTGCGAGCGAAGCGGACGGAGCTGATAACGTCGGCAACGCCGCGGCAGCGCGCAATAAGCGCGGGGCGCTTGTCGATCATCCCGTTCCAGATCTTGCGCGCGTCGTCATAGCCAGCCTCCGCGGGGCGGAGCAGCGTGCCGCTGAGGCCGGCCTTGAAGTCCTGGATGACCGATTGCTTGAGAACGGCGGTCGCGAGTGTGGCGCCCCGAGTCGTGGTCACCTGCTGATCCGCCATGATGCGCCTCCCTTTGTTCGGAAACGATCCGCCGCTGACCGTTAGAGCCAAACGCGACTCTGCCCACATTCCTCCAGAGAGTAAAGAACGGACGGTACCGCGCAAGCGGCGTGTATTAGAGGATGCAGGTCAGGAACGCGAAGCCGTTCGCGCCTTTTCTGGTCCTCAATTCCCGGCATTCAGGCCTGCGTGCGTGTGCTCGACCTCGGCCATACTGCTGTGGGTGTTTCGATGGTCGAACTTGATCGCGCCCGTGCCTTTGAGCACCATCGCCTGCGCGACTTCCATCTCCAGGTATTCGCGGCCTTCAGGCAGACGGACGGTGACGCGATGTTCCTGCTGGGTGTTGGGCAGGATCAGCGGGCCCGAAACGGTTTCGAGCGCGCCCGGAATCACGACCCGGGCCCTGCGCTTCTTCTTGTCGAATTCGAATTCGATCGGGACGAACTGGGGATCGTGTGCGGTGCCGACGGTGGAGGCAAGGAATTCAAACCAGGCGTTGCCCGCCTGTCCGCTGAGGATCGTGAGCAAGGCGGCGCGCTGCTCGGCGGTCGCGCGCTGGTCGATGAAAACTTGCAGGATGCCGTCGCCGTCGTGAATCGGCCCCGGCCATTTGTAGACGGCGACCCAGCTCAAGCCGTCCAGCGCGACCTTGTCGAAATGGCCGCGCTCGATAAACATGCCGGCCATGCCCTCGCATCCCTTGTCCGGAGAGGGGAGGCCGACCGTGTCGCACGGACAACTGGCGACACAGTTGCAGTTCTTCAGATAGCGGCCCTTCATCAGCCAGTCGATCTTGCTCATCTATTTCGCCCTCGCCGGATAGCACCGGTGCGCGTTTCCTGGTGAATGAGTTTTCTCCCAATAACGAGTTACCGCAAGGCGGGCGCGCGGCCGCGCGCGCACCTCAGCGGACCGAGAGCCCGTCCGGGTAAGGCTCCCATACTCACCGGGCACGCTTGGTTCGGGGCAATGCCGCCGACGGTTGGAATGTTTGACACACGGCGGATTTGACGCTAGAAGTCAGCTTCAAAAACTGAATGGAGATTCATCGACCAGCATGAGCGTCCGCGAGCGCAAAAAGCGCGAGCGCCTCGCGCGGCGCGAAACCATCCTCGCCGCCGCCGCCCAGGTTTTCGCCGCCCACGGCGTCGACGGCGCCACGGTCGAGATGGTCGCGCGCCAGGCCGAGGTTGCGGTCGGCACCATCTATCTCTACTTCTCTTCGCGCGACGATCTCTTCGTCAGCCTGATGGCCGAGCGGATTGGGGGGCTGCGCGAGCGCTACCTGGAAATCCATGCGCGCGAGCTTAAGCCGCTCGATGAGCTGCGCGCGATCGGCAGCGCCTACTTCGACTACCTGCGCGAGTCGCGCGGATTGTTCCTCGCCCAGCTCTCGGTCACCTTCAGCCAGTTGTCGCTGCGCCTCTCGCGCGGGGTGGAACTGGAGCATTTCGAGCAGGTGAGAGGGCTTGGGCGCGAATGCTTCAACCTTTATCGCGATTCGGTCAAGCGCTGGCTGAACGCCACCGGCGCGCGCACCTCCAACGCGGAGGCCACGCGCACGGCGACTGTAATATGGGCCGCGCTCAACGGCGCGTTCCTGCTGATGGACGACGTGAAAATTTTCCGCGACATCACCGGGCTCGAAGCGTCGCGGCTGCTCGAGGAGACCTTCGAATTCCAGCTAGCCGCCGCCGAGGCTGCAGCCGCTACGCGGCCGCGCCGCCCAAAGGCCGGCGCAATCAAGTCCTCGGCGTCGCCCGCGCGCGTTCGGCAGAGCGTCAAGAGCCCGCGCGGCGGAGCTTTCGCCGATCGGCATGACGGAGCCGCGGCGCATGCGATGCAGGCGCGTCGGAACACCTCAGCATTGAATGATTAGTTGGATGGTTAGACGAGAAATCGGTTTGCCGAAGGAGATTGGCTAATGAAATTTACCTGGTTTCACCTGATGCCCTACCGTTTCCTGCCCGACGACTTCAAGAAGAAGTACCATAGCGTGTGGGTCGACATTCCGCGCGACCTCTACGACCCCAAGGTCGGCCATCGGCTGTACAATGACTACCTCGACCAGCTCGAGTTCGCCGACCACGTGGGGTTCGACGGCCTCGGCGTCAACGAGCATCATCAGAACGCCTACGGCCTGATGCCGTCGCCGAACATCATGGCGGCCGCGCTGACCCGGCGCACGCGCAACGCCAACCTGGTCGTGCTGGGCAACTCGATCGCGCTCTACAACCCACCCGTGCGGGTGGCCGAGGAGTTCGCGATGCTCGACGTGCTGAGCGGCGGGCGCCTGGTCGCCGGATTTCCGGTCGGCACCTCGATGGACACGAACTTCTGCTATGGCGAGGTCCCAGCCACGCTGCGCGAGAAGTACTTCGAGGCCCACGATCTGATTATCCGCGCGTGGAAGGAAAAGGATCAATTCTCCTTCAACGGCAAGTTCACCAAGCTGCGTTACGTCAACCTGTGGCCCAAGCCGCTCCAGCAGCCCCATCCGCCGGTCTGGATTCCCGGCGGCGGCTCGGTCGAGACCTGGGACTTCGTCGCCGATCACGACTACCAGTACTCGTTTTTGTCGTTCTTCGGCTACAAGGCCGGCAAAAAAGTCGCCGACGGGTATTGGAATGTCATGGCGAAGAAGGGCAAGGAACTCAATCCGTATAGTCTCGGTTTCGCGCAGGTGGTTGCGGTTTCCGAGACCGACGAGCAGGCCGAGCGCGATTACGCTTCGCACATGGACTACTTCTACAACCGCTGCCTGCACGTTTATCCCGGCTTCGCCGACGCGCCGGGCTATCGCACGCCGAGCACGATCAAGGCGGGGCTCACCGGGCAAATCAGCAAGAACGCCTCGATCACGCGCGAGGGCCTCAAGTGGAAGGACTTCATCGATGACGGCTACGTGATCGCCGGCTCGCCGGCGACCGTGCGCGATCGTCTGCGCGAGGCGCTCAAGAGCCTCAACTGCGGCCACCTGATGATCCTGCAGCAGATCGGGTCGATGCCGCCCGAGTTGGTGCGCAAGAGCACCGACCTGTTCGCCCGCGAAGTGATGCCGCATCTGCGCGACCTCTGGACCGGATTCGAGGACAAGTGGTCGCCCAAGCGGCTGCCGGCCAACGAGATGGCGGTGCCGGCGCCGATTTGGTCCGACGCACCAAAGACCAACGGCAAGACGCAGCGGCCGAGCTCCCCGGAAGTCAGAAGCTCAGTGAAATAGTGAAACAGCGAATAGTGAATAGTAAAGTAAAATAATGAAAACACATCAGAAATTGTGCGACGGCAAGTTTTCCGTCGAGATGGAAGTGACTGGCAAAGGCGAGCCGCTGCTGTTCCTCCATGGCGCGGGCGGACTCACCGGAGCCGACCCGTTTCTCGAAGATCTCGGCCGCAACTTCAAGGTGTACGCGCCGCATCTGCCGGGCTATGGCGAATCGACCGGCGGCGAGCATATCGACGACGTGATCGACGCGGCGCTCTTTTATCATGAGCTGATGGACGAGCTGAAAATTCCGAGCGCCTACGTCGTCGGCCACTCGATGGGCGGGATGCTGGCGGCGGAAGTCGCGGCGCTCGACACGCGGCGGGCTAAGAAGCTGGTGCTGGTCGGAGCGGCCGGCTTCTGGCTTGAAAACGATCCGATCCCCGACCTGTTCTCAACCGACCTGGACGACCTGCCCGCGATGCTGTTTCACGATCCCAAGTCGCCGCTGGCGCAAATGATGATCGCGATGCCATGGGACGACCAGGAACTGCTGACGGCGATGTACGTCGAGCGCACCAAGCGTTTCTCGGCGGCGAGCAAGTTCCTGTGGCCGATTCCGGATCGCGGGCTGAAAAAGCGCGCCTACCGGATCGCCGCGCCGACCCTGCTGCTGTGGGGCGAGTCGGACAAGGTGATCCCGCCCGTGTACGCGCGCGAGTTCAAGAAATACATCCGCAACAGCCGCGTCCAGATGATCAAGGAAGCCGGACACATGGTGATGTACGAGCAGCCGGCCGAGTTCGACAAGGTGGTGACGGAGTTCCTCAAGAGCTGAACGCGCCGCTATCGGCATAGGTACGCAAACGTCCACGGCGTTCTTCGGGCGCCGTGGACGTTTTTACATTTTAGGATGACCTTGGCGCAGGAGGGGGCGCGCCGCTCGGAGAGCGGAGTGCCGTTCCTTCAGTCTTTTTCTCTTATGGCCTCGCCCCCTTTGGGGGAGAGTGTAGGGAGGGGACGGCCGCGAAGCCACGGATACGGATGCGCGCTCAGAACGCGCACGCGCTCAGCGCTGCGCGGCGGCGACGGCGGCCGCGCGCGATGCGGGCGCGGCCATCGTCGCCGCCGCGGGCGGCAGATGCGGGTACAGCAGGTACACCATCACGTAAACGACCACGCCCGTCACCGACACGTACATCCAGATCGGCCAGGTCCAACGCGCGATTCGGCGATGCCGTATGAAGCGGCCGCGCAGCGCGCGACCGAGCGTGACCAATGCCAGCGGCACGATCACCACCGCCAGAATGATGTGCGAAGTCAAAATGGAGAAATAAACCGGCCGGATCAAACCCTGGCCGCCGAAACGCACGTCACCGACGTGGTAATGGTAAATGCAGTAGGAAATGAAGAAGGCCACGGACACGGTGAATGCGCTGATCATGCAGGCGCGATGGATGTGTACCTGATGGCGGCGAATCGCGATATATCCCGCCAGCAGCAGAATCGCCGCCGTCGCGTTCAGGATCGCGTCGAGCGGCGCCAGCAAATCGTAGGAAAGCATCGGCATTCAGAATCCGCGGACCGCGACGCGCGGCCCGCGGGTTTTTCGTCAGGCCGACGCGCGTCCGTGACGCAGCAGGCGGCCGGGCAGCGGGCCGTCCGGCGCGACCGTGTCGCGTCCGTGCGCGCGAATAATCTTGCCGTTGACGATCACCGCGTCGATACCGTACGCGTCGGCGAGCAGCCGATCCGCGCCCGACGGAAGATCGTTAACCCGGCGGAGCCGCGAACATCCAATTTTATCCGGGTCGAACACCACCACGTCGCCCGCCAAACCCGGCACGAGCCGTCCGCGGTCGCTCAGCGCGAAGACTTCCGCCGGCCGCGCGGTCAGCATCCACACGGCGCGCTCGATCGGAATCGCCTTGCGCTCGCGCACCCAGTGTCCCATCAGATAGGTCGAGAAGCATGCGTCGCAAAGCTGGCTCGCATGCGCGCCCGCATCGGAAAGCCCGACCACCGTACCCTTGCCGTTGAGTAGCGCGATTACCTCGTCTTCCTCATAGTTGAACAACGCCATCCGGAAGCGCGCTTCGAGTTTGGTTTCGAGCCCGATGTCGAGCATCAGGTCGATCGGATCGACGCCGCGGTCGCGCGCGAGTTCGGCGAGGTTGCTTTCCTCGAGCTCCGGGCGGCCAGGATAGTGCGAGACCCAGCTACGCTCCCATCGGTCGGCGAAGCGGCCGGCCGAGTTGATCCCGGTCTTCGCCTTGAACATCGCGCGGAACTCGGGGTCGGCGTAGATTTTCGTTTTGCCCTCGAAGTCGGCTTGTGAAATCTGCTTGAAGACCGCGAGGCTCTCGAAGATGAAGGGCTCCTTGAGCGTCATCTCGAAATTGAGCGGCCGGCACGCGACCTGCGGCACGATGTTCATGCCCTGGTCGGACAAGTCCTGCGATTGCGCGAGCAGACGGCGATGGCCGTCGTTGGAGCCGGTCATCCCGGCGAGCAGCGCGGTCCAGGTGATGGTGCGGCCGGTTGCGCGAAACAGATCGGCGAATTCCTTGAGGAACAATTCGCGGCCGACCGTGGCCTGGATTACGCCGCTCTTCTCCTCCGCGAGCACGCTCGCGAGTGCGGTTATTTCGCTCATTTCGGCTTTGCGGCTGGGCACCGGCTTGCCGCTATAGCCGACGTGAGTGGGCGATTTGGAGGTCGCGAAGCCCACCGCGCCGGCGCGAATTCCGCGCCGTACGATCTCGCGCATCTGGCCGATCTCGGCCTCGCTCGCGGGCCGTTCCACGGATTCCTCGCCCATCACGTAGAGCCGCGTCGGTGTATGCCCGATCAGCGCGCCCACGTTGATCGCCGAGCCGCGCTTTTCGATAGCGTCGAGATACTGCTCGAAGGTTTCGAACGGCCATTCGTAGCCCAGTCCCGCCTCCAGCGCGTCGAGGCTCATCCCCTCGACTTTCTCGAGCGTGCGCATGATGAGGCCGCGATGCTCGGGGCGGGTCGGCGCGACGCCGAAGCCGCAATTGCCCATCACCACCGTGGTCACGCCGTGCCACGGGGATATGGTCATCATGCGGTCCCACAGGATCTGCGCGTCGTAGTGTGTGTGGATGTCGACGAAGCCGGGGGCGACCACGCGGCCGCGCGCCTCGATCGTCGCGGCCGCTTTGCCCGGAGCCTCGCCCACGGCGGCGAGCTTGCCGTCCTTGATCGCGACGTCGCCGTCGCGCGCTGGAGAACCGGTGCCGTCGATAATCGTACCGCCCGTTATCTTGAGGTCGTAGTCCATAGGAGTTTCTCCTTGAGCCTAACCAGTACGCCTGATTTCGCGTCCGGCATGTTGGATCGGAAAATTCGGGGCCAGATCCACGGCCAGTTATATCGCAGCTCCAATCGCCCGGTCCACCAGCGAGCCCGCTCGGCGCCCGTGTTTGGTCATTCGTTTTTTCGTTGTAAACCCAGCTGCGGTCTAGTAAAAGTGACGACAGGAACGGAACGACGTCTGTATCCCAGGCTCCGCCCGGAGCCTTCGCGAGGAAGGAAAAATGCAAAAGCCCATCATCTCGGCGGATTCGCATATCACCGAACCGCCAAACACCTACATCGATAATATCGATCCCAAGTTCAGGGACCGCGCGCCGCACATGGTGCGTGACGATCAGAAGGGCGATCTCTTCATGATCGAGGGGATGAAGCGGCCAATCCCGATGGGGCTGATCGCGGCCGCCGGGAAGCCAGCCGAAGAATTGACCCTGCTCGGCATCAAGTTCGAAGAGCTGCATCGCGGCGGATGGGACCCCGAGGCGCGGATGGCCGATCAGGACCGCGACGGCGTCGCCGCCGAGGTCATTTACCCAACGGTCGGCATGCTGCTTTGCAATCACAAGGACTACGACTACAAGAAGGCCTGCTTCGACGCTTACAACCAGTGGATCGCGGTATATTGCGCGGCGCATCCGGATCGCCTGATCGGCACCGGCCAGACCGCAATGCGCTCGGTCGAAGAGGGCATCTCAGACCTCCAGCGGATCAAGGACCTGGGCCTCAAGGGCGTGATGATGCCGGGCAATCCGCAGCTCGAGGACTACGACAGCGCGATCTACGATCCCTTCTGGGAAGCCGCGATCGACCTCGGCCTGCCGCTCAGCTTCCACATCCTGACCAGCCGCGATGATGCTGTCGGCCGCGGCCGCGGACCCAAGCTCAACAGCTTCATGTCGATCATCCGCGGCAACCAGGACATCATCGGGACGCTCATTTTT
This sequence comes from uncultured delta proteobacterium, assembly GCA_963773975.1. Lineage (GTDB taxonomy): Bacteria > Desulfobacterota > Binatia > Binatales > Binataceae > JAKAVN01. The sequence goes on from CAVZDJ010000042.1 coordinate 135,292, forward strand.
GGCGGCGTCTTCGAGCGCCATCCCAAGCTCAAGGTCGTGTGCGTCGAGGCGGACGCCGGATGGGCCCCGCATTACATGTATCGCATGGATCACGCCTACGACCGCCATCGTTACTGGCTAACCGCCGGCACGATCTCGAAACCGCCGAGTGAGTATTTTCGGGAGAATATCTATCTGACCTTCCAGGACGACTGGGTAGCCTTCAAAATGAAGGACATGTGCAACTTCCGTCGCCTGATGTGGGCCAACGATTTCCCGCACAGTGATTCGACCTGGCCCTGGTCGCAGGAACTGCTCAAGAAGCATACAGCCGGCCTGACCGAGGAGGAGAAAAACCAGGTCCTCCACGACAACGTAGCCGAGCTCTACCACTTGAGCCTGTAAGCGGATCGGCATTCGCGACGCTGCCGGCCGAGAAGGTCGCCAAAGGCAAGATCGCGATATGGAAGGAGAGCGCGATGGCGAGTGTGACACAACTGGGTTACCTGGGCATCGGCGTGAGCGACCTTGCGCGATGGGAGCACTTCGCAACCAACGTGCTCGGCCTGGAGGTCAATGGCGCCGACGCGGACGGTTCGATGTTCCTCAGGATGGACGAGTATCACCATCGATTCATCCTGCAGCCGGGCGGCTCAGACGACCTCGCGTTCGTCGGATGGGAAGTTCGCGACCAGGCGGCGCTCAACGAACTTGCCGCGCGGCTGCGGGCCGACGCCGTGGAAGTCACGGCGGCGACGCCGCAGGAAGCGCGCGCGCGGCGCGTGGTCGAGTACCTGAAGCTCAAGGACCCGAGTGGCATCCCGACCGAGATTTATTTCGGACCGCTGATGACTTTCGAGCAGCCGTTCAAGTCGCCACGTCCGCTTTCCGGCTTCGTCACCGGTGAACTGGGGATGGGCCATATCGTGGTGCGGGTAGACGACCCGGCCAAGAGCCTGCACTTTTACCGCGACCTGCTGGGGCTCAAGATTAGCGACTTCATCGACATGCGCTCGCGTCGCGGCGGTGAGCCGGTGAGCCTGACCTTCATGCACTGCAACCCGCGCCATCACTCGATCGCGTTCGGTGTCATCCCGGCGCCCAAGCGCCTGATGCACTTCATGCTGCAATGCCGTCACGTGGACGACGTCGGATCGACTTACTACCTCTGCCAGGATCAGGGCGTCGAGATTTCCGGCACGATCGGACGCCACACCAACGATCACATGATGTCGTTCTACTTGCGCGCGCCGTCGGGCTTCGAGGTCGAGTACGGATGGGGCGCGCGGATCGTCGACGATGCGACCTGGCAGGTGCAGAAGCACGAGGCCCCGAGCATCTGGGGCCATCGCGGCAGTCTCACGCCGATGTCACGCAAGCCCACGCCGCTATAGCAGCGCGCAGAGCCGGGCTACGTGGGTTACAACCAGCGTGGCCTGAACATCGCGCGCGCGACGCTCAGGCCCGCTGGTTGTACAGGTTCATCGCGCGCTCCAGCCCGCCCGTAATCACCGTTTCGACCGCTTCGGCCGCGCGCTCGATCGAAGCCTTGAAGGCTTCGAGCTCCGTGCGGTTCATCGTGTGGAGCACGTGCTCCTTGGCTTCCAGACCCGGCGCGGGCCGCCCGATTCCGACCCGCACGCGCACGAACTCGGGCGTGCCGAGCGCGGCTGCGATCGAACGCACGCCGCGATTGCCCGCGTCGCCGCCGCCGCGTTTGAGCCGGAGTTGGCGCGGCTCGAGATCGATTTCGTCGTGCACGACGATCAGGCGCTCGGCGGGAATTTTGTAGTACCCTAGCAACGCCGCGACACATTCGCCGCTTAAATTGTAGTAGGTCTGCGGCTTCACCAGGATTATGCTGTCCGGGCCGATTCTGGCCTCGCCGGATATCCCCTTGAACTTGCGCCGCTCCATCCGAACGCCGCATTTTTCCGCCAGGCGGTCGATGACCGTGAAGCCGATGTTGTGGCCCGAGCGATGATACTGCTCGCCGGGATTGCCCAGGCCCGCCACCACCCATCGCATCTCGCGCAACTCCTCGGGACTCTCGGGCGGGCTCTCGGAGCTGGCGCGCGCGGTGCGGAACCTGGAGAACATCTGCCCCAGCCGGCCCATCCCATACCTCGCGCGCTACGCGCTTCCGCGGTTAGCTGCGCGCGCGTCCGTTGCTGCGCGAAGTCACCAAGGCGGCGGCGAGCGGCGCGAGCGCCTCGAACAGCGCGGCCATTTCGGCCGGCGTGCCGATCGAAATCCTGATCGCGTCAGGCCACGCACGAAAATGGCGCACCAGCACGCCGCGCCTGCGCAATCCCGCGGCCATCGGACCGAGATCGAGGCCCGGCATCCGCGCGAGCACAAAATTGGCCGACGACGGCGGCACTGCGAATCCCAACCGGAGCAGCCGGCGCGTGGCTGCGGCGCGCGTGCGCTTGATCCGCTCGACGTTGCGGAGCATCCAGGCATTGTCGTCGAGCGCGGCGGCGCCCGCGGCGATCGCCAGGCGGCTCAGGTTGTAGGAATCCTTGACCTTGCCGAGTTGCTCGATGATTTCGGGATGGGCGAAGCATAGCCCCAATCGCATCCCGGCCAGCGAGTACGACTTCGAGAGCGAGCGCAGCACCAGCACGTTGGGCAACCGCTGGACGAGGTCGAGCGCGTTATCCTCGGCGAAGTCGACGTAAGCCTCGTCGATCGCGAGCAACCGGCCATCGAGCAGGCGCGCGAGACGCGCCAGCGTGCGCCGCGGCGTGAGCGTGCCCGAGGGCGAATTCGGGTTGCATACGATCGTCAGCCGGGCGCGCGCGCGCGCGAGCGCTTCCAGCGGCAATTCGAAATCGGGGCCGAGCGGCGGCGCGATCACGCGTGCCTCCTGGACGGCAGCCAGCGTGTCGTAGAGCGAGTAGGTCGGAATCGCCCACGCCACGCGGTCGCCGGGGTCGAGCGTCGCGCGGAACAGCATCGCCAGCAACTCGTCCGAACCGTTGCCGGCCACGATCATACGCTTTGCAAAACCGTAACGGCGCGCGGCGGCAGCGATGAACGCGTCGGCCTGCGGCGCCGGATAAAGCCGCAACGCCTGCCCGAGCGCAGCCTTCGCGACCGCTTTGATCACTCGCGGCGACGGCGGATACGGGTTCTCGTTGGTGTTGAGCTTGATCAGGCGCTGGCCGGGCCGCGGCTGCTCGCCCGGCACATAGGGCGCCATCTTATGAATTGTCTTGCGAAACATCGCGGGCTCGTCCTATCCGCCCTGGCCGTTCTTGCCGCGTTTGCGTGGCGCGCGCACCTTGGCGCGTATCGGTTTCGACGCGGTCGCTTCGAGGAGCCATCCGAGGTAAGCCGCCGAGCCGCCGCTTGGCGCGAGCGCCAGCACTTCGGGAACTTCGTAGCTGTGCAGCTCGATTACCCGGCGCTCCACGCGGCCGAGCAGGCTTGCGCGGGTCTTGATGAACAGGAGGAATTCAGGCTCCTCCTCGATCGCGTCGCGCCATCGATAGACCGAGCGTATCGGTCCCACGATGTCGACGCACGCCGCCAAACGCTCGTCGAGCAGACGGCGCGCGATCGAGCGCGCCTGCTGCTCGGCGCCGAGGGTGGACAATACGATTCTCGCCTGTGATGCGGGCACAGCGCTGGTACTCTAGCGGCCCGCGCGCATCAGTCCAAGCCGCTGCAAAACCCTGGCTGTCGCGGGACATGGAACAGAGGGCGCGGGCGGCTGCGCGCTGGCCGGCCGGCGCCCGCTCGTGGAGCCGCCAAGCCTCTTGTTCCGCGCGAGCTGTTGGTCGAGATGGATGCCGAGCAGCGCGACGTCGCTAAAGCGATCGACGTCGTACCATGCGGGCCCTAGCGCGTAGCGCGTGCCGGCGCGGCGAAGCCGCGCGACGGTTTCGCTGAGCACGCTGGCGCGGCCCCAGGCGATCGCGCGAAAAATTTCCGGCATCGGGCCGCGCACGCCTACCAGGTAGTAGCCGCCGTCAAGGCTGGGAGCGATCACCACCGGCGCGCGCCGCAACAGCGCGACGCTTCGCGCGAGCAGGCGCGCCGGGAGCGAGGGTGTATCGGCGCCCATGAGCACTGCGCCGCCGGCGGAGCGATACGGCTCGAGCGCGCGCGCCATCCGCGTGCCGAGGCCGCCGCCGCCCTGGTCGATGAGTTCGGCGCCGAAGCGGCGCGCAACGCGGCGCAGGTAGTCACTGTTCTCGGCCCCGTGCGGAGCGCTGGCGGCGATCACGATTCGCCGCGGTGCAAGCGCGCGGCATTTGGCCAGCGCGTCGATGATGAAAGCGCCGGCCAGCTTTGCCGCGTTGGCCGCGCCCAGGCGCGGGATGAGCCGGGTTTTGGTATGGCCCGCGAGCGGCTCGCGGCAAAAGACGATTAGCGTGACGTCGCGCAGCGTGACGTCACGGCTGGTGTCGCGCGAGCGCATCGCACCACTCAGTTTCCACTGCCGCGGTTGTGCCCGATCCCCTTGATGATATTGAGCGGGAGCTTGAGCACGTTGGTCAAGAAATACGCCACCGAGGTTATTGGCTGGGGCACGACATGAGGATTGCTGAGCGGGCCGGTGACGTGAAAGTAGGCGGCGACAAAATGATCGGAGGAGAGCCCTCCGCCGATCAGCGGCACCTTGGCCACCAGCCAGTTGACCGTTTTGAACGGCACCATCCCGACCTGCATATCGACGTTGCTGTCGCCCAGGCGCATGTGTCCCAGCGCCGAAATGTTCATCACCGGTCCGCGCAGGAGCAGATTGTCGCTGTAGAAGTCGCCGTCGCGGCCCTTGAAGTCGGCCGTCAGGGTCTGGAACGGCACGCCGTTGACGCGCGGGTCGGGCACCTTGGCCAAAAGCCAGGTTTTGAGATCGACCAAACCCAGAATGCGCGAGAGCAGCGCGAACTTGTGCAGCACCCCGTCGCTCACCTGGATCGACATGGTGCCGGCCATCGTGTTGAAGAAATCGGTGTTGGAGTTGGCCCACAGGTCGCCCCGTGCTCTCAGGCGGCCGCTTAGCGGGGGCCGGCCGACCGGATTCGCTAGGCTGAAGAGCGGGCCGACCTGTATATCATCGACGCGGCCTCTGAGGTTAATCCAGTCATCGCGGCCGCGGCCGGAAAACTCCATCTCGGCGCGTCCCTCGAACAGGTTCGCGACAAAATTGCGCACGTTCCAGTCGCCATTGATCTCGCGGTTGAAGTCGCATTTCGCGCGCGACATCGCAAGGCGTTCGATCGTCGCATGGGCGGCCTCGATATGGCCGACCACCGGCACCGGAAAAAAATGCGCCGGCGGGCTCGGAGCCCACGGCAGGCGGATGAATTTCATCACCTCGAGATCGAGCCGCCCGGCGTTCGCGACGATTCGGAGCACGGGTTTGTCGAAGTCGGAGACGCCCAGCGAGAAGTCGAAGGGCGCGCCCTGAAGCTTGGCTCCGATGATCCCCAGCAGCAGTCCGCGGCCGTCCAGGCTGAGCGTCGCCGACTGCGCCACGATCGGCGCGCGCAAAAAGCCCAGTTGAACCTCGCCCGCACCCATCGTCAGGCGGCCATTAGCGCGGATACCCTGCCTGCGGCTGGGTTCGCGCACGATCGTCAGCGTGCCGCCGAGCGGTCCGCGGGCGGCGATGTCCTGCGGGTCGACCAGCAGCGGTAGCCATTGCTGTATCTCGATCTGATGCATCTCGACGGCTATATGGCGCAGGCTGAGTCGTCCGGCATCGAAGGCGAGACTTCCGTTTGCCGTCACGGCGCCCGGCACCTTGGGCTTGGCGACCGTGGCCATCAAGCGGCTGAGCTCGATATTGCCCGGCGAGAGCGTCACGCTGCCGCTGACGAGCGCGATCGGCTGCGGCAAGTCCTTCGCGCTCAGGGTCACACCGCTGGGGTCGATTGTCGCAAGGTACTTTGCGGGTGGCGCAGGCGCCTCGGTGTCGAGCGATCCCGTCGCGGTGACTCGTACCATCGCGTTGCCGGAGAGCAGGTCGATATGTTTGGCGGCCTTGGCGGCGAGCACGGGAAAGAGCTGCATCGCGGCCGGATAGAGTTCATCGAGGTCGAGCGTCCCGGCGGCCTTGAGCTGGTAGCGCACCTGCCGATGGCCGGAGCGGAAATCGGCATTGCCGCTCAGCTCCCGGAACGATGAACCGCCAAGCACCGCCGATCCTTGCGTAAGCGTCGCACGGCCCTTCGCATAGGTCAGTTCCGCGCTGGCCTGCGATAGCGCTGGGAGAGCCGCCGGGTTGGGGAGCTTGAGACTCACGGCGTCGAGGCGAACCGATAGCTGCAACGCGTTGGCGAGCGCCGTTGCGCTCCATCCGAGGTTGCGCAACTCGCCCTGATAGGTCGCTCCCTCGACCGTCAGGCGGCCCGAGATCAGCGCCGCGGTGAGCCGCGTCAGCGGCTTGGTCAGCGAGCGCGCCATCTCGAGCCGCGCTTTGAGCGCGGCGAGGTCGATTTGGACCGCGCTCAGATGCGCAAGCAGCGCGGCGTCATCCTTAAACGGATCGTTGAGCGTGAGTTCGCCGGAAGCGACCGTCAGCGTTCCCATGCGTGCTTCCACGTTCGCGAGGATTATCCGCTCGGAGGAAATAGAGTAAATCGCTTTGAGCGAGCAGTTACCCAGGTCGATCGGTTTGCCCAGGCTTGCGCCGTCGGCTCCAAAACGGTCGATCGCGAGATCGCCGCGGCCGTCCAGCTCGCCGTTGCCGCGCAGCGCGAAGGTCGCCTCGCCATGCGCGAGTCCGTTGACCGTCACGCCGGCGCCGGCGGCGCGTTCGAGCCGCCCGTTCCAGAACCACAGTTCTCCGTCGGAGATGACCTGGTCCGCGGCATGCGGAGCTGTATCGATGCTCAGCCGGCCGCTCGTCTCGAGTCCGCTTAGCGCCGTGTGAATGCGCGGCGCGATGAAGCCGATATTCCAGATCTTCGAGTGCCTGCGCCGCGGCGCCGCCGTCAGCGAGAACTCTTCGACGACCGGCCGCCCGGCGGCGTCGCTGACCCGGGCATTGGCGATCGTGACGCGCTCGACCAGGCCAGAGAACTCGCGAAACTCCTGCGCTACCGCCTGCACCGCCGCGGTATCGGGGCGCGGTGGCAGATGGGCGCCGAGCGTGGCTGAGTTCGCGGGTGCGCGCAACTCCGGGCGCACGATCACCAGCCCGCGCAACGGCAAACCGTTGCTCCAGATGAGCGCGTGGTAGCTCAGGTAGACGCGGACGCGTTCGGAACGGATCAGCTCGCGCCCGTCGTGCTCGATGATCGGATGCTCCAGGAGGACGCCGAGATGCGGGCCGAAGTGCAGCCGTGCGCTGCTCGCGACGATCCGGTAGCCGGTCTGTTGCTGGATATGCTGGAGGACCAGGCTGATGAGCCGCGCCTGGTTGCGCATCGCGACCGCCACCGCCGCCGACAGCAGCACGGCAAGCGAGAGCAGGGCGATCGCGGCGGCGCGCACGAGTCTCATTCGGAACAAGGCTCGAATCTAAGGCAAGTCTCCAATTTAAGCGACTGGAATTTAAGCGACTGGCATCCAAGCGGGCGCCGCGGCAAGACGAAAACCGGCCGCGTGCGCGAGACTCATTCGCTTTCGAGCGCTTCGGCCGCGCCAGCCCCCGCGGTCTCGAGCCAGCCGGCGCGATGCTTGCCGCGGAGCCCCGTTTTGAGCACGCGATTGCGCAGGCGGACCGAGCGCGGCGTGAGCTCCACGAGCTCTTCTTCGTCGATCCATTCCAGCGCCGTGTCGAGCGTCATCAGGCGCGGCGGACTCAAGCGCACTGCCTCGTCATGCCCGGCGGCGCGGATGTTGGTGAGCTTCTTTTCGCGGCATACGTTGACCGGCAGATTGGTCTCGCGCGCGTATTCGCCGAGGATCATGCCCTCGTAGACCAGCTCGCCGGCCGGGATAAAAAAGGTCCCGCGTTCCTGAAGATGGAAAATCGCGTACGGCGTCGCGATCCCCTCGCGGTCGGAGATCATCGCGCCGTTCTGGCGCGAGCGGATCGCGCCGCACCATGGCGCGTAGCCGTTGAACACCGAGTGCATCACGCCGGTCCCGCGCGTGTCGGCCAGGAAGCGGCCGCGAAATCCGATCAGTCCGCGCGCCGGCACGTCGTATTCCAGCCGTACGCGGCCGCTCTGATGCGTGGTCATGGTGCGCATCCGGCCCTTGCGCGCCGACAGCAACTGGGTCACCAGCCCGATGTGTTCCTCGGGAATGTCAATCACCAGAAACTCCATCGGCTCGAGCAGCTCGCCGCCCGAGCTGCGAGTCACGACGGTCGGCTTGGAGACCTGCAGCTCGTAACCCTCGCGGCGCATCGTTTCGACGATCACCGCCAGCGCCAGCTCGCCGCGTCCCAGCACGCGCCAGGAATCGGCGCCCGATTGCTCGACGCGGACACTGACGTTGCGCCGCGCCTCGAGGTCGATCCGCGCGCCCAGCTTGCGCGAGGTAACGAACTCTCCCTCGCGTCCGGCCCACGGCGAGTTGTTGACCGAAAACGTCATCGCCACGGTCGGCTCGTCGATTCGGATGCCGGGGAGCGGGCGCGGATTTTCGGGGTCGGTGATGGTCTCGCCGATCTCGATATCCTCCAGGCCCGCGACCATCACGACGTCGCCCGCGTCAGCCGAGGACAGCTCGGCGCGCTTGAGCCCGCGCCATCCGTAAAGATGCGCCACCTTGCAGGTCTCGCGCGATCCATCGGTGCGATAAAGCGCGTAGGTCCCACCGGCGGTAATCGTGCCGGCTACCACCCGTCCGATCGCGAGGCGCCCGACGTACTCGTCGTAGTCGATATTGTTGGCTTGGAACTGCAGCGGCGCCTCGGGATCCACCTCAGGCCCCGGCAGATGACTGATGATCGCTTCGAACAGCGGAGCGAGGTCTTTACCCGGGCCCTCGGGGCCGCTGCCGTCGGCGCGAGTGAGCGCGATGCCCGCGCGCGCGTTGGTGTAGAGAATCGGGAAATCGAGCTGATCTTCGTTGGCGCCGAGGTCGATGAACAGGTCGTAAACTTCGTCGAGCACTTCGGCCGCGCGCGCGTCGGCACGGTCGATCTTGTTGATGCAGAGCATCGTGGAGAGCCCGGCCTCGAGCGCCTTGCGCAGCACGAAGCGGGTCTGCGGCAGCGGTCCCTCGGAAGCGTCGACCAGCAACAGGATGCCGTCGACCATCGCCAGCGTGCGTTCGACTTCGCCGCCGAAGTCGGAGTGGCCGGGCGTATCGACGATATTGATCCGCACGCCGCGCCAGGCGATCGAAGTGTTCTTGGCCATGATAGTGATGCCCCGCTCGCGCTCCAGCGCGAACGAGTCCATCACACGCTCGGCGACATGTTCGTTGGCGCGGAAAACACCGGACTGGCGCAGCAGCGCATCGACCAGCGTCGTTTTACCGTGGTCGACGTGCGCCACGATAGCGAGATTGCGGATATCTTGTCGTCGCATCTAGGGCTTTATATTAAACGGCGCGGCCTATGCGGCCGCGCCAGCCATCAGTGTACCTGCCGCCGACCGCGCTGTAAACGCGCCCCCGCGCGAGCGATGGTTAAGCGATAGTTAAGATTGCTAACGCGCCATTATTGATTGCGCCGGCGCCGAAGGGGCGAAAAGTTCTAAGGCGACGTTGGCGCGCCACTGCCCCCAGGCGCGGCTTCAGGAGCCGCTTCGGAAGGCGGAGCGGCGTTCGGAGCGCCACCCATTTCTGGCGGCATCGATGGCGCCCCGCCCATCCCATGTTGCTGTTGGAAGTGCTGCAGGATTTGCTGGACGTTCTTGACCTCGACGATTCGCCAGTGGCCGTTCGCGCGCGCCAGGCGGATGTTCCATTCCACGCCCTTGTCGTCGCGAAAGTCAGTCCACGCCGCATCACCCGAGCGATGCAGCAGAACCAGTGCGCCCGCCACGGCCGCGGCTGGCATCTGCACCTGACGCGCGCCGCTGTTCACCTGTTGCGTGGCCCATTGCTGCACCGCCGCGGCCATCGGCGCGCTCAGCAGGTCGACCGCGCCTTTGCCGACCAGGGCGGTGATAACGTCGTTGGCCTTGGAGTTCTGTTGCAGCATTTCATAGCCGGCGTTCTTGACCACGCTCGGAAAGTCGACGAAGGTCGCGGCGGTCGCGCCGTCGCGCGCGTCGATCGCCTGCTTGAGCTGGTAGATGGTGTAGGACGGCGTGGTCGGAACGTAGAACAGCGCCCACCCGGCGATGACCAGAACGATCAGAACTCCGATAGCATGGCGCGCGATGAAACTCATGCTCATCATTGTGCGTTAGCTGTGCGGGGCTGTCGAGACAGCCTTCAGCGCGGTCATGAGGCTCGTCGATGACCGGGCGTGGTGGTCAGGTATGCGAGAGCAGGGAGGCGGCCGCGCGGTCGAGCAGCCAGATGACTTCGCCGTGGGGCGGGTTGATAATTTGCGCGGGATAGCGGTCGGGATCGCGCGGACCCTCAAGCGCGCTCTTTACCGCGGCGGCCTTGCCCGCGCCCTGGACCAGGAACATCACGCGCGCCGAATTATTGAGCACGGGCGGCGTGATGGTAACGCGATGGCGCTGCGGAGCTTGGACCTCGACCGCGACCGCGAGACGCTCGCGCTCGTGGAGCGCCGGACTTCCGGGAAACAGCGACTCGACGTGAACGTTGTCGCCCAGGCCGACGAGCGTCAGGTTGAAGCGCGGAAATTCGCCCTCGCCGATCCCGAAGGACGCTCGCAACTCTTCCTCGTAAGCGAGCGCGGCCTGCTCGGGCGGGTCTTCGCCGCGCATCCGATGAATCTGGTCCGGCCGCAGCCCGAGCCGGCTTAGCATCGTACGATTAGCCATCCCGAAGTTGCTCTCCGGATGGTCCGGCGGCACGCATCGCTCGTCGCCCCAGAAGAACTGCACCTCTTTCCAATCGACGCTCAGCCGGAAGCGCTCAGCCAATAGCGAGTAAGTCGCCGCGGGCGTCGATCCGCCGGAGAGGCAGAGCATGAATTCGGCATGCATGCAGATCGCTTCGCCGGCAAAGTGCGCGATCTCCTCCGCCGCGTGCACGTACAGAGACTGCGCGTCGTCCAGGATGATGAGCTTAGGTTCGGCCATGACAATCCGCTGAAGCGAGTGTTACGGGAAAATTAGCCCAAAGCACGTCCCCCGCGCCAGCCGGAAACACCGGAGTCTTCGCTGCGTTTCGATCTGTTTGTCGTTTCACCGCCCGAGCAATTGGAGCGCGCGCTCCACCACATTCTCCACCGTGAAGCCGAAGTGCTTGAGCACGTCCTGGTAGGGACCCGAGGCGCCGAAGGTCGTCATCCCGACCACATCGCCTTCTAGCCCGACCCATCGATACCACGACATGGGCGCGCCCGCTTCGATCGCGAGGCGGCGGCGGATCGACGGCGGCAGCACGGCGTTGCGATACGCCGCGTCCTGGTTTTCGAACAGCTCCATGCTCGGCATGCTGACGACGCGTACGGCACGCCCGCGTTTTTCGAGTTCTTCCTTCGCGCCGACCGCGAGGTGCAGCTCGGATCCGCTCGCCATCAAAATAATATCCGCGGTGCGGCCCTTGGTTTCGTTGAGCACGTAAGCTCCGCGAGCCAACTCGCGCGCCGGCGCCATCGCGGCGCGGTCGAGCGTCGGGATCTTCTGGCGGCACAACGCCAGCAGCACTGGGCCGCCCCGATGCAGCATCGCGGCGCGCCACGCTTCGGCGGCCTCATTGGCGTCGCCGGGCCGAATCACGGTGAAATTCGGGATCGCGCGCAGCCCCGAGAGCTGTTCGATCGATTGATGAGTCGGCCCGTCTTCGCCCAGCCCGATCGAATCGTGGGTGAAGACGTAGATCACGTGGACGCCCATCAGCGCCGCCAGCCTGAGCGAGGGCCGGCAATAGTCGGTGAAGATGAGAAAGCTCGAGCCGTAGGGGATGAAGCCGCCGTGCAGCGCGACGCCGTTCAAGATGGCGCACATCCCATGTTCGCGGATGCCGAAGTGGAGATTGCGTCCCATATAGTCGTGGCGCTCGAAATCGCCGCCATCGACGACGTCGACGAAGGTCGATTCGTTGAGGTCCGCCGCGCCGCCGAACAGATTCCAGACCTTCTTCGCGATCGTCTGTTCGGCGCGTGAGGCCGACTCGCGCGTGGCCAGCGTGTCCTTGGGCGTGAACTGCGGAAGGTCGGCGTCCCATCCCTTCGGCAGGTCCCCCGCCAGCATCGACTTTAACTCCGCGGCCTCGCCCGCATGCGCCTTGGCGTAGCGCTCGAAGCGGCCGTTCCACTCGGATTCATAATCTCGCCCGCGCGCGCCGCACTCGCGAAAATGCTTGAGCGCTTCGTCGGGGACGTAAAAAGCCGGCTCCTCGGGCCATCCGTAGAAGCGCTTGGTCAGCTTGACCTCTTCGACTCCGAGCGCCTGACCATGAGCCTTCGCCGTGTCCTGGCGATTCGGACTGCCGTAGCCGATATGCGATCGCACGCGGATGAGCGAGGGACGGTGCTCCTCGGCGATCGCGTTTTCGATCGCGCGCGAGACCGCCGCGAGATCGTTGGCATCGTCGACCCCCTGGGTATGCCAGCCGTAGGCATTGAAGCGCTCGGTTACGTTCTCGTCGAATGACAGGTCGGTGCCGCCGTCGATCGTGATGTGGTTGTCGTCGTAGATGTAGATTAGATTGCCGAGCCCGAGATGCCCGGCGATCGAAGCCGCTTCGCTCGAGACGCCCTCCATCAGATCGCCGTCGCCGCAGATGCCGAAGACGCGATGGTCGAACAGCCCCGACTTGTCGCGTTCGAAGCGGGCGCGCAGATGCTTCGCCGCGAGCGCCATCCCGACGCCGTTGCCGACGCCCTGGCCGAGCGGCCCGGTGGTAGTCTCGACCCCGGGCGTCGGGCCGTACTCGGGATGGCCGGGGGTGATGCTGCCGAGTTGGCGGAATTGTTTGATCTGCTCCAGCGGCAAGTCGTAGCCAGTCAGATAGAGCATCGCGTACAGCAGCATCGAGCCGTGCCCGGCCGAGAGCACGAAGCGGTCGCGCCCGAACCAGTGCGGGTTGGCCGGGTTGTAGCGCATGAAGCGCGTCCACAAGAGGTACGCGATCGGAGCCATTCCCATCGGCATCCCCGGATGGCCCGAGTTGGCCTTCTGCACCGCGTCGATCGCGAGCACCCGGATCGAGTTGATGCAAAGTTGATCGAGATTCGCTTGCGGGGCCTTGGTTTGAGTTGCGGTCGCCACGTTAACTCCGATTGTTATCGAGGGCGGCCGCACTGCGGCCGCCCCTTCGAGGGTTTTGTCTTTACAGCGATTTTGTCTTTCAGGGTTTTTGTTTTTCGCCTTCGCTCAGGCCGCGCGTGAGACGCTGCCGCGCGCCGGCTCACCACTTGGAGTTGTCTTCGTCCTTGGGGTCGCCGGACTTGTGCCGCATCAGGTTGACTACTTCCTTGGCCGTACCTTTGTCTCCCAACCTGAGCGCCTCGGTGAAGCGCTGCGCCACCATCCGCATCAATGCGCCCTCTTCAGGGTCGAGTTCGCCCGCGATCGCCGCCAGACGCTCCATCGCGGTCTTGAGTTGCTCCAACGAGCCCGGCAGGTCGCCGCGCTCGCGGCTGGCCGCCGCGGCGCGCAGGCGCTGGCGAAGTTCGACGACGGCTGGCCGCGCGCACTCTCCGATCGTGACTTCGAGTTCGCCCAGGTTCTCGGCGAGTTTGAGAAACGGGTCGAGCAATAGGTCATCGGAGGGCACGGCTCAATTTTTTACCCATCGCGGCCGCGTTGCAAGGAAACTCGAAGATGCCGCCGCGATTGGTCGCGAAAATCGGCCGATCGAGGCGCGGCGGACGTGGCTGGGAGCCGATCGATTGGCTGTGCATGGGGCTGTCGATGATGGTGCGGACGATGATGTAGAACTGTCGCGGCTTTTGATACAAGATGGAACGTTATAACTACTTACTTGAGGAGCATCGCGCTTAGATGAGACGCATCGGTGATCGCCGCGTGGTGGTGACCGGCTTAGGCTTGGTTACGCCGCTAGGCACCGGGATCGAGAAGAACTGGGAAGCCCTGATGGCCGGGCGCTCGGGCATCGGCCCGATAACCCGCTTCGACGTTTCCGACTTCGCCGCTCGAATCGCGGGCGAAGTGCGCGACTTCGACCCCCACGACTGGATCGAGAAGAAGGACGTCAAGAAGATGGACCTCTTCATCCAGTACGCGTTGGGCGCGGCCGAGCAGGCGATGCGCCAGTCGGCGCTCAAGATCGACGAGGGCAACGCCGACCGGGTCGGCGTGCTGGTCGGTGTCGGAATCGGCGGGCTCCTGACAATCGAGGAAAACCATCTGCTGTTTCTCGACACCCGGCTCAAACGCATCACGCCGTTTTTCATCCCCAAGCTGATTAGCAACCTGGCCCCGGGGCAGATCGCTATTCGCTACGGCGCGCGCGGCATCAACCTCGCCACCACCAGCGCCTGCGCTTCGGGCAGTCACGCGGTGGGGGAAGCCTATCGAATGATCCGCGACGGCTATATCGACGCTGCGATCACCGGCGGCTCCGAGGCGGCGTTGACCTCGCTCGGCATCGGCGGCTTCATCGCGATGCGCGCGCTGTCGACGCGCAACGACGCGCCCGAGGCCGCAAGCCGCCCCTTCGACGCCGAGCGTGACGGCTTCGTGATGTCCGAGGGCGCCGCGGCGCTGATCCTCGAAGAGCGCGAGGCGGCAATTGCGCGCCGCGCCAACATCCTGGCCGAGATCGCCGGCTACGCCGCCAACGGCGACGCTTATCACATGACCTCGCCGTCGCCGGAGGGGCAGGGCGCCGGGCGTTGCATGATGCTGTGCCTGCAGGACGGCGAACTCGATCCCAACCAGGTCGATTACATCAACGCGCACGGGACCTCGACGCCGCAAGGCGACGTCGCGGAGACCCAGGCGATCAAGCACGTCTTCGGCGAACGCGCGGCCAAAATCGCGGTGAGCTCGACCAAGTCGATGACCGGCCATACGCTGGGCGCGGCCGGCGCGATCGAGTCGGTTTACACGGTGCTGGCGATCGAACGGGGGATGGTGCCGCCGACGATCAACTACGAGCATCGCGATCCGGAATGCGACCTCGACTACGTGCCCAATCAGCCGCGGCCGGCGAAGATTCGTATCGCGCTGAACAATTCGTTCGGGTTCGGCGGCACCAACACTACGCTGGCCTTCAAGCCCGCGGTTGAACTTAGCGGGAAGTAACAAGATGGGATCGCGAATCGTCGCGACCGGGCGCGCGTTGCCGCGCACCGCGGTTACCAATCATGAGCTCGCGCGAATCGTGGACACCTCCGACGAGTGGATCCGCACGCGCACCGGAATCGGTCGGCGCTACGTGATGTCCAGCGGCGAATCGCTGGTCGACATCGCCGCCGCCGCTAGCACCATCGCGCTCGAGCGCGCCGGCCTCAAGACCTCCGAGCTTGAGGCGATCATCGTCGGCACGGTCTCCTCCGAGTACGGCTTTCCCTCCTTCGCCTGCCAGCTCCAGCATCGCCTGGGGATCGATACGATCCCGGCTTACGACGTCGCCGCGGCTTGCTCGGGCTTCGTTTACGCGCTCAACGTCGCCGATAACGCGATGCGCGCCGGCGATTACTCGCGCGTGCTGTTGGTCGGCACCGACGCGCTCTCAACGATGGTGGACTGGAACGATCGCGCGGTCTCAGTGCTGTTCGGCGATGGGGCCGGGGCGGCGGTGATGGTTTCCGAGCCGGGCCCGCGCGGGGTGCTCGGGAGCCTGCTGCGCTCCTCGGGTGAGTACTGGCACCTGCTCTCGGTCCGCGCGACGGGGGTGCGCGCGACGCTGGACTCCGAGATGCGGCGCTCGCCGGACGACGCGATCAAGATGAAGGGGCCGGAGCTGTTCAAGCTCGCGGTGCGCTCGATGGCCGACGTGACGCTCAAGGTGGCCGAGCGCGCCGGCGTGCGCCTGGAGGACATCGCGCTTATCGTGCCCCACCAGGCCAACATCCGCATTCTCAACGCGGTCGCCGATCGGCTGGGCGTGCCGCAAGACAAGGTCTTCACCAATATCGACCGCTACGGCAACACCTCGGCCGCCTCGGTGCCGATAGCGCTGGACGAGGCGCTCGAGGCGAACCGCATCCGCGACAATGACCTCGTGATGCTCAACGCGTGCGGCGGCGGTCTGACCTGGGGCGCCAATCTGCTGCGCTGGTAGACGCGGCCCGCGACACCGACGGGCCGTCCGTTATTTCGCGGGCGCGTTCGTCGCGGGAAAATTCGCCAGCTCGTTTTCCATCGTTCCTTTTTCGCCGAGCGCGTCTGGCCGCGTTCAATCGCGGAGAGGCCGGCGCTTTTGCGCGAAGGTGGCGGTGCGCTAAAAGTCTAGGCTGGAGATCGCGATGGCGCAGCTTGAGATCGACGGCGGGAAAATCGCGGTTCGCGGCCTGCAACTGGAGGTCGTGCATCGCGGGACCGGGCCGACGCTCCTGCTGCTGCACGGCGCCGGAGGAATCGACTCGCGCGCCGAGTTCCTCGAACTTCTCGCGCGTCATTTCGAGGTCGTGGCGCCGTCGCATCCCGGCTTTGGCAACTCGCCGCTGCCTGACCTGTTCGACAGCGTCGACGATCTCGCCTACGTCTATCTCGATCTGCTCGAGCAATTCGACCTGCGCGACGTCACGCTCGCGGGCTTTTCGCTCGGCGGATGGATCGCGGCCGAGGTCGCGGTGCGCTGCGCCCATCGCCTCTCCCGACTCGTCCTGGTCGGTCCGGTCGGAATCAAGGCCGGCGACCGCGAGACGCGCGACATCCCGGACATCTTCGCGCTGCCGCCCGAGGAAGTGACGCGGCTGGTCTACCACGATCCGCGAAAGGCCGCGGTCGACTACGCCGCGATGTCCGACGAGCAGCTAAGGATAATCGCGCGCAATCGCCAATCGCTCGCGCTCTACACCTGGGAGCCCTACATGCATAACCCCAAGCTGCGCTACCGGCTGGGCCGGCTCGACCTGCCGGTCCTGCTGATCCGCGGCGCGAGCGACGGGCTGGTAAGCGGGCAATATCTCGAAGCCTACCGCGCGGCGATCCCCGGCGCGCGGATCGAAACGATCGCGGAGGCCGGGCACGCGCCGCAAATCGAACAGCCGCGCGCGCTCGTGGAGCGGATGCTGGCGTTCGCGCGCGAGCGGGGCGCCGGGAGCCGCTGACCATGCGAACGTGGTTCTTCACCGAGACCGCGTGGCCATACTTGCCCGACGAATACGATTCGATCCGGGTGACGCTGCCCAATCGTCACTACGATCCGCGCGTCGGCGCCGAACTGTACCATCGCTACCTCGACGAATGGCTGCACGCCGAGCAGATGGGACTCGACCTCATGCTCAACGAGCATCATCAGACCGCGACCTGTCTCGACCCCGCCGCGCCGATCATGCTCGGCGTGCTGGCGCGCCAGACCAGCCGCGCGCGCTTGCTGCTGCTCGGCAATCCGATCGCCAATCGGCGCCAGCCCGTGCGCGTCGCCGAGGAGATGGCGATGGTCGACAACCTCGCGCGCGGACGCATCGAGGTCGGCTTCGTGCGCGGCGTGCCCTACGAGATTTCCGCGGGCAACGCGAGCCCGCTCCGGATGAGCGAACGCTTCTGGGAGGCGCACGATCTCATCCTGAAGGCGTGGACCACGCACGACGGGCCATTCAGTTGGGAGGGGCGCTTTTTTCATCATCGCCAGGTCAATATCTGGCCGCGCCCGTATCAGCAGCCGCATCCTCCCGTGTGGATAACCGCCCTCAGCGCGGGCAGCGTGCCGGCGGTTGCGGAAAAAGGCTACGTGGCCGCTACTTTCCTAACCGGGTTCGAGATCGCGAAGCGAATTTTCGATGCCTACCGCGACGCGGCGGCGCGCCTGGGTCGCGAAACTCCCTCCGATCGCCTGGCCTACGCGGCGCTGGTCTACACCGGCGACACCGACGAGGAGGGTCAGGCCGGCGCGCGCAAGCTGATGTGGTATATGCATGCGAACAAGGTCCCGCCGCAGTTCGTGATGCCGCCCGGGTACGTGCCAGTCGAGGCCGAGGCGAACGCGATGCGCAAGGGCTCGCTCTACGACTTCAGCCGCCTCACGCTGGAACAGGCGATGGCGCAGGGTATCGTGTTCGCCGGCAGCCCGGATTCCGTTTTCAAACAAATCAAGGCGCACTATGAGCACGTCGGCGGCTATGGCCATCTGTTGCTGATGGGGCAGGCGGGGTTCCTGGACCATCGCGAGACTGTCAGCGGGATCGATCGTTTCGCGCGCGACGTCGATCCGCGCCTGCGCGAACTCGCATAGACCGCAAAAATTAAAAAGACCGCCCGGAGCTCATCTCAAGTGATACTTTAAGTTGACGTTTGGCGCAAAAATGGCGCGTATGAATCATCGCGAAAGGCGGCGAGGCTACTGATGTTGGAGGGCGTGGTGCCGTGGCCCAAGGAGGCCGCGGAGCTTTATAGAAAACTGGGTTATTGGCGCGGCGAGCCGATCGGCGATCGCTTCGACCGCTCGATTGCGGAGAACGCCGCGCGTCTTGCCGTGGTGGACGGCGAACGGCGCGTCACCTATCGCGAGCTGGGTGCGATGGTCGAGCGGCTGGCGCTCCATTTCGCCGAGCGCGGTGTCGCGTCGGGCCGGCGGGTGATCTTTCAGTTGCCCAACGGCCTGGAATGTACGGCCGCCTACTTCGCCTGCCTCAAGACCGGCGCGATTCCGGTGGCGACTCTGCCGGCGCATCGGCACACCGAGATTGGTCATCTCGCGCGCTTCACCGACGCCTACGCGTGGCTCATCCCGTCGGAGTATCGGCGCTTCGATTACGTCGCGATGGCGGCCGAGTTGCGCGACGCGCTGCCGGCGATGCGGGAGGTGTTCGTGATGGGCCCGCGTGTGGGCGCCGGGATGACGCCGCTTGCGGACCTGCTCGACGATCCGATCGAGGCGCGGATCGCGCCGTCCACGCTGGCGCGGCTTCGCCCGCCAGGCGACGAGATCGCGGTCTTCCAGCTCTCGGGCGGCAGCACGGGATTGCCGAAAGTGATCCCGCGCACGCACGACGACTATCTCTACAATTCGTTGCGCCTGGCGGAATGTTCGGGCTTCGATCGCGACGGCGTCGCGCTGGTCGCGATTCCGATGATGCATAACTTTCCGCTGCTCGCCGCGGTGCAGTCGGGCATTCTGCTCGGCGCGCGAATCGTGCTGGCGCCGTCGCCCGAGGCCGAAACTGTGTTTCCGCTGATCGAGCGCGAGCGCGTGACCTGGATCTGCGCGGTGCCCGCGATGGCGGTGAGCTGGCTCAACGATCCGCGTTTCAAGCAGACCGACTTCTCCTCGCTGCGATCGCTGGCGGTAGGGGGCCAGCGGCTGAATCCCGAGCCCGCGCGGCGCATCCTGAGCGAAATCGGCCCGGTCGTGACGCAGGTTTATGGGATGGCCGAGGGCCTTTGCTGTTCGACGCGGCGCGGCGATCCCGAGGAAGTCATCCTCAACACGCAGGGCCGCCCGATCTGCGATCACGACGAATTGCGCGTGGTCGGCGACGACGGCCGCGAGGTCGCAACGGGCGAAGTCGGCGAACTGCTCTGCCGCGGACCCTACACGCCGCGCGGCTATTACCGCGCCGAGGAACACAATCGCGGCGCGTTCACGCCGGACGGTTTCTATCGCACCGGCGATCTCGTGATGATGCATCCGAGCGGTAACCTGGTCGTCGAAGGACGGCGCAAGGACGTGATCAATCGCGGCGGCGAGAAAATCAGCGCCGAGGAAATGGAAGATCTGGTGCTGTCGCATCCGGCGGTGCTCAATGCCGCGATCGTCGCGATGCCCGATGAGGTATTGGGCGAGCGCGCGTGCGCCTACGTGGTGCTGCGCGCGGGGAAGAGCCTGACGTTTCCGGAGCTGGCGCGCCATCTGGAGGAGCGGCGTATCGCGCGCTTCAAAATTCCCGAGCGCCTGGAAATCGTCGAGCGCTTTCCGATGACCGCCGTGGGCAAGGTCTCGAAGAAGGATTTGCGCGCGGACATCGCGGCCAGGCTCGCGCGCGAAATTGCCGCGAAAAAAGCAGGAGGCGGCGTCAAGCCGTAAACCAGACGATGAGCTCTAAGCGAAGCGAAAAGTTAAGATGAGCGCGATCCTCGAGGAAATCCGCGCCGCCTACGAACCGCTCGGCATGGCGGTCGAGGGCGTCGCCACCTATGGCACGTACTATCGGCTGCGATGCGCGCGATGCGGCGCGGCGCTCGGATGCGTCGGCGACAAGCTGTTGCCCGGGATGGCGCGCGAGCTGGTCGACGGCGAGATGGATCTTTATGCGGCGGGCCTGGCCGGATGCGCCTGCGGCTTCCAGGCCGAACGCGCCGGCAAGATCGATCCAGCCCGCGCCGCCGCCGCCAAAGCGCGTTTTGCGTGAGCGGGGCGCGGCGCGCTAGATTCGAACCAGATCGCAGGAGAGGGATCCGAGTATGGCGCTTAACGACTTGAACTCAGAAGATATCGCGCGCGATATCACGCAGGACGACGCGGGCGACGCGGTCGAGCGCGGCGAACGCATGCGCGGCGGCGGACTGTGGCCGTTCTGGACGCATATCTATGCCGAGGGCGATCCGCTGCCCGACCTCACGTGCAAGGTCGATCGTCCCGAGCATGACTTCGACGAGGGCGACGAGCTGCCCGAGGAATACCGCGGCCTGCTGATGAAGATGCTGCGCCACGAGGGCGAACGCGCCGGCAACAAGAGCTTTCTCGGCCTGATGGGCACGTGCATCGAGGTCGCCGAGACGCTGGCGCCCGACCCGGCGGCGCGGCTGATCAAGTCCGAGTACCTGGCCGAGGAACTCAAGCACGCGATCATGTTCCATCGGATCGCGGTCGGCTTCGGACCCGGATTTCGCGCTGCGCGATGTTCCTTACGCGCATTACGCGTTTCATCTGCCCAAGGAGACCTGGGCCGACGACGCGTTTTTCCATTTCTCTGATCGATCTCAACGGCGCGTTCCACGCGCGCGACTGGCGCGAATCGAGCTACGTGCCGCTGCGCAAGATTTCGCGCACGGTCGAACGCGACGAGTTCGGCCATTCCGAGATGGGCTATCATTTTCTGAGCGACATCTGTGCCGAGCGCCGCGGCCGGGCGCTGGCGCAGGCGCTGCTTGCCGAAATGGTACTCGGCCGCGCTCGACATGTTCGGCCGCTCCGATTCGCCCAACACGCCGAGCTTCATCCAGTGGGGACTCAAGGGCGTCGGCAATGCCGAGATTCGCGCGGCCTACAAGGAATATGTCGATCGCAAGCTCGTCGCGCTGGGACTCGACCTTCCCGACGAGCGCCAAGGCCGCCGCTTCCTTTAGAAGCGCAATAAATGATCGATAGATGATCGACGAACTGCTGAGCCGCCGCGCGCTGATCGTAATCGGCAAGGGCGGCGTCGGACGCACGAGCGTCAGCGGCGCGCTCGCGATCGTGCGCGCGGCCGGCGCGGCCCGCGTGCTCGCGATGGAATACGACCGGCTCGGCGCGCTTGCGACCGCGATGGGGCGCAAGCCCGGATTCGATCCGGACAAAGCCATGGCGGGCGTGTGGACGGTGGTGCTCGACGGAGCGCATCAGCTCGAAGAATACCTGTCCACCGTGGTGCCGAGCCGCGCGATGCTCAAGGCGGTCGTCAGCAGCGGCGCTTACCGCTACTTTGTCGAGGCGGCGCCGGGGCTGCGCGAGCTGATCATGGTCGGGAAGATCTACCACGAGCTGGAATACCGCCCGCCGTCGCCGCCGTGGGACCTGGTGGTGCTTGACGCTCCCGCAACCGGCCAGGCGCTGAGCGTGCTGGGGATGCCGCTGGTGGCGCGCGAGACCTTTGGCGCGGGGATCGTCGGGCGTACGGCCGCGCGCGTCTCCGAGTTGCTGCACGACCCCGCGCGCTGCGGGGTCGTGCTCGTGACCTCGCCCGAGCCGTTCGCGGTGAGCGAGACGCTGGAGACGCACGCGGCGCTGCGGGCGTTAAGACTCAACGTCGCCGCGGTGGTTTTCAACCGCACGCGCCAGCCCCGCTTCGACGCGGAGGCCGTCGCGCGCCTGGCGCGGCGGCCGGCGCTGCGCGCCGCCGCGCCACACCTCGACGGCCTTGCCGCGCTGGCGCGCGCCGAGCTCGAGCGCGCGGCCGGCGAGCGCCGCGCGCTGGAGCTCGTGCGCCGGCGGATCGGCGCGCCGATAATCGAACTCGCCGAGTGCCACGGCGCGACCGGGCTCGCGCTGATGCGCGAGCTGGCGCGCCAGCTCGCGGCGCTCCGCGCGGACCAAGCCCGCGCGGAGGCGCCGGCCGGCTAGCCGCGCAGCGCGCGTGCCGCGGCCGACGCGCCGGCACGGCCGCAGGCCGTGCCGGCGCATCGGCCGCGAGCCGCCTGGATGCCGCCTCGAGGCGATGATCGCGTCGAGGCGGCCGCACGGGATATACTGATGCGAGTGCGCCGTCCGGGCCGGGGCCGGCGCTCGCGGGAGAAAAATTACGCGCGATGGTTAGCGCAGGCAGGCGGGGGAGGGGATCGGCGGCGGCTGGACGACTGCGCCGCGCGCTCAGGCGGCTCGGTCCGCGGCGTGCGGCAGCGGGCGTATTATTATTGCTGCTGTTCGGATGCGGCTTCTACCTGGCTGAGCTCTATGGCGAGGTCTCGGCGCTGATCGAACAGCGCGAGGGCGCGCTGACTTCGGCCATCTACTCCGCCCCGCTCAAGGTCGAACGCGGCGACGATCTCGCCCAGCTTCATCTGCTCGATCGTATCGAGCGGCTCAGTTACACCCGCGTCACCGATCCGGTCCATCCGGGCGAATACGCGCTGATACCCGGCCGCATCACGATCTATCTCCGCGGCTTTCGTCAGGGCATCCGCGAGCGCCCGGCCGCGCTGGTCCATCTGACGCTCGCCGGCACCACGGTTGAGGGCGTGGCCGATTCTTTCGGCGCGGCACTGCCCGCGGCGTTGATCGAGCCCGAGGTCATCGGCCGCCTGCTGCCGGGCGCGCCGCCCGAGCGGGTCGAAGTCCAGCTAAACGATCTTCCGCCGTATCTGACGCGCGGCCTGCTCGCGACCGAGGATCGCTATTTCTACTATCATCCGGGATTCGACCCGGTGCGGATGATCGAGGCGGCGATCGCGGACTTGCGCTCGCACCATCTGGCGCAGGGCGCGAGCACGCTGACCCAGCAACTCGCGCGCACCTTCATCGATCGCCACGAGCGCACGTTCGCGCGCAAGACGCGCGAACTCGCGGTCGCCCTGGTGATCGAGATCCGGCTCAGCAAAAACCAGATTCTCGAGCGCTATATCAACGACGTCCCGATGGGTGCGTACGACGGCACCCCGATCACCGGGATGCCGCTCGCGGCGCGTTACTTCTTCAACAAGGACCTGCACGAGGTCACGCCGGGAGAGGCCGCGATGCTGATCGGGATGATCCAGGCGCCGACGCTGTACGACCCGCGGCGCCACCCCGAGGCCTGCCGCGCGCGCCGCGACACGGTGCTGGGCGTGATGCGCCGCGACGGCGTGATCGACGCGGCCCAATACGCGGAAGCTGCCGCCCAGCCGATCCAGACCGCCAGCATACCCGGCTTGCG
Organism: uncultured delta proteobacterium; assembly: GCA_963773975.1. Lineage (GTDB taxonomy): Bacteria > Desulfobacterota > Binatia > Binatales > Binataceae > JAKAVN01. The sequence continues at coordinate 158,909 of CAVZDJ010000042.1, forward strand.
CCGCGCCCCGTATTTTACCGACTACGTAATCGCCCAGGTCGAGCGGATTCCGGGTTTTAACGGCAACCTCGCCGGGCTCAAGGTCTACACCACGCTGGATTCCGAGATGGAGCAGTCGGCAACTGAAAGCGTGGCGTCGAATATCAAGCGGTTGGAGAAGCAGCATCCGCATCTGCGTCACACTGCGCGCGGCGAAGAGCTCGAGGGGTCGCTGCTCGCGCTCGACGTGCGCACCGGCGCGATTCTCGCGATGGTCGGCGGGCGCGACTATTCGATTAGCCAGTTCAATCGCGTGACCCAGGCCGAGCGCCAACCCGGGTCGGCCTTCAAGCCGATCGTCTATTTGAGTGCGCTAGATCCGTCGCGCTCTCCGATCGGCCAGCCGGTCACGCTCGCCTCCCTGCTGCCCGACCGCCCGATGTCGTTCAACGGATGGACTCCGGTCAACTATGAACGCACTTACCAGGGCACGGTGACGGTGGTCGCGGCACTGGCCGAATCGCTCAACGTGCCGACCGCTTACCTGGGAAGCCTGCTCGGTCCGTCCATGATCGTGGGGATGGCCCACGAGATGGGTATCAACGAGGAAATGCCCGCGGTGCTGCCGATTTCGATCGGCGCCGCCGAGACCACGATGCTCGAGCTGACCGGCGCGTATCAGGTCTTCGCCAGCGGCGGCGTGTCGCGCCCGCCCTACGCGCTGGAGGCCGTTTACGACGCCAAGGGCCATCTGATCTACCAGCACGCGCCGCACGAACTCGCGCTCGTCAGCCGGCCCGCCGCGTATCTCATCACCGGCGCGCTGGAGCAGGTGCTCAAGTGGGGCACCGGCGCGGGGGCAATGAAGATGGGGCTGGATTTTCCGGCGGCCGGCAAGACCGGCACCACGCAGGACTTCCATGACGCGTACTTCATCGGTTACACGCCGCGCGTCGTGTGCGGCGTGTGGGTGGGGTTCGACCATCCGCAGAGCCTGGGCGCTTCCGGCGCCACGGCCGCGCTGCCGGCGTGGGTAAGCTTCATGCTCGATGTCACACCACCGAGTTCCCCGCCGTTCGTTGTACCGGAGGGAATCACGATGGCCACGATCGACCCGCTAAGCGGCGGTCTCGCCACAAGCGCGTGCCCGCGAATCGCCACCGTCCCGTTCCTCAACGGCACCGCGCCGACGCAGATCTGCCCGTTGCACGGCGGCATGATGCCGCCGCCCACGTTGGTCGCGGGTCCCGGTCCGAGTACCGCGATGCCGCTGCCGGGCGTCGCAACGGCTCCTGGAGCGGCTCCAACGCCGGCGACCAACGGAGTTTTCGGTGCGCTGGGAAATTTCCTCGGTTCGCTATTCAGCCACTGAGCGGGACGCGTCGGCGCCTGACCGCGCTCGAATTGTCGAGCGCACGCGGCTCCGGCGGCAGGGGAAGTAGTCAGTCGGTAGTCACTGCCAATGCGAGACGGACCTGCGCGCTCATCCCGGCGGCGCGGTCGGGATCGCTCGGCGGCTGCGAGTGGCCGGCGCCGTCGGTCGCGCGCACCCGGACGTGATAGCGTCCCCGCTCGGGCGGCGCGAAGCGGTACTTCCATACCGTCCAGATGTAAGGCGAGCGATTATTACCGCTCAGCTCCGCGGCGTTCCACGTCTTGCCATCGTCGGTCGACACGTCAACCCGCCGAATTCCCGACGGCCCCGCCAGCGCCCATCCGACCATCTCGACCGGCGCCCTGACTTTGGCCTCGGGCGCCAACACGGCGAGCAGGCTATAGTTAGCCTGCGGATAGAAGAATCCAGAATTCACCTTACGCCACGCGCTGTTGGTCCATCCGCGCGCTTCCCAGTAGCCGATGAATTCCTTCTCGACGAATTCTATTTCCGTTAGCCACTTCGGCTGCTTCATCCCGTACTTGCCCGGAATGAATATACGCAGTGGGTAGCCATGCGCGGGCGGCAATGGCACTCCGTTCATCAGGTAGGGCAAAAAGTTCTCCTTGCGCATCAATTCGTCTATCGGAATGCCGGTCGTATAGCCGTCGGCGGCGCGGAGCTTGGCGTAAACCGCCTTGCTTGAGGGCCGCGCGCGTTCCAGCAAAGTACCGAGTTTCGGACCGGCCCACGCCGCATTGCCGATCGCGGTACCGTTGGGCGGATTGCCGATGCATTCGAGCGTCAGGGTCTCATTGATTGGCGGCAGCGCTTTGAGCGCCTTAAGGTCGAGTTCGAGCGAATTCTTAACCAGGCCGTGAATCCTGAGCCGCCACCGGCCGGCGTCGACGCGCGGTGTCGAGCCATACGTGGTGACATAGAAATCCGCATTGGGCGTGAAACCGCCCCAGCCGCCGGCCGGAGGCTTGGGCGCGTCCGCCGATGCGATCGCGCGAGCCGCGGCGGCGCGCGTGCGAGCGCGATCGCGGCACCGGCGATCCGGATGAATTTTCTGCGGTTCATGAAGCGCGTGACCTCTGCCTTCAGCGTTGAACGTCGTCGTCGGAATCGCTGTCGTCGTACGAATCGGATTCGTCGGCGCCAGCGGCGCCGTTATCTGGCGCGGGCGCGGCCGCTTTGCCCGGCGCCGCGAGCGGCTCCGCGCCCGCCTGCGAGTGCGAGGCGAGGCGGCGCGCCACGATGATGAAGCCCGAGTGCGCGACCATCCGATGCACCGGGCGCACGCTCAGTCCCTTGACGTGCCATTTGCGCAGCAGGGTCTCGAACGACTCGACTTCGCCGAAGCCGCCGTCGCGCTCCAGCGCCGCAACGGTGTCGCCCAGTTGGATCGCGGTCGGTACGTAACAGACCAGTACGCCCCCCGCGCGCAGCGCACGCGCCGCCACGCCGAGCGCGCGGCCCGGCTCGGCGAGATCGAGGAACAGGCGGTCGACCCCGGTCTCGGCGAAACCGGCGTAGAGATCGCCGAGCTTGAGCGTCCAGGTGGGCGCCTCGCCGAAAAACGCGGCGACGTTGCGGCGCGCCGCCGCGGCAAAATCCTCGCGCAGTTCGTACGAGATTACCCGGCCGGCCGGCCCGACCGCGCGCAGGAGCGCGATCGTCAGCGCGCCCGCGCCGACGCCGCCCTCGATAACCGTGGCTCCGGGGAAAACGTCGCCCCAAATCAGCAGCGGCCCGGTGTCCTTGGGATAGATTACCTGCGCCTGGCGCGGCAGATGCGGAATCAGATCGGCGTAAGTCGGCCGCAGGACGAGGAAGGTCTCGCCGGTGCTAAGCTTGACGCGCGAGCCCTCGTCGGTGCCGATCAGATCGTCGGCGGGAATCTCGCCGCGGATGAGGATGCGGGCGCCCGGGCGCAGGATCTTCAAATAGCGGCGGCCCTTGCGATCGATAAACAGGACGGCGTCGTGGGCTTTGAGTTTTGCTTCCAAGCGCTTAACGCTTAGACGCTCGGCGCGGCGCGCGCAACCGGGGCCTCGGCGCAAGGGCGAAGCCGCGCGGCGCTCGGGCTCACCTCGGCGAATAGTTTTGACGCGTTCGGGTTATGGTATACTGCTTGCGGTCGAATTGGATGGACAAGCCGATGGGCGCAACGTCATTTGCATCCTCCGCGCATCCCTGGCGCGGCGATTTGGCGCGTCCATGCCGAGCGTGTAGCCGCTAAGCAGGCCCGTTCGCGAAGCACAATTCAAATTAAACCACCAAACAGAGAGAGCGTTATCGGTCATGGCTGAGAAAAAAGCGAAGACTGCGGAAAAGAGCCGCGATCTATCCTACAAGCACATCTGCCCGAGTTGTGGCGCCGAGAGCAAGGTCACGATGTTCGCCGGCTACGGCCGGCGCGGCTTCTTCCTGGTTTGCGACAAGAACTGCGGCTACGTCGCGCGCTCGCGCTAAGGGCAAGGGAGAACGAAGCGATGGCCAGGACTCGCAAGAGCAAGACCGCCAAGCGCGATCTGTATCCCAGTTTTGCCGACTCGGCCGACGAGGCCGATGAGGATGCCGACCTTCCCAAGGACGAAGCCGGCCGCCGCAAGATCAAGCGTCAGTACCAGGAACTGCTGGGCATCCGAATCGAGAAGCTCAGGGGCCGCATCTTGAACCGCGAGCGCATCAACAAGACCATCGACGGCATCTATTTCATCTGCGCCAAATGCCTCAAGGTCTGCCACTCGCTCGACGACGGCCTGCTCGAAGATCCCAACAACCAGAACAACCAGTGCGGCAAGTGCGGCAAGGCCCGCATCGCCGCCGCCTGAGCGCGTAAGCCGCGAGCGGCCGCGGCGCTCCGCCGGGGCGGTCCACGGAGGGGCTGCGGCCCGATGGCGTGGCGGGCGCGGCTGTGCTTTTATTAACCGGATCGAACCGGTAAGTATCTTGCCGGTAAGTATCTTGCCGCTAAGTATCTTGCCGCTAACTTTCTTGCCGACGCCGACCGCGCGGGCGTGAAGTCTCGCGGCAAGGCGGCGGAGGAGCCATAGAGGACCGATGTCCTTTCAGATAATTCGCCCCGACATTGATCTCGATTTCGTCGGCAAGCGCTACTTCTTCGTTGCGCTCTCGAGCCTTATCAATCTCGCGTCGATAATCCTGCTGATAACGGTGGGGCTCAATTACGGCGTGGACTTCGTCGGCGGCAGCGTCGTGCAACTGCAGTTCAACCGCGCGACCGACGGCGGCCATATCCGCAGCGCGCTTGAGCCGATGGGCCTCGGCGAAGTGACGGTGCAGGACTTCGGCTCCGCCGACCGCCATCAGTACCTGGTCCGTTTCGAGAAGGTGAAGAACGTCGGCAGCCTGGGCAAGCGACTCGAAGAGCAGCTCGACAAAGCCTACGGCCCGGGCGCGGCGCAGGTGCTGCGGGTCGAGACGGTCGGCGCCAAGGTCGGGCGCGATCTGCGGCGCAACGGCTTCATGGCGGTGATTTTCGCGACCGTCTTCATGGGCATCTTCATCGCCTGGCAGTTCCGCGGCGTGAGCTGGAGTTTCGGCGCGGGCGCGGTGATCGCGCTCACCCATGACGTGCTGGTGGTGGTTGGCGCGCTGGTGATCTCGCGCCTCGAGTTCGATCTGACGACGCTGGCCGCGCTGCTCACGGTTATCGGCTACTCGGTGCACGACACGATCATCGTCTCGGATCGGATCCGCGAGGACGCGGCCAAGCGCCGGCGCGACCCGATCGCGGCGATCATGAACCGCGCGATCAACGAGACGCTCTCGCGCACCATCCTGACCTCAGGCACGGCGATCGCGGTGCTGATCGCGCTGCTGACGCTGGGCGGCCCGATCCTGCGGCCGTCGGCCTTTACCCTTCTGGTCGGCTTCATCACCGGAACGTATTCGTCGATCTATATCGCGGGTCCGGTGGTGCTGTTCTGGGAAGGCAAGGGCCGCGGCGGCAGAGGCCGCGGCGCGGTCACGCGCGCCGCGTAGGTTGCACGCCCGAGGCTGGCCGCATCGCGGGACGCTTAGCCACACCCTCTACAACGAGGGCGACGGCTCAGATGGCGTGGGCGGGGCTCAGATAGCGGGGGTACGTCCGCGCTTTTTTCTATGCCCTCGCCCCCGTCTGCGGGGGAGAGGGTCAGGGTGAGGGGGTCGATCGTCCGGCCACGGCGCGCGCGAAAGAATTTGTTCGCGCGAGGATTCGGACCTTCGCCCGGCACTTCCGTGACGCAGTATGAAATAAACACCGGCAGAGGCCTCTACCGGTTGAGTCTTGCCGCACCGCCCGCGTTTACCGCTGACGAGATAACGCTCACGCTGAGTTTCGAACGCGCTGACGGCCTGGAGCGGTTCGCCTTCCTGTGCACCATCGCGCGCGCGCTTGCCGAGACACCGGGCGTGCACGAGCGCGAAACCGACGCGGGCGCGATGCTCGCGCGGCTCGGCCCCTGGTTCGAGCGCGAGTTCGAGCAGACGCGCGAAGCGGCGCTCAGGTCGCTACGCAGCGAGCGCAAGCCGCTGACGGTACGTTTCGACCGTGAGCATCCGGGTCCATTTCCCGGTTGAGCGTTTGACAGGACTGCGCCGCGCGTCGCCGCGGCGCGATCTACTGAACTTGCAAACCCGCGCGCAGTGCCTTGCGTTGCTCGTCCATCTGCGCGGGCACGTTCGCGCCCAGCTTTTTGAAGAACGCTTCCTGCGAATCGAGTTCGGCCGCCCAATCCTGCGGCTTCACGGCCATCGCCTCTTTCAAGGCTTCGCCCGCGATCTCGAGGCCGGTGAGATCGAGCGAGCCTTCGGCCGGCATGAAGCCGACCGCCGAGCGCTCGGCCGCGCCACGGCCGTTGACTCGGTCCACGATCCATTTGAGCACGCGGATGTTTTCGCCGTAGCCGGGCCACAGGAACCGGCCCTCGCCATCCTTGCGGAACCAGTTGACCATGAAAACTTTGGGCGGATTTTTGAGCTCATTCCGCATCGCCAGCCAATGGGCAAAATAATCGCCCATGTTGTAGCCGCAAAACGGCAGCATCGCCATCGGATCGCGCCGCACGACGCCGACTTTGCCGGTGGCGGCTGCGGTGGTTTCCGAGCCCATCGTGGCGCCCAGGTACACGCCGTGATTCCAATCGAAGGATTCAAGCACCAGCGGAACCGTCGTGGCGCGGCGGCCGCCGAAGATTATCGCGGAGATTGGCACTCCCTGCGGCGAATCGGCCTGCGGAGAAAGCGCGGGATTATTGCGCATCGGCGTGGTGAAGCGGCTATTCGGATGCGCCGCCGGCTTGCCCGAATCCTTGCGCCACGGCTTGCCCTGCCAATCGACGAGTCCCTCGGGAGGGTCGATGCCCATGCCTTCCCACCAGACGTCGCCGTCAGGCGTCATCGCGACGTTGGTGAAGATCGTGTCGCGCTCGACCATCTTCATCGCGTTCGGATTCGAGGACGCGCTGGTGCCCGGCGCGACGCCGAAGTATCCCGCCTCGGGATTGACCGCCCACAGGCGGCCGTCCGGTCCGATTCGCATCCATGCGATGTCGTCGCCCACCGTGGTCACGCGCCATCCGCGAAAGGCCGGCGGCGGCGTCAGCATCGAGAGATTGGTTTTGCCGCACGCGCTTGGAAATGCCGCGGCGATGTAGGACGTCTCGCCCTCGGGACTCTGCAGGCCCAAAATGAGCATGTGTTCGGCGAGCCAGCCTTCCGTCTTGCCGAGCCAGCTCGCGATGCGCAGCGCAAAGCATTTCTTGCTGAGCAGCGCGTTTCCACCGTAGCCGCTCCCGGCCGACCAGATCGTATTGTCCTCGGGAAAATGGCAAATCAGCTTGCGCTTTGGGTCTAAATCCAGCGTGGAATGGAGCCCGCGATTGAAATCGTCGGAGCTGCCCAGCATCTGGAGCGCGGCGGCGCCCATCCGGGTCATGTAACCCATGTTGAGCGCGACATAGATGCTGTCGGTCAGTTCAACGCCGACCTTCGCGAATGGCGAATCGGCGGGCCCCATGATGTATGGGATGACGTACATCGTGCGCCCGCGCATCGAACCGTCGAACCATCCGCGCATCTTGCGGTAGGTCTCGTCGGGCGCCATCCAGTTGTTGGTCGGCCCCGCGTCGTCCTTGTTGCGCGCGCAGATGAAGGTAAGGTCCTCCGAGCGCGCAACGTCGTTGGGGTTGGACCGATGCAGATAGCAGCCGGGCCGCTTGCGCGGGTTGAGCGCAATCAGTACGCCGGCGGCGACCGCTTCTTTGAAAAGGCGCTGGCGTTCCTCTTCGCTGCCGTCGCACCACTGCACTCGATCGGGCTTGGTCAGCCGGGCAACCTCGGCCACCCATTCGGAGAGAAAGCGGTTTTCGGTGGCGTTTTTCCTGGCGATCATGTTGGTCATCTAAGGTTTGGGGTAAATTCGGATTTGAGGTATCTCGCTGGATTTTGCCGGCGCTCTTTGCCAACCGGAAAGCTTACTGCCTGACCGCCAGCCATTACAATATTATTAATACGCCGGTGTATGCGAAAGAAGTGCCTCTGTGCGAATTCGATGCGCCGCGCTTCGCTTTTGTCGCGGTGGCGACGACGACCTGGGACAATTTGAGATTCTTTAGCGGGAGGTGCCCTGGCGATGGCGGTTGAAACAAGGCCCGCGCGCGCCGCGGACATCGCGGAAATCGCCCGTTTGGTTGCCGCGATGGCGGCCTACCATGAGTCGCTGGACGAGCGGGCACGGTTTGACTGGGAGGAGATTCGCCAGGCGCCGACCTGGCTCCAGACCGTGCTCGCCCGCGACCATCATGCGCTCTGGGTCGCCGACGCCGGCGACGGCCATCTGGCCGGCTACCTATGGGTGCGGCTAATGCGCGACCATACGGGCTACCTGCCGCGAGTCCGCGGCTACGTCAACCATGCCTATCTGGAGGAGCACTGGCGCGGCAAAGGCTTGATCAGGCCGATGCTCGAGGCGGCCTACGAATGGTTCCTATCCAAGGGCGTGACCGTGGTGACGCTGCTGGTGCTGCATCGCAACTGGATTGGGTCGTCGGCGTGGTACAAACTCGGCTATGAGGACTGGACCCACGAGCGGCGCCTCGAACTCAAGCCGCGCGCCAAGAAGTAGACCTCAGGCCTTGGCGCCGTCGGCGACGATCGCCTCCAACCGCTTGATCGCGACCGTGAGCCGGCGGCCCTCGCGCGAGAGCGCCCTGCGCCGCTGCAGGTCGTTCATCACTTCGCTCACCTTGGGGCGCGAAGCGCCGACCAGGTCGGCGAGCTGTCTGTGGGTCGGGACGATTCCGAGGACCACGCCGCGATGGTTCTGCACGCCAAACTCGACCGCCAGTTCGATCAACGCCACCGCCACGCGCTGCAGCAGGGCGAATCCGATGAAACTGGGATAGCGGGCGAGGATGCGGCCGATGCGGCTTTCCGCGGGCTCGGTGATGCGCGCGTACGCGTCGTAGTCGACGCCCAGGGTGATCGAGACGTAGCGTTGGATCGGCAGGCGCCCGACCCGGCAATCGCTTAGCGCCACCCACTCGAAATTGTGGCCGACCTCTTCGGGCATCAGCGGCAGCCTGAAGATCACTCCCGGCATCATCATCGCCACCACCCGCGGCCCTTCGCCGTTGAGATGGCTTAGCTGGGCCGCGCCCGAGAGCAGGATGTGCGCCTCGGTCGAGGGCTTGCCCAGTTCCTGAAAGATTACCCCGTTGCGCTTGACGCTCCTGGTCGACATCGAATGGTCGAGTTCTTTTAGTTGAGCGGCGGATAGCCAGGACAGGCCTTTCAGCCGTCCCAGCAGCTCGAGGTCCGAAAGCGTTTCAGAACGCGGAACGCGCATGGCTTAGCCTCCGGCAAGGACACGAGGTAAGGTAGGCGTGAGCAGGGCAGGTGCGGCGCCGGACGCAGGAACGGCCCGGGGGCATTTTCTCAACCACTCGTCGGATTTGCTTGACCGTCATCGTCATTCGCTAACGCGATCTCAACCGAGCGACGCAAAATATGTAACAAAGCGCGGGACGCAAAGCTCTACGGAAATGTAAAAAAAGCGCCTGAAGCGGGTATCGCGGGTTACTCAGTCGTTGCTTTGTCGAGATCAAAGGAGAGCGCGGCGTGCTGAAACAGTGCAAAGAGGGTCGGCTCATTCGCCGCAGCCGGGCAGCGCGCGCATCGAGGTTGGCGCTAACTGGTATCCTACGATACACTTTCAAAGTCTCCCTGGCGCCATGAAAAGAATCATCTCAAGAAAACCCGCGCCCAAGGTCCTCGTCGGCGAATTCGCCCGGAATCGCAACGCGAGCGCGGCGAGAAAACTGCGGCTCGATCTGTCCGCGGTGAAAGGCCTTGCCGGACTTTCCGCCGAGCAGTTCGGCGCACTGGGTGGTCAGCTTCGAGTTCGCCAATTTCGCAAGCGCGCGATCATCTATAGCGGCAAACAGGCAGGCGATACCTTTTACATCATGCTCTCGGGCATCGCCCGGCTCACCTCCCTCAATCGCAAGAACGAACGCGTCCTGCTCGAGGTCCTCGGCCCCGGCGACGTGGTATGTATTCCCACCCTGCTGCCTGACGTGCGGTACAGCCTGGAGTGTGAAGCATTTACCGAGTGCGAGATCGGCGTGCTCAGCGCCGAGGCCTTGGTGGCAACCGTCGGCCTCGATTACCCCAGGTTCTTCCTCGCGCTGAAGCTCACGATGGGCCGCTGGTGGGCGCTGCTGGTGCGTCAATCGCGCTTCGTCGATCAGACGCTCGAGGAGCGAATCGCGGTTGCGCTGCTCAATCTCGCCGACAAGTTTGGCCTGGCCGACGCGCGCGGCACTATCATCAACCTGCGCTTCGGCCATCGTAACCTCGCGGAACTGGTGAGCGGGTCGCGCCCCAAGGTGAGCGTGTGCTTGAGACGATTCGCGCTGGAGGGGATGCTGATCCAGGAACGCCGGCGGATTATCGTTGTGCCGGACAAGCTGAGCGCAATCCTAGAGAGTAGTTTCGAGCGCCAGCCGCGTTCGCGTTTCCCTGACCTCTCGATGAGTTAGGTTCCGCTTTTGGCGTGGAAAATGGCTTCGGGGGGAGGGGAGCGGGCAAGGTTGCCGAGTTGCACACCGGCGCGGAAATTTGATGCTCCGCGTCACAACCACGGAGGCTTTCACAATGAGCAAGACTTTCGACAAACAGGCAATCACCGCGGAGTTCGCCCAGAAGCTGGTCGAGGCGGCGGTCGCCAAGGCCCGCGAACTCAAGGTTCCGCAATGCGTGGCCGTGGTCGACGATGGCGGAAATCTGAAAGCGTTCGTGCGCATGGATGGCGCGGCGCTCATCCCGATCGAGATCGCGCAGAGCAAGGCTTACACCGCGCTGTTCGGCTTTCCGACTCATGAATTTTTCAACTTCATAAAGGGCGATCCCTCGCTGGTCGCGGGCATCCCGTCGCGCGCGCGGGTGGCGGCTTTCGGCGGCGGCTATCCGATCAAAATCGACGGCGCCATCATCGGCGCGATCGGCGTCAGCGGCGGTTCGGTCGAACAGGACATGCAATGCGCCGAGGCGGCATTGCAGCTGGTGAAATAGGTCCGCGAAGCAGGTACCAGTAAGTCTGCGAAATAAGTTACGAAATACACGGCCAACCAGGGCGGAGCGCATCGCGACTCGCGACGCGCTCCGCTTTAGCGCTCAAGCGCGCTTGCCGGTCAGCCGCGGCACCAGCGCCAGCATGACCAGCGCCATCACCCACGCGGCCGCGCCACCGATGAGTGCGGGGCGTCCGTACCCGACAATCCAATGTGGCGGCGCGCCGCCCGGCGCGTCGCCGTAGGGCCATAGTTTGCCGCCGATCACCAGGCCCGCGTGCAGTCCCGCCGAGAAGTAGACGTTACCGGTCACCAGGAACGCTTCGCCCAGCACCAGGCCGAGCAAAAAGAGTCCGACCAGCGCCGGCAGTGCGCCCGCGGGATGCGCCAGTTGCGCGAGACTCGCGTAGAGATTATGAAAGCCGGCCGCCGCGTTGAACCCGCTCAGGTAGAAGCGCGCGGGTGAGCGCACCAGATGCGCCAGCGCATAGATCGCCGCGCTCGCCACCAGCGCCCCGATGCGGCCGAAGTCCTCGATCATCCCGCCCAGCATGAAGGCGCGGAAGAACCCCTCCTCGATTAGCGCGATTAGAATCGCCCCGGCGACGTATTTGGGGAGGCGCGCCAGCGCCGCGCCAGCCCGCATCTCGACGGGTCCGCCGAACGCCGCGCCCAACGCGAGCAGGATTGCGATTACCGCCGCCGCAACCAGTAATCCGCGGAGCACCTTGCCCAGATTGTCCAGTGGACGGGCAAAACCGCGCCGCAACAGCCGCACGACTCCGAGTTGGCGCCCCCACACAATCAGCATCGCCGCCAGCGTGAGCATAACGGTGCGGTCGAAGATGCGCGGGAATGGGAAACGGCAGCCGGCGACGGCGAGTGCGGTCGCGGCGAAAGGCGCGACCAGGGCCGCCGCGGCGGCCGCCAGCAACAACGCGATCGCTAATCTTAGTGTGAAGGGCATCGTGGACGTGCGCACTGTGGGCCGGCGCGCAATGCCCACGAGCGTTATCGGTTGCTGCGCCGCCATGCAAGCGGTGCTCCCGCGCGGGTAGTGTCCTAATTTGAAATCTCTCCAGTAGCTCCCCGACCGTCCAGATGTGATCGCTAATTCCGTGCGCCATCGCCGGTGTCATCCTGAGAGTCTCGTGAACACGCACGGCCTGCGAAAACTGGCGGATCGGAGGCGTCTGTGCTACCTCACGGGCGCGGACGATCGATTCTCGTGTCGGAATAACCAAATTATCTTCTTCCTGTGAGGCTAAAATGGATCTCGGGTTAAAGGGCAGGGTAGCGCTGGTGACCGGCGCGAGCATGGGAATCGGCGAGGCGGCCGCGATCGAGCTTGCGGGCGAGGGCTGCGACCTTGCGATCTGCTCGCGCCACGCCGGCCAGCTCGCCAGGGTGCGCGACCAGGTCGTGGCCAAGGGCGTGCGCTGCGTCGTTGCCGAGTGCGATATCCGCAACCCGAACGAGATCGCGGCGTTGATGAACGAAATCGCTCGCGCCTACGGCCGGCTCGATATCCTGGTGAACAACGCTGGCGCCGCTACTCACGGCACCTTCGCCTCGTTGAGCGACGAGCAACTGCTGGCCGACTACGAGCTGAAGATTCTCGGGCAGTTGCGATGCACGCGCGCCGCGCTGGCGCTGCTGGAGAAGAGTCCGGCGCCGCGCGTGATCAACGTCAACGCGATCGCGGGGCGAGTGGTGATACCCGGGCTGTTCGCCACCACCACGCATCGCGCCTCGTGTTTCGCGCTCAGCAAGGCGCTCGCCTGGGAACTGGCCGACCGCAAGATCCTGGTGAACTCGGTGAATATCGGGCTGGTGCACACCAATCAGATCGAGCGCGCGCATGCACGCCGCGCGCCCGACGTCCCGCTCGAGAAGTTCATGGCGCAGGCCGCGCAGATCGTGCCGCTCAAGCGCTTCGGCGAGCCGCACGAGGTCTCCGGCCTGATCGCGTTTCTGGCCTCCGACCGCGCCGGCTTCATCACTGGCGCGTCGATCGACGTCGGCGGCGGTCAGGGCGCACACGTGTAACGCGCGACGCGGCGGCGGGTTCTCGTCGCCCGCCAATGCATTATCGTTAGCGCGCGCGCTCGGGGTTGCGCTGCGGCTCGAGCACGATTTCCACCGGACACGCGCGCACTGGCGCGCGCAGCACCGTCATCACCACCTCCGCCACGTCGTCCGCCCCGAGCATCAGCGCGCGGTCGAGATGCTTGTTGGGCGGGATGAGCGCGGTGTCCGCCAGTCCCGGAATTATCACCGTCAACTTGACGCCGCTCGATCGGAGCTCGGCGAACGCCGCGCGGCTGAACGCGACCAGCCCGGCCTTGGCCGCGGCGTAAACCGCCTCGCCGGCCGGCGTGCTGCGCGCCGCCGCCGAAGCGATATTGACGATCGCGCCGCCGCCGTTCTTGACCATCCGCGCCGCGGCCAGGCGCGCAAGCGCGATCGGCGCGCGCAGATTTACTGCCAGTATGCGATCCTGTGTTGCCGCGCTGGTCTTGAGCAGCGGCGTGCGCGGCGGAGCCCATCCGGCGTTGTTCACCAGCACGTCGATTTGTCCGAAATGCTCGAGCGTCGCGTCGAACAGCTCCTGCGGGCTCTCCTCGCCGGCGAGATCGATCAGCACGATGAGCGAGCGCGCCGGCTCGAGGCCCGCCAGCCGCCGCGTCTCCTCCAGCTCGTCAAAACTGCGCGCGGCGAGGCACAGCGCGTAGCCATGGCGAGCGAGCGCCAGCGCCGTCGCGCGGCCGATTCCACGTCCGGCGCCAGTTACCAGTGCTACGCGCTCGCTCGTTTGCCCTGCCATTGCGGTATGCGGTGGCGCTGCGGCCCAGGCGGCGCCACGGTTTGAAAACGCAGCTTGCACGATCGAGCCGACTTCCACAAACTGTGGTGGATACGGCCGCGAGCGGGGACCCCGCAAAGGTGGCGGCGCGCGGTGGGGAGGCTGGCAGCAGCGATGAATCCGCAGGTTTTTCGCGAGTACGATATTCGCGGAATCGTCGAGCGCGATTTCGACGACGATTTCATCGTAAGTCTAGGACGCGCGTACGCGACGATGCTCAAGCGGGCCGGCAAGGCCACGATCACGCTCGGCCGCGACTGCCGGCTCTCCTCGGACCGCCTGTTCGGGCTGCTGAGCGACGGGTTACTGCG
>CAVZDJ010000043.1:0-34005 GCA_963773975.1 uncultured delta proteobacterium
GACACACCGGAGAAGCATCGCCGCGCCACGAGCTGGCAGGCACAACTCACCGAACTGCTCGCGGCCTCGGGTGGCGTCACCGGGATGGAACGCGATCGCGAGGAACCGCAGCGGCTCGGGCGTAGCCGATAGGGCGCACCTAAGAGCGCACGAAAACAAATGAAGCCGCAAGTCAAAGTGCCGGAGCTGGCCGACGCGATCGCGGCGCACGCGCGCGCGGTGCTCGCGGGCGATATCAGCGCGGCCGAAGGCCTCGTCGCGCCGGCCGCCCTGGAAGCCTATCGCCTCGCGATGAACGAGGCGATGCGCCAGGGGCCGTTCGATCGTCACGCGGCGCCGGGGCTCGCGCGCCTGGGCTCGCAGTACATCTCCAAGGTTCGCTTGTTGGGCGCGCGCGGCAGCGCGCTGCTGCAGATCCGATGGACGCGCGACGGCGAGCGCCGCTGGCTAATCGCGGAAGCCGAGTATTTTCCGCCCGGGCGCACGCCGTGGACCGGGGTCGGACGCCCGCGGCCGGCGGCGTGGCCGGCGTTGCATCCGAGGATGGAGAGCGATGACGCCTGAGCGAGGAAATTTCTAATGCCCGATCTCGGAGATCGGTCCAGCGTGATGGGGCCGCAGCCGATCGCGAAGCGTTTCGTGGTTCCGCCGGCGATGCTCGCGGCGGCCGATCATATTCTCGACTTGCTCGGGCAAGGCCGGCGCATGGAACTCGAAACGCTCGTGGTGGCGAAGGCGGCAGGCGAGTTGCGCGAATTGATCGGTGCGATCGCGCGCGGCGCTTACGATCGTCACGAAATCATCGCGCACGCCAAGGCCGCCAACCACTATTTCCTCAAGGCGCGGCTGTTCGGCGCGCGCGCCACGCCCTTCACGCTCCAGCTTCGGCTGGGCGAGCATGAGGGGCGCTGGGTCATTTGGGAAGCGGTCAATCTCGCGGGCGGCCGCACCGCCTGGACTCGCTGAGGCGCGCCATTCAACTCGCAGCATTCGCGTCGAAAGGATACGCCGTGATGCAAAGGGAAATGTCGCCATGCAGAAAATGATTGCGGTAGACCGGCTCGCGCGCCCCGACGAACACATCCTGGTTCCAGTCGAGCGCATCCGCAAGGCACGGATCGACCAAGGGCTCATGGCCAACAATGTGATGCCTTTCGAGGAGGACTTTCTCAAAGGGCGGCTGCACGGAATCGCCACCGGCGAGATGCAGGCGATGGAGGCGGCCGGGCGCACGCTGTTCGATTTTCCCGACGCGCCGTGGGACTTCCAGCTCGACATGGCTCGCCAGGTGTGGGACGAATCGCGCCACGCCGAGATTTTCGCCAAGCTGCTCGAGTACGTCGGCTCCTATATCGGTGAATTTCCCGAAAGCGAAATCCTGTGGTCGTGCACCCAGGTCGACGACCCGGCCTGCCGCGTGGCCGGCATCAACCGCGGCCTGGAGGGCCTTGCCTGCGACGTCTTCGAACAGATCATCCGGATGGGGCAGAAGATGGGCGACCCGATTATCGAACGCGCCGTCGACTACGTGCTGGCCGACGAAATCACCCACGTGCGGATGGGCTCGAAGTGGATGCGCAAGCTGACCGACGGCGACCCCGAGCGGCTGCAACGCGCGCAACAGTTCCAGGACAATATCGACGCGCTGTTCAATTTCGACGGCTTCCGCACCTCCAAGGAGGAAGCGCCGCAGGTGCCGCTGATGCTGGGCAGCCAACAGATCGATTTCGACGCGACGCTGACCATCTCGCGCGAGACGCGCCTGCTGGCCGGCTTCACCGACGAAGAGATCGATCGCCTGATGAAGGCCGCCGCGCGCAGTTCCGCCTACTGAACGCCGGCGTCAGGCAGGGAACCTGGAAAATCGAACCGGCTAAAGGACTCGACCGCGATGCAGAAAATGATTCCCGCCGATCGTCTCGCCCGTCCCGACAACTTCGTCCTACTGCGCGCGCGCAAGATGCGCGAAATTCGCGAGGAGCAGGGCCTTGACGATCGCGTGCTACCCTTCGACGAGGAAGCGCTGCGGGTGCGCCTGCACGGCATCTTTGCCGGCGAGTTGCAGGCGATGGAAGCCGCGGGCCGCACGCTGTTCGACTTTCCCGACGCGCCGTGGGAGTTTCAGCTAGACATGGCGCGGCAGGTGTGGGACGAGTCGCGGCATAGCGAAATCTTCATGCGCCTGTTGCAGTACATGGGCGCCGAGCCGGGCGACTATCCCGAAACCGAAATCCTGTGGCGCTGCACCCAGGCCGACGATCCCGCGGCCCGCGTGGCCGGAATCAACCGCGGCCTGGAGGGACTCGCCTGCGACGTCTTCGAGCAGTTAATCCGGATCGCGCAGAAAAACGGCGACCAAGTTATCGAGCGCGCGGTCGATTATGTGCTGGCCGACGAGATCACTCACGTGCGGATGGGCTCGAAGTGGATGCGCAAGCTGACGGAGGGCGACCCCGAGCGGCTGCGGCGCGCGCAGGAGTTCCAGGACAGCGTCGACGACCTGTTCAATGCGCGCGGCGCGCGCAAGGCGATCGACGATGTCGGCGCAAACTCGCATACCATCACGATCGCGCGCGAGGCGCGCCTCTTGGCCGGCTTCACGGAAGAAGAAATCGACCGCCTGATAGCGGCGGCGCGCGCGAGCGCCGCCTACTGACGCACCCGTAGCATCTCGCGATCCGGCTGCCGCGGTGGAAAACGCCGCGCCGATCGCGATACAAACCCCATCATGGCGGCGATCAACCATGCGCGTCTGAAACAACTGTTCCTGGAAATCGTCCAGATCGATTCGCTCTCGCGCCGCGAACGCGAGGTCGCGCTCCGGCTCGTGCGCGAACTGGAAAGCGCGGGCCTTCGCTGCCGCTTCGACAGCGCCGCCGAAAAGGTCCACGGGAACTGCGGCAATCTGATCGGCCAGCTCGACGCCACCCGCGAAGGCGTCGCGCCGCTGCTTTTATGCGCGCACATGGACACCGTCGTTCCGGGCGAAGGCGTGAAGCCCGTGGTTGACGGCGACATCATCCGCACCGACGGCACCACCGTGCTTGGCGGCGACGACAAGTCGGGATGCGCGATCATCTGCGAGGTGCTCCATCAACTGCGCGAACAAAACGTCGCGCACGGTCCGATCGACGTCTTATTCACGGTGTGCGAGGAAATCGGCCTGCAGGGCGCGCGCAACCTCGACCTCGGCCTGCTGCGCGCGCGCGAGGGACTGGTCTTCGACAGCGACTCGCCGGGCTACCTGTTCGTGCGCGGCGCCGGCGCCCAGGGCCTGCGTTTCACCGTGCGCGGGCTCGAAGCGCATGCCGGGATGGCGCCCGAGCGCGGGCTTTCGGCGATCAAGATCGCGGCCGAAGCGATCGCCGCGATGCGCCTGGGGCGAATCGATGACGAGACCACCGCTAACCTCGGCACCATCCAGGGTGGCCGCGCGGGCAACATCGTGCCCAACGAGGTCGTGGTGCGCGGCGAGGCGCGCTCGAACGATCCGCTCAAGCTGACTGCGCAAGTCGAACGCATGATCGAATGCTTCAAGGATGCGGTCGCCCGCTCCGCAGTCACGGTGGACGGCAAAGTGGTGCAAGCGGAGTTGGAATATCGCAGTGTGCCTTCTTACGGCGCGATGAATGTGCCGGAGGACGCGCCGATCGTGCGCAAGGTGATCGAGGCCGCGCGGCGGCTGGGCCGCGAGGTCGCCCCGCACGCGACCGGCGGCGGATGCGACGCCAATATCTTGAATCAGCGCGGACTGGTGGTCGCCAACCTGGGCACCGGCATGCGCGACATCCATACGGTGCGCGAATGGCTCGACGTGCGTGACATGATCGCGACCGCCGAAGTGACGCTCGAGTTGATCAAACTGCACGCCGGCGCGTAGCCGAAAGTGTTGCCGCCAGGATGAAGCAGCTTCGCTTGGCAGAGATCGATTCGCCGCGCGCCTGGATAACGGTCGTTACCGCGTTCATGTCGTGCTTCACGCTGTTCGGCGTCGCTTACAGCTTCGGCGCGTTCTTCCGCCCGATGGGCCTGGAGTTCGGTGCGAGCCGGATGCCGACCGCGGCGGTCTTTTCGATCACCGCCGGCATCTACAACGCCCTCGGCGCGCCGGCCGGCCATCTGAGCGACCGCTACGGCCCGCGCCCGGTGCTGCTGGCGGGCGCCTTCTTTATCGGCACCGGACTTGTCCTGACCTCGCAAATCGACCGTCTGTGGATGGGCTACCTGACCTACGGGCTCGGCGTGGGACTGGGCGGAGCGTGCTGCTACGTGCCGATGGTCTCGATGGTGGGCGGATGGTTCGCGCGCTGGCGCAACACGGCGCTTGGAATTTCGGTGGCGGGGATCGGATGCGGTACGCTGGCGATGGCTCCGCTGGCCGCCGTGCTGATCGAGCGCTACGGATGGCGCGAAGCCTACGTTATCCTCGGCGTGGCCAGCGCGATCATTCTCGTCACCTGCGCGCTGGTGGTCGAAGCTCCGCCGATCCATCCGCAGGCCGCGCGGCCGCGCCTCTCCGCGGCGGTACGCACATCGAACTTCGCCATGCTCTGGATATCCTCGCTTCTCGCCTCGATCGCGATCTATGTGCCGTTCGTCTACTTGCCCGAATTCGCGCACGACCAGGGCGTGAGCCGGGTCGCCGCCGCCACGCTGGTCGGACTTATCGGCGGAGCGAGCGTCGTCGGACGGATGGCGCTCGGCGTAGTGGCGGACCGGACGGGGATTATGTGGCTCTACAAACTCTGCACGCTCGCCCTCGGACTGAGTTACGCGGTGTGGATTCTGACCAGCGGCTATGGATGGCTGGTCGTGTTTGCGCTCACGATGGGCGCGGCGTACGGCGGGGTGGTCGCGCTCGCGCCGGCGGTGGTGGCGGAGTTGTTCGGCGTGCAAGGGCTGGGCACGCTGCTGGGGACACTCTACACCGGTTCGGCAATTAGCGCTCTGGTCGGTCCGCCGCTGGCGGGCCTGGTGATCGATCGCTCCGGCAGTTATCTGTGGGGCGCGGTCTTCGCCGGCTCGGCGTGCGTCGCCGGATTCTTCATCCTCATCCCGCTGCGGGCCGCGCGCCCGACGCTCGCAGTCGGCCTCGCCGGGGCCGACTGAACCGCGCCGCCGCGTTTTGTTTCGTGGCGCAGGTCCCGCGCGCTACACGTGCGGGACCTGCGCCACGAAGCGGACGCCTGTAAGGAAGCGGCGGCTGCACCCGCCGAAGCGGGCGCAGCCGCCTTTGTCCTGTACGCGGGCTTTGCCGCGCGCGGAGCGCGCGGCAAAGCCCGCGTACAGCGCCGGAACAACGACGCGGATGCGCGCCCCATGCGGGGCGCGCATCCGCGCCGTTTCCTTGCGGAGCGGACGCCGGCGCGCCCATAGGCGCGCCGGCGTCCACTCTCGCGGCTCCCCCGTCCGCGCCTTCCCGCGCGCTACTCCAGGTGCTTGCGCAGGAAGGTCGGAATATCGAGCTTGTCGTCCTGTTCGCCGAGTTCGCTCGGCTCGGATCGCTCCAGCGCATGCGGATCCGCGCCGCGGCGCTTGAAGGCCGGAATGTCGAGCCCGTCGTCGACGATCATCCCCATGCGGCGCACGGGCTTGCCGCCGAACATCCGTTGCTGCGGCGGCGGAGGCGGCAGGGTCGGCGCGGTCGGCTGCACGGTAGCGGGATCGACCGGCCGCGTGGCGGCTGCCTGGATCGGCGCCGTGATAGGCGCGCCCGAAGACGAATAGCGCGGGTTGTAGCGCGTCGCCAGATCGCCGAAACCGGTCGCAATCACCGTGATCCGAATCTCGTCGGCCAGCCGCTCGTCGATCACCGCGCCGAAGATGATGTTGGCGTCCTCGTGCGCCTCTTCCTGGATCAGGCTCGCCGCTTCGGTCACCTCGTAGAGCGACATGTCGGTGCCACCCGTGACGTTGATCAGAAGCCCGCGCGCGCCCTTGATCGAGACGTCTTCCAAAAGCGGACTCGAGATCGCGCGTTGCGCCGCCTCGACCGCACGATTCTCGCCGGTCGCGCTCGCCGCGCCCATCATCGCGAGGCCCATCTCGGCCATGATCGAGCGCACGTCGGCAAAGTCCAGGTTGATCAGTCCATGGACGGTGACCAGCTCCGAGATGCCGCGCACGGCCTGGAGCAGGACGTCGTCGGCCTTCTGGAAGGCCTCGCGCAGTGAGGTCGTGCGGCTCGCGATCGAGAGCAGGCGCTGGTTGGGAATCGTGATCAACGTGTCGACCGCGTCCTTCAGCTCGCGCAGCCCCTCGTCGGCCTGCGACATCCGGCGGCTGCCCTCAAATTGAAAAGGCTTGGTGACCACGCCGACCGTCAAAGCGCCAGTCTCGCGCGCGATGCGCGCCAGGACCGGGGCCGAGCCAGTGCCCGTGCCGCCGCCCATTCCGGCGGTGACGAACACCATCTCGGCGTCCTTCAGCACCTCGCGCAGCCGCTCCTCGTCCTCGAGCGCGGCCTTGCGCCCAATCTCGGGATTGCCGCCAGTGCCGCGCCCGCGCGTCAGCACCGAGCCGATCTGCATGCGCATCGGCGCGGTGTTATTGGCCAGCGCCTGGCTGTCGGTGTTGACGGCGATGAAGTCGACACCGTGCAAGCCCTGCTTGATCATATGGCTGACCGCGTTGCCGCCGCATCCGCCCGCCCCGATGACTTTTATCCGCGCCCCCGGATCCGGGGTGTCCACCAACTCGATCATGACTCAGCCTCCTCCACCATTGCGCGGCACTCAGCGGTTCGCTGAAAGCCTGTTTGCCATCCCCATCGCTCTAGAAGAAATCTCTCATCCAATCCGAAACGAGCAAGCGCAGCCGTCCCAGCCGCCCTTCCCGCATCGTTCCATTACTTGTCGCGCCCGTCGCGCCGGCCGCGTGCAACAGCAGTCCCGCCGCGGTCGTGTACGCGGGTTTCATCAGTTCCTCCGGCATGCCTTTCAGATTGATCGGCAGGCCACGGCGCACCGGCAGCGAAAAGATCCGTTCGGCCAGTTCTTGGGTGCCCTCGAGCAGCGATGAGCCGCCGACCAGCACCAGGCCCGAGGCGAGGCTGTCGGCGACGCCCGAGCGCATCACCTCGCGCTGCGCCATCGCGAAAATCTCCTCCATGCGCGGCTCGATGATCTCGCCAAGAAGCCGGCGCGCGATCACCCGAGGCTGACGGCCGCCGACGCCGGGCACCTGCACGGTCTGATCGCGTCCGACCACAGAATTGGTCGCCACGCCGTAGCTGAGCTTCAGCCGCTCGGCCTCGTTAAGCGGCGTGCGCAGGCCCGCGGCAACGTCGCCGGTCAGATGGTTCCCGCCGAGCGGCAGCACCGCGGTATGCATCGCCGCGCCGCCGTGAAAGACCACGATGTCGGTGGTGCCGCCGCCGATGTCGAGCAGCGCCACGCCCAACTCGCGCTCCTCGGGAAACAACGCCGCGTCGGCCGAGGCAAGCGGCTCAAAGACGATCTCCAGCGGGGTGATGTTGGCGCGCTCGCAGCACTTGGTCAGGTTCTGGCCGTAGCTCTGAGCAGCGGTGACGATATGGATACGCGCCTCCAGGCGGACTCCGGCCATCCCGACCGGATCGCGCACACCCTCCTGGTCATCGACCGCGAACTGCTGCGGCAGGATGTGCAGGACCTGGCGATCGAGCGGAATCGCGACCGCCCGCGCTGCGTCAATCACGCGCTCGACGTCGCGCGCGCTGACCTCGCCGCCGCGCACTGCGACGATACCGTGGCTGTTGAGCCCGCGCACGTGCGCGCCGGCCTCGCCCACCACCGCCGCGCCCACCCGCACGCCCGAGGTTTTCTCGGCCTCGGTCACGGCCGCGCGAATCGCTTCGACCGTGGCCTCGATATTCACGACTACGCCCTTGCGCAGTCCGGTGCAGGGCGCCACGCCAAAGCCGAGCACGGTCGCGCCGCCGCCCTCGGGCAGCGACTCGGCGACGAGCGCGCACACCTTGCTCGTTCCGACGTCCAATGCGGTCAGCACGTTTCTCATCTCCGCCCGCCCCCACTGGCGCGTACCCCGCCGCCGGCGCGAGTCCGTTCAGCGACGCGACGCACCGCGCCCGCGCCCTGTATGGCGGCCAGCGGCGCAGCCGCGCGCAACCGCATCACCGCCTGCCCCGGCGTGGTCATGTCGACCATCGCGATCCGTTGCTCATGCCCGCGCCATTGGCCGAGCACTTCGGTCGCGCGCTTGAGCTGCGCCGGCGCGTCGTCGAGGTCGACTCGCAACTCGGTATGCGAGCGATCGAAAAAGAGCGACACCGTACCGTCGCCGTCCAAGCGCATCTCGGAAACCAGTCCCGAGAGCGCCACTTCGGCGCGCACCAGCGCGGCCGCGTAGCGCACGAGATCCGACGCGCCCGCCGTTTGCACCGCCGCACCGCTTAGAATTGGCAGATCGCCCGCGCGCGACGCCTCGACCGGGCCGCGCAATTCACCCTCGGCAAAGAGCGCGTAGAAACCGTCGTGGCGCTCGACCAGCGCGACCGCGTCGCCTTGCGCCGGGCGCGCGATCGGCGCGAGCATCGCGCTCTCGGTCGAGCGATCACGCCATCCGGCAAACGTTCCCGCCGCTTCGGCCCAATACAAGGCGAGCGTCACGCGCGCGCGCGCGGCGAGCGCGCGGCCCGCCTGGCTCAGCCCGGTCGCCATCCCGAGGACAAAAAACGCACACAGCACGAGGCCCAGCGCCTTGCTCGACCAGCCCCAGGAATTTCGGGCCGCCGCCGCGCCCTTGCTTCGCTTCGCTACCGCCCGCTTCGCCACCGCTGCCCCACGTCTCCCGCAATCAACCCCGCCAACATCACCCGCGATCATCACGGCCCTGTCACAACTCACCAGTCACCACTCGCCGACCATGCGCACCTCAGCTTCCAGAGCCACTCCGCTATGTTCCTGAACCCGGCTCCGCGCGAGCTCGATCAGCCCCCGCACGTCTTCGGCGCGGGCGCCGCCCAGGTTGACGATAAAATTCGCGTGCTCGGTCGAAAACGCCGCCGCTCCCATCCGCGCGCCCTTGAGCCCTGCGCTCTCGAGCAGCCGGCCGGCAAAGTTGCCGGGCGGATTCTTGAAAATCGAACCCGCGTTGGGCAGCCCGCGCGGCTGGCGCGCGGCCCGCTTGGCCTTAAGCTCCGCGACGCGCGTGCGCAACCGAATCGCGATCGCCGGGCTCCAGCTCGAAGTCGACCCGCGTGATCACGAAGCGCGGCGGAAGCTCGGTGCGGCGATAGGAAAACTTGACCTCGGCGCCGCTCAGCGCGAGCGCCTGCCCCTGCTCGTTGACTCCGTGCACCACTCTGACCACCCGCGCGATTTCACCGCCGAACGCGCCCGCGTTCATCACCAGCCCGCCGCCGACGCTGCCCGGGATGCCCTCGCCGAATTCGAGGCCCGCCAGTCCGCGCTCGATCGCGTCATGGACCAGCGTACCGAACTGCGCGGCCGCTCCCGCGCGCACCTGCGCGCCGTCGAAATCGAGGCGCGTGAACCCCTCGCCCAGGCGAACGACGAGGCCACGCACGCCGCGATCGCTGACCAGCAGATTGGTGCCCGCGCCGAGGCAGAAGGCCGGCGCGCGCTCGCACCACGCCGCCGCCATCGCGGCGCGCAACTCGTCCTCGTTCTCGACCTCGAGCAGCACGTCGGCGGGGCCTCCGATCCGAAACGAGGTAAGCTCGGCGAGCGGTGCGCCGGTGCGAAGCCGCGCGCCAAAGCGGGAGCGTAATTCCTGCTCAAGCCGGTTCATGGGTCTTGGTTGCGTAGCCGAGATTTTGCAACACCGCTTCGCCGAGTTGATAGACATCGCCGGCACCCATGGTGACGAGCAGATCGCCCGCCATCGTGTCGGCGGCAATCCGCGCCACCGGGTCCGGCTCGTCGCCCAGATACCGCACTTCGAGATGGCCGCGCGCGCGCAGCGCCTCGTAGAGCCGGCGCGCCGAAACCTCGGCCAGCGGCTCCTCGCCCGCCGGATAGACATCGCAAAGATAAAGCACGTCGGCGTCGTCGAACGCGGCGAGAAATTCATCGAACAGATCGCGCAGCCGGGTGTAGCGATGGGGCTGGAAGACGACCACGACGCGCCGCTTGAACGCGGCGCGCGCCGCGCCCAGTGTCGCGCGCACTTCCGCGGGATGATGCGCGTAGTCGTCGAGCACGATCCGGCCCGCCGCCTCGCCCTTGATCTCGAAACGCCGGCTGATGCCCGAAAACGCCGCGAGCGCGCGCGCCGCGACTTCGAACTCGATGCCCACCGCAAGCGCGACGCCCACTGCCGCGAGCGCATTGAGCGCAACGTGGCGCCCCGGCGTCGGCACCTCGACCGCGCCCAACTCGCGCCCGGCGCGAGTCACCGTAAAACGTGTCGAGAGGCCGTCGATCACGATATTCACGGCGCGCAACTCGGCGTCGTGGGCGACGCCGTAAGTCAGTACGGGCTTGCGTACCGACGCCAGCAGCCCGCGCACGTTGACGCTGTCGATACCGAGCACGGCCAGGCCGTAAAACGGCACGCGGTTGATGAAGTTGAGATACGCCTCGCGCACCCGCTCCATCGTGCCGTAATGGTCGAGATGCTCGGGATCGATATTGGTCACGACCGCGATGGTCGGGAGCAGCAGCAGAAACGAGGCGTCGCTCTCGTCGGCCTCCGCCACCATGTAATCGCCGCCGCCCGAGGCGCACGTTGGTGCCGCGCGCGCGCAGGTTGCCGCCAACCGCCACGGTCGGATCGAGCCCGGCTTCCTCCAGGATAAGTCCGACGAGCGAGGTGGTCGTGGTCTTGCCGTGCGTGCCCGCGACGGCGACGCCCAGGCGCACCATGCGCAACAACTCACCGAGCATCTCAGCGCGCGCAATGACTGGAATCTGCAGCGCGCGGGCGCGTGCGACTTCGGGATTGGAGAATTTCACCGCCGAGGAAATCACCACCGCGTCCAGACGCTGCGTGATGTGATCGGCAATGTGTTCAGCGACATGCTCAGCAACATGATCGGCAACATGATCGGGATGATGGCCCTGGAAAATTTGCACGCCCAATGCGGCGAGCCGCTCGGTGGTGGGGCCAAGACGCTGATCGCATCCGCTCACCGCGAAGCCGAGCCTGAGCGACAACTCGGCGATACCGCTCATGCCGGCGCCGCCGACGCCGATGAAATGCAAGCGGCGCTGACGGCTGAGCAATCCCCTGGCGAAAGCTTCACTCATGCGGCGGCGCGCTCCCCCCGAGCCAAGCTCGAAACATAGCTGTGCGATCGTGCGGGCCGCCTCGGGCTTCGCGGCAGTGCGCGCCTGCGCCGCCATCCGCATCAGCCGCGCCGGATCGGCGATAAGTTCGCGCAATGTCGCGGCGAGATTTTCTCCCAGCCGCTCGTTGTCGGCGACGATCACAGCCGCGCCGCGCCGCTCGAGCACCCGGGCATTGAGTTCCTGCTGGCGGTCGCGATGGAACGGATAAGGAACGAAAACGGCCGGGCGTCCAGCGAGCGCGACTTCCGAAACGGTCATCGCACCCGAGCGCGCCACGAGCAGGTCGGCACGCGTGAGTGCGGTCGCCATGTCATCGATAAACGGCACCACTTGCGCCGGGCAGCCGAGCGCCGCGTACCCACCCTTCACCAGCTCCACGTCCGCCTCCCCTGTCTGGTGGACCAGAGTTATTTTTATAACAGTTTCTCGCAAATTTCTCAAGGCATTAATTACGCCTTCGTTGAGACGATGCGCGCCCGTCGAGCCGCCTAAAACAAGGATTTGCAATGGCTCATGGAGTGCCAGAGGCGATGATTCGAGGTTGAAACGCACTGGATTGCCACTTACCACAACTTTAGGCGAATTAAAGAGTGCCACTGACTCGTCAAAGCCGAGACAGATTTTCTTGGCGAAACGCCAGAGCATTCGGTTTGATAACCCCGGCCGCGTGTTCTCTTCCATCAGAACCAGCGGCGTGCGCGCGATGATGGCCGCCATCGCCATCGGTGCCGACGCGTAACCACCCGCGCCCAGGACCAGGTCGGCGCCGAAGGAGCGCAGCAATCCGCGCGCTCGCCCAAGCGCGGCGACGAACTCCCTCATCGCCCGCAGCCGCTCGGCCGGGCTATGGCCGCGCAGCCCGTGGACCTCGAACAATTCGTAGCGCAAACCGCTACGCGGCATCCATCGCGCCTCCAGCCCCGCCGTAGTGCCGACGAAGCAGGACTTCGGTCTCCGGCCGCTCGCGCATCATCGCCTCGCCCACCGCGACTGCGGGAAAGAGATGCCCGCCGGTGCCGCCACCCGCGATTATCACTTTCATCGCACCGCCGGCCTGCGCGCCAGGGCGAGCAGGGTGCCCAGCGCGGCCATCGCCATCAGCATCGCGGTCCCGCCGTAACTCAGAAACGGCAACGGCAGGCCCTTGGTCGGCACCAGCCCGATCACGACCGCCATGTTGACCAGCGCCTGCAGCGTGAGCAGCGCGGTCAGGCCGACAGCGAGCAGGCTCGCGAACGGGTCGGGCTCCGCGTGCGCGACCCGCATCCCGCGAATCAGGATCGTGCCGAACAAAATCAGCACCGCGACCGCGCCGAGCAAGCCGAACTCCTCGCCGACCACGGCGAAAACGAAATCGGTGTGGGCCTGCGGAAGATAGAACATCTTCTGCCGTCCGGCGCCGAGCCCGACGCCCCATCCGCCGCCCGCGCCCAGCGCGATAAACGACTGGATAAGCTGGAAACCCGCGCCGCGAGCGGTTTGCCACGGATCGAGGAAGGCGCTCAGGCGACGCATCCTGTAGGGTTTTGCTACAGCCTGTAGGGCGAGCACAGCCAGCGCGCCGCCGCCCGCGGCGCCCAGATGCTTCAGCCGTGCGCCAGCCGCAAACAGCATCGCGAACAGCAGCATCACCACCATTACCGTGTTGCCGAAATCGGGTTGCTTCAGGATCAGCAGCGCGAGCGGGCCAACCGCGATGAACGCGGGCAGCGGACCGCTCGCAAACGCATTCATCCGTTCCTGCCGGCGGCTCAAAAAGTCCGCCAGGAAGAAGACCATCGCGAACTTGGCCAGCTCCGACGGCTCCGCGAGCAGCGGTCCCAGCCGAAGCCAGCGGCGCGCCCCGCCGCGCATCACGCCGAGCCCGGGAATCCACAACGCCACCAGCATCACCAGCGCCACCACCATCAGCGGCACCACCAGCCGGCGCAATCCGCGCAGCGAGAGTTGCGACAGCAGCGCGAGTACGGCCAGTCCGGCCGCGATATGGCAGAGCTGAAGCTTGAAGAAATGAAACGCGTCACCGGTCTTCTCGAGCCCGAGGAAATACGTGGTGTTGAGCACCATCAACAGGCCCAGCACCGCCAGCACCGCCGCCGGCAGATACAGCCAGGGGTCGAACTGGGGCCGGGCGATCGATTCAAAGCGCCCGAACCAGCTCCTGAAATATTCGCCCGCGCTCCGCATAGTTCCTGAATTGATCGAAACTCGAGCAGGCGGGCGAGAGCAGCACGGTCTCGCCGCGCCGTGCGGCCGCGGCCGCGCGGCGTACCGCCTGGTCCAGCGTCCGCACGAGTTCGATTTCGGTTGCACCCTTAAGCGCCGCGCGCATCGTGTCGCGCGCCGCTCCGATTAGAATCAGCAGCCGCACCTTCTGGCCGAGCGGCTCGCGCAGCGGCGCGTAATCGCCGCCCTTGTCCACGCCGCCGG
This sequence comes from uncultured delta proteobacterium, assembly GCA_963773975.1. Taxonomy (GTDB): domain Bacteria; phylum Desulfobacterota; class Binatia; order Binatales; family Binataceae; genus JAKAVN01. Next base: position 13,686 of record CAVZDJ010000043.1, read on the forward strand.
CGATCAGAATGACCGGCGCGCGCATCGCCGCGAGCGCCTCGACCACCGCGGCCACGTTGGTTCCCTTGGAATCGTCGACATAGGTAACGCCGCCGCGCTCGCCGACGAATTCCATGCGATGCGGCAGGCCGGAGAAATCGGCCAGCGCCACCTCGATCACGCGCGGCTCGATACCGCTGACCAGCGCCGCGGCCGCCGCCGCCATCGCGTTGGCGACATTGTGACGGCCTGCGAGCCGCATGCGTTTGAGACTGATACGGCCGTGGCGGGTGCGAATGTCGAAGATCAGATCGCTCCCATCGTAACCGATCGCGGGCGTGGTCTCTGCCGGCTCCAGGCCGAAGCTCATCACCTGCGCGAAAATTCTGGTGCGCAAAGACCACACCCGCGGATCGTCGCGATTGAGAATCGCCCAGTCGTAGCGGTCCTGCATGCGGAACAGGCGCGCCTTGGCGCTGCCGTACTCGTCGAGATCCTTGTAGCGATCGAGATGGTCTTCGGCGAGATTGAGATGTACCGCGACGTGCGGCTTGAAGCGCTCGGTGCGTTCGAGCTGGTAGCTTGAAACCTCGGCCACCACCACTTCGAATTCTTCTCCGGCCGCTGCGGCCAGCGGCGTACCGAGGTTGCCGCCGGCGAAGACGTGGCGTCCCGCGGCCTTGAAAATTTCGCCGATGAGGGTCGTCACGGTGCTCTTGCCGTTGGTCCCGGTGACCGCGACGATCGGCGCCTTAACGAAGCGGCTCCCGAGTTCCAGCTCGCCGATGACCGGGATTCGCCGGCGGTCGGCTTCCATGAGCAGGCGCGAGGTGGGCGCAACGCCGGGACTCGTGACCACCAGGTCGACACCGTCAAGCCAGGCCGGGTCTTCGGAGCCGAGAAGGATCTCGCCCGACGGCATCGCGGCGCAGCCTTCGCCGCCACCGGCCTCGGCGTGAGAGTTGGCGCCAAAGTCGGCGCGCAGATCGGTCATCACCAGGCGCGCATGATGCGCCGCCAGCAGGCGCGCGGCGGCGAGTCCGCTCACGCCGAGTCCGATCACCATCACGCGTTTGCCCTCGAGGTCCATTGGATAGGGTCGATCGAATAACGCCAAACTGTCCCTTGCGTCTGTCTGCTCAACGCAACTTGAGCGTGCTGAGCGCCACCAGTCCGCAGATGATCGAAATGATCCAGAACCGCACGACCACCTGCGTCTCCGGCCATCCGCCAAGCTCGAAGTGATGATGCAGCGGCGCCATCCGGAAAATCCGCCGGTGAGTCGCCTTGTAGTAGTAACGCTGAACGATTACCGAACCGGCCTCGATGACGAAGATGCCGCCCGCGATCGGCAGCACCAGTTCCTGTTTGGCGAGCACCGCGACGATACCCAGCGCGCCGCCCAGGCCGAGCGCGCCGACGTCGCCCATCATCATCGAGGCCGGGTAGGCGTTGTACCACAAAAAGCCGAGCGACGCGGCGATCAGCGAGGCGCAGAAAATCGCGAGTTCGCCCACGCCCACCACGTGCGGAATTCCGAGATAGGCGGAAAATTTCAAATTGCCGGCGACGTAAGTGAAGGTCCAGTAACAGAACGCGACCGTCATCACCGGCCCGATCGCGAGACCGTCCAGCCCGTCGGTGACGTTGACCGCGTTGGAGCACGCCACCATCACGAACATCGCGAACAGCACATAAAGCCATCGCGGCACGCTCGGATGCAGATTCTTGAAAAACGGGATCGTGAGCGTGGTGTCGAAGCGCAGCACGGCGAACAGCACGAAGGACGCGAGGAAGGCGCAGGCGAATTGCCAGAACAGCTTCTGTGGGCCACTGAGACCCTGGCCCTTGCCGCGTCGCAGTTTCAACAAGTCGTCGGTGAAGCCGATCGCGCCGAAGGCCACGGTGACCATGATCGCCAGCCACACGTACGGATTGGCGGGATTGGCGAACAGGATCGTGGCGATGAGCGCGGTGCTGAGGATGAGCAGCCCGCCCATCGTGGGCGTGCCGGCCTTTTTCTGATGGCTTTGCGGAACTTCGGCCCGGATGGTCTGGCCGATATGCGCAGCGCGAAAGCGTTGGATCAGCCTCGGACCCGCCGCCAGAGCCAACGCCAGCGCGGCGAGCCCCGCCAGCACCGAGCGGAAAGTCTCGTAGCGCAGGACATTGAAGCCCACGTAATGCGCGTGCAGCGGGTACAGGAGAACGTAGAGCATCGGGAAAACCCGTCTTCAAGTGTGCTGGCCGCGGCGGCTGCGGCGCAAGACGCGCCCCAACATGCGCCCCGACGTGCACTGCAACCTCCATCCCAACATGCACCAATCGAAAACCGGGGCCCGAGTGCGCGCGCGGGCCGGGCGGCCTTAATCCGCCCGGCCGCGAACGCCTGACCCCGTCGCGTCGGTACTGCTCGCGCCATCCTTCGCAGCCTGGAATCCTGAGGCAAGCCTTCGATCGGCCACCCAACCACCCGTCCACCACCTCCGACCGAAGGCCTCCCTCAGGACGCCACCCGCAACCCCCCCGCCCTCCTCCGCGCTACGCACCGCTCGCGTGCCCGCGCTCAGCCACAAGCGCGCGCACCACCGCACGGTCATCAAAATCAAGCCGCCGCCCTGCGACGAGCTGATAGTCTTCATGTCCTTTGCCCGCGATCAGCACGATGTCGCCGGGCGCCGCCACGTCGAGTCCAAGGGCGATCGCGGCGCGCCGATCGGGTTCGACCAGGTAACCTGGCGCGTTGCCCGCCTTGTGCGGCGCGAGCCGGCTGAGGCCGGCGGCGCTCAGGCCGCCCTCGACCTCAGCGATAATCGCCAGTGGATCTTCGCTGCGCGGATTGTCGGAGGTGAGGATCGGGAGGTCCGCCATCCGCCCCGCGATCGCGCCCATCAACGGACGCTTGCCGCGATCGCGATCGCCGCCGCAGCCGAAGACGCACACGATCCGCCGCGGCTGGAGCCCGCGCAGCGCCCGCAGCACGGCCTCGAGCGCGTCGGGCTTGTGGGCATAGTCCACCAGCACGGTCACGCCAGGCGGACCGGGCACCGCCTCCAATCTGCCGGGGGCCCCTGGGCATCGCCGCAACCCTTCCGCGACCACATCCGTTTCGATGCCCAGGGCCACCGACACAGCGGAGGCGCCCAGGATATTGAGCAGATTGATCTCGCCGAGCAGCGGCGAGCGCACTTCGATCCGCTTGTCGAACGCCGCGACCGAGGCGCGGATGCCGTCGGTGCCGGCGCTATAGCTCAGCGGGTGAACGTCGAGCCCGGGTTCCAGGCCGAAACTGACCTTACGAACCTGGTGGCCCTTGACCGCGTCGAGCACGCGGCGGCCGAAGGGATCGTCGCCGTGCACCACCGCGACCGGGTCGGGCCAGGTGCTTTTCGGCAGCAACTCGCTGAACAGCCGCAGCTTGGCGGCGAAGTATTTCTCCTGCGTGCCGTGATAGTCCAGATGGTCGCGGCCGAGATTGGTGAAGACGCACGCGCGAAAGCTGAGCGCGTCGACGCGCTGCTCGGCGAGACCGATCGAGGAAATTTCGGCCGCCACGCGCGGCACACCGGCGCGCTCCATTTCGGCGAGCGCGGACTCGAAGTCGAGCGACTCGGGCGTGGTCAAGCCGCTATAAATCTTGCGCGGGCCGACGAAAATTCCGATCGTGCCGATAACTCCCGGCGGCGCGCCGGCGGCCTCGAAGATCGACGCAAGCATGTAAGTGGTCGTGGTTTTGCCGCTGGTGCCGGTCACGCCCACCAGCTCAAGCCGGCGGCTCGGCGCGGCGAAAAAACGCGACGCGGCCGCGCCCATCAGCCGGCGCGGCCGCTCGCACTCGACAACAGTTGCCGCGGGGCGCGCGGCCTCACCACCATCCCACCCCTTCATCACCACCACGCGCGCCCCGCGGTTCAATGCATCGTCAATGTTGGCGCGGGCCTGTTCGCGATCCCGCGCCAGAGAAAAAAACAGATCGCCCGGCTTTACTCGTCGCGAGTCGTAGCTGACTCCCGCAACTTCCACCCCCGCGTCGCCGTGCACGCGCAGATGGGGCTCCCCCGCGATCAGTTCGGCGAGCTTCATCGTCGGTGCCCGCGAGGCGCATGGCGCGGCTCCGGCGCAGGGGGGCGCGCCGGAGCCGCTCGGATGCCATGCGTTGAGTCTGTCTCCAAAAAAGCTTGCGCCACGCGCGCGTCCGCGAACACCGGCGCCAGCCGCAAGGTCACGCTGCCGGCGCCCGCCGCCGCACCGGGCGCGGGGCGCTGCGCGATCACATAACCGTCGCCTTCGACCTCGAGATTGAGATGGCGCCCGGCGGCCAGCGCAAAGGCGCGCCGCAGGCTGAGTCCGCTGAAATCCGGAATCCGATCGTCGCCGGTTAGCGCAGCGACAACCGAGTCATCGCCGCCGAGTTCCGCGCCCGGCAGCGCGTCAGGTGGCTGGTCAATTGAAGTCTCCCGTGAAGTCTCGCGCGCGGTTTCGCGCGAATCGCCGCCCATCGTATGCACGGCCGGGAACAGGCTCGCCGTGTCATAGTGCGATGTGTTCGAGGCGACGTTCAGATCGCTGAGCGCGCCCGAAGCGATCGCGCTGAAAACCGGCGCGGCCGTCAACCCGCCGAAATGCCCGTGCGCGACGTCGTACAGCACGACCAGGATCACCAGGCGCGGATCGTCGGCGGGCAAAAAGCCGACGAACGACGCGACTAACCGGCTCTGGTAGTAAGCGCCGGTCGTGGGATTCACCATCTGCGCGGTGCCGGTCTTCCCCGCCACCACGAAATCGCTCACGCGGGCAAGGCGTCCGGTGCCGTCGGGGCCGTTGACCACGCCTTGCAACAGGTGGTTCATGGTGTGCGCGATCGCGGGCGAGATCACGCGATGGAGCGCCTCGGGCGTATGCGTCAGCAGCGGCTGGCCCGCGGCGTCGTAGGCGGCCTTGACCACGTAGGGGCGCACCAGGTATCCGCCGTTGGCGATCGCCGCATAGGCGACCGCGAGCTGAATCGGCGTCACACCCACGCCCTGGCCGAAGCCATGATTGGCGAGATCGATCTCGCGCCACGACGCGGGCTTGCGCAGGATACCGGCCGCCTCGCCGGGCAAATCGATCCCGGTGCGTCCGCCCAGGCCGAACGCGCGCAGTCCGTTGTAGAAGCGGTCGGGCCCCAGCTTGAGCGCGATTTTCGAAGCGCCGATATTCGAGGACACCTCGATTATCCCGCCAAGGTCGAGCCATCCGTGCGGACTGTCGTCGTGGATCACGCGACGCGCCACCGTGTACGCGCCGTTCTCGCAGTAGATGCGCTGGTTGGGCGTGATCGCGCCGTCCTGCAGCGCGATGGAGGCGAGCAGACCCTTCATCGTCGAGCCCGGCTCGAAGGCGTCCTGCACGGCGGTGTCGTGCAGGCGCTCGCCGAGGCTTGCGCCGTCGGCCGCAATATTCGCCAGCGCCAGCACCTGGCCGCTGAACGGATCGAGCACCACGGCCGCGCCGCGCCGCGCGCCGCTCGTGCGCACTTCGGCGGCCAGGTCGTTTTCGGCCAGCGCCTGGATTCGCGCGTCCAGCGTCAACACCAGGCGCGCGCCCGCCTCGGGAGTCTTAAGCGCAAGGGGACTATCGAAGATCGGATGGCCGAGCGCGTCATGGTAGAAGCGCAAGACCACCGGCTCGCCGCGGATCAGGCGGTCGTATTGCAACTCGAGGCCGGAGAGACCCTGGCCATCCATCCCCGCCAACCCCACCACCGGCGCGGCCAGGGTGCTCTCCGGATAGAACCTTTTGTATTCGCTGAGCGCGCCCACTCCATCGAGGCTAAGCGCCTCGGCCGCCTGCGATTGGGCGGGCGGCAGATGGCGCCGCAGCCATACGAACGGCGCAGCGCGATGAAGCTTCGCCTCCAAGTCGGAGGGCCTGATTCCGAGCGCGGCGGCCAGCGACGCGCGCTGCTCGGGCGTGGCGGCGGCGAGCAGTTGCGCCGGCCGCGCATAGATCGATCGGGTCTCGGCCGAGAGCGCGAGCGGCTCGCCGTTGCGATCCGCGAGCGGCCCGCGCGGCGCCGCCAGCGCGACCTCGCCCATATGCTCGGTGCGCGCGAGCGAAGTCAGGCGCGGACCGTCGAACACCACCAGCGCGGCGAGCCTGAGCGCGATCAGCACGAACAGCGCGGCCAGTACGATGGTCAGCGCGCCGATACGGCCGCGGCGCTTTTTAAACTGCTCGTTCACGGCAGCGTCACCACCTGGCCGGGCGCGGGCGGACCAAGGTCGAATTTCGGCGCCAGCGCGCGCAGGCGCTCGCGCGAGGCGACTTCGGCCACGCCCAGGCGCAGGTTGCGGTTGTCCTCTTCGAGCTTGAGATTGCCGCTGCGCAGCGTCGAGAGCCGATAGCCCTCCTGCGTGACCTCCAGGCGCACCATCAGCGTGGCGAATCCCAATGCGATAACGCCCACTGCCAGAATCGCCTGCAGCACGCGCGACGGCGGGCGCGACGGCTTGACCCGCGCGCGGCTCATCGCGGCCTCCGCTCGATGGCGCGCAGGCGCGCGCTGCGCGCACGCGGATTGTACGCGCATTCGGAGGTTAGAGGACGAAGCGCCTTGCGCGTCAGCGCCACGAAGCCGCCTTCCTGCGCGAGCGCGCGGAAGCGATGCTTGACCGGGCGATCCTCCAGCGAGTGGTAAGCGATGATCGCTAGGCGGCCACCCGCGTTAAGGCATCCCGGAGCGCGCTCGAGCAGCGCCGCGAGACTCTCGATCTCGTGGTTGACCGCGATGCGCAGCGCCTGGAAAGTGCGGGTCGCCGGATGAATCGCGCCGCGATGGCGCGGGCCGGCCGCGCGTTCGATAACCGCACGCAACTCCGCCGTGGTGGTCAGCGGACGGCGGCGGCGAGCCTCCACGATTGCCCGCGCGATCCGCCGCGCGGCGCGCTCCTCACCGAACTCGCGCATCATCCGTTCGAGTTCGTCCTCCCCTTCCTCATTGAGCAAATCGTAGGCGCTCAACGGCGCCGCCGGATCCATCCGCATGTCGAGCGGACCGTCATTTCTGAAACTGAAACCGCGCGCCGGATCGTCGAGCGCAAAAGTGCTCATCCCCAAATCGGCCAGAATCGCGTCAGGCGCGCCCAATGCGGCTTCGGCGATCACGCGATCGATCTCGGCGAAGTCGCCCTGCCGCAGCACCACGCGCGATCCGAAACGGCCAAGGCGCTCGGCGGCGGCCTTAAGCGCGTGCGGGTCGCGATCCAGCCCCAGCAGCGTCGCGCCGGTGTGCTCCAGCAGGCTCTCGGCGTGTCCGCCGGTGCCCAGCGTGGCGTCGACGACGAAGCGCCGCTCGCCCTCGCACAGCAGAGCGCGCACCTCGCCCGGCATCACCGGCAGATGCAGCCGATCCGCTCCCGCATTCGATTCCGCTGCCAGCGCCATCCTCACCTACAAACTAGTTCCACGACCTAGAACTACAAATTGAGCTTCGCGACGAATTCCGGATCCGCCATCTGCTGCTCGGCCGCCTCGACGATTCGTTGCAGCACGGCCTTGTCCCAAAGCTGAAAGTTGTCGATTAATGCATTGAATGTGACGTCGCGATCGAAATGGGCATACTCGCGAAGTTTGGGTGGTATCAGTATCCTGCCTTGGCGATCGACTTGAACTTCATGCGCACCGCCGATCAAAAACATTTGCAGAGTTTGAGTCGCAGGGTCGAGGCTTCCACGCTGCCTGATCTTGCCGATCAGCTTGGTCCACTCGGCTGGAGGGTAGAGCGCAAGACAACGCTCCTTGTGTTGAGTCCAGTTGGTGATAACGAGGCTTTCATGACCATCGCGTTCCAGCACTTCGCGGAATCGGGACGGGATACTGACCCTCCCCTTTTCGTCGATCGCATGGTCAAATCGTCCGCTGAACACCGAAAATCCCCCTAAGCCCCCACAACATCCCACTCGCTCCCACCATAGTCAAGTCATTTTGGATGATGCGCAGTGACGAAAGTCGAAGCTAATCATGCTTAAGGATTAAAACGAAAAAAAAGCGAAACTCACTCGTTCTTGACATCGCGGCCTTCTATCCAAAAGAATCGTCCCCAATCGTTTTTGACAATCGCCAGTCCCCGGGACATCTCGGATTTTGAGCAAGGTGGTGGAGATGACTGAGAAGAAGTGTGTATCGCGCTATGCGCTGTGGGCATTCGCACTCGCCGGTACGTTCGCGATCGCAGCCCCCGCGGCCCTAGCCGCGAGCAATCGGGTCGCGGCTGAGGTCGCGGTCGCGGCCGATACGGCGGCGCCCTCGGATGCGGCTAAGTCCTATGGAGCCGATTCGGCAGGCGCCAATTCCGCTGGAGTGAAGACCTGGGATTTCGACCACGACCGTGGCTACTCGACGCCGCAAGATTGGATTGCGGTCGCGGGCGATTGGCGGGTGCTTATCGACCGCGACGCGCCGAGCGAGCCGAATACTCTGGGTTTGCCGGGCTATGGCCTGCCGCACACCGGGCAGGTGAAAATCTGGTTCAGTTCCTTTTTCAGCACTGATTATCTAGTGGCTACTCCAAAGGATGGCACTGAATATTCCGACTTCAGCTACGAGGCCGCCTTCAAGGCATGGGGTGGCGCGTGGGGTAGCTATGCGGGCCTTGTCTTCCGTTACACCGGCCCGCAGAGCTACTACGTACTTGCGGCGGCATGCCCTAAAGATACACTGGCGCTATACCGGATGAGCGGCGGACAGTTCAATCTGATCAAGCAAGTTCCGGCGACGCTGGAGCGCGGACGATGGTATACATTCCAGGTTGACGCGCGCGGCAGCCATTTCATCGCCTACCTCGGCGGCAAGCGGATGTTCGCGGCCGACGACGGCTCGATCGCCAAGGGGCGCATCGGAGTGTGGTCGCAGAACGATTCAAGAGTGAGTTTCGACAATATCAAGGTGACGCCCGCGGCATCCGGATCGTAACGGCTTGCGCGCCCGCAAGCCGCTGCCGTAAGGTTGAAATCGATGGTGGATTCGGTTCAGGAGCAGGCCCGCGTTGCGCAGGAGCCGCACGTGCCCGAAGCTCTGGGCGTGAGCGGATTTCTCGGCACGGTGCTCTATGGGGTCGGCGTGAGTCTGGGACTCGCGCTGTTGTGGTTCATGGAGGTCGTGCGCAACATTTTCTTTCACGCGCTCGATCGGCTTAACGTCAAGCCACGCCGGGGCCGCGCCAGCGCTTTCCCTCCCGGGCAGCCGCGCAAGCACCCACAGTTGCCTCCCTCGAGTTAGCCCGACCGCGCCATCCGCGCGGCCAGAGTTGGTATCAATCGCGACCGAAAACGCGCAGATTACTCCGCGCTCAAAGCGCGCACCCACCCCCGCGCTCGAAACTCAGCTTACTCGGACCGCGGTTTGATTGTCCGCGCGAGTCGTCTGCCGTTGCGCTGAGCTTGGCGGCGTGGGCGCACGAACGGCTCGACCACACCCGGCGCCGCGGCCTCCGGATCATCGCGCATGCCATCCCGCTCGGCATCTTGTCGCACATCGCCCTGCCGCGTCGCATCTTGCACCTCGTCAAGCAGACGTCCGAGGTAGCGCGCGAGATTGTCGTCCAGCACGCGCAGCAGGGCATCGGTATGGGCGGCCTGGGTGATCTTGAGAAAGCCGTCCAGCCGATGACCGCGGTCGTGCTGGCGAATCAGCCGCGCAATCGCGTCGTGCGAAAGCGCGGCCAGCTTGGCCTTGAGCGCGCGCCGCATCTCCTCGAAGACCTCACCCAGCGCGGAAGCGGGCAACGCCGTGCCCAGCACGAATCCGCATCGCGGACAGCGCGGCACGAGATCCAGCGTGAGCGGCGCGCCGAGCGCGCAGCGTACGACCTGGCGGCCCAATTCTTCGATCCGCATTCCGAGCGCCGCGCCGGCGGGAGCGCCCAGCGCGGCGATCGAGTTAAGCCTGCCCAGCGCGCCGAAATGCTCGCGCGCGTCGGCGAGCTCGATCGCGATACGCTCGCTTTCGCGCCGCCAGCGTTCATGTGCGCCCTGGTAGATCTGGATGTAGCTCCACTTGAATTTCTGAAAACGTATCTGGAGCGTCTCGAGGCTGCGCGAATCCCAACGCGGCATCGCGGCGTCGAGCGCGGCAATCAGGAGCTGGCACTCGACCTGCGCGGCCGCCACTGTCTTGTCCACGGCCGGAGCATCGCCCTCGAAGTCTCCCGCACTAGCTCCCGCAAGATCGGGCATTAACTCGGTCGCGCGCAGATACTCGCGCATTTCGCGCAGCCGCGGCGCCGCCACCGCCGCCGCAGCCAACCCCTCGTATGCGGCAACGACGCGCTCCACGGATGCGCGCGATTGCGCCTCGGCGGCCTGCTCGACCAGCGCCTCCGCACCGGCCTCGGCGAGAGCGATAAAATTCTCCAAAGCCTGACGATACTCCGGCTTGAGCTCGGTGCGCAGCTCGCGATGCGCCGCGTCCAGTAGCGTGCCGACGCGATGCGCCGCTTCCACCGCCCGCGCCATCGCATCGCCCGCGCGCCTGAGCCTGGTCCGCAACTCGGGCAGTTCGGCCGCTTCATTGAGCGTCGAATCGAAACGCTGCAGGAGCGGGAGCGCGTTGTTGAAGGCCGCGACTTCCGGCGCTCCGGCGGCACGCGGATTGAACCGCGCTCCGAGCGCGTCGAGAGCAATCACGCCGCCGGTGCGCGCGGCAAGAGCGTCCAGCATCGTGGCAAGTGCGCCTCCGGACGCAGCGAAGGAGCCTTGGCGCTGCTGGTGCTCACGCATACGCGTACGCAATTCGCTCGGCGAAAGCGCGTGCCCGCCGCCGCTCAGGGACTCCAGCATCAGCGCGTCAACGATCTCGCGCGCGCGCCAGCGATCTTCCATCGCGTCGGCGGCGCGATATGCAATCCCAAGCGCCGCGCGTCCACCCTCTGCCAGCCCTTCGTCAACACGCTTCGCCACCGCCGCGGCGTCCATCAACTCGACCGGTACAAGCGGACGCACGCGGCCGTCGACGGTACTTTCGCGCCAGGCCGCGAGCGCCGCGCTTACAAGTTTCGCCATCGACGCGACGGTCGACGGCTCCCCGGCCAGGGCGCGGAGCGTTTCGATCGATTGCGGGTCGAACGGGAAGATCGCGCGCGGCTCGAAACCGCGAACGTCGGCGTCCTCATACCATGCCACGGCGGCGGCCTCGTCCACGACGCGGCGCGTCCGCGCCAGCGCGGCGAGCATCCGCTCCGCGCCGTCAGCCGGAGCGACTTCGAGCGCGATGGCGCGGGCCGGCGCTCTGCTGCGCGCCGCAACATACACGTTGAACGCGACCTGGCGGCCGCGCGCGGCCACGCGCGAGAGTTCCGCGAAGTAGTCGCTCCACGCCGACGCGTCGGCCGCGCCGAAGTCTAGCGCGACGCTGATTGCGTGGATGCCGACGCGATGGGCCTGCTCGAAGGCGACGCCCAGCGCTTCGCCCCCGTGCAACCGGCGCCACAGCATCGCGCCCGCGTCGCCGACGCCGATCTCGCGCGCGAGCAGATCGAACATCCGTTGCTCGAGATCGTACGCGCCCGCGCCGGCCTCGAGTCCGAGCCTGACGATCGTACGCCGTCCCTGGGCCGTACCCGCGCGCTCCTCGAGCGCCATCAGGTAGTTCAGAAAATGAGTTTTGCCTGCGCCCGGTGGCCCCCCAATCCAGAAAACTGCGCCGACGCCCGAGGCGAGGCTCGCGCTGATTGCGGCCCATGCGCGGCTTGCGGCTTCGGTAAGCAGGTAAAATTCGACGGTGCCCGCGCCCGGCACGGATTCGAGCGCGGCTCGATCCGCCACTGGCGGTCCCAATTCGATCAAGCCGCCGCTTTCTATTGGCTGCCGCGCGCGTTCATGCACCGCCATGAAGCAGTTCTAACATGGCGGCCAGAGCCGTTCGCGCGCGGCTCGAATCAGTGGCGGTCAGGATTCACGCGCGGATGGCTCGCGTGTCTATCGTATGCACCGGGCGTATGCACGGGGTGGAAGCCCCGAACGCTTCGCGCCGCTCAGACCACGCCGTCGCCGCGCAGGCGCTCGAGTTCGGCGGCGTCGATTCCAAGGCTCGCCAGCACTTCGGCGGTATGCTCACCCAGCAGCGGCGGACGTATCCGCGGACGCTTAAGCTCCGGCGACTCCGACAGCTTGATCGGCGATCCGGCGACCTTGATCGCGCCGCGGGTCGGGAATTCGCTGTCGAGCAGCATCCCGCGCCGCGCCAGTTCGGGATCGGCGGTCAATTCTTCGACCGTGCGTACCGGCGCGGAGGGGACGCCCGCCGCGATGAGCGCCGCGATTAGTTCGTCGCGGCGCTTGCCGCGGGTCCATCCCGCGACCGCGCGGTCGACCTCATCGACGTTGGCCAAACGCGTCGCGTGATTGCTGAAGCGGGGGTCGCCGATCAACTCCTCGCGCCCCATCAGGCTTGCCAGCGTGCGCCAATGCGGTTCGGTGAGGCAGAAAATCAGAATCTCGCCGTCGGCGGCGGGATAGACGTCGGAGGGACAGGCGTTGCGATGGCGATTGCCGAGACGCTCGGACTTGCGCGCCTGCAGTTGGTCGGCAATCAGCCCGGTCATTGCCGGGACGCACACGTCGAGCATCGCAACCTCGACCCTTTGCCCCCGCCCGCCGCGTTCGCGTTGCAGCAGCGCGGCGAGGATGCCGCTCACGAGATGGCTGCCGGTGCCCATGTCGATGAAAGTGGCGGGCGTTTTCACCCCGCTGCGATCGGGATAGCCGGTCACGCTCATGAAGCCCGAACTTGCCTGCACCGTGGAGTCCATCGCACCCAGCCGCGCCCACGGACCGTCGCTCGCGTAGCCTTTGGCGCTCGCATAGACCAGGCGCGGAAAGCGGGCGTGCAGGTCCTCGTAGCCGAGCCCGAAAGACTCCATCACGCCCGCCGAGTAATTCTCGACGAGCACGTCGGCGCGCTCGATGAGCTTGAAGATGATTTCGCGGCCGCGCGGATGTTTCAGGTTGAGCGTGACCGAGCGCTTATTGGCGTTGAGCATCAGGAAGGAATAGCCGACGCCGCCCGGCGACGACTCGGCGCGGCGCAGGCTCTCACCCACGCCGGGCGGTTCGATCTTGATGACCTCGGCACCCATCTGGGCGAGTTGCAGGGTGCAGTACGGTGCGGCGAAAATCTGCCCCAGATCGATTACGCGGATGCCCTCCAGCGGCAGGCCCATCGGACTCTCTCTCCCTCCCCGCCGCCCGGCGGTGCGGCGGCGGCGCGCGCCTTCAGCGCAGCAGGTTGCGCGCGATCACCATCCGATGCACTTCCGAGGGGCCTTCGCCGATCCGGCGGATACGCGCCTCGCGGTACCATCGCTCGAGCGGGAACTCCTTGCTCACGCCATAGCCGCCGTGGATTTGCACCGCGCGATCGATCACGCGGCCGAGCGCCTCGCTTGAATACAGCTTCGCGATCGACGCTTCCATCCGCGCGTCCTCGCCGCGGTCGGCCTTCCACGCGCCGTCCCAGGTGAGCCAGCGCGCCGCGCGCAGCTCGACTTCGGAATCAGCCAGCATCCATTGGATCGCCTGGCGGCGCGCCAGCAACTCGCCGAAGGTCTTGCGCTGCTTGGCGTGCGCAACCGCCATCCTGAGCGCTGCCACGCCGACTCCGATGTTGCACGCCGAGTAAGGAAAGCGCAGGCGCGTCAACAAATCGAGGCAGAGCGTCAGCCCTCCGCCCTCGGGACCGAGCCGCTGCGCGGCCGGCACTGTGCAATCCTCGAAATGGACCTCGCACGGGAGCGCCGCCGTGCGCAGCACCTTGAATGGGCGCGCGGTGAAGCCGGGCGTGTTTTTCTCGACGATGAACGCGGTGATCCCGGCGCGGCCGGCGTTGGGATCGGTGCGGGTAAAGACCACGCCCCACTCGGCCTCATGCGCGTGCGAGGAAAAAATCTTGGTGCCATTCAGCACATAGGTGTCGCCCTTGCGCACTGCGCGGCATTGGATCGCGCCGGCCGGATCGGATCCGCCCGAGGGCTCGGTGATCGCAAAGAAGGTGTACGAGGCGTTCTTGATCGTGGGGACGGCGTATTTCTGGATCTGCTCCTCGGTACCAGCCCAGATAACCGGCGGCGGGGTGCGCCCGAACACGCCCGCGCCCGGGTTGTACAGGCCCATCCGATGCTGCGCCATCTCTTCCATCAGCACGCACATGTCGAACGTGCCGAGTCCGCCGCCGCCGTATTTCGTCTGCACGCCCATACACCACAGGCCAGCGGCCTGGGTTCGGCGGGCGATCGGCCAGAACTCGCTCTCGGGAATCTCGGGCGCGTCGGGATCGAGGCGATCTTCGATCGGAATGATCTCGTCCCGGATGATGCGCTTGACCTGCTCGCGCAGCGCGGTCAGCTCTTCCGACAACACGAAGCCGTTATTGCCGTTCTCCATCAGACGCTAGCCTCCCCTGCGATGTGCTCAGACGCCGTGATATTTACTCGGCAAGCCGGCGCCTCAGCCCTTCAAGCCAACCTCCGCGCAAGCGCTCCAAGTCGTAGGCACCCCAGGTGCCCTTCAGCGCGGAATCAATTTCGTGGACGTGGCGGATCGCACGATCGACCTTTTCGATCGCCTGCGCGCCCGTCGCGCGGCGCTCCGCGCCCGTGAGCGTCCGCGCCTCCAGCCACTGCGCGACGCCTTCCAGAACCTCTGCGCTGTATTCCCATAAATCGCGCTCCGCGCCAACCTCCGGCCGTGTCGTCGCATCGCCCACCGCCGCCCCGGTGCCTGAGATTACCGCTTCGGCCGCGGCCACGCCTTCGCGCATCGCCACCGCCGCCCGCAGCAGCCGCAAGCGTGTTCGCGGCGCGCCGGGAGGACCCGACGGCGGACGCATCACGGGGCCATATGTAAGCGCCTTCGCGGAGGCGCGAGCGATCGCACGATACGCCCCCGCCATCGCCGCGCCGCATCGGGGATACCGCGCCGCGGCAATCTCGTCGATCGCCGTGTCGGAATCGATGTCGAGCGAGCGTGTCGCGCGCGCGAACGTCTCGAGGTTGACCGGATAAGCGAGCGCGCTGAACGCGCCGAAAGTGAGGCACGAGATGCTCCGCAGGCCCATCCGATGGTACATGTTGAGATCGCGCACGATAGTCGACGGCGTCGCGAATCCGATCGCGCCAAATAAAATCGCGTCGGCATAATACTCGAAGACGCCGCCGCGCCCGTCGAACAGATCGATATACCGCTCGAGCGACTCCAGGTAACGCGGATTCACGGTGCAAGCCGGATCGTCGATGGCGTGGCTGTAGCATCGCTCGCGCGGCGCCCATTCGAACCATACGTTGTCGAGCGGGCGCAGCGCGGGGTCCGCCTCCAACGTGTCGTGGTAGGCGAGATAGGCGACCGGCGGCGCCGCGTCGCCCGCGGACGCCAGCGCCGCCGCAATTTCGTTGACCACCTTCATATATTGGAGTTGCGGCGAGAGCGCCGCGCACTGGGCGCATCGGCACCACGCCCCGCGCCGCACGTCCGCACCCCATACGTGCAGCATCGCCATTTCGGGATTGTCGCGCACGTAGCCGAGCGCTCCCGCCCGCACCAATTCGAGCGCGGCGCGATTCGACACGCACAGGTTCCCGCCGTTCATCCGCAGCCGGTCTTCTCCGCATGGAAAGTACTCCGGATGCGTCGAAAATCGATCGCGCGGCAATAAAAGCTGGAGCACGTGGCCGCCGTACTCCGCCTCGATACCGCGCTCGGCCAGCATCGGAGCGATCTCGTCGATCTTGAGCCGCGTGTCCCGGGCGTGGCGGATATATTCGAACGTGTTGATACCGCGGCGCGCCATCCAGGGCACGAACTCGCGATCGTGTCCAAGATGCATTGCCAGGCGCTCGGGATTCTCGTAATGCCAGGTCATGATGTCCGAGACGAAGGCGCGCCGGCCAAATGCCGGCCAGACGCGATACGGCGCGAGCGCATCGAGCCGCGCCGGATCGAGGCGCGGTAGCGCGGGCGCCCGGCCGAGCGCGAAGCGCGCGCCGAGGCGCTCGAGCAGGCCATAGGCGCCGTGGAGCGCCCCGCGCTCCGAGGCGCCTGCGACCACCAGCGCGGCCCCGCGCTGGATCGCGAAGCCGTCGTCGGGGAGCGTCGAGCGTGAGCGCGCGGCGCTCTCCGACGACCGAACCGCGACCCGCAGCGATGCCGCGGGTCGCGGAGAGGCGCAGGCGGCGGCGCCGTCAGGCGCCGCCGCCTGCGCCTCGACGGCGAGGCTTCGCGGGTCGAGGCCGCTAACGGCCTCGACCCGCGAAGCCTCGCCCAGCATCGCGGCCAAGCCCGCGGCGAGCTCGTGCGCCGCAAAGCGCACGAGCTCGCCCGCGTCATGGGCGTGACTCACTCGCACGCCGCGCCGGGCCTTAGCGCGCGACATCGAACTCGAGCACTGACGCTCCGCGCGTTTTTCCCATACCCCGGGAATGATAACATCGAGCCGCGGCCGTAAAGGAGGCGCCCAGCGCGCCGTCGCGCCGCACCTTATAGATGCCGACGCCCAACGAAATCCTGGTCGAACTCAAAAAAGTCAAATACCCCGGCTTCACCCGCGACATCGTCTCCTTCGGCATGGTCAAGGATATCGAGATCGCATACAAGGGCGTAACCGTGACGCTCAGCGCGCCGAGCGCGAACGCCGAGGCCGCGGCGCAGATTGTCGAAGACGTCCGCCGCACGGTTGCCGCGATGCCCGGCGTGCCCGCCGTCGAGGTGCAGATGGAGCGGGCCGCGAACGCGCCGAAAATGGCGCCGGGATCGCATCGCCGGCTCGTGCCCGGCGTGCGCCACGTCCTCGCGGTGGCCAGCGGCAAGGGCGGCGTCGGCAAATCGACGGTCGCGGTGAACCTGGCGCTGGCGATGCGCGCGGCGGGATGGCGTATCGGCCTGATGGACGCCGACGTTTACGGGCCGAGCGTCGCGATGATGGTCGGGTCCGATCAGCGGGTCGAGCTGACGCCCGAACGCCGCATCATACCGCTGGAAAGCTTCGGCATCCGCTACATCTCGATGGCGTTGTTCGTGAACGACGAGACGGCGGTCATCTGGCGCGGCCCGATGGTGACCAAGCTTGAGACCGAGTTTTTGTTCAACGTCGAGTGGGGCGAACTCGATTGTTTGGTGCTCGATTTGCCCCCGGGCACCGGCGACGCGCAACTCACGATAACCCAGCGCGTGGCGCTGGCCGGCGGAATCGTCGTCACCACGCCGCAAGAGGTTGCGCTGATGGACGTGCGGCGCGGGGTCACGATGTTCCAGGAAGTCAACGTGCCGGTGCTGGGCGTGATCGAGAACATGAGCTATCACATCTGCCGCAAATGCGGCGCTCGGCACGAAATTTTCGCCCACGGCGGCGGCGCGCGGCTGGCGCACGACCTCGGCGTGCCGTTTCTGGGCGAGCTTCCGCTGGTCCGCGAATTGCGCGAGGGCGGCGACTACGCGCGTCCGCTGGTCGCGGTGCGCCCCGACCATCCGCTGTCCGCGGAGTTCCGTTCGATTGCGGACCGGGTGATCGACGGCCTTAAGCGCACGGAGGCCTGAAGGTCCGGGCGGCGGCAGCGGTCCGGGCGGCGGCAACTGGGTGTTCGCCATATTCGACATCGAAACGCGCGTCGACAAACGCCTGCTCAATCAGGCGCTATGCGCGGGCGAGGGTTTGAGCGACGAGGACGCGTTCCAGCGTTTTCGCGAGCAGTTGCGCGCGCGGCGCGGCAGCGATTTTTTCCCGCAGAGCCTGCACGTCCCGATTTCGATCGCGATCGGCGACGTCGGCGCCGACCATGTCCTGCGCTCGGTCGAGAGCCTGGCGCGCGACGGCTATTCGGAGGCGGCGCTGGCGCGCGAGTTCTGGGCGCGCGCCGAGCGTTTCGCGGGATGCCTGGTCACGTTCAACGGGCGGCGTTTCGATTTCCCGGTGCTCGAACTCGCCGCCCTGCGCTACGGAATCGCCGCGCCCGCGCACTTCGCCGAGGGCAGCGGATCGGCGCGCGCGCGTTATTCAAGCGAGCGCCATCTCGATCTGTTCGACTACCTGACCAACTTCGGTGCAAGCGGCGGAATACGCGGCGGGATGGACCTGTTGCTCAAGATGATCGGGCTGCCGGGCAAGATGGAAGTCGACGGCTCACAGGTCCAGGATTTATACGAGCAGGGCCGGCTGGAGGAGATCCATCGTTACTGCCGCAACGACGTGGTGCAGACCTACTTTCTGTTTCTGCGCGTCGAATTGATGCGCGGACGGATCGATGACGCCGCCTACCGGCTCGCGCATGAGGCCTCCGCTCATTTCCTCGCCGAAATCGGTGCGCCGCCGCTCCCCGGCACGCTGCCGCAGCCGAGCGAGGCGCCGCCGCCGGGCGAGCCGCCGCAGCCCGGCGCGCTGCCATCGCGCGGCGAGCCGCCGCCAGGCCAGACGTGATGGCCGACGACGCGAACACTGCGCCCAAGATCTCGCTTATCGTGATCACGCGCAACGAGGAGGAGCTGATCGGCCAATGCCTCAAGAGCGCGGCGGCGTTCTGCGATGAACTGATCGTGGTCGATTCGTTTTCGACCGATCGCACGGCCGAAATCGCGCGGAGTCTGGGAGCGCGGGTTTTTCAGCGCCCGTTCGAAGGCTATATCGCGCAAAAACAGTTCGCGCTCGAACAGGCCGGTGGCGAATGGGTCTTCTCGCTCGACGCCGACGAGCAGGCGACCTGGGAGTTGGGGAGCGAAATTCGCGCCACGCTCGCGAGCCCGCAGGTCGCCGCCGGCTATCGGGTGCGCCGCGTGCTCTACCATCTCGGGCACTACTACACTCGCGGAATTTACCCGGACTGGCACTTGCGGCTGTTTCGCCGCGCGCGCGCGCGCTTTGGCGGGCACGAACCGCACGCCAGCGTCCAGCTCGAGGGCGCCGTCGGCAAACTCAACGCGCCGATTCTCCATTTCAGTTACCGCGACGTGGCGGACCATGTGGCCACGATCAACCGGCTGAGCTCGCAGGCGGCGACCGAGGGCGACGCGGGCGCGATGACCGTGGTCAAGATGATCGCGAATCCGGCGTGGCGCTTTGTAAACTTCTATTTTCTGCGCGGCGGCTTTCGCGCGGGCGGACGCGGGCTGTACGCGGCGATGAGCGCGGCGTTTTACGTCTTTCTCAAGTACGCGAAGCTTTACGAGCGCCGGCTGCGAACCGAGCGCCGATTGTGAGCCGAGGCGCGCCGCTTCGCGCCGTAGCCTGTTTTTCCGCGCGGCGTACCTGATAACGTAAACCGGATCATGCCCGCACGCGAAATAATCGACGGCGTCCTGGAACTGGCCGCCGGCCTCGAAGCCGGCGGCGCGCGCGCGCTCGACGTGAGCTGCCGCAACGGCGAAGTGCTGCGCGCGCTGGCCGCGCGCGGTTTCGAGGTGCGCGGCACGCGTTTCGAACGCGGCCTGGCGCCGATCGCGGGCATGCCGATCGACGAAGGCGTCGACCTCACGCGCGGCCTGCCCTATCCCGACGAGAGTTTCGACCTGGTCGTGCTGACCGAGGTGATCGAACACCTCGAGAACCATCGCGCGGCCCTGGGCGAGGTGGCGCGCGTGCTGCGGCCGGGCGGCCATCTGATTTTGAGCACGCCCAACATCATGCGCCTGGATTCGCGGCTGGGCTTCATGCTCTCGGGGATGCATAAGGCCAAGCGGCGCCAGATTCCGCTCGACACACCGCTCGAGCAGGCGCATCACTTCCACAACTACCCGATCCCATTCGTGCTGCTCTACTATTTGATGCGCATCAACGGCTTGCGCCTGGAACGGCTCGGCCACGGCAAGGTCAAGCCGTTCAGCTACGTGCTGTACGCGCTATTTTACCCGGTGGTCGCGCTCGATACGCGGCTGCGCCTCATATGGCGCGAGCGCAAACCGCCGGTGCGCGCGCTCAATCGGGAGCTTGCGCGCTGGATGCTCGACCGGCGCGTGCTGACGGAAGACAACCTGATCGTGCGGGCCCACAAGGCGGTCGTTCGCGAAACTTTGCCAGAAACTTCGCCAGCTCCGACGAATATATGTTCGGCTACCGCCTCCAACGAGGGCCGCGTTGGCCCCGCCGAGGGGCTTGATAAATTGGGCCGGCTGACATGAAACGCCTGCTCGGCTACGTTCGCCCCTACTGGCATCGCTACGCGTTCGCCACGCTCTGCACGCTCGGCACGGTGACGCTCGGGATGGTGCTGCCGTATCTGACCGGCAAGGCGATCGACTCGATCCAGGCTCACGATTCCAGCCGTCTCACTGTGCTTGCCGGCGAAATCTTCGCTGCGGCGCTGACGATGGGTGTGGTGCGATGG
>CAVZDJ010000044.1:0-21126 GCA_963773975.1 uncultured delta proteobacterium
TTTTCGCGCTTCATGTTCTTCAACTGCGGGCGCGACGTCGAATACTGCCTGCGCAACGATCTGTTCACCCATCTCACGCGGCTCGACCGCTCTTTCTACGAGCGGCTGAAGACGGGCGACCTGATGTCGCGGATGATCAACGATTTGAGCGCGGTGCGGATGATGGTCGGGATGGGCGCGCTGACCTTCGCCAATACGCCGTTGGTGTACATCTACGCGCTGACCTTCATGTTCACCAGGCAATGGCGTCTCACGTTCGTCTCGCTGGTGCCCTTCGTGATCCTGTTCTTTGCGATCCGCCGGCTCACGCAGACGCTGATGGAACGCAGCCTGCGCGTGCAGGAGGAACTGGGCGCAATCGGAGCCAAGGTGCAGGAGAGCCTTTCGGGAATCCACGTGGTGAAGGCTTACACCCTTCACGCGCGCGAGGCCGAGGAGTTTCGCCGCCGCAACGACAGCTACAATGACGAGGGCCTGGCGCTCGCGCGGCTGCGCGGCGCACTGATGCCGCTCATCCGCGGCACCTACGCGACGTCGATGATGATGGTGCTGGTGTATGGCAGCTACCTGGTCACGCGGCGCGCGATGTCGATCGGCGGGCTGGTCGCCTTCATGGGGTACCTGGCGCAGTTGATGTGGCCGACCACGGCGCTGGGCTGGGTGATTTCGATTTACCAGCGCGGGCGCGCCTCGATGAAGCGGCTGGACGACATTTTTCTCGCTCCCGTCACCTCCTCGATCGAGGGCGGCGAGACGCGTTTGGAAGTAGCCGGCGCGATCGAATGGGAGCACGTCTGGTTCAGCTACTTCGCGCATGATGGAAGCCGGGTGGGCGAAAATGGCCGCGACGGACATTACGCGCTGCGCGACGTCGCGGTCAAAATCGCCGCCGGAGAGAAACTCGCGATCGTCGGCCGCACCGGCGCGGGCAAGTCCACGATGGTCAAGCTGCTGACTCGGCTGGTCGAGCCGAGCGCCGGCCGGGTCACGCTTGACGGACGCGACGTGCGCGATCTGCCGCTGGGGGCGCTGCGCAAAACGGTCGGGATGGTGCCGCAGGAGCCGACGCTGTTCTCCGACACGATGGCCCGCAATATCGCGTTCGGCCGCGCCGACGCCTCGCTCGAGGAGATCGGCCGCGCCGCGCGCGTCGCCGGCCTCGAGGCCGATATCGCCGTACTGCCGCATGGCCTTGCAACAGTCGTCGGCGAGCGCGGGATGTCGCTCTCGGGCGGGCAGAAGCAGCGGGTCACCATTGCGCGGGTGCTGGTCTACGACCCCGCGGTGGTGGTGCTCGACGACGCGCTCTCCAGCGTCGATACCGAGACCGAACGCGCCGTGCTCGACAGCCTGGCCGAGAGCGTGCGCGGCCGCACCACGGTCGTGGTGAGCCATCGCGCGTCCACCGTGCGCGACGCCGACCACATAATCGTGCTGGAGGACGGCGCGATCGCCGAGCGCGGCACGCATGAAGAGTTGATGGCACAGCGCGGGATTTACGCCGAGCTGTTCCATCGCCAGTTGGTCGAGGAGGAACTGGCGCGCTACTGAAGCGCGCCAGCCGATCAGGATGGAGATCGCGGCGGAAGAAAAACTGGGCCGCGTTTACGACCTGAAGCTGCTCAGGTGGGTATGGAGCTACGTCCATCCGTACCGGCGCCTGTTCTTTCTGTCCGTGGTGCTGATGCCGTTGAATTCGATGTTCGCGCTGGCGCAGCCCTACATCTGGAAGCTCACGATCGATCTGTTCCTGACTCACAACCGCGCCGCGCCGCCCCGCTGGCTGCGGCCGGTGCTCGAGGCTTTCGGCTCGCACGGACTGCTGGCGATGGGCTTCGTGTACCTGGTGCTGGTAGTGGGCGAGTTCTCGACCTTCTACGGACAGTTCTACCTGACCATGATGGTCGCGCAGTACAGTCTGTCGGACCTGCGGATGGCGCTGTTCCAGCACGTCGAGCGCCTGCCGATGTCATTTTTCGATCGCACGCCGACGGGCAGGCTGGTCAGCCGGATGACCACCGATATTGACGCGATCAACGAGATGTTCAGCGCGGGCTCGCTTACCATGTTCATGGACGTGCTGACGATGCTCGGAATCGTCGCGATCATGTTCGCCTTCAACGCGCGCCTGGCGCTATGGGCGATGTGCGCGGTGCCGCCGCTGCTGCTCATCCTGAATTTCTTCGGCAGCCGCGCCCGCGTGGTCTATCGCGAGATCCGCGAACGGCTCGCGGCGCTCAACTCCTACCTGGCCGAGGCGTTGGCCGGGATGGCGGTGGTGCAGCTTTTCACGCGCGAGCAGCGGAGCCGCGAGGAGTTCGACGCGCTCAACCTCAAGAGCCGCGACGCCCAGATGGTCGCGAACATTTACGAGGCCGGGGTCTTTTCGGCGGTCGAGTCGCTCAGCTCGGCGACCATCGGTATTATCCTGTGGGCCGGCGGCAGCGAGGTGATCCGCCGAGTGATCACGCTCGGCACGCTGGTCGCCTTCATCGATTACGCGCAGAAGTTCTTTTTGCCGTTGCGCGATATTTCGAGCAAGTACACGACTCTGCAATCGGCGCTCGCGGCGATGGAGCGAATCGAGGCGCTGATGGAAACGCCGGCGTCGATCGCCAGCCCGCCCGCGCCGCGCCATCCGAGTTCCGTGCGCGGCGAGATCATTTTCGATCACGTCGGCTTCGCCTACCGCGCGGGCGAGCCGGTGCTGCGCGATTTGAGCTTCACGGTCGAGCCCGGGCGCAAGATCGCGATCGTCGGTGCGACCGGCTCCGGCAAATCCACCATCATCAAGCTGCTCACGCGCTTTTACGACGTCAGCGCCGGGCGCATCCTGGTCGACGGCGTCGATGTGCGCGAGTGGGACCTTACGGCGCTCCGCCGTGCGATCGGCCTGGTGCAGCAGGACGTTTTTCTCTTCGCCGGCGACGTGTTCGACAACGTCCGCCTGGCGCGCACCGACCTTGGCGAGGCCGAGGTGCGCCAGGCGCTCCGGCGCGCGCAGGCGCTGGACTTCGTCGCGCGGCTGCCCGGCGGCCTGCACGAGGAAATCCGCGAGCGCGGCGCCAACCTATCCTCCGGCCAGCGCCAACTGCTCTCGTTCGCCCGCGCGCTCGCCTACGATCCGCGCGTGCTGGTGATGGACGAGGCGACCTCCAGCGTCGACAGCGAAACCGAGTCGCTGGTGCAGCGGGCGCTCGACGAGCTGCTCGAAGGATCGCACCGCGCTGGTGATCGCGCATCGCCTCTCGACCATCGAACGCGCCGACCGCATCCTGGTGCTGAGCCAGGGCGCGCTGCGCGAAAGCGGCACCCACGCGGAACTGCTCGCCCGCCGCGGCCTGTATCACCGGCTGTTCGAGCTGCAATACGCGACCGCGGCCGAGCCCACTGGCCAGGCCGCGGACTGAGGCCTGGGCGTCGCCCTCGGCCATGCGCGCCCTTGCCCTCGCCGTACTGCTGGCCGTGAGCGCCGGCGCGCTGGCCGGATGCGAGGCCGGTTATATCGGACACGCGGCTTACGAGGAGGGCTGCCTGCTGTGGCGGCGCAAGCCGATCGACACGGTGCTCGCGCGCGGCGACCTGCCGCCCGACGTGCGCGCCAAGCTCGAAACCGTGCTCAAGGTGCGCGCGTTTGCGGGCGAGCGCCTTGGGCTCAACGTCGGCCACGCATATAGCAGCATCTCGGAGGTCGACAAGGGCGCGATCGCCTGGGTCGTGATGGCGGCGCCGCGCGACTCGCTCGAGCCCTATACGTGGTGGTTTCCGATCGTCGGCCGAATCCCCTATCGTGGCTACTTCAACAAGGATCACGCCGACGCCGAGGCCGCCGAGATGGAGCGGCGCGGGTATGACACGATGGTGCGGCCGGCGGTGGCGTTCTCGAGCCTCGGATTTTTCAACGACCCGCTGCTTTCCAACCTGCTGCGGCTGAGCCGGGTCGAAGTGGGCGGCGTGATCATCCACGAGCTGTTCCATCGCACCTACTTCCTCGCGAGCGACGTGATGTTCGACGAATCGGCGGCGACCTACGTCGGCAGCGCGGGCGCGGTCAAGTTTTTCGAGGCATCCCGGGGGCCGGGCTCCGCCGACGCCGACGCCGCGCGCGGAGTGCTCGAGGCCGATCTGAAGTTCGGGCGTTTCTTGAATGACGAGGCGGCGCGCCTGGTCGCGCTTTATAACAGTGGGCTCCCGCGCGAAGAGATCGTAAAGCGCCGCGCGGCGATCTTCGCCGGCATCAACGCCGACTACGCGCAACTCAAGCCGCATCTGTCGGGCCTGGAACGTTTCGATCTCGACAAGGAGCCGATCAACAACGCGGTATTGATCAACTACCTGATCTACTTTCACGACCTCGACACTTTCGCCGCGCTCGACCACATCTACGGCGGCAACCTGCACGACACGATCAAGGCGATTATCGCGCTGGCCGAGTCGGACCGCGACAACCCTTTCGCTCCGATCGAGCGGGCGGTCCGCGCCGGCGCGCTGCACGCCGCCGCGCACGCGGGCGAGCCGCAATCGGCATCCCGCGCCGCGCCGGCGCCGGCGCCTGGGGCAACGAGCACCGGCCCATAGCTCTTGCTGGAATCCGTCTATCCGCGATACGCACAGATGCGAGGAAGGAAACTATCTATGCTCAGCAAGCGTTCATGCTCGGCTGGCGGTGCGATATTCGCGATGCTGATCCTGACTTTGTTCTCGGCTTCCGCGAAGGCCGCATCCCGGGACAACTCGAAAGACAACTCGAAGTTCCCGTTCGGATGCCCGGTAAAAGAGGGCTACGTCAAGGTAACAGGCGGCAAGGTCTGGTACGAAATCGTGGGCGACGGCGACGCGATTCCATTGATCGTGCTCCATGGCGGCCCGGGTTTCACCCACGACTACCTGGAACCGCTGGGCGCACTGTGCAGGGAAAGGCCGGTCGTATTCTACGACCAACTCGGTGCGGGGAAGTCCGATCGTCCGCATGACAAGTCGCTGTGGACGGTCGAACGTTTCGTCAAGGAACTCGCGCAACTCCGAACCGCGCTCGGCCTCAAGCGCGTCCACATTCTCGGACATTCGTCGGGAACCGTGCTGTTGACCGACTACGCACTGACCCAGCCTGCGGGCGTCGTGAGCCTGATATTCTCCGATCCGCTGTGCTCGTACCCCGAGTGGGAGAAGGACGCCGCCAAATATCGCCGAGAGCTTCCTGCCGACACGCGCGCCATCCTGGACCGCCACGAGGCGTCCGGATACACCGATTGCCCCGAGTACCAGGGCGCCCTGGTCCAATACTACAAGCTGCACGTGTGCCGGCTCCCGGTATGGCCCGACTCTCTGGAACGGTCGTTTGCCGGACACAATGACGAGGTCTACGTCGCGATGCAGGGGGCCAACGAGTTCACGTGCACGGGAAACCTGAAGGACTGGGATCGGACCGCGCGCCTGAAGGAAATCAAAACTCCCTCACTCTACCTCGCAGGCGCCTTGGGAAGTGAGACCAGCGTGCGCGCGACGACGATCTGCCACAACGCGCTGCCCGGCTCGGAGATGGTGGTCTTTCAAGAGAGTTCACACATGCCGATCTACGAAGAGCCGGACAAATACCTGAAGGTGGTGCGCGGTTTCATTGACCGGACGGAGCATCGCGCGGCCGCGCCTTCGCCGGCACCTTGAGTTCGACGGCCGGCAACGGCGGCCGCAGTCACAACATGGTCGTGAGGAAAAGCGCGGCGCCGCAGACTCCAACCGCCATCGAGCCGTACCAGACCAGCCGCACCCGCGTGAGCGCCGCCACCGCGCCCAGCGCGATCGCCACCTGGAACAGCGCGACGCTGTTGGCGAACCGATGATGCAGGTGCATCAGGTGGTCGGCCTCGGCTGACTTTCCGTCGCGCTCACGCTCCTTGTCGTGGGCGACCCGCGCAAGGTCGGCCTGCTCGCGCGCGTAACGCTGGCGCTCTTGTTCGAACGACGCGGGAGGCTGTTTGCCGAGCGCCAGCCAGGCCGATTCGGACGCCCGCTGGATCGCGGACTTGATCCCCTTGGCCTGGTAGGCCGCCCACTGGTCGGAAGCCTCGGCCTGGAGCCTGGTCGCTTCGGTCTTCATGATCAGCGCCTGGTTGACGGTTCCGCCCGCGCGCAGCGCGGCGACCGCCGCCAGCGCCGCGAACAGCGCCGTGGTCAGCGCGATCGCCTTGAGCATCGAGCCGCCCTCGCGCTCCAGCTCCTCGTGAATCTCTTCGTGGAGCTTGTCGGTATCGACTTCTATTTCTTCGGGCACCGCTTTCCTCCAGGCAAGCGAATCGAAATCGCCGCGGCGGGGCTACAGTGTCGCTAACGCCTCTTCGAGTGCGGCGGTGATCTCGTGTTCGCGGCCGCCGAAAAAGTGATCGGCGCCGGGGATGATCTTGAGCCGCGCCAAAGCGCCCAGCCGCTCGGCCAGCGCCGCCAGATGATTGGCCGGGCAGTATGAATCCCGATCGCCGGCGAGCAGCACGATCGGCCTGGTAATCGCGCCGAGCGCCGACGGATCGATCATCCCGAGCGGCAGCGCGACCGCGACGATCGCCGCGACCTCCTCCGCGCTCGCCGCCGCCCGTACCGCCGTCATCGCGCCGAACGAATATCCGGCGAGCACCACGCCATCCGCGCGCAAGCCCTGTTGCCCGGTCATAAAGCGAATCGCCGCGACGGCGTCGTCGGCCTCGCCCCGGCCGTTGTCGAACTCGCCCTCGCTCTGGCCAACGCCGCGAAAATTGAATCGCAGGGTCGCAACGCCGCTCGCGTGCATCGCCTCGAGCACGGCGTCGACCACGTTGTTGTACATCGAGCCGCCGTAAAGCGGATGGGGATGGCAAACGACGGCCGCGCGATACGGCCCGGGGCCGTCAGGCGATGCGATCAGGCCTTCCAACGTAAGGTCGCCGGACTTGAACGTGACGCGCTCCTCCTTCATAGCCCCTGCCTCCATTGATTGCTCCGTCGCATTGAAATTCCCCGAAATCGAGCCTTTCCAGCTTGAAGTGTTACTTTAAGTGCTGCCAGGGGGACGGCCCGCGATCGCCACGGCCGCGCCCCTGCGACGCCCTGCTATACTACATCGGCGGGCCATGGACGAATTGCTCAAGTCGGATCCAGAATCGGCGCCGAAATTCGCCGCCGACCGGATGCTCGCGCGGCTTGCGCGATGGCTTCGGCTGCTCGGCGCCGACGTGCTCTTCGAGCCGTCGCTCGGCGGGCACGAGCTGCTTGGCCGAGCGCGCACCGAAGGCCGCATCACGCTGACCCGCGACAAGCGTCTACGCACCGCCTCCGACGCGCTCTACCTCGAAAGCACTCTGTTCCGCGATCAGCTGCGCGAAGTCCTCGCGCGCTTTCCGTTCGATCCGCGCCGCGGAGCTTTCACCCGATGCTCGCACTGCAACGCGACGCTTGCCGAAGCCGGCCGCGATACGGTCGTGCGCCGCGTGCCGCCGTTCGTCTATGCGAGCCAGGAGCGCTTCTCCCGCTGTCCGCGATGCGGCCGAATCTATTGGGGCGCGACCCATCCCGAACGCATCCGCCGCGAACTCGACGCGATGGGCTTGTAGCCTGCGGCGCGGCCGACGGCACCGCCACCGCTGGCGACGCGGCCGGCGCCGCGCCACACGATGCGATCGCGGACCGCCGATGCTAAAATCTGTGCCATGACGCCAGGCGGAAAATTTATCACCCTCGACGATAAGCTCTACGACTACATGCTCGCGCACGGGCGCAATGACGACGCGGTACTGCGCGACCTGATGCTCGAGACCCAGGAAAAGCTGGGGCGGCGGGCCGGGATGCAGATCGCGCCCGAGCAGGGGACGTTCATGACGATGCTCGCGCGCGCGATCGGCGCGCGGCGTGCGGTCGAGGTCGGGACGTTTACCGGCTACAGCGCGATTTGTATCGCCCGCGGCCTCGGTGCGGGCGGCAGTCTGCTCTGCTGCGACGTGAGCGAGGAGTGGACCGCGATCGCGCGGCGGTACTGGGAGAAGGCGGGCGTCGCCGGCAGAATAACGCTGAAACTTGCGCCGGCGCTCGAGACACTGCGCGCGCTACCGTCCGACGCGACGTTCGACCTCGCCTTCATCGACGCCGACAAGACCAACTATCGCCACTACTACGAGGAAGTGCTGCGCCGCACGCGCGCGGGCGGGTTGATCCTGGTCGACAACGTGCTGTGGGCGGGGGCGGTGCTCGACGAGAAGGATCAGACCGAGGATACGAAGGCGATCCGCGCCTTCAACGATTTCGCGGTGACCGACAAGCGGGTGGAACTCGTGATGCTGCCGATATCCGACGGCCTGACGATCGCGCGCAAATTGTAGAGATGCGAACTGCGTCCAAGCAGGCTTTGCTTTAGTTGCCTCCTTCTGAAATTCCCTCTCCTTGTCCAAGGAGAGGGGCAGGGAGAGGTTCAGCAGTCGGTGCTTACTAACGCGCCGAGGCCGACAAACCTTCTTAGGACCTCTCCCGCCGCTCACGATGTTCGCGGCGACCGCTCCTCGGACAAGGAGAGGTTTTTCAAGTCTGGTAAAGGTCAGCCGGCCAGTTCGCGGCGGAACCAGGCCATCGCGAGCGCCGTGCCCTCGCGCAGCGAAACCTTGGGCGTCACGCCGAGCAGCGTGCGCATCCTGGTGTTGTCGGGCACGCGGCGCGGGATGTCCTCGTAGCTCTGGCCATAGACGTCGGCCTGGCTGACGAATTTGATCTTCGATTTGCCCCCGCCGTAAAGCTCGATCATCAGGTTGGCAAACTCCAGCACCGTGGTCTCGACGTCGGTGCCGATATTGATCGCCTGGCCGTCGGCCGCGGGATTGATCCCGGCCGCGACCGTGGCGGCGACCGCGTCGGTGACGTAGGTGAAGCATCGCGTCTGCTTGCCGTCGCCAATCACGCTAAGGTCAGCGCCGCGCAGCAACTGGCCCATGAAGATCGTGAACAGGCGGCCGACGTCGACCCGATCCAACCGCGGCCCGTAGATGTTGAAGTAGCGCACCACCGTCACCGGCAGGCCGAGCTTGTGGTAGGCGAAACAGAAATGCTCGCCCACCGCTTTGGAAGTCGAGTAGCACCAGCGATCGATCGTGGTCGCGCCCAGCACGCGGTCGTCGTCCTCTTTCCACGGCACCTTGGGATTGCGTCCGTAGACCTCGGAGGTCGAGCTGAAAACCAGGCGGCGGCCGTGCTTGTAGGCCGCCTTCAGCACGTTCTGCGTGCCGTTGACGTTGACGTTGAGCGTCTCGTACGGATCGCCGACGTAGTGCTCGACGCCCACCACCGCGGCCAGATGGTAGATCAGGTCGGCCTTGGCCACGAGGCTGTCGATAAGCTCCAGGTTGAAGACCGTGTCGTGGACGTAGTGGAAGCGCGGGTTGTCGAGGAGATGGCGCACCTTGGCGATCGCACCAGTGTCGAGCACGAAAACCTCGTCGCCGCGCGCGATGAACGCATCGCTCAGATGCGAGCCTAAAAAGCCCGCGCCGCCCGTAATCAGAACCCGCATGCTGCCTCCGCTATTCCAGTCGCGCGCCGGTCCGAGAGCCCCCGCCGTGCGAAACCTTGGATAAAATCTCAGGCAAAACTTCAGATAGGACTTGAGCCGCGGCGCCCTCCGGCGCGCCGTCGAACTGCGCCCGCGTGATCGACACACTGCCCTCGCCCGCCGCAACCTCGACCGCTTCGGCGGCGGTCGATACGATCTCGCCCGGAGCGCCGCGCCGCCCCGCTTCGGCGGCGATCCGGCTTTCCCACACAAAGAGCTTGCGCCCGTCAAGCCGGCAGAACGCGCCCGGATAAGGATGAGTCACGGCGCGCACGAGATTGAAGATCCGCCGCGCGGGCCATCGCCAATCGATTCGCCCGTCCTCGGGGCGGCGCCGGCCAAAGTAACTGCCGCGCGCAAGGTCCTGCGCGCGCCGCGGCGCGCGCCCGGCCACGATCAGCGGATGCATCTCGGTGAGCAGCGCGACACCTAGCGGCACCAGCTTGCGGTACAGCGTCAGCGCCGTGTCGCTGTCGCCAATCGCGAGCGCGCGCTGGCCCACGATATCGCCGGCGTCGGCGCGCGCGACCATGTGATGCAGCGTCACGCCGGCCTCGCGCTCGCCGTTGACCAGCATCCAGTTGACCGGCGCGCGGCCGCGATAGGCCGGCAGCAGCGAGCCGTGCATATTGTACGCGCCGAGCGGCGCCGTGCGCAGAATCGCGTCGGGCAGCAGGTTGCGGTAGTAAAACGAATAGATGATGGCCGGGCGTATCGCGGCAATCCGCTCGATCCACGGCTGGTCGAGGCGCTCGGGCGTGTAGACCGGGACGCCGCGGCCGCGTGCGAGATCGGCGCACGAGCGCCACCAGATTTCCTCGTGCGAATCATCTTCATGCGTGAACAGGCCAGCGACCTCCGCGCCCAGCTTCAGCAGCGCCTCCATGCATCCGTAGCCCATCTCGTGGTAGGCGAACAGCAGGCATCGCGCGGCGTCCGGCTGCGCAGTGACGGCGTGAGGATTTTCGGCGGCCACGTTGGCTTCAGCGGCGATCGGGCGAGGCAGAGTCGTCGCCATACACCGCGCGCACGATATAGGTCGGACGTTTGCGCACCTCGAGGTAGATACGCCCAACGTACTCGCCGATGAGGCCCACGGCGAGCAGTACGAAGCCCAGCACCAGGAAGTTGAGCGCGAACAACGTCCACAGCGCGCCCTCCTGCTGCGGACCGTAGAGGATGCGATGACCGAGAAGCACCAGCACCAACAGCGCGTCGAGCACGAACACCAGGATGCCGGCGACGCTTACCGCCTGAATCGGCATCAGCGAAAACCCGGTGATCAGATTGAGACTCAGATGGGCGAGACGAAACAGGTTGTACCTGGAGGCGCCGCTCTGGCGCTCGTCGTGACCGACCGGTATCTCGGCCACGCGCTTGGCGAACGAGTTGGCCAGCGCCGGAACGAAAGCGGCCTTCTCGTCGCAGGCGACGACGGTGTCGACGATATGGCGGCGGTAGGCGCGCAGCATGCATCCGTAGTCGTGCATCGGCACGCCGACGATCATCGAGGTCACTCGGTTCTGCAGGTTCGAGGCGAAGCGGCGGTAGGCCATGTCGTGGCGCACCTCGCGCCATCCGCCGACTACGTCGTTGCCCTCGTCGATCGCGGCGAGCAGGCGCGGAATTTCCTCGGGCGGGTTCTGCAGGTCGGCGTCGAGCGTCACTACGATTTCGCCGCGGCACTGGCGAAACCCGGCCAGAATTGCGGAGTGCTGGCCGAAGTTGCGCGCGAGTTCGACCACCCGCACGGCGCCGTGCGCGCTCGCGGCGATTTCGCGCAGCAGCTCGAGCGATTGGTCGACCGAGCCGTCGTCGACGAACAGGACTTCCCACGGCCGCCCGCACGCGCGCAGCACCGGCTCCAGCCGGGCCCACAGCGCGGGCAGATTCGCGGCCTCGTTGTAAACCGGGACCACCACCGAGACCAGCGATCTGTCCGCCGCCGGCGCCGGCTCGCGAAGCGCGGTTATCTTTTCGGCTGAGCTCAAATTTTCCCGCAAGCACCCGAGCGCGAGTCCATTCGTCCGACCAAACGGCCGAACGCCGCATCGTGCGCAATTGTTACAAACGACCCCGTGAAGTTAAAGACGATACCGCGCCGGAGAATCGACCGAAAGGGGGCGCACTTTCACGACGATTCTCACTGGATTTCCGGCGCGCTGCGCCAGGGCCGGCGGTTGACGGCGCGCGCCGCCGTCCGCAGACTCTTGCGATCATGCCTCCGACCGCGCCAGCGTTACCCGCATCCTCCGCACTCCTGGCCGAGCGCAACCGGGGGCTTCGCCTGTTGGTCTGCGCGATCCTCGCGGCGATCCTTTATCTGCCCGCGCTCGGCCGCCCCGCGCTGTGGGAGCCTGACGAGGGACGCTACGCGGAAATCGCGCGCGAGATGGTGCTGACGCACGACTACGTGACCCCCCGCGACAACTGGGTGCGCTATTTCGAAAAGCCTCCGCTCGTCTATTGGGCCGAGGCGATCTCGATAAAGCTGCTCGGCGCCAACGAGTTGGCCGTGCGCCTGCCGGCCGCGATCGCGAGTGTGGCCGAGGTCGTCGTGACCGCGGCGCTGGGCGAAGCGATGTTCGGCGCCGCGGTGGGACTCGCCGCCGCGATGGTTCTCGGGCTCTCTCCGCTGGTTTTCGGCTTCGCCCGTTTCGCCACGCTCGATCCCGCGCTCGCGCTGTTCATTACCGCGGCGCTCGGCGCGTTCTGGGCCGCGGCGCGGGCGCCGGGCTTTGACAGCGCGGCGGGCCGCCGATGGTTCCTTGGTTCGGCGGCGATGGCTGCCGCGGGCACGCTCACCAAGGGCCCGGTGGCGCTGCTGTTGACGGGCGCGGCCGGGCTCGCCTGGGTGCTCGCCGGACGGCGCGCGCGTGAGATTGCCCGGATGCCCTGGCTCGGCGCGATAGCAATCTATACGGCGATCGCCGCGCCCTGGTTCGTGCTCGCGGCGCGGCGCAACCCGGAATTTCTGCGCTTCTTTTTCATCCACGAACAGGTCGAGCGCTACCTGGAAAACGTGGAGCACGGATGGGGTCCGTACTTTTTCGTGGTGGTGGTGATAGTGGGGACGTGGCCGTGGATCTTTTTCGTCCCGATGGGCGTGCGCGAACTGATACGTCGGCGAGGCGGCGGCGATGAGGCTGATCAAACCGGAGCGCCCGGGCGGCGGCCCGACGCGCGCGCGTCGCTGTACTTTTTGCTCTGGTGGTTTGCGATCATTTTGGTCTTCTTCTCGATCCCCCGCGCCAAGCTCGGCTCGTACATCCTGCCCGCGCTCGCGCCGCTCGCGATCGTGGCCGGCTATGCGCTCTGCCGCCTGCCGCGACTCGACGTGTCGGGCCTGCGCAGGCTCTTCGGCACGCTCGCGCTGCTTAACCTCGGCGCGACGGCCGCAATCGCGGCCGCTCGCGCGCATTTCGCCTCGCAGGCTCCCTCCGCGCTCCTGACTAACGCGCTCCTGGCCGACGCGCTCGCCGGCTCGGCCGCGCTGACAGCGGGGTCGCTCGCGGGCCTTGCGATCGCATGGCGCGGCCGCAACGTCACGGCCGCGATCGGCACGCTCGCGCTCGGCGCCGTGGTCGCGCTGGGTATGATGGGCAAGGCCCGAATGGATGCGCAACCGCTGAGATCGTATCGCGAACTCGCGCGCGCGATCGTGCCATACCTCGCGCCCGGATGCCGCCTTGCGTCGTATCGCCATTTCGTCCAGGCGTTGCCCTTTTACACTGGCTATCGCGAGGCCCTGGTCGATTATCGCGGCGAGCTGGCGCCGTTTGGCCTCAGCCCCGACGCGCGCGCGAGCTTCATCGCAACCGACGCCGGCCTCGCGCAACTCTGGCATGGTGCGGGATGCGCGGTGCTGGTGGTCAATCAAACCGATCTCCAGCACGTCCGCGCGCTGCTGGGAACCGAGGCAACGATCGTCGGATGCGAGGGCAAAAAACTCGCGCTCGCGAACCGGGCGATCGCCGAACCGGCCGCCGCGCGGCTGTGCACGCCGAATCCGCACCCCTGAAACGGGTACTTGGTTTCACAGCGCGCTAATTGTAAGTTTCTTATGTCGACGCGGCCCGGCGCGTCCTGCATCATTCGGCGGGGAGGGGACGGTGGATGTCCGCAGCGCGGGAAACAGAAGAAGCCGTGAATTCCGGGAGTGAGACCAAGTCCGGAAATAAGAGCAATTCCGTCCCCAAGTCTCGCGACACGACCGAAGCCGCCAGCGAGCAGCCCGAGCCTGGCGGCGAAACCAAGCCCTTAGCAGCGATCAAACCTGAGAGCGCCGGCGCGGCTCCCTCGTCCTTGTCGGAACCGTCAAAAGCGGGCGCCGAAAGCGAGACCAGCCTGGGCAAGACGCTGGCCGCGGCGCGTGAGCGGCGCGGCGTCTCGCGCGCCGATGTCGTCGCGGAGACCCGCATCCCCGCTCATTACCTAGAGATGATCGAGAGCAGCGACTACGGCCTCATCTCGGACCAGCTCTACCTGATGCCGTTTCTTCGCCGCTATGCCACCTTTCTGAACCTCGACGGCGAAGAGGTCGCGATGCGTTTTGTGCGCGAGGTGCAGCGCGCCGAAGTCGCAGCGGTGCCGCGGATGTCCGAGCCGCTCGCGCTGCACGATCGTAAACGCACGCCTTGGGGCCGCGTGGCCGCAGTTGTAATCGTGCTCTCGGCGATTGTCGTCCTCTACCTCATCGCCTCCGAGCATCATCGCGGCGAATTCGGTTTCCGGCAGTCTTCCCCGCCGGCCGCGCCCGCCGTGCCGAGCGGCGCAATACCGCCCGCCGACGCCTCAGCACCGATGGCCGCGCCGCCACCGATGGCCGCGCCCGCACCGATGGCCGCGCCCGCGCCGCAGGCTGCGGCTCCAGCACAGGTTCCGGAAACCGGCGTCGTTGGCCGTCCTGCGGCGCAGGCCGCCAAACGGGTGCAAAAGCCGCCTCCCGCGCGCGCGCCCGCAGGCGCCGACGACAGCGACGAATAGCTGCGTCTGAGCGCCGCGCGATACTCCAACAATAGCTCTTAAGCGACGCTCCTAGTGGAGCACGCTGTTGGCGATTTCCTCGGCGATGAGCTTGCGCGCCTCGTGCGAGTCGAAGCCCGGATGCGCCACCGCAACGACGGTCAACTCGCTACCGTCGCTGCCGGCGGTCACGCGGGCGACGAAAATCGTGTCGTACACCGCGCTCAGCTCGCGTTCATGTCGCGCCTCTTCGAGCGGACTGTTGTGCTGGAACGGCTGCATGTATGGCGGTATCGGCGAGCGTTGTTGCGCCATCGCCGGCGGTACCGGCCATGGCGTCAGCGGCAGCGGCGGACGACTCATCGGAGCGGAATGCTGCTGCATCTGGCCCTGCTGCTCGTAACTGTTGACGTCATTCTTGGAGTGCGAGTTACCCTCGGCCGCGCTGCTGTCGTCCGCGTCCGACTCGCCGTCCTTATCCTTATCTTGATCTTGGTCTTGCGCCTCCTGTTCCGGCAGCGGCGGCGGCGTGACGCCGGCCCGCTTGAGCAGCGCGACCGCGTCACCGTTGCCCGGCGCGACCTCACTGAGCGACATCCCCGGCTCCAGCGCGCGATGGGTCAGCATGACGGTCAAGGTCAATTCCGAGGTCGCGCTGGGACTGGCGAGCCTTCCCGCAACCTGGAAATCCTGGCTCAGGATCTGTTGCAGCACCGGATCGGTCGCGATCACGCCGAGCGGAGTCGTTGGTGGCACCGGCAATTTACCGCCGACCTTGACGACTATCTGCGGTGCCTCGACGGCGCGCGCGGATTTCGCGCCAACGGCGGCAAGCGCGGCGATCAGCGCGAAAGAAACGAGGGCATCGAGAACGATGGCGCTCTCGACCGATCGCAAACCTTTTTGTCGCAAGCAATGCTCGAATTTCGCCGGCAGCCCTCGCATCGGTACTCCCCCACGCCTTTTCGAGATCAGGGCAACTTCTGCTGGATCACTTCCTGCGCGCGCGCGGCGCGCCATTTGACCAGTTGCTCGGCGAAATCCCCGCGGCTGAGCGCGAGAATGGCGACTGCGAACAAGCCCGCATTGGCGGCGCCGGCCTTGCCAATCGCCATCGTTGCCACCGGCACGCCACGCGGCATCTGCACAATCGACAGCAGCGAATCGATCCCGCTAAGCGCCGTCGTCGGCATCGGCACCCCGATCACCGGCAGGATGGTCTTGGCCGCGATTACCCCGGGCAAATGGGCCGCGCCGCCGGCGCCCGCGATCATCACCTGCAGGCCGCGCTCTACGGCGGAGGCGGCGTACTCCAACGTGAGCTCGGGTGTGCGATGAGCGGAGAGAATTCTGACTTCATGTGATACTTTAAATTCGCTTAGAACCTCGGCCACGGCCGACATGTGCTCCCAATCGCTCTTGCTCCCCATGATTATGCCGACCAGCGGCGATGCGGCCTGGGCCATCGGTGACTCCTCTCGCGTGTGCTTTCGACCAACGAGGCTTGTCCGCCCGGCGCACGGTTGTCAAGCCGCGTCGGGACACGTAATCACTGTTAGGTCCGTGTCAGCTTCGCAGCCACGATCGGGCGGGCACAACGATGGCGACGCCGATACCCAACAACCAGTGCGCCTTCAGGCTCGACGAAGTCGCCGCCGCAACCGGCGGCGAGATATTCGGCGCGGCTGACACGATCGTGGGCGGAGTGACAATCGACACGCGCGCGCTCGCCCCCGGCGCCCTGTTCGTGGCGCTTCGCGGCGTTGGGCGCGACGGGCATTCCTATCTCGCGGAGGCGGCGCGCCGCGGCGCCGCCGCCGCGATAGTCGAGCGCGGCCGCCGCCCCGCCGACGCGGTTGACCTTGCCGCGGTCGAAGTTGACGATACACTCGACGCCCTGGGCGCGCTCGCGCGCCATCATCTTCGGCGCACCCGCGCGGCGCATCCGCTCGGATGCGTCGCGATCGGGGGCGCGGTGGGTAAGACCAGCACCAAGGAACTCTGCGCAGCCGTGGTGCGAGCGCTCTTTGGCGAAACGCTGGCCACGCCGGGCAACCTGAACAATCTTATCGGCGTGCCGATGACGATCTTCACGCTCACCGAGCGCCATCGCGCCGCAGTGCTCGAGTGCGGCACCAACACGCGCGGCGAGATTGTGCGTCTCGCCCGGATCGTCGAGCCCGACGTCGCCGCCGTGCTCAACGTCGACGTCGAGCACAGCGAGGGGCTGGGAAGTCTCGAAGAAATCGCCGACGAGGAGGCCGCGCTGTTCACCACCGCGCGCCGCGCGGTGGTGGCCTGCACCGAGGAGCGCCTGGTGATGGCGCGTATCCCGCGCGGCGCCGAGCTCGTGACCTTCGGCGCCGCCTCGAACGCCGACGTGCGAATCGCGGCGCGCGCGCCGGCTGTGGCCGGCGCCGCGCGCTCGCAAGTGACGCTCGCGCTCAGCCCGCGGCTGGTCGCCGCGGGCGCGCCGGCGCGACTCGGCGCCGCGCTGGCGCTGCTCGGCGCCGCGGCGGCGCGCAATGCGGCGGCGGCCGTGGCGGCCGCCGCCGCATTGCGCGCCCGCCCGCTTGCGGCGGACGACCTCGCCGCCGTCGCCCGCGCGCTCGAAAGCGTCGCGCCGGTCGCTGGACGCTTGCAGATGCGCGCGCTCGGCGGCCTGCTGGTGATCGACGACACTTACAACGCCAACCCGCGTTCGGTGCGCGCCGCGTTGGACGCCGCGCACGAATCTGCGCGAGCGCCCGGCGCGCGCCTGGTGGTCGCGCTCGGCGACATGCTGGAGCTGGGCGCGCTCGCGCCCGCGATGCATGCCGAAGTGGTTGCCGACGTGATGCGGCTCGGACCCGCGGCTTTTATCGCCGTGGGTGCGGAGATGAGCGCGGCTGCGGCTGCCGCCGCCGCGGTCGGCGAAGCCGGCCGCGGCGGCGGCAGCGTGCGAATCGCATTGGATAGCGGCGCCGCCGCGAAGATCGTCTGCGCGCTCGTACACGCGGGCGACGTTGTGCTGGTCAAAGGTTCGCGGGGCATCCAGATGGAGCGCATAATCGAAGCACTCGAGGAACGCTTTGGAAGTCGCACTCAAAATTGACGTCGACACGCATCAGGGACTCGCGACCGGCGTGCCGCGGCTCGCGCGGATGCTCACGGCCGAGGGCCTGGCGGCGAGCTTTTATGTCGCGATGGGCCCGGACAATTCGGGCCGCGCAATCGTGCGCGTGCTGCGCAATCCCGGTTTCCTCAAAAAGATGCGCCGCACCAGGGCGGTCAGGATGTATGGCCTGCGCACGGTGCTCTCGGGCACGCTGCTGCCGGCGCGGCCGATCGCGCTTGCCCTGCCCGACATCGTGCGCGGCCTGGGAGGTGCGGGCTTCGAGGTCGGCGTGCATGGCTGGGATCATGTGCGATGGCAGGATGGAATCGACAAGCTGGGCGAAGCCGGAATCCGCGCCGAGCTGGGCGAGGCGTTCGAGGCCTACCGCGCGATCTTCCGCGAACGGGCGCGCGGCTTTGCGGCTCCCGGATGGCGCACCAACGCGATCGCGCTGAGAGCGCTCGACTCGATGGGCCTCAGCTATCGCAGCGACACGCGTGGCAGGACGCCGTTTCGATGCCGCGTCGGCGGCGAAATCCTCAAAACGCCCGAGATTCCAACCACGCTACCGACGTTGGACGAAGTGATGGGACGCGAGGACCTGCCCGACGCGGCAGCGGTGCTGGAATTTTATCTGACGCAGTTCAACGCCGACCGCCTCAACGTCCATACTGTGCACGCCGAGACCGAAGGGATGGCCGAGTTGGACAGTTTCACCAACCTGATTCGCGGGTTGAAAGCGCGCGGAGCCAAGTTCGTCCGCCTCGACGAGATTGCGGCGCGCCTGGGCGGTGCGGAACTGCCGGTATGCGAGGTCGTGCGCGCGACGCTCCCCGGCCGCGCCGGATGGGTCGCCGCGCAAGGGCCCGACCCGTCCTAGCGCATCCGTCTCGGGTCATACTGAACAACACGATTCCATTTTTTTACGAAAACGCACGCAGCGCCCGCTCGACAAACATCAGGCGATCGTTACCCCAGAACATCTGGTCGCCGACGAAGAACGTCGGCGCGCCGAACGCGCCGCGGGCAACCGCCTCTTCGGTCGACACGCGCAGCGCATCCTTGACCGCAGGCTCCTCGGACGCCGCCGCGATCCGCTCCGCGTCGACACGCGCCCGCTGAAGAACTTCGCGCACGACCGCCGCGTCGGCGAGATTGAGCCCGTCGTGCCAGAAAGCGTCGTAGATCGCGCGATGGTACGCAGGGAAGACGCCCAGGCGCTCGGCCGCGATCGCCCCGCGCATCAGGCGTATCGTGTTGATCGGAAAGTGCGCATTGCGGAGCGCCGATATCCCATAGTGCGTCGCCCAGCGCTCCAGGTCCGCCATCATATATCTGCGCTTGGCCTCGATCGTGATCGGCGAGGAATTGCCGGTCTCCTTGAACACCCCGCCGAGCAGCATCGGCCGGTAGATCACGCGCGCGCCGGTGCGCGCGATCAGTCCCTTGAGCTGGCTGTCGGCCAGATAACTGAACGGGCTTCCATAGTCGTAGAAAAACTCGAGTTCGCTGGCCATGTTTTATTCCTCCACGGGTGCCGTCAGCGCTTATTCTTTGGCTGTTTATTTATCTCATAGTTTCATGGTGCAACCCGGTCGATAACGGTTCATTAGCACATCGGGTTGCATGATGCAACTGGATTTACCACGGTGGAGTTACCCGAGGCCGCGACAGCTTCGCTCGCGGTGAAGCGTTCTCGCACAATGGACCGGCCCGCCGCCGATATGTTATCTCTCGAATTCCAGCGTTTTTCGGCCCGAACGGAAATTCAATAGAGAAACCCACCGGGAGAAACTTTACGATGTCCGCACACGAGTTTTTTGCCGAAAGTCCCCGCGAAGCCGGCCTCGATCCGCAAAAGGTCGACGCGCTGTTCGAGCGCGCTGCGCGCGAAGTCAACGAGGGCCTGCTGCCGTCGTGCCAGATCGCAATCGCGCGCAACGGCAAGGTCGGCGCGATGCGCACCTTTGGGCACGCGGTGCAGGGCGGCGCCGACCGTCCCGCCACCAACGACACGCTCTACACCATCTTCTCCTGCACCAAGGCGATAATGTCGGCGGCGGCGTGGCTGCTGATCGGCGAGGGCAAGCTCGACGTGCGCGAACGCGTGGCCGAGATCGTTCCCGAGTTCGGCACCAACGGCAAGGACGTGATCACGGTCGAACAAGTGTTGCTGCACACCGCGGGCTTTCCCAACGCGCCGTATGCGCAGAGCGAATGGCACGATCGCGCCAAACGGCTGGAGCGCTTTGCCAAATGGCGTCCGGAATTTCCCCCGGGCAGCCGCTATTTCTACCATCCGACCTCCGGCTTCTGGGTGATCGCCGAAATAATCGAGCGCCGCACCGCGATGAACTTCCGCCAGTTCGTGCGCGAGCGGATCGCGCTGCCGCTCGGCCTCCCCGGCATGTACCTCGGACTGCCGCCGGAGACTCAATCATCGCGTCGCCGACCTCGTCTATTTCGGCCAGGCGCTCTCGACCGAGGAACTGCGCAAGCTGGGCCTGCCGCCGATGCTCGAGACCGAAGTGGTCGAAGAAATGATCCTGGGCTTCAATGCGCCCGCGGTGCGCGAAGCGGGCGTGCCGGGCGGCGGCGGGATCATGACCGCGGCCGAGCTCGCGCTTTTTTACCAAGGCGTGATGCACAATCGCGGCAAGGACGGACGGCCGCTGTGGAAGCCGGAGACGCTCGCCGAGGCGCTGCGCCCGCGCTCGGGCGACTACACCGATCCGTATCTCGGCCACAAGGTCAACCGCGCACTCGGCGTAGTGGTCGCCGGCGACGACGGCATGGCCAACTTCCGCGGCTTCGGCAAGACCAACTCGCCGGCGGCGTTCGGTCACGGCGGCGCGGGCGGGCAAATCGGATGGGCCGATCCGGCGAGCGGAATCTCACTCGCTTACTGCACCAACGGCTTTGACCGCAACGAAATCCGCCAAGGCCGCCGCAGCGTCGCGATCTCCAGCTTCGCCGCGGTCTGCGCCGCCTAAGCCAGATCCAGGCGAGCGCTCAGAGAAGAGTGCTTAGACCAGGAATGGATTGCTGAGCACGATCGTCGCGTCGCGCGGCGCGCCGACGCCGACCATCGCGAGCCGCACGCCCGCAAGTTCCGCGATTCGCTCCAGGTAGCGCCGCGCGTTGGGCGGCAAATCGCTCAGCGCGCGCGCGCCGCTTAGGCTTTCGCTCCATCCGGGCATCTCCTCGTACACTGGCCGCGCGCGCGCGAGCGTGGCGCGGCCGGGCGGCATCTCGCCGTAGCGCTTGGCGCCTAGTTGATACGCGACGCACATGTGCAGCGGATCGATCCCGGTCAACACGTCGAGCTTGGTAAGCGCGAGCCCCCACATCCCGTTAAGCCGCACCGCGAGGCGCGCGAGCACCGCGTCGAACCATCCGATCCGCCGCGGCCGCCCGGTTGCGCTGCCGAACTCCTCGCCCTCGGCGCGCAGCCGGTTGGCCAGCGCGCCTTTTATTTCCGAGGGAAACGGCCCCCCGCCGACGC
>CAVZDJ010000045.1:0-7413 GCA_963773975.1 uncultured delta proteobacterium
CAAAGGCCGCCGCACCCACCAGCGACTTGGTCTCGCGGGTCAGCGGCGTGTGCGCCGTGATGAAATCGGCGCGCCGGTAGAGCTGCTCCAGCGTCACCATCTCGACCCCGATCCGCGCCGCCGCCTCACCGGTCAGAATCGGATCGTAGCCGATCACCTTCATCTTGAGCCCGATCGCCCGCTCGGCCACGATGCGCCCGATATTGCCCAGTCCGATCACGCCGAGGGTCTTGTTGCAGACCTCGATGCCGATGAACTTGCCCCGATCCCATCGCCCGGCGCGCACCGCCGCGTTGGCGGCCGGAATATGCCGCGCGAGCGCCATCATCATCGAGATCGCATGCTCGGCGGTGGTGACGCTGTTGCCGAGCGGACTGTTCATCACCACGATTCCGCGCCGCGTCGCCGCTTCGAGGTCGATATTGTCGACACCGACGCCGGCCCGCCCGATCACGCGCAGCGAATCGGCGCGCTCGACCACCTCGCGCGTGACGTGGGTCGCGCTGCGCACGACCAGTCCGTGGTAGGGTGCGATTATTTCGGCCAGCTCGGCCGGCTTGAGCCCGGTCCTGACGTCGACCTTGAGCTGCGGATAGCGGCGGAACACCTCGACGCCCTGCGCATTGAGGGGGTCGCTCAGCAGAACGCGCAACGTGATCTCCGCCATGGCCTTTGCTCAGGCCCCGCTTGCGATGCGGCGCGCGACCGCGGCCACGCCCGCGCCGGTCTCGAAGCGATGGCCGAGATGCGCGAGCGCCATCTCCAGCGCGCCGACCGCGATCAGCATGTCGAAGGGGCTCAGATATCCCATGTGGCCGACGCGCACCAGCTTGCCTTTCATCTGATCCTGTCCGCCCTGCACCGACACGCCCAGTTGGTCGCGCATGTAGCGCACAAGTTTCGATCCGTCGAGCCCGGTTGGCGTGAGAATCCCGGTCACGCCCGGCGCTGGATTGTCGGGCGCGAGAAGATTCAGTCCCAGAGCCGGCGCGGCCGCGCGCGTCGCCTCGGCCATGGTGCGATGGCGCTCGAAAACCTGCGGCAATCCTTCGGCGTGAATCATCTCGAGCGACTTGTCGAGCCCCAACACCAGCGAGACGGCGGCGGTCCAGGCCGTGGTATGCTCGTCGCGCTGCGCCTTGAGCTCGCGCATCAGGTCGAAATAATAGCGCGGCGTGCGCGAGCGCCGCGCACGCTCGAGCGCGCGCTCCGAGAGCGCCACCATCGCGAGTCCCGGCGGCAGCATCAGCGCCTTCTGGCTGCCGGTGACCAGCGCGTCAACGCCCCACTCGTCCATCTTCTGCTCGAACACGCCGACCGAGGTTA
Organism: uncultured delta proteobacterium; assembly: GCA_963773975.1. Lineage (GTDB taxonomy): Bacteria > Desulfobacterota > Binatia > Binatales > Binataceae > JAKAVN01. Next base: position 1,327 of record CAVZDJ010000045.1, read on the forward strand.
TCCCGTCGACGATCAGCATCACGTCGCGCGTGCGCGTAATCGCGGCGACTTCGGCCACTGGATGGACCGCGCAGGTCGAGGTCTCGCTCGCCTGCATCAGCACCGCGCGCGCATCGGGATTGGCGCGAAGCGCTTCTTCGACCTGCTCCGGACGCGCCGCGCGGCCCCATTCGACGCGGACCTCATGGCCGGTCATCCCATACGCGGCGAGCAGCTTGCCCCAGCGCTCGCCAAACTTGCCGCCGTTGACGTAGACCGCATGCTCGCTCGGAGCGAGCAGGTTGGTCACCGCCGCTTCCATCGCGCCGGTCCCGCTGGCCGCGAGCAGGATCACCTCTTGGCGCGTGCCGAGGAGCGGGCGCATCCGCTCGCGCGCCCGGTCGAGCACGGCGCTGAACTCGGGCGTGCGATGATGGATCATCGGACGCGCCATCTCGAGCAGGACCTCGGGCGGAACCGGCGCGGGTCCGGGAGTAAACAGATATTTTTTTACCGGGTTTTTCACCAACACTCGCCCCGCGCCCGCGATGGGCGGCGGCCAAAAAAAAGCCTGGTGCCCGCTCATGAGCGGAGCGCCAGACCCCGAGATCGCCCAAGCGCAGATGCGTCCCCTAAAACGGATAACCGAGCCCCCCGGCACTGTCAAGGCAGTGTCCGCTGCGCCCGCACGATAGCCTACTGCCCGGGTGGGCGCGACCGGGGCTCGCGTTGAAAAGCCGGGGGCGCCAAGGCTAAGAATTGACCGATGCCGATTGAATACGAAATTCGCGACGGCGCGCTGGTCTGGATCAAGAATCCAATAACCGGCGTCATCTCGTACGTGGTCGACGTGCGCGGCAAGAGCTTTGCCTTCACGTTGGGCGGCCGCGGCGAACTCGACCCGGGCGCGTCCACGCTCGGCGCCGCGGCAATCGCGCAGGCGCGGTCGGCGTGCCCGTTCTGTCCCGGCAACGAAGCGATGGCGCCGGCGGAAATTATGCGCGTCACGCCGGTCGAGTTTCCGCAGTGGAAGGGCGACGAGACCGCGGGCGCCAAGTGGGTGATACGCGTGTTCAACAACCTCTTTCCGCGCGTCCCGGCCGAGCTTACCGGCGGACGCAACGAGTCGTATATCGTGGTCGAGGACCCGCGCCATTTCTCGAGCGTAAAGCCGCGCGCGGCCGGCGACCTGATGTGCACCGGCGCGCTTGGGGAGGAACATTTTCTGCGCCTTGTCCAAACCGACGTCGCTGTGATGCGCCGCGCGATGGAGAACCGCGCGGTGCGCTCGATCGTGATCCGCAAAAACCAGGGGCGCGAGTCCGGCGCCTCGCAGCCGCATCTCCATCAGCAGCTCATCGGCGCGCCCTCGGCGCTGCCCGCGCTGGTCGCCGAGGCGGAGGCGGAGCGGCGAACGCCGGGGCTGTGGGATGAGCTGCTCGAGCTGGTCGAGCGATTGGGCCTGCTGATCGAGCAGCGCGCGGGCGTGGTCAGCTTCGCCAGCCCGATCGGTGCGTTCCCGCGCAGCTACGATGTGTTGATGCCGCGGTTTCGCGGCACCCTGGCCGAGCTCGAGCCCGCGGAGCTCAGGCTTTTCGCGCGCGCGATCTGCCGCATCCTGCGGGTGCTAGGGCCGCTGCCGCTCGACTACGAGATTCACCAGGGCGAAGGCTTGCCGCTGCACGCGCATATCAACTCGCGGCTTTATCCGTACTCCGCCGTGGCGGGGACCTTGAACCTGCCGAGCGTGCTGGTACAGAACGTGGCGGCACTCAGGCGCGCGCTCCAGCGCCACGAAGAATTCTAGGCGGCTGCGCCGCAGTCCGATTCCTGGCTCATCGCGGCGGCGGGCTGCTGCCCTCCGGATTGCCGCAATTCTGACGCACGCGATCGCCGAGCTGCGCGGGCGTCCGCGGACAGCATGTTCTTCGCCAATGATTCGTGTGGCAACGTATCTTGCCTGTGCCCGTCGCGGTTTGTATAGTCGCACTAACCAATCGGACAGGCTCGTGGAGACGACCAGAATATGGACGTGATGAAGACGCTTTTCCTGAATCCTCCTTCCTACGAGGACTTTGACGGCGGTGCGGGGTCACGCTACCAGGCCACGCGCGAGGTCTGGTCGTTCTGGTATCCGACTTGGCTAGCCTACCCGGCCGGGATGATTCCGGGAGCGCGCCTGCTTGACGCTCCGCCCCACGGTTACGACCTCAAGCGCACGGTCGAGGAAGCCAAGGCTTATGACTTCGTGGTGCTGCACACCTCGACGCCGTCGCTGCGGATGGACGCGCGCACGGCCGAGGCAATCAAGGCCGCCAATCCCGATTGCATCATTGCCTTCGTCGGCGGCCATCCTACCGCCCAGCCCGAAGAGACGCTCAAGATTTCGTCCGCGATCGACATCGCCGGACGGCGCGAGTTCGATCATTCGATGGTCGAAGTGGCGCAAGGCTGGGACTGGAGCAAGGTGGGCGGGATCTCGTATCGCAAGGACGGCGCGATTCATCACAATCCCGATCGCGCGCAGCTGACCAACGAGGAACTCGACAAACTGCCGTTCGTCACCGAGGTCTATCAAAACAATCTCGACTACCTGAAATACAACAGCCCCTACTGCCAATATCCGTATGTCTCGATGTACACGGGACGCGGCTGTCCGGCGCGCTGCACTTTTTGCCTGTGGCCGCAGGTCACGCAGGGCCATCGCTACCGCGTGCGCAGTCCCGAGAACGTTTACGAAGAAGTGGTCGCGATGAAGAGCAAGTTTCCCAAGATGAAGGAGCTGTTCTTCGACGACGACACGTTCACCGCCGATCCGGGGCGGGCGCGCAAGATTGCGCAGCTACTCAAGCCGCTCGGCATCACCTGGTCGACCAACTCGCGCGCCAACGTCGATTACGAAACCCTCAAGGTGCTCAAGGACGGCGGCCTGCGCCTGTTCGTGGTCGGCTACGAAAGCGGCAATGAGCAGATCCTCAAGAATATCAAGAAGGGCGTGCGGCTCGATCGCGCGCGGCGCTTCACTCGCGACTGTCACGAAATCGGCATCCTGATCCATGGCACCTTCATCCTCGGCCTGCCGGGAGAGACCCGCGAGACGATCCAGGAAACGATGCGCTTCGCGCGCGAGATGGATTGCGAAACCATCCAGGTCTCGCTCGCCTCGCCCTACCCCGGCACCGAGCTTTACAACTACGTGGTCAAAAACGGCTACCTGGCGGTCGATCCGCTACTCGACGAATCCGGCTACCAGAAGTGCACGATCAAATATCCAGGGTTGAGCAACGACGAGATCTACGGCGCGGTCGAGCGTTTCTACCGCAATTTCTACTTTCGCCCGCGCTATATTTTCAAGGCGGTGCGCAAGATGGTGGGTTCGCGCGAGGAGTGCAAGCGGTTGCTCAAGGAGGGCGGACAGTTTCTCTCCACGATGCGCCAGCGGCGCGCACAGACCGCCGCTGCGGCCGAGCAGGTTTCGGCGTAGCCGCGCCGGACGTGCGCGCGGCAGCGATAACATTTGAGCCCCGGCCGTCCGCGCCACGACGCGCCGGGCGAGACGAACGCGTCGCTGCCCGGCGCGTTTTCCTTGTATGGCGCGCCGCCACGTCCTAGCGCGAGCGCGAAAGTATCGTGACTACCCTGCTGCTTTCGCTCGCGACGCTCGGAGTCGCGTGTTCGCTGGTCTACTACGCGGCTTCGCTGATAGTCGCGATGCGTTTTGCCGCGCACGCCTCCGATCCGGCCCCGCCGCTCCCCAAGCCGCCGCCCCGCATCGCCGTGCTGAAGCCGCTCTCCGGGCTAACCTCCACCCTGCTCGCCAACCTCGCGAGCTACCTCGAAAGCGGCTATCCGCGCGCCGACTTCTTCTTTGCCGTCCCGAGCTACGAGGATCGCGCCGCCGAGGCACCGGTAGCGCTGCGCTCGCAGTACCCTTACGCGAGCATCACGCTCATCGTCGGCGACGAAGCCGGCGTCGCCAACCGCAAGATCGCCAAGGTCATCCGCATGGCCGAGCGGGCCGAGCGCGCCGACGCGTTCGTGCTGAGCGACGCCGATATCTCCGTGGAGCGCGGCCATCTGGACCGCCTCATCGGCGAACTCTTCGCCGATGAGCGCGTGGGGCTGGTGACCTGCGCCTATCGCGCGCGGCCGAGCGGCAGCTTTGCCTCGCGTCTGGCCGCGCTTTTCATCAACACCGACTTCGCCCCGATGGTGCTGGTGGCGGTCGCGATCGAGCCTCTGCGCTATGCCTTCGGCGCGACCATCGCGGTGCGCCGCGCGGCTCTGCAAGCCGCCGGCGGCATGCGCCCCCTCGGTGACAAGCTCGCCGACGACTTCGAACTGGGCCGCATGGTGGTCGAAAGCGGATGGGAGATCAGGCTTTCGCGCTCGCTCGTCACCTCGGCTTGCGAAGAGACCACCTTCAGCGAATTCTGGCAGCGCAAGCTCCGCTGGGCTCGAACCTATCGCACCATGCGTCCGCTGAGTCTCCTCACCATCCTGATCAACGGACCTCTGTGGGCGCTTGTGATGCTGGCCGCGACCGGCGCCCGCCCCGCCGCGATCGCCGTGGGCGCCGCCGTGATCGCCGCGCGCCTGACGAGCTCGGCGCTGATCCTGGCCCGCGCGCTCAAGCTGCCGGAGCTGGTGCGCGACGTGTGGCTGGTGCCGTTGAAGGACCTGGTGATGGCCGCAATCTGGGCCGCCAGCCTGGTTGGCCATGAAGTGGCGTGGGGCGGCCGGCGCTTTACCATCTCGCGCGACGGCGTGATGCGCGAAATCACCGATGGCTAACGCGCGCGGCACGCTCGCGCAGAGCCTCGCGCTCGGGCTTGTCGCCAGCCTCTTGATCGCGTTCGGGCTGATGATGATGAAGGTTCGCGCGAGCGTTTTGCCGATGGCGCGCGGACGCGGCACGCCCGGCGCGGTGATGGTGTGGATTCGCGACCCGGTATGGATCGGCGCAATCGCGGTGCAAGCCGCCGCCTATGCGCTGTATATGGTCGCGCTCGTGGGCACCCCGGTTTCGATGATGGCGGTGGCGATGCAGGGCGGGATCGCGCTGTTCGTGTTGCTCGCGGTGGTCTTCCTCGGCGAGCGCGCGCGGCTGTGGGAATGGCTCGGGATTGGCGCCGTCGTGGTGGCGGCGCTGATGCTCGCCGAGTCGCTCGATGCGGGTGCGGCTCAAAGTCCGCTCCAGACCGGCACGCTCGCGCTGGCCTCCGTAGCGGCGCTCGCTATCACGCTGGCGCTGCTGCTCGCGCGAGGGCTGCGGCAAAGCGGCGCGGCCACCGCGATCGCATCGGGGATTGCGCTGGGATTCGCGAGTCTCTACACCAAGCCGCTCGCCGACCGTCTGGCCGCCACGCCGGACTTTGCCGCGCTCGCGGCGGTGCTGCTCGCGAGCCCTTATACTTATCTGACCATCGTGACCAACGTGGCGGGGCTGGTGATGTTGCAAAACTCGTTCGCGATGGGCCGCGGGATCATCGCGATGCCGCTCTCGTCCGCGATCTCCAACGTGATACCGATCGCGGGCGGAATCGCGGTCTTCGGCGAGAAGCTGCCGGGTGAACCGTTCGCGGCGGCGATGCGCGCGGGCGCATTCGTCTTGACCATCGCGGCCAGCGCGGCGCTCGCGGCCGGCGACCTCGGCGCCGGCGCCTCCCGCTAAACGATCGTCTAACCGATCGTTCTGGCGGCGCGCAGCGCCGCGAGTTCCTGCTCCGCGTAGCCGGCCGCGCGCAGCACTTCGTCGGTATGCTCGCCCAACCGCGGCGCCATCGAGCGCAGGACCGCCTTCTCGCCGTTGACGTTCACCGCGACGTCGACGATCTCGAAATTGGGCACGCGAAAGCCGCCGATTCGTTTGATCATTCCGGTTGCGGCGACTTGCGGGTCATCGTGCACCTGGTCGAGGCGGTTGATCGGGCTGCACGGCACGCCAACCGCGCGCAGCGCCGCGACCCAGTGTTCGGTTGGACGCGGCCGCGTACGCTCCTCGATAATCGCATGCAGCTCGGCGCGGCGCGGCACGCGCGCGGCGTTGCTGCTGAAGCGGGCATCCTCGACGGTCTCCGGAATGCCGAGTAACTCGCAGAGGCGGGC
>CAVZDJ010000046.1:0-184844 GCA_963773975.1 uncultured delta proteobacterium
CGGCGCGATCGGTAATAAGGGACGCGACCGTAATAAAGTCGTGAGCGGTAAAACACGCGACCGTTAACGCGGGGGGACCTCCGCGCACTCCTGTCGGAGGCGGCAACCCCGCAGCGGCGGGAGCTATGGCAGGAAAGCAGTCCCAGGAGCGAAATCGATGACCAAGCGTGGCATCATCGAGGAATTGCTGGCAAGGCATCAGAAATATTCGCATCGCCAATCCGAGACCATCGTCAACGCGATGTTCGAAGAGATGGCTAACGTGCTGGCGCGCGGCGGACGGATCGAAATCCGCGGCTTCGGCAGCTTCGGCGTCAAGCAGCGCCGCGCCCGCCAGGGCCGCAATCCGCGCACGGGCGACATGGTCGCCGTGGAAGCCAAGCGGGTCCCCTTCTTCCGCACCGGCAAGGAGCTGCGCGCGGGCCTCAATGGCGCGGAGCAGGACTCCCAGGCGCGCTCGGCTTAAGCCCGTTCGGCCTAAGCCCGCAGGGGCCGCGCCGCCGCCTCGGCTGTGGGCGCCATGGCGCGGCGCCTACCTGCGCGTCGCGGGAAAGCCTGGGCGCAAATGTATTTTCTGCTTCGGCACGCCCGGCGCGCGTGAGCGCCGCCGCCGGTTGGTGCTCTACGCGGGGCCGCTCGCGCTGGTGATGCTCAACCGCTACCCGTACAACAACGGCCACCTGATGATCGCGCCGCGGCGCCATCTCGCCTCGCCCGACCTGCTTGAGCGCGCCGAGCGCGCCGCGCTCGCCGAATTGCAGGCCGCGGCGGTGGCGCTGCTCCGGCGCGCGTTCAACTGCGACGGATTCAACCTCGGCGCCAATCTCGGGCGATGCGCCGGGGCGGGCTTCGCCGACCACATGCACTGGCACGTGGTGCCGCGATGGAACGGCGACGTCAACTTCATGCCGGTGCTGGCGGCCACCCGCGTCATCTCGCAACATCTCGCGGAGACTTTCGACCTGCTCGAGCCGCTTTTCAAGATGGTCGGCGCTGCCATATCCTAAAACCTGGACGCGAGTTCCCAACTGGATCTTCAAATGAAGCAAGATTCGCCCAAGCAAGATTCGCTCAAACAGGATTTGCTCAAGCTTCGCACGCTCGGCGAACTGCGCGCGGCGGGCGTCGAAGTATTGCCGGTCAGGCTCGAGATGCGCCGCAATCTGCTCGAACGGCTGCGCGCGCGCGAGCGCATCCTCCCCGGCATCATCGGCTACGACCAGAGCGTACTGCCCGAAATCGAAAACGGCGTGCTCGCGGGCCATCACATGATCTTTCTCGGCGAGCGCGGACAGGCCAAGTCGCGGCTCATCCGATTGCTCGCCGACCTGCTCGACGAGCGCGTGGCGGCGGTCAAGGGCTGCGAGATCAACGACGATCCTTATCGCCCGATTTGCGGCGCCTGCCGGAGGCGGGCGGCCGAGTTCGGCGAAGAGCTGGAAATCGAATGGATCGGACGCGAGCGGCGCTATGCCGAGAAGCTGGCGACGCCCGACGTCTCGGTGGCCGATCTGATCGGCGAGATCGATCCGATCAAAGTCGCCGAAGGGCGCTACCTCGCCGACGAGGAGACTATCCACTACGGCCTCATCCCGCGCACCAACCGCGGCATCTTCGCCATCAACGAGCTTCCCGACCTGACCGAGAAGGTTCAGGTGGGATTGTTCAATCTGATGGAGGAGAAGGACGTCCAGATAAAGGGCTATCGCGTGCGCTTGCCGCTCGACCTGGTGTTCGTCGCGAGCGCCAATCCCGAGGACTACACTTCGCGCGGCAGGATCATCACGCCGCTGAAGGACCGTTTCGACATCCAGATTCGCACGCACTATCCGCGCACGATCGAGGACGAAATCGCAATCATGGACCAGGAGTGCGGCTATCCGGCGAGCGTCGGGATGGCGCTGCGGGTCCCGCCGTTCATCAAGGAGGTGGTCGCGCAGCTTACCTTCGAGGCCCGCGCTTCCAACGAGATCAACCAGAGACTCGGGAGTCTCGGTGCGGGTTTCGATCAACAACTTCGAATCCGTGCTCTCCAACGCCGAGAAGCGCGCGGTGCGTCTCGGCGACAATGAGATCGTGCCGCGCCTTTCCGACCTGCCCTCGCTCTACGCCTCGACCGCCGGCAAAATCGAGCTCGAGTACGTGGGCGAGGACAAGAAGGAAGAGGACCTGATCGAACGCCTCGTCAACCGCGCCGTGCTCAAGGTCTTCGATCGCTATTTCAAGATCGAAGACTTGCGCCGCGTGGCCGCCTACTTCGAGGGCGGATGGGGCGTCGAGGTTTCCGACGACGCGCCGGCCTCCGACTACCTCGACGCGCTGCGCGAGGTGCCGGGGTTGCGCGAGGCGGTCGAGCAGCTCGGCTCGTTCGAGACGCCGGGCCTGATGGCCGCGGCGAGCGAGCTGGTGTTCGAGGGCCTGCATCTCCATCAGAAGCTCAACAAGGAGCGCCACGGCGGGCGCTTCGCCTATCACTCCTGAGGCCGCGCGAGTAGAGCGCGCGAGCGACGCCGATGATCGAAATTCGCTACACCGCGTGGGACGGCAGCCAGAAGCTCAAGCTCGACGCCGACAAGGTGTTCGAGAAGCTGGCCGAGTTTCTCTCCTACACCGACGACGTGCGCCAGGCGATGGACTGGATGACGCGGCAGGGGATGGATTTCGATGGCTCGCGGGTGGCGGGGCTGGAGGAGTTTCTCGAACAGTTGCGCCAGGAGATGCGCCAGCGCTACCGCGAGTTCAATCTGAAGGAAGCGCTGAGCGAGATGGAGCGGCGGCTCCAGGACATCGTCGATCGCGAGCGCGCCACGCTGGAGCGGCTGAGCGCCGAACAGCCGGGTGGCAAGCTCGACGAAAAGCTGCGCGAGCTCATGCGGATGCCGCGGCGCGTTTCGGAGGCGATTCGCAAACTCGAGCGCCATGAGTTCGAGGACGCCCAGGCGCGCGCCGAGTTCGAGGCCCTGCTCAAGGAATACGAGAACATCCGCGACCTCGAAAACTTCCGCGAGCGCAACCAGCATCTGTTCCACGGGCCCAAGAGCCTGGACTACCAGCAGGCGCTCGAGCTGATGCGCGAGATGGAGCGGATGAAGCAGCTCGAGCAGGACCTGATGTCGGGCAGCTTCGACAAGATCTCGATGGACGATCTCCGCGAGATGCTGGGGCAGCAGGCCGAGCAGGATTTCAACAGCCTGCGCCAGGTGATGCTGCTGCTCGAGGAGGGCGGCTACATGGTGCAGAAGGGCGAGCACCTGGCGCTCTCGCCCAAGGGCGTGCGCCGGATCGGCCAGCTCGCGCTGCGCGACATCTACCAGGGCCTGCTCAAGGACCGCGGCGGATCGCACGCGACCGACCATCGCGGGATAACCGAAATCCGTCCCGACGAGACCAAGAGCTACAGCTTCGGCGATCCGCTAAATCTGAACCTGGTCGCGACGCTCAAGCACGCGCTGACGCGGCGGCCCGGCGTGCCGCTCGAACTCGCGCCCGGCGACTTCGAGGTTTACGAAAACGACTACGCGAGTTCGTCGTCGACCGTGCTGTGCCTCGATATGTCGTGGTCGATGAGCTGGGAGGGGCGCTTTGCGGCGGCCAAGAAGGTCGCGATGGCGATGGAGACGCTGATCCGATCGAAGTTCCCGCGCGACTTTTTTTCGATCGTCGGCTTCTTCACGCGCGCGGTCGAACTCAAGCTGAAGGATCTGCCCGAGGCGTCGTGGAACATGGGCGATCCCTTCACCAACCTTCAGGACGGATTACGTCTCGCTTCCGACCTGCTCGGACGCCATCCGTCGCGCAACCAGCACATCATCGTCATCACCGACGGCCAGCCCACCGCGTACTTTCTCAACAAGCGGCTTTATTGCGAATGGCCGTTGTCGTTCGGCGGCATCAGCATGCGCGCCGCCCAGGAGACGCTGAAGGAAGTGGAGCGCGTCACCCGCAAAGGCATCACGATCAACACCTTCATGCTCGATGACTCGCCGAGCCTGCGCGCTTTTGTCGAGAAAATGACCCAGATTAACCGCGGCCGCGCACTCTACACGCGTCCGGATCATCTGGGCGAGTACATGCTGGTCGACTACCTCTCCAAGCGCCGCAAGAAAGTTTAGGACGGTGCCAAGTTTCGGCCGAGTATCGCAACATTGCATTTGAGGGGTACGGCAGTGGAGACAAAGAGTTATCAAGGGAGCCGTGCTGGCTGTTTGCGATTGACGGAGAGCGTTGCTGAGCGGCTGGAAAAAATTGTCAAGCCGTACGCGACCATAGACCCAGAAGGGGCAGTCTATTTTCCTAAAGGGCCAAAGCATGTTCAGGAAGCGAAACTCGGAGAGGCCGATGAGCTGCTGTCCCCCGAAAACCGAGAGGCTGTCACAGCTTGGTGGCTCGCCATCAGACCGGGCGCCAACACACCGAACTGGGACATCGCGAGCACGTGCATTGTGGAGTCGCGCCCCGGTCTGATTCTAGTCGAAGCCAAGGCGCATCACGGCGAACTCGAGCCGGGAGGAAAACACGAACGCGGAAATCCTGAGAACGATGCACGTATCCGCACGGCTATCAAAGAGGCGAACGGAGCTTTGGAAGGTAGCTTTTCTGGCTGGAAGCTGTCTGCCGACTCGCACTACCAACTATGCAATCGCTTCGCGTGGGCATGGAAAATCGCGAGTCTCGGTATTCCAGTGGTTCTTGTATATCTGGGGTTTCTGAACGTCACTGATATGCCCGGCTGTAATGTGTTTCGGACCGCCGAAGAATGGACTGAGGCAATACACAATTATGCGGACGGAATCGTGCCGCGCGCTGCATGGGGTAAGAAGCTGGACATCAATGGAACTCCGCTGATTCCGTTAATCAGGTCGTGGCCCGCCGCTTAGCGCTCCGCTGCTACGGAACCGCGGCTGTGCTCGAATCGTCGCTCGAATCGTCGGAGATGGAATTGCCGGCCCCGTTCCTGGCCGCCGGGCCGCCGTCCTCGGGCTGATCCCACTCGGCCTCCTTCCAGCCCTTGTCGAACGCCGCGAGACGCTCGTTGGAGAAGCCGTGGTCGTGGACGCCGCTGAATTCGTCGCCGCCCAGGCTGTAGAAGGGCGTGATGTTGCCGCGTGAGATACCCATGCGCGAGAGCGTATAGCCGGAGAAACGATCGGCCTCGAGTTCCTTGTCGACGCTGGAGAGGTTCGTGCGCTCGTAGTCGTGATGCTCGATATGGCCGAGACTCGTGCGCCATGATTGCGTAGAATCATCGAGGTCTTGTCGGGCTCGCCGTGCTCGTCGGTCTCGCCGCGAAGGAAGACCTCCATGAACGTCGGGCTATAGAAGATGCATCCGGCGCGCGAGACGTGTGGCGAGACCGCGCGCACCGATTCGTAGACCGGAGCGCTGGTGCCCCACTCGCGGTTGATGTTGGCCACGATGCTTTTGTACGGTTCGACCGCCGGCCGCGCCATCTCACCGCAAATCATCTGCGCCCCGTCGGCTCCGGATTGGAGTTCAGGTGGCAGCGCCGCCGACGCCTCGGGGTCGGCTTTGGCGGGATTGGCCTTGGAGGGACGGCTCTGGTGGACCTGCGCTGACTGGCTGTGGGACGGTACGACCGACCAGTCGTCGTCCTGCGCGACCGCCGGCCGCGTGCCGAGCGCGGCGCATCCAAGCACCAGCGCGGCTATCGCGAGCCGCGCAAAGGTCCGGCCGGAAAGCGAAGCGTCAAGCGTAATCGCACGCCTGGCGTTCGGCTTCTCACGCCTCTGCACCTTGGCCATGATTCCCCTCAGACCTTGGAATGAACACGAGGCAGCTTAATACTGCTCCCTCCATTCTTGAACCACTGTAGCTCATTTTGACGCCTTAAGCGTAGCGTCATCGGTATCCCGACCGTCATTTTGCCCGCGGCCCCGCAGTCCGTCCAGACTGGCGCCCTGCCGATCCTGCCGCGCGGTCGCCGGCAGGCTCCAGGCAACCCCGATCTGCCGGATTGCCACGCGATTGGACTCGGGGCCCGCCGCCGCGAGCAACCGGCGCATCGGTTCGTCCATCGGCTCCTTGGAGAGCCGGAAGGTCCCCCAATGAATCGGCACCAGGTAGCGCGCGCGGCTTTGCTGGAACATCGACCAGACCTGTTCGGGATTGGCGTGATTGTGAATCCACGGATCGTAGGCCGCGATCGAAAAGGCCGCGACGTCGGGCGGGTCGGCCGCGAGAGTATCGAACAGCGGCGTGTAGGCGCTGTCGCACGCGAGCAGCATCCGCGTCCCGCCGCGCGCGAGCAGGTAGCTGTTGTAGCCGTACGCGCGGCCCATAGGCGGCCATCGCACGCCCCAGTGCCTCGCACCCATCGCCGTCACGCTAAGTCCCTTGACCTCCGTATGCTCGCCCCATCGAAGTTCGCGCACGTCGGTGAAGCCCAATGGACCAATCAACTCGCCGCATCCGCTGCAGGCGATCACCACCGCGTTCTTGGGGAGCACGCGCAGCGAGGGCAGATCGAGATGATCCAGGTGCGCGTGCGTTATCAGGATGACGTCGAGGTTTTGCAACTGCGCCGGCACAAGCGGCGGCGCGGTGTGCCGATGGGGTCCGAGGGTCAGCAGCGAGCCGATCGAAAGCCCGACGCGATTGAACAGCGTGGGGTCGCTCAACACCCGCACGCCGTACCAGTTCATCAGCAGCGACGCATGGCCGAGGTCGGCGATGGTCAGTGAGCGGTCCGGCCACGCCGCCGGATGCAGTTGGCCGGTGGGCGGCGGGGCGTCCTGGTACGGACCGGCTTCGGATATCAACTCGCTCATCACGACCGCCATCAATGCGATCGCGGCGACAGCCATCACCATCCACCTCACCGTCCATATCCTGCGTCGAGTCAGCATCGAGGAATCTCCGGCCGCGCCATCTGTTCAGCGTAGCGTTTCCAAACCCGGCCCGGCAAAGCGCGACGCGTGAACGGGATAGGCTTTCGCCGCGCGGTCTGCTAAAGCGAACATAACGCGAAGTGTGCGAAGTGCGTGGTGGCTGGGGCTGTGGGAGCTTTCGACCTCGAGCATCGATATTCCGGCGCGACCGCGCGCGAGAAGCTTTACGCCTATCTCGAGCGCCAGGCCGCCGGCGCGCATACCGGCGAATTGGTCGGCCTGCTCTTTGCCGGCGCCGGCTCCGATCCGGAACTCGGCCCGCGTATCGTTCATCGTCTGCTCGACGGCGATCCGAATTTCGTCTTCGATAGTGCGAGCGGGATGTGGGCCTTGCGCGCGAGCGAAGCGCTGAAGGTGCCGCTCGATCGCGGCCGCTACGTGGTGGTCGATCTGGAGACCACCGGCGGCCGCCCCGGTCCGGGCGCGATCACGGAAATAGGCGCGTACCGGATGGAAGGTCTGCGAATGACCGAATCGTTCGCGACGCTGGTGCGTCCGCGCGGACCGATCTCGCCCTTCGTCACGCGGCTTACCTCGATCACCAACGAGATGGTGGCCGGCGCACCGCCGATCGAGCGCGTGCTGCCGGCATTTCGCGAGTTCCTGGGCGACGCGGTGCTGGTCGCGCACAACGCGCAGTTCGATTTCGCGTTCCTCGATTTCGAGTTCCGCCGGGTTTTCGGGATGGGGCTCAAGAACCCGGTGCTGTGCACGCTCAGGCTCTCGCGCCGCTTCGCACCGTCGCTGCGCCGCCGCCGGCTCGACGCGCTGGCCGAGCATTTTGGCCTTTCGACCGCAGGACGCCATCGCGGGCTCGGCGACGCGCGGATGGCGGCCGAAGCTGCTGTCGATTTTTCTCGACATCGCGGCGCAAAGCGGAATCACCCGCGTCGATCGCCTGATCGATCTGCATAGCCGCGGCGCCGCCGGCCGCAGAATCGAGCGCCACGTCCCGCCCAAGGCGATCGCGGCGCTGCCGACGGCGCCCGGGGTCTACCTGATGCGCAACGAGCGCGGCGACCTGCTCTACGTCGGCAAGGCCGGCAGCCTGCGCAAGCGCGTCGCGTCCTACTTCAACGGCGGTATCACGATCAACGCCAAGACGGCCGACCTGGTGAGCCACGTTTACACAATCGACACGCGGGTGACCCCGTCCGCGCTCGACGCGGCGCTGCTCGAGGCGCGGCTCATCCGCGAACTCAAGCCGCCGTACAACCGGATGCTCAAGGGGATGGCGCAGGCGTACTTCGTGCGGCTCGATCTGATGGACGCCTTTCCGCGCCTGGTGCTTTCGACCAGGCTTTCGGCGCGCCGCGGCGTGATGCAGCTTGGGCCGTTCGTGGGACGGGGCGGAGTCGATCGCGCGGTGCGCGCGCTCGGACGGATCCTGGGGATGCGCACGTGCGCCGGCAAACTCGCGCCCAAGGACGATTTCTCGCCGTGCATGTACGGCCAGATGGGGCATTGCGCGATGCCGTGCAATCTGAGCGCCGACGAAGACGCCTATGGCGCGCGTGTGCGGCGCGCGGTCGAATTTTTGCGCGGGCGCAGCGGGCCGCTGCTCGGCGAACTCGCGCGCGCGCGTGACGAGGCGGCGCGCGCGATGCGGTTCGAGGAGGCCGCGCGCTTCAAGCGCGAGCTGACCGCGCTCACCACGCTCGCTTCGCGGGCCGAGCGGTTAAGCCGCGTCGTCACCGAAAACAATCTCGTGATCGTGGTGGGCGCGGGCGCCTCGATGCTCGCCCACGTGGTGCTGAGCGGGCGGCTCGCGCTGACTCGTCCGCTCAATGAGGCCGCCGACGCGCAGGCGGTCGCGGAATTCGTGGCCGCGAACTACGAACGCTACCGCGCGCGGCCGGTCACGCGCGATGAACTCGACGCGATGACGATCGCCGCGCGATGGCTTTCGGAGCGCGACGGCGCCGACGGCCGGCTGGTTCGTCTGCGCGGACCGAATCTCGATCCAGCGGCGTTGTGGCCGCCCGCGGACCCTGCCGATCGCGGTACCGAGCAGCAGTCATAACCTCTTTCGACCCTGCCGATAAACAAAAAAATCGCTTCGCGTTGATCCTTCACTTCGGCAACCTTCGTTCAGGATGACAAGAAAAATTTCGCCGTTGGGGTGAACCAACGCCAATTCCTGAGCGTTGAATTGTGCAAGGTCGTGTGTTTGCCGCTGCGCGTGCACTGCGGTAGAACTAAAAAACAGCGCCGTCTCGATTCAAAAATTTTTCCAACCTGATCGCATCAGGTTGTCAACCCAGGCGCTTTTCCCAGCACCTGAGACCTCGGGTCAGGATGCCTCCGGAGACTCGAGGGCCTCGACCGGCCGACAGGAGGGGGCGATGAAAGCCAGGCTGTTCGCATCCGCGATTCTCTGCGCCGTCGCGCTGGCCCTGATGACCGTCGTCCGCGCCGACCAATCGGTTCCGCTCGCCGCACCCAAGCCGCTCAACCAGAAAGGTTTTCCCGCCGAGCTCTATACGTGGATCATACCGGCGGATAATCCGCAAACTCCGGCGAAGGTTGAACTCGGGCGCAAGCTTTTCTTCGACGACCGGCTCTCGGCCGACGGCACCGTGTCGTGCGATCAATGCCATGCCCCCGCCAAGGGTTTCACCGATCAACTGCCGGCCTCGATGGGGATTCATCACGCTTTCGGACAGCGCAACGCCCCGACCATTTTGAACGCGCTCTTCAACACGCTCCAGTTCTGGGACGGCCGCGCCCCGACGCTCGAGAAACAAATCGAAGGCCCGATTCTCAATCCGGTCGAGATGGGCAACAAGAGCCTCGACGACGTAGTCGCCAAGGTGAAGGGAATTCCGGAATATCAGCAGTCGTTCCAGACCGTATTCAATGGCGCGATCACGATGGACAATATCGAGAAAGCGATCGCGGCCTACGAGCGCACGCAGATTGCTTTCGATACGCCCTTCGACCGCTTCATGGCGGGCGACCAGAGCGCGATCGGCGCCAGCGCCAAGCGCGGATGGTCGCTGTTCAATGGCAAGGGCCGCTGCATGACCTGCCACGGATGGAACCCGACGCAGCCGCTCTTCACCGATAACCGCTTTCACAATATCGGCGTATCGGCGCACAAGTCGGACTTCGTTCCGCTGGCGCGCAAAGCGCTGGTATTAATCGCGCAGGGCGGCGGCGGATTGCAGCAACTCGACCGGCTCGCGATCCAGACCGACATGAGCGGGCTCGGGCGCTTCCTGGTCACCAAACAGGCGCACGATATTGGCGGCTTCCGCACGATGGGCTTGCGCAATCTGCTGGTGACTCAACCCTACTTCCACGACGGCTCGCAGCAGACGCTGTGGGATGTCCTCGATCACTACAACAAGGGCGGCGTGCCGAATCCCTATCTCGACGGCGGATTGCTGCCGCTTGGCCTTAGCGAATCCGAGGAAGATGACCTCGTCGCCTTTCTCGCCACCTTGACCAGCCCCGAATATGCGAGCGCCTCGAACGAAGAGCTCGAAAAGCAGCGCGCACGCGCCAAGACCGACCGGCCGCAGCGCGACGAGGCGGCCGCGATGGGCAAGAGTGGCCTCGGCCCCGGCTTCAAGGGGCCGTTCGGCGACATGACTCCGGCCCAGAACGAAGAGAACCCCGCGCTGCTCGGCGGCGACTGACAACTTCTTATCCACGAGGAAGCACAGCCATGGCGGCACGGCATAAGAGCGTCGAAACCAAATACATGGAAGACCGCGACAAGGTGCTGCGCGGGATGCGCCGGCTCGACCGCCGCACCTTTATGAAGGTCCTTGCGGCGAGCGCCGGCGCAGTGATGGCCAAGGGCCTGATGCCGCCGCACACCTTTCAACTCGTCAACGTGGCCGAGGCCGCGCTGGACAAGAACGCGAGCGCGACCGGCGCGCCGGGAACGCCGCCGTTCACCTTTGCCTATATCTCCGACACGCACATGTACGTGCGGACGCTCAATCAGCGCTTCGTCAAAGGCGCGGTCAAAGCGGTCGAGGACGTGAACGCGCTCGATCCGCAGCCCGACTTCGTGTTGTTCGGCGGCGACCTGGCGCAGTTGGGCCGGCCCGAGGAATTGCAGCAGGGCAAGGAAATCCTCTCGATGCTCAAGGCGCCGGTCAAGATAATGGTCGGCGAGCACGACTGGTTTTACGACCTGGGCGAGAAATGGCAGGAGCTGTTCGGGCCGCCCACGTATTCGTTCGACTGGAAGGGTGTCCACGTGATCGTCCTGATGAGCGTGTACGAGAAGGATTTCTGGACCGCGCGCAAGCTGACGCCGGCCGCGCGGATGCAAATCGTCGCGGGGTTGGACAATCCGATCCAGTCGCGCTTCGAGGTCGGCGAGAAACAGCGGGCGTGGCTCAAAAACGATCTCGCCAAGGTGCCGGCCACCACCCCGCTGCTCGTGTTCTCGCACTCGCCGCTCTACAAGTACTACCGCAACTGGAATTTCTGGACCGAGGACGCCGAGCAGGTGCAGGCGCTGCTCACGCCCTACCACAAGGTCACCGTAATCCATGGCCATACGCATCAGATGCTGTTCAACCAGATCGGCAACATCAGTTTTTACGGGATGCTCTCGACGGCGTGGCCGTGGCCCTACGCGCCGCAGGGCCTGCCGCCGCTCACCGTGCAGATGAATCGTCCCGATCCGTACGATCAGCTCGACGGCCTCGGTGACGGCCAGGTCAATGTCGGCAAGGAAGGGCTGGCGGACATGATGTACAACCTGTGGGATCGCAACCCGGTCACGGTGCGCGCGCAATACCTGCGATCGCATGGCAAGGTCTATCGCCCGCCCGCGCCCCAGTTCGCGAGCTATTGATCGCCAACCGATACTCGACGGTCTCTCTCATTCGACGAGGCGACAATGATCTCCAGACGAATAGTTCTCGTGATGCTTGGAACCGCGATCGCGGGCGTGGCCCTGGCGATTCGCGGCGCGCGCTCGTATGCGCAGCAGGCGGCGGCTCACGACGTTCCCGCGGCGCAAAGCGGCGGCACGGTCGTGATGCTCTGCGACGGCAAGACCAGTATCGAGGTCAAGGGCTTGAAGCCGGGCCAGAAGATGTCGCGCGCGCGCGCCCAGGCCGTGAGCGACGAATTGATGGACCGGTGGCGGCGGGCGCATCCGGGCGAGCGATGGGAAGTCGCCCAAGCCACACCGCCGAGCCCCAAGGCCTCGACGGCGACCATGTCAGGTAGCCAGGCTCCCGCGGCGGCGCCCTCGCTGGCGGTCCAGCAGGGCGACACCTACGCGAGCTTTCAGCCGCGCGACTACAAGGTCTGGAAGGCCGAGACCGATAAGTTCGTGGCCGAGGGCAAACGCATTTTTCACGACGACAAGGCGCTCGGCAGCACGATCGGAATAAGCTGCGACATGTGCCATCCCGACGCCGCCAATACCCATCCCGAGACCTATCCCAAGTATCAGGTCCAGCTTCAGCGGGTCGCGCTGCTGCGCGACATGATCGACTGGTGTATCGAAAACCCGATCAAGGGCAAGGCGCTCGATCCCAACGATCCGAAGCTGCGCGCGCTCGAGGCCTATATCTACGCGCAGCGCAAGGGCGTCGCGCTCGACTACGGCCAGCACTGATCGTCAGGCGTTGTTTCAAAAAGCCGCCCATTATGGCGTAAGTCATGTGCTTGGTGCGGACTCGGCGGCGGCACCTACCGCGAACCTACAGCACGCCAAAATCAATCAGGAAAAAATCCAATCGTGATGCGCAAACGTTTCGCATGGGCGCTCGCAGTGGCGAGCGGACTTACGCTCGCGCCACGGGTCGCACCCGCGCAACCGGGGGCGGCTGGCTCGGACGAAATCCGTATCGTGGTAAGCGGCGTGCGCAATCAGAAAGGCTCGGTGATTTGCTCGCTATGGTCGAGCGCAAACCACGCCGATTTTACCACCGTCGGCACCGAGTTCCGTAAAATTTCGGTGCCTATCGAGGGCGGCAAGGGCGTGTGCGAATTCAAGGGGCTGCCGGCCGGCGCCTACGCAGCTACCGTCTTTCATGACGAAAACGGCAACGGCAAATTCGACCGGAGGCTCGGTTACCCGCTCGAGGGCTATGGATTCACCAACAACGTGTATCCGACGCTCAGGGCACCGTCATTCGATCAGTGCAAGGTACAGTACGGAGGCAAGGGCGTGCTCGCGCTTTCGATCGCTATGATCTATCGCTAGCTTTTCTGCACTGGTTCTCGCGCTAGTTCCCGCGCCAGTTCTCGTAAGGCTTGGCCCCCGGCCGCGATCAACGTGCGGCGCGGCTGCGAGTTCCGCGACGGCCGCGGTGCGGTGATCATCCAGAACCGGGCAGGCGGCGTGCAGGAGCGCAGGCGCACGACGCCGCCGTGAGCGCCAAAGCCGTCGCGCAGCAGTCCGAGCGGATCGCGCTGGACTTCGCGCAGGTTGCCGAGCACCAGATGCCCGCGCGGTCCCGATGGTGTAGCGCTACGCGCTGGCGGGTGCAGCGCTACGCGCCAAGATTTTCCTTGAACAGCGCAATCGCCTTGCCCCAGGCGTCGCGCGCTTCCGCCGCGGCGTAGACGTCCTTGCGCGTGTCGTTGAAGAAGCCGTGCGAGCATCCCTTGTAGATTTTCACTTCGCCGCGCTTGTTGAACTTCTTCAGCCCCGCGGCCAGCCGGTCGACGTCGGCCTTCGTAATCCATCCGTCATTCTCACCGTAGGCGTAGAATACCGGGCAGTTGAGATTGCGCAGTTGATCGTCGCCGGGGACTTCGCCGTAAAACGGCGCCGCGGCCTTGATATCCCTGCTGACGCACGGCAGCGCCATCGCGTAGCTCCCGCCCATGCAGAAGCCGATCACCCCGATCCGGGCGCCATCGGCTTCCTTCCGGCTCTTGATCCACGCGACCGTGCTCAGCAGGTCGTCGATGCCGTCGGCCGGCGCGAGTTTCGCCATCAGCTCGCCCGCGACGTTGGGGTCCTTGGTCACCTGATGGCCCTGGCGCGAGTAGAGGTCGGGTGCGACCGCGAAATAGCCTTCCCTCGCGAGGCGCCGCGCGACATCGCGGATATGGTCGTCGAGTCCCCACCATTCCTGCACCACTATAACCGCCGGGCGCGGGGCGCCGCCGTCCTGGTGAGCCACGTAGGCTTTGAGCTGGCCGGCTTTGCCCGCGAAGGTTACGTCCTGTGCTACTTCCTGATTGGCCATGTTGGATCCTCCACTACGTACGAGACTCCTCGGGCGTTTCGCCTGCGGCTACTCGGCCGCAGTCACCGGGATGAAGCCGACCGTGCCGTTGCGCAGAGTTATCTGGAGCCAATTGCCCTGGATTCCAGTGACATGCACGAAGTGCCCGTGATGTACCCGGCCGACCACGCTAGTGGAGCTGTCGGCGGCTTGGTAGACCGCGGAGTCATGGGTCAGCTTGAACTTGCGGTTAAGTGGCTTGAGCTTGTGTTGTGCAACGCCGGGCGCGGGAGGCGGCGCCGCCGCGGCTTCCGCGCTTGGCACGGCGGCCGGCGCCGCAGGTTCGACCGCGGTCGGCGGAGGGGCGGGCAGCAGATGCGGATCGAGCGCGCGCACCTCGGCATACTCGGCGTCGGCTTCGGCCTTGCCGTTGGGGGTCGCGCTCAACAGGTTGGCGAGCGCCAGATGGGCCTGCGCATTTTTGGGTTGGAGCCCGATCGCGGTGCGCAGTTCGAGCCTCGGCCCATCCGGGTTTGTTGACCTTCGCTAGCATCGAACCGAGCTGGATCCGATAGGCCGGTTCGGCCGGCTTGAGCGCTACAGCCGCGAGGTACTGCTCTTGTGCGGCGCCCATCTGCGATTGGGACTCGTAAAGCCCGCCGAGCGCCGAGTGGGCGGCAACGTTGTTGGGCTGGAGTTCGAGCACCCGCATGAATTCCACCTGCGCGAGCGTCGGCTTCTGTTCGAAGACGTACAGGTTGCCAAGCGCGACGTGGACCCGCGGGTCGTTGGGCGCCGCCTTGGCCGCCGCCTGGTAGTTCTGCTCGGCCGATGGCAGTTCGGTCTTCTGCATCGCCTCATCACCCGCGCTAAGGTACTCGTCGACCGTCTCGTGATGGCAGCCGCCGGCCAGCGCTACACCCATCGCGGCCGCTGCCGCCAGCATCAGGGTGCGAGCCCGCATAAATCGGAGGCCCCTTGGTTTCGGGTCAAGGACTATTGAATGCATTGATTCCGGCAAACTCCGTTGCTTCCGCTCCATTGCCTCCCACCTTTCTCGCCGACTCGAATGGATATGGCGCTTCCGCACTCTGCCGCATCGGCCATCGGGCGGGCGAGCGGCGCAGGGCGGTTACCCGGCAAAATAATCGCGGAGCGCAGGTTCAATGTTGAAGCAGCGGTGCAAAGACTGTCAAGGCAGGCGCTTGGCTGATTTGCTCTTTACGTTTGGCTCGACTCACGGGGTGAGTTATAAAGGTACGCCGTGCGCGCAATTCTCATCGCCGCCAAGCATCTCGCTTTCGCCAAGACGCGTCTGGGCCGCGCCGTCGGCGACGCCGATCGCATGGCGCTGGCCGAGGCGATGTTCCGCGACGTGCTGGCCGCGGCGCTGAGTGCGCGCGCGGCGGATCACGTGGCGGTTATCAGTTCGGATCCGGCGCTTTTGGACGTGGCGCGCGGCGCGGGCGCGTTGGTTATCGATGAGGAGTTTCCGCGCGGACTCAATGCGGCGGTCCGCCTGGCGACCGACGCGCTGGCCGCGCAAGGCGTCCAGGCGCTATGCACGGTGCTGTCGGACATTCCGCTGGTGACCGGTGAGGATATCGACGCGGTGTTCGGTGAACTGGCCGAAGAGGGGCGCGGCGTAGTGCTGGTGCCCTCGCGCGATCTGAGCGGCACCAATATGATCGCCCGCGCGCCGGCCGGCGCGATTCCCACCCGCTTCGGCGGCCAGAGTCTCCGGCGCCACCTCGAGGAATGTTATCGCCTCGGTCTGCCCAGCCGGGTGGTGCGCCAACGCGGCCCGGCGCTCGACCTCGACGTGATCGACGACCTGAGCGAGTTTGTACGCGCGCCCAGCATGACGCACACTTACAGCCAGCTTGCCCGCCGCGGGATCGTTCACGGTTAGACGGCTATCCGGATGTCGCGAATCGTCGAGCTGATCGAGCGCCTTGGCGCGCTGGTGATCGATAATGTCATCGCGCTGGGAAACTTCGCGCTGTTCCTCGCAACCGCGCTGTGGTGCGCGATGACGCCGCCCTACAAGCCGCGGCTCACGATCCGCCAGGTGCGTACGATCGGAGCCGAGTCGATCGTGCTGGTCGCGCTCATCGGCGCGTTCACCGGGATGGTGCTCGGCCTGCAGGGTTACAATACGCTGCGCCGCTTCGGTTCGGAGGGCGCGCTCGGGACCGTGGTTGCGCTGGTGCTGGTGCGCGAGCTGGGCCCGGTGCTGGCGGCGCTGATGGTTACGGCGCGGGCGGGGTCGGCAATGGCGGCCGAGTTGGGATCGATGCAGGCGACCGAGCAGATCGACGCGCTGGCCGTGATGGCGATAAATCCGATTCAATACCTGGTCTCGCCGCGCGTGATCGCGGGGGTCATCAGCTTTCCGCTGCTGACCAGCATTTTCGACGTGATCGGAATCTGGGGCGGCTACCTTATCGGGGTGGGCCTGATGGGCGCGCCGGGCGGCAGCTACTTAAACGGTATCGCGCAGAACATGAGCGGCCACGACATCATGACCGGACTGTACAAGGCGCTGGTCTTCGGGCTGGTAGTGATGTGGGTCTGCTGCTACAAGGGCTATCACGCGCAGCGGATGGCGACCGGGGTGAGCCGCGCGACCACCGAGGCGGTGGTGCTCTCGAGCGTGCTGATCCTGGCCTGGGACTATTTCCTCACGTCGATTCTCCTATAGAATCCGCGCTTCGAGAGAGTTTCGTACGAGCGTTGTTGAGCCGAGCGTTAATGAGTCCTCAGCGTGATTGAGGCGAGCATTATTGAGTGAAGATGGCGATTGTCGAGCAAAACGGAAAAGCGAAGGCCGCGCCGGTCGCACCCGGTGCGGTTGCAATTGAAGTGCGCGATCTGCGCCATCGCTTCGGCGCCCAGCAGGTCTTAAAGGGCGTGGATCTCGATTGTTCGCGCGGTCACATCACCACCATCGTGGGGCCCAGCGGATGCGGTAAAACCGTGCTCCTGAAGCATCTGAATCTGCTGATGCGAGCCGACTCGGGCAGAATCGTAATCGAAGGCGTCGATGTCACCCGACTTGGCAATGGCGGACTTGACGAAGTGCGCAAACAATTCGGGATGCTGTTCCAAGCGGGGGCGCTGTTCGACTCGATGACCGTGTTCGACAACGTGGCGTTTCCGCTGGTCGAAAATACGCGCATGGTGCGCGAGGAAATCGCCGTGAAGGTGCACGAGATGCTGGCCAACGTGGGACTCGAGGGGATGGAAGAGAAGTATCCCTCCGAGCTAAGCGGCGGGATGCAGAAGCGGGTGGCGCTCGCACGCGCGCTTATCCGCAATCCCAAGATTCTCATGCTCGACGAGCCGACCACCGGACTGGATCCGACTCGCACCGGTTCGATTCACGCGCTGATACGCCATACCCAACAGCGCTTCGGCCTGACGGTCGTGATGGTCAGCCATGACGTGCCCGCGGTCTTCGAGATCTCCGACCGCGTCGCCTTTATGCACGAGGGCAGGATGAGGCTTACCGGAACGCCGGCCGAAGTTAGCGTTGCCAACGACGAGGTCTTCAACCGCTTCCTGGCGGGCAGGACCGCCGGAGACGAGCGCGACCCCGCCGCGCTTTGAGCACAGAGGTTCTGAGAGCAGAAGACCATGTACGCGAGTTGGACAACCAAACTTATGGTGGGACTCTTCGCGCTGGCGGGAATCGCAGCACTGGCGATCCTGTCGCTGCGGCTGGGAAAAATCGAGCTGTTCAATAATAAAGGGTACATCGTCTATGCGAACTTCGATAATATCTCCGGCCTGAAAGTCGGCGACCAGGTCGAGATTGCGGGTGTGCAGGTTGGCAAGGTAATTTCGATTTCGCTCAAGGATTATCGCGCCCGCGTGGGGATGCGGATCAATGACGGGGTGCACGTCGATACGGACGCTATAGCGTCAATCAAAACCAGCGGTATAATTGGCGACAAGTATGTCTCGATTTCGCTCGGCGGCGGTGAGCACGATATCGCCGACGGCGGCGTGATCCGGCGAACCCAATCGGCCTTCGTCCTCGAAGACGCTATCGGTCAACTGATCAATGGCAATGGCAGTTCCAGCTCCGGTGGCGGGAGCGGCTCGGGCAACAGTGGCGGCTCGGGCAGCGGCACATCCCCCGGTGAGAATGACAAGGACCTGAAGTAAAGCAGGAAAAAAGCCTTTATGTTGGGGAGTAATTGCTCAGCGGGCAACCTTGTTGCCGTCAAGCCGGCGCAGGCCTGGTTCCCTGCCATACCGTTGGCGAAGAGCGTGTTTGCGGTCGCGATAATGGCCCTGATGATTCTGCAGGGCGGCTCGCCGGAGCCTGTGTGGGCGCTGCCGACGCCGCTCGACACGGTGAATCAGGTCATCAATAAATCCTTGCCGGTGTTGCGGGATAAAAGTACCCCGCTGCCGCAGCGCCGGCGTCAATTGCGCGATTTGCTCGAGCGGCATTTCGATTTCGCCGACATGTCGCGGATCGCCCTGGGCTACCATTGGCGCGAGCTCAGCCCGACCCAGCGCGCGCAGTTCGCCCAACTCTTCACCGCCTTTATTGAGAACGCTTATCTCAGCAAAATTCAGGATTATTCCGGCCAGGACGTGGCCGTGCTCGGCCAGAATTCCGAAGGAGAGGGCTTCGCCCGGGTGCGCAGCCAGATAATTCAGCCGGGTAAGCAGCCAATTAAGGTGGATTACCTCTTGCGTGACATGGATGGCAACTGGAAAATCTATGATGTGACCGTTGACGCCATCAGCATTGTCGCGAATTATCGAAATCAGTTTAACCGCGTGATTAATGATCAAGGATTCGCTAAACTGATGGCCGATATGAAGGCCAAGCAGGAGCAGCTGCAGGCCTCGATGGGGTCGTAGACCCAAACTTTGGGGGGGACACAGCGCCGAACCAGAGGGCCGGCGCGGAGGTTAAACATCGCCGTGAGCGAACCAATCATACGAACACGAACTACGCAGTGCGCGAAAACGCTGGCCGGTCTCTCGATGGCGGCGCTGTTCGCAACCCTGATGGTGGTCTCGACCGCGTTCGCCCAGTCCGCGATGGGCGCCGACCAGGCGGCTCCGCCCAGGCTGCCGGGTGAGCGCGCGTTGCCGGGCGAGACGGGAGGACCGTATCCCGATCCGCTGGAGCCGTTTAACTCAGCGATGTTCAATTTCAATATCGACGTCGACCAGTACGTGGTCACGCCGGTCGCCAAGGGTTACTCCTACGTGCTGCCGGAGCCGGCGCGCCAAAGCGTAAATAACTTTTTCAAAAATATCGGCGTCATTCCGCGCTTTGCCAACAATCTGTTCCAGTTGCACATCCTCAACGCGGGCGATGAGCTCGCGCGCTTCGGAATCAACAGTACGCTCGGAGTGGCAGGGCTCTTCGACGTTGCCGACAGCTGGTTCGGGATGAAGCAGCACAACGACGACTTCGGCCTGACATTGGGTCACTACGGGATCTACTCGGGGCCGTATATCATGCTGCCGTTCCTTGGACCTTCGACCGCCCGCGATACGGTCGGCCTGGTGGTCGATGGCCTCATGAACCCGATGAGCTGGCTGCTGCCGTGGTATGTGACGGTGCCGGCCGACGTGGGTTCGCAAGCGATCAACGCGGTGAACTACCGCTCGCTGCATCCCAACCAGTTCGAAGAGGCCGACCGCTACGCGGTCGACCTCTACGGCGCGGTGCAAGATGCGTACATGCAGACGCGGACTGCGGAGCTTAAGCGCCTGGCACAGTGACGCTTCGGGGCGAGCGGGCGCGGGCTTAAGCCCGCGCCCGCTCGCCCCATCATAACCGCCCCCGCGGAAACGGCACGGGCGGGCCGCTCTCGGAGCAGCCCGCCCGCGCCGTTTTGGAGAGGCGGGCGTATCGCACGCCACGCGCGCGCCCGCCGCATCGCGGGGGCGCGCGTGGCGCGCCGGTGATGCCCGCCGCGTAACGCGGCGGGCATCACCGGCGTTAGCGTCGCGCGCCCTGACTCGCGCGACGCTAACGCCAGCACACGGCGTCGCGCGCCTCGAGCACCTGACATACGAGGGCCGCGACCGGCCGCTCTTTCGAGCGGCCGGCGCGGCCTTCGCGGTCCCCCACCCTTTGGATTTTCCCAGCGGCCGGTCGGGCCTCGCGGCCCGTCCGGCCCCGGGTATCCCCCCCTCTTTGAGACCATCGCGGCGACCGCCGTCAGGGTGGCGGCGCCACGTCAAATGCTAATTACGGGCGGTCGGGCCGCTCGGACCGTCGCCGGTCCGCGATGCGACGCGAAACGTCTCCGATAGTTCGAGAAACTGGTTTTGTAATTCGCCCACTGTCTCGAAGGTCCTGGCCAGCTTGGCGATCTGCACCTGGAAGGCCTTCGCGGGCTCCATTGAGCGGGCGAACTCAGCGAGATTGATCTGAAAGGCCTCGGCCAGCATCGCGATCTGGTCGTGCAGCGCCCTCATCGGCTCGAACGACTCAGCCAGCGTACCGAGTTGTTCCTGGAACGAACGCATCGGCTCGAAGGTGCTCGAGAGCTTTGCCATCTGCTCGCCGAACGCGCGGATTGGTTCGAACGCGCGAGTCGCCGATTGCGCCGTTTGCTCGATCATGTCGAATGACTTGGCCAGGTCGGTCAGCTGTTCCCGGTATTGCTTGGTCGAGTCAAAGACCTTGGTGACCGCCTGCGCCAGTTGGTAGCGGGATTTGCCGGGGTCGGCATTTTCACCGACGTATTGAAGGACGGTGCTGGCCAGTGAGTCCGCCTGGGCCGTTCGCGCGCTCCTTCGCTCGGCAGCGTCCGTGAGATCGGTCATCACCGGAGATTCCGGCGGGCTAATCGGTTCTGCGCTGCGCTTGTAAATCGTCTCGGCCGGCGGCGCTGGCGCAGTAGGTGCCGCTGGATCGAGCAGACGCTTCCTCAGCTCTTCGAGTTTTAGATTCATGGTTCTCCGGATTTCCCCAGCGGATGCCCTTGGGTGTTACGCAAAACACGTTCCGTCTGGACGAATCGCCTCAGCTCACATATAGCCCTGCATCTGATAAAGAATAATAAAGTATATATAACGTCTTATACGACCGTTAGAAATCGTTTAATTGCTATGAAGAGAAAAGAAAGAAGTGATGATAAAGAGAGCTTATGCTTCGATTAGCTACTGTGCCCGCGAGGCCGACGGTATCCGCCTGGACCTCCACGTTGCGGGTCCGCAACGACAGGATGCGACCCCGGAGCCTCGCCACGCTTCTGCGAATCCTTGATTTGTCGTGAGACCGGGTCCGAAAGCAGTCTAATTCACGTGCTCCCAGGCATGGTAGGAACTGCGGACGAGGGGTCCGGATTCGACGTGCCGAAAGCCCATCGCCATCGCCTCGACCCTAAGCTCGGCGAACTCGGCTGGGGTCACGTAGCGCTCGACCGGCAGATGGTCGCGCGAGGGGCGCAGGTACTGACCCAGCGTTAGGATATCGCATCCCACCGCGTGCAGGTCGCGTAGCACGCTTTCAACTTCAGACGGTTCTTCGCCCAGGCCGAGCATGATTCCAGCCTTGGTCAGGAGCGCGCGGCCCTCGGTCTTCCCGCAAGGCTTGCCGCAGGTCTTGGCGAAAGTTTTGGCGTGATCGAGCACATCGAGCGAGCGCTGATAATTTCCGCCGGGCCGGGCCTTACGATAGAGGCTCGGTACGGTCTCGATATTGTGATTGAAGATTGCGACCGGCGCGCCGACTACGGTTTCGACCGCCGGATGCGATCCCTTGAAGTCGGGCACCAGCACTTCGACCCGGGCTGCCGGCCGAAGCCGCTGGATCGCGCCGGCGGTCGCGGCGAAATGAGCCGCGCCACCGTCGGGCAGATCGTCGCGATCGACCGAGGTGACGACCACATGGTCCAGGCCCAGGCGCGCGACCGCCTCGGCGATACGCCGCGGCTCGTCCGGATCGAGCGGACGTACTTTGCCATGCGCGACCGCGCAATAGGGACAATTACGGGTGCACACGTCGCCCATCAGCATGAAGGTGGCCGTGCGATGCGAGAAGCACTCGCCGATATTCGGGCAGCATGCCTCCTGGCAGACCGTGTGCAGCCGCAATTCGGCGAGCAGCGCCTTGGTGCGGAAGTATTCGGGCGAGGTCGGGGCGCGCACCTTGATCCAGTCGGGATGCCTGCGTTCGCTCATATACGAATCTGAGCTTCGCAGGCGGCGGCCACTGGGTCAACGCGCGCCCACAGCGCCGCGGTGTCGGCGCTAAGGACACGTTCGTAGCCGAAAACCGGGGCGAAGGATTGTTCGATTGCCGTCGCGGCCGCGGCCCCGAGGTCCGGCTGGGCGGCGATTTCGCGGTCGTCGATCGGGCGGCGAACTTCGCGCTCGAGTTCGAGTTTGACCGAGGTCATCTCGACCCCTGCGATTCCGCACGGCACTATCGCGCCGAAATACTCGAGGTCGGTGCACACGTTGAGCGCGAAGCCATGCAGCGTTATCCAGCGCCGCAGTCCGACGCCGATCGAGCCGATTTTACGCTCGCCCACCCATACGCCGGTGAGGCCGGCGCGCCGGCCGGCGGCGATCCCGAGTTTCGCCAGCGCGTCGATCATCGTCTGTTCGAGCCTTCGCAGATACAGGTGAATGTCGCGATCGCGCCCTTCGAGTTTAAGGATCGGATAGGCGACGAGTTGTCCCGGCCCATGATAGGTGACCTGTCCGCCGCGCGCGACGCGAAAGACCGGAACTCCGGGCCGCGCCTCGAGCAGGTAGCGGGCGTCGGCGCCGCGGCCCAGGGTGAAGACGTGCGGATGCTCGAGCAGCAGCAGCGTATCGCCGATCAGATCGTCGCGGCGCGCCGCCACCAGCGCGTCCTGCAGCGCGAGCGCGGATTCATAGTCGGCCGTCCCCAGCCGCGCAATCTCGAGTGTGCCGCGCGTCTCCATCGGATGCGGGCCGCTAAATATGAATCGCCTCGCCCTCCGCGGCCAGCGCTGCCTCCATGATCGCCTCGGACAGCGTGGGATGCGGATGCGGGGTCTTGCCGATCTCGGCCGTGGTCGTCTCCAGCGTCCGCCCCAGCACGATCTCGGAGATCAGATCCGTCGCGTGATGGCCGATGATTTGCGCACCCAGCACTTCGCTGTACTCCTTGCTCGCGACGATCTTGACGAAACCCTCGGTCTGATTGACCGCGACCGACTTGCCGATCGCGCGAAACGGGAACTTGCCGACCTTGACCTCGATTCCGCGCTCGCGCGCCTGCGCTTCGGTCAGCCCGACCGTGGCGACCTCGGGCTCGCAGTAGATGCATCCGGCGATCGACAGCAGGTCGAAGCCGGGTTCGCGCACTCCGGCCATGATTTCGACCGCGGCGACGCCCTCGGCCGAGGCCTTGTGCGCGAGCAGCGGGGGACGGATCACGTCGCCGATCGCGTACACGCTCGGGCAGGCGGTGCGGAAGGAGTCGTTGACCTTGATAAAGCCGCGTTCGAGTTCGACGCCGATTTTTTCCAGCCCCAGGTTCGGGCTTAGCGGATTGCGCCCGACCGCGACCAGCACGGCCTCGGCCTCGACGGTCTTCGCCACGCCGGCGGCGTCCAGCGTGACCGTCCATCGTCCGCCCTTGCGCTCCATCGATTTGTATCCGTGCCCGAGCATCACCGTCACCCCGCGCTTGACGAAGGAGCGGCGCAACTCCTCGGCGATCTCGGCGTCGAATCCGGGCAGCATCTGCTTCTCCAGTTCGACCACCGTCACCTTGGCGCCGAAAGCCTGGTAGAAGTACGCGAACTCCAGTCCCACCGCGCCCGCGCCGATCACGGCCACGCTTTCTGGCAGACGGTCGTGCAGGAGCGCCTCGCGGCTGGTCATCACGCCGTCGCCAATCTTCATTCCGCCGAACAGCCGCTCGCCCGAGCCGGTGGCGACCAGGATGCGCTCCGCCTCGATCGCCGCCGCGGGGGGCGCCGGTTTGCCTGCCGCCTGGCTGAGCGCGACGCTATTGGGCCCCGCGACACTCGCGCTGGCCTCGAACAGGTCGACCTTGTTCTTACGCAACAGGAAGCGCACACCTTTGGAGAGTTTATCCGCCGCCTCGCGGCTGCGTTTGATCACGCGGGCGAAATCGACTTTGACCTCGCCGACCTCGATCCCGTGTTCCTTGGCGGCGCCGCGGATCGACTCCATCGTCTCGGCCGAGTTGAGTAGCGCCTTGGACGGGATACATCCCCAGTTAAGGCACACGCCGCCGACTTCCTCGCGCTCCACCACCGCGACCCGCATCTTGAGCTGGCTCGCGCGGATCGCCGCCACGTAGCCGCCGGGGCCGGAACCGATTATCGCCAGGTCGTATCGTGCATTTGCCAAGTTCGTCAGGCCCTCCGGATGAAGCTATGGAACGGCAGGCGGCCATGGCGCGCCGTCGCGGACGACGCGCCCGGCGCCGTGGGCCGTTCAATTCCAGACTCTAACCCAAGGCGCTCAGGATGATAAGTCGCAGATCGCGAGCACGAGCTGCGCGGCGTCGAAGACGGGCGCGAACGAGCGGCGATGGATCGGCGAGGGGCCGAGCGCGCGCAGCGCGGCGAAGTGTTCGGGCGTGCAGTAGCCCTTGTGCTGCGCGAAGCCGTAGCCGGGAAAACGCGCGTCGTACTCGCACATCATCCGGTCGCGCGTCACTTTGGCCAGGATCGAGGCGGCCGCGATACAAAAGCTCTTGCGGTCGCCGCCGACGATCGGGGTTTGCGGATGCTCCAGGCGAGCGATCCCGCGTCCGTCGACCAGCACGTGGCCGGGAGCGCGCCCCAGGCCGGCCAGCGCGCGCAGGCTCGCCTCGCGCGTCGCCCAATAAATGTTGAGCCGATCGATTTCGAGCGGCTCGGCCACCCCGACGCCCCAGGCGAGCGCGGATGCGGTTATTCGCTCGTAGAGCTCCTCACGCCTTTCCGGCGCGAGCTGCTTGGAATCGTGAACGCCCTTGATGAAGGCCTCGGGAGCGAAAATAACCGCGGCCGCGACCACCGGCCCGGCCATCGGACCCACTCCGGCCTCGTCGACTCCTGCCACTACTTCGACGCCGCTGCGCCAGAGCTTGCGCTCGTAGCGGAGATCCGGATGCCTGGTCATCGCGCCGCCCCTTCCCCCACGCGCGCATCTCGCATTTGACGTGCGCGCCAATGCGCCGATTATCGGCGTGCGCTCAATCGAGGTCAAACTTCCAGCTACGCGAGGCTAATGATTTTTCCACCGTCGCGCACTTCGCACTTGTGCGCGCACGGCCAATTTTCGTTTGCCTGTTATTCGGTACGGCCATACGCGAACGGCCCTGTGCTCGCCTGATCCGCTACGCCAGGCGCTTCAGGCGCGCGCGGCGCAGCGTTTCCGCCACTCCTTCGGGGTCCGGGATGTCATAAAGCCTGATCGCATAATCGGCGCTCGCGGCCGACGCGATAAGCACGTTCCCAAGACCCATCGCGCGCTGCATGAAACGCCGCTCGACGTCCACCGAGCGAACGTCGGCCAGTTCCATCTCGCGCCGATGCCGGGCGAGGATGCCCTTGTGCTCGATTACCCGCTCCGAGGTGAGGCTCCACGAGATGAAGTGACGTCTAAGCGCGATCGAGAGCAACTCCGCCACTCCGATCGCGAGCAGCACCAGACCGACATCGCGTCCGTTCACGTTAGCGGAGTGCAAGGCAAATCCCGCCCCGACCAGAAGCACGCAGGAAAAAAGAATCGCGCCGATGAAATGCCACCAGGCCGGATGCACCCGCAGCAGCGCGTACTCGCGCTTGTCCGCCGGCTTTGGCTGGTAAAGCCGAGTGCCGCATCGCGGGCAGAATTGCGCGTCGGGGGCCGAGTCGGATCCACACTTCGGACATCTCATGTTGTCAGGTTCCCTGTCGCACCACCGACCCCGCTGCGGCCGCGCGTATCGTGCCGCGGACCGCGTCGCCGGGTTCCCGTGCGCATCGCTTCGTGTTAGTTCTGCCTAACATGAAGATAGCGCTGTTCGGAATCAACTATGGTCCCTGCGCCGATCCGCAGGCGGCGCGCGAGGCCGCCCGCGCCGCCGAAGCGGCCGGGTTCGAGAGTCTCTGGACCGGCGAGCATATCGTGCTCCCCGACCCGCAGGTGCCGCCGTCGCCAGCCGCGCCCGAGACTCCGTTTATCGACTCGCTGATCGCGCTGAGCTTCGTCGCCGCGCATACCAAAACTATCCGCCTCGGCACCGGGATCATAATTTTGCCCCAGCGCAACCCGGTCGTGCTGGCCAAGGAACTCGCCTCGACCGACGTGCTCGCCGGCGGGCGGCTGATTTTCGGCATCGGCGTCGGCTATCTCAAACCCGAGTTCGAGGCGATCGGCGCGCCCTTCGACCACAAGGGCGCGCGCAGCGAGGAGTTCCTGCGCGCGATCATCGCGCTATGGACGATGGACAAGCCGGAATTCCGCGGCCGCTTCGTCTCCTTCGGCGGCGTCAATGCGATGCCGCGGCCGGTGCAGAAACCTCATCCGGAGATCGTCTTTGGCGGCCACACCAGGGAAGCCTTCTCGCGCGCCGCGCGCCTGGCCAAGGGATGGTACGGTTTCGCCCTCGACCTCGAGACCACCAGGAAACACGTCGAGGCGCTCAAAGCCGCTTGCAAGGAAGCCGGACGGCGGTTCGAGGAATTGGAGATAAGCGTCACTCCAAGCCGACGAATCGATCGCGACGAAGCGCGCCGCTTCGGCGAGGCCGGCGTGCATCGCCTGATCCTGCTGCATCGCCAGACCGACGCGGCGGGTGTGACGCGCTTCGTCGGCGAATGCGAGCGCGAACTGGTGGGGAAGATTTAGAGGGGTCAGGACGCAGTGAACAGTAAGGGGAGGCAGGTGGCTTTCTTAGAAAATTTAGAACAGGGTTCGCATAACGCTGCCAAATTTAGCCGTCGACGGACCAGAGGGATGGGACTGCGGAGGCCAGCAGGTATTGCATGAATGAAACAACCTGTGGTCAAACTTGCATCGGTGCGGCGAAAGCTTGACCGACATTTTCGTACCGGTCGGCAAATTGATGACGCTTTATTCGTTAAGTTTGCCCCTATTTTCACCCTATTAGGCTCGATTCCCCTTTCTGTCGCTTACGGCACACGCCTTGCTTTAGGCCCTAGTGTCCGGAGCAGCAGCCGGACAGGGCGAGAAGTAATAGCGAAACAAGGGGAGAGTCAGAATGGCAATGAAACTGGAAAGTAGCAGGGTCATGACAGTCAAAGAACTGTCGGACTATCTGAAAGTTCATCCTTCGACCGTCTATCGTCAGCTCAAGCGCGGCGGTTTGCCGGCTTTCAAGGTGGGCAGCGACTGGCGCTTCAACATCGAGTCGATCGATCGTTGGCGCCTGCAGCAGGACAACTTCAAGGGCTGAGCTTCGACTCGACGGGACGGGCCGCAGGCGGCGCGGCCTTTTTTCCTAACCGACCCGTAGCCGGTGGGTAGGCTGCCGCTGGGCAGCCGATAGAGAGCCGAGAGGTTCGGGTTGTCGGACCCAAGCAGTACGGCGAAAGATCGTGAGGCTTGATTCTCAGGACGAAGCTTACCACGCTCGTAGGCCGAGACCGCAGAAGGTTTGAAACCGGCAAGGGCCCCAGCCAGATGCTCCCGGCGGGGCCCAGGCGTCCGAACGGACGATCCAGGCCGACGGTTGTCCTTTAAGATGACGATCGTTCGACAGCTCTCGGCGCCGTCCCAAGATAGTCGAACGACAGCCAGTTGCGCAGTGGGTCCACCCGCGCGATACGAACTCGGATCTGCGTCTGGCTGGATACGTTAGGCGCGCCGCGCAACGCGCCGCGTACGGCATAGTCGTCGAGTTCCGCGCTCACTCCGTCGCGGGTGACCGTGGCCGCGAGTTCCTGGTCGACCACGTGACGCTGCAAATAGCGTAACGTCCAATAGCGCCGCGCGCGGCGCTCCAGTTCCTTGGCTTCCGCTTCCGCATTCTCCGTATTCGCCAGCACTGCGAGTATCCCGTCGGCGTCGTAGGGCGGTGCCGAAGAGTCGGCGAGCGCGCTCACCAGTTGGCGTTGCAATACCAGGTCGGCGTAACGCCGGATCGGCGAGCTGAGTTGCGCGTAACACCGAAGCCCCGCTCCCGCGTGGAACTCGGGGTAGACCGACAACCGCGCGCGCACCGCGCCGGAATCGCCGGCCGCCGGCTGCACCCGGTAAATGATCGGGATGCGCCGCTCGGCGGCATAGCTCGCCGCGACGAAGTTGTTCAACACCATGAACTCCGCTACCAGGAGGCGGCTCGGCGAGTTGTTGTTGTCGATTATTTCGATTTCGATCTTGTCGCCGTGCACTCGCACTTTCGGCTCGCGCCGCTGCACCAGGATCGCCCCGGCACGCTTGCGCCGTTCGCGAAGCTCGAGCGCCGCCTCGTACAGCCGCCCAAGCGCCGTCGCGACCTCGTCCGCGGCCTTCTCGGCGCCGCCAAGGATACGGTCCGCCTGCGCGTAGCTGAGCCGCCGGCCGATCTGGAGACTCGACGGACTGATGGCGCTATCGAGCAATTCGCCATGCGGGCCCAACAGCACCGAGGTGCTCAGCACCGGATGGCGTTCGCCGGCAGTCAGGCTCGCTCGCCGGCAGCAGATTTCGTCGGGCAGCATCCGGACGGTCGTCTCCGGCAGATATACGGTGGTGGCGCGCGCGGCCGCCTCGCGATCCATCGCGCCGCCTCGCGCGACGAAATCCGCGACCAGCGCGATATGGATGCCGACCCGCAACTGGCCGTCCGCCGTCACTTCGCAACTGAGCGCGTCGTCGACCTCGAGCGTTTCTTCGTCGTCGATGGTGAATGCGACCGGGCCGTCAATCGCGGCGCGTTCGATCGGTGCGACCGCGACCGCTTCGGCCTCGGCCGCTTCGCTGAACTGGGCCGACAGGGCGCCGATCGCCGCGAACCGCGGGGCCGCGGGGGTTGCGCCGAGACGGTCGAGAACTTCGAACGCCACCTCGGCCGGGTCGACGTCGGGCGCCGCCTGCCCGAGCATCACGGTCAGTTCCTGGCTCCGCGTGGAGGGATTCTTGAGATAGCGTTGCAACTCGGCAATCAAAGGTGCGACTTCTTCAGAGGAAATGGGTGTGCCGTTGGTGCGGCTATCGTTCGCGATCACCGCGCTTAAGAGATCGCGTGTGCGGCGCCCCTCCTCGCTGCGCATGCGCACCCGGCTCTCCTGCACCCGCAGCCGCTCGACCTGCTCGGGGCTGCGCACCATGAATTCGCGGTTGCGGCGGACAAAATAGATGCGATCGGCGATTAACGCTCCGAGCATCACGGCGGCGCCCGCGCTCGAGCGGCGGCCGAAGAACAGTTCCGCCAGATCCTCGGCGCTGAACGCGCGGCCCTGCTCCTGCACGACTTCCCACAACAGCGTGAGGTCGAGTTCGGCGCGCAACCGCGCCTTCTCCTCCTCCAGCGCCGCGATGCGCGCCGCCGGATCGCCGTCACCCTCGGTGCGGGCCGCGCCGTGGCGCATCATGACCAATTCGCGCGCGATGGTGCGTTCGTGCCCGAGTTGGTCGCGAATCACCAATTTGTCGCCCTGCTCGCGCACCACGAACCCTGGATGGAGCCCGCCGTGGCCGAGATACTCGATCAGCAAGCCCGTGTATTTAATTTCTGCATTCACCGGTCTCCCTATTGTGACGGCGACCGCGAGCGAAGACCATATGCAAAGCCGTCGCGCGGCCCTGCCGGCCGCGCGACGCGCGGGAAAAGGCGGCTGCCGGAGATGACGCGGTGACGATCCCGACTTTGGTTGCGAACTCCTTTCTCGAGGATTTGGCGCTGGTGTTTTGCGTGGCGGCGGTCACCACGGTTGTCTTTCAGGTGCTGCGCCAGCCGGTCGTCGTCGGTTACCTGATTGCCGGTATGATCGTCGGGCCCTACACGCCTGGAATCTTCGTCGACGCCAGCCGAATCCGCGGCGTCTCCGAGCTGGGCGTGATCCTGCTCATGTTCACGCTCGGGCTGGAGTTCAGCATCCGCCGCCTGCTGCGCCTGGGTCCGCGCGCCGCCTTTATCACCGCCGTGCAGGTCGGCCTGATGCTCTGGCTCGGCTACGTCTGCGGGCGGGCGCTGGGATGGAGCGAGCTCGAGAGCATTTTCACCGGCGCGCTGCTCTCGATCTCCTCCACCACGATCGTCGCCAAGGCGTTCGCCGAGCAGCAGGTCGGCGCCGACCTGCGCGACCTCGCCCTCGGCGTCCTGCTGTGCGAGGACCTGGTCGCGGTAATCATGCTGGCGGTGCTGACGCCAATCGGCGCGGGCGCGGCGCTGAACGCCGGGGCGCTCGAATGGACGGGCCTGCGCCTCCTGATCTTTCTGCTGCTGATTGTCGGCGGAGGAATCCTGCTGATCCCGCCGCTGGTGCGGTTCGTTGCGCGGACGGGCCGCGACGAGACGCTGGTCGTCGCGAGCGTCGGGATTTGCTTCGGCTTCGCGATGGCGGCGGAGCGCGCCGGCTACTCGGTCGCATTGGGCGCCTTCCTGGCCGGCTCGCTGGTGGCGGAGTCGGGCGTCGCCGAGCGCCTCGAAGAGCTGGTCCGGCCGCTGCGCGACGTATTTGCCGCGGTGTTCTTCGTCTCGGTCGGGATGATGATAGATCCGCAACTGATCGCGGCGCATTGGCATGCGCTCGCGCTTCTGGTCGGCGTGCTGATTGTCGGCAAGACCGTCGGCATCACGCTGGGTGCGATGCTCGCGGGGACGGCGGCGCCGCTCGCCGTGCAGACCGGGTTGAGCCTCGCTCAGATTGGCGAGTTCTCGTTCATCATCGCCGGCGTCGGGATCGAGACCGGCGCCGCACGCCCGTTTCTCTACTCGGTCGCCGTCGCCGTTTCGGCGGTCACGACCTTTACCACGCCCTTCATGATTCGCGCCTGCGGACCGGTCGCGGCGATGGTCGAGCGCCGCGCGCCGCAAGCATTGGCGCGCCTGCAGCACGTGTACGACGGATGGGTCGAGCGGGTCAACGCCGGGCGCGCCGCCTTGGATGGCCGTTCGGGTCTTGCCGCGTCGGCCTTCTTCCTGATTGCGGGCGCGTTGTGCCTCGCCGCGGTGGTGCTCGCTCTCGATCTCGCCTGGCGTCCGATCGATAAAATCATAATTGCCCACGGAATCGCGCCGGCCCACGCCGCGACGGCGGCCGACCTCCTGGCGCTCGCCGTGGCGGTGATCGGGATGGCCGCGATGCTGTTTGGCGCCCGCCAGCTCGCCCGACGGCTCGCCGATCATCGCCAGCCGGCCGGTGCGGTCACCCTGCAGGACTGGGAGCGGAGCGTGATGATGGAAATCCTGCAACTCGCGATCATGATCTGCGCCGGGCTGCTGCTGCTCGCGGTGCTGCAGCCGTTTCTGGAGATTCGCGAGGGCGTGGCGATCGTCGTGCTGATGTTGTCCGCGATCGTCGTGGTGCTATGGCGCGGCGCCCGCCGCCTCGCGGCCACCGGCTCCTAGTGCGACCCTCACCAATGAGTCATAACAAGACTCGTCATCCGAAAGGCATATGAAGATTGCAGGACTTATGCGATGGCCGGCAAAACAATAAGCGTCGCGGTGCCCGACGAGCTATGGGCAGGGCTGAGCGAAGTGGCCGAGGCGTTCGGCATTTCCAGCGCCGAAGAAGCCGCGGTGATTGCGATCGCGGAGTGGACCGCGCGGCGCAAGTCGGAACTCGACGATCGCGATCCCGCGCAGCGATACTTCGTCAACCAGGCGCTCGACGAGCTCGCCGCCGGCGCGGAGAAAAAGAAGTAGCGGTAAATTTCCCGCGGAACGTGCGCGGCTGCGGCCAACTGATTAGCGCCAGGGTTCGCGCATCACTTCGGTGTCGCCGGTCTCCTGATTGACCAGCAGAAATTCGACTTCGTGATAGCTGCCCTTGGGAAAAAACACGTAGCCGCTGACCGTGAAATCGTGCCGGATCTCGCCGCCCTGCAGCGCCAGCGCCCCAAGCTGCGCGCTGGCCTGCTGGTCGGCCTTGTTGGCGCCGTTTTGCATTCCACTCACGACTCCCGCGCCGCCGCCAACTGCCGCGCCCACTATCGCGCCGCTCGCGGCGCCGCTTAAGCCCGAAAATCCGTTTACCACCGAGCCGATCGCCGCTCCGAGGCCCGCGCCGAGCGCTCCCTCCGCGACTCCGCCCACCGCGCCGCTCGTCAGCGCGGCCTTAAGTTCGCCCGAGCCCCCGGCCTGGCGCGCCGCCTCACCCGGCGGCAGCGGCGCGACTCGCGCGCCGGAATCGTTGAGCGCGAAAATCTGGCTCGGCACGATCGAACGTGGCACGTCGCTGCCGTTGGCGACCGAGACATAGACCGGCTGCACGTCGCCGATCGGAGCGCCCGGTTGCGTGGTCACATTGAGCTGGCCCTGCAGCGGTGTAGCTACGATTTGTGGCGTATTCTTAAGCGGCGCCGAGGCGATTCCGCATCCCGCCATCGCCAGCGCCATCAGGAGCCCCAGTTGCTTCATCGATTGGCGGATGATCTGCGGTCGACCAATCCGCGTGATCGCTATCATGCGACATTGTAATGCCGGGCGGTACGGTGCGATCAAGCGTTACGTAACGCTTTACCGGGCGAATAGCCGCTGCGCTCGAGGCGGATCCGGCCGGGTCTGGTGAGGATGGTCTGCGGAGCGAGGTCCCCTAAGACGCGCCGGCCTTCCCGCGCCGTGCAGAATCGCCCTCGGCGCCTCGGAGGGATATTCCGCCCAGGCACGGTCATAGGGCGATACTCATGGGGCGATAGTCATGACGGAACAGACATCCCCAGCAGTGATTGGCGCGGCCAGCCCGAAGCAGCGAGCCGTAACTGGATGTCTCTATTTGTTCGCCCTGCCGTTTGTCGGCTTCGGCCTGTTTGCCCTGATGGGGGCGATTCAAGGTCTGCTAGCCGGTAACCTGACGACGGCAGCGTACGCCGGGATGTTCGCGGTCATCTTCGGCGGCATCGGTTTCGGGCTGGTCTATGTATTTCGCCGAGGCGCGTAACTCACACGGGAGCGCGACCGCCTGCGCGCGGCCAACCCGGACCAGCCGTGGCTCTGGCGCGAGGAGTGGGCCGCCGGGCGCGTCCCGGCTTCGCCCGGCACCAGCGCGATCGCGCTCTGCGGTGGCGCACTGCTCTGTTTGGCCGTCAGCGTGCCGCTCGCGTATGCGATACCGCGAGAGTTGGCCAGGAACAACAACGCCGTCCTTTTCCTGCTGCTTTTTCCGCTGACTGGCCTAGTGCTCTTGCGGCAGGCGGTGCGGGAGGCAGCGCGATGGCGCATCGTGCGCGGGTCGGCCTTCGAGATGGACTCCGTGCCGGGCCAGGTCGGCGGGACGCTGGCGGGCAAAATCACTCTACCTGCCGGGCTAAGGCCCACCGGCAATTTCACGCTCGGCCTTAGATGCGTCAATCGGGCGACCTCCGGTGCCGGCGACTCCTCTTCGACCTGGGAGCACGTGCTGTGGAACGACGAACAGGCAGCGTCCTCCGACGGCGCAAACGTCCCGGTCGCGTTTTATATCGCGCCCGAAACGCCGGCCTCTGACTATTCCAATAGCAACAACGAAATCATCTGGCGTCTTAGCGCCAGCGCGCCCACCGCGGCCGGCAAATTCGATGCGCAATTCGAGGTTCCGGTCTTCAAGGCGTCGCAAACCGCCGCCCAGCGGCATCAGGCGGAAGCCGTGCGTGCGGCCGAGCATCGGCAGGCCCAGAGCTACGTGCATCCGGACGCCTCGCGGATCACGATGCGCCAGACGCCGGGCGGCGCCACGGAGGTTTATTTTCCGCCCTTGCGCAGCCCCGGCGGAGCATTCGGGACGGCGGCTTTCACCGGCATCTGGAGCGCGGCATTCTGCCTGATGCACTCGCTGCATGTGCCGCTCATCTTGATCATCGGATGGGGCTTCTTCGAAGTTATCCTGATACTCATTCTGCTGAGCCTGCTCGCGTCGGTGCGGGTGCGTATCGGCGACGGAGCGGTTACGATACAGAAGGCGCTGTTGGGGCTCGTGTATTCGCGCCGGCGAATCGAGGCGAGCGAGGTTTCGGGCGTGGCCGCGGTTGCAGGGATGACGGTCGACAATACCGTTTACAGCCAGCTCCGGCTGAGCTACGGCAGTCATCGGAGCTTCGATTTTGCCGACGGCATCCGCGACAAACGCGAGGCCGACTGGCTCGCCGATCAGATAAGCCAGCGGCTCGGGCTCACGCAGAGTGAAATGTCTGGATAGCGTGTTCAGAACGGTGCCGGGGTGGCGAAATGGCAGACGCAGAGGACTTAAAATCCTCTGGACCGAAAGGTCCGTGCGGGTTCGAGTCCCGCCCCCGGCATCAATTTCTCTCGACAGTTGCCTTAATTTCTAGCGCGGAAGGCTGCCTCTGTTGCAGCAGGCAGCGAGAAAGAACGCAACGCTGCGTGTAACGTGAGAGCCGATCTCCGAGCGCAGCAGCTTGAGGTCTTCCCCGAACACTGCACGCATAAGAAGACGGGCCACGACC
The DNA here is from genome assembly GCA_963773975.1 of uncultured delta proteobacterium. GTDB lineage: Bacteria > Desulfobacterota > Binatia > Binatales > Binataceae > JAKAVN01. The sequence continues at coordinate 34,589 of CAVZDJ010000046.1, forward strand.
AGATCGATGAAGAATCCGGTCGTGGCTGCGAGAAACTCCGGAGCGAATGCCGGGTACTTCTCGATCTCGTCCAGGCGCGCCGTCTGGCTTAGCACCTGAGTAACGGCTTGCGCGCCGCGCTCGCGCGCCATTCGCCCGACGTCCGCCAAATCCGGAAAGTGCCGCGCCTCGGCAATCGCCAGCCGCATAAAATCGATCACATCGTTGACCAGGAGGCGGCCCAGGATGTCAGTCCCCACGCTTACAAGACGCTCCTCGATGGTTGCATGGGCCGGCAGCTGGCTCTCGAATCGCGCCCGGGCGTTAGCCGCGTTGCGCGTCACGACAGCCTGGAACAGCGCTTCCTTGGTAGGGAACCGCGCATAGATGGTCGGCTTTCCCGCGCGGGCGAGGCGCGCGATCTCATCGATACTGGCGCCGGCCAGCCCTCGATCTAAAAAAATGCGGCGAGCAGCGTCCAGGATGCGATCGTCGACCTTTCCTGCAAGCTCCCGCGGCGGCCGCCCGATGCGCACCCGCGGTCGCTTCTGCGGACGCTTTTGTGTTGCGGTTACCCTGGCCATCGCTCGCCCTCACCGTCCAATGAATGCGCGCCTTACCGGCGTGCACCGGGAATCATCTTCCCTTAATTCTTGCCCGGGTTGGCGGCCAAAGTAAATGAACGAAACGGCACCGTATAGATCTCTTGACAAGGCTCGCCGGAAGCATTACTTAAATAAACGAAACGGTATCGTTCTTTTAACAACCGTAACCGAGAGGAGAATTCAAATGAATATCGAAGTCACAATCCGCCCGAAGCTGCAGCACTTCGGGCTAGCCACCGCCAACCTCGATGCCATACTCGACTGGTACCGCAAGGTTCTCGGCATGACCGTCAACAGTCGCGTGAAGATCGGACCGCCGAACGGGCCATCGTTTTCGGCCGCATTCGTCAGTAATGACGAGGTCCATCATCGTATCGCAATATTCGAGCTGCCTGGCCTCGTCCGCGATCCCGACAAACTCCGTCACGCGCGGGTGCAGCACGTCGCATTCGAATACGACACGCTCGACGATCTGCTGGGTACCTATGTTCGGCTGAAAGGCCTCGGCATCGAGCCGGTGATGGCTGCCGACGAAGGTTCGCAGACCTCCTTCTATTACTTGGATCCCGACCAGCAAAGCGTCGAGCTCAACATCAACAACTATGGCAACGACTGGACCGCTACCGAGCACATGAGGACGGCGTCTTCTGTCGCTAACCGTGAAAGGCGCGTCTTTGTTGATCCGGAGAAGATGATCGCAGCGCGCAAGGCGGGCGCGTCACCCTGGGAATTGCATGAGCGCGCTTTCGCCGGCGAGTTCCCTCCCGAAAAGCCGTTCGACCCACGCTCGCTCCTCTGAACCCCTTGGCCCACGCAGGGGCGAAAAACCCATGGCCAAGGTACAATCAGCAGAGGCGTTGCGCACGCTGGTAATGCGCAACTTGCCGAGACATCTATGATTGGCCGCTGCCACGAGTCGGCCCATCGGCCTTTCGACGGTCAGTGGAGCGCGCGGTGACAGAATCAACTTCGAGCGCAACGAGGGTCAGACGAATCCTGCGGTCAAGTTCACGTCCCGAGGGAACGGCTACCCGGTAAGGGCTGGGACTCCGGGGTAACGGACGCCCAAGCAAGGCGATAATTGATGGCGGGGCGCATGACTGGTCATGCGCCCCGCCGTTCCCGCGCTCAATTGATCGTGAGCGTCAGCGAAGCGGTGTGGGTATAGGTGCCGTTCTTGCCGGTAATCGTTACTTTCGAGGAGGTGCCCTTGCGTGCTGTCGAGCTCGCCGTGACCGTCAGCGTCGAGGTGCCGGTGGCGCTGACCGAAGTGGGATTGAAGCTGGCGCTCGTGTGGGCGGGCATTGCGCTGTAGGTCAGACTCACCTGACTCGAATTGCCGGTCTCGGTGATGGTGTAAATCAGGGAATTACTCGACCCGTGTGTCACCGTTAGCGAGGCCGTCGATGGAGCGATCGAGAAGTTGCCCGGCACCGGCGCCGATACCACCACCGTCAGGCTGGCGGAATGATTGAGCGTGCCGCTACTTCCGTTGATTGCGATGGTATACGACCCGGCCTTTGTACCAGTGCCGACGCTGATGGTCAGGCTGGGACTCGCCGTGCCGTCACCGGTCAAGGTCGCCGAGGAAGCGAGCGTACAGGTGATTCCATTTGTGCCGCACGCGCTTCCCGTCGGCGTCGTGGACAGAGTCACAGGCCCGCTAAAACCGTTTAACGAAGTCAGAGTCACGTTGCCGGACGCGATACCGCCGGTGCCCTGCGTGAAAGTCAACGGCGAGGCCGCCGCCGAGATGGAGAAGTTCGGAGACGACATTCCGGCAAGTGCGTCGATCAGGCCGCTTCCGTTCGGACTGCCCCAGCCAGTCGTCAAATCGTAGCCGATTGCCGCCGAGAATAAGTCGTTACTGCCGCTGGTGATGTCGTGGAAAGCTGCGCCGTAGCCTGTTCCCACACCGAGCGAATAAATGGCCGGATTAATGAAGCCGAGCAGCGCATTGCCATTGGCGACCGACTGTTGATTGACCAAGGCCATGTAGCCCGCCCACATGGGTGCCGCAAAACTGGTCCCGCCATAGTAGTTGGCAGTGCAGCCACTTTGGTCGGCACAAACGTAAAAGTCAAAATTGGCTTCGCCCGCTACGTCCGGAGAGTTCCGGTAAGTTATCGACCCCTGGTTGGCCGAGGTGATCACGCCCGTCAGCCGCTGCCAAGCGGGAATCAGAATGTCGTCCGGCGTGAAATAACCGCCGCCGGTGTAGTACCAAACCGTTTCCGCCGCCCAGGCACCGCTCGGGCCTGTGGTCTGCAAATCCGTGCCGCCGACCGCCGTGACGTACGCATCGTCCGCCGGGAAAACATAGCCGGCGCCAGGAAACGAGGAACTGTTATACGCGCCCCAGTCGCCCGCGGCTTGAAAGAAACTCTGTCCCTGCGCCGCGAACTTTTCGAAGTAGGGGTCGTCGACGGTGGAGTCTACCGGCTGCCAGACCCACGAAGAGCTCAATTGCGCGGGCAGCGGAGAATGCGTGGACATGGAGCTGAGAATGGCGGTATCGGTGGAACCGACGTACACATACAGTGCTGTTAGCCCCGGGGCCATCGAGATCGCCTGCGTGATGTCAAGGCTCTGTTCGGTATCATCACAATGGTGTGAGTAGAGGCAGCTCAAGCTGGTTCCATCGGTGGAAATGCCATCGATAGGCACATTGTTCGTCTGCTTGGTGTTGGCGAAGTAAGTGTTCACGTCGGCGATGTCATATCCGAGGTACTCCAGCAGGCCGAGCGTCTGGCCGGAGCCGGTGAGAGCCGTTTCCCCATAGTAGGCCGCCCGCATGTCGCTGCCGCAATAAGAACCGGCAGGACACGAGCCCGTGGTCGTCGCGGGCGTTGCACTGGCATTGGACTCGCTTTTCAGCTCTCTGTGCCGGATAGCGGGCCGCGGAACCGAATAGTTGTCCAGTCCCGAGATGTGCCAAAGCTGAAATGACAGGTCAACCGTGGGCTCCCGGTCCGGCCCGTAGAAAGTGCGGTTTTCCGTGGGATGCTGATAGACCTGCATATTCACATGGAAGGCTTTCTCGACGGCCGCGACCGAGCCTATAAGCTGCACGTCCATACCATCGCGAGAGCCGCCCACCACCGTAAAGCCGTTCGTTTTCGCGAAACGAATCACGGTCTCATACTGCGCCTGGCTGGGACCAAACCGCGCGGTAAACTCCGGTACCGTAAGGAATTGCCGATAGGAGGGGCTCGACGGATCGTAGAGGTCCCGCAGGAGATCATCCAACTCGGCCGGATTGCGCAGCGGCAGAACGATGTCGAAGCGCATGGTCTGAGTTGCGGGAAGCCGCCCGACTAACCGCGCCTGCCCATTGAGAATCGCTTCGCGCACATGATGCGTCATCAAAGACTGTTGCGCTTGGCATACGACACTCACGCTCACCATTGCGACAATTGTGAGCAAAAACAGACTTAATTTTCGCAGCATAATTTGCCTTCAGCCGGGATTGCTCCTGGACCTTGATTCAGCATCGCACCGACCCTACGCGGTCTCCATGCGCTAAGCTAGCCCAGTTCCTCGTGTAAGCACATAGGCACCGTCCGAAACCCACTGCAAAGCACCATCGCCATAGCGACGTCATCTCCCCACCTTGCAGTGCGAGATCGTTCTGAAGATCGAGATCGCATGCGAACAAGAGACGAAATCAGGCGAGCTGGGGCCTCATCATCCCGCGCCCCGGGCCGCATCTGCCCCGCCGTGCCCGCGAGCGCGAGCAGTTGCGAGAGCGGAGTGTTCGTCGTGGCGGCGACGCCGCCCAGCCGCCCGAGCACCATCGCGAGCTGTTGCGCGTTTGCCGTCCAAACTGTTGCGTCATCCGGAAGACCTGGTCGCCGGTGGAGGCCGCGCTTGCGCCCAGGCTGGCGTACGAGCTGGTCAGCAGCCGGATCGCGGAGTCCTTGGTCGAATCCGAAGCCCGTGAGCTGCGTTGCCACGTCTTAGGCGTTCATCGCGCGGGCCGTGTCCTGGTAGACCCCGCGCAGATGCGTAAACCCGTCCGCCCACTGCTCGGCCGTGGCGCCCGGATGAGTATCGGCAAACGCGATCGCGTGCTCGCGAATTTCGGCCAGGTCCTTGCCCGCCAGCCCGGTCATCGCGCCCATTGTGGCGAAAGAGTGCTCCATCGCCATGGCGGGCTCGCTCAGCGACTCGGTCCCCTGGCGGCTGGCGATCTTCCTCGGCATCGACAGAGGCATCCGCAGCGGCGAGTTCGCGCGCGCCTGGCAACGCGGCAAAGTCCGCGCGGCCGGCGTTCAAGCGGCCGGCGAGGCGCGCCGGCAGCGCGACCCGGCCTGGATGGAACGTCACTGGGCTACTCGCTGGTGCGCTCATCTCAATCGGCGTCTTCTCGGTTAGCGCGCTTCCCATTCCTTCATTTTCAGCCGCCGCTCTTCGTCGCGCAGGTCGCGGAGCTGCTCCATGAGCTTGCGATACTGCTTGCGCGTGAGCCTCTGCGGCCCGGGCGCCGAGCATTTCCGCGGCGCAGCATCGGCCCATGCCGCGCGGATGCGCTGGACCTTGGCTCCGCAGCGCGGGCCGCCATCCCAGGCCGAAAGGCGGTAACCTTCTCGGGAAACGCCTCGCCCGCCTCGGCCCGGAGGCGCCCGGTCCATTCGAGCAACGTCGTTTGGATCGCCTCGTATAGCCGCTCGGCCTCCCGCGCGGACAGCTTTTGCGTCATCGCGATCGGCGAGCTGCGCGCGATGCAGAATCATTCCGTCGCCATCGCGCCTATTCCTTTGGGATGATGGTCGCCAGGGATGGATGCAGCACGCGCCAGAGGTCGCCCGCGACGCCGATCGCGATCTGCTTTCCCAGCCGCCGAACCTCGTGGAAGTCCCGCCAATGGCCGCGCTCAGCGGAGGATCGGCGGTGCGCTGCACAAACGGCGACTTCACCCCCGCGCGGTCCAGCTTGTGGCCGAGGCCGCGCGCTCTAATCGCCTCGACGTATACGGCGACGTCAGGTAATTCCGGCATGAGAGTTCGCGTGCGCCGCGCTGCCAGGATCGGCGCTGGCTGTGTTAGTTTCATCCCGAATCATTGCCGAAGGGACGGGCCCATGAATTACTTCCTCGCCAAGACTGACCCGGAGACCTATTCGATCGACGACTTCGAGCGCGAGAAGCGCACGGCGTGGGACGGCGTGACCAATGCGCAGGCGGTGCGCGCGATCCGCGAGATGCGGCCGGGCGACCGGGTGTTCATCTACCACAGCGGCGGCGCCTCCAGCGTGGTCGGGATGAGCGTCGTGAGGTCGCTGCCGCGCGACGATCCGAAGAACCCCAAGTCGGCGGTGGTCGATCTGGAATTCGCGGGACGCCTAGCTCCTCCCGCGACGCTGGCCGAGATCAAGCAGTCGGGCAAATTCGGCGACTGGGCGCTGGTGCGGCAGGGGCGACTCTCGACCATGGCGGCGCCGGAGAAATTCGTGGCCTGGATGCGCGAGCGGTATCCCGAGGCCAAAATCTGAGAACATCGTGGCTATGGATTAGCTATTGCGACCTCGCCGTGGCGCTCCCCGCCGATTCCTTTCCCGCGACATTCGCGTACAGCGGTTATTACAGGTAGTCCTTTGCGGTCTGCTCGAGGGAGCGTTCGGCATTGTTGCGGTCGAGCACGGGGGCCAGGATCAAGCGGTGGGCGCCCGCCTCCGCGTACTCCGCCACCGCGCGCTTCGGATCCTTCGGTTGCAGTTCGGGTTGTTGCAGGAAGGTCACCGTGATCTCGAGCTGGTTAAAATCCCGTCCGGCTTCGCCGCACAATTGTTTCATCACGGCAAGATCGCTAGCCAGATCCTTTGGCGGCAACGTCACCGGCATCCATCCGTCGCCGATCGCGACCGTGTCGTGGATGGCGCGCTCGCGTTTCCAGTTGAGCCCGCCCGCGCCGATGAAGATCGGCGGATGCGGTTTATGTGCGGGTTTCGGATTGGAGATGACCGCCGGAAATTTCAGGAATCGGCCCTCGAAAGTCGCCTCCGGTTTGGTCCACAATTCTTTCATCGCGCGTATGTACTCGCGCGTGATCGGCCAGCGCCGTGGAAAGTCAACCCCCATGATTTCGGATTCTTCCGCCTGCCACCCGGCGCCGATGCCGAAGAGAAACCGGCCGCCCGAATAGTAATCCAAGGTCGCGACTTCCTTCGCCAGCGCCAGCGGATGGCGTTCCGGCACCAGGCATATCCCCGTGCCCAGCTTCAGCGTGCGGGTTACCGAAGCCATCATCCCCAACAGCACGAAAGGATCGGGAAAGCGCGTGTATACGTCGGGAATTTTACCGTCAAGCGCGGGGTAGGGCACCTTGGTATGAACGGGAATGATCGCGTGCTCGGGCGCCCAGATGGATTCAAAACCTAACTCTTCGCATCTGCGGGCGACCGAAACGGGGTCCAGCGTATTTTCCGACAGCATTGCGAATATTCCGATTTTCATTTTTCCCTCCGGTGTAGAATTCCCTTCGTTGATACGGCCTCCGGGTGGAGTGACGGCTTACGGGGTCGCGCTCAGTAGGATCTTGGCAGTCCCAGCAGATGCTCGGCGACGTAGCTCAAGACCAGGTTATTGGAGATCGGAGCGGTACGATAAAGGCGCGCCTCGCGCCATTTGCGCTCGACGTGATACTGCTTGGTGAACCCGTACCCGCCCAGAGTATTCATCGCCGCTTCGCCAGCCTCCCATGCAGCTTCCGTCGCGAGGTACTTTGCCATGTTGGCCTCGCCGCCGCACGGCTGATTGGCGTCGAAGAGCGTCACCGCCTTGAGCCGCATCAACGAGGCGGCCTCGACTGAGACATGGGCCCTGGCGATCGGGAATTGCACGCCCTGGTTCATGCCGATGGCGCGATCGAAGACCCGGCGTTCGTTGGCATAGCTGACCGCATGTTCCACGAACCAGCGCCCATCGCCGATCGACTCGCTTGCAACCAGGATGCGCTCGGCGTTGAGCGAGCTCAGCAGATAATGGAAGCCCTTGCCTTCCTCTCCGATGAGGGCCTCGCGAGGCACGGTCAGGTTATCGATGAAAAGCTGGTTGGTGCCGTGGTTGATCATGGTCGCGATGGGCACGGCCTTGATCGCGTCGCCGTACTCGTGCAAGTCGACCAGGAACAGGCTCATGCCGTCGGTCTTTTTCTTTACTTCGTCGAACGGCGTTGTGCGCGTCAGCAGGAGTAGCATGTCGGAATGCTGATAGCGCGAGGTGAAAATCTTGCTACCGTTGATTACGTAGTTGTCGCCGGCGCGCCGCGCGAAGGTCTTGATCCTGGGCGTCTCGGAGCCGGCATCAGGCTCGGTCACGCCGAAAGCCTGCAAGCGCAACTCGCCTGACGCGATGCGTGGTAAATAGCGGCGCTTCTGCTCCTCGCGGCCGTGCTTCAACAGCGAGGCCATCGTGTACATCTGGGCGTGGCAAGCGGCGGCGTTGCCTCCGGAGTGATTTATCTCCTCGAGAATTATCGAACCGTCGAGCATCGTCAGCCCGGCCCCGCCGTATTCCTGCGGGATGAGCGCGGCAAGCCATCCCGCCTCGCTGAGCGTGCGTACAAACTCCTCGGGATAGGCGTTACGCTCGTCACACTGGCGCCAGTAGTCGTCGCCAAATCGGGCGCATAGGCTTGAAACCGCCTCACGAATCTCCCGCTGCCCGCTTGAAAACTCAAAATCCATGATGCCTCGTCACATATCCAATTGGCGCAAGGCCCCGATCATTTGCGAAACGCCGGAATCACATGCTTGGCCAGATCGCGGAAGGGACCTTCGGCGAAGTCCGGACCGGGCACGATATTGATCTCCTTGATCCCGATTTTTTCCAGGTCGCGAATCTGGGCAATTATCTCGTCCGGCGTTCCTACCAGTCCAGTCGCCCGGATCGCGTCGGGCGTGACGTAGCGCCGTTCCTCGGGCTGGACAAAAGTCGCGTGGCCGTCATGGATCTGACGAAACCTCGCGTTTTCCGGCAGGCTATAATTATCCACCCGCTTTACATAGTCGCTCCAGACATCGCGGAAGTAGGGTGGGATCAGCGCGTCGTTTTTGCCCTCCTTCTTCCAGATCTCATAGAAAAAATGCAGTTCGCAGGTCACCCACGGGCCGGTTTCATCGATTACGCGTTCGCTGGTCAGCCGTTCTCCGGGCTTGAGCACCGAGGCCGCCGTAAAGAGCACGACGTGGAAGTCGGAACCCACCTTGCGGCCCACCGCCTCCGCACCGGTCCGGATATGCGAGAGTCGGGATTGGAGGTCTTCGGTGGTCCTGCCAATCGTGGTCCATCCGTCGCCGTATGCGCCGGCGGCCTCGCACGCCTTGGGGCCATTGGCCGCGACGTAGATCGGAATGTGGTTGTCGAGGTTGATGAAGTGGCGGTCGCGATGCAGAAACTTTATCTCACGGGTTTTGCCGCCATAGGTGTAATCCACCGCCTTGCCGTCGAGCAGTTCGCGCGTCACGCGCAGGTATTCCCTGAAATCCCTGACGCCGATCGGATCCTGCCCCATTACGCGCATCGCCGTATGGCCTGTGCCGATTCCCAGGAATACGCGCCCTGGAGCGATTTGATTGATCGAGGCTATGGAATGCGCGGTCACCGGCGCGATTCGCGTACCGGCGATCGCTACGCCGGTGCCGAGCTTGATTCGCTTGGTGCTGGCGGCCGCCAACGCCATCGTCGCGTAGCAGTCGGACCAGATCATCTGCGAATCCGGCACCCACGCGCGATCGTAACCGAGCTCCTCGGCGAGCCGAATTTGCGCGGGTGACTTTTCAATATGAGTTATTACCGTTACCCCAAATTCCATGTGCTTTCCTCTGTCGCTATACGCGTATCGATTCGTCGCGTTGTGGCGCCCGCTTGAGCGCGTTGAGGTCGACCAGCGAATCGCGCTGAGTGCCCGCCGTGTGCGCGCGCGACCCGGGCTCGCGCTCGAACGGGTCCACGATTCCCAGCTCCCTGGCAATCTCGCGCATCGCCGGCAGCACCTCCTGGCCGAGCAGGCGCGTGCTGGTCATCCGCTGTTCCAGCGTCAGCGGCCCCTGCGCCTGGAACAGCCCAAAGATCCCGGGATGCAGCACCTCCATGATCAGGCGCAGCTTGGGCAGCACTGACCGCGGAGTCCCGATGATGATCTGCAGGCCGTCCTGCGCTTTCTGGTAGGTCCCGTAGATTTTGCGCTTCGCCTCCTCCAGGCTGACCTCGCCGCGGCGCAGCTTGCCGCGGGTGTCTTTTCCGTGATGGTCGTCGTCGCCGCTCTGCTTGAGCTTCTCGCTGGTGAGGCCGAGAAAGCCGTAGTCGGAGGCCTGGCGCGCGAGACGGCGCGTTGCTTCCTTGGAGTTGTAGCCCGGCGGCAAAGTCCATTCGGGGCGCGAGAAGTTCGCGGCGCCGCCGCCGAAGAGCGTGGCCTTACCCAGCTCCTGCGCCTTCTCCTCCGTCTCGGCGACGAAGATCTGTTGCAGGTAGCCGAAGTTCTCGCTCCCGGCCGTGTAGCCTTCCTGCATTGCGGTATCGCCGTACAAATTCCACAACTCGACCGTCGATTGCAGCGCGGTGCCCAGCCCGATGTATGGATAGCGATGCTGCGCGCACCACACGACGGTCTCCGGGCTGATCACGCCGGGAATCCATATCGGCGGGCGCGGTTTCTGATAGGGCAACACCCACGGATTGACGAAGCGATAGGTGAAATGCTTGCCTTCCCATCGAAACGGCCCGGGACGCGTCCACGCCGCGATCACGACGTCGTGCGCCTCGTTGAAATACTCGCGATTGTAGGCCGGGTTGGCGTTGTTGAAGATCTGTTCGCTGCCGGCGCCGCGGACCCATCCCGGCACCAACCTGCCCTTGGAAATAAGATCGATCTCCGCCAATTCTTCCGCCATGCGGAGCGGATTTCTCAGCGTCGGCAGCGGATTGCCCAGCAGCACGATACGCACCTTCTTGGTGATTCGTGCGAGGATCGCGGCCTCGACGTTCATCACCGCGCCCATGCAGAACGGGGTGCCGTGATGCTCATTGAGCATTACGCCATCGAAGCCCATCTCTTCGGCATAGACGGCTTCGTCGAGGTATTCGTTGTACAGCCGCGAACCGACTTCGCGATCGAAAAAACGATTGGGCACTCCGAAGAAACTGCGGTTTTTGATTACCTCGTCCTCGGGAACTTCGCGGTAAGGACGTTCGGTGAAATACATTATATGCATGGCTTGTCTCCTTCAGCTCACGCTATAGTCCGGCTCAGGCCAGGAACTCTTTGACCAGTTTGATGAACTCGGCCGATTTTTCGATCTCCGGCCGATGGCCGCAATGATCGAAAATCGTCACTCGCGTCTCGGTATTCTTGAGCGCCTGCTTGTAGGCTTGCGCGGCGCTGACCGGCACCAGCGCGTCCTCGCGGCCCCATACGATCTGCGTCGGCAGGCCGCTAACGCCCTGCAGAAAATGCGGCAGGCTCTGACTATGAAGAATCGGCTCCCAGGCGATGCGCGCGGTTTCGGTGCGCGCGTCCTCGAAAGCCTCGAACTGCTCCGGAGTCCGCTGGCCACCATAGAGTTTGGCGAACTCCGGCGTGTTTTCCGGATCGTGGACGCTCAGATTGAGCGGGGTGCGCTGGGTGACCACGAAGATGTCGAAGATTTCACCCTCCGGCGGTTTTATTCCCAGCGGCGCGACCAGCACCATTTTGCGGAATTGCCGCGGGTTGGCAGTCGCCATCTCGGCCGCGGCCCAGCCGCCGAGCGAGAATCCGATCACGTCGACCGGCGCGAGATTCATGTCGCGCAGCATCCATGAGTAGAAGAGTCCCAACTCGTGGACGTTACGGATCGCTTCGACGCGCGGCGACTTGCCGAAACCGGGCTGAATCGGAATGAGGAGTGTGCGCTCCTTGGCCAACGCCGCGTGCCAGTCGAGCCATCCCGGATGTCCCATCTCTTCGTGCAGGACGAGCAGGGGCTTTCCCTGGCCGCCTTTGATAATCGCGAGGTCAGTCCCCGCTACATGGGTGATTTCCTCGGTCCAATCTCCTGCCATCTGTTTCAACCTCCGTTACTGCACGGCGGTTAGCGCCCAGCGGTCGCGTCCGCCTGCGACATCTTTAAACCACATTTTCCACTATTTCGGCCAACGCACGAAGCGTCGCGCCGGACGCAAGTGCCGGCCCGCCTTCCGAAAGCGCCTGCGTCGAGGCTCTTCGCGGCGTGAAGCGTCCGAATTTGGCGTATCAGGTCCGGACGCCCCTCATCTATAGGCGGAATTGGTACTCAATCGAACGAGCCCGGCTCGAATTCGTGGCCGTACATATCCTCGACGTAGTATTCCGACTGATGCGTGGCGGGTCTGGCGCCCGATCCATACTCCCACATCCAGCCCGAAGGATTGCCGACGTAAAACGAAAACATGTGATCGTTCGAGTGTTTGCCGGGAGTAATCCTGATCGGTAGTTTGTTTTTGCGAACCAGGTCGTAAGTGAGGCCAACGTCATCGAAGTTGTCCACTTCGATCATCAAATGATTGATCCGCTTCTTATCACCGCCAATTCCAAAAGCAACCGAATGGTCGCGCTCGTTGCAGTGCATGAAGACCGGCATGGCCACATGCTTGCCCATCTGGAACCTGTACTCGACACCGCCGCGCATCCCGAGGGCGTTATAGAAGCGAATGGCGGCCGGGACGTCCTTTTCACGTATGATGCAATGTCCCAAGCCGCCGGTACCGGTCTTGAAGCGCCCGTGCATCCCGCGGCCCGGATGAAAAGGCTTGCTGAACTGAACGTGGGGGCCGTGAAAAATCTCGAGCGGATTGCCATCCGGGTCGTTCAGTTTCATCACTTCGAGTACGTGACGCTCGGCGGCTTCTTCCTCCGAGCCGATGCGGAATTTAACTCCCGCCGACGAGAGTTGCTGCTGCATCTCGCGGAACTCTTCCGGGCCTGCCACCCGGAAGCCCAGGTACATCAGGTCGTCGCTGTCGTCGGCGTGGAGCACGATGCGATGATGCCAGTAATCCATCCGGAGATAGCAGCGGTCGCGTTCTTCGTCCTCGACCAGTTCCATGCCGATGATCCGGGCGGCAAAGTTCTTCCATTCATCGGGATTCCTCACCCCGATACCCATATAGCTCAGCTCGGTTACCTGGACCATTGGCGCGCCTCCTGCGATTGGCGATAACGTTCGGAGCCATCATCGGTCCTATCAAAGAGCTGAAGCTAACTCTATAGGACAGCCGGCTATGCCGGCCAATGCCGGCTGTCCGGCATTTGCAGCCCTTGTCGGGGGTCATTTAGACTCGGTTTGTCGTAGCCTCGGGTTGTCGACTTGGACTTGGTTCGTTGACTCGGCATCGAACCCCTGGCCGCCATTTCAGCCGAGTGGGGACTTTGAGGAACTCATGACAGTGAAAGATCCGAAGCCGGGGTGGGTGATTGGCGATAGTCATTTCGACGAGCAGTTTCCGCTCGCTCCGATCGACGACTACATGATTCATCAGACACCCGACCCGGTTCGCGTGGTATGGTCCACCGATCCGCGAATCTACGAACGCTTCTGGGTCATCTGCCACGACCACAAGGGCGAATTGCTGCTCGTCACGGGCCTGAGCTTTTACCCGAACCTCGATACCGCCGAGGCCTACGCAATCGTCAATTTCAAGGGCCAGCAAACTTCCGTGCGCGCGTTTCGCCGCCTCGGCGCTGACCGGATGAACATGGATATCGGTCCGATCAAACCGGCGATCGTTCAAGGAATGCGCGTGTGGCGGTACGTGCTGGAAGAAAACCAATGGGGCGTCAGCTACGACCTGCACTGGCACGATACCAGACGGCAGATCTATAACGCCTCATCGGGCTCCGTCGCCGACGGTTCTCCGCGCGGCAGGCGCGCCGACGTCACCGCGGGCTTCGAGGGCTTCGGCGTCGCCGAAGGCTGGGTGAAAGTGGACGGCGAGCGGATCGAACTCACCCGCGACAGCAGCGGCGGTACGCGCGATCGTCATTGGGGGGTCGGCCGAGGCGTCGGCGGGCCCAGCCTTCAGCCCGGGCGCAAGCTGCATGCCGGATGGATTGGCGGCAACTGGGTATCCTTCAAGGACTTTGCGATCTGGGGCAATACGATCCTGTACAACTTCGGCGATCCTCGTCCGGGAATGGGCAAGGTCGTCAAGACCGAGCGGCGATTGAGATTCGAGCCGGATACTCAGATCTTTCTCGAAGGCATCATTGACTACACACTACAGACGGGAGAGGTAAAGCAAGTCCACTATCGGCGCCTGGGATATCAAACCGCGTACATGCGATGCGGAATGTACGGCGGCACGCTCGACAAGAATATCTACCAGGGACAGTATGTCGGCGACAACGTCGTCGAGGGCGACCGCTACGACGTTACCAGGGCGGAGGTTCGCCGCCGCCTGATTGGGCTCGACGAGCATCATTGCGAAGTCACCTGCGATGGGGAGACCACGACCGGCATCCTGCAGCCGCTCGAGCCCGACGCCTACAACGCCTGCGCACGAGGGCGGCCGGGTTGGAGGTTTCTTCAGTGAGCGCGTCGCCGGCCGGCGCAGCTGAAAACCTGGCCGCCTGCGTGCATCGGTTCCTTGAGGCAAAGCTGGAGGGTGCGCGGGATATTCGAATAGACAACGTGGCGCCGATAACCGCCGGCAATGCCCGCCAGGCGTGGGAGTTCGACGTTCGCTGGCTCGAGAGCGGCGGCGAGGAACGAAAGGTCAGTTGCGTGATGCTGCGCAAGGCCGAGGCCGGTCAGCTCGAGAGCGACCTCGTCGCGGAATTCAGAACGATCAGCGCGCTTTGGGGCAGTGGAGTTCCGGTTGCGCGCGCGCTCTGGATTGACAGCGAAGGCGGGTGGCTCAAGCGTCCGTCCTTCATAATGGAAAAGGTCTCGGGCGCGACCGATTTTTTCGCGCTGCTGAAGCCCGAAGCGGCTGAACGCAGCCGGGCTATCGCGCGGCAATTGGCAGCGATCGCCGCCAATCTTCATACACTCGATTGGATGAAGCTGGGCGTGGATTTCCTCCCCGCCACGACACCCGCGACGGCCGCGGCGCAGCAGCTTTCATACTGGGAGGCGCTATTCCTGAAGCACCGGATGGAGCCGCATCCGGTGATGGTCGCGGCGTTTACCTGGCTAAAGGAGCATCAGCCCGTCGCCCGCCGAATCAGCATCGTCCATGGCGATTTTCGCTTCGGGAATTTTCTTTACGAAGAAGAGCGCATCAAGGCGATGCTGGATTGGGAGATGGTGCATCTCGGAGACCCGGTCGAGGATATCGCGTGGGCGTATCGCTCGTTGTGGGGCCCGCAAGCGGTTGTTTCCCTGGATGAATTCGTCGGCCGCTATACTGAGCTAAGCGGCCTCCAGGTCGATCCCGACACGCTGCGGTTCTATCGGCTTCTCGGCGAAGTGAAGCACAGCATAATTTCCTTGACCGGCGCGCGTTCGTTCATGGACGGGCGGACGCGGAATCTGTTCCTCGCCGATCGTGCCTCGACCATAACCAGTTACCTGATGCAATTTATGGACTGGCTACCTGAGTAAGGAAGGGGAGACTAGCCGGAGATCTGCTGTGACTAAACCAAGCATCGGCGATTTGCTGAACGGAGTAGCCGCCAGCCTGCGCGAATCGGTGCTCCCGGAAATACCGGCAGGCCCGACTCGGCGGCAAATTCAGGCCGCTATCAGCATCATTCGCCGCGTTTCCCTGGCATGGGACAAGACCGGGCCGTATCTTTACGCGGACAACAAGGACATCGAGGAAACTCTGCGGCAGGTCGCAGCGATCGTCGATCGGGCGGAAGCAAATGGAGGCTACGCCGGGCTCGAGCCGCTGCTGCAGAGACTGCACGCGGCGCTCGGTCAGCGCGGCGGCGCCGCCGTCGTGGAGTATCCATCGGCGGCCGCGCTTGGAGCGCGCAACGTGGAGCTACAGGGACTGCTGGCCGACGTGCACCAGGCTCTGCACCGGCCGTCAGTACCGCAGAGCGCCGAACGGATCGAAATCTTAGCGATGCTGCAACTGCTTTTCCGGCGGATGCTCGAGCGCGAGTTGGAAGTAACGGCTCCGCACTCCGCGAGAAAACAGCGTCCCGTGGTCTAGTGCGGATGCTTTACGCTCTTGCGATCTTCGTCGTCAGTTTCGATCGCGTGACCCACGCACCACTGCACCATCCATCGCGAAGTAATCTCATCGGAGAGGCTCAAGCCCTCGTCGTTTACGGCCCAGGTACGATGATTAATGGTCATGTGGCCGAACTTGCGGCCGCAACTTCTGCAGGTAAATCCTAAACGCGATCCACCACCCGGTGTCAGCGACTCGAGCGTCTTCACCTTCCAGTCGTGACTGTCCCAGGGGTTTCTGCCTCTTTGTGTCTGCATTATTCTCCGTGTCGCCTGCTCGGATCGTCTCAGCCGGGTTTGGCCACTGGATGATTAATTTTGCTCCCGGAGCGGTCCGGGATGAATTCGAATCCGTTTGCCTTTGAGGTCGGCGTGGTTGAGCCATTTGATCGCGTGGAGCGCGTCGTCGAGCTTTTCCATATCGACGCAACCGAAGCCGCGTGATTTCCCCGACGCCTTGTCGGTAACCACCAATACCCCGCGCACTTTGCCGGCGCGGGAAAAATATTCTTCGACGTCGTCGCGCGTGACCGCATTCGCCAGATTGTCGAAATAGACTCTAGGCATCGCTCGGCAGCCCTCTTCGATGTGTAAGACTTCAGTGCGACTTTCATCTTATATGGCTGGAACCTGAAGCACCACCCGGCCCGATAAATGCAGCATTTCCGGGCTTTTTTGTTCAAAAAGAATCGCTAAAAGGCGCTTTCGCGTCGCATAGCTCGAATTGCGCGATCTTTGGCACGTGAATTGACAGGCGATAATATACCGGAATAGCTTCAGCAGTATCCGCCGCGCGTCGACGTCTCCGGGCGGCGGTACAGGCGGATAGTTGTAAATCCGGCGGTTGCATTGGCTAACGCCGGTGAATTGGCGAAGGATTCCTCAATGGCCGCTCAGGCGCAATCACTGGCAAGTTATTTCGATTCCGAGATCGCCAAGGTTCTCTGCGCCTGCACCGCGTGCGGTAAATGCGTCGAAGTATGTCCGGTGGTTCCGTACGCCGGCCTCAAGGACGCCGATCCCAAAGCCGTGGCGCACGGCGTGGTCGATTTTCTCGCCAAGCGCGCGCCGCTTACCGCCGCCTCCGCGATTTTCGCGCACGCGTGCAACGGATGCGGTGAATGCATCCCCGCATGCCCCGAGGGCGTCAACCCGCGCAAGATGCTGGTGCTGGCCAACACGATGCATTCGGGCGAGCGCACTCAGACTCCGCAGCTTTTCCGCAAGATGTCGCGCGCCATCCGTTTGATGGCCGGGATGCAGTTGTTGCCGGCCGAGTTCGCGCGCGTGCTCAACCCGCCACGCCGCAGGCAGGCGGAGATCGTCTTCTACCTGGGATGCAACGCGCTCCGCACGCCTCATCTTCTTTTCAACGCTATGTACGTGCTCGACGCGCTCGGCGCGGACTACGAGGTCGTCGGCGGGCCGGGTTCGTGTTGTGGAATCGTGCAGTCGAAATGGGAAGGCGAACTGGGAAAGGGCGAGCGGATGATCAACGCGACGCTCACGCGTTTTGAGGGCCTAAGTCCGGAGAAGGTGCTGAGCTGGTGTCCTTCATGCAACCTGCATATCGGCGAGACGCTGGCCGGCTTTCAGTCGACCAGCTTCGAATTTGGGCATTTCACCAGCTACCTTGCCGACCATCTCGACGAACTGCGCGGGAAGTTCGTCCGTCCGCTGCCGCTAAAGGCGGTGCTGCACGCGCACGTCGGCCTGGCCGATTTGGGAGCGAACGTGGCGCGCGTGCTGGCGGCCATTCCGGGGCTCGAATTGATCGACACGGTGCTCGAGTCCGGCTACACCTGCGGCGGCTCGGGCTGCGCGCGTGCGCCGGAGATGATGAAAAAGGAGCACGCGCAGCTGGTCGAACGCGTGCGTGAGACGCGGGCCGACGTGCTTGTCACGTTTTACCACAATTGCCACGCCTCCTTCGTGCGCGCCGAGGGCGAGGGCGGTTTCCGAGTGCTCAACTACACCGACCTGCTGGTCGAGGCGCTTGGCGCGGCGCCGCACGACGACGTTTTCAAGCGGCTGCGGCTGTTCGATGATTGGAAGATGATCGTGGAGGAAGCGGAGCCCTACCTGCGCGCCAACGGAGTCGACTTCGACCGCGAATTCCTCGAAAAGATACTGCCCGACGTGTTCCGGATGGCCGAGTTCACCGGCGGCCTCGACTGTTTCGCCTCGCGCACGTAGCGGTTGGAGCACAGAGTGACACGCGCGCCGCGCGGAATCGTTCAATCCTTTACCAGCCACACCGGATCGCCGACGCGGATGCGCCCGGGTGCGCCGATCGCGGCGAACAGTCCGACGTAGGCGCCGTGATACCGCGCGGCGGTGCGCAGGATAGCCGGGTCCGCGCGAAGCTCGTCCTGCGGATGGACAGTCATCGCACAGCGCAGCGCCGGGCGCATCCCGACGATTCGCACGCCGCTATCGCCGACCTCGAGCTCGCCGCCGAGCCATTGGTCCTCAACGAAGCCATCCGCCTCACCGCCGGTATCGACGTAAATGTTGGGACGGAAGCGCCGCGGATCGAAATCGGACGGAGAGAGCCGGCGCAGATGCTCCAGCGTGCCGCTCGCGAGCACATGCAGGACGTCCTCGTCGTAGAGATCGCGCGGCGGCACGAAAGCGTGTCGCTTCGTTACCTCGTCAATCTCCGCCATCGTAAGTGGCGCGTCGCCGCGCGGCTGCTCCAGGCGTACCGGATGCCGGAACAGCGCTGACAGGGTTTCGTCAACATCGGGATCGCCGGCGTGGATCGCCGCGCCATCCGGAAGCTCGATTCGCACGCGCGGCGGCGCTCCTTTCGCCGGCTCGCGCTCGCATACGGCGCGCAACCGAAGCATCGCGGCCCAGATTCGCGCGCTCATGATCGAGCCGTACTTGAGTTCGCGTATCGCGTAGAGCCGGTCGCCGATGGCGCCGCGCTCGGTCAGCGCCATCTCGCCCAGGCGCTCGCCCCGCATCGACTTGACCGGGTAGCGCCACAGCTCGGCGACCGTAGCGACCTGCCGTCTCATCGTCACGCCCGTACCCGCGCGTGGCGCATCACGCGCCGGGCGGACGCTCGTCGCTCGCGAAACGCTCGAGCACGTTGGCCGTGATGCGCGAGATGTTGTTGTCGTAGTTGTTGTGCGAGAGGCTTCCGCACCACGCGATCGAGCTGGCCGAAAAGACCGCGCCGCCGCCCGCCGTGGGAAAGTACACGATATCGCCGCGCACGCCCGAGTCCTGCCTGCCCCCCGTGCCGGGATAGTTAAAAGCAAGCTCCTCGCGCACGCGTAGATAGTAGTCGCTGTGCCCCTCCGAGCTCGCAACCAGCCTCGCGTTGGGCGGTGTGCCGAGCGTCAGATCGTAACGATCGAGTTCATGTCCGGCGGCGCCGCCGCCAACCAGCCCAAAGTTGCCCAGCAGTTCGTCTTCGCCGATCCCGGCGAAAATGAAGCGCGCGTTTGCGTCCACGCTGTCCGGCATCCGGCGGAAATACGACGAGCGGTCGAAACCCTGTGCCGCAAAGCCGACGCCGACCAGCTTCTGCGGCGCGCGGGCGCGGCTGCGCCATACTCCGCCGCGCTCGCCGGTGGTGCTGTGGAAGTACTCGCCCGGCTGCGCCTGCCACGCGCCCGACCCGCCCTCGGCCTTGCGCACTTCGACCAGGTGCGGCTTTTGAGGATGATAGGAGGTGATCCAATAAAAACCGTTGCCGCCGAGATACATCAGCCGCCCGCCCGAGGTAAGATAATTTTCCATCCCGTCGAGCATCGCGGACGAATAGTATTCGGGATGGGTTCCAGTGAGTACCACATTGTAGCCGCGGAGCAGCGCCGCGCCCTCGCGATGCAGGTCTTCGTCGGTGATGACGTCGTAACGGAAGCCCTTGGCATTTAGCCAGTCGACCAAATGAAGATCGGCCGCGAGGCCCCATAGCGTGCCGCCGAAGCGATGATGCGGCCGCATATTGGGAATCGGACGCAGCCGCGACACATAGCATACGCCGCTGCCGTCGGAATGATGGTCGTAAGTGGAGAGCCCGAATTCCGGATGTTCGTAGAGGTAGATGTCCTCGGCCCCCAGAAGCGTGGTGTGGCCGACGATCGCCTGCGTGCCCTGGCCGAAGCTCAGATGCTCGTTGGAGTAGGCCAGGTACGAAGCGGTCGGGACCAGGAACGCGATCTTCGCGGTGGGACCGCTGGCCGGCGCGCGCACGATGAATGGAATATAGTCGACCGCGCCGCCGGCGCTGATCCGCGCCGCGTAAACATCTGAGCGCATCGTGTCGGGCACGCTCAGATCGAAATCCATCTCCCAGCCGGCGTCCTCGAGGTCGTCGTCGTGGAAATGGATCGCGCCATACTCGGCGGGCGCGTGGATGAAATGTTCCTCGCGGCTGGTCCAGTTATGGCCGGTCATCGCGCGCGTCGGCGCGTTGACGCAGCGTCCGTGCAGGTCGTTGCCCGAGGCGTCGGTGACGCGGTCGGTGGCGATACCGTCCGGGCCGATTCCGTCGGCGAAATCCCATCGCGCGACGAGTCCGCGGCTGTCGGGTTCGCGGTCCGAGGCGAGTTCGTCCAGTTGCGCTTCGCCGAGCGCATGCCCATAGACGCGCGGCCGATCGATTTTGCCGTTGTAGTGGCCGTCAACGATGACGGCTCCCGAAGCCGCCGTGCCCGCGGCCCATCCGGCGATCACGGCCGGAGAATCCGAGTGGAAGTTGACCCGTTCGGCGGTGGTCGCGTGCATGACCGCGCCCGGCAGCATCGCGACCCGCCCGACCAGCGAGTTGACTGCGTTGTGGACCGGCGCCAGATGCACGATCGCGCGTCCAGCCGCGCCGTCGTAGCTCGCTCCGGCCGAATACCACAGGCCGGCCATCAAGGGCTCCGGTGCGGCGACCTGCACCAGGTGTCCCTGGCCGTCGCCGAGCCATAATGCGAGCCGCCCCTGCTCATCGATCAGCAGCGCCCATCCCATCCGCCGCTCCGGATCGCAATGCGTGACGATTCCCTGTGCGCCTTTGTCCGGCGTGGTCGGCATGATGAAGGCGTGAACCGTGATCGACTGTCCGATATTCAGCAGCCCGCCCGGATCGTCCACCACGATATGCGAGCCGCCGTAGGTCGGCTGGAGCCGTCCGGGATACTCGCCGTTGGCTGGCGTCGCGATCACTTCTTCCTGGGGGCCGGGACCGGCGGGATTGGCGTCCCCGTTGATCAGGCGGACGATCTCGGCGCGATAGCGCGTGGCGCCCTCCACGCTCACCATGAAGCGGATGCGCTCGCCGGGCTTGACGCTGATCTGGTCGCTGTATCCGTAAATATGGGTCTTTGCCATCGCGGTGGTCTCCGTGCGGGTCGCGGTTGCGAGCAGAAGAATTGCTAGTCGCGCATCATTTGTTCGACGCGCAGCAGGAACACGGCATGCGCCGCCTTGGCTTCCGAATTGTAGGTGCGCTCGTCGATGAACACCGGACCCTGTCCGGGAACGCCGGTCATCCGCGCGACCCGCCATTGCTTGAACGGCCGCGTGCAGACGATCACGTAGTGATCCAACAGGTTGGGGCGGCGGAAATAGTTCAGCACGCGATCGAGCGCGTCGCTGTGGATGCCTACCGGATCGCGCTTGTGCTCGGCGATAATTTTTTTTGTCAGCAGCGGCCGCAGCGACTCGCGCATCCGCTTGTCCCAGCGGGCAAAGGCAATCTTGCTGCGGTCGGCTGGGGAGCTATCCGTATCGGCCATCGCGTGTCCCCCTCCTTGGAGTGCAATCGCACATCCAGCGACGGCAATAGCGAAAATCGGGGCAGAAGTCATCCGCCGCGAGGAGGGTCAAGCCGGATCAGAACAGCAGGCCGTAATTGTGCTCCAGACCAAGCAGCACGCGGCCGGTCACTTCCCAGGTCTTGAGCGACACGACAGTATGCTGATTGGCGGTCTGCATATCGCGCAGACGCCGATCGAACAGGTTGCCCGCATATACGGACGACCCCCCGTTGGCTTTGTAAAGAAGTTCGACTGCCTGAAGGCATGCGGCGCTCGCATGGGCCATCGCGAGCCGGCCGCGGGCACGCTGCCTCAGCGAAGGAGGGTCGCCGGCCGCGAGCGTATTCCACAAATCGCCGAACGCCTCGAAAACAAAGCCGCGTGCGGAACTTACCAACGCCTCGGCTTGTGCGACCGTGCACTGGACATAAGTCTCGTCACGCAGCAGCATCGCCGCCTTGCCCATTGACGGAGATTTGAAAGTCATCGGCTTGTTTGAGGCCATGGCGACGAAGTCTTCGATCGCGCCGCGCGCAATTCCGAGTCCGACCCCGGGTACCTTGTAGATCAACAGGTTGGGCAGCGTGTAAAGAGGGCCTTGCCGATAAAAGGTGGGCGCCGCCAGATTGAAAGTCCGTTCCTCGGGGATGAAACCATTCTTGACCGTCCAATCGTGACTGCCGCTTCCGCGGAGCCCATTGGTGGTCCAGGTGTCGAGAATCTCGCCTTCCGCGGCCGGCAGAAAACCAAAGCGTGTCTCGGGGAGACCGTTGGCCCCGACGCGCGGGGAATCGCCGTCAAAGACCAGGAAATGGCCGATCAGCCAGGTCGCGTGCTGACAGCCGCTGCCGAACGGCCATCTGCCGTTAACGATGAAGCCGTCTTTCGTTTTTACCGCCTTCCCCGGCGGCGCGAATGTGATCGCCGTCACGGAGTCGAGGTCGCGATACATCTCGCGCGCGACCGCCTGGTCGATATACGCGGTCATGTAGCCGCCGTCGATGCCGATCATGGTGCACCAGCCCGCGGAGGCGTCCGCGATCGAGAGCGCCTCGATTACGCGCAGTTGCGTGAGAAAATCCAACTCCGGCCCGCCCCACGCCCGCGGCATCGCCATCCGGAACACGCCAGCCCGCTGCATGTCGCGCACCAGATGTATCGGCAATCGGCGTCCCTGTTCGATCTCGTCCGCCGCCGCGCGGATTTTCGGACCAAGCGCGCGCGCGGCCTCGAGCGTTCGAGTCGCGCTGTCATCCGAGTCGGGCATCGATCTCCTCCGTCCGGGCTGAAACATTTCGACCCTGGTCAAACCTTGCAGCCGAATGTGATCTCTCCGCCGAGCGTGCGCTTCAACGCTGGCGCGGCGGCCGCATGCGGCCGCCGCGCCTATTCAGATCGCGCTCGCGCCGCTCAGCCTATCTCGAAAATCCTTCCTTTCCACGACCGTCCGGCCAGATCGATCTCACCCTCGCCAGCGACCCTCCGCCCATCGGAGATCTGCGTGAAGCCCTCGGTGCGCCATCGATGTTTGCCCACCGCCTCGAAGGTGCCCTGGCCGATACCGGTGACGATGTCGCCATTGTCCATGAACGCTTCCACGCAGAGACTGTAACTTCCGCCCTTGGGACCGCCGCCGAAAGTTGACGTGCCGAACAGTGTGCCAAATCCCGTAGCGGTCCCTTCCCAATTCACCTGGCTGAGAACGCCTCCGGCGGGCCCGGGACTGTAGGTGGCCGTGATGGCCTTGAGCGAAAACTCTCCCAACGCTTTGCCTGTCGCCATACTCTGCCCTCCGTCAGTTGACCGACTGTTTAACCGATTCGCTACCTACCCTCGGTGGCTCGGGCCGCAGCCCGAGTTTCATTTTCACTAGTCCCCTCGGTGCAGGGTTAAGGCAAACAGCGTCGGCGATTTTGCGGGCGCAAGTGCACGATCCCTGGTGAGAATCCGGGGAGCAGTCGCATTCCACCGAAGCGAAAGGAGAATTTCTAGCCCGTGCTTAAATCTCGAGCCGCCAGGCTTTGCCGTCGCGTACGATCCGGCCGGCGCTCGGCGTGGCGAAGTGCGTTCCCAGCACCAGGATTGGCTGATCGCCGTAGCGCTCCAGGAACGCGCGCCGCGTCGCGATCGCCTCGGCAAAGTCGGAATCGAAGTGGCTACCCCATTCCGGATGCGCCATCTGCACCGGATGATGCATCAGGTCGCCCGTGATCACCGCCTCCTGCCCGCGCGAGGAGATACGCACGCTATGATGGCCGGGTGTGTGGCCCGCAGTCGGCTCCAGGCGAATCTCATCCGTGATGCGCGCGTCGCTTTCGACCAGGTCCGCCAGCCCGGCGTCGAATATCGGGCGCACCGAGTCGTCGAGCAACTCGCGCGTGTCGGGCTCGCTCGCCTTCGACCAATGCTCCCATTCCTTGCGCCCGATTAAATAGCGCGCGCGCGGAAACGTCGGCGTCCATTTGCCATCGACCAGCATCGTGTTCCAGCCGACATGGTCGACGTGCAAATGGGTGCAGAGCACGCGGTCAATCGAATCGCGCGCGAAGCCGGCTTTCTCCAGGTCGGCGAGGAACGGCAATTGCAGCATGTTCCATCCGGGGAACGCGCGGCGCTTGTCGTTGCCGATGCAGGTGTCGACGACCATCCGATGCCCCGGCGATTCGATGACGAAAGCGTGCACGCTCATGATCACTTTGCCGTCCGCGTTGGCGAAATGCGGGCGCAGCCAAGGCACGGTGCGGATGTTCTCGGGCGAGCCGTCTTTCAGCACGAAGGTGGCCTTCGAGGTCGTCTCCATCTCGACGACCCGGGTGATTGTGACGTCGCCAATTTTCCAACGGTTCATCTGCGCCTCCGGGTGATGCTGGGCGCAAATTAACCCGGCGCGCCCCGGCGCCGCAAACAGACCGGCTGCGCCGGGGCCGCGCGGTTAGCGCTCCTCGGCGCCCTCGAAGTAGCCGGTCTCGGGAGCGTAATTCTCGAAGCGCGTGAACTGGCTGATGTAAGTCAGCTTGGCGGTGTCGGTGGGTCCGTTGCGCTGCTTGGCGACGATCACCTCGGCCACGCCCGGTTCCTTGCTGTCGCGATGGTACATCTCGTCGCGATAGATAAAGGCGATCACGTCGGCGTCCTGTTCGATCGCGCCCGACTCGCGCAGATCGGCCAGTAGCGGACGGCGGTCGGGGCGCGTCTCGACCTGGCGGTTGAGCTGCGAGAGCGCGATCACGGGGACGCGGAGTTCCTTGGCCAGCGACTTGAGCGAGCGCGAAATCTCGGCGATCTCCTTCTCGCGCGATTCGCCCGGCCGCGCCGCGCGCATCAGTTGCAGATAATCGACGATGATCAACCCGAGGTTGGCGCTGGAGTCGCGCGCGAGACGCCGGCATTTCGCCTTCAGCACGATCGCGGACGTGTCCGAGCTGTCGTCGATAAAGATCGGCGCCTCGGCCAGGCGCGCCGCCGCCACCGCGAGCTTGGGAAAATCGCGCTCGCCGAGGTATCCGGCGCGCGCCTTCGAGCTATCGACCCGCGCCTCCGAGCACAACAGCCGCAGCACGAGCTGCTCCTTGGACATTTCCAGCGAGAAGAACGCCACGCCACGGCGCGGCTCGGCTTCGGTTGCCGCGTATGCCGCGATGTTGAGCGCGAGCGCGGTCTTGCCCATCGAGGGGCGCGCCGCGATCACGACCAGGTCGGCCGGCTGCAAGCCCGCGGTGATGCGGTCGAGGTCGGTGAAGCCGGTCGGCACCCCGGTCACCATCTCCTTGCGCTCGTAAAGCCGCTCGATGATCTTGAGCGACTCGCGTGTCAGCTCGTGCATCGTATGGAACGAGGCGCGGATGCGGCGCTCGGAGATTTCGAAGATTTTGTGCTCGGCCTCGTCGAGGAATTCGTCGACGCGCGCCGGCGCGTCGTAGGCGGAGGAGGCGATTTCGGTGGCGGTCGAGGCGAGCGCGCGCAGCACCGCTTTTTCGCGCACGATGCGCGCGTAGTGGGCCACGTTGGCGGCGGTCGGGACGCAGGCGGCGAGCTCGGCGATGTAGGCCGGGCCGCCGATCGCCTCGAGCTTGCCGCGTGTGCGCAGCGCGTCGGTCATCGTGATCGCGTCGACCGGCTGGTTGCGGTCCGATAGCTCGGTCATCACGCGAAAAATCTCGCGATGCGACTCGCGATAGAAGTCGTCGGGGTTGAGAACTTCGAGGGCTTGGTTGATCGCCTCGTTCTCGAGCAGGATCGCGCCGAGCACCGATTGCTCAGCCTCCAGATTCTGCGGAGGAACGCGCCTTAGAATGTCGTCCGTGGATGCCGCCGCCACAACCAACCCCTCCCGCCCAAGCCGCTGCGTAACCGAAAATCAAGTATCAGGAATGCGGCGACGAGGGACAAGTAGGCGGGGCACGAATACCGCACAAGTGACGAAGGACTTTGAACACTGTCAACAGTCAGAGCGCCGCCGGCGGAAAATGCAGACCGCCGGCGACGGAAAATAAATGATGCGCAGGCGAAAAAAACTAGCGCGGCGCGGCGCGCCGGCGCTCGGGCGGACGCACCGCTATCGGTCCCGCCGCGACGCCGAACAGGAAACCGCCGACGTGCGCCCACCAGGCCACGCCGCCTCCCAGCGACCCCGCCGCTCCGCCGGCGATTCCCGAGAGCAGTTGCGCGGCGAACCAAACGATCAGGTAGAGTACCGCCGGAAGACGGAAGAAGAACGGCGGGAAGAACGTCAGGATGCTGCCGCGCGGATAGAGGATGAAGTAGGCGCCGAGGACTCCCGCGATCGCGCCGCTCGCGCCGATCACCGGAACTATCGACCGTGGCGCCATAACGATCGTCGCGACGGCCGAGGCGATGCCGCTCAACAGGTAAAATGACAAGTAATGCGCCGGACCGGTCCGCTCCTCGATCGCCGGGCCGAAGATGAACAGGTAAAGCATGTTGCCGGCGACGTGACCCAGCCCGCCATGGATGAACATCGAGGTCAGGACCGTGAACGGCGGCCACAGGCGGCCGCGAGCGTCCAGCAACACCGCGTCATGCAGGTGGGCGCGGGCGACCAGCGCCGGCACCATCGCGTAGCGCGTGACGAACGCGTCCAGATGGCGGCCGAGCGAAACCTCGTGCACGAACACGGCGAGGTTGGCCGCGATGAGCAGCGTGTTGACCGGGCTTAGCCGATGGCGCGCAACATTGTCGCGCAGCGGGATCATCGCAGCGCCCGCCTCAAGCCCCGACGTGACGCCGCGCGGCTAGCCAGGCCAGGGCTTTCCGTAACTGTCGAGGCAGGTGACCTCGTTTACCGGCAGACGGCGGACGGGACCGAACTTGTCGCGCGGATAGCCGATCGGCATCAGCGCAAAAGTCGCTACCTCGGGCGGCAGCCCGACGATCGCTTTGACCTCCTCCTCGAAAAACGCGTGGATCGTGGTCAGCACGGTGCCCAGACCGAAAGCGCGGCACGCCAGGATGATGTTCTGCACGGCGGGATAGATGCTCGCGCCCTGCGTGCGCGCCGCTTTCGCCATCGCGCTCTGCACTTCGGGAGTGAGCGTGCTCGCCGCCGCGCCGGGCGGCGCGGACTTGAGGCAGGCGAGCAGCATTACCGGGGCCTCGTGCATGTGGTCGAACAGGTAGGTCACCGAGCTCATAAAGCGGCGGTATTGTTCCTCGGTAAAATGGCTGGCGCGCGGGCGTTCGGCATAGAGCTTGGTCAGGATTTGCGAGGCCTTGTGATAGATGGCGCCAAGCTGGCGACGCTTCTCCGCATCCTTGACCACGACGAACAGCCAGCTTTGCGCGTTGCTGCCCGAGGGCGCGCGGATCGCCGCGTCGAGCACCTTGGTCATGATTTCGTCGGACACCGGATCGGGCTTGAAGCGCCTAAGGGCCCGCGCCGAGTACATCGCCTCGAACAGTCCAATTTCCGCCATTGCAGTCGTCAACTCCTTCGCTCGGATCTTCGGCCGGGCCATCCAATTATCACGGAGCGCACCGCGAAATCGAACCGGCAACATCTTATTCGGCGCGAATCAGTTTATGCTTGATCGCGTAACGGATGATCGCGGCCGTCGATTTCGCCTTGAGCTTCTGTTTGAGGTTGTCGCGATGGACCTGGGCGGTCTTGGGGCTGATACCCAGACGCGCCGCGATATCCTTGCTGGTTGCGCCCTCGCCGATGAGGCTCAGCACCTCGCGCTCGCGCCGCGTGAGCTTCACTACAGCCACTCCCGCCGCTGCGCCGCTCGCTCCGCGAGTATTCTTGAGCCGCGCGAGCACGGCGGGCGCGACCGCGGCACTCAGATAGCTCCGGCCCGCAGCCACCGCGCGCAGCGCGCTCAGCAGCTCGGCGGCGGCGTCGGTCTTGACCAGGTAGCCGGCCGCGCCGGCCTCGACCATCGCCTCGATCACGTACTCCTCATCTTCGTGCTGGCTCAGGATCACGACTTTGGACGAGGGCGTCTGCTTGGCCAGGCGATGCGCCGCGTTGAGGCCGCCCACCCCCGGCATCCCGACGTCCAGCAGCACGATATCGGGGCGAATGCGCCCGACGAGCGCCACCGCCTCCTCGCCGCTCGCCGCTTCGCCGACGACGTCGCATTCGCGCTCGAGCACGGTCCGCAGCGCCTCGCGGAACAGGCGATGGTCGTCGGCGATGAGGACGCGGATGCGCTCGCTGCCCATCGCCACGCCCGCTACTCCAATGGAATCTCGGCTACCAGCCGTGTCATCCCGCGGCTCGACTCGACCCGCATCGCGCCGCCGAGAAACTCCAGCCGCTCGGCGAGGCCGCCCAGGCCCATCCCGCCGGCCGCGCGCGCGCCGGGTTCGATTCCGCGGCCATTGTCGCTGACCGTAAGGCGCGCGACGCCGGCGTCGCGCTGGAGGAGAATTTCAGCGCGAGTGGCGCGGGCGTGGCGGACGATATTGGCCAGCGCTTCGCGCGCGACCTGGTAGCAGACCTGGCGCACACCGGGGGGAAGGCGATTGGCGGTGGCGATTCCCTTAAGCCGCGTTTCCATTCCGGCCGCGGCCAGGCGGTCGAGCTCGATGCGCAGCGCCGCGCCGAGCGTACGCTTGCCCAGTTCCGCCGGGCGCAGCTCGCGGAGGCGCACGCGCAGTTCCGCGTCCAGCCGCTCGAAGATGGCGCGCGCCTCGTCAACTCCGCCCTCGAGCGCGAGCCGCGCGGCGGCGAGCAACTGGGCCTGGTCGTCATGCAGATCGCGCGCGATGCGCGCGCGCTCGGCCTCGACCGCGCCGAAAAGCCGCAGGCCCAGCGCGCGTACCAGCTCGCTGAGGCGCGCCGCGTGCTCGGCCGCGGCCCATCCGGCGCTCACCGGGCCAAGCCGCGCGGCCAGCGTCTCGGCGCGCTCGCGCGCAGCTGCCTCCAGCGGCCTGGCACTCGCGAGCGCGATCGCGCCGCCCTCGAACGGTATGCAGAGGTAGTCGGCGAAGCTCTTGAACAGGCGATCCTCGTGGAAAGCGCTGGCGCGACGCGCGGCCGCGCTGCGCACGACGGTCGTGCGCCGGCGCATCGCTTCGGCGAGCGCGCTTTTTCCGTCAAGGCTGCGCGTGGCGCCGAACGCGCGCGCCGAGGTGGCGGCGACCCGCGGCGCGGCGGCGCCGCCATCGGCCACCGCGACGATCCACGCGGCAAAGGGCCCGGTCGCCGCGAACAGCCGGCCCAGGCCGGCCCATCGCTCGCGTGGCGTGAACTTGAGCGCCCCCGCTAGCGCACGCTCGACGCGGCCGCTATCGCCGCGCTCGCGCTTGGCCGCCGCGCGCTCGGCGGCGAGGCGCTCGGTCGCAGTCGCGGCGCGATCGCGCCAGAACCATAGCGACGCGGCTTCTTCGCTGAGCTCGATTTCGGCCAGCGCTTGGCGCCGGACGAGTTGCAGCAGCGCCTCGCTCTGAGCGGGTGGCATACCGTGCGTCACCAGCATCACGATGCTGGCGTGAGCGGTCGGCGAGGCCGACGACGACACGCCCCAGGCCTCGAGGCGGGTTTGCACGGGAAGCGCGCGGCCGCATCGTAGCGCAACTTCCGCGGCGCTCATCTTGAGCGTGGCATCGCCGCCGCGGCCGTCCGCGGGACCCTGGCGCGAGAGCATCCCGAGGATCGCCCACAACGCCGGCTCCCATCCCGGGTCGGCGGGTGCGTAGGCGGTGCCGGTACCGGTTGCGCGCTGCCATGAAATGAGACACGCGCCGCCGCCGGCCGCGGCCGCCGCGAGCGCGGCGAGAGTATTCATCCGGCCGGCGAGCGAGTCCGCGGGCGCTGCGTACGCGATAGCGCCGGCGTCGGCGCGGCTTAACACTGATCGGTCGGACACCGTCGCTCTCCCCCTGCGGCGCGCGATCGCGCGAACTGACTAATACCCGCTAATCCATGCCGACTGACTAATGATGACCCGATTCGGCTGGCTGGCCGAGTTCCGTGCCGAGTTGTTGCATCTCGGTACCGAACTGCGCCCAGTCGCCGGTCCTCAGTGCGGCCAGTGCGCGGTTGTAGTGCATGCTGGCCCCTGTGAGGTCGCCTTTGACGGCTGGCGGCGGTTTCGCAGTGCCGCCGGACGCCATCGCCGTCGTGACCGCCTGTGCCGCGGCGGACGAGATAGTTGGTGGTGGAGTTTCGACCGGCGCGCTGAAGAGCGCGTTCAGCGCACTTCCGAGATCGTTGCCCATCACGATACGGTCGCTGTAGGCGGCGATCACGCGCTGCAATTCGGGAAGCTGGCCGTTTTCCGCGCGGATGTAGAGCGGCTCCACGTACAGCAACGCATTCTCGATCGGGAAGACCAGCAGGTTGCCCAGAATCACCTTGGAGCCCATCTGGTTCCACAGCGAGTATTGTTGCGAGATGTCGGGGTTCTGGTTGATGCGCGCCTGGATCTGATAGGGGCCGTAAAACAGTCGGTCTTTGGAAAAGGCGAATTCGAACAGATGGCCGTAATCGGTGCCGTCGCAGCGCGCGGCCAGCCACGAAATCATGTTATCACGCACCGTGCCGCGGCTCTCCGGCACCATCGGCAGCATCAGTATGTATTCGTCGTGGGTTTCTCCAGGGAGCCGCATGATTACATAGTAGGGCTGCATCGGCACGGTCTCGTCCGCGTAATTTTCACGCGGGAAACCCCACTGATCCTCGCGGTTGTAGAAGACGGCGGGATCGGTCATGTGATAGGTGCGATAGATATCGGCCTGGATCAGGAAGTAGTCTTCCGGGTAACGGATGTGCTGGCGCAAATCGTCGGACATAGCCGCTATCGGCTTGAACATCGCGGGGAAAATCCGCTGCCAGGTCCGGATGATCGGATCCGCGGGGTCGGCGACATAGAAATCGGTGGTGCCGTTATAAGCGTCGACCACCACCTTGACCGAATTGCGGATGTAGTTGATCCCCTCGGAGTTGCGCTGCGAGTAGGGAAAATGATCGCTGGTAGTGTAACAATCGAGAATCCAGACCAGGTGGCCGTCGTGCAGCACCAGGTAGGGATCGCGATCCTGGCCCAGGAACGGCGCGAGGCGCGCCACGCGGTCGGCGATGTTGCGCCGAATCATGATGCGGCTGCCGTCAACGATGTTGCGGGTCACCAGCAAGTTGATGTCACGGTAGAAGTAGCTGAACAGCAGGCGCCGCAACAGTCCGCTGACCGGCACGCCGCCCGTGCCCTTGTAGTATGAATAGACGTTGTCGGCGCCCAGTGGGTAGTCAAATTCGGGAGTCGCCGCCTTGACGATCGCATAGCTGTCCGGTTCCTGGCCGAAGTAGATAGCCGGCTGCGGCACCTTGAAGTCCACTTCGGATTCGGCCGGGATGTTCTTGATATAGAAGACCGGCAATCCTTCGCTGTCCTTGGCATTGACCGGGCTCATCGTGAGGCCGCTGCCGTGGGTGAACTTGAGATGGCGGTTGACCCAGGTCTGGGCGTTGTCGGGCAGCAGCGAAATGTTGAGCTCGCGCGGCGAGAGCATCACCTCCGTGTACTTGCCGTTGATCCAGTAGCGGTCGATATCCACGTCCTGGAAATCGTAGTACAGCCGGATTTCCTGCAACTGGCGGTAAGTCGCGAGCAGCGGGCGCGGATCCCATAGCCGGATATTGTTGACGGTAGGTGCATCCTGTTCGAGCGAGGCCCGGGTTAAAGTGCCTTTGCCGTTGAACTGGCGCACGTCGACGCTATCGAGATGATAGGCCATCCGGGTCAGCGCGATGTTGCGCTCGAGGTAGGGCTTTTCGACCCGCAGCTCGTCGGGCTTGACGTAGAGCTTTTCGATTACCGGCTGGATCAGGTTGAGGAAGATCGCCGGGCCGAACACCGCGATCGCCGCGATTACCGGCAGTCTGAGGCCGCGCTGTCCGAGGTTGGCCAGGCTGATCGCGGCGGCCACCAGCGACAGCATCACCAGCAGCCACAGCCCCGGCTCCCAAAGCACGTGATCGACGTAGCGCAGGCCGTAGACCACGCCATTGCTATGCAGCAACAGTTCGGGGCGGGCCAGCCAGTAGTTCATCGCGCGCTGCACGAAGAAGACCGCGAGCAGCACGGAGAAATGCGCGGCGGCGCCGCCTGAGATACGCGGCGGCGAATCGCGGAAATCCAGCGCGCCGCGCGCCCAATAGATCATGCCCGTCACTACCGCGGTCAGGAACAGAATCAGCATGAACAGATCGCGCCAGTCCTCGAGCAGCGGCAGCGTGAAGACATAGAAGGCGAGATTCTTGCCAAAGGCCGGATCGGTACGGCCAAAGGGCGCCGCGTAAAAACCCCTGAGGTAGGTGTCCCACGACGACGCCTCGCCCGAGGCCGCGAACAGGCCGAGCAGGGCCGCCGCTCCAAGCACCAACAGCCGCCACGGAATACGGTCGCCGAGCGCGCGAATCAACTCGGGCAGATTGACCTCGGTCATCTCCTCGGAGCGGCGCACGATATGGAGCCGCTCGCGCTCCTGGCTCAGGCTCAACGCGATAAAGCCGCTGGCACATATCGCCACGAAGGCGACGAACCACACCGACGCGAAAATCGTGACCTGGGCGCCGACCTGGGTCAGGAACACCGAGCGATAACCGAGCACGCCGAACCACAGGAGATCGACCAGCAGCTCATCGGTGAGCCCCAGGACAATCAGGATGACGATGATAATCGCGGCAAGGCTGAACAGGACAATCCGCCGTCGCATCTATATTGGCTCCCCGCGCTTAGGCGCCGCGCGCAACGTTGCTCACGTGCTCGCGCACCACGTCAGGCGGGCACAACCAGATGAAGACCTTCAGGCAGATGAAGCCGACAAGGACCCAGTCGAGTTCGCCGATGATCGGAATGAAGTCGAGTTCCAGCAGCGGTGGCGAAATCAGCGCGAGCACGCCTAGGAGCGGCACTGACTTGGCCAGCATCGAGACCCGCGCGTCGTGCATCAGGCGCCAGAACACGCGGACGAACTGCGGCAGAAACATTACAAGCCCGCGCATCTGCAGCGGGCCCATCAATTGCATCCTGAGAATTCGGCTAAACACGGCTTGCTCCTCCTTTTATACTCCACCTAAGCCCCAGGCCCAAGGTCCAGGCGAATTGGCAGAGCCGGCCCGCCGATCTGCTACACTGACGACGGGCGTCGCAGAGGAGGACTCGCGGGTGAAACGGCACATGTCGATGGGCGACTTCCTGGTCGCGTACCTGCGCAAGATCAGCGTAACCCACGTGTTCGGCATTCCGGGTGACCTCGCGCTCAAGCTGTTTTTCGCCTTGGGCCGCCGCGAGGGGCCGCAAATCCTGACCTTTTCGCACGAGCCGGGCGTCGGCTTCGCGGCCGACGGCTACGCGCGCGCCACCGGGAAAATCGGCGTTATCTGCGTGACCTACGGCGCCGGCGGCCATAACATGGTCAACCCGGTGGCAGGCTCGTTTTCCGAGCGCGTGCCGCTGCTGATCCTGTCGGGCGGCCCGGGCGAAGAGGAGCGCAAGCTGGGCACGCTGATTCACCATCAGGCGCGCGAAATCGAATCTCAGCATCGCATCTACCAGGAAGTCACCTGCGCTTCGGCCGTATTGACCGATCCCCGCCGCGCCGCGATGCAGTTGCACGACGTGGTACGCGCGATCTGGGCGGAGCAGCGCCCCGGCTACATCGAGATCCATCGCGATATGGTCGATCGCGAGATCGAAGTCCCCGACGAGTTGCTGGAATGGGACGGCCATCTGCGCTTTCACGAATCCGACGCGCGCCGGCTCGAAGAGGCGGCCCGCGAAACCGCCGCGATGTTCAATCAAAGCCGCAAGCCGGTGCTGATCGCGGGCATCGAGATCCATCGCTACAAGGCCGCGCGCGAACTGGTCGAGCTGGCCGAGCAGATGGGCGCGCCGGTGCTGACCACGGTGCTCGGCAAGGGCGCGTTCCCGATGGATCATCCGCTGCACATGGGCGTCCACGTCGGGCCGATAAGCCCGCCGCCGATCGTAACGCGGATGGACGAGGCGGATTTCGTGCTGAATCTCGGGTGCCTGAAGACTGACATGAATTTCGGCAATCGTCCGCCGGAAATCATCGAGGGCAAGTCGGTATGGGCGGTGGATCGGCGAGTCGACGTCAAGTACCACAGCTATATGAACGTCGGCGTGCGCGATTTCGTGCGCGCGCTGCGCAAGCAGAGCATCCAGCGCCATGAAGAGACCGTGCGTTATGCGGACAACCTGCGGGCGGCCGTCGGCGCTGCCAATGGCGGCGGCGCGGCGCTCGGGGTCGGTGAGATTCTCATGGTGGTCAATGAGTTTCTCGCCGCCCACAAGCGCTACATGGTGGTGGCCGAGTCGGGCGACATGCTGTTCGGCGGCCTTGACGTACGCGTGCCGCACAGCGGAACCTATCTTGCGCAGGGATTTTACGCGTCGATGGGTTTCGCGGTGCCCGCGGCGCTGGGCGCGCAAGTCGGATCGGGCCTGCGGCCGATCGTGCTGTGTGGCGACGGCGGCTTTCAGATGACCGGCCCGGAAATCTCTCATGCGCCGGTCTTCGGCGCCAATCCCATCGTGATCATCATCAATAACGGCGGATGGGGCATCTTCCGGCCGGTGGCGAGCGAGCGGCGCGACCTGCTGGATATCCCGTCGTGGCCGTATGCGAAATTGGGCGAGGATTGGGGTGGCGCGGGTTTCGACGCGCACAGCCCGGCCGAACTGCGCAGCGCCCTTGAAGCGGCGCATCGCGGCACCGGCTTCGCGATCATCGACGCCAAGGTCGGACGCGACGATCTCTCGCCGGTCACGCTGAAATACATCCAGGCCGCCGCCGAGCGCTCGCAGGCGCCGCCCGCCGAGCGCCGCAACAGTGGCGGTCATCACAGCCGCTCGCGCTCCTGATTCGCGCGGAAAAATCGCCGCGGCCGATGAGCGAAGACGAGAATCCAATCCGCGATTTCCGCTGGGAGGTGCCGGAGCACTTCAATTTCGGCTCCGCCATCGACGCCTTCGGCACCGAGCCGGGCCGCCTCGCGATTCTGTACGAGGACCAGGCCGGCAACCGCGCGCGCTTGTGCTTCGCCGACCTTCGCGAGCAGTCCAACCGAATCGCCAATGTGCTGGCGGGCCTCGGGGTCAAGCCGGGCGACCCGATAATAGTCGCGCTGCCGCGCATCACGCTATGGCAGGCGGCCTACGTGGGCGCGCTCAAGGCGGGCGCGATCGTGATCCCGTGCGCGGCGGCGCTGCCCGACCAGGACCTGCTCTATCGCGCCAACCATTCCGGCGCAGTCGCGATCATTGCGGCGGTCGAGTGTGCCGACCTCGTGAGCAATCTGCGTACTCAGTGTCCGGCGCTCAAGCACTATCTCATCGCCGGCAGCCCGCGTAGCGGATGGCTCGGTTTGCGAGCCTCGATGGCGACGGCGTCGGCCGAATTTTCGCCGGTGCGCACGCGCGCGACCGACCCAGCGGTTTGCCTCTACACTTCCGGCACTGCACATGAACCCAAGGCCGTACTGCAAAGCCACGCCCACACCTGGTGCCATCGCTACACCGGGAGCCACTGGCTCGACGTGCGGCCGGGTGAATTGCACTGGGGTACCGCGGACCCGGGGGCGGCCAGGGCGGGATGCGGCGTGCTGTTCGGCCCGTGGATGAATGGGGTTGCGACTTTCATGTACAACGGTGTGCTCGAGCCGCAAAAGCAACTGGAGTTGCTCGCGCGCTACTCGATCGCGACGCTGTGCGCGACGCCCACAGAGTATCTGCGGCTCATGCGAGATGACCTCGCATCTCACAAACTCCCGGCGCTCCGCCATTGCACCGCCACCGGCGAGGCGCTCAACGCGGAAATCATCGGCGTCTGGCGTGAGCGTTTCGGGCTTACAATCCACGACGGATACGGGCAGGCCGAGACGACGATCGCCGTTGCCAACGTGCCCGGGATGGAAATCAAGGCGGGATCGATGGGACGGCCGTTCCTCGGCCACGACGTTCGCGTCCTCGACGCGGAGGGCGCAGAGACGGGCGACGGCGAGGTTGGCGAAATTGCAATCCGGATAAACCCAGAGCGCCCGCCATCGCTGCTGCTGGAGTACTGGAAAAATCCGGCGGCGAACGCCGCCGCGTTTCGCGGCGACTACTACTTCACCGGCGACCTGGCCTCGCGCGACAGCGACGGCTATCTATGGTTTGCCGGCCGCGCGCGCGGCGATTTTGAATCCGCCCCGGCGCGACGATTGGATTAGGGCGGACGCGCGCAAATGCCAGGCGGCGGACCTTCGGCAAAACTTGTGGGAAACTTTGCGAGTGGACTTGCGGGCAAGACGGCAATAGTCACTGGCGGCGGACGCGGACTGGGGCGCGCGATGGCGTTGGGATTGGCGCGCGCCGGCGCCAACGTAGTGATTACGGCCGCACGCGGCCATCGTGAAATCGAAGCGGTCGCAGCTGAAGCGAAGACCTCACAGGCGGGGATCGTTCGTGGTGGGATCGTCATTGGCGGGATCGTGATTGGATTGACGGCCGATGTCACCAGTGAAGAGGACAGCCTGCGCGTGGCCAGCGAGGCCATCCGCGAGTTCGGCTCGATTCATATCTTGGTGAACAATGCCGGGCGCGGGATGCGTTTCGTCAGCGAGAATTTTCTCGACACTCCGACGAAGTTTTGGCAGACTGACCCGGCAGTGTGGCGGATGATCGTCGACACCAACGTGACCGGGCCGTTTCTGATGGCGCGCGCGGTGGTGCCCCATATGCTCAAACAGCACTGGGGCCGTATCATCAACATCTCGATGAATTACGAGACGATGCGCCGGGCCGGGTTCGCTCCGTACGGCCCGTCCAAGGCGGCGCTCGAATCGGCGACTATCATTTGGGCGCAGGACCTGGCGGGAACCGGGGTGACCGTCAACTCATTGCTGCCAGGCGGGGTAACCGACACCGGGATGGTCCCGGGCGATATTGCGCTCGAAGTCCGCAAGCGCCTGTTGCCTCCCGAGA
This sequence comes from uncultured delta proteobacterium, assembly GCA_963773975.1. Taxonomy (GTDB): domain Bacteria; phylum Desulfobacterota; class Binatia; order Binatales; family Binataceae; genus JAKAVN01. The sequence continues at coordinate 71,537 of CAVZDJ010000046.1, forward strand.
TCATGGTGCAACCGCTTCTGTGGCTCGCGTCCGCGATGGCTGATGAGGTAACTGGCGCTCGCTTTGTCGCGAGCTTGTGGGACTCCTCGCTGCCGCCTGCGCGGGCCGCGGAAAAAGCGCGCGACACGTCAGGTTCAATTGTCCCGGCGCACTGAAAGCTAGGATTTGCGCGGACCACGCTCCAGCATGTTGAGCTTGCCGGCGAAGTCCTCGAGGTCGACTTCAGTGGTCTCGAGCAGCCGCGCCACCATCCCCCAGAAGCCGATCGAAAGGATCAGTTCGACCAGTTCCGTTGTGCCGAGATGCTTTTTCAGCGAGTCGAGCGTTTGCTTGCGGCCCTTGACGTTGCGCGTAACCTCGTCGGTGAGCGTGAGCACCAGGCGCTCGACTTCGCCGAAGCACTTTGTGCCTTCCCAGTTTTCCATCGCCGCTATCTGCTCGTCGCTCACTCCGCAGGCCTTCGCAATCGGCACATGCTGGGTCCATTCATAGACCGAGCCGGTGAGCTTGGCGGTGCGCAGGATCGCGATCTCGCGCAGCTTGCTATCGAGCTTCGCGCGCGTCAGCAGCGAGTGTCCCAGCCGCGAGAAATTCTGGAACACCGCGTCGCTGCTGTTGGCGATCATGCGCGCAACGTTCATCTTGCGCGGAGTGTTGCCGAGGATTTCGCGGGTCTTGTCGGAAGCTTTCGATTCGTCGACGTACGGTAGCAGCGCCATCGCGGCTGTTCCTCCGTGCCGGTTGCCGCGCGCGGCCAAGTCGTTTGAGCGGATGCCGTCGTGGCGCGGTTAGAACGAAAGCCTAGTCTTCGGACACGTGGCGATGCAAACGACGAGGTCGCGAGGCGATGACGCTTCGCACGGGCTCAAGCTTGCGCGTCAGTGCGCGAAGCCGTTTGACGAATCCACCAGTAAATCAGGTAAGCCCCCAGTGCGATCAGTGCCGCGCCGAGCGCGATCCATCGCGCGCTCCAGTGGACGAACTGGACCGCGCGCCAGACCTCGTCACCCACCAGGTACCCGATCGTCACCATCAATGAGCACCAGATAAGCGCGCCCATCACGTTCCAGCCGAGAAAGCGCAAAAACGGCATCCCCGCCGCGCCCGCCATCGGTCCGGCCAAAAAGCGCGCGCCCGTAATGAACCGCGCCATGAAGACCGCCTTGCTGCCGTGCTGATCGAAGAACAGCCGTAGCTGCGCGATACGCCGGCGCACGAATGCGAATCTTGCGGCGAGGCGCTCGAGCAGATGCTGGCCGCCAGTGTGTCCGATCGTGAAGCCGCAGCAGTCGCCGGTCACCGCGCTCGCGACCGCCACCACATACACCCATTTGAGATCGAGCAGGCCGTGCGAGGCTAAAAAGCCAGCGGAGATCAGTACGCTCTCTTCCGGCACCGGCACGCCAAGGTTGCCGACAAAGACAAAGCAGAAGATGCCGAGGTAGCCCCAGGACGCGAGCAGATCGGAAACTTCGGTGGGGTTCGTGAGATGATGCATCAGCGGTTCGATCGCGGCCGCGCCACTCCCCCTACGTCGCTAAAGCTTGCCCGAATCGGCCAGCCGAGGTAAGGGGCGAGGGCGCCGCTTCACCACGCCGATAAGGGATGGCGACCCCAGGCTCGAGGCTAGCTACGGCGACTGGTGAGGTTGGGACGCGCGGGCGGAGCCGGTAGTTTCATCTTGCGGCCGTTGATCAGCCATTCGCCGTCTTTGAAGCTCGCGCGGCAGACGTAGTTGGCGCCGTCACGGATCAGCATACCGCTTTGTTCGAGTTGCTTGAGTTGATCCGCCTTGGCCAACGGCGCGAGGAAGGCGGCTGGCGCCACGAGTTCGACCGAAGCACGTCCGTACTTGTCCCAAGCCAGCGCCACCATGCCTTTGAGATCGGGATTACCGGATTTTAGCAGTGGATCGTTGGCGAGGTCGGGAGAGATTTCGAATGTCGCCTTGCCGACCGCTTCGCCATTGGGGCTGGCGGCGTGCAGATCGAAAGACAGGACTGGCGATTCTTTTACTATCGCAACGAGCGCGTCGACGATTTTTTCCTGGAGCATCCGCGATTGCGCCTGCGGGTCGGCTGTCGAGTGCGAAATCGCTCCGACCGCATCGGTGAATTGTGCAATCGGTTGCGGCGGGATGTTGCCGATTCCGCCCACCAGGCTTATCGGTCCCAGCTTCAGAGCGCGGGCGGCGATGTTCCCGACCGACAGCGTCTCACGAATGTCGAGCTGGCCGTCCTTGATCTCGGTGAGCCCGGCAAAGGCGATGTCCTGTATCAGGCCGCTGGCCGAACCGCGTGCGCCGCTGCCGACCACGCTGTAATTCACCCGGCTTAGGTTGAGGACCTTGTTGCCGAGCCAAATTCCGCTGCGGTCGCGATGCGACTCGCCGCGTATCGTCAGTCCGGCCATCCCGGCCTCGCCGAACGCGCCGGTGGCGGCGATGGCGGGAGCGTCGCCGCGAATTGTGTAAGCGGCTTGCGAGAGATGCACTTCCGAGTCGAAACCGCCGAATTTGGCGGTGAAATTGTGCGCCGAGTCTGCGCGCTCGGTCGCCGCGCGAGAGATGTAAGTATCCAGCGCGCCGCCCATCCAGACCACCGATGAAATGACAATCGGCGCCTCGCCGAAGATCTTGTCCATAACGTCCTGCAGCTTGGGCGGCGGATCGGTATCGACCACCGCCGCGACCGGGAACGCGACGTGCCATCCGTTGTAAAATCCGAGCGGGCCGTGATGCACGTGCTGCACGAGGGTTATCGAGCCACGTCCTCCCACCGCGACGCTAACGGTGGCTTGCGAGGAGAACCATCCGCGCCGGTAGGACTCCAGGCTGACGGTGTGACCCGCGCCGGCCAGTTGGGCAATAGAGTCGCGATAAACGCGCTCGGCTCGCCCCCCGAACAGGGCGGGAAGCACGATCGCGGCGCCGAGACATACGCCCGCGACGATGTATGCGATTCGTGCCTGCCCTCGTGCGCCGGCGGACTTGGATGCGAACATGGCAACAAGGGCTATCAGCCGGAACCCGCCTGAACAAGGTGGCAAGGTGGTTCAACCTTTCCAATAAACCGGGGCGCGGATCAGGCCCGAGGCGATTCGCCGCCGCGGAGCATTGGCCCCATCTCGGCACAATGCGCTATTGGGTACGAGGAGGATCGGCTAAAACGAAAGTCATCTGATGCGGCGCGCCGGCGCGCCGTTGGGTTGATTCCAAGGAGGAACGCATCATGGCACTGGCAGGACAAGTAACCAATCCCGAACGCCTGGAAGGACGCGACGTGAGCTTCCAGAGCGACGGCACCGCGATCAACGGCTACCTCGCACGGCCGCGCGAGCCCGGCTCCTATCCCGGCATCATCGTGATTCACGAGGCCTGGGGCGTGATCGAGCACATCCGCGACGTGGCGCGGCGCTTCGCCAACCTCGGCTACATCGTACTTGCGCCCGATCTTTATACGCGAGTCGGCGCGCCCAAGACCGACGACCCGATGAACGTCGTGCTGAGTCGGATGCTGGCGCTGCCCGACGCGCAACTGGTGCGCGATCTCGACAAAGCTGCCGACCTGCTCGCTGCGCAACCCGGGATTACCGGTAAAATCGGCTGCGTCGGATTCTGCATGGGCGGCCGCACCACGCTGCTCTACGCGTGCAGCAGCAACCGGCTGAGCTCGGCAATCGATTGCTGGGGCGGAGGCATCACCGCCGACGCGGCTCCGGTCACGGCGCAACGTCCCACGCCGATCGTCGACCTGGTGCCGAGATTGAGTTGTCCGCTCTACGCGGTCTGCGGCGAGGAAGACGCGAGCCCGTCGCCCGCCCAGGTCGAGGTGTTGCGCCAGCGCCTTCAGCAGGCCGGCAAGACCTTCACCATCGACATGTTCAAGAACGCAGGCCACGCGTTTTTCGCCGACTATCGGCCGAGCTACCGCGAAAAGGCGGCCTTCGAACTGTGGCCGAAGATGGCGGCTTTCTTCGAGACGCATCTCAAGGGCAAGAAATAGACCGGACCCGGACACCTGGAAGCGGCGGCCGTTGAGGCGCGGCGATAAGGAAGGACGCGATGGCACAACCGTACGCGCTCACACTGACGGAGGCGGCCCGCCTTGTCCGCGCGCGCAAGCTCTCGCCGGTCGAGTTGGTGGACGCGTCGCTTGCGCGCGTCGATCGGCTCGAGGGCGCGATCAAGGCGTGGGCCGCGATCGATCGCGCGCGGGCGCGCAGCGCCGCCGCGGAACTGGAGCGCGAAGCGCACGAGGGGCGCTTTCGCGGCCCGCTCCATGGCGTGCCGGTCGGAGTCAAGGACATTTTCTATACCGCCGGCCTCGCAACCGAGGGTGGCTCGAAAGCGCTCGCGGGCTTCGTTCCCGACTACGACGCCGAGGCGGTGGCGCGGCTCAAGCGCGCCGGCGCGATCATCCTGGGCAAGCTCGCCACCACCGAATTCGCGCTGTTGGATCCGGCCGCCACACGCAATCCGTGGAACCTCGAGCACACTCCCGGTGGCTCCAGCAGCGGCTCGGGCGCGGCGGTGGCGGCGCGGATGTGTTATGCGGCGATCGGTTCGCAAACCGTCGGCTCGACCATTCGCCCCTCCGCCTACTGCGGCATCGTCGGGATGAAGCCTTCCTATGGGCGGATCAGCCGCTACGGGATGTTGGCGCTTGCGCCGAGTCTCGACCACGTGGGGATTTTCGCGCGATCGGTCGCCGACGCGGCTGCGATGCTTCAGGCGATGGCCGGCGAGGACCCGCGCGATTCCGCGAGCCTCGCAATCGCGACTGACGACTATATGCACGCCACGGCGCAGCCGGCAGAGCCATTGCGAATCGCGCTGATGCCGACGGCTTTCGACGGTCGCGCGAGCGAGGAGACACGGTCCGCCGTGGCCGCGGCCGTCGCCAAACTCGCCGACGCCGGTGCGCGGGTTGAAACCGTCGCCGAGCCGCCGAGCTTCGGCTACATCACGGCGAACACGATGCTGGAGTTATGCGCCGAGGCTGCCGAAGTCCATCGCGAACGCTTCGCGGAGAAACAGGATCTGTACGGGCCGAAGATTCGCGAGTACGTTGAACGCGGCCTCGACACGCCGGCGTGGGAATATATCCGCGCGCGCGAGGTCCAGCGGCGCTTTCGCTGCGAGGTCGACCAGGTGCTCGCGCGCTTCGACGCGATCCTGACTCCCGCCACGCCGGCGCCCGCGCCAGCCGGAATCGGCGCGACCGGCGACCCCTCGTTCAACCTGCCGTGGAGCTTAAGCGGCCATCCGGTGATCGCGCTTCCCTGCGCGCTCGCGCCCGCGGGATTGCCGATATCGATTCAGCTTACAGGCGCGGCGCGCGAAGAGGGTCGGCTCCTGAGCATCGCGCGATGGTGCGAGGAAATTCTGGCGTTCGACGCGCTACCGCCCGCCGCCCCGCTCTGAGAGCCAACTTCCGCTGCGCCGCCGCGGCGTTAGTCCAGGCAACGGTCGAGGATGGTGAATGCGTCGGTGAGTTCGTCGTTGGTCACGACCGCCGCCGGCACAAAAAGCCGCACGCACGCCGGTTCGTGCCCGCCGTAGTAAAGCACCAGCCCCGCGTCGAAGCATCGGCGGATAAAAGCCCGCGTGGTTTCAAGCGCGCCGTCACCGACCCGAAACGACAGCATCGCGCCGACCCCGTCGACTTCGGAAACGACGCCCGGATGACGCTCGGCGAGTATGCGCAGATGCTCGCGCGTCAGCCGCTCCAGTTCGCGCTCGCGCCCCTCGGGCCCGAACATCGCGCCCTCGAACATCCGCTCGATCATCCGGCGCGCGACCGCCATCGCCACGGTCGCGCCGGAATAGGTGCCCGAGATGAGCGCGGGGTCGGGCGCGAAGCTGCGCCGATAGAGAACGGCGCTGCCCTGGAAGACCTTGCCAATGGTGATGAGGTCGACGTAATCGGCAAGTTTGAGCAGGTCGGTCGCGAACAGTTCGCCCGTGCGGGCGAAGGTCTGCACCTCGTCGACCCAGATTGGGATCGCGGCGCGGCGGCACTCCTCGAACAGCGGGACGAAAAATTCGCGCGGGGCGGTCACGAAGCCGGCCTCTCCCTGCACCAGCTCAACGATGAAGGCCGCGATCCGTTCGCCCTCGCGCGCCACCACTTCGCCCAGCGCGGCCAGCGATTTGGCGATGCTGTCGGGGTCGTTGCGGTCGTAAAAGGGCAGGTAGTGCATGGGGAAGGTGGCCGGCTGATTCACCCGGTAGTCCGGACGGTCGGTGATCTCCGCCATCGCGCTGGTCCGCCCGTGAAAGCATCCGCGAAACGCGATCACTCCGGGGCGTCCTTCGCGCTTGGAGCGCACCAGCTTGAGCGCGTTCTCGTTGGCGTCGGCGCCCGACAACGAGAGCCAGCAGTTTTCCATTCCGGCCGGCGCGTGCCGCAGCAGCGCCTCCATCAGTGCGCCGTACTCGCGATTGAAAATCAGGTTGCCCTGCATCACCAGGTCGGACGTGGCGGCGCGAATCGCGGTGGCGATGAGGTCTGGATCGCCGTGTCCGAACAGATGGACCCCGATGCCGAGCGCGAAGTCGAGCACCCACCGCCCATCGGCGAGCATCGCACGCGCGCCGCGGCCGATACCGGAGCCGAGGTAGGGATAGAAGGCCGGCCGCCCGCGCATCTGCGCCAGGCGCTCCAGTTCGGCGCGCATTGCAGCGGCGCTGAGCGGCGCGTGGTCTTCGCGAGCGGCCTCGTCGACGGCTTCGAGAATCATGCGCAGCCCGGTCTCGAATTTTTCGCTGGAGGAGGCCATCGCGGCGTGCCGCAGCGCGAATGAAGCGGCGTCGCTATTTCAGCGCGCGCATCGAGAAGCCGCGCTCGTTGTAGCAGAGCAGCGAGCGCTTGCCCTGGAGCGTGGTTTCGAGCACGACCTCGCGGCCCCACAGGCGCGCCACGTAGGCGAGCGTTTTCTCGCCATACTCGAGTTGGAGATCGCGGCCGTCGTGACTGTGCTTGAGGTAGAGGGTGCGGTTCTGGCCGAAGTCTGCGTCCTCGACCTTGATCACGGGAATCGAGCTGGCGCCGACGTTGCGGATGAGCGTTTCCTTGACCTCGCGCCAGCCTTCTTCGTCGGAGACCTTGTCGACCACCAGATCGTCGCCGCGCGCTTCGTACTTAAACAGATCCATTTCACGCATGAGCTCTTCGGTGAGGAAGCGGCGCAGAAACGAACTGTCGCGCTCGGTCTCGCGCACCTCGAAGATCTTGGCTTCGCCGTTTTTGGATGGCGGCCCGTCGCGCTTGATCTCCTCGGGGGTCGGATTGGTGTGGCGGCGGTAGATGTCCTCCCAGGTTTTGAACCCCAGGTAGTAGGGATTGATCTGGCCGGGAATCGGGCGGACGACCTGGTTGTGGCGCACGATGAATTCGAGGTGCAGGCCCTGTTCGAGTTGGAGCGAGTCCAAGATGCGCTTGTGCCAATAGCTCGCCCAGCCCTCGTTCATGATCTTGGTCTCGAGCATCGGCAGGAAGTACTTCGCTTCCTCGTCCACGATCGTGAGCAGGTCCTTTTCCCATTCGGCGAGGAACGGGTTGTGATCGCGGATGAACAGCAGGAGGTCCTCGTCGGGTTCGACCGGCACTTTGTGCATGTCTGGCTCGTGGACCTCCGCGCGCACATGGATACGATGGAACGGATCGGTCTTGGGATGAGCCGCGTCCACCAGGCGTTCGAGCTGCTCGTTGTGGCTGAGCTTGCGGATCGCGAGATTGCGCCGGCATTGCCAACTGAGCGCGTGCGCCGCGTCGAGCACGTGCTCGACCTTGTCGACACCGATCGACGGATCTTCCGCGTAACGCCGCACGCGCAGCGCGTGGGTCTTGAACAATTCGATGGTCAGCGAGGCGCGGGTGGTGCGATAGGTGAAATTGTTCTTGAAGAAATCGTTATGGCCGTAGACGTGCGCGATGGTGAGGATCTGCAGGAGCAGGGTGTTGTCGCGCATCAGGTACGCGAGCGCCGGATCGGAGTTGATGACCATCTCGTAAGGCAGGCCACTCACCCCGTGATCGTAAAGCGTCTTGAGCTTTTCATACGACTTGCCATACGACCAGTGCGGATAATGCGAGGGCATTCCGGAGTACGCCATGTAGCCGAGCATCCCGAAGTGGTCGCATAGCTCGAACTCCTGCGTGAAACAGTCGAGCCCGAACTCGGCGACCTTGTCGCGGATGCGCGCGTCCCATTCGACCAGATCCTTGAGTTCGTAATTCGCCATCGTAGGTTTCGGCCTGAACTATTCTTTAATCCGGTCTTTGGCGAGGAAAGCCTTGAAGGAGGGCCAGATGTCTTCCTTGCGCTCGATCAATACCGAATGGAAGTTGGGCGCCTCCAGCCGGCGGAACACATTGAGCATCGAGGATTCGTAGTAGCGCGATCCGAGCGGCTTGATTTCGCCGTAGCCGAAAAGATTGCACAGGTCGGACAACTCCTTGGCCGACTTCAGCGCGGCCGGATTGTCGGAATCGAAATTGTCCCCGTCGGAACAATGAAAGGCGTAGATGTTCCACAGCGAAGGATGGTAGCGCTCGTTGATGATCTCAAGCGCCTTTAAGTAGCCCGACGAGATGAAGGTGCCGCCCGCCTCGCCCTTGTGAAAGAACTCTTCCTCGGTGACTTCGCGCGCCTCGGTATGATGAGCGATGAAGACGATTTCGACATTGCGATAGCGCGTCGCGATGAACTGGTAGAGCATGAAGAAGAAACTGCGCGCCAGGTACTTCTTCATCGTGTCCATCGAGCCCGAGGTGTCCATGATGCACATCACGACTGCGTTGGACTCTTCCTTGGTGTCGGTCTCGACGTGACGGTAGCGCAGGTCGTCCTGGTGAAAGGGGTAACGCCGCCCTTCCACTTCTTCCTCTTCCGCGTCGCCGATGTCGGCTTCGAGGTCGGCGGCCTCCGCCGCCTCGAGTGCTCGTTCGGTCGCATGGCGATGGCGCGCGGCGAGAATCCGCATCACGCGCTGGCGCGCGGTGCGGCGCTTGTCGAGCCGGATACGAATGCCGACGTGGCGATAGCCCTTGCGTTTGAACGAGCGGTCGGACGGAATCTGGCGCAGCGCGCGGCGCTCCAGGTTGGGCAGTTCGAGATCCTCGAACATGATCTCGATCAGTTCGTCGAGCGTAACGTCGGTCTCGTAGTAATCGATACCAGGGCGGTCGCCGGCCTGGCCGTCGCCCTTGCCTTGGCCGTCCTTGCCGGTTTTGCCCACGACCTGTCCGGGCCGCGTATCGCCCTGGCCCTGGCCCGCGCCGGGCGCGTTCTCGCCGTAAATGAAGCGGTACTCCTTGATGCCCCGGAGCGGAACTTTGATCACGCGGTCGCGGTCTTTGCCGATGATCGATTCTTCAGCGATGATGTCCGCGATATTTTCGCGGATCGATTCGCGGACCTTCTGGCGATGGCGCGCGCGATCGCCGGCCGAGCGGTCGGAGTGCTCCGCATCGGAGCGGCTATATTCGCGAAAGATGCTTTCCAGCGGTGGCATTTGGCTTTGCGGGGTCCGCCTTTACCTCATCTATTGTACGCCGCGCGCACGGCCTGTCATTCCGCGGCGTCCCGTGCTTCGGGACGCCGCAGCGATGGGGTCTTCAGATTATTCTCTAGCCCCAGCGCCAACCTCAGTCCTTCCACAGGTTGTTCGCGGCGTACTTGAGCACCACGTCGACGCATGATTCGCAGTAGCCGTTCTCTAGCAGGTTACGCACCATCGCGCCGTATTTCTCAGCCTGCTCCTCGTCGCGGGTGCGGGCCTTGGTGATGATCCGCGAGATGTCGCGTACCGAGGTCATCAACTTTTTCTCGATCGCCTCTTTGAGCGGCTCGTAGCTGCGATAGCTGATCTTCTCGCCGCGCCGCGAGGTCGACCACAGGTACGCGATCACTTCCTGGCGGAAGCCGTCGGCGGTCGAGCCGATGATCGCGATCTGCTCTTCGATCGATTTCAGGAAGCCCTCGTCCGGCGGCAGTTCTTCCTTGGTGTTGCGGTCGCGCACCTTGGTCTTGTTGACGTAGGCTTCGGCGTGGTCGAGATAGTTCTGGAACAGCGCTTCGGCCTGCTCCTGGTAGGAGTAAACGAAAGCGCGCGTGATCTCTTTTTCGAGCAGGTCGAGATACTCCTTGTGCAACGTGTCCTGGAGGAACTCGAGGTACTGCTTGCGGCTGTCGTCGGGCAGGTCGCCTTCCTTGACCATCCCGATCAGCGCCTCGCGCACATTGATCGGATTGATGCAGTTGCCTGTTACGTTGTCGGACAGCGCGTTGTCAAGCGCCTTCATGATGAAGCGGGTCGAGATCCCCGACATTCCTTCGCGCTTGGCGTCTTCCTTGAGCTCCGCCACGTCGATCTTCTTGGTCCGGCCCTTCTCGACCACCTCTTCGCCGTTGTACAGCCGCAGCTTGGTCATCAGGTCGCACTTCGAGGTCGGCTCGAGGCGCGATAGGATCGCGAACATCGACGCGAGCTCCAGCGTGTGCGGCGCGACGTGAGCGCGGAAGTCCGAGTTGCGGATGATCTTCTGGTAGATCTTTACTTCCTCGGACAGCCGCAGGTTGTACGGCACCTTGATCACCACGATACGGTCGAGGATCGCCTCGTTGGTGTGATCGGCCTTGAACTTCTGCCACTCGGCCTCGTTGGAGTGGGCCAGGATGCAGGTGTCGACGTAGACCATGCCGTGACGGCCGGGCGCCGGGATGACTTTTTCCTGGGTCGCCGTGATCATCGCGTGCAGATACTCGGTCTCGTTCTTGAACACCTCGATGAACTCGACCAGTCCGCGGTTGCCGACGTTGAGTGCGCCGTTGAGCTCGAGCACCCGCGGATCGCCCTCGGAGTATTGGTCGAGCTTGGAGATGTCCTCCGACCCGATCAGCACCGAGGTGTCCTGGTTGTTCGGATCGACCGGCGGCACTACGCCGATCCCGATGCGGTTGCGCTTGGAGAAGCTGCGGGTTTCGATCGGCACTTCCTCGTAGCGCTGGCCGAACTCCTCTTTGAGCCGGTAGCGGCAGACCGGGCACAGGTCGCCCTCGATATGTACGCCGAGCATCTTCTCGAACTCGCGCCGGAGGTGGCGCGGGATCAGATGCAGCGGCTCCTCGTGCATCGGGCAGCCCTCGATCGCGTAGACCGAGCTCGCCTGCTCGAGGCCGCGCTGGATGCGCTCGACCAGCGAGCTTTTTCCCGAACCCACCGGCCCCATCAGGTACAGCACCTGGCGGCTCTCCTCGCCCTTGAGCGAGGCCGAGTGGAAATAGCGCACGAGCTGAGCGATGGTGCGCTCGATGCCGAAGAACTCGTCGGCGAAGAAGTGGTAAACCTTCACCGGCTCGTCCTTATACAGCCGCTTGGTGCGCGGATCGTCAGCTTCCTGGATATTGTGCATGCCGCTCGAGATGATCAGGTCATAGATGCGCGCATGAGAAAGCTTGGTGAACATGGGATCGGCTTTCACGATCTCGAAGTATTCCAGCAGCGTTCCACGCCACTGCTTCGACTCACGCGAGGCCCGGTCCTGCTTGATCACGCGCTCAAAGTCGTTAACTGCGGTCATCAGCAGACTCCTTGTTAGGGCAGACATCTATGGCGAATGTTCGATTGAGAAAAAAACGGACAAGACGATTCTTGAGTTAAGGCGCATCCTATGCGATTGAGCATAACTGAACTCGCGACGCGATCAATGCGCAGCCTCGCTTAATCCACTCCGCGAAGGCCAGTTATCCACAACAATAATATTAGCCAGTGTCAGGCGACGAAGCGATAGCTGCGTAAATCACGTAACTTCGCTCAAAATATCGGCCTTTTGATTTTCCCCTTGGCCGGTTGTCGCGCTTGCGTCACTCCTGCGCCCCATCCAGCGACGGCATCGGGATCGATTCGCCCAGCGCGAGCCGTCCGCGATCGTTGCGCACCCGCGCCGCCAGTACGCGATCGTCGTGCGCGAACGACACCCACCATCCACCCGCGATCGCGCGTCCCAGATAATCCGCCTTTACCTCCATCGTGCGCAGCGCGTCGAGATCGTACGCCTGGTTCCACGGACCTTTCATGTGTGAGCGGGTGGGCACGATGTCCGCCAGATGCACGAAGCATCCGCCCCCGTCGTCGCGCACCTGCACGATCTGATGATCGGAGGTATGGCCGCCGGTCACGCGGATATTCAACCCCGGCATCAACTCGATGTCGCCCTCGAGCGGCTCCAGCGCATTTTGCAGCGGCGCCAGACACTCCTCTATGTGACGATACGCGGCGCGCAATCGTTCATTGCGCGATCCGCGCGCGATTGCCAACTCTCCCCGCTGCACCATCAGCTTCGCCCGCGGAAACGCCGCCTCCAGCACGCCCGACGGCCGCCGCCGCACGATCCCTCCGCAGTGATCGAAGTGCAGATGCGAGAGCACCACGTGGGTCACGTCGCCCGGCTCCATCCCGAGCGCCTCCAGCCCGTCGGACAGCCATCCCTCGCCGTGATCGAAAATCTTGCGCTCGACCGAGCTCAGGCGGTTACCGATTCCGGTGTCGACCAGCACCGCAACGCCGCCGCGCATGATGAGCGGGCAGGTGAGGTTGAGCCGGATACGGTTGCGGTCGTCGGCCGGATGGTCGCGTTGCCAAAGCTCGCGCGGCACCACGCCGAACATGCATCCGCCGTCGTTGCGCCACAGCCCGTCGCTGAGCATCGCGATCTCGAATTCGCCGACCTTGATTTTTCGTGGCACATCCATCTCTTCTCCAACGCCTCTGGCCTGCGAATCCTATGCGCTTCCCGCGAGCCACAAACCGAGCATCAACGCGACCGCGCCCATCGCGGCCATCGCGCCATACAGCCACAGGAGCCGCCGCTCGCCGACGCCGGCCGCGTCCGAGCCAAGCCGCGCCGCCGTTCCCCACGCAATCGTCAACGCGGCCGCCATCCCGCCGAGCAGCAGCAACTTCGCGCCCAGCACCTCCACGAAGGCCGTGGGAAGAACGAAGTGCCGCTCGCGCGCGACAAAGATGAGGTTCGCGATTCCACTTAGCGGCAACAGCGCTAACGCGGCCAGGTTCAGCCGATTGAGCGCGGGCGTGACGCGCGAGGCGAACCCCGCGCGCTCGGTTTCGGTGGACGCGCCGGCGGCCAGCACGAAGCTCAGGCTGACGGCGACCCATATTGCGCCGCACAGTACGTGAATCCATAGAAAGACGGTTCTGAGCATCGTCGGGGGGCCCGCGCGCAACCGCCGGCCATTCTCCGTGACGTCTCACACTAGCGAAGGCGCGAGTGTTGTTGAAATCGGCGTTTTGCACTAACACAAAGAGCATAGCCGTCGAGGAGCGCAGAAATGTTCGATGCGTATATCGAAGCCTGGGAGTTGCGCGAGTTGGTGCTCAAGAAAGAGGTTCGCCCGCGCGAAGTCGCGGAATTTTTCCTGGCCCGAATCGAACGGCTCAATCCCAGGCTCGGCGCCTTCATGACCGTTGCCGCCGAACGCGCGCTTGCCGACGCGGCCCGCCTTGAGCAGGCAAGCGCCGCCGACGCGGCCGCGATGCCGCTTTATGGCGTCGCTTACTCGCTCAAGGACCTTACCTGGACGCGCGACATCCGGACCACGATGGGCTCGAAGAACTACGAGAACTTCCGCCCCCGCGCCGACGCCGAGTTGGCGGTGCGCCTGCGCAACGCGGGCGGCATCCTGCTCGGCAAAACCACCACGCCCGAACTCGGCGGCCGTCCGACCACCGAGGGCGGTCTCTGCCCGGCGGCGCACAATCCCTGGAACCTTGAATTCAGCGCTGGCGGCTCCAGCGGTGGCGCCGCGGCGCAGGTCGCGGCCGGGATGGGTCCGCTGGCCGAGGGCACCGACGGCGGCGGCTCGATTCGCGTGCCCGCAGCCTGCTGCGGCGTGGTGGGGCTGAAGCCCTCGCGCGGGCGGATCAGCTTTGCCCCGGTGATGGGCGAGGGATGGGCCGGGTTCGCGACCGAGGGACCGATCGCGCGCTCGGTGCGCGACGTCGCGTTGATGCTCGACGTGATGGCTGGTCCGGCGCTGGGCGATCCCTACTGGGCGCCGCCGCCGGCCAAGCCCTTCGTGGGCGCCGTGGCGGATCGGCCGCAGCGGTTGCGGCTCGGTCTCATCGCCGAGAGTGCGCTCGGACCGGTCGACTCCGAGGTCCGCGCCGCATTGGAGCGCGCATGCGAAGTCTTTCGCGCGATGGGCCATAGCGTCGAGCCGGTCGACGTCGATCCGGCCGCGCGTCTCGCCGACTACACGCGTATCGCGATCTGCGCCGGCATCGCCTCGGTGCCGATCAAGGATCCTGACGCGATGGACCCGGTAGTGCGCCGCGCGTGGGAGGCCGGCAAGCATCTCTCCGCCACCGACTACCTGGGAGCGGTCGCGCGAATGCACAACACCTCGCGCGAGATCGTGCAGGCCCTGGCACCCTACGACGCGACGCTCGCGCCAACGCTGCCCAGCGCGGCGCCCCGGCTGGGGTTGCCGACCGAGAAGTTCGAGGAGCAACTCTATCCGTTCATCCAGTTCACGTTTCCGTTCAACGCCACCGGACAGCCGGCCTTCTCGCTGCCCAACGGATTCACCAAATCCGGACTGCCGATTGGATTGCAGATAGTCGGCCGGCCCGCCGGCGAACTCGGCATCATCGCGCTCGCCGCGGCCTTCGAAGAGGCGCGGCCGTGGCGCAATCTCCGTCCGCCAGTGGAGTAAGTCCGCCGGTGGAGTAACGCGCGCGCCCGCTAACCGCGTCCGAGGATGGATTTGATCTGCCGCACGTAACTGACGTTCGGGTAGCCGCCGATCGCGAGTTCGCCCAGCGCGTCCAGCACGGCGCGCGGGTTGGCGGACTCGACGGCGACGCTGTGTAGCACGCGGCCGCCAATTTCGACTTCGACAAACTCCGCCGCGCAGGCGCCGAGGGCGTACCGGCGCCGTATCTTCCCGAGTTCGACCGCGGCAAGACGCGGATGCGATTTCACCACGGTATCCACGAAGGCCTCGGCCGTGAGCGGCTGCCGGCGCGATGCCAGCAAGTCGTCGGGCGGGTCGACGCATAGCGCCGGGAAGATCTTCTCCGCGATAAGCTTCGCGTCGATCGGAAACTGCGCCTTCAGGTAGGGGTTCCACTGCTCGAGATTTTGCTCGATCCGCAGCAGGGCCTTGATATCTATCGCGCCGCCCCTGATTTTTGCGTTCGCGCCGTCGGTCGCGTCCGACACGATATAGGTCTCGCGGCTTTGCGCCGCCGGCTGAGGTCGCAAAAGCCTGTCCAGCCGCTCTCTCACCGCGTCGAGCGACGCAGCCCAAATCCTGAATTCGTAGCGAGGCCCCGCGTCCTCGCCGGCAGCTTTTGATCCAGCGGATGGCATGGTGATGCGCCTTCGCAGCAATTGTTACCCACAGCTTCGGCATTAGCCAGAGCGCCTTGCACGCGCACGGAAGCTCCCATTCGAACTGAGGTTTAATCGTTCATTCACATCGCCGGAATACTCCGTTAATCGCTCGATGTTTGGCTCAAATAGGCAGTTAGTCCGCGAAGTGTGTCCTAAAGGCTAAGACGAGGCACTCGGGTGGCGCACGGACTTTGTCGCATTAATGAATTACCGAAGACACTCCTGCGATCCGGGTTTCTCGGGCAGAGCGGAGGTGGCGGCGGTGGAGGAAAAGGCGAATGGGGTGGTCGCCCCGCGGGCCAGGGTTCTACTGGTCGAGGATGAAGCCGATATCCGCGAACTGATTCGCTACAGCCTGGCGCAGGCCGGGCTCGAGGTCGAAGAGGCGAGCGACGGGGCCGAGGCGCTCGAGAAACTGCGCGTGTTCGCCCCGGATCTGATCGTGCTGGATCTGATGCTGCCGGGGATGCCGGGACTCGAGGTTTGCCGGCGGCTGCGCTCGCGCGCGGACACCGCGCAGCTGCCGATCATGGTCGTGAGCGCCAGGTCAAACCCTTCCGAGAAGGCGCTGGGGCTGGCGATGGGCGCCGATGACTACGTTACCAAACCTTTCAGCCCGCGCGATTTGCTAATGCGAGCGATCGCTTTGTTGCCGCAACGATAGTCACAACACGATTCGTCAAGACGTATTAACCACTCCTTCATCCCAGCGTAACCGCTCTGCGTTACTTCGCTCTCATGACGGAGTAGTGCGTATAGGTGAGGCGGACACGCTGGATACGCAAAATCAAAATCAGCCGGCGCAAAATCGATGGGCGATCGTCCTGGCCGGAGGCGAAGGCAAGCGTCTTCGCACTTTGACTCGCCAGCTAGGCTACGACGTGCCCAAGCAGTTCTGCCCGCTGCTGGAGCAGGAGACGCTGCTGCAACTGACGCTCCGCCGCGTCGCGCTCTCGATTGATCCCGCGCAAACCCTGACCGTGGTGACGCGCTCGCATGAGCGATTTTTTTCCCCGTTGATGGCGGAGCTTTCGGATCGCGACCCGCATCACAACCTGCAAAAGAACATGCTGGTCCAACCCAACAACCGCGGCACTGCCACCGCGATAGCGTATGCCGCGTTTCGCCTGGCGGAGATGGATCCGGCGGCCTCTGTGGCCGTGTTACCCTCCGACCATTGGTTCAGCGACGACGCCGAGTTAATGCGCAACGTGGAGCGCGCCTTCGCGCTGGTCTCCGAGTTCCAGGATTTGACCGTGGCGCTGGGCATTGCGGCCGAGCAGCCGGAAGCCGGCTACGGATGGTTCGAGCTTGGAGCGCCAATCGTCAACCAGGAGGCGCGGCTATTCGAAGTGCGGCGTTTCTGGGAAAAACCGCCCGCCGAAACTACGCGCGCGATCTGGTCCGCCGGGGCGCATCGGAACAGCTTCATCCTAGTGGCCAAGGTCTCGGCGCTGCTGAGCCTGATTCTGAAAACGCTGCCGCGATTGTACGGCGCCTTTCACAGCCTGAGGGCGGTGCTGGGCACGATGTTCGAGGAACGGACGATCGAGTCGCTCTATCGCGATCTGCCGCGGATGGAATTTTCTCAGCGCGTGATGGCCCGTTCGCCGCAGGCGTTGGCCGTGCTGGCGGCGAGCAACCTCGAATGGAGTGACCTTGGCGAGCCGCGCCGCGTGCTGAGCCTGCTCAACCGGATCGAGCGCAGCGGGCAGCGCGAGCAGCTCGCGAGCGCGATCCGGATTCACTTCCGCCGAACGCGCGGCGCCGCCTAGCCCGTCAGCCGCGAAAATGCGGCATCACCTTGCTCGCAAACAACTCCAGGTGTTGGTACATCTTTTTCGGCGGATAACCCGGCGGGCAGGTCCAGGTGTAGTAGCGCTCGATCGGGATGCGCGAGGCGTAGTCGCGGATCAACTCGACCGCCCGCTCAGGCGTGGCCACATTGAGCAGGCCGCTTTTGCGCAGGTCCTCCACCGTGTTCATGTGCGGAAAGAAGTCCTGTCCCGAATCGCCCATCCACTTGGCGTACAAGTTGATTTGGTAGAGCACGTGCGGCGCCAGCTCGTGCCAGGTTTTGTCGGGATCGTTCGCCACGACCAGCCAGACGTGGCCCGCGATCACGTGGGCGCCCGCAGGATCCTTGCCCAGCGCGCGTAACTCGGCCACGTAGTTGTCGTACGCGGGCCGCACTTCATTGATCGCAATATAGCCATCGCCATAGCGCGCCGCGCGCCGGGTCGCTCCCGCGGCGAAGCCGCCGACCCAAATCGGCGGGCGCGGCTTCTGCACCGGTTCGGGTGAGACCCGGGCGCCTTCGATATGGAAGTGCTTGCCGTGAAACGTGAGCGTCTCGCCCTCCCATAGCCGGCGAACGATCTCGAGCGCCTCGTTCATCCGCCCCGCGCGTTCCTTGTATTTGAGCCCCAGCCCCTCGAATTCCCCGGCCCGATAGCCCAGCCCCGCGCCCAACTCGAAACGGCCGTCGGAAAGGATGTCCACGGTGGCGCCGTCCTCGGCCAGCCGCACCGGATCGTACATCGGCAACAGCACGACCGAGGTGCCTATCCGGATCTTCTTGGTCTTGACCGCGATCGCCGCGGCGATCGGCATCTGCGCCGGCGAGTAGCCGTCGTCAACGAAGTGATGCTCGCTCAGCCAGACGTCGTGGTAGCCGATATTTTCGGCCCAGGCGATCATTTCCAGCGTTTCGGCGTAAAGGTCCTTGTAGGGGCGGCGCCATTGCGGCGGATTACGAAAATCGACCCAGAGGCCGAAGCGCAGTCGCGGGTTTTGCGTGGCGGTTGGCATCCCAGCACCTCGATTGAAAGTAAGCGTTGCGCCAATGTAGTGCGCCGCGCGGACGTGACGCCGCGCGAGCGCTTCTTGAAGCAGGCATGTTGCACAAACGCGTAATAAATGCCAGATCGCGGTCACCTGTAGCCGAACCGCGGCATCACGACCTCCAGCAGGATCAAGAGGACGACGATCATCTCCAGCCAGAACACCCGCCGGTCGCGCGCGACTTCCGCCAGTAACTCCAACGCCTCCTGGACCGCGCGCAGCTTGGCCTCCAGCGCCCGATAACGGTCCACCAGGTCGAACTCGGCGCGCAGGTCGCCGTAAATCCGATCCATCTCCGGGTCGTCCCACGCCGCCTCGGGCTTGTCGAGCAGATGGAGCACCTGCAGCACCTCGCTGCGGGTCGAGATGGCCTCGCCGATGAAACGATGGAGCCGGCGTACGCGAAACGGCACCGTCCCACGCCGCTCGAGGCGCTCGACGAAGCTTGCGGTGCGGGTGAAAAGCCGGTCAACGATGCGCTCGTAGTATTCCATCGCCGCGCTCTGCGCCACGATCAGCGAAACGATGCCGGCGCGCGCGGGCGTGAGACGATCGACGCGGAGTGTGCCCTCGGCGATACCCGTCGAGAAGCCGGGATCCTCGAGCACCGAGTAGTCCTCGCGGATAACCTGCGCCGTAAGCTTCGGCCCCATGCTGAAGAGCCGCGCCAGTTCGGCGTCGCGGCGCTCGGGCGGCACGTCGTAGGCAACCACCGCGCCGAACGGAAAGGCGTAAATGCCGCCCTCGGGCTCGATCGGCGCGTACAGTTCGTGGGCGGAAATCTTGGCTTGCGGAAAAACCGGAGCGAGCTGCTTGAGCGCCAGGTTCTCCTCGAAAGCGATTGCGTAGAACTGATGAAGCCGCGGCGCCATCGGATCATGGATATCATCAGCCGCGCGATGCGATAAGATGCGGGAATCGCGCAAGCCGTGAGCAGGTTCCACCGTGAGCAAGTCCAAGATGATATTCGCGATGGTCGCGGCGCTAACGGTGATCGCGACGATGGCGGCGCTCGGCGTCATTCTGGCCCTCGCGATGGCGCGCCAAGACGGTGCCGAGGCCGCCGCACAACGCGCCACGGCCGGAGATGCGGAGCCGCGCGTGCCGGGATGGACGCTGCTGCACCGCGCGCTCGGCAGGCGATGCCCGCGATGCGGCCGCGGCGCGGTGTTCGCCGCTTACTTCAGGATGAATTCGCGATGCGCCGAGTGCGGCGCGGTTTTCTGGGTTGACCCGGGCGAATGGCTGGGCGCCTTCGTGATCGATTGGGCCTGCGCCACCGGCACGGCAATCGTGGTGTGGGTGGCGCTCGAACTGGCTTTCGCCAAGCTCTCGCAAATCGTCGAAATCGCAGTCATCTCGGCCTGCGTGATGGCGAGCCTGTTCGCGACCTTTCCCTGGTCGCGCAGTTTCTGGACGGTGTTCCTATATCTCACCGGTGTGATGGGAGAGCGTCCGGCGCGCGCGCAGGACAGTGCCGACGCGACGCCCCCGGCTGCTGTGCCGCCTAGTCCGCCGAACTAAGGGAACGAGGCAAGCGACCGCGGCTCAGCCGCTGATGCGGCCCAGGTAGGCGAGCAGGGCCTCGCGGATCGGAAGCTGATTTTTGTAGCCGCGCATCTCAGGCGGCACCTTGTCGAGCGCCTCGGCCAAGCCTCGCGCCACGGACGGCAAGCTCTCCAGCACCGACAACGGCCGGATGTAAGTCCGAATCGTGAAGAGCACGTCGCCCGAGCGCGGCAATCTGCGCAGGCTCTGCCGTTCCGATCTGATCCACAGCTTGCGGCCGGCGTTCTCGGCGGTGATTTCGCTGTTGTGGCCCTGCTTGAAACGGCGCTGTTTCAGATAGAGATCCGGGGCGTCGACGATGCTCCAGTTCGACCGCCACGAGGGCTTGTGCGCTTTCAGCCCCACCATGTAACGGTCCGAGGGCGCCGCGAGCTTTTCGGCGTAGCCGGGAACAGCATGATGAATACCGGCCATCGGCAGTCCGAATTTCTCCGTCACCTCCCAGCGCAGCGGAAAGCAGACCGAGCCGGCGCTCAGCACATAAGTGCCCTTGCCGTCGGGGCTCATCAGGCAAAGGTCCTCCTGGATCAGGCGGGCAGCGAGGTCGAGCGGCGCCGCGCCGAAATCGCCCACGCGCCACGTTTCGCCATTGATGAGATTTTCGATACGAGCGTCCGCTTCGATGCCCGCGGCGGCGTCCCGCGGTGGCGTGCCGCCCGAGATGCGGAAGAAATTCGGATAGTAGATTGCCAGATGCTCCAGCAGCACCTCGAGCACTTCGGCCTGGCCGCGTTCGCTGCCGGGCATCGCGCAGAACACCATCGCGTACTCATCGCGCAGGCGGCGCGCCTTTTCACGCATCTCGGCGGTGTAGTGCTCGTCGATGTCGAGCCAGGTCTCCTCGGCCATCGGCACCAGGCCCAACGCAAGACTGTAGTTGCCCTCGGCGAAGGGATAGCGCATGTACTTGCCGAGCATCGCCGATGCTTCCGCCGGCGTTTGTTTGATCGCTTCGGTTTTGATCGCTTCAGTCATGGTTGAAGGGAGACGAGTCTATTAGCTCATCGCGGGGCGGTCGAGTCCTCTCAACGCAGCAAAGTGGCTCTTTTCACGGGCCATCGCGCGAAACTAAATTTATAGGTCCTATGGCACCCTCCTCGAAAAAGCCCGCGGCGGGAGCTTTGCGCGCTGGATGCCTCAACTTCACCGAGCTCTCGGCGATCTCGGTTGCGAATATCGGGCCTACGCTCGTCGCGGCGCTGGTCGTTCCATTGATGTACGCGAGCGCCGGCAACGCAAGCTGGCTCGCCTACCTCTTCGGCACGATCATGCTGCTGTTCGTAACCTTCAACCTGAACCAGTTCGCGCGCCGCTCGGCGGCGACCGGCTCCATGCACGCTTACACGGTGATGGGCCTGGGGGCGACGACCGGCGGCATCTCGGGCTGGTGCCTGGTGTGGGCTTATCTCTTCGACGGGATCGCCGGCGTGGCCGGCTTCGCGATCTTTGGCAACGCGTTGTTCGGGATGCTCGGGTTCCAGGTCCCCAACGCGCTGATGTTCGCGATCCTGTGCTTCATAATCTGGTTCCTCGCCTACGAGGACGTGCAGATTTCGAGCATCGTGATGCTGGTGTTCGAGGCCCTCTCGATTACCATGATTTTGATCCTCTGCGCGGTGGTGCTGTCCAAACACAAGTTCGCGCTGGACACCGCGCAGCTCACGCTTAAAGGATCGTCGCTGTCCGGAATCGCGATGGGCGTGAATATCGCGGTCTTCAGCCTGGTCGGCTTCGAGAACGCCACCGCTTTCGGCGAGGAGGCAAAGGAGCCGCTGATCACGATTCCGCGGGTGCTGATCGTAAACCTGATTCTGACTGGGCTGTTCTTCGTGCTGGCCTCCTATACCGAGATACTCGGCTTCATCGGTTACAAGACGCCGTTGGATAAGGTCGATACGCCGCTGAATGTTCTGGCCCAGGTGGTGGGGATGCCCGCGCTGGTAGTGCCGATGTCATTGGCGGTAATCGTAAGCTGCTTCGCGGGCGGGCTTGCGTGTCTCAACTCGGGCGCGCGGATTCTCTACTCGCTGAGCCATCACGGGCTCCTGCCTTCATCCGTTGGCGCGGCACACAATACCCATGAAACGCCGCACGTCGCGGTCACCATCATGGGCGCGCTGCTTTTCGCCGTGCCGGCCGCGATGCTGCTGGTGCCCGGGACGCAACCGTTCGACATCGTGGGTTACGCGGGAACCCTGACCGCGTTCGGATTTATCGGTTCGTATTTCCTGGTTTCGATCGCGGCGCCCGCATACCTGAAGCATGAGGGTATCGTTCGCGGCCGCGACTATGGGCTGGCGGGGGCGGCGGCGCTGCTGCTGCTGTTTCCCGCGGTCGGGAGCGTATATCCGGTCCCGCCCTGGCCGTATGGCGTGTTCCCGTACCTGTTCCTCGTGTACATGATAGTTGGCCTGGTATGGATCCGCTCGCGGCGCAGGGGCATCGCTGAATTCGCCGGCGTGAATCAGCCGGGGCCCGCAGCGGCGCCAGCCGAGAGCGATGCGTCTAATTGAACAGGAGCCATTTACGCGATGAGTGAGCTTGAAGAAGTCGTCCGCACCGCGTGCCCGCGCGACTGCTACGATACCTGCGGCGTTACCGTTCACAAGCGCAACGGTGCGATCGAGTCCGTACGCGGCGACCCCGCGCATTTCGTGAGCCGGGGCCAGCTCTGCACCAAGTGCTCGATTGGCTACAACAACGAATGGCTCGACCCGCACGCGCGCCTGACCCGGCCGCTCCGGCGCATCGGGCGCAAAGGCGAGGGCCGCTTCGAGCCGGTGTCATGGGAGGTCGCGATTGCCGCGATTGCCGATCGGCTCAAACGCATCGCCGCGAGCGCCGGACCGCAGGCCATCCTCAATACGCACTACAGCGGCACGATCTCCCTCATTGCGTATCTCTTCCCGACGCGGTTCTTCAATCGGCTCGGCGCGACCGAGGTCAGCCCCGACACGATTTGCAACATGGCTGGCCACGTCGCTTTGCACTACGTCTACGGAACTTCGGTCAGCGGATTCGATCCGCGAACCGGCGCCGACGCCGCGTGCATCCTCGTGTGGGGCGCGAATCCCTCGGCCTCCGGTCCGCACGTGCAGGAACATTGGATCGAAAACCTGCCGGGCAAGGTCGTGGTCGTCGACCCGGTGCGCACGGCGTCGGCCGAGGCGGCGGACATCCATCTGCAGCCGTTTCCGGGAAGCGATGCGGCGTTGGCGTTTTCGATGCTCCACGTTATCCAGCGCGAAGGCCTGATCGATCGCGACTTCGTGACCCAGCGCACCGTGGGCTGGAACGAGCTCGAACCGATGCTCGCGCAATGCACTCCCGCATGGGGCGAGGCTCAGACCGGAGTACCCGCTCGGCTTATCGAGGAGACTGCGCGGGTCTATGGCCGCGGACCGTCGCTGCTGTGGATGGGTCAGGCGCTCCAGCGCCAGCCGACCGGCGGCAACGTGATGCGCGCGTGCTCGATACTTCCGGCGGTCACCGGAAATATCGGCAAACCCGGCACCGGTTTCGTCTACCTGAATTTCGACATGGTGCAACGCGGGATCGACGGCGAGTATCTGACCGCGCCGCAGCTGAGCAAGAGCCCTCCGCCCTCAATCAGCCAGATGGACCTAGCCGCCTGCCTCGAGGACCCCGCGCGCGCGCAGGCCCTGATGTGCTGGAACATCAATATCGCCGCGTCCAACCCGCAGCAGGAGCGCTTGCGCAAGGCGCTGATGCGCGAGGAGCTGATGACGGTCGTGCTCGATCTGTTTCCGACCGACACCACCGACTTTGCCGATTTCGTGCTGCCGGCGGCGAGTTTCCTGGAGTTCGACGATCTCGTGGCGAGCTACTTTCACCTGACGCTCTCGGCGCAGGTCAAGGCGGCGGAGCCGATGGGCGAGGCGCTGCCCAATTCGGAAATATTTCGCCGGCTAGCCCGCGCGATGGAGTTTACCGAGCCGGAGTTGCACGAGAGCGATTCCGAAATCATCGCCACGCTGCTCAAGCGCGCCAACCTCGACGGAGATTTTCGCGCGTTTGCCGCGCGCGCGCCCGTGCACATTCCCGCTGAGCCGATGATCCAGTTTCGCGATCTGACTTTTCCGACCCCCAGCGGACGGATCGAAATCGCGTCCGCAAGCGCCGCCGCCGACGGCCATCCGCGAGTTCCGCAGCCGCTGGCCGATCCCAGGCCGGCGTCGGGACGGTTGCGATTGCTGTCGCCCGCCTCGGCCTGGAGCCTGAACGACAGCTTCTCGAACGTGGCTAAAATCGCCGCCCACGTGGGCCCGGCCGCGATCGCGATGCATCCGGCGGATGCCGCCGGCCGCGGTCTCGCCGAAGGCGACCAGGTGGTGGTGGCGAACGAAACCGGCCGCCTGGTGATGCGCGTCACCTTGACCGAAACCTTGCCGCGCGGCGTCGCGCTGTCGCACAAGGGCCGCTGGCCCAAGCAGGAGGCGGGGCAGAGAAACGTGAACGTGCTGAACCCAGGGCGCAAGTCGGACATGGGCGAAAGCACCAGCGTGCACAGCGTGGAGGTTACGGTGCGTCCCTTGGCTTCGGCATGAGCGCCCTTTCCTTTGACCCGTCCAGCTTGGACCGCTAGCATCGGCGGCGATGTCCTGGCGAATCGGAATAGATGTTGGCGGAACCTTCACCGATCTTTTCGCAGTCGATGAAAAGAGCGGCGAAACCCGCACCGCCAAGGTTCTCGGCACCAAGCATCGCTTGGTCGAGAGCGTGCTTGGTGCGCTCAAGCAGACCGGCATCAAGGCCGGCGAAGTCGCGGAAATTGTCCACGGCAGCACGACCGCCACCAATGCGCTGATCGAGCGGAGCTTTCCCACGGCTGCGATGATCACCACCGAGGGATTTCGCGACACGATCGAGATTGGGCGCCAGCGCCGGGAGCGCCTTTACGATCCGTACCAGGTGAAGGAGCGGCCGCTCATCCCGCGCCGCCTGCGCCTGGTGCTCAACGAGCGGATGTCGGCGCAGGGCGAGATCGTGCGCAAGCTTGACGAAAAAGCAGCGCGCGCGGTGATCGCGGAGGCGCTCGCGCAGGGCGCCGAGACAATCGCCGTCTGTTTCATCAACGCCTACGTCGACGGCCGCCACGAACGCCGCGTGCGCGAACTGATCCACGAGGCCGCGCCGAAAGTCCGCGTCGCGATTTCCAGCGAGACCCGCCCGCAGTTCCGCGAGCTGGGCCGTTTTATGACCACGGTCGTGCGCGCAGTGCTGCTGCCGGTGATGGCCGGTTATCTCCAGGACCTCGAGCACGAACTCACCAACTGGGGTTTCAAAGGCTCGCTGCTCATCATCAAGTCCAACGGCGGCGTGATGGGAGTCGCCTCCGCGATCGAGCGGCCCGAGGAGCTGATCGAATCCGGGCCGGCGGGCGGCGTGGCGTATGCCAGCGCGCTCTCGCACTCGATGCGCGAGGCCGCGAAAGTCATCCACACCGACATGGGCGGCACCTCCTTCGACGTCGCGGTGGTCGAGGACGGCGAGGGCCTCATCACCAATTCTTACGAGCTGCGCTGGGAGATGCCGATCATCACTCCGATGCTCGACATCCGGAGCATCGGCGCCGGCGGCGGCTCGATCGCCTGGATCGACGATGGCGGATCGTTGCGGGTCGGGCCGCGCAGCGCCGGATCCGATCCCGGCCCGGCCTGCTACGGCAAGGGCGCCAGGCACGCAACCGTCACCGACGCCAATCTGCTGCTCGGCCGGCTGGAGCCGACGCTCGGCGGCAAGATGATTCTCGATCGCGCGGCCGCCCATCGCGCGGTCGCCGAGATCGGCAAGCGCGTGGGACTGGAGCCGATTGCGGCGGCCGAGGGTATCGTCTCGATCTGCACCGAAAACATGGCGCAGGCGATTCGTCTCGCCCTGGCCGAACGCGGCCGCGACCCGCGCGATTTCGCGCTCGCCAGTTCGGGCGGCGCGGGTGCGATGCACGCGTGCTGGATCGCGCGCTCGCTCGGAATTCCGACCGTGATCGTGCCTGCGTACGCCGGAGTCGCGTCCGCCTACGGCGCGACCCGGATGGATTTGCGCCACGACCTCGAGCGTTTCTTCTACTCGCCGCTCGCGGATACCGACCCGGGTCAACTCGAGCAGCGGTATCGCGCGCTCGAGGAAGAGGGCCGCGCGCTTTTGTCGCGCGAGGGAATCGCGCTCACCGCGGTAAGGCTCAAGCGTACCGCGCAGATGCGCTACGTCGGTCAGAGCTACGAAGTCCTGACCCCAATCCCGGACCGGATCGGCTCGACGCTCGATGAAGTCAGGGCGAATTTCCACAAGGCGCATCAGCGCGAATACGGCGTCGCCTCCGAGGAGTTCGAGCCGGCCTTCGTCAGCCTGGGCGTGACCGCCTTGGGCGTGGTGGCCGGGCACGGAACCGGCGATGCGCAGGCTGTTCCCGCGAGCGCCCGGAAAGGCGATACTGGAAACGTGATCAAGGGCGAGCGCGAGGTGATTTTCGACGGCCAAGCGATCCGGACCGCGCTCTACGATGCCGCGACGCTACGCCCGGGGCACAAGATCGAGGGCCCTGCGATAATCGAACATGAACATTCGTGTACCACGCTCGCGCCTGCAAGTTCGGCGATAGTCGATGTTGAGGGCAATCTGTCCATAACCGTGTGAGGAATCCGATGAACAGCTCGAATGAAAACGGCAAGCGGCTTGACCCGGTAACCTTCGAAGTGCTGCGCAGTTCGTTCGAGTACGTCTGCGGCAGGATGAGCACGGTGCTGCAGAAGGCCGCCTTCTCGCCGATCATTTACGACATGGTCGATTTCTCCAACGCGATCTACAACGAAAAACTCGAACTGCTCGGTCAGACCGCCAATTGCCCGGTCCATATCGCGGCGATGCATTTTTCGGCGCAAGCCTCGGTCAAGCATTTCGGCTTCGAGAGCCTGCGCCCGGGCGACATCTTCGTGCTCAACGATCCTTACGATGGCGGCACGCATCTTAACGACATGACCTTCACGATGCCGGTCTTCTTCGAGGGCGACATCCTGGGCTTCGCCGTTTCGCGCGGCCATTGGACCGACGTCGGCGGCGGCGCGGCCGGCGGACAGGCCTTCGGCACGCATATCGCCGGCGAGGGACTGCGGTTGCCGCCGCTTCGGATGTACGAGAACTATCATATCAACGAGGATCTGCTGCGGATCATCGTCGCCAACACGCGCACCCCGCAGTACATCAAGGGCGACCTGCAGGCGCATCTCGCCGCGCTGCAGGTGGCCGAGGCGGAACTGCGGCGCATCGCCGGCCGCTACGGTATCGAGACCGTGCGCCAGGGAATGCGCGAAGTGCTCGACTACACCGAGCGCCTCACCCGCAACGCGATTCGCGAGATTCCCAACGGGACCTACCACGCGGTCGATTACGCCGACACCGACGGCATCACCGACGATCCGGTGCGCGTCGAGGTCACGCTCAAGGTCGAGGACGACCGTATCGTGGTGGACTTCGAGGGCAGCGACGCGCCGGTAGCCGGCGGAATAAATTCGCCGATGGCCAATACCTATTCGGCGGTCTACTACTCGCTGAAGTTTTTTCTCTCGCCCGACGCGCCGGCCAACGCGGGCAGCTTCCGCCCGATTGAAATCCGCCTCCCCGAGCACAGTTGGCTAAACGCAAAATGGCCGTCACCGACGATCGGTTGCACCACTCTCACCTCCTCCAAGATCACGGCGGCCATCTGGAAGGCGCTTTCCGACGCGATTCCCGATCGCGCGGTCGCGCCGACCTTCGCCGAGTGCAACTGGTTCGTCTGCTCGGTGAAGGATCCGAAAAGCGGCGAGAATTTCGTCTTCTCGGATCTGCCGGCCGGCGGATGGGGCGGCACGCCGCGCCACGACGGAATGAACGTGACCCAGGATCCGCTGGGAAACTGCGCCAATCTCTCGGCCGAGGTCGCGGAATTGCTCTTTCCGATTCGCTACGAGGCCTTTGACCTGCGCGCCGACTCGGCCGGCGCGGGCCGCAACCGCGGCGGACTCGGTTCGCGCATGGTGATCACGATGCTTGGTTCCTCGGAGGTATCGATCGAGACCTCGCGTACGCGGACCGGCACCCCGGGAGTCGCGGGCGGCGGCGATAGCGTGGCGCAGCGGGTCTCGCGCGTGACCGCGGAGGGCAAGCTCGACGTCTTCGGCGGCATCTCACCCGACGGCGTGTGGCACAATCCGCTGCGCGGCAAACGCCTGGAGGCGGGCGATCGATTCGAGGTCCTGACCACAGGCGGCGGCGGCTGGGGCGATCCGATGCTGCGCGAACCGGCGCGGGTGCTGGAAGATTTTCTCGACGGTTACGTGACACCGGCCAAGGCGCGCGACAACTATGGCGTCGTCATCGATTCCCAATCGAAGACTGTCGATAGCGAGGCGACCAGGCGCACGCGCGACGATCATAAACACGCCAACGGTAAAGCCGAGGGACTTGCCGCGGCTGGCCGCTGACGGCGGCTCCGTCGATTTGCGCAGGACGCCGCGCGGCATGCCCGCGAAGAGCTCGTTTTCTTCGTCCAGGCTGTTCTGGATTTCGCAGTCGCTCGGGTTCTGCGCGCTTATCGGACTGCTGCTTTTCGGATGCGCCGGCAGATTCGATATCCCGTTCTTTTGGGCCTACCTGTTGGTCTGTGTAGTGTCTTTCACCGTCGCCACGCTCACCATCGAACCGGAGCTGTTCCGGGAGCGCGCACGGCCCGGCGGACAGCCGCTGAAGTTGCGATACTACGCGTTATTACTGCCGCCGATCGCGCATTGGTGCATCGCGGGGTTTGATGTCGGCCGTTTCCACTGGTCCGATTCCGTTCCGCCAGCCCTTCAGATTGCCGGTCTCGCGATCTTCGCTTCAGGGCTCGCGGTGATCGTCTGGGCGATGCGGATCAATCGCTTCTTCTCCTCGGTAATCCGCTTGCAGGAGGATCGCGGGCATCAGTTGGTGACCGGCGGCCCTTATCGATGGGTCAGGCATCCCGGCTACATCGCCGCGTCGGGGTTCTGTCTTGCGAGCGGAATCGCGTTGGGGTCGTGGCTGGCGATGCTGCCCGCGGTCGTGTGCATCCCATTGCTTCTCGGCCGCACCGTCGCCGAAGATCGCTTTCTCAAAAGCAACCTCAAAGGATATTCGGCCTACGCGGACGCGGTGCGCTACCGGTGGGTGCCCGGAATCTGGTAGGACCAGATTCTTTTCGACGGAGGCAGCTATCAGGAGGCAGTCATGAAGATCGGATACATGCCCGATACGCACAGCGGCGCGTACGATCAGCCGCTGCCCTCGCGCGAGACCGTCGCCGACTTCGCCGAGCAACTGCTCGAAGAGGGCGAGCAGGCCGAGCGCAGCGGCTTCGATGGGGTTTTCTTCCCGGAACGTCACGCCCGCACCGAATGCGTATTTCCACCGCCGCTGATCATCATGGCGGCGCTGGCCGCGCGCACCAGGCGGGTCGATCTTGGCACGATGGTGTTGCAGCCGCCGTTGTACAACCCGATGCATCTTGCCGAAGACGTGGCGATGGTCGATAACCTGTCGCGCGGTCGGGTTCGGCTCGGAGTGGGGATGGGCTACCATCCCGACTACTTCAATTTATTCGGCGAACCGCACAAGCAGCGCTTCTCGCGCTTCGAAGAGTCGATCGAAATTCTTCGCGGCGCATGGTCGAGCCCCGGCAAATACTCATTCCATGGCAAGCGCTATCATTTCGACAACGTGCTGCTCTCGCCGAAGCCCTATCAGAGCGGTGGTCCGCCGCTGTGGATCGGCGCGGCCTATCCGGAGGCGATCAAGCGCGCCGGACGCCTGGGGGACGCGTGGGCGATTCTACCATTTTGGGATTCGTTCGAGACCTTGCGATCCCAGGCCGATATTTACCGCGAGGAAGCGGTGAAGCACGGACGGCGGCCGATGGTCGTGCTGATGCGCGACGGATGGGTCGCGCGGACGCAGGAGGAGGCGGAGCGCACTTTCGGCGAGCTATGGGTGCAGGACATGCTCTACTACTATCGCTACGGCCTGTTGACGCCGAATCCGGAGTTCCAGAGCGAGTCGGATTTCACCGTGGCGAAAATGCGCAAGTTCCTGGTGCTTGGCGATCCAGAGACTTGCGTCGAACGCGCGAAGTACTGGTGCGACGCGCTCGGCGCCGACTACCTGATCATCCGAAGCCGCGTGCCGCTTGGTCCGCGCCGCGCCGAGACGATGCAATGTCTCCAGCTCTTCGGCGAGGAGGTCCTGCCGCATCTGCGATGAGGTGGCGGCTTACTTATAGCGCGGGAGCAACTCTTTGCCGAAAATTTCGACCTGCCTCCGGGCCTCGGCTATCGGCAGCAACCCCTGGTCGCCCTGCCACACGAACCATTCCGGATGCGCGTTCTC
Organism: uncultured delta proteobacterium; assembly: GCA_963773975.1. Lineage (GTDB taxonomy): Bacteria > Desulfobacterota > Binatia > Binatales > Binataceae > JAKAVN01. The sequence goes on from CAVZDJ010000046.1 coordinate 101,776, forward strand.
GACCAGCGCGTCCATCCTGCGCCGCACGTCGTCGACGGTGCCCAGGTAAGCAAAGTCCGCCCGCTCCATGCGCGCGATGGTCGCTTCCTCGGCCGGCAGCATCTTCTTGCCGTACTTGGTGTCGTCTTCAGCCTCGCGCCAGGCTTCGAAGAAACCGAAGTGGTAGAAGAATTCGCGGAAGGCGGTTCCGATTACTCCTTCCTCGGCCAGTTTCTCCGCCTTCGCATGATTGTCCGCCAGGTACACGGCGCGGAGCACGCCGATGCTCTCGCCCAGCTTTAGCTGACGGCCGGCCTTCCTCCCCTCTTCCTGGTACGCCTCGACCAGCTTGCGCAACTGCGGCGGCTGCGAGATCAGGATGGTCGGCGTGATGCCCTCGCGCGCGCACCAGCGCACCGTTTCCTCGCTGATCGAAAAGGCCTGGAACAGTGGAGGATGCGGCTTCTGATAGGGCTTCGGCACCACGTTGATCTTCTGGATGCGTCCCTGCTCGTCAACCTCACCCGGGAAGCCGTACTCGCGCGTCCATTTATGCGGCGGCCACTGGATGCCTTCCTGCGGCGTCGGATACTCGTAGTACTTGCCCTTGAAGCGGAAAGGCTCGTCGCCCCAGGCGAGCTTGAGAAAGCGGAAGACCTCTTCGAACGCTTCGCGATTGACGCGGTCGGTCTCGCTCTTGTCGCTGGCGGTCGCGGTCACATGAATTTTCTGCGCCATCTGGTTGAGCCAGCGGGGCTGGTAACCGCGCGCGAAGCCGACGAAGGTCCGGCCCTTGGTCAACTGATCCAGCCACGCGATTTCGAGCGCTAGGCGCAGCGGGTTCCATCCCGGCAAAACGTAGCCGATCGGGCCGACCTTGATGCGCTTGGTGTTGTGGATCACGTGCTGCGTCAGCACCGGCAGGCTGCCCATCTCCAGGCCTTCGCTGTGCAGGTGATGCTCGGGGAAACAGACCGCGTCAAAGCCCACTTCCTCCGCCAATTGCGCGATCTCCACGACCTCTTCGATCATGCGCTGCCAGCGGTCGGTACGGTTCGCGATCGGGCGCAGCGCACGCCGCTCCTCGAGAGTTGCGGGGATCGAGGGGAGAAAAAAATACATGAACTTCATGCGGTCTACCTCCAACGAAAGTTGCCATAGTTGGCCACAGTTGGTCGGATAATACGTCCACTTGATCCTAAAATGCCACCGGAAAAATAGCCGTCGAATCGCCCGCCGGAAAGCCGCACGCGGCGGCGCTGTCGGCGCTGGGTTTGTTTGAGGGCGTCCGGTTTGCGTACTCTGGGCGAGGCCCGGGGCGTCCGGCCGCTCTCTTCGATTAGCGGGCTGGGCGCTTGGGAAATATCGCCCCAGGAGCGCCGCCGTGGATTTCAAAATTCCCCCAGAGATTGCCGCCTACCTTGTCGAACTGGACCAGTTCATCGAGCGCGAAATCAAGCCCCTCGAACGCGAAAACGACAACATCCGCTTCTTCGACCATCGCCGCGAATGGGCGCGCACCGATTTCGAACGCGGCGGCCTGCCGCGCCATGAATGGGAGGACCTGCTGGCCGAGATGCGCCGGCGCGCCGACCGCGCCGGGCACTATCGCTTCGCGCTCCCCAGGGAGTACGGCGGCAAGGATGGCTCCAACCTCGCGATGGCGATCATACGCGAGCACCTCGCGGCCAAGGGGCTCGGCCTGCACAACGATCTTCAGAACGAGAGTTCGATCGTCGGCAACCTGCCGACGGTCCTGATGTTCCGCGATTTTGGCACCAGGGAGCAGAAGGAAGCGTTCATCCCGCGAATCCTCGACGGCTCGATTAGCGTCGCGTTCGGCCTGACCGAGCCGAATCACGGTTCCGACGCCACCTGGATGGAGACGCGCGCCGTGCGCGACGGCGACGGTTGGCGGATCAATGGCGCGAAAATCTGGAACACGGGACTGCACGTGGCGACGCACGACTTCGTGTTCGCGCGCACCAGCGGACGTGACGGCGGCGCCAAGGGCATCACCTGCTTCATCGTTCCGGTGAAGAGCGAGGGTTTCAAAATCGAGGAATATCTCTGGACCTTCAACATGCCGACCGACCATCCGCGAATCTCGCTCACCGACGTGTACGTTGCGGGCGACGCGACGCTGGGCGATCCGGAAAACGGTCTGGAAGTCGCGCAGCACTTCGTGCACGAGAATCGGATCCGCCAGGCGGCCTCCTCGCTCGGCGCCGCGCAGTATTGCATCAACGAAAGCGTCAAGTATGCGAAGGAGCGCAAGCCCTTCGGCAAGCCGCTCGCCACCAACCAGGCGATCCAGTGGCCGCTGGTCGAGCATCAGACCGAGGCCGCGATGCTCCGCGCGCTGATTCACAAGACGGCGTGGGAGATGGACCAGATGTCCAAGCCGGAAGTGGCCGAGAAACTGTCGGACAAGGTCGCGATGTGCAACTATCGCGCGAACCGGCTGGTCTGCGAGGCCGCCGATCGCGCGATGCAGGTCCACGGCGGCCTTGGCTACTCGCGCCACAAGCCGTTCGAGCACATCTACCGGCACCATCGGCGCTATCGCATTACGGAAGGCGCGGAGGAGATCCAGATGCGGCGAGTCGCGCAGGTGATGTTCGGTTTCGGCAGCCGAGGCAGAGCGAGCGACAAGACGGGCGACAAGACGAGTGAGTAGACGGGCGGCATGAGCGATGATGTGATTTTGACCCGGCTCGAGACGGCACTCACACGTCATACGGGCCAGCTCGCGAAAGTGCATGACTTGCAGCGCCTGACCGGCGGTGCGAATCGCACGACGATGTCGTTCGACGCGGACCTCGGCGGGCAGCGCCGAAAACTTATCATTCAGCTCGGTAGTGAGACTTTCGAGGCGGTGGCCGGAATCATGCCGCAAATATCCCCCGCGGAGCAGGCGCGGCTGATGATCGCGGCCGCGCGCGTGGGCGCTCCCGCGCCGCCCGTGGTCGCGATTCTGGAGCCCGCGGACTCCCTGGGCGACGGCTACATCACGGAACGCGTCGTCGGAGAGACGCTGGGCGCGCGGATCGTGCGCGACCAGCGTTACGCGGCGGCGCGGAGCGTGATGGCGCGGCAATGCGGCGAGATCCTCGCCGCGATTCATCGGATCGAGTTTGCCGAGGCGCCATTCCTGATGCGCCAGGACGCCGCCGAACACGTCGCGGCGCATCGCAGGGTCGTCGACAACTACAACTTCAGGCTGCCCGCGCTCGACCTCGCGTTGCGATGGGCGGCCGAGAATGTGCCGCGCAAGCAGCGCCACACCGTTGTGCACGGCGATTTTCGCATGGGCAACATGATCGTCGGTGAGGAGGGCGTGCGCTGCATTCTCGATTGGGAACTCGCGCAGACTGGCGACCCGATGCAGGACCTCGGATGGCTGTGCATCAGGACGTGGCGTTTCGGCGGTGCCGGGCCGGTCGGCGGGTTTGGATCGCGCGAAGATCTGTTCGCTGCGTATGAAAAAGCGAGCGGTCATCTGGTCGATCCCGGGCACGTCAGGTTCTGGGAGGCGTTCGGCAACGTCAAGTGGGCGGTCGATTGCCTGCTTTTGGGAACGCGCGGCGTCGGCGAGGTTGGTATCGAGCGCTCCGCGATCGGAAGGCGTATCGAAGAGCCGCTATGGGACTTCTTCAACTTGATTGAAGGGCGCGAATAGTCAGTGAAGACAGCTAAAGAGGAAATGCAATGCCACAGAGTATGCCGAGCGCGCCCGTTCTTCTCACCGCGGCGGTGAAATATCTCGAACAAGAGCTGCTGCCCACCCTGAGCGGATATCATCGCTTTCAAACCCGCGTCACGGCGAACGTGCTGAGTATCGTTCGGCGGGAACTCGAATTGCGCGAGGCGCAGTCGGCGGCGGAGCGTGAGCGTCTGCGCGCGCTGGTGGGACGCGACGGCGACACTGAAGCCTTAAGCGCGGAGTTGTCGGAAATGATTCGCGGCGGCGCTATTGATTTGAACGACGCCCAGCTGCGAGCCCATCTGCGCCAATCGCTGGCCGACGCGCTCGCGATCAACAATCCTAAATGGCGTGGCCGGTAAACCCCGCTTCCCTCCCGCGAATCGATCGGACAACCTAATACAGGTTGAAGCGCACGCCGCAGATCATTACCTGGCCGTCGCTGACTTTGCGTCCGCGCGCGGCCGCCGCGGTCAGCATGCGAGCGCGATCGGCGACGACGAGGTCGACGCCGCCGAGACCCTCGCCGCGGCCGTCAGTGGCCTCGACAAAGCGCACGCTCGCGTTTTCCAGCGGCATTTCAAAACGCCCGCGGGAGTCCTTGCGCAGTGGAAGTTCGGCGATGCTGCTCCAGCGCTCGGCCAGCCCGCGCGGGTCGGCCGATTGCATCTCGACCGCGCTGAAATATTTGACGACGTCGGTATGCATCCGGCTGACCCATGCGCTGCCGCCGGCGGGCGTCCAATGGCCTTCGGGTTCGCCCATCGCGTCCCAGTCGATCTCGAAAAACGCTCCGCCGGTGTCGGCCGGATGCAGTTGCATGCCGTGGAAGGACTTGCCCTCGTGCTCCCACGCGATCCGCACGTTGAGCGCGGCGGCGCGGGCTTTGCGCGCGAGTTGCGTCTCGTGCGTGTCGCACTGGCAGATGACCATGTAGCCGCCGTCGCCGCCCCGGCGCTTGAGGTAGCGTCCGGCGGCCGTGTTCTCCCTGATCGGTGCGACCACTTCGAGAAAGTTGCCGCCGATCGGCATCAACGAGTTCTCCAGTCCGAAGACCGCTACCGCCGGGTCGACGAAGCAGACGTCGACGGCGAAGATAGCCTTGAAGTCAGCGATCACCGGCGCGAGCTTCTCCGCCACCAGGCAGATCTGACGAAGCCGTATCGACATGTGACCCTCCCTCGCGGCGGCGCGGCGAATCCGGCCGCCGCACCAGCATTGGCGAGAAGATACAACCGTCGTGCGCACCACGCCAGCGCTATATTTCCGGCGCCGGGCGATTTAGGCTACAGTCATAAAATATACCGACGGGACCGATCCCCTCACGAGGTGACGAAATGGAAGTTGGAGTGTTTTACCTGCCGAGCATCGGCAACAAGACCGAGATAAGCGCTGGAATGGCCGGCCGGCGCACCGATCTTTATCAGCGGATGCTGGGCAACCTGAGCGAGCAGGCGCGTTATCTCGACGAGCATGGCTACTACGGCGTCGCGTTTACCGAGCATCATTTCCATATCGAGGGCGAAGAGGTTTCGACCAACCCGATCCTGCTCGACATGTTCCTCGGGATGCAGACCAAGCGGTTGCGGGTCGGGCAACTGGGACTGGTGCTGCCCTGCCACAATCCGATTCGCATTGCCGAAGACGTCGCGATCCTCGACCAGGTGACCAAGGGTAGGGCGTTTGCCGGATTCGCGCGCGGCTACCAGCCGCGCTGGGTCAACACGCTGGGCCAGCATTACCAGGGACTCGCGGACAATCAGACCGATCCCGAGGGCTACGAGAAGCTCAAGAAGGAACTCTACGAAGAGCACTTCGACATCATCATGAAGGCGTGGACCAACCCGACCTTCAGCCATCACGGCAAGCACTGGCAGATACCGCCGCCGGGTATTTTTTGGGCCGCGCACAATGTCACTCGCAAGTACGGCCGCGGCGTCGACGACAAAGGCATCCTGACGGAGATCGGGACGGTGCCGGAAACCTACCAGAAGCCGCATCCGCCGCTGTTCCAGCCGTTCAGTTTTTCGGAATCTTCGGTGCGATGGGCGGCGCAGCACAACGTCGTGCCGATAACGATCGTGTGCGACAAGGAAATATGCACCGGCCAGTTCAAGGCCTGCCAGGACGGCGCCGCGCAGGTGGGCAAGAAGTTCAGCTTCGGCCAGGGCATCGGCATCACCCGGGAAATGGTGGTCGCCGATACCGATGAGGAGGCGATCGCGATCGCCCGCGAGGCCGGCTGCTTCATCTGGACCAAGTTCTTCGAGCCGTTCGGCTTCAACGCCGCGATCGCGCGGCCCGGCGAAAATTATAAGGACGTGCCTAACACGTTCGAGTCGATGTGCGACCGCGGCCTGACCATCTGTGGCAGCCCGGACACGGTGTCGCGCAAGCTCGAGCGGCTGTTCAAGGATCTGCCGGCCGAATATTTCTGGGCCTATATCTACAACGAGCTGGTGCCGCAAAAGGCGGCGATGCGCACCTTGGAACTGTTGACCACCAAGGTGCTGCCGCGCTTCACCGACAGGATTCGCTAATCGATACCGCCGCGGCGTTCTCAGGGTGAGATGGTTTCATCCCGAGAACGCCGCGCGGCGCATGTGTCGCGAGCTATCGCGGCGCGGCCGGCTTGAATCCGGATCAGCGCGGATCGCCGAATCTGGTCTGAACCAACCGATGGATGACGCTGAAGATCATCGCGGTTGTCACCCCGAACATCAGCATTCCATCGGCCGCTTCGAGCGGTCCCAGCAGCCGCCATCGCGCGCTGCGGTAGCCGGTTACGAAGGCTCGTGCAAGGTCAGGCTCATCGCGAACCCCAGCGCAGGCACCAGCGCGAGCAGGGTCATCGACACCCGCAACCCGTAGTGATCGGCGATCGCACCGAACGCCGGCATCAACAGACCGCCAACCGTCATCGAGAGCCCCAGCGTCACGCCCGCGGCCAGGCCGATTCGATCCGGCAGGTATTCCTGCGCCATCACGACCACCACGCTGGTGGAGGCCGCCAGCGCGAGCCCGACCGGAATCAGAAGCAAGCCTGCCGCCGTCAGGCCCTGCGCGCCGAGGAACACGAACAGCAACGGCGCGAGCGCGGCAAGCGATACCACCACCACGATCTTGCGGCCGTAGCGGTCGGCCATCCGGCCGCCGATGAGCGTGCCGGTCACCACCGCGCTCAACATCGTCGCGAGCGCGTACCCGCCGCCGGCCTTCGAGCCCTGCAGTACGTGCGACCAGTAGAGTGGGATGAAAGTGTTGAGCCCGAAAAACACGATCGAACGTAGCATCACGACAATCGTGAGGCGCGCAAAGGCGCTCCACTGCTCGCGGCCGTTGACAAGCGAGGAGTGGGCGGCCTGGCGATGCGGCGGCGTTCGCTGGGCCGCGATATGCGGCAATTGCCAGGTCACCGCGAGCGACATGATCACGACCGGCAGCGCGAGCAGCATTGCGCCGCGAGTTCCGAACGCGATCAGCGTCGGCGTGATCAAAAGCGGGCCGGCCGCGAAGCCCGCCATCCCGCCCACCGTGAACAGACTCATCGAGGTCGCCGCCCTTACGCCGCCGAGATACCTGACCCGGCGCGCGGCCTCGGGATGAAAGGCGGAGATGCCCATCCCGCTCATCGCGATTGCGGCGAAAATCAGGCCATAGGTGTGCGTCAGGCCCGTCAGCGCGACTCCGAGGCCGGCGAAACTCAGCCCGATCGGAATGAGCCAGGGCGACGGCCGGCGGTCCGCAAGCAGGCCGAACAGGGGCTGGGCCACCGACGAGAAAAGCGTCTGCGCGAGAACCAGTCCGGCCGCGGCGGCATAGCTCAGATGATATGCGGTGATGAAAAACGGCAGCATCGCCGGCACGACACCCTGGTTGAGGTCGTCGGAGAAGTGGCAGCCGGAAAGCAGGGCGATCGATTTGTAATCGGGTGCGTCGGTCGCGTGCGCATCAGCGGGTATTTTGGGTGCCGTACTCACGAATCCCTCTATCTGGCAGAAGATCGCGACCGCAAGCAACCGCGATAAAAGCTGCACTGTGCCTTGACTGTGCGCACTCGCGGCCAACTCGTATTGCATACGGCCAATTGATTTGGAAATGTCACCGTGACGATCGACTCTGCCGCGACGGAACTTGAAACTCGCGCGACGAGGGGTGAATGCAAACGAGTAAGTCTGCCGACCTGACTCCGCTGGCCGAGCGATGGCTCCGCGATTTCAACGAGGCGCCCTGGCGCAGGTACATGCGGGCGCTCGAGGAGCGCGAACTGCTGGCCAATGTCGACGGCATAATGGTCGACGCCGGGACGCTGTTCAAGACGCATTTTCGGTGCGACACGAGGACCTGCGCCGGAATCGATCGGGGTCCCGGTATCGAATCCTGCTGCACCGACTACGACGTCGAGATCACACCCGAGGAACACGCGCGAATCCTCGAGCACGGCGACGCGGTGATCGAATTGCTCGGCCGGTGCGACGGCGAACGCGTCACGCCCGGCCGCACGATCGCCGAACTGTTCCTGGAGTCGCACACGATCTCGCTCGCCAAGGAAAAGGGACGCTGCGCTTTTTCCTACCGCGACGGCGGCGGCCAGTTGCGCTGCGGACTTCATTCACTGGCGCTCGAAAAGAGCGTTGCCGTTCCGTCGATCAAGCCGCTCGCCTGCGTGCTTTTTCCGATCGTCATCTACCGCTTCGAAAATGGCGAAACTCTGCTGACCGCGACCTCGCGCGAGACTTCGTCCTTGTTCGGACGGGAGAAGGACGCCGAGCTGCCGTGTCTGCGGGCCGAGCAGGGCGACCCGATGTTCATCGAATGCCGGATGGCGATCGAGGCCGGCTTCGGCCAGGCCTTCTACCAGCGTCTCACGCTGGCGGCGAGCGAGTTCGAGCAGGCCAAGCGCCGTTCGGCCTAGGCGATACGGCGCGCGCCATCCGCGAACGCGCGGAAGTCGCAGAGTAAGAACCACGGCGCCTCCGATCATTTGGGCTCCATTTCTACACCGGAAACCCCTCAAATTCGCGGCAAATATGGCCGTGGGAAAGCGCCGATTATCGCCTGTAACCGAACGGCGGACCCTTCGTATCAAGTTAGCGGAGGGACTGATTATGGATGCAGCAAAAGTTGCGGCAATTGAGTCCGGGAAGCACGGGTTGACTCAATCCAGGGGGCGAAAGATCTGGCGCTATTGCACCGGGACCCTGGCGCTGGTCGCGACGCTTTCGCTGGCCGGGTGCTATGGGCCGCCGATGAGCACACGCGCGGAAGGAACGCTGATTGGCGGAGCAGCCGGTGTCGGCGGCGGCGCGCTGGTTGGATCGGCAGTGGGTTCTCCTCTCGCTGGCGCCGCGATCGGCGGCCTTGGCGGTGCCGGGCTTGGCTATCTGATCGGCAATGAGATGCAGCATCAGGAGTACGGATACGGCGGGTATGGTGGATATGGCGGGTACGGTCGTTACGGCTACGGACGGTACGGGTACTAAGTTTTGCCGCGCCGGCGTAGAAACGCCGGCACCCTAAATCGCGTCGCGAAAATTGTCAGGCTGCATCGTCGCCAGGAGGCGCGATGCAGCCTGTTTCGTCTCAGCCGCTAGCCAGCGCGTGCCGTCAGGCATTCGACGGATAGGAAGGCAGACCGGCGCTCTCACTTTTGGCCGGCCGCGCTCCGCGCCACCACCAGAATCCTAAACGTCCCCGCCACCGGAATCGGCCGCGGATGAGCTCCGCCGGCGCCCGATGGTGGAATCGTCAAGTCCGCCGTCGGCAGATAAACCGTGCCACTATGCGCGTCGACGGCCATCGTGCGCGCGCCCATCTCGGTCTTCACTGTCTGTGCCAGCTCGAACTTGTCCGCCGACACTTCGCGCACGATGGTCAGCGTTCCGTCAGCGCAACTCGCGAAAGCGATCCCGTCGTCAAACGCGGTTGCGTCGACCCCCGCGCCGATCGGAAAAGCGGCCACTATTTTTCCGTCGTCCGCGTTCATCACCACCAGCTTCTGGTTTCGACACCCCACGAAGAGCCGCCGCGACGCGCGATCCATCGCCATCCCGGTCGGCCGCTGGCCCGGCCCGGTCGGCCACCGCGCGATCACCTTCATCTGTTTTGGATCGACGACCGCAACCTCGTCTTTGTCCGCGATGTTCACGAACACCCGGCCGCGCCCGTCCGCCGCCGCGAACTCCGGCGACCCGCCCAGGTCAAGCGTCGCCGCCGCCACGCCGCCTTTGGGGTCACCCTCCGGCGCGAGCGCCACCATCCGATGGGCGTCGCCGCAAAACACCAGCACCCGATTGCTCGCTGGGTCGTAGATGATCGCGTCCGCGTCATCCGCGGCGGCGATTTTGAAAAGCGCCGCGCCACTGTTCAGGTCAAAGACGATCACCGCGCCCAGTTTGCCATCGCTGATAAATCCGCGCCCGGCCGCGGAAACCAGCGCCACTCCATGCGATCGTACTTGCCCCGCAATATCATGCACCGCCTTGCCCGTCGCGACGTCCACGACCATCGTATGCGTGGTGCGCGTCACGTATAGAAATTTGCCGGCCGCATCGAGCGTCACGTAATCCCAGCGGCCTTCGCCGCCAAGTTTCATGGTCGAAGTCAACTTGTATTCCGGCGTCGCCGCCGCACGCGCCACGTCATTCCACGCCACACCGCAAGCCGCCGCCAACGCGGCGCCAACCAGGGCGGGCACCAGGAACCGAAGCGAAGAACTTTTCATGTCGATGGAAAACTTTCAGTCGGCCAGGAGTTCATGGAGGATGCCGTCGATCGCCGGGATATCGCGCGGATTCATCGGCGCCATATGGCCCCAGATCGAGGATATGACGCGGCACTTGGCGCCCGGGATGTGTTGCGCCTCGAATTCGCTGTCCGCCGGCGGAAAATAACGATCGTTGTCCACCGGTGCGACGATGGTGCGGGCCTTGATCGCGCCAAGCGCGGCCTCGAAATCGCCGCCGTAGGCTGGATTGTTGCTGATATCGCCGTGCAGCCAGGTCCATAGCTGCGAGAGCAGGTTGTTCGCGTCGCAGCGCACGAAGAACGGCTCCCAGAAATAGGCGACGTGCTCGAGGTAGTCGCGCGCGCCCAAAGCGCGATAGACCTCTGTCCGGTAGAAAGGCTCCGACGTTCCCCAGCCCGCGTAGATCGCGGCGAAGGCCTTCAGCCCCTCGACGGGAGGCCGATCATAGAAACCGCCCGCGAAGACCGGGTCCAATTCGAGTGCGCGCTGGAGCGCGAGCAGGAAAACCTTATTGAACGACGCCGTCCTGGCCGAGCCTGCGATCGGGCACGCGGCACGCACCATGTCCGGAAACTGTGCCGCCCATTCGAAGGTCTGGCACGCGCCCATCGACCAGCCGGTCACCAGGCGGATCCGCGCGAGGCCCAGCTTCTGGGTGAGCAGGATCTGCTGGAGACGGACATTGTCGTGGATTGTGACCTTGGGAAAACGACCGCGCTCATTCGGCGGCGGAGAGTTGCCGGGCGATGAGGACAGTCCATTGCCCAGCAGGTTGGTCATCACGATAAAGTACTTGCGCGGATCAAGCGCGCGGCCCTCGCCGGCCATGAAGGTCTCGATGTCGTTGTGGGTTCCAGTGTACCAGGTCGGCACCAGCACCGCGTTGTCGCGAGCCGGATTCAGCTTACCGAGGGTCTTGTAGGCCAGCCGGACGATCGGGAGCAGCCCTCCCCTTTGCAACTGGACATTAGGCACTTCGAGGACTTCGTAATCGCTCATCGCTTTTTCTCCGCCAGCTCCGCCGACCCGATCACTTAATATCCGCCGATGGCAAAGGCATCGTAGCGAATTCCGGGAGACTTCCCGCGAGCTTGTCCCAAGCCGGACGACTGCGCGCAAATAGAATGGCCTCCGGCTGAAATACCGACGGGTCGTCCAGGGTGCCGACATAGACGCTGACGGACTCGGGAGCCATGTCGGCCATGCCAAAGAGGAGACTGCCACAAGTCGGACAGAAGTGCCGGGTCGTCCCCAGTCCGTTCGTTCCTTGTACCGTGTAGCTGTTGGGCTCGCCGGTGACTTTGAAAGACGCCTTCGCCATGCCCATAACCGGCACATGCCCGGTGCCGGACGCGCGCTGGCAATCGCGGCAGTGGCAGTGAACGGCAAACAGAGGCATTCCCTGAACCTCGTACCGTACGGCTCCGCACAGGCATCCGCCCGTCATCGTCTGCATAGCTACTCAATCCTCTAGAAAAGACGGCGCGCGCTGCGGAAAAACACCGCTAGGCAAACTGCCGATCGATATCGACCTGGTAGCCATTGGCAAGGCGATTCGTTTCGTTCGCCATCCCCACCACGGCCATCACCTCACCGAGCATGGCATCGGTCATGCCGGCCTTGCGTGCGCCCGCGGTATGCGATCGGATGCAGTATTCGCATCCGTTGGTCGCACTGACTGCGATATAGATCATCTCCTTGACCAGCGGATCGAGAGCGCCGGGCGCCATCACTTCCTTGACGCTCTCCCAGGTTCGCCTGAGTGTTGGCGGATGATTGGCCAGCGCCTTCCAGAAATTGTTGATCCAGTCAGTCCTGCGGGTAGCCATGATGTCGTCGTAGACGGCCCGGACCTCCGGGCTTGCCTCGCGATATTCGATGAGCTTCACGGTCGCCATGCTGCCTCCGAGTTTGCCGAGTCGCTGGATAGAGCGTCACTCGTCTTCACCCTGACTCGTCCCAGCCTTCACTCATCTCACCCTCACTCATCTTGGGAAAGCGCGCGAAATCGCCGCTCGTACTCCTGGCAGGTATTTCTCACGGCCGAAAGATCGTGACGCAGAAAAGCGCGTCCTACGGCCTGCTCGAATTCATCGAGGAGCGCCTCCGCGCGCGCAGGCGAGAGTTCTTCCCCCAGCGCGTCGATTTCGGCGAGCGCGGCGCGCAACAACCGGTTGGCCTCTGCTTCTTGCCACGGTTCGTTCAACTTAAAACCTCGAGGATCGGTATCGGCCCTGCTGGATCGAGCAGCAGGCGCCCGTTGATGACCGGCCGCCATGATTTCGCACAATCACAAATGATAGCTTCAAGGCTCGCTCAAGGCGAGATCGATCGGTAGGCTCACGGGATGGCTCAGGCGGTTCGCAAGGCGTTCGCAGCCGGCGCCGACACGTATGACCGTGCGCGGCGCAAGCTGGTTCCATGCTTCGATGATTTCTATCGCACGGCGCTCGAGTTGTTGCCGTTCGCCCCGGATGCCCGCTTCGAGGTGCTCGACCTGGGCGCCGGCACCGGCCTGCTGTCCGCGATGATCGCGGAGATATTTCCCAAGGCGCAGCTCACCTTGTTCGATCTTACGCCCGAGATGCTGGCGATCGCGCGCCAGCGCCTGAAGCCGGCAGGCAGACGCGTGCGCTTCGTGACCGCGGATTTCGCCGCCGCGGCCGCGGCGGCGAAGGCTTACGACGCGGTGGTCTCGGCACTGGCGATCCATCATCTGCCCGACAGTGGCAAACGGCACCTGTTTTCCGACATCTTCAAGTACCTAAGCCCCGGCGGCGTCTTTATCAATGCCGACCAGGTTGCGGGCGAGACCGTGGCTATCGATCGCCGCTCGCACGAACTGTGGATCAAGCACGCACGCGAGCTGAAGGCCGGCGAGCGCGACCTCGACGCGGCGCTCGAGCGGATGAAACAGGACTTGCCAGCGACGGTGGGTCAGCAGCTTGCCTGGATGCGCGAGGCCGGATTCGTCGAGGTCGCCTGTACCTATCGCAATTTGATTTTCGCAGTGCTCTCGGGCATGAAATCCGGACGGCCAGGCTCGCCGAACTGAACAATCACGCCCCAATTCCGCAGCCGCGATTGCTCACTTGCCCTGCACTACGTTCCTGACGCCCGCGTCAGTGGCTCGGCTTGGGCGATGCCGACTGTATCCAAGGCATCGTAATACTGATCGCGCTGCTTGTCCCAACCGATGGCTTCCAAGGCTGCTCGTCCCTTGCGGGATAGTGCTGCAGCTTGTTCGGGGTGAAGATAAAGGTCCTCAATGGCAGCTGCTAGATCCGCGGCGTCGCAAGACTTGAAATAGCGCACGGCATCCGAGCCAAAATAGTGTTCGACGGCACGCAAACGAGTGGCTATTATAGGGACCCCCATAGCGGCGTACTCCAGCAATTTCATTGGCAACATGAAGTGCGTTACGTGGCTCACGTGATTCGGTACCAGCCCTATATCGGCTTTGGCGACCAATCGAACGACCTCTTCCAGTGGCACAAACCCCTCAAAGGTGACCGTATCTTGTAAGTTCAGGCGCTTCACCAAGTCCTCTGCTTCCGCCATATAGTCGCCGGTGCCAATAATTCGTAGGCGCAAGTTCGGTATTTTCGTGCGTGCGATCGCTATTGCCTGGATCGCGGTATCTATACCCAGACGGCGAATGAGGGAACCGTGATAAACGACGACGAATTCTTTTTTGTCGAGCCGTGAGCCTCTCGCACAATGAAAAACCTTTGGATCCGGAGAATTCATCACCACGCGAATCTTTGCCGGATCAATGCCCGCCGACTCCAAGCGCTCGCGATGCAGGTCGTGCACGGCTAACACACGATCGGCAGCCTTGGCACTCAGTCGTTCTTCAATCGATAGCAACTTGCCTCCAAGATCCCAAAACTTGGAACCAAAGCGGTCGCGGTAGAGTTCAGGCATCATGTCAGTAATGTCTAAGACAACTTTGCTTCCGAGCATTTTGGCTACGAGACATCCGAAAACCAAGGCGTCGGGCATACTGATAGCCATGACGAGATCGTAACGCTGATGCAATGAACGGCGTGTTACTATCGAAAAGGCCCGCCAAAAGAAATGAAGATAATGAACAAAATAGCGTGCTTGGCTCTTGCCTCGATAACGTAGTGCGGGAAAACTTATGACGTTTACCGGACCATTATAGCTATTGTCTGGCACCCCGAGGCATACCACGTCCACGCTATCGCCTCGGCTGGCAAGCGCTTCCGCATTTCGCCGCAAGCGAGCGTCGTGGGTAAACACACGATAGGCCACGATTAAAACTCTGGACATAAGCGAATCGCTGGTGTTCAGTAGTTTGGCCGTTTATCGCCAGACTGTCGAAGCGCCGAACAAGCGCCTTATCTGCTGTCGCCGGACGAATTTGACCACTTCGCGGTCCGCAACGATGCGCTTGCGTCGCAACCAGGAGCGGGCATATGCGAACATCATCAGCGCTCCGCCACTGGGCCATGGCGCACTAAAAGCGTGGCGCAGGGCTCGCGCCATCATAAACACCGGCGAGTAACCGGCGTTATATGCCGCCTCACCCATGTTTATGCGGCCCCTCCTTAGGCCGCTTGCGGATTGCATTGGGCGATGGTGAAACACAGCGAGATCGGGAAAGTTCCGCGTATGATAGTCCAACATCAACGCCTTGGTTACATCTATGGTGTCCCAGCCAAGCCCGCTCTCCAGCCCGCCGATCGCCTCGAAGCACTGCCGTGAATACAGGCGGCAGGCGCCCGTCGGTTGGAACGAGGGCTGTGAAAGCATGCGCCATCCTTGACCATGGGGTTCATAAAGACCGCCGCTGGCAATGCCTAGCTGGCCATCCCGTTCGAATTCGTTTAATAGATTCTGAATGTGGTCGGCTTCGATAGTGATGTCGGCATCGAGGCGAAAGATAAAGTCGTAGTCCGCCCAGCCCTCGAGTCCAAGCTGCTCCATAATAAAAGCTTCCCCGCCCGGTCTGCGCTGTTTGTGAGCCGGCAAATGTATTGGTTTGATCCAGGAATGCTCGCGTGCGGCCGAATCTATAAGCGCCGCAGTGTTATCGCTCGAACCGTCGTCAATCAGCAACCAACGGCTGGGAAGGCAGGTTTGACCGATAACGCTACGGAGCAAATTGCCGATAAAGCATTCTTCGTTATATACAGGAGTTACTGTTAGATATCGTGTTCGCATGCTCTGATACATCGTTTAGGGGCTGCCACTACAATGTTGAGCGGTGCGCGAGGCTGACGGCAGCGCTATCGATTGGAAAGCAGGTCCCCATTGCTTTTGTGAGATACGAGCCTGACTGATTTGCGCTTGTCGCTCTTGCTCTTGCGCGCCTGCAGTTCGCGGGCGCGGAGCGAATTCGACTCAAGGATCGCATCGAGCATCGGTGAGTCGACAAGTTTGCGCAGTAGTTGAATGTTGGGGATGACGCAGTGGCCACCGATTATCCCCGGGAAGTAGCGAGTTTTGGGCAGGTACTCGACCTCCTCGAAAAAGTTGATCGCTTCCTCGTAGTCGGCTCCCACGCGGCGGGCGTAGCGATCGAGGTCCTGGGCAAACGCGATCTGCAGCCCGAAATAGGTCGTCTCCGCGAGCTTGGCCAGTTCCAACGTCTCCGGCTTGTCCATCCGCCGAGTCTTCATTCCGGCGCGCTCGAAATGAGCCTGGGCCAGCCCGGCGATTGCGGGCTCAGCCGCCGCCACGTATTTGACGTAGTGCAGCAGGTCCTGCGTCATCCGCACGTGCTTGCCGCGCACGGGACTGTACGCCACGGGCTTGCCGGTGCGTCGCGCGAGCGCGCTCGTTGTTCCGGGCAGCACCGTGCTATTGACGATGGTCAGTGCCGGATCGAAGCGTTTGATATAGGCGCACACTACGTCCTCGAAAGGCGCGCTTGATTGAAATGGAATACAGACGTGCATCACGCCGATCGGCCCCTCGAAGTCGCGCGGCTCGATATCGTGACGCAGCACCGGCCATCGGCGCTCAATCACTTCCGCCAGCGCCGCGCCGACTTCGCCCATGCCAAGTATCAGCGTCTCCCCGTGTTCCACCCGGTTCCCTCCTCGGTCGTTTCGCGCTGCTGCGTAACGGCGCTCGCTCCGGATCGTAGCGCGCCGCGGTGCGATGCCTTTTGCAGGAGTGCGTCGATAACGCGGTAGTACTTCGCCCGTTGGACCGGCCAGCCGATTCGCTCGGCCGCGCGGCGGGCGTTGAGCGCCAATTCGGCGCGGCGCGCGGGGTCGCGATAAAGCTCTTCGATCGCCGCCGCCATCTCGCCGACATTGCCAGGTTCGACAAATCTTACGGCACGCTCGCTGAAGTAGTGTTCGAGCGTGCGCAGACGCGACGCAATGGTTGGGATGCCTAAAGCCATATAGTCGAGCAGCTTGACGGGAAGCATGAGATGGCTCGCGCTGCTCGCCCGGTTTGGAGACAGCCCGACGTCGGCTTCGGCAAGCAGCCGCGGCAACTCGTTAATGCGAACCTGGTCGACGAAACTTACGCATTGCTCGAGTCGTTTCTGCGCCACGAGCTGCTTGATTGTATCGAGATACTCGCCCGCGCCGATCACGATCATGCGCAGGCCAGGTATCCGTGGGCGGGCCACGGCCATAGCTTCGATCGCGACATCCAGCCCCAACCGGCGCGTCACGGTGCCGTGACAAGCCAGGGTGAAGACACCGTTGGCGCGATCTCGCCCGTTCGGTCCGGCGCCAAAGATTGCCGGGTCGGGAGCGTTCATCACGGTCTTGATTTTATGCGCTGGAACGCCGGCTCGTATCAGCCGCGCACGATGAAGCGCATGCACCGCCAACACTGTGTCGGCGCAGGCGGCGCTCCCGCGTTCCTCCAGCATCAGAACCTTAGCTAGAATCGCGCCGCGCCGGCCGCCGAATTTGTCCTGATACAGCTCGGGCATCGTATCGTGGATGTCGAGCACGACTCTGCTGCCGAGTATCTTGGCCGGAAGCGCGCAAAGCACCGCCGCGTCAGGCATCGTGCAAACGATCACGATGTCGTAGCGCGCAACGAGGCTGCGCCGCAGCGCGGCCCACGACGCCTTCGCGAAAAATCGCAAATAGCTGCTCAGGTACCTGGAGCGGCTCGAGCCCTGGTAACGCGGCATCTTGAGTCCGATCACGTTGACGCCCTCGTGCAGGCCATTGTGGCCGCTGTCGAGACAGATAACGTCGACGTGATCGCCGCGTACGGCCAACGCCTCCGCTTGGCGCTTGACACGGCCGTCATGGACGTAGGTCGTGTAGGCTATCAGCAGGATACGAGCCAAGACGCGCTCCTAATTCGCCAAAGGTTGTTCGCTGACCCGCAGCGCGGTCGCCCGCGCGGCTCCAGGACCGGTTATTATCGGCCGGTCGTTTTCGACCCGCAGCCGCAGCTGCGTTCGCTGCCGCCACCATGCGGCCACCTCGAATGGCAGCGCGCGCCAGGCCGAGTTGATCGCGGCGAGCTGCTTGAGCAGTTGCGCGTATGCCTGGAGATAGACGCCGTCGCCGCAATAGTCGGGATGCGTGAGCGTGAGAATCATGCCGCCCATCGAGGCGATCCATTTTGCCTTCATCGTCCACACCGGCAGGGGGCTGCGGCGGAGCAGGTGAATGAGGGTATGGTCCTGCGGCAGCGTGTAGGGCAATTCTATCAGCCGCGAGAGATGAAACGGGAACAGGCTGCAGGTCCCGCCGGGCTGCGGTTCGTAGGGGTCCGTGTCGGCGAAACTGGAATCGAAGTCGAAAGACATGGTGGCGATCGCACGCGGATCGCGCAGTGTCGATGGGGATCGGAAGCCGCGGAGATCGTGTTCGCCGGCGAGCCGCTCGAGCTGCGGCGCGAGCTCGGCAAAGTCGCGCTGGCTGCGGAACAGCCGGCCGTCGTGGCACAGCCCGTGGGCGCCGAATTCGAAGCCGCGCGCGCGCAGGCGCGCCACGCGTTGCCAATCGATCGGGTATTGGGCCAACGGCAGGTTCCAAGCCGAGCGAAAGCCGTGTTGCTCTTCGAGGTCGGCGATCAGCTCCATCCGATCGAAACCCTTGGCGCTTTCCACGTCGTGGGTGAGTACGATGCAGCATTTGGCGCCCTCGGGCCAAAAGCCGATGTGCCAGGTGTCCGCAGCCCCCTGTATTTCCAGGCCCTGCTTCAGCCAGGTACGCCAGAATTCAACCAGCGCGCTCTCGCAAGGCCAGCACGGAAACTTCAGCGGAGTGCGCGCGCGTATTGCCACCGAATTCAAGCGATGGCGCAGGCCCGGCGGAATCAGCCCTTTGACGCGGTAGTAGGCGCGCATCGCGGAGGGCGGATGACGATTGATCTCCGGCAGGTACTGCTCGAGCAGCAGCCGTTCCGCCGCGGCCTCCGACGGTCCGATCGTCGACTCCAGTGCCGCGCGCCACTGCTCGGGCAGCTTCCAGAAGCTGAACGCGTCGTTGCGCCCCGGCAGTTCCACCTTATGATCACTTTGCGCGAACGCCGCGTGATCAAACGGCACCTTGAGACTCAGCGCCATACCGACTCCATTAAAAGAAGCCTGCGTAACTGTTGACGGCGAACGAATCTGACCAGCGCGGGCGAGACCGACCGCGGAGAACCCTGCATCGCGGCTTCGAGATAGCCGGCCGCAAGCCCGAGGCCACCGACGAGCGGCGGCCACCTAAGCCCCAGCCGCAGCGCCCGCGCCATCAGGAACACGGGCGAATAGCCAACATTGTAAGCGGCGCGGCCAGCGGCTTTGCGGCCTCGCCACAGGCCGCCGGCAGCGCCCTGCGGACGATGGTGACAGGCGGGGACGTGCCGGAAGTTGCGTGTGCGGAAGCCGAGCATCATCGCCCGCACTTCGTCGATCGTGTCCCATCCCAAGCCGGCCTCGAGCCCGCCGATCGCCGCAAAGCAGGCGCTGGAGTAAAACTTGGCGGCGCCGCGGGTATGAAACGACGGTGCCCGCACTTCGCGCCAACGCCTGCCGTGCGGCTCGTACAGCGTGGGCCCGGCGATTCCGAGCAGCGGGTCCTTTTCCAATTCAGCCAGCAGCAACTCCGCGAACTGCGGCTTGAAAGTCAGATCGGCGTCGAGGCGCAGGATAGCGTCATAGCCCTCCCACGCATCGCGCGGCAGAAAGCGCATCACCACGGATTCGCCACCCGGCGCGCGCGCGCCATTGCGTGGCAGATGCTGCGGCTGGATCCAGGGATGGTATTGCGCGGCGCGATCGAGAATCTCGCCGGTGCGATCGCTCGAACCGTCATCGATTACAATCCAGCGCTCGGGCCGGCGCGTCTGCGCGACCATCGCGACCAGCAGCCGCGGGAGCAACCGTTCCTCGTCGCGCGCGGGCGTTATGGCGATGTAGTGTTTCATGCCTGGCAACCGTCACCCTGCGAACGTTATGCCCGTGCCTCCGAGGCCTTGGTGGCCGGCACGAATGCCCTGCCGATCAGGTCCATCGCGTGCGAGCGCTCCATCCACAGATACACCAGCGTCGGCGGCGCGGCCGCGGCAAGCAAAACGATCGCGCTACGCTCCCCGGCGAGCATCGCGGCCGTTCTTCCGGCCACGGTCGCGAGCGCGCAGAGCGCGGTCAGGCGCAATGCCGGAACCGCCGAGATCGCCAGGTCGCGCAGGCTGAGCCCGATCAGTGCGCACGCGAGTCCCTGGCCGAACACGCTCACCAAGCCCTCGACCGTACTCATTCCGAGGCTGATGCCGAACAGTCCCCAGCGCGCGAGGCTCAGCACCGCGATCAACAGCAAGGTGAGCCGCACTCCATGGAGATACATGTCGAGCGCGGGATGGTTCTTGCTGTAAAACACCGAGCCGATTCCAAGCCGCAGGCCGCATAGCGCGAGGCCGGGCGCGAGCAGCCTCATTGGCAGCACGGAGGGCACCCATTGAGGACCGTAAATTGTGCGGAGGATTTCCGGCGCCGCGATCGCCGCGCAAGCCGCTATCGGCAGCACGACACGCGCGATGTAGTCGAAAAAATCGAGGTAGGCATGGGCGAGCGCTTCGCGGTCATCCTGCAGTTGGCAGAACGCGGGAAAGGTCACCCGCCCGGCGACGCGATGCAGGCGGTCGGGCACGAAGCGCAGCAGGTCCCACGCCATTCCATAGAAGCCCAGGGCGGAACTGCCGAGCAGCCGCCCGACCAGCAGGTAGTCCGCGTTCGAGGAAAACACGTAGACGATCCGGCTGCCCCACGCGGCGATCGAAAAACGGGCAAAGTCGCGCGCGGCTTGCCGCGTCGGCCATCCGCGCGGCGGATGCGGGTCCGCGATCCAGATCGCGATCGCATGCACGGTGAAGCGTGCCGCCAGCCCCCCGGGCAGACTCCACGCCGGCATCCCCCGCCACAGCACGAGCAGCAACGCCGCTACGACAAAGGCCACCTCCGCGACGACGTCGGCCGCCGCGAGCGCCGTGAAGTTAAGCTTGCGGCGCAGGCGCGCGCTTGGGACCACGGTCGTCGCATCGAGCAAAATCGGCAGGCATAGGAGCCGCGCGCCGCCGGCCAGTCCGGGCATGCCCATCGCAGCGGCGACCAAGGGCGCGCTCAGATACAAAACCACCGCCGCGAAAAGCGCCGTCAGCATACCCATCCACCAGGCGGTGGCTTCATGGGCCGCGGTTATGTCCTTGCGCTGGACCAGCGCGTCCGGGACGCCCGCATCGTTGCTCAGAGCCGCAAGGACGCTGACCACCAGCAGCACTCGATAAATTCCAAATTGCCGCGGGCCGAGCGCGCGGGCCAGCATCACGAAGCCGCTCAGGCGCACTCCCTGAACCACGAACTCGGCGATTACATTGTCGCGCACGCTGCGCGCGACCGCCTGCCACAACGAGTGGCGCGTCTTGGCGCCATGCGGCTCAATGGTCTGCGGAACTGCCACCCCCCTATACCCCTCCGCCCCGAAGCATCGCCGGCACGGTTCTGGCCAGGATCCGCAGGTCGCCCGCGAACGACCAACTCTGGAGATACTGGACATCGAGCCGGACCATTTCGTCGAACGAGAGATGGTTGCGGCCGCTGACCTGCCAGAGGCCGGTTATTCCCGGGGTCGCTTGCAGGCGGCGCAGATGCCACGGCTCATACAGCTCGAGCTCGTAGGGCAGGGCGGGGCGCGGGCCGATGAGGCTCATTTCGCCGCGAATCACATTGACCAGCTGGGGCAGTTCATCGATGCTGAAGCGGCGCAGCCAGCGGCCGGTCCGCGTCACGCGCTGGTCGTTGGCGAGTTTGAACACGCGCTCACCGCAAGATCCGTTCTGGGCTGCGGACGCGCCCTGGCGAATCCACTGCCGGACGTAATCGCGATGCGAGGAATCGTCGGCGGCCGACTGCATGGTACGCAGCTTGAGCATGCTGAAGGGCCGGCCGCGCATCCCGATACGGGTCTGGCGAAACAGGATCGGACCGCCGTTAAAGAGCCAGATCGCAACCGCACCCGCCGCGAGAAACGGGGCGGCGGCGATCAGGAGCAACGTTCCCACCGTCACGTCGAACGCGCGCTTCAGCGCGAAGTTGAGGCCCTCGATGTTGGTGCCGAGCGGACTGATGAGCGGCACCACGCCGAACATCTCGACCCGCAGGCCGCTGTTGGGCCATTCCGAAACCCACGGCATCAGCCACCAGCGCACGCGCTGCTGCTCGCACAACCCGATGATCCGTTCGTGCTGCTCGCGCGGAGCGTCGGGCATCACGATGGCGGCCTCAAGCGAGGGATAGAGCGCGGCGATTTCGGCGATGCGCTCGGTGGAGCCGAACACCGGACAGCCGCGATACTGGTGCATGTCACAATTGTCGTCGAGGAAACCGACCATCTCGTATGGCGTCATCTCGTCGAGGACCCGGTCGCACAGGTAGCGCGCAAACCGGTTGCATCCGATCAGCACCAGCGGAATCGCATTCTTGGGATTGGCGTAAAAGCGCCGGATGCATTGCCGCGTCGCCATCCGTTCGAACGTGATGGCCGGGATGCTGAGCAGGTAGCCCACCGTCACGGTGAGCCGCGAGACGTCGGCATGCACCAGGAATCCGACCAGTACCGTGAGCAGCGCCGCATACGAGCACCCGCGCACGATACTGGTGAATTCCTGCAAGCCGCCGTTACGCATCCGGTAAAGGTCGCAGGCGCGGAACACCATGATCCACAGCAACACGACGGCCAACACGTTGAGGCATAGCAGCGCCGGGTTGCTCTGCAACAGGCGCCCCGCCATCGCGTGCGCGGGATCGTGCAGCATCAGCGCCGCCGCGAAGGCGACGAGCAGGGCGAGCGCGTCACAGGCCGCGAACAGCGCTTTCTGTCTTTGTAGTTCGCCGGCGAACATGCCTCACTCGCCACGCTCCGGGGGGGGTGCAGAGACGGCTGGGCTTCGGCGATGCCCGCCGGCGAAAAGGGTTGGCCGCCTGCGTACGGCCCCCGCCACGGCTTCGGCGACCTGCCTCACCTCGGCGTCGGTCAGATGCGGATGCATCGGGAGCGAAAGTTCGGTGTCCGCAAGCCGCTCACTAACCGGAAAATCCTTGGGCCGGTAGCCGAGGTCGCGGCACGCCGGCTGCAGATGCAGCGGCACGGGATAGTGAATGCCGCACTCGATATTTTTGCTGAGCAGCGCCTGACGGATCGCGTCACGCTGCGGGCTGCGAATCGCATAGAGGTGATAGGCCGAAGCCAACCCCTCCGGTTCGGTCGGCAGCACCAGGTCTGCGCGCTCGAGCAGTTCGCGGTAGGTCTCCGCGATCTCGCGCCGGCGCCGGTTCCAGTCGGGCAACCGCTCGAGCTTGGCCCGCAGCACCGCCGCCTGGACCGCGTCGAGGCGCGAATTATAACCGTAGTCCTGGTGGGCGTAGTGCGAGATGCGTCCGTGATCGCGCAGCATCCTGATCCGATCCGCCAGTTCGTCGTCGTCGGTTACGGCGGCGCCGCCGTCGCCCCAGGCCCCGAGATTCTTGCCCGGGTAGAAGCTGAAGCATCCCGCCGCGCCGAGCGTTCCGGCGTACCGCCAGCGCTCGCCGTCGTGGAACGAGGCGCCATGCGCTTGGCAGGCGTCTTCGACGACACGCAAACCGAATTCGACCGCGATCTCCTGGATTTCGCGCATCGCCGCGGGCAGGCCATATAGATGCACCGGAACGATCGCGCGCAGGCCGTGCGGTGAGCGCCGGCGGCGCTCGACCAGGTAGCGCCGCAGCGCGTGCGGGTCGATGTTGCAGGTGTCGGGATCGATGTCGACCAGGGTCGGCCGGGCGCCGGTTTGACGGATTGCCGCGGCGGTCGCGATGAAGGTCATCGGCGTTGTGATCACTTCGCTGCCCGGTCCCACTCCGACCGCGAGCAGCGCCAAACGGATCGCATCGGTGCCATTGCCCACCGAGAC
The DNA here is from genome assembly GCA_963773975.1 of uncultured delta proteobacterium. Classification (GTDB taxonomy): domain Bacteria; phylum Desulfobacterota; class Binatia; order Binatales; family Binataceae; genus JAKAVN01. The sequence goes on from CAVZDJ010000046.1 coordinate 125,604, forward strand.
GACGTGGCGAACGCCGAGATAGGCCGCGAACTCCTCTTCGAAGGCCTTGACCTGCGGGCCGCCGATATAGCCGGCGTCAAGATGAATCTTGGCCAGCTCCCGTTCCACACGCTCGCGGATCTCCGCGGTCTGTGCGACGAGATCGACAAACTTAATCTGCATTGGAATCTCCATGATTGGGGTTTAACTGGTTCGCGGATCTGGTCGAGCCAAGCACGCGGGCCGGATTGCCGGCGACCACCGCGCCCGGCGGTACGTCGTGGGTCACCACCGCGCCGGCGCCAACCATCGCTCGCGCGCCGATTTCGATCCCGCACAGGATGACCGCGCCGCTTCCGATCGAGGCGCCGCGCCGTACCATCGTGCCTTCCATCCGCCAGTCGCGCTCGGTTTGCGGCGCGCCGTCGGCGGTCGTCGCGCGCGGCGCGCGGTCGTTGATGAAGACCACGCCGTGACCGATGAACACTTCGTCCTCGATCGTCACGCCCGAGCAGATGAAGGTGTGGCTCGAGATTTTGCAGCGCTGGCCGATGCTCGCGTCGCGCTGGACTTCAACGAAGGCGCCCAGGCGCGTGTCCTCGCCGATCTCGCAGCCGTACAGGTTGACGAACGGGCTCAGGCGCACGCGCGCGCCCAGCCGGACGTCGTCGGCTACACATACAAATCGGGGCCGCTGGATATCACCGCTCATGCGCGTCACGCCAGAGGGATTTCGATCGGGATTTTGTTCCCGTTGTTTTTCAGCGAAAGGTTCGCCGCGTGCAACACGCTCACTACGCGAGCACCTGAGAGTCCGCCGGTACGCGGCGTGGCGCCATTGCGGATACAGTCGGCGAAGTGTTCGCATTCGGCTTTGAGCGGTTCCGTCTCCTCGATGCGCGGGATCTGGATGTCGCCATAGCGGTAGGAGAATTGGAAATCGCCGAAGGTGTCGTAATAGCGTTGGACGTCGACGCCCTTATCGTAGATGCGAATTTTCTCCTGCAGCGAAGTGTCGTCATAGACCAGCATCTTGCGCGAGCCCACGATGGTGGTGCGGCGAATTTTGTTGGGGTCGAGCCAGCTCACGTGCACGAACGCGATCACGTTGTCCGGGAAGTGCAGGGCCAGCAGCGCCACGTCCTCGACGCCGTTGCGGTAGTGGCTCTGCCCCTGGCAGCTCACCGCCTCCGGCATCCGCCCCATGATCATCAGGATGATCGAGATGTCGTGGGTGGCGAGGTCCCAGACCACGTTGACGTCGTGCTGGAACAGCCCGAGGTTGGCGCGGATCGAGCTGACGTAGAAAACCTCTCCCAACTCGCCCGCCGAAATGACCTCGTGAATTTTGAGCACCGGCGCGCTGTACTCGAACGTATGTCCGGCCATCAGCACGCCCCCGCGCTGGCGCGCCAGCCGCATTAGGTCGGCCGCTTCGGCCGGTGACATCGCCAGCGGCTTTTCGACCAGCACCGACTTGCCCGCTTCGAGCACCCGGCGCGCCATCGGGTAGTGACTGCTGACCGGGGTCGCGATGATCACACCCTCGATATCGGGATCCTCGAGAACGTCCTCGAAGCGCAGGTCGGTTTCGGCGGCCGGATAGAGGCTGCGAATGCGCTGGCAGCGGCCCTCGTCGAGGTCGCAGGCGATTACCCGGTCGGCGGACTGCAGTTGATAAAGGTTACGCACCCAGTTGGGGCCCCAATAACCGAGGCCGATCACTGCGACACCGCGTAAACGCCGTGCTTCTCGGATCGCGGCTACCCCGTTGTGGCCGTTCTGCCCAGCTTCGACAACCGCCGCTGCACTTGCCAATTCATTCATTTTCCCAACAGTCTCCGTAGTGGTTTCGCAACCGGGTCGGTTGCATCGTTAAGGATTACGCCGGCCACCGTGCGCCGTGCCGCGCGTAACGCGCTCGCGGTTGTCGCCAACTCGCGCCGCTCCGTATGCCCCTGGCGCACGACCATCAGGATCGGATCCTCGGACCGCGCCAGCGGCAGCATTCGCGCGTCGAGCCTCGTCACGCCGAGATCGATGATCACGGCCGGATACGAGCTCAGCAGCGTTTCGAATTCGTCGAACAATTGCCGTTGCGAATCGGGGCTCGACACGCAACAGGTGACCAGTTCCAGCCGCGGCCACTCGGTGGAGCGAATCTGCAAGGCGCCGTCGAGCACTAACTCGGGAGCGCGGCGGCCGGGATGCTGGAACAGGCGATGCAGCGACGGGTGCCGCAGATGCGCATCGACCAGCATCGTGCGCAGGCCCAGGCGCTGGCTCATGTCGATCGCGATCGCCGTGGCGACAGTGGACGCCCCGTCGCCCGGGCGGCATCCGGTGACCAGCAGCCGCGAGGTTCTTTCGATCACCGCCACCGGCGCTAGCCGCTCGGTCAGATTGCGGATCGCGTTCGCGCGCGCAATCGCGGCCGGCACGTGCTCGAGCGTCGGCAGCGGGACCAGCGAGTGCGACGCCGCGGTGCTTCCATTGAAGGCCGAGGCGTCGGCAGGGCGCAGGTCGTCAATCGGCGGTGGCTGCTGGTCCTGATTGGGACGAGTTATCGCATCGTAGTACTTGCTCATGATTGCGCACCGGCGAGTGGATAGCGGCCGCTGGCCAGGGAGACCAGCGTCGGCAAAGGCGGCCAGGCCAAAAGCGCGCGACCTGGCCTGGCGGTAGGTATCGCGCGACGAAGACTTTCTGCGCCCAAGGCCGCATGCGTCGGATTGAAGGTGAACCTGGACTGGGATGACCACATGTAAAGGACCCCCAGCGCGACGAGCACGAATGCGGCCACGGCCAGCGCCGGCCGTGCGAAATGTTTCAGATGCCCCGCACGTGCGGGCTGATCGCGCAATTCCGGTTTGTCGCCGAGCAGGTTTTCGAACTCGTTGACGGCGGCCTTGGCGGCCGACAGGTTGACCCTCGCGCGGCCGGCCGCAAACCCGAGCAGCATCGAATTGTGGCACAGCACGTTGGCGCGCCGTGGGATGCCGCAGCTGTGTCGCACCAGGTGGTTGAGCGCGGCGGGGGCGAAAATCCTGTTCGCCGCGCCACCCTTGGCGCGCAGCCGGGCGTCGATATATTCGCGCAGCTCCGCGGCCTGCAACGGAGTGAGCAATACGCGCGCGCCGATTCGCTGGTTGAGACTGTTCATCTCGGGGCGCGCCAGACGATCGATCAGTTCCGGCTGTCCCACCAAAATGATTTGCAAGCGCCGCTCCGCCGCCATATCGAGGTTCGAAAGCAGCCTGAACTCCTCCAGCGTCTCGTCGGCCAGTTCCTGGGCCTCGTCGATGATGATCACGAGGCGCTCGCCCGGCAGCAGATCGTCGAGCAGGCGGGTGAAGCTCTCCATCAGCTCGAGCTTGTTCTGGCCGTTCGTGGTCCGCAGGAATTGCGCCATGATGGCCTGCATCATCTGATCGAAGCTCAGCTTGGGGCTGGTGATGTAGGCGCTGCGGACCGTCGCGTAGCCGCGCGCCAGGATCGAGCAGACCAGCGTGGTTTTGCCGATCCCGCTCTCGCCCACCAGCAAGGTGAAACCCGAGGGCTCGTGCAGCAGGCTCCATTCCAGCGCCGCCAGGCCTTCGCGATGAGTCGCGCTCAGGTAGAGCGCGTTCGGCGTTGGCGTGAACTGAAATGGCGCGCCGCTCAGTCCGAAGTGCTGATGATACATGGCGGTCGCGCTATGCCTCGTTGCGAAGGATGGCGATGGTGGTTACTCCGCTCGCCTCTTCGACCGCGGCGGCCGAATAGATTCGGGGGTCACGTTGCTCTTCCCAATATGCGGCGCCGACGCCTGCGCACATCGCCAAAGCCGCGCCGGCCAGGAAATTCAGCCAGATAATAGGAAACACCGGCATCATCGGCGCGGTCGGCGCCTGCGCCAGGCTGACGTTCAGAATCTTGTTGAGATTGAGCCCCTGGGCCGCGCGCGCCTCTTCACTTTTGCGCACGTATGCAGTGTAAGAATCCTTGTCGTTCGCGACCTGCCGCGACAGCCGCTCGATCGTCAAGCCATTGTTCACCATATCCGTAAGCTGCTGGCGCATCGCTTCGATCTGCTTATCGAGTACCTCGTGACTGGCTTGCAGCGAGGCGGCGTTGGCTTGCGCTTGTTTCAGGCCTTGTTCGAGGGTGACCCACACCGGGTTGAGGTCGGTGCTGGCCTCCTGGACCTCGAGGTGATTCTCACGATTGAGGATCCGATGCGCCGCGGCGAGCTTCGCGTCGATCTCGGTGATCCTTTTGCTGGTCGGCTGGTAGCGGCTGAGCAGATCGGCGCGCTCGGCCTCAAGCTGCATGACCTGGGGTTTGATTTGCTGCAGGGCCATGTTCTGTACCGAGCGCGTCTCCTTGCTTATCTGTTGCGGCGTAGCCTGCACTTCCTGCGTGAGTGAGGTGACCTGCTGTTGGGCCGAGGCCAGGTCGCTCGCGTTCTTTGCTTCCTCGATTTGCAGGTCGGACAGCCGGGTCACCAACGCCTGTTTTTGATCGGTGAGACTGGTTATTCCGCTCTGAACCTGGAATTCACGCAGCTTCTCTTCCGAATCGTTGAGCCGCTGATTGAGCTGCTTGGCCTGTTGGCCGAAGAACTGTTCCGCCTCGGGGTCGTTGGAAAGTCCGGCGTGATATTCCTGGTACTGAGCAATCAGCCGCGACAGAAAGTCGTGCGCCCAACGGGCATCGTGCGCGCGGAAATCGACTTCGATGATATTGGAGCGCTTGATCACTGAAACGCCCACATGCTGCGCCAGTCTTATCGCCCATTGGTCGCGGGGGTCGATGGTTGGCGCGCGGTGCAACAGCCGATATCCGCTGTTCGGAATCTGCAGCGCCAGGCCGACCGTGTCCTGGAGCAGCCCCGGACTGGTGGCGTTGTAGGGCAGCGGGAGACCCGCGATGGCCTGCTTGACCAGGTGAAGACTGGTTAGCAGCTCGACTTCCGAGTTGAGATCCTGCTCGCTAACCGGATTGGCGACGATCCCCGGATTCTGCGAAGACTCGTTTTGCAGGTCCGGCGAGACCAGCAACTGGGCGCGATTGTTCTGCACGAAAATCTTGGCGGTCGATTCGTAGACCGGCGGCCACAGCAGAGTGCCGACCACGACCAGGCCGAAGATGATCCCGGCGGTCTCGAGGAAGGCGTTTTTGCGCCGGAACAGCAGTTCGGTCCAATAATTCAAATCACGTAGTATCATGATAGTTCGAGTCCTCCGCGAATCCCTCCGCGCTCCGGGTTACAGCCCTGGGGTCATCGACAGATAAGGCTGCACAGGCAGCAGGTCGCGAATGTACTGCTTGACGAACAAGTCCATATTCGCGATTCGGCTGCGCGGCACTACCAGCACGTCGTAAGGCATCAGCGCCGCATCCTCGCCCTTGCCCGGATTGTCAGCCGCGCTAGCCAGGTCGAGCTTTTCGCCGGTGGGCCGCCCGCACGCATCGCGCCGAATCAGCACCACGTTATCGTCAGCCGCATCCGGCGTGATTCCGCCGGCATCGGCCAGCGCCTGCAGCGCCGTCATTCCAGGTTCGAGAGGAAATGCGCCCGGATGGTTAACCTGGCCCTGCACGTAGATCTGCCGGCCGGGCATGTTCTTCACGATGACCGACACATCGGGCGAACGCAGCTCGCTCAGGTAGGCTTTATCGATCTGGCCCGCGAGCTCCGCCGGAGTCATACCGGCCGCCGGCACCGCTCCAACCAGACGCAGCGTTATCCTGCCATCAGGACTCACCGGGACTTCGTCGTTGAATTCGGGGTTCAGGTAGAAGTTGAGCGACAACTGGTCGCCGGGCTGTATGTGGTAGTTCTGCTGGTCGTTGGAGGTTTGAACCACTCCCCCGGCGAGGCACTGCTCGGGTGAAACGCTTGCGGTCGGGGGGGCAGCCTGAGTGTCTCCGCGCGAGCCCGAAGAGGAGGCGGCGGAGCATCCATAGAGAACGAGCGCGCACAGCGTGACGCCGAGCGCTCCCATGGGCAGCATCAACTTCGGGTGCGATCCATTTTTGCCTCGCGCGTTGTCGCGCGGTGCATTGGAGTTGCGGCACATAGGCGTTGATTCCTTCATGATGCTTCTTTTGGTCAATTGGTGATGGTCGTCGTCTTACTAAGGCAAACCTCATGCCGCTGTCTAGGTGCCGAATCCTGCATGTTTTCTGTGCCTATGACGAAACTTTCGGTCAAAGTTACTCATTTTTGAAGTAACAATTTCTCGCCGATGCGTTTGAGGACGCGATCAAAGAAGCGAATGCGTTGTCGGTATAGCGATTACGAAAAGAAATCGAGCTCGCCGATAATTGAGCGAGTTCTATGGCCGGTTTGAAAACGGTGATCCGCCATCGTCGAATTTTCTGAGTGTTATATGACGCGGTTTGTGAGTCCTGGAGGTCCTGCTGACCGTTGGTAATTCACGTTCAGGCTTGATGTCCCACGTCACGCTATCGAGTAGTTGAAAACGGGCTCTTTTCCAAAAAAAATGGCGGATACGCCCACCAAGATGCGTACCCGCCATTCTGGCCACTCTATGAGTCAAGCGCGCGTGACCCGTCCGCCTGAAGCTATTGGGACGCGGTAGGACCCATCGTCAATTCGTTACGCACCTCTTTGACCCCGTTGGTTTCTTGCGCCACATGCTGCGCAGTCGCCGCGGCGTCGGCTGAGTTCACCGTACCCTTGAGCGTCACCACACCTGCCACCGTGTGGACGTGGATATCGGCACCCTTGGTGACCTTGTTCTCATGCAAGGCGGTTTTGACCTTTGCTGTGATCGCGGTATCCGAGATCGCAGTCACCGTGCCGTGATATGCGTGCTTGATCGCCTGCCCGGTATCCGAGGCCGCGTTCTCGGCCGAGTCTCCGGCGCGATGCATCGATTGACTGGCTGGCACGTTGTCTTCCTGTGCGAAGACCGGCGCCGCCGCCATCCCCACTCCCAGGACCAACGCCGGCACGAATATTTTCCACCCAAAAGAGTTCATCATGTGACCTCCTCGCGAGTCGAATGAAGTCTCGCGTCGTTTAAAATCTCTGTTCTGAAAGCCGATACGCGGCGAGCCGCGATTGAAGAGGGAGCAAGACGAGGGCCATTCAAGAAAACTGGCCGAATTCGGACGTTGGTGCAAAGTTGGATTGAAATTTATTCAGGGCGAAAGAAAAAAGGGACTTCAGCTAAGAAGCTGAGACCCAAAGCATGGCATCCCCGCAGGCATGCAAAACCGTTGCGTCTGTGCGGGCTACGCTTTCCTTGCGCGCGACGATCGCATCCGATTCCCGCATCGTCCGTTATCGGCACATGCCTTGCTCCTTTGTAGGGCGTTACCGCAACCAGGCTGGACAACTGGCCCGGTCGAGTGAATTCACTCGACCCGGGATGGCCGCTTTTATCAGTTGGCCAACAACTTGGAGGAAAAACATATGCTTTATTGGGCAGTTGTTTGTCTCATCGTAGCAATCGTAGCTGGCATTCTCGGATTCGGCGGGATCGCCGGAACCGCGACGGATATGGCGAGAATCCTTTTCGTGATCTTCCTCATTCTCTTTGTCGTGAGTCTGGTGATGCGAAGACCCGTCTGACAACTTTTAGACGCATCTACGTGATGCATAACACACAGCACAGAATTAATTTTGGAGTGGAGAAGGGGAAATGGACAAAAACAATTTAACCAATGCCGCGAACGACACGATCGACACCGCCAGGGAAATGGGCCGCGAAGCGATCGACAAGGGATATGACACCGCGCGCGAGTACGTATCCAAAGGTGCGGACTACGCGGGCGAGGTCTCCGACAACCTGACGGATTTCGTCCAGCGCCAACCTTGGCTTGCCCTCGCGGGAGCATTCGTAATCGGTTACGTCGTTGCCAAGGCACTTAGGCAAGTGTCGCTATAGCCGGCGGTTAACTGGAGATGGATACGGCAAGTGAATCGCGGCCGTCGACTGACCTCGAACTGCTGGCGTCGAGCATCCGGAACCGGCCCTTGCGCGCACTGACACTGTCCGCAGGGGCCGGGTTTCTTATCGGTGGCGGACTACGCAGCCGCGTGGGTCTCGCGCTGGTGATGTTCATCGGGCGGAGTTTCGCCGGTACGGCGCTAATCAACGCGATCGAGGCTCTATCAGAACAAAATGGAAGACAACATCGAGCGAATCAAAGACGAACTGGAAGAGGCGCGGCAAAGCCTGCAGCAGACCGTGACCGAGGTCAATCGAAAGGTTGAACAAAAAGTTGAAACCGTCAGCACGCAGCTCCAGCCCGCACATCTGGTGACGCGCCAACCGCTGTTATCGGCCTGCATCGTTGGCGCGCTGGGCTTCGCTTCGGGTTATCGCGACAACACACCGATGGCAGTTCTGGTTCTTGGTGGACTCCTCGGAGCAGCGCTGAGTGAGGCATGGAACGATGGATCCTGGAGCCGCGACACGACCGCATCAGCGTAACCCGGAGGGCGCTGCCGGCCTCGGGACGGAGACCGAATGGTCGACGTTGTTGGGCAGGATGCTTGACGACCTCGCGCGGATCATCCGGCTCGAGTCTCCAGCTACTGGAGGCCCGGATTGTTCCCTCGCTGACAGGGATGGCTGACCGCGCGATCGCCACCCTGGTGATCCTGTTCGCCGGCGTTATCGGCGGCTCATGTTTCCTGGCGGCGTTTATTGTGTTGCTGCACGAATGGATGAAATTGTGGCAGGCCCTTGCCATCGGCGGCGTGGTTGCGATCGCTTGCGGCCTCGTAGCTTATTCAGTAATCAAGCGTCCGACAGTCACTTAAGATAAGACCTTTGCATCCAGCTTTGAATTTCGAAGGTAAACTTTCCTGGCGCTTTCGAGTTCCAGCAGAAGAACAACGAGACGTCCTCTTGTGTCCCGGAGCGGCTCTCCAAGCACAACCAATTTGGGAGGGTTGACATGTTATTTTTCACGCAAAAAACCGCAGGCGCGCTGGCGGCGGCCACTCTGGCCGCCTCGATTGTGTTCGCTGGCCCCCTTGCTATCGCCAGCGGCCATGACGGCGCCCCGGCGGCCGCAGTCCAACTCCGCTCGGCTCCACAAATCCTGGCGCAGGCTTCTACCGCTCCCGCGACGACCGAGTCGGCACCAGCCGGCGAGAAGTCCGATCCCGTCGAGGCGCATATCAAGGAGTTGCACAGCAGGCTTCACATCACGGGCGCTCAGCAGGCCCAGTGGGACAGTCTCGTCCAGGTGATGCGCGAGAATGCAAAAGCGATGACCGATCTGCAAGAGCAAAGAAAGCAGGACGCCAAGGCGATGACCGCGGTCGATGCGGTCAAATCCTACCAGGCGGTCATCCAGGCGCATGAGGCCGGTATGGCTAAATTCGTACCGGCCTTTCAGGCCCTGTATGACAGCATGTCGGATGCTCAGAAGAAGACTGCTGATGCCATGTTCCGCAGCAAAGTGCGCACCGCGGCGGCCAAGGAAACCAAGTAGTCAAGCATTCGAATCTGCCTGTATGGCATCCATCGGCTTTCCGTGAAGCCGAGGCAGGAGTGAAGAGCCGCCATGGGAAATACCACACTCGGCATCAGTCAGAGCAGCAAAATCAAAAAGGTCGGTAGGCTCGCCCTGGCAATCGCCTTCGGCGTCGCGATCGGCGCTACCGCGATAGGGCCTGCGTTCGCCGGCGGCCATGGCCACGACGACAGGCATCATGAGCACCACAGGGATCACCGAGATCACGATCGCGCGGTCTACGTCGCGCCGGCGCCCAGCTACTACTATGCGCCTGCGCCCGACTACTACTCCGCGCCGGAACCGGAGTACTACCCACCGGCCTATGGAGCGCCGCCACCGCCGTCGGAGGGCATAAACCTTTTCTTTGGCATACATCACTAGAAGGTTCAGATGACGTCGGCCCGGGCAGCGGCGCACGCGATTAATAGCCGCTTGACAACGGCTTATCGCTGATCGATAAGCCGAGGATGAAGCTTCGACATACCGCAGCGGTAGTGTTGACGGGTTGGTTTCTGATCACTCCACCCCCGCTGGCCAATGGACATTTCGATCCCGCCGCCGCCCTGTCCAAATGGAAAATCGAGGGCGGGGCCGGCACGCGCGAACAATGCAAAGAGACGCAAGCGGTTTTGAGCGCCAGTGCGGTCAAGGAAAAGCGGCCAGGCGATATCGAAGCCGTGAAGAACGCGCAGTGCGTCTCGCAGGATGATCCGCGTCTCCAGGGGAATTAGCAGCAGGCTGTGGGAGCAGAGACTGTGAATGGAACGCCGAGCGGAAGTAGCGCAAGCAGCCGCGGCACAGAGGCTATGGTGCCTGACGTAACACGGCGGCAAACGATCGCCTGGGGCGTGATCGCGCTCGGCGGTTTGGCGATAGCCTCGACCATGGCTCTGTCGAGCGCGTTGGGGGAATCGAATCCGGGCGCTGAAAATGCGAACGCCCAAGTGTCCCAACGCGATAGCGACGCACTTTCAACGGCCAGCGTGCTCTACATCGCCACGGTCCGCAAAGACGGCAATCAGAGCGCGCCGGCCCCGGTTTGGTTCACGGTCGCTCCCGATCACACGGTGCTTATTCAAACGCAACCCACGACCTGGAAGGCCAGGCGTATCCGCCGTGGCAGCCCGGTGATCGTCTGGATCGGCAAGACCAAAGGCCCGGCGTTCATCGGCAAGGCGGAAATAACCAGTGATCCGGCAGTCGCGCGCCAAATCGTTCGGGACTATCCGAAGCGCTACCTGATGGCGCGGCTCGGGATGCATACGCCGACCCAGGAGATGTTCGACAAGGGGCGGATTATCCCGATCACAATCAGGCCGATGCGCGATCTGCCTGAAGGATTCGCTTCCCAGCCCGGCACGCCTGCTCCGCGTATTGAAGGCGGACAACACAAGCCCGCCGGCGAGTCTCATTAATAAGTTGCATACAAGGACTTTCATCCCGAGAGTTCGCAAACTCTGAGCGAAGCGAGTCTGCCTTCGACTGCGCTCGCTAATCGCTCCGCTCGGGTGACAGCACGGGTAGTCAACAATATCAGTTTCCGCCGCGGCTACATTCCGCTTAGCAGTTCGAGGATCGCGCCATCCGGATCCTTGAAGCAGACCACGCCGATCATGGCGCCGTCCGGTCCCTTGATCTTCTTGAGCGGCGCCACGAATTGGACCTTCTTTGCCTGCAGCTCCGCGTAGGTCCGGTCGATATCGTCGACGCTGAAGGCGATGCGGCAGATGCCAATGTTGTTGAGAGTCGGGTAGGGCTGGCCCTGCGGCGGTGGGTCGATGAATTGGACCAGGTCGAGCACCGGAGCGCTGGGATCGTGGCCGAGACGCATGAAGACGCCGCGGAGCTTTTTGGCCTTGAGGCCCAGCGCGTCGCCGACGCTTGGATCGTCGAGCGTGAAATCGTTCACCTTGGTGAAGCCCAGATCCTGATAGAAGCGGATCGACCGCTCCATATCGCGGACGCAGATGTTGACGTGAAACAGCTTCTGCAACATGGGGGGTCCCTCCCGCGCCGATTGTTCGCGCCTCCGATCGACCGCATCCTTCCTCGACCGCATTCTCGCAAACGTTGCGCTGAAACTACAAGCCAACGGCAATCCACCAGACGATTCGGTCTGGCGGAAATGGCCTGTCGGCGATGTTGGAGGAGTTTGGCGAATCGATGCTGCCGGTGGTAGGAGAGTTCGAGACGCCGAGGAGAGTTGCGATGGCTGTGACGTAACGCTCTTTTGCCATCGCACACGCGGACCCGACGGGAGGGACGGATGAGCGATCTAAATCTCGATCTCTGTTACATGAGCGCAACGGAGGCGATTGCCGCTTTCAAGACGCGCGCTCTCTCTCCAGTCGAGCTGCTCAAGGCGATCATTGCGCGATGCGAGCAGCTCGAGCCGAAGGTCAACGCACTCACTTACACCTATTTCGATCGCGCGCTGGAACAGGCCAAGGCTGCCGAGTCGCAGTACGCCCGGCGCGGCGGCGAGCTGCGCCCGCTCGAAGGCGTGCCGGTCGCGATCAAGGATTTTCATCCGGTCAAGGGTGAGATCACCACCTTCGGATCGAAAATCTATCGAGACTATCGGCCCGAGCACTCGGCGCCGACCGTCCAGCGGCTACTGGATGCGGGCGCGATCATGCATTGCCGCACAACCACGCCCGAGTTCGCGCATGCGGGCATGACGGCCAGTCCACTCTGGGGCATCACGCGCAATCCGTGGAATCTGGAGTACACCCCGGGCGGCTCTTCAGGCGGTGCGGGCGCCGCGCTGTCAGGTGGGATGACCACGCTCGCCGACGGCACCGACGGCGGCGGTTCGATCCGAATCCCGGCGTCGCTGGCAGGTGCCGTCGGATACAAGCCCCCATTCGGGCGCAATCCGCTCGACCTCGATCATCCGTTGGAGACGATACTGCACTATGGACCGATGACACGCAGCGTCTCCGACGCCGCGCTGATGCAGAACGTCATGACCGGCGCGCACCTTGACGACATCTGCAGCCTTCGCGAAAAGGTCGTGCTCCCCGAGGCGCCGGCGGACATCAGGGGATGGAAAGTGGCGTACTCGATGGACCTAGGATTCTACAGCGTCGATCCTGAGGTTCGCCGCAATACGCTTTCGGCTGTCGAGGTGTTCAAGAGTCTCGGCTGCACGGTCGAGGAAGTTAAGGTCGGCTGGAACTGGGGCGTCAACAGCGCCTGGATGACTTACTGGACCGTGCTGTTCGCCGGGCTCCTGGGCGACAAGCTCCCGCGCTGGCGCTACGAGATGACCGACGCGCTCGTTCGCATGATCGAGAGCGGCGCGGCGTTGAGCGCCGATCGTTTCTACCGGATTAACGCTGTGCGCGGCGAGATGTACAAAACCCTCGGTCCAATTCTCGAGGACCACCAGGTCTTGATCTGTCCGACCACGGCGCTGCCCGCGGTCAAGCACGATCACGACGCGAGCGACCCGAATTTCACCGTCGACGGCGTGAAGGTGCCCGCCTCGATCGGTTGGTACATGACGATGCCGTTCAATCTTGTCAGTCAGTGTCCCGTGATCGCGGTCCCGACGGGGTTCGCAGCTTCAGGTATTCCTACCGGGATGCAAATCGTCGGAAAAACATTCGACGACCTGAGCGTGTTCCGCGCCGCGGCAGCCTATGAGAAGGCCCGCCCCTGGCGCGCAAGGCGGCCGGGAATTTGAAACGATTTTGAAACACGAGAGATCCAGCGAATCTGCATAACCAGAAGAGCGTTGCACAACTGCGACGATCCCTTCCGACCCTCTGCGCAAAGCTCTCATAACCAAGGAGGCGGAACATGAGCGCCGGTGATCTGGAACAACGAATCGCGCAACTCGAGGACATCGAGGCGATCAAGAAACTCAAGGCCAGCTACTGCCTGCACGTCGATCACGCCAACGAAGAGGGCTGGGTATCGCTGTTCACCGAGGACGCGGTCTGGGACTCCGACAAGTTTGGCCGCTTCGAGGGGCGCGAGGCGATCCGCGGCCTGTTCAGGCATATCCCCGAGATGCTGCACTTCGCCATCCACTATGTGATGAATCCGATAATCGAGGTGAACGGGAACCGGGCGACGGGCATCTGGTACCTGCTCGAGCCGTGCACCTTCGCCAAGGGAAAACAGGCGGCCTGGGGCGCCGCGCGCTACGACGAGGAGTACGTCAAGGTCGGCGGCCAGTGGAAGTTCAAGCGGCTGAAGCTGGGTTCGTGGTTCTGGACCGCGTTCGAGGAGGGATGGGCGAAGCGGCGCTACGTGACCGACTGAGCGCGCGGATCACCGCGGCGAGCGATGAAATCGCTCGGCACGCCACGCCTGAGCACCGCCGCCGGGTGACAACCGATCGCAATGGAGAAGGCGATGAAATACGCAATTGTGACGGGCGGCGCTCGCGGGCTGGGCCTGGGAATCGTGCGTGCGCTGCTGGCCGACAAGGTGGTGGATCGGATAGCGGTGATCGATCGCGCGCTTGTGCCCGCACCGGCGGATCTCGTGGATCGCGTCGAAGGTTTCAACGGCGACGTCACTGACGAAGCGCAGATCCACGCGGTGGTGGAAGCCATTACGGCTAAATTCGGACCGCATCCCGACGTGCTGTGTAACAACGCGGGTGGCGGCGAATCGGGATGGTTCGAGAGCGGACGGGACGCCGAATGGCACGGGGTCGAAATCTGGCGCCGCTATGTCGAGCTGAACCTGAACTCGGTCTACATCGTGTCCAGGGAAATCGTGCCGCGGATGCTCGCGGGCGGCGCGGTATGCAACACGTCGTCGATCGCCGGGATGCTGGCGACACCCGTTCTGGCCGCATACGCGGCGGCGAAGGCCGCGGTCATCTCGTATACCCGGACGCTGGCGCTCCAGGTGGGACCCAAGGGCATCCGAGTCAACGCGGTAGCCCCCGGCCTGATCTACACGAAGATTTGGGAAGAGCTGGGCGCGGCGATTGGCGGCGGCACTGAGCGGGCACGCGATACGTTCGACATGACGGTACGCATGCTGACTCCGCTGGGGCGCGAGCAGACGCCTGCGGATATCGGCAACACGGTCGCATTTCTGTGCTCGGATCGTGCCGCGAATATCACCGGGCAGATCCTCGCCGTCGACGGCGGGATCGTGCTGGGACGCCCACCATTGCGCGCGTGATGCGGCAGGGCAGCCGCTGACTACCCTGCCGGCTGGAGCGCGACAAGCGCTCCAACGTTGGTGGTGCTGGTGGTTCCTTGCGAGGCAACATAGTTACCGGTCGCTCCGCTGGGGACCGACGCGTCGCCCATCGCGGCCGAGATGCCCCAGCCGATGGCGTGGAAGCTCCAGCGCCGGGTGATCGCCGCCGGCAAAGTCATGGGGGAGCTGTCGGGTATTCCGAATAGCGCCAGCAGCCGGTCGGCATTGTGGCCGGCCGGGATGGTGACCGAGGGCGCCGTGATGCTGGTCGACGCGGCGTTGCCCTCTCCGTTGCTGACGTCGATCGGCGTCGCGGTGTTGACCCCGATGTAAGCGGCTATTCCGCCTGCCGCGTCATTGCCGGCGGAAAAGGTCCAGGTGTAACTCGCGGGCTCGGCAGCGGCCGTTACCACGTGGACATAGATACCCTCGGCGATCTGACCGCTGCTGTCGTTGTCGCGTCTGACCAGCGACCAGCCGGCGGGCGCGGTTAAGGTCGCCGGCGCGCCGCCGCGCACCGTTACCTGGGCGATCATCACGTCATTGGCCAAGACGCCTGCCGGGACCGGAATCGTTACCTGGCTGCTGCCCCCGGAGGTGCTGCCGATCGCGGTGCTGCGCAATGTTATCGATCCCGGGGTCGGAGTCGCCGTGGGTGTTGGGGTCGGGGTAGGGGTCACCGTCGGCGTTGGGGTCGGGGTCGGGGTCGGCGTTGGTGTCGGGGTCGGGGTGGGCGTGGGCGTGGGCGTGGGCGTGGGCGTGGGCGTGGGGGTCGGCGTTGCCGTGGGTGTTGGGGTCGGCGTTGCCGATCCGGCTGCCGGCTGGAGCGCGACAAGTGCTCCAACGTTGGTGGTGCTGGTGGTTCCTTGCGAGGCGACGTAGTTGCCGGTGGCTCCGCTGGGGACCGACGCGTCGCCCATCGCGGCCGAGATGCCCCAGCCGATGGCGTGGAAGCTCCAGCGCTGGGTGATCGCCGCCGGCAAAGTCATGGGGGAGCTGTCGGGTATTCCGAATAGCGCCAGCAGCCGGTCGGCGTTGTGGCCGGCCGGAATGGTGACCGATGGCGCCGTGACGCTGGTCGACGCGGCGTTGCCCTCTCCGTTGCTGGCGTCGATCGGCGCCGCGGTGTTGACCCCGATGTAAGCGGCTATTCCGCCCGCCGCGTCATTGCCGGCGGAAAAGGTCCAGGTGTAACTCGCGGGCTCGGCAGCGGCCGTTACCACGTGGACATAGATACCCTCAGCGATCTGACCGCTGCTGTCGTTGTCGCGTCTGACCAACGACCAGCCGGCGGGCGCGGTTAATGTCGTCGGAGCGCCGCCGCGCACCGTTACCTGGGCGATCATCACGTCATTGGCCAAGACGCCTGCCGGGACCGGAATCGTTACCTGGCTGCTGCCGCCGGAGGTGCTGCCGATCGCCGTGCTGCGCAATGTGATCGGTCCGCCGGGCCCCGGGGTCGGCGTCGGCGCCGCGCCAGTCAGCCCGTAAACGTCAAGTTCGGTCGTGCTGCCGACGTAGACCTTGCCATTAGCCACAGTAGGGACCGAGAATTTGACCGCCAACCCTGGTTGATCGTGAGTCCCGTTCTGATTGCTGTTGTACAGTTCTTGCGTCAGATCGAGCGCGTTGTAGGCATGCAATATGCCGGTGACTGGGCTGGTCGAGGTTCCATCATCCTCCAAGGTCCATAAGATTCCATTGGTGTTTCCATTTGCGGAGATGACCGGCTGGCTGCCAAGTAAGGGGAATGTATGTGTGCCCACCGAAGCCGCCGTCAACGCTCCGGCGTTGAGCGTAAACGATCGCGCAACATCCTGGGACATGATGAAGTAAACCCGGCCGTTCCAGTAGGCTGGGGTGCTCCAGTTCAAACTGCCATTGGGGCTGGCAATTTCCTGAACAACCTTGTTGCTACTGCTGTTGAACTCTCCCAGGCTGTCGCGGTTGAGCAGATAGATATTGCCGTCTTTTCCGGCAGTAACCAGCAAATGCGTCGGGCCTGACGATTGGTCGGGCAACACCACGATTCCGCCTGAGCCCTGATCGAGATCCTCCGAATCCAGAGTTTCTTCATTAAATGGCGTAAACCAGTCGATCAGGACCAATGCACTGTTGCTAATTCCCAGTCTCAGTATGCTGTCGCCGACGTCGGTTGGTGGCGAAAGGTTCTGATCGTAGCTGCCATTTCCCGTGTTGACGTAAATGCCTCCGTTCGCGTCGACGGCCGGCCCCGTGCCGGAAGCCCAAATCGAGCCATGGCCCTCGTTATTCTCGGTCGCACTCGGACCTTGCCCTATGTTTTTCGTGGTGTTGTACACATACATCTGATTGCTGAGGTTCGAGGCCTGGTAGCCCAACAGCCATCCGTGATACGGGTCGAGGTCGCAGTGCGATCCAAAGCCCGCGTAGACCACCCCGCCCTGAAGCAACAGTCCGGGGCGCTGAAGATGCTGCGTCGCGTGGAAAACGACTTGGCCGCCGACATTGTCGCCTGGATTCGTGCCGGTCACGGAAGCTGTGATGATCTGACCGCCGTTGAACTTCTCAACCCCCGTCGTGATATCCAGCGCATGTATTCGATAAGTTACGACGCTATTCTCACTGGTGTAAGCCACCATATAGATCGTGTTGGTCGACGAATCGATTACGGGGGTGCCCGTTATGCCATAGATGGGATGGATGTCATCGCAACCGGGGGTGCTGTTCTCAGCTGAGACCTGGCCTTGACCTACCGCCGTGACGTTGTTGGCCGCGTTGAGAAAACTGGTGTGCCAAAGGGGCGGTCCGGCTTGATCGGCATCGAAGGCGTACACGCTGTCATTTTCGGTAGCTACATATACAACATTATGGGTGCCGCCATTGATCGTCAGGCCCGGAACATACAGTGGCTCCGCATAGATATTTCCATCGACTTGATCTGCGAACAATTTCCCAAAGCTGCTCGCATTGACATTGGCGGTCGTAAGCTGCGTCTCTGCGGCATTTTGGCCATCGCGCTGACTGTCGTAGCGGTTGGTTAAAATACTAACGGGCGCTGGCGCGGAATTCGCCATTCTCGGATTGCCGTATTCGGTTACGCCTACGCCGAGCAGCGCCATAGCCAATATCCCAATCGCCCAGCGGGTTGCCGATAACATTTGCATCTTCTCCTAGATCAGTAAGGAAAGCAGGCGATGATGGATGGAACTGACGGCTTCAGCCTGCTCCTTGATTTTTCTTTCCCAGTACTTCGGTCATGAAAAAATGATGGACCGCGCCGACGGCAGATCTATGGCGACGTCGGCATGCCCGCGTGAGTGGGCGATGATAAAAGCTACAATCGATTGACATAGGCGAAGCAAGATCGATGCCAGTGACAAAGGACATTCTAGTGCAACACAAGCCATCAGGGGACTCGGTAAGCACGCTATTTGGAAACTGGGACTACGATAGGCTGGCGCATGATCCCAGTCTAGATCGAAAGCGCGGTATGCGACTCAAGGGCTATATCAGCGCTCTAAAGCGTGAATGTTCTGGTGATAAGATTAAGAAAGAGGCAAGAGTTAGAATAGGGGAATGTTGAGTATCGTCCAGCGATTCGGTAGCGATTATTTTTCGCCTTGGGGTGCTCCTTTAAGGCAACCAGTCTCCTGGCCCTACGAACTGCTCAGGCCTCAGGACGCCGTCGCAGCAGACGCTGTTTCAGCCTGATCGCTCGCGCGGTCCAGCCGTAGGCTCCGACCATTTTGAGGTGAAATTCCAAAAGCGAATCGGAAGGTTCGACGCATATCCGCCCGACTTCAAATTCGTCCGGACTGGCAAATACCGGCTGTGGGGTAGTGGTATAAACTCGCCGATAACCCACGCTTCGGCATAGATTCGTGAGCTTCGAGTTGTAGCTCCCGAAGGGAAAGGCAAACAGATCCGGCTCTGCATTAGGTATACTCATTAGAGCCTTGCGCGAGTCGATTAACTCGCGCGTCGCTGTTTCTTCCGAAACGTGGGTAAGTCGCGTGTGCTTCGTCGTGTGAGAGCCGAATGTAACGGTCGGCGAACTCAATGCGGCCAGCTCCTCGAGCGTGACCAGGCGATCGGCCTGGTCCTCCTCGATCGCTTCGCCCAGGCGTCCGGTAATTAGAAATATCGTAATGGGTATTCGTCTTGAGAGTATCTCCGGGATAGCGTTTCGTAGAAAGCTCAGCCATCCATCGTCAGCCGTCACGGATACGTAACGGCGGCCTGATGACAGTTGGTCGGTGGTCCCGGCAGAGACCGGTTCACACCAGCGCAACAAGTGATCCATCTGCCTGGCAAATCGGCTTCGTTCATGGTCAAAGGTGTGATGGTAGCAAATGACTGTTCGGACAGGCGGAGTCGCGATTCCTGCCGCTCGTCTCGCGGCCAGCGAGATTTCTATGGCGGCGTATGCCACGCAACTTAAAACAAGTTTTATAGTACGTGACGCCGACATTGCGCCCTCACATTCCCTCGCGGATCGAAGAAGGTCAAAGAGAATCCAGGCCCGCGCTCTGCGAGGCGGACGCGTGAGACCCGTCTTCGGCCATCACACAATTAATTCGGATGAAGTCGCAGGTCAGTGGTTCCTGCGGACGCAATATCATTCCTTGCGCGAGGCCGTCCTCCTCCCCTGAACAGGCGCGAAACCCGAGCTTATCGAGTACGCCGCGGGCGGGCGTATTGCGGTCGGTCTGCCGGAAGTTGACCCAAATCGCCCGCGCTTGTTCTGGATTGTGATGTTCCAACAGGTGGCTGAACAACGCCTGTTCGATGAACTTGCCCTGCACCCGGCATGACAACATAAAGTCGACCACCTGGAGCACTTCGGCCTTGTGCCGCACGAGACAGAAACCAACGGTGCCGTAAGAACCATACTTGTCCGCGCACCGGAGCACGTATTTCTCGATGCTCTTGTCGTTGACGATCTCATCCAACGCGGGGCGTGAGTATTTTCGTCCCGAAAAGTTCAACTGGTTAGTCCGCTGCACCAGCTCGGCCACCCGCTCTTCGTCCTTGCGGCTATAACGCGCGATCTCCAAAACGATGTCGCAGGACCGCAGAAAGGTCATGTAGTCGTCGCCGAGATTGGCTTGATCGGTTTCGCGCGAGATCTGGTCGCGGTAAAAGTGGCGTCGTTGACGCGACTCTTCGGTTACGCTGCCCTGCAAGCGCGGATCGGCAATCAGCCCGCCGAGCTCCTCGGCGCGAATGCATGCCACCTCCGGTGCTGTGCGCGATACCTCTTCGAGCTCAAATGGGCTGTCGTCAATGAATGCGAAACTATCGAGTCCGAGATTGAGCCTTTGAGCAATGTTCTTGATTTTCTGGCCTTTGGGCAGCCAATCGATTTGCGGATATAAAAAGTAATCGGCGATGCCGAACTGCTGGAGCTTTTCGAAGGCCGCGCCGAAATCATTCTTGCTGGCGATGCTGACCAGGATGCCGCGTTCGTCGAGGTGTTTCAGCGTCTCCACGACGCCGCTGCGCAGAACAACCTCGTCGCCTTCAACCAGGGTGCCATTCCACAGCGTATTGTCGAGGTCCCATACCACGCATTTGATCTGCGCCGATTTTCGCGCCGCCTTGCCTGGTTTGAATTTGACCAGATCGGCCGTTAGGAAGACCAGCCGCGCGTTGCTATCGGCCTCGGGAACCATCGTGATTTTGAATGGCAGCCCGTGGTCGGCGATCCGCCGGAACGCACTCGCTTCAACTTCGTGGCGCGAATAACCGGGCGTCAACGAAAGCGTTTTAACCACCGGTGGGAGGGGCGCAGTGTATTGCTCGCGGTTCGCAAGGTCGTCCAGCGAAACGCTGAAGATGAGCTGTAACCTCACTTCTACCGCCGCCGGGTTGTAAACCTCGAGCACGAAGGCATCCGGCTGCATCCCCTTCGCACCACGTCGGTGCAGTTCACACCCCAACTTGTAGGAAGCGATATAAGTGAGTTGTTTCCATTTGAAACTGCCGGTCAAACGATGAACGAGCTTTCCGATCGCGTTGGAGAAAGGTGCTGCGAGTTCTATCGCGCGTTCCCAGCGCAGCACCGATCGTATCGGGTATATGGCGGTGTTGCCGAAAGCCTCGATCTTTGCCCACTTTTTGAAAGAAATCTCGGTGCCATAACCGCGTACCGTTGGGAATGAGCGGTTTTTATAGGCACCGAAACCAAACCGCCTGCAGGTTAAATCAAGGCGTGGTTCATATAGATCGCAAGTGGAATAACACGCTGGAGCGGCGCACTCGACGCAATGCTCTCCCCACAGCAGCAGGGACATCCCTTCGATATCGACTGGCTGCTCGTAGGGTGCAGACGGCAGAGCCGGAGGGTCTCGGTGCAGCTTCCGATCGTATTTATCGAATTCAAACATATCCCCAGGGTCTTCGAGCGCGCGACGTAAAAAGCCAGATGCATGCCAAACAAGAAACGCCTATTGTCATGATCAAAGTCATTGATTGAGTAATATTGGAACCTTCAGGCGCGATTTGTGCTCGCCGGAACTTTGTATAAATTACCTGATTGCAAGAACAAATTACGCGCCAAAAACTCGGGACACGAAAGAAAAGGCTCGCCAAATCCGGGTTGGGCGGGCGACAAGGGTCTCGGGCCAAGAGCGAGATTGAAAACGAGCGCTGAGCGCCCGGATCAGCGCGTCACCTTTTTTCGCGTGAGACGCAGTGGGCGGCGGCCCGAATCGCTGCTCTGCACGTCGCGGCCTTTGCCGGACATGCTCGCTCTCATGAAGGTGACCCGGCACGACGTTTCAAGCAGATGGGTCAAGTACAGGCATTCATGTAGGGTCTCCGCCAGGGCGAACGTACCATGACCCCGGATCGCGACAATTTTCGCATCCTTTAACGCATCCGCAATCTGCTCCGCGTCCTCGCCCAGCGTTTCCTGGTCGCGGGATTCCAGGATTCGCGTTTTTCCCAGAACGTCTTTGGCTTCGTTGTAGCTGGGCGCAATGTAGTCCTGCGAAACCCAGGTGGCCGCAATCGTAGAAGGCCCATGGCAGTGCAAAATCGCGCCGCGCTGATGGTCATGCACTCCAACGTATATGGCGCGATGAACATAAAATTCACACGAAGCCTCGCCGCGTTCGGTCTCCATGCAATCGACCGCGATCAGGTCGGTCTCCGAATCGAGCCCGCTTAGAGATCGTCCGGTCTTGGTAATCAGAATCTGCCGGTCGGGCAGCAGCAGAGACATGTTGCCCGACTTCAATGAATTGAGGCCGAGGTCCCACGTCGCCTGTCCGACCTTGACGAACTCGGCCCCGCCGATCGAGAAATCACGGTTCATGATTGCGACCTCGTGCGTGCGCTGCCTGCCTGGCGAGCTTAAATCGCGCGGCGCAGATGCGGCGTGTTCCAGCCATTTCCATGCCTCAGCAACAAACCCGGTGTGACTTTCGTCGGTTGGCCATCTACGAACGTGACCTCACCGTTGACCATGATGTAACGGTAGCCGCGGGCCCGTTGCACGCGCCGCCATTCGCCGCCCGGAAGGTCGTGCACGACCATGCTTGGTTCGATCCCCAAACCCTCGTAGTCGTACATGACGATATCCGCCGCATATCCTTCGCGCAGCACGCCGCGGTCCGAAAGCCCCGCGCAGGTCGCCGGCCACGTGCTCAGTTTCCAATGCGCCTCCTCCAGCGTCAGCATGCCCTGGTCGCGGGTAAACGAAGCCAGAAACTCGGTCGGATAGCGCCCGCCGCAGAAGAACTTAGTGTGCGCTCCACCGTCGGAGAGACCTGGTATCGTATATGGGTAGTTGACGACTTCCTTCAGCAGATCGAGGCGGGTATGCGGGGGGGGTGCGTCGAAGACCGTGCGCAATTCGTCGGCAATCGCGACTTCGAGCATCGTATCGACGATATGTCCGTCAAGCCTGCGCGCGGCATCCCTTAAGGTCATGCCCTCGAGGTGCTTGAACCGGGGGGTAAAAACCTTCTCGATCACGAAATTTTCCAAATCGCCGGTCACCATCCGCTGGCCATCGGCGTAATCCCTGAGCTGTGCGCGGCGCGACGGGTCGCTCAGTTTCCTCAGCCGCTCCGCCGTGCTGCCCAGGGTGGCCTCGCGCCACGCTGCGGAGTCGTCGAACAGGTTCCAGTCCGCAAACGTAAAGGTGAAGCTGGTGGTGTTGGTGTGAGCCTGCGGATAGACGCGCAATCCTTTGGCATGGCAGTAGTCGAACCAGCCAATCAGAAAACGGTGGATTTGCGGTTCGCGATCGAATGAGACCAGCGCCTGATAGAGCAGCGGACGCCGGCTCAGTTCGGCGAGCGTCTCAAGTTCTTTCAGATCGTGAAAGGGATCCGCAGTGGCCATCGACATCTGCATGAAACCCGAATTGCGCCGGCCGAGCTCGCGGGCCAGGTTGCGGCAGGTTTCGTCGCCCATCACGTCGGTGACCATCGGCGTCCCGTCATAGTCGCGCTGGAGGCACACCGGACCGTCCGGGTGCAGACGCTGGGCCGACCAGCCACATCCGCCGGCGTCCATCGCTTCGCCGAAAAGGCGGACTATCTCGCGCTCTTCGATCGCGGTGGGGGCGCGATGCTTGGCCTCTTCGGGACTTCCGATCACCCAGGTGATGAGCGGGCCGAGCGGGACACACGGCAGCAGATTGACGGCCTTGGGTTGGCGCTCCAGGCTGTCGAGAAACTGCGGAAACGTCACCCAGTCCCAGGGCATGCCGGCTTTCATCGAGGCATACGGGATGGCCTCCAGGCGGGTCATCGTCAGCATCGCGCGCTCGCGCTGCTCGGGCCGCACCGGGGCGAAGCCGAAGCCGCAATTGCCGATCGCGACCGAGGTTACGCCATGCCATCCCGAAATCGAGCAGTGAGGATCCCAGAAAATCTGCGCGTCGTAGTGAGTGTGCAAATCGACGAATCCGGGCGCGACAATCAGGCCCGAGGCGTCGATCTCGTTCGCACTTTTGGCCCCGTCCAACGCGCCAATCTCGGCAATCCTGCCGTCCTTGATTCCGAGGTCGCCGCGATAACGGGGTGCGCGGGTACCGTCGATGATCATGCCGTTCTTAACGACCGTGTCGAACCTGGGCATTATCACTGGTCCTTCGCGGTTCGTGGACCAAACCGCTCTCGAAAATCTGTGGCGCTTATCCAGGGCTTCAATTGTCTGCCTGTTCGTTTGTACCAATAACCTTCGGTCGCAGCGAAGCCCGTTGAGCCTTGATTCCTGGCCTTCCTGGAGCGCGCTCAGGACCGAAGAGCGGTCGCGGGAAAATAAATTCCCTGTGGCCGCCGCACCCACCACGCGCCGGTGGCTGCTCTCTCTTCGGGGGTGGAAAACCGATAGTCGTAAAGCCGGGCGCGCACGTAAAGAGGCGGTTTATGAGGAAACGGATTGCTGCCGAGCAGCGCGGTCACCTGCGGAGAATTTTCCAGCAACCGCTGCACGAACCGCAAGAACCAGGGATTTTGCGACGCCGTCTCCAGGGCGGCAAACCACATCTGCCAGTCCAGGCGCGGCTGGTGCGGGACGTTCCATAGCGGTGGACGCATAACGTCGCCAGGTTTGTATCTAAATGCGTATTCGCGCCAGTGGAGGCCATCATCCGAGCCCTCGATAATGATCTCGGGCCGGGCGGTGGTCATCACCGCAAACAAACCGTAAGTATTGACGATCCGCAGCGGCGCAATTTCGTCGCTGATCCACATTGCCGGGGCGGAGGGCCGCCCGCCTAATGCCGCATGAATCTGTACAATATTCGCGAACACGATCAACAGCGTCAACGCTCCGGCGGCGAAGGAAACGATCTTTCCCGGTTTTATATCCCGCACTTGGTGTTGCACAAACCGGGTCAGGCGTTGCGGAACAACCTTGCAGAGCGCAGCGTCGTCAAACAGCACCAGACATAAAGCCATCGCCAGGAGATTGAAAAAATTGTAGTTGCCGGTGAGAAAGATCAGCCCTTCGAGCAAGCAAAAGCCGTACGCCGCAACGAACCTCAATCGCCGCGGACAGAAAATCAAAAACGGCAGCCCCAGTTCAATGAAAAAGGTTGCCGCAGTTGACCCTTCGAGTACGACCCGCGGCAGGTGATGGGCGTACCAGGCCAGCGGGGTGGGTAGCGGCTGGGTCTGAAAATGGTAGAAGAGCGCGGTGAGGTTAGCCCACGTGGGATCGCCGCTCAGACGTTTGACCGCACCCGAAAGAAACATGAAGCGGAACAGCAGACAACGAAGCAGCCAGATGCCGGGTTTTGTCGCGATGCTTAGAAAAAACGCAAGGAAGCCGGCTTCAAGCAAAAGTGTATCCCATTGAAAGCCGGTAAAAACCTGACCGGCATAAAAGAGCGAGAGATAAAGCCCATAGAGAAAAAACAAGCTCAAACGCGGCAGTACGTCGAAGATCAGCAGTAGCGACAGCGCCGCCCCCGCCCAACACACGGCCCCAATGGCAAAATCGCTTTGGTCCAGCCAGAACACCATCGGAAAATACCCGTAGCGTTCCGGCCCGAACTGGCTCCGGATGGCGCCGGTGAATTCGGATAGCGGCAGGATGCCGTGGCTGCCGATCAGGCCCGATGCCTGCACGCCAAATGAAACAAAGGCGGCAAGGTAGATCAGCCCGATGGCCCGGAGAAACAACCAAGAAACCAGATCGTAAAGCGGCGGCTCGTAGTCGCGCCCCCACAACCATAGGCTCGGGCGGTAGAGCGCGAAACGACGCGAAGCGATAAAAGCGTAGATGAGTTCGGCGAGCGCCGCAAAGCCGGGAAGACGCCTGTAGAGCGTCAGCCAGAAGCCCTTGCCGCTTGCATGACTTAGAGTCAGGAGACTGGCTTCGGCGCCGCTCGCGATTTTGCCGTCGGATGCTACGTATTGGACGGCACGCTGGAACGCGGCGAGAGGAATCTCCGGATATTGTGCGGCGACTTCCTGGTACGGCGCATAAGTCACGCGATCACCGGTGAGTCTCTGCCAGTAGCGCGCCCAGTAGATGCAGAACCGGCAATCGCCGTCATAGATCAGAAGCGGCGCGCGGCGGATCGGGTTGGTTGTTTGCATCGCGCCAGATTATGCCTGAATCTTTGCGTGAGAGACGCCGGGTCTTTCGCTATAACGAGTCACAATCGCTGTCGCTCGACTGCAACGCGAACCCGACCATAGTAATATGACAGTGATGTCTGTCTGATGCCCCTTGCAGTACGCACGAGGAACGCGATGGAATCAACCGACGACCGCCAGCGCCTTCCAGAGTTTACCTTCCATGAGGCATGCCTGCTCACCGTTCAACTTACTTCGCAAGGACTTCCCGATCTGCACATAGCGCCAGAGCCCACGGTGCGAGATGAGCTACAGAAGAGAACCTCGCGCGAGGCTGACGCCATCGTCCAGAGCATCAAGCAGAAAGTTGCGCGATTCCTTGCGGAATTGACTGAATTGAATTCTTCCGAGTTCTGGGACTTGGACGAGCTTCGACCTAAGCTGGAAAGTTTGAATGAGATGCAACACTTCCGCCTGTACTTCGCGTTGAAGAAGTATTTCTGGGAGTTCGAGAAACACCCGACGCAAGCGCAAGCGCTTTGTGATGCAGGATTTTTCTCGAAGCAAAAATTGCCCTTTGCGCAAAGAGTTGAAGCATTTGACCGCCGGCGCCGGCAGCTTTCGTAACCCGTCAACCCAGCCACGCCGCTCGGCGCGTCCTCGCCCGCTCGCGTATAGCGGCGGTGGATCAATCCGGGCGAGCCGAGCCCGGAGATGTTGGCCCGATTGGGGAGTGGTCACGAATTCCCCAAATCAACCCCACTCTGACCCCACCCGCGCCAATCAAGACGTTTCAAGAGAGGCCTGACCACGATGCTCGAAGCCAAAAAGTGCCGCAATTTTTGGCGGAGAGGGAGGGATTCGAACCCTCGGTACCGGTTACCCAGTACGCCAGATTAGCAATCTGGTGCCTTCGACCACTCGGCCACCTCTCCGCAGCCTCGAAGGGAAATCGAGGAGCTAAATATTTACGCACTCATCGGCTGACTGGCAACCTCGCGCTCCAGCCGCCAGCAGCCTCGGGCGAGGCAGCTTGGCCTGCAAGGCGGCCACGCCGCGCGCTTAGTGGCGACGCGGATGGCGGCCGACGTTCGCGCTTCGGCTGGGCTTTACGACACCGCTGGCGCCGCCAAGCCCCGCGCGACGATCCGCAATCGGTGGTTTTCACCGTCGGATGCGGCTAGCATGCATTCTCGATCCAGAATCCGCGTGTCGCGGCATCTTGATCGTCGCCCGCCGACGCGGGGTTCACTGCGCCGCGATCATCCAGGCGACGACCATCAGTCCGAATATCAGCACGATCGTCAGGCCATGGGTTTCCAGCCAGCGTCGCACCTGGCGGCGCGTTCGGCGCGCCTCCCGAGACGAAAAGCCGTCTGCGAGTCGGCCCATCCGTGCACCGACCGCCCGGAGGATCGCGCCGCGCTGGCGCAAAGGGAGACGAAACGGTCTGCGTTCTTCCCTGGTACTCATGGTACAAATCGACGCAATCGTGGTGAATTTGGTGCCGCGAACTGGGAGCGCCTAAAACTATCATGTCGCAGTTTAGATGCCAATAAAGAATTGTTAACGGGATGTAAATGGAGCGCTGCCGTGTGCTCCTCGTGCACCGGTTCGGAGCACGTGTCTCGTCAGCAAACCACCTTGCAGTCTCCACCAGGCACGCACTAGCGTCGATTCCCTAGCCGCTGAGATTCGTAGACCAGCCTTCCGTTGCGCCACGCCAAATCAGGCTCCGGGGCATCGCTCTTGCTCTCCTAAGGACCAGGAGAATACGTGCTTTTTCGCCAGTGCAGCACGGAAGCCACCGAATCACCGAACGGATGGACGCACATTCAAAAGATAGCGAGCGGCTGAAATCCGCCGGCGCGCGTATGGCTCATTCCGCGCACTGGCACGAGCGGTTCATGGCCGCGCTCACCCGCGCGTCAGAAGCCAACCTGCGACAACTAAACGCCTTGCTCCGGACCGGTCTCGCGGTCGTGTTCCTTTTCGAACTCGGCACCTGGGTGGAGGTCGCGCGATTCGAGCCCCTGCTCCTCCATACGGAGCGGCCCTTTTTCATCTTCGATATCGCATTGGTGGGCATCGGTCTTTGCCTGACCTACTTCCAGTGGTTCAGGAACATCTGGCGCCCGGTGACGATGGCGTTCTGTCTGATCCTGATTACCAGCCGCGCGCTCTCGACCATCGCCATCGATCAGGACGAGCCATTGCTGTTGGCGCTCTTCATGCTCGCGCTGGGAACCGCGGTGCTGGTACCGTGGGGCGTGCGATGGCAGGGCCTGCTTAGCCTGGCAGGCTTGATTGCTTTTGCCGCCGCCGCCTTGCACGGAGTGGTCGAGCCCGCGAACCTCCATCGATGGCTGGTGCTCGCCGCGATCGGGGCATTCGGGCTGAGCTTCACCGCGCTGAAGGATCACTATCGATCGCAGATCAACCTGATCGACGATCTACTGGACAAGGAAGAGCGCCTGGCCAAGAGCGAGGCGATGCTGCGCATGCTCTTCGATGCGGTCCCGGACATCGTGACCCTGACCCGGTTCAGCGACGGAAAGCTGTTCGAGGTCAACGAGGAATTTCTCAAGCGTATCGGACTTGGCCGAGAGGCGGCGCTGACGACGTCGGTGGTTGAACTCGGCGCCTGGGTGCGGCTGGAGGAACGCGCCAGGTACATCCAGCAACTGATGAACGAGGGCCGCATACGCAATCTGGAAGCCGATTTCCGCCTCGGCGGCGCTGTTGCGCCGTACCTCATATCAGCCGTGGTGGTCGAAATCGATGGCGAGGCCCACGCGCTGAACGTCGCGCGCGACGCCACCAGCATCAGGGAAAATGAGCGCGCGCTGCGCGAGGCGCAGGAGCGGCTCCGCGCGCAGGTCGAGGAGTTGACTGCGACGCAGGCGCTGCTGCGCACCGAAGTCGCCGACCGCCGCCAGGCGCAGGCGCGCGTGGCCAAGAGCGAGGCTATGTTGCGCAAGATGTTCGACGCGATTCCTGACATCGTTTTCATGCGGCGCGGGGATAGAGTGGCTGACGTGAACGAGGAGTTCCTGAAGTGTTCCGGCTTGACCCGCGCCCAGGTGTTAGGGCGCCCGGTCAAGGATGTTACCCTTTTTCTGCGCCCGGAAGACGGCGCGGAATTCCTCCGCCAGATACAGACCGACGGCTTGGTCCAGAATTTCCAGGCGGACTTCAAGCTCAAAGACATCCCAGTGCCTTATCTCGTCTCCGGCGCGATGATCGAGACCGAAGACGGGCCGATCCTCTTCAGCATCTCGCGCGACATTTCCACGCGCATCCGGATGGAACAGGAAGTGATCGCGGCGCGCGAGGCGGCGCTGGCGGCGTCGCAGGCCAAGTCCGAGTTTCTCTCCAGCATGTCGCATGAGATCCGCACACCGATGAACGCGATCCTCGGAATGGCCGATCTGCTTAGCGACGGCCCGCTAGGCCCCGAGCAACGCCGCTACGTCGACACCATGCGTTCCAACGGCAACGCCCTGATGCATCTGATCAACGGCATCCTCGACGTCGCCAAGATCGAAAGCGGCCGCCTGAGCCTGGAGTCCGTGAGTTTCGACCTCGAAGACGTGGTTCACGAGGCGATCGAAACGATGGCCGTGCGCGCGCATGCCAAAGGCCTCGAACTCACGGCGCGCATCCTGCCCCACGTGCCGCCGAATCTGATCGGCGATCCGCTGAGGCTGGGCCAGATTCTGATCAACCTGGCCGCCAACGCGATCAAGTTCACCGATAAGGGCGAGGTCGCGCTGACGGTCGAAAACCTCTCGTTGGCCGAGGCCCTGCGGCTCGGTTTTTCGGCCGGCTCGGCCGCCGAGGGCGAGGACGGCGAGCCGAACGCTCCCGTCGCTCCCGTCGCCTGGCTGCGCTTCTCGCTGGCCGACACCGGCATCGGAATCGCCGCCGACCAGCTCGGTGCGATCTTCTCCAGCTTCACCCAGGCCGACACCTCCGTGTCGCGCCGCTTCGGCGGTTCGGGACTCGGTCTAACGATCGTGCGGCGCCTGAGCGAGATGATGGGCGGGCGGGTCGAGGTGGAAAGCGAGGTCGGCCGCGGTTCGACTTTCCGCGTCACCGTCGCCGTGCGGGTCGATAGCCGGCCGGTGACGGCTCAAGAGCGCGGCGCAGCAGTTGAGCTCGATGGCGTTCGCATACTCGTCGTCGATGATAACGAGACCAACCGGCTGATCCTGCGCGAGATGCTCGTGCGCAACCGCGCGAGCGTGACCGAAGCCTCAAGCGGCGCACAGGCGCTGGCGGAACTCGCACGCGCTCGCGCGGCCGGCCGCCCCTACCGGCTGATGCTGCTCGACTACTGGATGCCGGGCATGGACGGCGTCGAGGTCGCGCGCAAAGCGATCGAAGACGGCTTCGCACGGGCGTCCGCCGACGGCCAGGACACCGTAATCCTGATGCTTACTTCCGATGACTTGAATTTCCGGCTCACCCGAATGCGCGAGGCGGGCCTGCACACGTATTTGATCAAGCCGGTCAAGCGTGCCGAGTTGCTCGAGAAGATAGGCCTTCTGCTGAGCGCGGTCGATGCCCGACAGCCGCTTTTGGAAACCGCCGCGCCGCCCGCCGCGCCCGCCGACGCGGTCCCGCTGCGCATCCTGCTCGCCGAGGATGCGCCCGACAATCGCTTTCTCATCCAGGCCTACTTAAAGAACCTTCCCTACCGGATCGAGATCGCGGAAAACGGCCACGTCGCAATCGAGAAGTTCAAGGCCATCCGTCCCGACCTGGTGTTGATGGATGTGCAGATGCCCGAAATCGACGGGCTGGCCGCCACGCGCGTGCTTCGCCAGTGGGAAAGCGAGCAGGGCCTCTCGCCGACGCCGATAATCGCGCTCACCGCATCGGCGCTCGCCGAGGACGTGAAGCGCAGCCTGGCCGCCGGCTGCGATGATCACATCAGCAAGCCGGTCAGAAAGCCGGTCCTGCTGGCCGCGATTCGCAAGGCGATGGCGACGCCCACGGCGGCTGCGGCCAAGCCAGAGCAGCCTGCCGGCGCGGACCCGCACTCCCGCGATATGCCGGATTCATCGGAGCTTGCGGAGCGGGCGGATCCGCGGATTGTTTAAAGCCTGCTGGATCTCCTGAGGCCGGCAGCTCTTTTCGGCGCGTAGCATCCGGGCGCGGCGCTGGCAAGCGCATCACCGTCCAGGCGGCGACCGAACCCGCGCGAGCGCGCTACACAGCCGCGCCGGCGATCGGATAAACTCGTCAACCCGTGAGAGCCTTCGCGCAAAACCGATCGCTGCGGACGCCGTGGGATAACTTCGAGCGCGAAGTGCTCGAATACCTGCAGACGCTTATCCGTTTCGATACCAGCAATCCGCCCGGCAACGAGCGCGTCGCGACCGATTTTCTCGCCGCCCGGCTGGGCGCCGAGGGAATCGCGTCCGTGGTGCTCGAGAAAGAGCCGTCCCGCGCCAACCTGGTCGCGCGCCTTAAAGGCGGCGGCGCCCCGGCGCTGATGCTTTCCTCGCATACCGACGTCGTGCCGGTCGAGCCCGCGCGATGGAGCCGCGCGCCGTTCGGCGCCGAGCTGGCCGACGGCTGCGTATGGGGCCGCGGCGCGATCGACATGAAGGCCAAGGGTGCGATGGACCTCGGCCTGGTGCTCGCCCTTAGCCGGGCCGGCCTCGCGCTCAACCGCGACCTGGTGCTGGCGGCGGTGGCCGACGAGGAAGCGGGCTCGGAGCTCGGCGCGCGCTTCCTGGTCGAGCGCCATCCGGACCTGGTGCGCGCCGGCTGGGTGCTGAACGAGGCCGGCGGATTCACCCTGCATCTCGGCGGACGCCGCTACTATCCCATCCAGGTCGCCGAGAAGGGCTACGTGACGGTGAAGATGACGGTCAGCGGGCAGGCAGGGCACGGCTCGATCCCGCGCGCCGATAGCGCGATTGCCACGCTCGCGGAACTACTGGTACGGATCAGCCGAACCCCGATGCGGATGCGGCTGACGCCGCTGATGCGGCGCACGCTCGAACAACTCGGGCTCGATCCGCAAAGCGCGCCGCCGCTGTTTCGCGCGATGATGGCCAACACCGTCGCGCCCACCATCGTGCGCGCCGGCTACAAGGACAACGTCATCCCGGGCGAGGCCTCGGTAGTGCTCGACGGCCGCACGCTGCCGGGCGAGACGGCCGAGAGCCTGCTCGGCGAGTTGCGCGAAATCGTCGGGCCGGAACCTACTTTCGAGGTGCTCAAGTGCGCGCCGCCGGCCGAGGGCAGCGCGGACACACCGCTCTTCCGCCTGATTGCGCATCATGTCGAGATGGCCGACCCGGGCGCGCGGGCGATCGCCTGGATGCTGCCCGGGGCGACCGACAGCAAGTTCTACGCGCAGCTCGGCGCGACCTGCTACGGCTTTGCGCCGGTGCGGATCGGTCCGCGGATGCCGTACGGGGCGCTCTACCACGGCAACGACGAACGCATCCCGCTCGAGGGCTTTCTGTGGGGGCTGCGGCTTTACGCGGAAGTGGTGCTGAGTTTCCTGGGCCTGCGCTTCGAGCAGGTATTCAACTAGTTCTGCTCTTCGATGTGTTTCGGCGTCGGGCGCAGGCGCATCCGCGCGTCGACCACCACGGCGCCCCTGCCCGGCGGCAGCACCTTGACCGGGTTCAAATCCATCTCGGTCAATTCGGGAATCGCCTCGATCAACGCCGAGACCCGCTGTAGCACCGCCACCAGCGCCTCGCGATCACCCGGCGCGGCGCCGCGGTAGCCGTCGAGCAGACGGCAGGTCCTGAGCGCCGCGAGCATCTCTCGCGCGTCGATATCGGTGACCGGACTCAGGCGGAACGCGACGTCGTGGATCAACTCGACCATCACGCCGCCCAGGCCGCACACGACCAGCGGACCGAAAGTCGGGTCGGTGGTGACACCGACCAGCGCCTCGATTCCGCCCTGCACTTCGCGCTGCAGCAGCACGCCTTCGAGCGCGGCGCCGGCCGCGCGCGCGCGCTCGGCCAGCATGACCGCGGCGTCGGCCACGGCGAGCGGTGAATGCAATCCCATGATCACGCCGCCGATATCGCTTTTATGCGTGACGCCGGGTGCGATCACCTTGGCGACTAATGGATAGCCGATACTGTCGGCGACTTGCGGCGCGTCGGCGACCGATGCGCGCTCGGCCTGCGCGACTTCGATTCCGGCGGCGCGCAGGATGGTCGCGATGTCCTCGGGCGCAAGCCAGATCGAGTCGCGGGTATCCTTGAGCGCGCGCGCGACCACCGCGCGCACCGTACTCATGGCGAAGGGAGTCAGCTCCAGCGCCGTGCCGCGCGGCCGCTTGCGCCAGCGCGCGTACCGATACGCCGCCGCCAGCACCATCGCGGCGTTTTCCGGAAACGCATACGACGGAACCTGGCCGCGCGCGCCCGCATCGATCACCGGAGTCGGCCATTGCGAGGTCAGGAAGACGGTCAGCACCGGCTTGTAGGCGGGCACCTGGGATGCACCGCGCGCGATAGCGTCGGCGACCAGGTTGCGCGGCGCCTGGGTTGCCGGAATATAGACCGCCACCACCGAATCGACGTTGGGGTCGGCGCCGAGCGCCGCGATCGCGCGCTCGTACTCGGCGGGTCCGGCGGTCGCGGTCAGGTCGACCGGGTTGCCGAACGACGCGCGCGCCGGCAGGAACGAGCGCAACGCGTTCACGGTCGTGTCGGCGGGCCGCGGCAGGATCAGGCCCTGCGCTTCGCACGCGTCGGCGAGCAGGATGCCGGGGCCGCCGGCGTTGGTTACCACGCCGACGCGCGGGCCGGCCGGCACCGGCTGCGTCGAGAGCATCGCGACCACGTCGAACAGTTCCATCAGCGTGTCGGTGCGGATCACGCCGGCCTGCTCGAACAGCGCCTCGACCGCGACGTCCAGATTGGCCAGCGCGGCGCTATGGCTGGAGGCGGCGCGCCGGCCCGCCGCCGAGCGTCCCGACTTGACCGCCACGATCGGGCGGCGGCGCGCGACCTCGGGCGCCAGGCGCGCGAACTTGCGCGGATTGCCGACGCTCTCGAGATAGAGCACGACCACGCGGGTGCGCGCGTCGTCGAGCCAGTAGGCGAGCAGGTCGTTGTTGGAGACATCCGAGCGATTGCCGGCCGAGACGAAAGTCGAAATTCCCAGTCCGCGGCTGTTCATGTAGTCGAGGATCGCGATACCCAGCGCCCCGCTCTGCGAGTACATCCCGACATTGCCGGGCGGCGGCAGGGTCGGCGCGAAAGTCCCGTCCAGCCGCACCGCCGGGTCGGTATTGAGCACGCCCATGCAGTTCGGCCCGACCATCCGCATCCCCGACGCGCGCACCGTGTCGAACATCCGCTGCTGCTGCGCGCGTCCCGCCGCCGAGACCTCGGCGAAGCCCGACGTTATCACCACCACGCCATGCACGTGGGCGCGCGCGCAGTCCTCGATCGCGCCGTGGACCAGTTCGGCGGGCACCGCAATTAGCGCTAGATCCACCGGCGCGCCAATCGCCGCCACGCTCGGATAGCATCGCAGCCCCATCACCTCGGCGGCAACCGGATTGATCGGGTACAGCGGCCCGTTGAATCCGGCGCGCTGCAGGTTGGCGAGCAGCGCGCCGCCCAGCTTCTCGGGCGAGCGCGACGCGCCGATCACCGCGACCGAGCGCGGATGGAGCAGCTTGCGGATACTCTCGGCGGCCGCGGTCCAGTTGCGCACCTCGCTCGCCTGGCGTGAGGCCTCGGTCTCGCCGGTCGGGAAGCTCAGATGGACCACGCCGGCGTCGGTCGAGCGCTTCACGCGAAAACCGCTCTTGGCGAAAACCTCGAGCATCCGGTTGTTGTCGCCCAGCACGTCGGCCTGGAACTCGATGATACCGGCCGCGCGCGCGATGCGGCCGAGATGATCGAGCAAAACCGTGCCGATACCGCGTCCCTGATGCTCGTCGAGTACGGCGAAGGCGACTTCGGCGCGTGCCGGTCCGGTGGTGACATAGCGGCCGACGCCGATGAAGCGCTCCTCGGCGCCGGTGCGCAGCGTCGCCACCAGCGCGACGTGAGTCACGAAGTCGATTTCGGTGAAGCGTACGAGGTCCTGCTCGCTTAGCGTATGCTTCAGTCCGAAGAAGCGATGGTAGATCGAGTCCTGGCTCATGTGGCGGAAGTGATCGAGCAGGCGCTCCTTGTCGTCGGCGCGGATGCCGCGGATATGGATCGAGCCGCCGTCGCGCAGGACTTCGTGCGCGGAGTAGTTTCTGGCTTCGAGGCTGGTGTCGTCCGTCACGATGTTACCGCGGGATCGCTCGTGCACCGATTACTTCCGGCTGCGCGCGCGCTCTTGCTGGCGAGGATCAATCCTTACGCGGGCTCGCGGGGATCCCTCCGCAACTCCAGTGTGGATAGTTTTGCTGATGCTCCCACATGTCACAAGCGACACTAAAAAGGAGGCTGGGCCGCGTCGCGCGGCCCCAATTTGATGAAGGCTCACCCGCCGCTCACGGCCGACACGAGACGGGCTGTCCTTCCTTCCGGCACAGTGCCGGCACACCGGTGGGTGCCGCGAGCCCGATGAACTCGCTCACCGAGTTGTTGCCCGAATTGGTAATCCAGACATTGCCGGAGTCATCCAGCGCGATGCCATAGGGCGAGTTCAAGTCGGCTCCCGCAGGGGCGAAAGCCCGACCATTGCAGGTCTCCGACGTACATCCGGCGAGCAGCTCGCTCAGGCTGCCGCCATCGAAGTTAGCCATCCAGACGTTGCCCGCCGAGTCGAGCTGCAAACTTGCGGGCGCCGACAAAGCGGCGCCGGCGGGCGAGAAGCTCAGGCCCGTGGCATAACCGCCGTTCGCAATAAGCTCGCTTGCGTTGGTGCTGGAGAAATTCGCCGTCCACACGTTGTTCGCGGCGTCGAGTCCCAGTCCTTTCGGCGCGCTGAACAGGGCTCCGGCCGGGGCGAAGTTAAGCCCGGTCGAGTAACCGCTGCCCGCGGTCAGCTCGCTCGCACTGTTGCCATTGAAGTTGCCCGTGAACACGTTGCCGCTGGCGTCAATCGCGATTTCCACCGGTCCGTTCAAGCTGGCGCCCGCCGGAGCGAAATTGAGCCCGCTTGCGTAATGGTCGCTGGCCAGCAGTTCACTGATACTGTTGTTGCCGAAATTCCCGATCCACACATTGTTGGCAGAGTCGATTTCGATGCCGAAGGGTTGGTTGATAAGCGCGCCCGCAGGCGAATGATTACCGATTAGGTTTCCCTCCGAGTCGAGCTCGGTAACACTGGTGCCGGCGGAATTGGTTATCCACACGTTATTCGTCGTGCTGATCGCAATATCGAACGGCCGATTGAATTTGGCTCCCGCCGGCGAAAACTTGCCGATGAAGCGCCCGGTCGGGCTTAGCTTGATCACCGTGTCCCCGCCCGCGTTGGCGATCCAGATGTCGCCGGTCAGATCGGTTTCGCAGCTGAGCGGGTTGCTGAATCCAGCCACCAGGGCCGCGACGTTCAACGCGATTTCGAAGCCTTCTGGCGCCGCGGACAGGGACGGGGCGAAGGGCTGGGCCAGGGCCTGGGCGGCAAAAAGCTGACTCACGTTGCCGAGCGGATTCGTGGCTATCGAATGCGCCGCCTGCAGCGTGGTTCCGGCCGCCGGAGTCCCGCTGCAGGCCAGCAAGATGTCGCACGCGCTGCTCGCCGCCGCGCACGACGGCAGGGGCGCGCTCGGCCCTGCGCTTTGCACGCACGCGGCGATTATATTGCCCAGCGTATTGAGCCGCTCCAGCGCGTCGCAGTTGATCGGTGGAGCTCCGCTCGCGCACTGCGCGGCCGAGGGCAGATGGCTCGCAGGCCCGCCGGTTACCATATCGGCCAGGTTATCCGAAGCCTGCGCGGCGGCATTCGCGATTCCGGCGGCGTTGCTGAGCGGCGCGCCGGCTTGCTGCCCGCTAGAATCGAGGAATTGAGCAAGGGCCCACTCGCTTGCCACGGTGGTCAGCTCGGAGAGCGTTACCGACTCGGGAGCCGTGTCAGACAAACCGACCACGCCCATCATGCCGATAGTCGAATTGTTGCCTGCACCGCCGTTGCCGCCGAGCGCCACAAGGTAGAGCAACCGGGGGCTGGCAGGCGGAATGAATTTGATCGTGAACTTGCCGCTCGAATCGGCCGTCGCGCTTCCCAACACTATCGCGCCTGTGCGGTAGGCGGCCTGGCCGGCCTGATAAAGCGTCACCTGGCTGCTGGCGATCGGCCCGACCCCACCCATGATCGTGCCCGAAATCGACCCAGCCGGCGCCGGTGTGGGGCTGGGACTGGGAACGGGCGTAGGAGTTGGCGTCGGCTGGACGGGCGTGGCGGTTGGAACGGGACGCGAAGAATTGTCACCGCCACATCCGCCAAGAGCGATCGCAATAGCCAGTGCGAGAATACCGACAGATAAGTTCGCCGTGCGAAACCTCCGTACCCACGCCCCCATCAAATTTCCCCCTATATGATTACGCGAGGTCCGGCCTGGCTCATCATCCCCGTCCGCGCGGCTATTCGCTTGGCCTATTGGCAGAAGTCAGGACTCGGGGTCGGACTATAAAAGCAACCCGCCGGTGGCAGACCGCCCGACAGCGTCTCGGTGGCCGCCACGAAAGGTACGTCCCAGGGCGAACCCGGCGTTTTGGGCGGTCCTGGAAAACAGCTCCCTGCGGGCGGTAAGCCGGGTTTTGGACCGGGAAAACCTTGGGGAAGCTTGAATGAGAAGCCATAACAGCCGCCCGCCGGACAAACGACGTCCGCGACCGACCACGAACAGAGCGGAAGCGGCTTGCTGGGTGCGCTGGGGTTTATATTCGAGTCGTTAGTCCCGTTGCACTCTCTAATGAGATTCTGATCTGGGTAGTCGACCGCCGCTGCGTTGCAGCCGCAACTTCCGGCGGCCGCGGTTCCAGTCCATTTGCAAAAGCTGTTGGGCTGGCAGGACGCCATGCGTTCGTCGTTATAGTCAGTAATAAACTGATCGAAATTCATGTTGACGGTGACCGTCAGGACGCCGTCTTTATAGCCTTTCGACCAGGTGCTCGGCAGAATAGTGGTGCGAGTAGGAAATTTAATCTGCTTGTTCGCGATATTTGCGCGGATCATCTCGAGGTCGGTATCCGGGTTGAAACCGGGGCCCACGTATATATCGTAGGTTTGCGTGGTGGTGGGCTTCGCGAACAGAAGAAAGACGTTGTAGACCCTGGGGTTGGTGGTCGTGCTCCCTTGAAATTCGGTGAAGTTGCCCGCGCCAAGATTGACCTGCTTGGCTTTGCTCACGGTCGTATCCATGTAGTAATTGCCGCCGTTGACGGTGAGCGTATTGCGCTGGAAGAAGTTCTCTCCCATCATGCGAATCGCCGAGAGCGAGGACTTGGCGGTTTTTTCGCTGCCGGTTACCAATTCGCGATAGAGCGGCACGCCGAAGCAGGTATTGTTGGCGCAGTCGGACGACCAATTCCAATTAGTCCCCGGCATATCATTGCCGTTGCAACTTTCATTCGAGCCGCAGTTCGGAAAAATCACCGTGGATACGTAGTCGTAAGGGCTGGTAGTGGCGGTGCCCGGACTCGTATTGGTGGGAATGGTTGGTTTCGCCGTGGCGACGTCAGAGGCGCACTCCAGGGTCGCATAGGGCGCGTTGAAGAACGCGTCCTGGTTGACCGAGATGGTCTTCACCAGCCCGGTCAGCGAGCCGTCGTCGTCATTCAGCTCGGTCTGACGATCGATATCGCTGAAGTTATTGAACATGGTGTTGTTGAAGTTGCAGTAGCGGTTTTTGGCCGACTCGAGATCCGTTTTGAAAAGCTGATTGGCCGCGAATGACGGCTCGACTACGTAATGCCGGATCGGGACCTTGTCAAAGAAGAGATTCTGCGAATGAAACGCCGGCGGGTAATAGAAGCCGTTAGGCTGCTTCCACGCGATCGCCGCGTTGGGCAGATAGCAGGCGTTGTTTTTGTCTTTGGGCACGCCGATGACCCGCTCGTACATATTGTCATCCTCGGCGCAATTTCCGGTGCTGCCATCGGGAGGACCAACCAGCGTGCAGGTGAAGCTCGTCGGGGTTATGTCGAGAAAGCCATTTGAATCTTCGTACGCCGGGCCATCGTATATATTGTACATCCGCTGATTAACTACGAACCCATCCTTCGGCATGCTGATGCCCTGAACGGCCGACAGACAATAGTTTCCAGGAATCGGCGCGTCGCACGTCAAACCGCTAGTTTTGTTGAATGGTCCCTGGGCGAGAGCCCATTTGTTGGCCGGTTGCGTGCTGCCCACGAAGACGCTCTTGCGCGCAAGCTCCCACACGCCCTGAATTGCCGAAGACAAGGTGTAGTCGCCGCCGGTGACGAAGCCTACACCGCCATTCTGAACGTCGGTGATCGCGCTCTGTAACAACAGATTCCATTGCGGCCGCATCCAGACCGCCGAAAAGTTGGTCTGCGCCCAGTTAAAGGAGGTGGTGAAGTGATCGACCACCGTGAGCGCGCAATCCGCCGATTCTTTTTTGCCATTGGCGCATTTGAGAACCGTGGAGCAATCGCTGCCGGCCGGGCAGCGCGTGGCGAAATGTCCGCCGCCCATATCGATATTCGGATAATAGTTCGCCGTGTCCCTGCCTTCTGTATCTTTACTCGGAAAGGCCGCGTTGACTGTCGGTACGAGCTTGGGATCGGGCTTCACTGGAGTAACGCGCGGAAGATTGGTGCTCGGATTCCACACCACGCCGAGGCACTCGGTCGTGTTGCCGACCACATTGAAAGAGTTCATCGCGCTCGAGCAACTATTGCCGAAGAAATTCTCCAGCGGGGCCGTCGCCGCCCGGGACAATCCACGCTGCTCCGCGGCATAGCCCTCCCAGTGCTCCATGCGGGAGTGGCCGCTGATAAAGGCCGGCGTCAGCCAGTAACAAAAGCCGCAGGTGCCCGCGCCATCGGCCATGTTGTACTGGAAGTCGTTCCAGCCGTTGGTCATCCAAAATACGGTCGGATGGTCGATGTCGGTGTGGTAGGGCACCTGCTCCTGCGGCGTGCCGCACGTGGCATTCGGGTTCCCGTTACACGGACAGCTTTTATCTCCGCAGGGAACGGTTACCGTGGTCGGGTACGGCGAGGACAGGATGCCCGGGATTTGCCGCGGATTGTGCTGTTGCGCCAGGGGCACGCTCGCTGGATCCAGAATCGCGGCGCGGGCGAAAATGCCGATATTGCCGTACAGCTTGTTGTTGGTTTCGGTCGCGTCCTCCAGGTAAAAGCCGTGCCCAATCGAAAGGTACCCGACGTCGCGTTGCAGGGTCACACCCTGCGCGCCGTGCAGCACTACCCAGCGGTTCATCGAATCCCAGATCGACGAATCGCTCACGAAAGTATCGGGTGGAACCTGGCGCACCATGTGAAAGTGTACGGGGTAATGGCCGATCCTGCCGCCTTGCCCTAACTGGTAGAACTCGACCCCCTGGACCTGGACGGACTGAAACCCCTGGCGGAAAATCGTCTGCCCGCCAAAGAAGGCACCCGGGGCCGCCGGCCAACTGGTATCGCCAAGCTTGTCATTCGAGAGGATTTTGATGTTGCGCGAGAGCAGGGCAACGGAGGCGCGAGTGTCGATCGACGTGAAACCCAGGTTCAGCCGCGAAATGCCGGGATGCTTGGCTTCCGTCAGCGCATAGGCAGCGCCGTTGTGCGGCCACTGGATCGTCTCGACTACGTTGACGTCCGAGTCGTTGGAGTTCGTGGGGTCCACAACCACGCCTTTGCTTGAGATGGTCAGGAGCTCGGAATGGCCGGGAAGGTAGTCGGTCGTGCCCAAAACAATTCTGTCGCCGTTACTCCAGCTATTCCTGATAGCCCCGGTGGGATCGGCGACGACAAGCAGTTGTTCGGTGCCGCCACCCGCGAGCGGCGCGTCCAGCCGGGTCCAACTCGTGCCCGTGTTCGCCGGCGCGAGCGCTGGATCATTGGCAGGGCAGGGATAACTCGCGCAGTAGGTCGCGCCCTTGGCGCCGAACAGTTGCAGCGTCCCGCCAAAGGAAACCCCCAGCACCTTGTAGCCGAAGAACGCGTTGGGATCGCCGTCGTCCAAGTTCAGCGGAGCGTAATTGTAGAAGCAATCGTCAATCCCGCCGGGCAAGAGGGTTTTGCCATCGCCAACCTGCGAGGCCTTCTTGCATGAATCCGGATTTGGCGGAGAGTTAGAGGTCCAAAAATCGTTGGGGATACCGCAGAAGGTCGTTTTGCCGCCGTCAACTATTGGGGTCTTGCATGCGATGCCGACGCCCTTGAGGCCACTGTTTTCCTTGTTCTGCTCGAGGCCATACAGGTGAATTGTCAGCGGTCCCACGAAAGGAGCAGTCTGCGAGCCCGCGATGAGCGCACCGTTATTTTCGATCAGAATCGAATTCGCCCAAAAATTGATCGCTCCGGTTGCGTCCGTGAAGGTCAGGCTGCCGCCGTCCGGCGCTCCTCCGCCCAGCACATCCTTATAAATATTGACGTTTTTATATTGGTAAAGGCCGCCAGAGGCCGTGCAATGACCGATAATAGCGAGGTTCTTGGTGCCGTCCCCGGGATCGATGGAGCCACCTGTGCAGGTGCACTTCGTTTCGTTACAGGTCAGATTCGCCACGCTGGCGCTCAAACTCAAATCCTGTGAGGTGGCGCCTGCCGAAACGAAGCCGTGCGCCGGAGTTGTCAAGGATCGGATTCGGCGGTCTCCGTTGCCGGCCACGACAACGCCACAAATCATCGAGACCAGCGCCAGGCGCCAAAGAAAAGCCACTTGGCTTCCGCCTTTAAGATAAGGGTCCATTTTTAGGGACTCTCCCCACATTCAGGCCATGAATTTATAAATATGCATTAGAGTCGGAGAAACCTTTTAAGTCAATGATTTCAGCAATTTACGCCATATAGGAACACAAGGATCGCCGACGCCGCGAGCGCAAAAATATTGACGAGAGGTTAGAGGGGCCGCTAATTCCGACCAAAACCTGGGTCAGATGGCTCACGCTTTCGCGGCCCGCTGGCTGTTGTTATTTGGGCGATCCGCAATTTTTCCGGAAGCGCCGAGGCGCGCACGAAGACCCATCCTTCCATCAACCGGCGCGCCGTGCGGTAGACCGTCGCGCTTTCGGCGAACCATTTATAGCGTTCGTGAGGGCGTTCGCCGTCCCCGTCGCGCCGCACCGCGGCGCCCACCACGGTGACACCCGACGGCTGCGCGATTCGCACCGGATCTCCGGGCGACGCGCTTGGGCGCGCGACCCGGCTTACCACCGTGCCCTCGATTCGCGACGCGACCGCAAGACACATCGCGCCCGTCAGCGGCACGGCGCGGTGCGGTTGGCCGATCGAGATCATGCGTACCGTCAGGTCGGCGTCCCCGGCGGCGAGCCACTCGCCCGCGAGCGTCCGCGCCGCGCGGGCGGGCGCGACCATCGCGACCTTCGGAATACTAGGGATTCGCGCGGCCGCCTCGGCGGTTTTCGCGATACCCATCCGGAGGCTCGCGGCTAGCCGGATAGCCTCGAGTCGCCGCAGCAACGCGCCATCGGCCTCCAGCTCATCGGGCATCTCGACTCCGCTTGCGCCGAGGGCGCCGGCGGCGACGAATACGCACGGATTCGCCGCGTCGACCATCGAGACCTCGATTCCGCGCGCGCCGTCGGCCTCCAGCGTGTCGGCCGCGTTTCCGGTCGGCAGCAGATTTCCGGTGCCTGCTCCGCCGGGCTCGAGGAAATCCAGTCGTACCGGCGCACCGGTGCCGGCGACTCCGGGAAGCCGGAAATCGCCATCGACGGCGGCGCGTCCATCGTCGAGCGGGAAGCGCGCGACGATCATTTTGTGCGTGTTGGTATTGTGGATGCGCACCGTCGCATCGCCGGCCGCGTCCGCGACGG
Organism: uncultured delta proteobacterium; assembly: GCA_963773975.1. Classification (GTDB taxonomy): domain Bacteria; phylum Desulfobacterota; class Binatia; order Binatales; family Binataceae; genus JAKAVN01. Next base: position 168,189 of record CAVZDJ010000046.1, read on the forward strand.
CGGCGCTTACCAGGCCTTCATCGACAGCGAACGGGCCGACTGCGGACGACATATTGCCGCAGTTGCCGCTGTAGTCGACCGCGGCATCCTTAATCGAGACCTGCGCGAAGGTGTAATCGACGTCGGCGTCGGCGCGAGTCGGCGGCCCGACGACGCAAATTTTGGAGAGCGACGACACTCCGCCGCCCATCCCGTCGAGCTGGCGTCCGTTGGGGTCGGGGCTGCCGATCACGCCGAGAAAGATGGGCGTCCATAGCTCGCGCTCGGCCGGAAGGTCGGCGGCGCGCAGCATCACGGCCTTGCTGGTGCCGCCGCGCATGAAGACCGCGCGCAAGCTCAGTTGTTTCATGCTTCCGACTTACGGCTTCATCGCCGCGTTGAAGCCTTGCGCGGCGCTCTGGCGGTTTCGATTACCATTGCGAGGCGGCGTGCGCGGCGGCGCTCGCGCTCCGGCCGGCGATCCGGCCGAAGACCGCACCCGACATCAGTCCCGAGCCGCCGGGATAGTTGTTATGGAACAGCCCGCCGACCATCTCGCCGCACGCAAACAGTCCCGGAATCGGATCCCAGTCCGTGCCGATCACCTGGGCGTGATCGCTGACCTTCACGCCGCCGAACGAGAACGTGATTCCGCCCGTCACCGGGTAGGCGCAGTAGGGCGGCGTGTCGAGCTTTTGCGCCCAGTTGGATTTCGCGAGCGCGAGGCCCTCCGTATGCATTCCGTCGCGCACGCCGGGGTTGAACGAGCCGATGCCGGCGGCGGCGTTGTACTCGGTGAGCGTGCGGGTCGCGGCCGTGCGGTCGAGTCCTAGCCGGGCGACAAGGGTATCGAGCGTGTCGGCGGCGATCGGCTGGCCGGTCGAGTAACGCGGCTCGAGCAGTGCGACCGTCTTGCTATCGAAAATCTGCCAGGCGACGGTCCCCGGCTGGGTGAGGATGGTCCCGCCGAATTTGGCGTAGGTGTAGAGATTCTGGTCCTCGCCCTCGTCGACGAAGCGCAGGCCCTGCTTGTTGAGCATCACGCCGTAGACGTAGGAGAGGCGGTTGGTCTTGTCGGTAAGCTCGCGATCGCCGTAGGGCGGCGCCGCGGCGTCGATCGGCGTCGCATGACATCCGCTCCACTGCCCCCACGGCATCGCGCCGATCTCCATCGCCATGCGCAGCCCGTCGCCCTGGTTATGCCGGGTGCCGCGCACGCGCGCGTGATCCCACGGACGCCCGAGGTACTGTGCGCGCCACGCCATGTTGGCCTCGAAGCCGCCGCATCCGAGCACCACCGCTCCCGCGCTGATTTCGCGAACTCCCTCGGCGTCGCGGAACAGCACGCCGCACACCCGCCCTTTGCGATCCTGCACCAGGCGCTGCACCGGCGCGCTGTAGCGGACTTCGACGCCCACGCGGCGCGCGGCATTGAACCACATCCGCGAAAGCCCCACGCCCTCATGCGCGGCGCGCACGATCGCGCCCTTAGGCCATTTGATCACATTGCCGACCCGCACGCCGCTCAGCGACAGCGCGAGCTCGAAGGCGATCCCCTGCTCGGCCATCCAGCACACCGTGTCGTAGGAATTTGCGATCAGGATTTGCGAAAGCTCCGGATCGGTGCGCCCGTCGGTCACGCGCATCAGGTCGTCGCGAAACGCGTCTGCGGGATAGGCCTCGATTCCTTCCATGAAGCCCGCGACCTCGCGCGCCTTGGGCACCAGGCGCAGCAGATCGTCGGGGCGGTTGAACGCGAAGCGGAACAGGCCGCCGCTGAAATGAGTGTTGCCGCCGCGGTCGTGCTCGGGCGCTTTTTCCAGCACCAGCACGCGTTCCGCGCCCGCGCCGCGCGCCGCGACACTGGCCGCAAGCGCGGCGTTGCCCGCCCCGATAACGATAACGTCGTACTGCGCCATGACGCTCCTTCGCCTGTGTCTCGGGTTCGACGAATCATTGCACAAAAGGGCGCGCGCGTGAAAAGCCGCTCGCGATGGCGCACCGCGGCCGCATCGGATCGCCCGGCGGGCGGATATAATGCGCCTGGAGTGCGCGCAGGCGCGAGGCCGCGCGAGACGGTCGTATCCGGCGAGTGCGCACGCGGAGGACATACATATGACATGGCTTACGCAAGCGGATAGCGCGGCCTCGGCCGGCGAGCGGCTGGCGAAGCTGTGGGAGCGCCCGGGCATCGTGACGATTCCTGGCGCGCACAACGGCCTTGCGGCGATGCTCGCGCGGCGCGCGGGCTTCGAGGCGCTCTATCTTTCAGGCGCGGCGCTGAGCGCGAGCATGGGGTTGGCCGACCTCGGGATCATGACGGTCGAAGAACTGACGCTGTTCGCGCGCATGGTCTGCCGCGCCGCGGGACTGCCGCTGATCGTCGATGCCGACACGGGGTACGGCGGGATTCTCAACGTGATGCGCGTGGTGCGCGAGCTGGAAGACGCGGGGGCCGCGGCGATTCAGATCGAAGACCAGCTATTGCCGAAGAAGTGCGGTCATCTCAATGACAAGCTGCTCGCGGCGCCCGAAGAGATGGCGGCGCGGATTGCGGCGGCGCTCCGCGCGCGCCGAAGCACTCGCGCATCATCGCACGCACCGACGCGGCGGCGTCAGAAGGAATCGACGCCGCGCTCAAGCGCGCGCGGCTTACCTCGCGGCCGGCGCCGATGCGATTTTTCCCGAGGCGCTGACCGACGACGCGATGTTCCGGCGGTTCGCCCGGAATTCGAAGCGCCATTGCTCGCCAATATGACCGAGTTCGGCCGCACGCCGTACTTCACGGCGCGAAGAGTTCGAGGCATTTGGCTTCAAGATGGTTATCTGGCCGGTCTCCTCGCTGCGGGTCGCGGCGAAATCGATCGCCGAACTTTACCGGAGGTCACGCGCGAAGGGCAGCGGCGCGGCGATGCTCAATCGGATGCAGACGCGGGCGGAGTTGTATGACGAATCGGTTATTTCGATTACGAAGGCGCTCGACTCGTCGATGGCAGACAGCATCGTCCCGCCCGACTTGCGTGGCCGTCGCTAGGACCGCGGGCAGTCGCCACGATGGGATCGCGCTATACTCGCTCGCACCATGGCTTATGATCCTGACCGATGACGGGAGCCGCTTGCATGCCTTCCTCTTATGACGTGGTCGTGGTCGGCGCGGGCAACGCCGCCTTTTGCGCAGCGCTCGCCGCGCGCGAAAGCGGCGCGTCAGCGTGCTGGTGCTCGAATGCGCGCCGCAAGCCGAGCGCGGCGGCAACAGCCGCTTCACCGCGGGCGCGATGCGCGTCGCTTACAACGGCGTCGACGACCTCGCGCGCCTGATGCCCGATCTCACCGACGAGGACAAGGCGAGCACCGACTTCGGCGCCTATACCGAGGATCAGTTCTTCGACGACCTCTGCCGCGTCACGCAATACCGCACCAACCCCGAGCTCGCCGAGACCGCTGGTTGCGCCGAAGCTTCGACACGATGCTCTGGATGCGGACCAAGGGCATGCGCTTCGCAGCCGATCTACGGGCGGCAGGCGTTCAACGTCGAGCGGACGATTCAAGTTCTGGGGCGGGCTGACGGTCGAGGCCTGGGGCGGCGGCCCTGGTCTGATCGATGCGCCACTACGCGGGCGCGGCGCGCAACGGAATCGAGGTGTGGTATCGAAAGCCGCGCGCTTGAACTCATGACAGACGACAGCGGCGTGACCGGCGTCGTCGTCCGGCGCGAGCGGACGCACCACCACGCTCGCGGCGCAAGGCCGTGGTGCTCGCCGTCCGGCGGGCTTCGAGGCCAACGCCGAGTGGCGCACGCGCTACCTCGGGCCCGGCTGGGACCTGGCCAAGGTGCGCGGCACGCGCTTCAATACCGGCGACGGAATCCGGATGGCGCTCGAAGTCGGCGCGATGCCCTACGGCAACTGGTCGGGATGCCACGCGGTCGGATGGGATCGCAACGCGCCCGAGTTCGGCGACTTGAGCGTCGGCGACGGCTTCCAGAAGCACAGCTATCCGTTCGGAATCATGGTCAACGGGCAGGGCCGGCGCTTCGTCGACGAGGGCGCGGACTTTCGCAACTACACCTACGCCAAGTACGGCCGCGCGATCCTCGAACAGCCGGGGCAGTTCGCCTGGCAGGTGTTCGATCGCAAGGTGACGCATCTGTTGCGCGACGAGTACCGGATCAAGCGCGTGACCAAGGTCAGCGCCGACACGCTCGAGGCACTGGCGGGCAAGCTCGAGGACGTCGACGCGACCGGCTTTCTCGACGAGGTCGAACACCTACAACGCCGCGGTCAGGACGGAGCGTCGCCTTCAATCCGAACATCAAGGACGGCCGGCGCACGCGCGGACTCGCGATCGACAAGACCAACTGGGCAAACACGATCGACACGCCGCCGTTTGAGGCCTACGCGGTAACCTGCGGCATCACGTTCACCTTCGGCGGCCTGCGCATCGATGACGCCGGCGCGGTGATCAACACCGACGGCGATGCCGATTCGCGGACTCTGACGCGGCAGGCGAGTTGGTCGGCGGCCTGTTCTACTTCAACTATCCAGGCGGCACCGGGCTGATGTCCGGCGCGGTCTTCGGACGAATCGCCGGGACCACCGCCGCGCGCGCCGCGCTCGAACGCAAGTGAAAAGTGAACTCCCGCGCCGTTCGTGGCTGCGATAATCTCAGGAAATCATGAAGCCGCAAGCGGCGCGCGAAACGCACTAGGTAGAATGCGACTACTACGACTGGCTGCGGGGTCGCCGAGCTTGGCCGGCAAGCTCGCTGGACTCGCCGAGCGCGCCTTCCGCCGCCCGCGGCGCACGGCTGGTGCGGAAATGGGGCTCGACAAGCGGCAATGGAGCAGGCTTCTGCCCGAGACGTGTCCGTGGCCGGTCGAGCGCGTACGGGATGCGCGCTTCTGGCCCGCCGCCGCGAGTCGCTCCAACGGGCATAAGCGATAGCGCCCAGGCCGACGCCGCTTAGGGCTTGGCGCCGCTACTTGCGGCGCTTCAGCAAACGATTGACGATGTCCTTGTATTCTTTGGCCATCGGCGAGCGGTAAAAGCGCCCGTTCGCAAATGTTGTCCCAACTAACGGTCAAACGCCCGAGGGTTAATGTGAGTGCACTCAGGCGTCGTCGCAGTCCTTCTCGCGAGTGGAAGGTCCTGCTGCTCTCCTCGCTGGCGGTGTTCATGGTGTTCCTCGACGTCACGATCGTGAACATCGCCTTTCCGGCGATCCGGCACACGTTCACCGACACGTCACTGTCCGATCTGAGCTGGGTGCTGAACGGTTACAACGTGGTCGTCGCGGCGCTGCTGGTCCCGGCCGGGCGGATTGCTGATCGCCTCGGCCGGCGTCGTGTCTTCTTCGTCGGATTAGCGCTGTTCCTCCTCGGGTCGGTCATCTCTGGCTCGGCGAGCAGCGCGGACACGCTGATCGCAGCTCGCGTCGTCCAGGCCCTCGGCGGAGCGGCGCTGATCCCGGCATCGCTCGGACTCGTGCTCCAAGAGGTTCCCGCCGAGAAGCGCGCCATGGCGACGAGCGCGTGGGCGGCGGCCGGCGCCGTCGCGGCCGCGACCGGTCCGTCGCTCGGCGGCGTGCTCGTCGAAACGACCAGCTGGCGCTGGGCATTCTTCGTCAACCTCGTGATCGCGATCGGGATGCTGCCCGCTCTACGCCTGCTGCGCGAAACCCGCGAGTCCGATTCGAATGGCACGCCGGATCTGCTGGGTGCCGTGATGTTGGTCGTCGCCGTGGGAGCGCTTGCTCTCGGGATCGTGAAGGCACCCGACTCGGGCTGGACCAGTGGCCCGGTATCGCCTCTGGTCGATCAGCGGCGTTCGCGGGCGTCTTGGTTGCCCGATCGGCTCGCCATCCGGCCTGTGCTTGAGCCGGCGATTCTGCGGATACGGACGTTCAGCACCGCAAACGCGGCGTTCTTCATGTTCTCGATCGGCTTCTACGCGCTGCTGCTCGGGAACATCCTGTTCCTGACCGAGGTGTGGCGCTACTCGCTGTTGCAGGCGGGATTCGCCGTCACGCCGGGGGCGCTGATGGCCGCGATCGCGGCCGCGGCAGGGGGACGGCTGGTCGAGCAGTTCGGATTCCCGCCGGGTGGCCGTGCCGGCGCTGATGCTGTTCTGCGGCGGGTGCCTCGCCTACCACGGCGCCGGGCCGCGACCGGACTACCTCGGTCACTGGCTGCCCACCCAGCTCATCTCGGGCAGCGCGGTCGGGTTGACATTCGCGGCGCTGACCAGCGCCTCCGTCGCTGACCTGCCACTGAACAGGTTGGCCACCGGGACCGCCGTCTCCAGCTGCTTTCGCCAGATCGGCGCCGTGGTCGGCATCGCCGGTCTCGTCGCGGTGCTCGGCGCGGCGCACACGCGGATGCCGCTACCTGCCTTCGAACGCGCCTGGCTGTTGATGGCCTGCACCGCTCTGGGCGCGGCGCTGATCGCGTCCGCGCTCCCCGGACGACGACACGCCTGCGAATCCGAATCCGAATTCGCGCAGCGCAGCCGAGGGCTACGAGCGGCCGAGGTTCCAGGGCGTCGCCCGCAACGAGATGTGGTTGCACGGCCACCGGCTCGTGTACCGGGTCGCCGGCAGCGGTCCACCCCTCCTTCTGGTGCACGGCCTCTTTGACGACGCGCTCACCTGGCGCAAGGTAATTCCGCGTCTGGCCCGCACCCACACGGTGATCGCGCCGGACCTGTTCGGACATGGTGAGTCGGACGCTCCCCGACACCGCCGATTACTCGCCTCGCGGGCACGCGGGCGTCCTTCGCGACCTGTTGGAGGTCCTCGGGCACCATCGCGTGACGATCGTCGGTCACTCGCTTGGCGGCGGTATCGCGATGTCGTTCGCATACTGCTACCCCGCGCGCGTGCATCGATTGGCGCTGATCTCGAGCGGTGGGTTCGGGCGCGAGGTCCATCCGCTGCTCCGCGCGCTGTCGCTTCCCGGAGCGGGCGTCGCGCTCCGGCTGGCGACGATGCGACCGACGCTCGCTCTGCTGGCGTGGCTTGCCCGCCTCTTGGACACGGCCGGCGTTCGCAGGCCTGCCCGTGGCGCACAGCAGCTCAACTCGTGCTCACAGGGGTGGGCCGTCGGGGGCGACGAGCGGCGATGATCAAGACGCTGCGATCGGTGATCGGATGGCGCGGGCAATCTGTCTCTGCGCTTCACCGATCGTATGCGCTCCGACGCTTCCCGACGCTCGTGCTATGGGGAACACGCGATCGATGATCGTCCGCGCATCACGCGTCGGCGGCCCTCGGGTCAAACCCCGGGGCCGAGCTCGCGCTGCTTGACGGCACCGGTCATCTGCCACACCTCACCAGGGCCGGTCTCGTCGCCGAGCACCTGAGCTCCTTCATCAACGACTGTCCGGTTCGCGCACCCGTGATCGCCGAGAACCGCGTCACCGGTTCGACCCATGCTCCCAAGCCGGCAGGGCCGCCCATGCGCGCCGCTGAGGCGTCGGTCTAACGGCCACACCAGCCTGAACTGTCACTACCGATGGCTCCTCTCGTTTTGCTCAACGCCGCGGAGCGCCGCGACGTGGTGGTGCCCAAGCGCGCGGGCTGGCGCGAGCGGGTCGCGGCCCGGTTGCGTGCGAACCGGCTCGACACCGAACTAGCGCGCGGCGCCGCGCCGCACGCGCGGCGCTGGCCCTCCGCGCCCAGGACCTCGGCGAGTGCCGGATCCGCGAGCGGCTGGGCCGAAGTGTCCGCCAAATCCTCGACGACGCGCGCACGGACGGTCCGCGTTCGATCGCACGGGTGCCGACCCAACGGAGCGAGGTCCTCGCGGCCGCCTGGGAGCTCAACCGGATCGCCGAAACGCTGCTGACCCCGGGACCGGTCGCCGCGAGCGGCGTCGCCCAGGTACGCCTGCTGCTGACCAACGGCGCGGGGCCGCTGTACTCCCGAGATGCTCCCGGCCGACTGCGTGCGGCAGCCACCTGCGCACTCGACGCCCTCCAGCCTGCCTTCCACTGGTGAGCCGGTTGCCCGACCCGCTCTACCGGTTGTTGCATCGGCGCGCCCGAGGAAGCGCTCGGCCCGGTGCCGCTGAGCGCACCCCAGCTGGCCGGTGTGCGCGGCGGCCGCTCCGGCGCCGGCACCACGGCCACGCGTATTGAGGAGCCATCACCCGAATGTCGGCCTGCGCAATCGCCGCCAGCGATTAAACGTCACGTCATCCACCGCCTGGCCAGAGTCACCGATCGGGCGCGGTGGTGGCGCCGTAACCCAACCGTGCTGCCGCGCACGAGACCAACCAGCACACGCTGGGATGCGCGCCCGGGCTATCGCTCCAAGACCCTGGGGGTCGGCGCAGTCCCGGTTATCCGCAAATGCGTCGCCCGACCCGCGACTCGTGCGCGCGGACCGGTGCCCAGGGGTCGTAGAGCAGGACTGCGTTGCAGGCCCCAAACATGACACGTCCTTTCCTCCGCGAACGGAAGCCTGACTCAGCGCTCATGCGACCCACTCAGAAGCACAAATCGGGAGAAGCTGAGCGCCGAACTCGCCGATCTTCCGCTCGGCGAGCAAAAGCAACCACGTCGAGCCGCCCAGCTCACTGTCCCTGCCAGGACACCTGGGGTCACGCTGGTAGCTGAGCGCGCCGACTTCGTGATCCACCACGAGGCAGCAAGTGCTCGACGCCTGAACCGGTCACAGTTCCCACGTGGCCCGTTGCTCAGCGACGGGTTGGACGCCCATCCTCAAAGTCGGTGGCAGGCCCGGCCAGCGGTCCTATTTCCGCCTTCCGGGGATCGGGTACTTTGTCCCTGGACTTCTTTCTCCTCTTCCGAAGCGATAGCTGGATCACCGAGTCGGCGCCGCTCGCTCGCGTGAAGCTGGTGCGCCGCCAACGGGCGGTATGAGTCAGTTAGTGTCGGAGGCGCCTGCGGGCACGCTTGGTTCGGGCGGTAGCGCCTCGAGAGCCTCTACCTCGAACCGCAGCAGCTCGACCACCTGACTGTTGCGGGTTGCTTGCTCGAGCATGTCTAGCGATTTTCGGTAGCGCCGCAGCTTAACGGTGGCCGCGTCCTGGTCCAGTCCGGTGGCGATCAGCATGCGCAACTCGCGAACTTTGCTGACCTTGTCGGCGGCATATACCGCGAGCGCATACCCGCCGGCACGCCGTACCCGCTCGCGCACGTCATCCTTTCGCAGCTCCTCGTCGCCGATTGTGGGATCGTCGCTGACGAGCGCGACCAGCTCAGCGACGTGAGAGCCAAAGCGTGCGCTGAGATCGGACCGCTCCGCGTCGGTGTCTTCGAGCACGTCATGCAGCACCGCGGCGGCAACGACGTAGTCGGGACAATCGCATCTCTTGAGTGTCGAGGACACCTCGAGCGGATGCAGGAGGAACGGCGCTCCGTCTGCGGCTCGCCGCTGGTATCGGTGGCGTTCTTGGGCGAACGCGATCGCGTCCCGGGTTAAGGGAAGGTCATCCACAAACCCGAAGTCCGCGCCGAGGTCGGATCCGGCGGCATACGAATGTGATCCCCGAGCCGCCGCATGCCCAAACCATTTGGTGAGAAGCGTGAGCCGGCTGGGTGGGACGCCGGTTGATGGCCGGTCATCTTGCCTCTCGAGCACGGCATGATGTGGAGCGCGGGCCGGCGGCTCGCGACCGGCGGCCGCACCCGGACAGGGGCGAAACGGCCGTGTTAGGCGAGCTGCGATGCGCTCTGGGTCTCGCGGAACAGCCCGATCACGACGAACACCGTCTGCTCGGCGATAAACACGGCGTTCTCGGCGATGCGCTCCAGGCACCGCGCGACGAGGATCATGAACATCGCCCACTCGCGAGCCTCAAGGTTGTCCCCGACCTCGACCGCGCGAAGGAAGACCTCGCGGTCGAGCCGGTTGACCTCGCGGTCGCGGTCCGCGAGGGTCCGAGCCAGCGCGACGTCGCGGGTGTCAAACGCCTGTTCGGCTTGCGCCCACCTGCGAGCGCACCAGCTCACCCATCCGCTCGATCGTCGCGAGGATGTCAGCGTCGGTCGTCGCCTCGGAGCTCGACAGCGGGACCAGCTTGGCGATGTTCGCGCACTGATCGCTCATCCGCTCGATGCGGCGGACGATGTCCAGCAGCGCCGCGACGAGTCGCAGATCGCCGGCAACCGGACCCTGCCGTGTCAGCAGCGACAGCGCGTCCTCGTGGATCTCCCGGTAGCGCCGGTTGACCCGGTCATCATCGGCGACCACGATCCCGGCCAGCTCGACGTTCCGGGAGCCAACCGATTCGAGAGCGCTGTCGAGCTGCGCGATCACCAGCTCGAGTCCGTCGAGAGTCTTCTGCTCGAGTTCCCTCAGCGCGGCGTGGAACTGGTGGCGGGTCTCCTCCATCCCGCCAAGACCCTACTACCTCTCATCCGGTCGCTTCACGGGCGCTCACAGGACTCCCGGCCTCGCGGGCTCGCTGCGAGAATCCCGCGAGCGGGCTCCGAGTGGCAGGATGAAACCGTCATGCTCGGCAGCGTTCGCGACGAGGTTGCGCCCGTGATAGGTCGCGAGCAGGAGCAACGTCTCCTAACGTCGGTGTTGGACGAGGTCGCGGCACGCGGTCAGGCGCTGGTGCTTCGCGGCGAGGCGGATATCGGCAAGTCTCGGCTGATATCGGACACCGCACGAGCCGCGCGGGAGCGGGGTATGGCCACGCTCACCACCACTGGGGTGCAGACCGAGGCCCATCTCCCGTTCGCCGGGTTGCATCAGATGCTCGGACCGGTGCGCGCGCGTGCGGCCCGGCTTCCCAGCGCTCAGCAGGCGGCACTCGATGCTGCTTTTGGCCTGACGGACGAGGTGGCGCCCGAGCATTATCGAATCGCGATGGCCGCCCTCGATCTCGTCTCGGAGGTCGCGGCCGACGCGCCGCTGCTCTTGGTCGCCGAGGACGCGCAGTGGCTCGACCGTCCGAGCTTGGAGGTGCTCGCGTTGCGCGGCGTATCGAGTCCGACCCGATCGTGCTGCTGGCGGCGACTCGCGACGGCTATCGGTCGCTGCTGGACGATGCCGGCCTACCGGAGCTCAGGTTGGGTGGCCTGGGCGGCGGGGCAGCGGGAGCGTTGCTCGACGCCTGCGCTCCCCAGCTTTCGCTGGCGGCACGCTCCCCGAGCCGCGCCTGGGGACGCACCTGCTGTTCGCCACGAGCACAACGCATCCCCACAGCGCTCCGGATCGGGAGGCGCCGTCCCCTGCAGTCCGCGCAAAGGAGGTTCGCCGACGCGGACGGGCAAGAGGCATGTCGCGGGACGGAAGCAGGGCCGTGCCGCGAGCGACCAGGTGCCGGTCGGCGATCGATGCGTCAGTCTTGGCGGCGACGTGCAGTATTCGAGATCGCCTGGAGGGAGGCTTCGCTCGCGGGCGCTGTTAGGACCCCGCGGAACCGATGCGGCCCTTGCTCGGCGTGCTGGACGGCCAGGTGGCGCGATGCGGAACGGACGTTGTGAAATCAGCAGTTCCGGCGCATCGCTGTATGTGGACTCGGACGCTAGACGCGGTCGAAGCGTCCTCGGGAGGTCAGCGGCGTGCTCTGGGCTACCTCGGGGAGGTACTCGTCGAGGAATACCCGGGCGACGAGCTCCTGGCGCGAAGCGACGCCGACCTTGTTGTAGAGGCTCTTGGTGTGGTCCTCGACCGTGTGCGGAGAGAGGACCAGCGACTCGGCGATCTCGGAGCGCGACAGTCCGCGTGCGAGGAGCGTGGCGACCTCACGCTCGCGGGTGGTCGCACCGAACGCCTCCAGGCGGACGGTCGCTGAGCGGGCCGCGCTGGCGCGCTCGATCACGATCGCCACGCGACCGTCGGACGCCGAGCCCGGGCGGGACGCGTGGAGGGTCACCCAGCCGTCATCGGCCGGCACGGTGACGACGTTCGCGCCGCCCTGGGCGGCGTGGGGTGCGCTGCGGACAAACCCTGCCAGGGAGAGCACCGCGGCGGGCATGTCGTCGTCGGCGTAGCGGGATGTCGCTGGCGGCGATCGAGGCGAGCAGCTCGCGGGCCGGCGGAGTGATCATCTCCACCTCGTCGCCGGGGCCGAGGACGACGAGGCCGGGCGGCTCGAGCCCGTTGATGCGCCGGGCCGCGTCGAAGCGCAGCGATGTGCGGATCCCGCGCGCGACCGCCCCGGTGATCGCGGCGAGGGCGTCGGCGTCCTTCGGTTGGAACGGTCCGCTCGACGCGCGGCGGGCGATGTGGACAGCGCCCCACACGCGCCCGCGGATGACGAATGCGGCACGGAGCTCGTGCGGGATGTCGGACGGCAGGAGCAGATCGCGGTAGCGCGGGCTGCTCTCGGGATTGCCGCGGGTGGCGTGGTCGAGGATCCCGACCGGCACCCGCTTGGCGGCGAGCCCGGCGAACGTGTTGACGTCGTCGATCATGTACTCGCTGCGGATGATCAGCTCGCCGGCGCCGGGGGTCTGCTCCGGGGTGAGGATCCCGCGGCCGATCAGCTCCGCGGGGTCGTCGCTGGTCAGCAGACGCGTGTGCGGGTCGAGCGTGTGCCAGCAGCTCGCGTCGTTGTCGAGCACCGTGCGGACCCTCGGAGCGAGCTCGGCGAAGAACTCCTTGCGCGGCAGTCCCCTGGACGCGAGGAGATCGATCTCATCGATCAGCGCTTCGACGGACCGTGCCATCGCCCCAGTCTCTCACCGCGTGCAAGAAAGATCCCCGCGCGCGGGGGATGGTCGCGCAGAGCCGCGCGGAGCATGCTGCGCACATGACAACTCTCACCCCCATCGCACAGCAGCCCGGCACCGGCGAGCACCTCTGGTTCTTCGGCGGGCTGACGACGATCAAGGCGGCCGGCGACGGCGCCCTGGTCACCGAGCAGACGGCCCCACGCGGAAGCGGCTCGCCGCTCCACGTCCACCACAACGAGGACGAATGGTTCTACGTCCTCGACGGTGAGCTCACGATCTGGGTCGACGGCGAGACCCATGTCGCACCGGCCGGCTCGTTCGTCCTCGGGCCGCGCGACATCCCGCACACGTTCATCGTGAGCTCCGAGATGGCGCGGTTCCTCCTGGTCACCGAGCCGGGTGACTTCGCGGGCTTCGTCCGCGCGCTGGCCGAGCCCGCCCCGGGCCGGAGCTCCCGCCCGGTCCCGCAACGCCGCCCGACATGGAGCTGGTGATGAAGACGGCCGCCGAATACGGCCTGGAGATCCTCGGCCCCCCTGGCATCCCGGCCTGACTCCGAAGAAGACAGAACATGAGCATCGAGACCCTAAGCAAATCCGCGTCGACCCAGAACAGGCTGGCCGCCCGCCAGTGGGTCGACGCCTTCAACGCCCGCGACGACGAGGGTGAGGCTGACGCTCGAACCGCCGACTACATCGGGCACGCTCCCGACAGCATGCACCTGCCCGCGCTCGACAGCGACGCGTGGGTCGCGTTCCTCGGCACCTTTCTCGAGGGGTTCCCCGACCTGCACCTCGAGGTGCAGGACACCGTGGCCGATGAGGAGATGAACGCGCAGCGGATCCTGTTCACCGGAACCCACACGGGGCACTTCCGCGGCCTGCCACCGACCGGCCGTAAGGTCCGCTTCTCCGGTCTCGAGATCAGCCGGATGGTCGACGGGAAGGCCGCCGAGCACTGGTTCCAGATGGACACGCTCACGATGTTCGAGCAGCTCGGCCTGCGAGTCGTCCCGGGCCCCCGACTGCTACCACGACTCATGACCGCACCCCTCCTGAGGCTCTCAAAAAAGTGGCGGCGTTGAGCTGGCCAACAGCCGCCTGAGCCGCGCCAGTCCACCCGATAGAGGCCGCCCGCCCGACAAGAGGCACCCGCACCACCGGCGAGAAACGCGCCGACCCAATAGCGGGGAACTCACCCCAACTGGCGAGCAGACCCGCTCCTCGCCACAAACGCGACGAGGGGCGCCCGGCGCTGGTCTCGTCGCGTTGACACGCGGTCGAGCCACTCATTCGGTTCCGCCGGGCGTGAGGACGATCACCGGGATCATGCGATCGGTCTTGCCTGCGACTTCGTGAAGCTGCGGGTAGCGGTCAGCTGCAGTTGCGAACAGGCGCTCGCGTTCCTCGCCGGTCGCCTCCTCGGCGAGGACGTCGATCGTTTCGCTCCCGACGTCGATGGTCGTGTTCGGATGCGCTTTGAGGTTGTGGTACCAGTCGGGGTTGTTCGGCGCTCCTCCGTTGGCGGCCCAGATGAAGTAGCGCCTGCCGTCGGGCAGGTATGCGACCGGGTTGACGCGGCTGAGACCCGATTTTGCGCCGGTGTGGTGGAGCAGCAGCAGTGGCGTTTCCTGCCACATGCCGCCAACGTGTCCTTGGTTGGCGCGGAACTCCGCGATGATCTTGGCGTTGTACTCAGCGGGGTTGTCGTACTCGTCGTGGCGGCGCCACCAGTACCCGGTCTCGTTGCGGCCGAGCGGCGCGAGGTCTAGGAACCGGTAGGTCCCCATCAGCTGCTCGACCCCCCGGGCGTAGGTGGAGTAGGTGTGGTAGACGACCCCGTCCGCGAGCGCGAACGCGCTCATCCCCGGCGCCTGCTGGCCGGGATCGTCGATGTGGCGGAAGTTGTATTCGGCGCCGTTGCGCTGCTGCTCGTCGGTGAAGGCGGCGCCGAAGTCGTACTTGAAGTCGCTGCCGAGCGACGAGACCCAGGGGAATCGCCAGCCCATCCGCTGCTTGTACCGGCGAAGCTCCTCAAGCGGCCGATCGACTCGGCCACAAGCGTCACGTCGTGGCCGTTGAGATGCGGGACGGCGGCGTCGAAGTGGTCGGCGACGAACGAGCAGGCGGTACAGCCCGGGTTGTCCTCGTCGACGTAGTCTCCGTAGCCGAACATGAAGTGATAGACGAGCAGCTGCGATCGTCCTCTAAACAGCTCAGCGAGCGACGCTGTGCCCTCGTCGGTCTCGAACCGGTACTCCTTCTCGATCCTGACCCAGGGCAGCTCCTGCCGCCGCCGTGCCAGATCGTCGGCCTGCCTTGTGTGCTCCTTTTCCGCTTGGAGCAGCTCCAGCCGCGCTGCAAGCCATTCCTCACGCGTTCCTGTCTTGCGATTGGTCACCTTGCCTCCTTCTTACTCTCACAACAGCTCTCGCTCGCCCGCACCACCGAAATGTCACACGGTGGCATGAGCCCGGAAGGGACTCGGGACGCGACGACGATCAAGGCCCCGGAATGGCCGCATCAGGATTTCCACGCGGCGAGATCGGTCGCGATACCTAAGAGCCGATGTCCGTGCCGCTGATGCCGCTGGCCAAGTGCGCCGGCCCCAGAAGGTTGCGACTCGCTCCGGTGGCCAACCTGTGGAAGGGTCATCGTCTCCTCCGTCAGTCGATTTGGTCGAGCGGGGCCCGCGTCGCCGGCCGCTCGACCAGGCCCACCGCGCGGAGTCGTCGCGGTGGGCCCGGGCAGAGCGGGGTGCAGTTCAGTCGGTTTCGATCGGGCGAAGCTCCACCGTCCCTCAGTGCCTACGCCGCGATCAACTCTGCTGGTACGAGCGCCGCGTTCTGGCGCTCAAGCGCCTTGGCCGCGCCCGCGCGCCAGCCCTCGGCCACCATCTCCGAGAACCGGTCGGGGAAGATCTCCTCCTCATCGCGCTCCACTCCGTCGAGCGCGGCACGGGCGACGTCCGCGGGCGACGTCTTGGGGATATCGAGACCCCGCACCATGTCGGTGTCGATCGGTCCAGGCAGGACCGCATGAACCTTCACGCCACGCCCGGCCAGGAGCGCGCGCAGCGACTTCGTCACCGAGAACGCCGCCGCCTTCGAGGCCGAATAGGCCGGAAGGACCGGCACCGCGGCGAACGCCCCGATCGAGACGACGTTGACGATCCGCCCCCGGCTCCGGGTCAGCGACGGCAGCATCGCCTGGGCAATCATCAACGGCCGTAAAAGTTGACGTCGAAGTGCCGCTCGAACGCGGCCCGATCGTTCAGGTCATCGGGCAGCGACACGCCGGCGTTGTTGATCAGGATGTCCAGCGAATCGACGCTCTCGGCAGCTCGCTTGATTTGCGCCCACTCGGTCACGTCCATGATCACGGGCGTGACACGGTCATCCGGGTGGACGATCGGGTGGCGCGACGCTGCATACACCCGCCTCGCGCCCCTCCGGAGGGCTTCGTCGACCGCGCCGCCCGAGACCGCGATTGGCCCCGGTCACCAGAACCGTCTTGCCTTCGATTGTCATGGCGTTACTGCTCATACCTGCCTCCTTCTCGTTGTGGTCAGAGATCCGACGACGGGTGATGTCCGCCAGAGCTGCGTTGCCGTTGACCGGTCTGTCTCGCCTCCAGTTGCTGGCTGTTTGCGCTCGAGGCCCGCTGTCCGGGGCAGCCGCGAGGCTTAGAGTCACGCGGGACGGCAGGCTGCGACGCTCGCTCCGCCGAGCCGGTGGCCGGGGTGCCGGCCGGATCTCGAACAGGCGCCGCTGGGCATCGTCGAGCTCGGTCCAAACGCGGCGGGCTTCGCTCCACCCAATGACGCCGTCATGGTTCGGCGCCGCTTTCGGTGAGCTGGCGGGCCCAGCCGGACCTCGTCGTGCTCACCCTGACGTTCCGGCTCGTCACGCAGCGCGACGGCTAGCTGATCGCCGGGACCAATTGCCGTTCCTCCTTCCCGGCGTCTAGTTGCGAATTCCGCCGCGAGCTCATTACCCGCCTTCGGCCGGCCGCGTACGCGTAGG
>CAVZDJ010000047.1:0-29616 GCA_963773975.1 uncultured delta proteobacterium
CTTGTCGGCCATGCGATAGTTTCCAATCGTGAAGAATACACCGCGCCGCCGGCCAAAGCACCGGCGCGCTCCGCGCTCGCGTCCGGCGCGCGTGGCGGCCTTGCCTTTCGCCGCTGGCTCCTAAACTATTGCGCTGTGGCAATCGGTTGGCCCGCAGCTTAGGCGGCGGCGCGCGGCCTGGCAACCGTCTCATGGGAGCAGGTGCGGGCGAGGAGCAGGTGCGGATGAGAAAAATGCTTCATATCGCGAAGCCCGCAAAGTTCGCAAAGCTCGCAAAGTTCTGTGAGCCGAGGCGATTTGGCGGTACCCGCCGCCGCGCCACTGGTCTTCTTTTGCTGGTGGCGGGTGTTGCGATCGCTTTCGTACTGACACCGGCGGACGCGCCGGCCGCCGGGCCGATAAATCCTGCACCACTCCCGGCCCCGCCGGCGCAAGACGCGCGCACGATCCAGGTTACCGGCAACGGCGAGGCCCACGTGGCCCCGGATGTCGCCTCGCTCAACCTCGCGATCGAGACGCATGCCGCGACCGCTCAGCAAAGCGCGGGCCAGAACGCGGCGCTCGCACAAAAGGTCGTCGACGCGCTGAACACCAAGCTCCAGGGCAAGGGCAAGGTGTGGACCGGCGGCTACTCGCTCTATCCCGAGTACAGCGACTCGCCGCGGCCCAACGACAAGCCGGTCGTCACCGGCTATCGCGCCGAAAATTCGATCACCGTGGAGACGGGCGAGATCGGGATGCTCGGTGGCTTGATCGACACCGCGATCGAAGCCGGCGCCAACCGAATCAACTTTCTCAACTTCACGCTGCGCGACGAGAGCCAGGCCCGCAGCCAGGCGATCGCGTTGGCCGCCAAGGACGCGCAAACGCAGGCCGACTCGCTGGCCAAGTCGCTGGGCGTCAAGCTCGGGCCAGTGGTCAAAGCCACCACCGAAGCGGAAGTCACGCCGATGCCGCTGATGCGGATGGGGGCGATGGCGATGAGCTCGACGATGGGCGCGCCGACGCCGGTGCAGCCCAACGAGGTCACGGTCCCCGCGACCGTTTCGATCACCTACCAGATCCAGTAACCGCGCGCGGGATGCGCGGTTCAAGGTTCGCGTCGGGGCGATGCACCAAACGCGACCCGCCTTCGGGGAATTTGCCGCGTCTCGATCAACTGGCCTTAACAATATTAGCCGACATCGGGCACACCGGACGCGAATCATCCGCGCGCACGAGCTAGTCTTCATTGCGGATGTCAGTTCCGGTCGAATTGGCGGAGACTTCCGTAGGGGGACTCCAGCCCGGGCGTGTCGCGGCGTTGCCGGGAATTCCGAGCGTCGAAGTGCGGCCCTCAGCGTTGACGGGCCGGCCGCTGCGTACGCTCGACGTCGTCGGCAGTGGCGAGTCGCATACCACTCCCGATCGCGTGCGGCTTAATTTCATGATCGAAACTCAGGCGCTCTCCGCGCATCAGAGCGCCACGGCAAACGCCGAGCTCGTATTGAGAGTGGCCGAAGTGCTGGCCGAACGGCTCCGTGGCGGAGGTGTGTTTCGAGCCGGCAATTGCTCGCTCTATCCCGAATACGAGCACCCCCGAGGGCGCCACCAGGCGGTCGTGACCGGCTATCGCGCCGAGAATTCGATCACCGTCGAGGCCGACGCCAACGCGATCGTCGGGTTGTTGATAGACGACGCGTTCGGCGCCGGCGCGAGCCGCATCAACTATTTCGACTTCGTCCTCGCGGACGAGAGCCGGGCCCGCAGCGAAGCGATTGCTCTGGCCACGC
Source organism: uncultured delta proteobacterium (assembly GCA_963773975.1). GTDB lineage: Bacteria > Desulfobacterota > Binatia > Binatales > Binataceae > JAKAVN01. The sequence goes on from CAVZDJ010000047.1 coordinate 1,773, forward strand.
TCGACGCGCAAGCGCAAGCCGCGTTGCTCGCGCGCTCGTTGGGCGTGAGGCTCGCGCGCGTGCTGCGCGCCGTCAGCGAGGCCCAGGCGCGGCTGGCGCCGGAGCCGGAGGCATCGTCTGCACGCCCGCGCGAGATCACGATACCCGCGACCGTTTCGATTACCTATCAGATCGAGTAGCCTTACTCTCCGCACCTGGTGCGGAGATGCTGAAGCCTGGAGACACTGCGCCGCCATTCGATCTGCCCGCAGCGGCCGGCGGCCGCGCCGGACGCCTGCGGCTGTCCCAAATCGATTCCGAAATGGTCGTGCTGTTCTTCTATCCGCACGATTTCTCTTTTATCTGTCCCACCGAAGTTGTCGGCTTCCATCGCTCGCGCGAGGCGTTTGCCGCCGAGCATACCAGTATCGTCGCGGTCAGTATCGACGACGTCGAGACGCATCTGCGCTGGGCCCGCGAGCTGGGCGGAATCAGCTACCCGTTGTTGGCCGACGAGGGCGGCAAGCTCGCGCGGGCCTACGGTGTGTTCGAGGAGAGCGCGGGGTTGGCGATGCGCGCGACGTTTATCCTGGACTCCAAACGCACGATCGTCTACTGCGTCGCGTGTCCGATGAACGTCGGCCGCAGCGTGAGCGAGACACTCCGCTTGGTGCGCGCGCTGCGCTCGGGGCGGATGTGTCCGGCGGATTGGGAACCACCCGGCATCCAGGCCCCGCCGACCACAACCAGCGATTCCTAGCTGCGGCTGAGCGAGCGTGGCGGCCCTCGATCCAACCGAAAAAAAACGCCTCGTCGAGCGTCTCTCCAGCGTCCGCGAAGTGGTTTTCGGGATGCAGGACGGGATTCTCACCACGGCCGGCGTGCTCGCGGGACTAAGCGGCGCCGTCGCGGTCCATCGCCAGGTGATCCTCGCGGCCCTCGCGTCGACCGCCGCCGGCGCGCTTTCGATGGGCGCCGGGGCCTACCTGGGCGCGCGAGCCGAAACCGAAGTGCTGACCAGCGAGCTTGAACGCACGCGCGAGGAGGCCGCCGCCGAGCCTTATCTGCTGCGCGAGCGTCTGCTGCACGAGCTCGAGCACGAGGGGCTGAGCCGTGAGGCCTCCTACCGTGTCGTCCAGCTCCTGAGCTCCGCGCCGCAGGCGCTGCTCTCGACCGCCGAGGTCAAGATGTACGGGATGAGCCGGCAGGCGCTGGGCAGCGCGGCCGCCGACGGCATCACGATGGGCGTCGCGTTCCTGGTTGGCGCGGTGGTGCCGCTGTTGCCGTTCATCCTGATTCCGTCCACCGGGCCCGGCGACTACTTCGGGCTTATTGCCGCGATGGCGGCGACGGCGCTGACGCTGTTCGCGATCGGGTATTTCCAGGGATGGCTCGCGCAGAACGATCGGCGAGCGCTTTCCGGATTGCGGTTTCTGGCGATCGCGATGGGCGCGGCGGTGGCCGGCTACCTTATCGGCCTGGCGATCGCGCCGCTGGGCGGCAGCGCCGCGAGTCCGATCGCGCCATGAAGCCCGGCGCCTACGCATCGTTGACCGCATTTCTCACCCACTGGCGGGCGCTCAAGCACGCGAGCGCCGACGCGCTAAACGTGGACGAGGCTGCTCGCCGCGCCGAGCTGGACAAAATTGTCGCGGCGGCGCTGCGGCCCGAGGAGCGCGCCGCCCTGGAGGCGGCGGATACCGATGACGGGTCCGCGGGTGCCGGTGCCGCGCGCCGCCATCGCGAGCGCGCCGAAATAAGGCTCGCGCGCGAACTTCGCGCCCGCTGCTTGCTCGCGGAGTAGAAATCGATGCCGGTGAAACGGTGATCGCGTACATCATCCGGCGAATCATCTATGGTGCGGCGGTTCTCCTCGGCACCTCGATCATCACTTTCACCATCGCCTTCGTGATTCCGGCTGACCCCGCGGTCGCGATGGCGGGTGCGAAGGCCGATCCGCAGACACTGGCCACCATCCGTCATCAACTCGGTCTCGACCAGCCGGTCTATCTGCAGTACGCGCATTATCTCGGCCGCGCGCTGCACGGCGACCTTGGCCGCTCCTACATCCGGCGCGCGAGCGTGACCCAACTGATCCTGAGCCGCTTCCCCGCCACCGCCATCCTCGCGCTTTGCGCGATGGCGCTGTCGCTCGTGCTGGGCATTCCGATGGGGATGGTTGCGGCAGCGTGGCGCGGGCGCGCGGTGGACAACCTCCTGCTCGTCGGCTCGCTCGCACTGATCTCGGTGCCGGTCTTCTGGCTCGGCACGATGCTGCTGATCGCGGGCGGTCTTTACCTGCGCTCGTTTCCGTTGGGCGGGTTCGACGGGCTCAAAAGCCTTGCGCTGCCGACCATCGCGCTCGCGCTGGGCTCGGCCGGTTACTACTCGCGTATCCTGCACACCAACCTGGTCGAAGCGTTGGAGCAGGACTATATCCGCACCGCGCGGAGCAAGGGGCTTTCTGGCGCGCAGGCACTTGTCCGCCACGCGATGGCGAACGCGATGCTGCCGTTGGTGACGCTCGCGGGGCTCGATCTCGCCGGACTGCTCTCCGGCGTGGTGCTTACCGAGACCGTTTTCAACTGGCCGGGAATCGGGCGGCTCGCGTACGAGGCGGTATTCAATCTCGACATCCCGCTCATCATGGGCACCGTGCTCTTCTCGGCCTTGCTGGTGGTCGTCGCCAATCTGGGGGTCGACCTGCTCTACGCGTGGCTCGATCCGCGAATTCGGCTGAGTGAGTCGGCATGACGCGGCGGCTCAATGCGATGGAGCTGGTGGGCGCGGCGATGGTGCTGAGCCTGGTGCTGACCGCGTTATTCGCGCCGCGGCTCGCGCCCCACGATCCGACCCGTGCGGTCGCGCCGACTTACGGCGATCCCGGCCGGCCGTCGGCCGCGTTTCCGCTCGGCACCGACGAGCTGGGGCGCGACGTGCTCTCGCGCATCATCTGGGGCGCGCGCGTCTCGCTTATCGTCGGCATTGCCGCGATGGTGATTACGATGACGATCGGGGTGGCGATCGGGCTCGCCGCGGGTTTCTTCGGCGGCGCGGCCGATTTCGCCCTGATGCGCTTCACCGACGTGATGCTGACGTTGCCGGCGCTGCTGCTCGCGATGGCCTTCGTCGCCGTGCTCCATCCGAGCCTGCTTAATGTGCTGCTGGTGATCGGACTCGTCTCCTGGACGCAAATCGCGCGCGTGGTGCGGGCCGAGACGCTGTCGATGGCCGAGCGCGACTTCGTGACGGCGGCGCGCGCGTTGGGCGGCTCGCCGGCGCGGCTGATCGCGTTCCATGTGCTTCCGAACGTGATGCCGATTATCGTGGTGATGGCGGTGCTGGGGACCTCCGGCACGCTGCTGCTCGACGCAGGCTTGAGTTTTCTCAGCCTCGGCGTGCCGCCGCCGACGCCGAGCTGGGGCCGTATGATCGAAGAGGCGCTAATCTATTTTCGCACCGCGCCGTGGCTGATCGCCTTTCCCGGGCTGGCGATTTTCTACGCGGTGCTGGCGTTCAATCTGCTCGGCTACGGCTACCTGCGCGCGCGCGGCGGGAGGGCCGGGCGATGAGGCGGCGGCGCGTGCCGCGCCGCCGCCTCATCGCCGGCCGCCTCCGCGCCGCCGGCGGAGCCGGCGGCGCCGGCGATGGGCAGAGCCGCGACCGGCGCGCGGGACGCGCGCTGGTCGCGGCTCTGCTATGGCTCGCCGCGGCATCCGGCGCCGCCTTAAGCGGCGCCGGATGCCGCGGCGGGGCGGGCGCACCGGCGATGCCGGGCTTTGCGCCCGGCGCGCAGGTGCTCCATCTCGCCGTGCAGGACGACGTGCCGACGCTCGACCCCGCCGCCGGCTATGACACCGCCTCGTGGACCTTCGAGCAGATGATTTTCGACACTCTGGTGCGCTATAGCGACGGCGGCGTCGACCTGGTGCCCGAGGTCGCGACGAACTGGGAGGAGTCGCCCGACGCGCGGGTCTTCACCTTTCATCTGCGCCGCGACGCCCGCTTCACCAACGGCCGGGCGGTAACCGCCGCCGACTTCAAGTACGAAATCGAACGCGTGCTCAATCCGGCGACGCGCTCGAAGGGGATGGAATATTTTCGCGAGATAACCGGCGCGGCGGAATTTCAGGCGGGTCATGCACGCGAGGTAAGCGGTATCGCGACGCCGGATCCGTGGACGATCGTTTTTCATCTGGACGGGCCCGATCCGATCTTCGTGCAGAAGCTCGCGATGCCGTTTGCGGCGGCGGTGCCGCACGAGGTGGTCGAGCGATGGACCGAGGATTTTTCCGGCCACGTGGTCGGCAGCGGCCCGTTCAAGCTCGCCCAGTGGATCGGGGGTCAGCGCCTGGTGCTGGTGAAGAATCCGGACTACTTCATCAAGGGCCTTCCGCGGCTGGACGCGGTAGTCGAGGAAATCGGCGCCAGCGACGATTTGCAGTGGCTCAAGTTCGAGGCCGGCGCGATCGACGTTTCGAGAATTCCTTCGGCCGAGTTTTTATACGTGATGAAGACGCCGAACCTCCGCGCGCTGACACTGCATATCGTGGACATCGCGACCGAATATCTTGGGATGAACTGCGGGATGAAGCCGTTCGACGACGTTCGGGTGCGGCGTGCGTTCAATTACGCGGTCGACAAGCGCAAGATAATCGCACTGCTCAATGGGCGCGGCGTCGTTGCCGAGGGCGTTCTGCCGCCCGGTCTGCCGGGCTTCAATCCGAACCTTAAGGGCTATCCTTACGCCCCCGCCAAGGCGCGGCGGCTGCTCGAGCAAGCGGGAGTAGGTAAAGACTTTTCCCCGACGCTTTGGATGCGCGCCGATCGGACCGAGATGATGATCGGTCAATCGATCCAGCAGGACCTGGCGCTGGTCGGCGTCCGCGTCGAGTTGAAGCCGGTGGCGTGGGCGCCGCTGCTCGAAGCGATTCGCCAGCCGGAGACCGTAGCCCTGGTCGATCTCGGATGGGAAGCCGACTTTTCCGACCCGCAGAACTTCCTCGAGGTGCTGTTCTCGCACAAGCAATGGGGCGGCAACAACGATACCTTTTACTACAACCCCGAGGTCGACAAATTGCTGGCCGAGGCCGCGCCCCTGACCGACCGCGCGCGGCGCTACGCACTGTATAACCGGGCCGAAGAACTTGTGGTTGCCGATGCGCCCTGGGTCTTTCTCTACAATCCGGTCGCCTACATGATTCGCCAGCCCTGGGTGAACGGCTACGTGCTGAACCCGATGCGCCCGACGCGCCTGGAGCAGGTCTGGTTATCCCCCCATTCTCATCGCTAATCTCTGGCTCGGCGGAGTTTCCTACGCGGCGGCTTTCGATCGGAATGCTTAAATGGAAAGGCCGCCCGAGAAAAAGCCGAAGATGAGGCTCTGCTGGAGCGACTTGGACGTTTCGTGCTGCCGGTGAGTGACGCGCCCGTCTACTGAGCGACGTAACCGCCGTCGACCGGAAAAATCCCACCGACCACAAAGGTCGCTTCGTCCGAGCACAGCCACGCGACCGCGCGTGCAATCTCTTCCGGGCTTGCCATCCGACCGATCGGTAGCCGGCTATTGATCGCCTCGATAATTCCGGGCGTGTCCTTGATCACGGCTTCGGCAAGCGGGGTTAAGGTGGGGCCGGGGCATACCGCGTTCACTCTAATTCCGCGCGCCGCAACTTCGATCGCGGCCGTTTTGGTGAGGCCGACCACTCCGTGTTTGCTCGCCGAGTAGGCGGGCATCTGCGGAGAACCCACGATACCGAAGTTCGACGCGATGTTCACGATTGCCCCGCTGCCGCGGCGCAGCATCTCCCGCAGTTCATACTTCATGCACAGGAAGACGCCCTTGAGGTTGGTATCGACGATGCGATCCCAGTTTTCCTCGCTGCACTCGGCCGTGGAAGCCAACTCGCCCTGAATTCCGGCGTTGTTCACCGCGCAATCGAGCTTACCGAAGGTCTGAACCGCGAAGGCGATAAGTTCCTGAACTTCCGCAGTCCTGGAAACGTCCGTCCGCCGCGAAGCTGCTTCGGCCCCCGACTTTTTCAACTCCGCGCAGGTCCGGACGCCAGCCGCTTGGTTGAAATCCGCGACAACGATTTTCGCTCCCGCCGCCGCGAGCCGCAGGGCGACCGCCCGGCCGATACCCGAGCCCGCACCGGTCACCAGAGCCACTTTGCCAGTGAGATCCATGACGCCCTTTTAGTGAAGAACCGGTCTTTAGTGTAAATGGACTTAGGGATTCAGGTCGCGCGCCACTACGAAGCGCGCCGGATCGCAACCCCCGGTGACCTTCGGCTCGTGGAACAGTTCGACCGCGATTGAGATTTCGGCCAAGGACAGGGAGAGGAACAGTAGCCTTTGCGCGTCCTGCGGCATCTCCTCCAGGGAAAATTGATCCAGGTAGCCGAATATCTCCGCGAGCCGGGGCAGCAATGCGTTGTAAAGCGCATTGATCTCGTCCATCGAACTCGCGAGCCGCTTTCGGTTCCGCTCGACGCTCGTCGGCAGCATCCAGTCGGCGAATCGCTCGAGGTCCGAAAAGCCGGATGGCAATGAAGTATTCATTTCAATCTCAGTTCAAGCGCGTCGCGATTATTGTTAGTGGCCGCTGCGCCGGTCTCTTCACCAAAAATGTGCCTGCGCACTTCCCGGTGGAAATGCCTTATCTGGATCTCTTCGTCCTGCAGTTGAAAATGGCTAAGCGCTCCCGAATTGAGGCTCGCCTGAATAGCTTCGTGATTGCTCGCGTCCTCCTGGAGGAGATCGCGCAGGCGGCATCGATTGTACTCCTGCGCGAACCGCTCGCTCGGTTTGCTGGTCGCCGGTTGATACATGCTGATTTCCCATACGCTGCGGTCGACCGCGATCGGCCAGATGTTGTAGGTGACGTAGGTTCCGGCCAGGAACAGCATGCAGAAGTTCGGAAACACGGTGTAGAAATCGAACCATCCGATCATCGACGGATGCACCTGTCCGCCGCGTGGATTCACACCGATGGCGATTGATTCAACCGGCGTCAGCTTGTGATCGGAGTTCAATTCAGTCGAGTAGGCGGTATGGCGTCCGAAGCGCGTGAACTGCTGGATGCGGCTGAACTTTTGTTCGTTGAGCGGACAGAAATCCGGATAGGTAATATGCAGGAACGGGAGATGGTAAACCTCATTTTGCGCGTCCAGGATTACCTTCCAGTTGGCCTTTTCCTCGACTCTGTAGCGGCATAGCAATCGCTGTTGATCGAATGGGTATCCATGAATCTGCTGAACCATCCCCGCCAGATACTCGGCGAGGGTCTCGGAAGGATGGGGATTCAAGTTGATGAAAATAAACCCTTCCCATACCTCCGCGGCGATTGGTTTCAAGCCCAGGGCGCTCTTGTCGAGGTCGTAAAAGTTGGCCTCGTCGGACACAAACGTGAGCCGGCCGGCTGTGTCGTACGCCCAACTGTGAAAGCGGCAAACGAAGCGGCCCTTGCACAGTCCCTTCTCCTCGTCGACCAGCCGATTGCCGCGATGCACGCAAACGTTATGGAAGGCCCTGATTTTGCGGTCCTTGCCGCGCACCAGCAGAACCGAGGTGTTGGCAATCGCGAGATCCCGGACCACGTAACTGCCCGGCTCGGGAAGATCCTCCTCGCGGCCGAGGTTGAGCCAGCTCCTGCGAAAGATTCGGTCGCGCTCCAGCTCAAACAGTTCCGGCGAGGTGCAGGTCTCGGTGGGTACCGGCTCCGTACCAAGGTCAGGATGCTCTTTTATCCAGCGCCGGTTGGCCATCACTGTTTTCATCGCAGTTGATACCTCTCCCAGAATCGACGGTGAAGCGGAACGCCCTATCTTGTGATTTCCGCTCCATTATCTTCGAGTTGGTGCGACTTGCAAGCGCTCCGGACGTTGGAATGCCGCCGGGAGCGCCGCCGAAAGGGTCGCGCGCCGGTGATGCGCCTTCCGTCGAATCGGCTATAATCCGCGCGCGATGGCGAACAAGGGGAGTTCTCGCCTGGGAGTTTCCTATGCGCGCGAGGCGATGGCGCATCTGCGCGGAGCCGATCCGGTGCTGGCGCGCATTATCGACGCGGTCGGACCGATCGAGATTGCGCTGCGCCGCGAGCGCTTTGCGGCGCTCGGCCGCGCGATCATTTTTCAGCAGCTCGCCGGCGCCGCCGCGCGCACGATCCACGATCGCTTCGTCGGGCTCTTCCCGGGCCGGCGCTTTCCCACGCCGCGCCAGGTGATCGAAGCGTCGTCCGAAGATCTTCGCCGGGTCGGGCTCTCGCGCCAGAAGAGCCTCTACCTCAAGGACCTCGCCGCGCACGTCGAGAACGGCATCCTCAACTTCCATCGCTTCTCCAGGATGGAGGACGAGGAGATCATCGTCGATCTCACGCGCGTGAACGGGATCGGACGATGGACCGCGGAGATGTTCCTGATGTTCAATCTCGGGCGGCCCGACGTTTTGCCGGTCGGCGATCTCGGGGTGCGCAATGCCGCCCGGCGGCTCTACCGGATGCGCAAGATGCCCGACGCAAAGCGGCTGCGCGCGTTGGCCGAGCGATGGCGTCCCTATCGGTCGGCCGCGTCGTGGTATCTGTGGCGGAGCGGCGACGTCGTGCTACCCGATGGCGCTTCGACCAAGCCCCGGTCCTTGGCGCGCAAAAACTTCGCACGCAAAAAACCTCGGACGCAAAAAAAACCGGAGTTGACTATCGCGGCGCCATCGCCTCCAGCGCGCGTTCGTCGGGACGATGGCCGCCCGCGGAGCTGATCGGCGAGATCACGACCTGGTTCGCGCCCGCCTCGAGATGCGCGTCCAGGCACAGTCGCAGGCGCCGCTCGTCGCCCCACACCACCAGCGCATCGACCAGCCGGTCGCTGCCGTCGCCGGCGAGGTCGGCGTCGGTAAAGCCGAGCGCGCGCAGATGGGTATGGTAGGTGGGCGAGCCCAGGTAGAAATGCAGGAACTTGCGGGCTGCGGCGCGCGCCCGCGCCGCGTCGGTTTCGAGCATCACCACCTGCTGCGCGCAGATCCATTTTTGCGGCCCGATCGTCGCACGCATCGTGGCGATCGCCTCGGGCGGCATCAGCGCCGTGATCGTGCCCATCGTCTCGCCCACCGCCAACTCGAGCATCCGCGGCCTCAGCGCCGCGAGAATTACCGGCGGCTCGACTGCGGGGCGCGGGCCGTAGTACGGCGCCTCGCGCATCCGGACGAGGTACTCGCGCATGTAGCTGAGCGGTTTCCCGTAGTTGATGCCGTGGCGTTTCATGAATGGGCCGCCGCTCACGCCCATCCCGAGGATGAACCGCTCCGGGAACATCTCGCCCAGTGCGCGCGCCGCCCCCGCCATCGCCGCCGCCTCGCGTTTCCAGACCACCGCGACCGCCGCGCCCGCGATCAGCCGCTCCGCGCTGCCGAGCACGTGCGCCGCGCACACGAAGGGGTCGCGTCCGAAGGTTTCCGGAAACCATAATGCGCCGTAGCCCAGATGCTCAAGCTTGCGGGCGAAGCCTGCGACTTCGCCGGCGCTGAGCGTGTCGAGGTAGGAAAAGACGCCAAATTTTTCGAGTTCCATGAGCGCTCCTGCCGTGGCCGCACGCTATCGCGAAACCGCGTGGCGCTCCAAGCGGCTTAACTCGAGCGCGATTTGTTGTGGCGGGCAAATCGCTTGTGAAATGATGAGGCCGCGATGGATTACTTCTCCGAGCGATTGCTCGAAGCACAGCGGCGCAAGCGAAGCGTCGCGATGCTCGGCGTCGATCCGCAACTCGACGCGCCCGGGGCGCCCGGCCTGCCCGACGGCTATACGCTCTCCCGTTTCTGCTGTGCGATCGTCGAGGCGTGCGCCGCTTCGGTCTGCGCCATCAAACCGCAGCTCGCGTTTTTCGAGGCGCGCGGGATGGACGGGATGCGCGCGCTCGCCGAAGTTATCGCGCTCGCGCGCCGGTTGGGGCTGTTGACGGTTGCCGACGCCAAGCGCGGCGATATCGGATCGACCTCGGCCGCGTATGCCGAGGCCTTCCTTGGTGAGGGCAACTTCGGATGCGACGCCGTGACGGTGAATCCTTACCTGGGGAGCGACGCGATCGCGCCATTTGTAACCCGCGTGCGCGAGGGCCGAGGTCTTTTCGTGCTGGTCAAGACTTCCAATCCGTCCTCGGGCGAATTCCAGGACCGGACAGCCGACGGCGCACCGATGTGGGAGTGGGTAGCGCGACGGGTCGAGGGATGGGGCAGCGATTTCGTCGGTCCAAGCGGGCTGAGCCCGGTCGGCGCGGTCGTAGGTGCGACCTATCCGCAGCATGCTGCCCGTGCGCGCGAGCTGATGCCGCATGCGACGGTGCTGGTGCCTGGCTACGGAGCGCAGGGCGCCAGTGCGGCCGACGCGGTGCGTGCGGCGCGCGCCGACGGCACGGGGGTCGTCATCAATGCGAGCCGCAGCCTGATGTACGCATACCTTAAACGTCTCGGCTCGGCGCCAGCCCAGGCCGCAGCCGAAGCGGCCGAGATGATGAGGATGGAGCTCAATTCTGCCTTGGCTGCCCTTGACGCGCGCGGCGCTTAGGGCGGCGCAGTTTGCTCGTATTTCAGCGGAAGATCGGGAGAGCGCGTCGCGCCGGGGCGACGCGCCGGTTCAGGTGCGCATCAACTCGACTTCGTCGGCAGCGAGCGTCGCGTAGACCTCGCGCTCGATCGAGCGGTAGCGGTCGAGCGCCTCTTCGGCCTTGGCTTCGGAGCCCTCTTCCTTGGCGATCTCGCGCATCTTCTTCTCGATCCACGACAAGTGCCAGGTTTCGTCCTCGGTGACGGCCTTGAGCACTTCGCGGGTCTCGTCGTCGACGTTGGGCAGCGCCGCGTGCGCCATGTAGCGGCTCTGCGCGCGCTCCTCGACGACCACAGTCAGCGCCAGCAATTCGACCACGGTCTTGGGCACTCCCAGCCGCAGTCCGAGACGGCGCTGGTAGCCGTCCGCGAGCATCAGGGGCGTGCCGCCGAGATCGGCGATACGCCGGGTCCATAGCCATGCGTGGCGGGTTTCGTCGGCCAGATGCTTGGCCATCTTGAGCTGCGAATCGCCGTCCTTCATATGGCCGATCAGGTTGAACAGCAGGCGCGCTCCGCGCAATTCGGCGTCCCGATAGACGCTGAAGATCAGAATCTGCTTGTCGGTCGCCGACATCCGGCCGGGTTCCGTTGCCTGGCTTGCTTCCATTAATTTTTTGCTCCTCCGCCCAAGCCCTTTGCCTCTCCGCTCACGCGTCCGTCGCGGAAGCGATGGAATTCATCACTATTTAACAAACGAACGGCACAATGGGCGGCAAACAAAGCGGTTCGCTTTTAACTATTTCATTGAGCGGGCGCGGTCAAGCTGGGAGCGCGCGCCGTCGGCCGCACCGCATTAGCCTCTATTTGCTACGTGAGATACAACTACGCCCATCGCGCTCGCGCGTTTCGTCGAACTTCCGCTCCGCCTCAGACGACTCCGCGAGCGCACTGAGGGCCTATGTCCGCCAGCGCCGACGTCTATTGGCTTGCGCTACGACGTGTCCAAGGCGTCGGACCGCGCACCTGCCGCCTGCTCCTGGAGCGTTTCGGCTTCGCCGAGCAAATTTTCAAAGCCACCGAAGACGAGATCGCCGCGGCCGGAGTCGGGCGTAAACTCGCCGCTTCGATCACCGGGTTCAACGATTTCGCGCCGCTGGAGAGGGAGCTGTGCGAGTTGCCGCGCTTGGGCGCGCGGCTGGTGCGATGGACTGACGAGGATTATCCGCCCAACCTGAAGCAGATCGCCGACCCGCCTCCCTACCTCGTCGCGCGCGGCCTGCTCGAGCCCAACGACACTGCCTGCGTAGCCGTGGTCGGTGCGCGCGCGGCCAGCGAAGCCGGGCTGCGGATGGCCCAGCGGCTGGGCTTTGAACTTGCGGCGCGTGGCTTCGTCGTGGTCAGCGGACTCGCTCGCGGAATCGACGGCGCGGCCCATCGCGGCGCACTCGAGGCCGGCGGCCGCACGATCGCGGTGCTGGGATGCGGTATCGATGTCGCGTACCCGCCCGAGCATCGCGGGCTCGCCGATTCGATCGTCGAGCAGCGCGGGGCCGTGCTGAGCGAACTCCCGCTGGGCAGCGCACCGCTGCCGGAGAACTTTCCCAGCCGCAATCGCATCCTGTCGGGCCTCTCGCTCGGAGTCGTAATCGTCGAGGCGGCGGAGAAAAGCGGCTCACTGATAACGGCGCGGACGGCGCTCGAACAGGATCGCCAGGTCTTCGCCGTTCCCGGTAGCCCACTGAGCGGCCGCACGCGGGGCAGCAATCGGCTGCTCAGGGAGGGCGCGGTCCTGGTGGAGTGCGTCGAGGACGTGATCGAGGACCTCGCACCCCAGATGGCGCCCAAGGCGTCCGCGTCGGCCGAGCGCGCAGCGGCGATATCGCAGGCAGCGATCGCGGTCGCGGCGCCAATCAACGTGCCGACCGAAAGCCCGCCGTTACAGCCGTGGGCGTCGCGGGTCACCGCGGGCGTCGGCGAGCGGCCTATGGAATCGTGCAAATCGAGCGAACCGGGCACTGCAACCCCGGGGAGTCCGTCCGAAAATCTGGTCAAAGAGAAGGCCAAAGAGATTCAATCGGTCCTAGGTTGTCTAATAGATGCTCAAAAGCTCCACGTTGACGCAGTGATTGAATCGTGTCAGCTTCCTCCTCAAACTGTGCTTAACTTATTGTTGGAGCTTGAGTTGAGGGGATTGGTCGTGCAGCATCCCGGCAAGCTCTTCACACTCCCCTAGGCCCGGCCCTTTAGCTGCCGGGCGGCGCTGGGGCTGATTTCCGGAGGCTGGAGGCAGGGGTGGCAAAGAACCTCGTAATAGTTGAATCGCCGGCCAAGGCGAAGACGATCAAGCGCTATCTGGGCGCCGACTTCCTGGTGATCCCGTCGGTTGGCCATGTGATGGATCTGCCCAAGAGCACGCTCGGGGTTGCCGTCGACGACGACTTCAAGCCCGAGTATCACGTCATCGCCGGCAAGGCGAAGGTGCTCAAGGAAATCCAGGCGCAAGCCAAGAAGGTCGACCACGTCTACCTGGCGACCGACCCCGACCGCGAAGGCGAAGCGATCGCGTGGCACATCGCCGAGCAGCTTGGGAAGATCAAGGGCAGCGTCCGTCGCGTCCTGCTCCATGAGATAACCCAGGGAGCGGTGCGCGCGGCGGTGGCGAATCCGGAGGAGCTCAATCACCACCTGTTCGACGCCCAGCAGGCGCGCCGGGTGCTCGACCGGCTGGTCGGCTACCAGATAAGCCCGCTCTTGTGGGACAAGGTCAAGCGCGGAATCAGCGCCGGACGGGTCCAGTCGGTGGCGTTGCGAATAATCGTCGAGCGCGAGAAGGAGCGTGAGGCGTTTCGCGCCGAGGAGTACTGGACCCTCGATGCGCGCCTGGAGGCCGGCAATCCGCCCCCGTTCAAGGCCCGCCTTTACAGCCATCGCGACCAGCGTATCGACAACAAGGCCTACAAGCTGCCCGAGGCCGAGGCGCGCGCGATCATCACGGCCTGCGCGCAGTTGCCCTTTGTCGTGCGCAAGGTCGAGCGCAAGGAGGTGCGGCGCTCACCGACGCCACCCTTCATCACCTCGCGCCTGCAGCAGGAGGCCTCGCGCAAGCTCTATTTCTCGCCCTCGCGCACGATGAAGATTGCGCAGCGCCTGTACGAGGGCGTCGAGCTGGGCGACCAGGGCGCGGTCGGCCTTATCACTTATATGCGCACCGACTCGGCGCGGGTTTCCGACCAGGCCCTGAACTCGGTGCGCGAATACATCGTAAATCGCTATGGCGCCAGCTACATCCCCGAGCGGGCGGTTATCTACCGCTCATCCAAATCCGCCCAGGACGCCCATGAGGCGATTCGCCCGACCGCGGTCGAGCGCGATCCGGAATCGATGGCGCGGTACTTGGGTAAGGACGAACTGGCGCTCTATACGCTCATCTTCAATCGCTTCGTCTCGAGCCAGATGAATCCGGCGGTCTATGACCGCACCACCGTCGATATCGACTCCGGGGAGGCGGTCTTCCGCGCCACCGGCCAGGTGGTCAAGTTCGACGGCTTCATGCGCGTCTACACCGAGGGTCAGGACGAAACGCCGGATGACGACGAGGCGGCGACCCTGCCCGCGATGAACGAGGGTGAGACGCTCAAGCTGTTGGGCTTCGAGCCCGAGCAGCATTTTACCCAACCGCCACCGCGCTTCAGCCAGGCGACGCTGATCAAGGAACTCGAGGACAAGGGTATCGGCCGCCCGTCGACCTACGCGGCAATCATGACCTCGATCTTGAACCGCGAGTATGTCGAGGAAGACCCGAGCAAGCGGCTCCGTCCGACCTCGCTCGGGCGCGTCGTCGCCGAGCTTCTAATCGCGGCCTTTCCGGATATCCTCGAGGTCAGCTTCACCGCGCAGCTCGAAGAGGAACTCGACGAGGTCGAGAACGGCAAGGAAAACTGGGTCAAGACGCTGCGGCGCTTTTACGGACCGTTTAAGAAATCGCTCGGCGAGGCCAAGAAGAAGATGCCGACCGTCAAGCGCAAGGGCCTGCCGACCGGGCTCAAGTGCGAACTCGACGACGGCGAGATGGTAATCAAGTGGGGGCGCAACGGCGAGTTCCTCGCCTGCTCCAACTATCCCAAGTGCACCAACACCAAGGAGTTCATCCGCGACGACCAGGGCAATATCGTGCCGCAGGAGCGCCAGGCGATCTCGACCGAGCCGACCGACGCAGTTTGCGAGAAGTGCGGCAAGCCGATGGTGCGGCGGCGCTCGCGCTTCGGCGAGTTCCTCGGATGCTCGGGCTACCCCGACTGCGACGGAATCAAGCGGCTGAAGTCGGACCCCATCAGCACCGGCGTCAACTGCCCCGAGTGCAAAGAGGGCGACGTGCTGGAGCGGCGGAGCCGCCGCGGCAAGCTGTTCTTCGGATGCTCGCGCTACCCCAAGTGTAAGTTCGCGAGCTGGGACAAGGTGGTGGCGCATCCATGCCCGCAATGCGGCTCGGCCTACCTGGTTGAGAAGGTCACCAAGCGCGAGGGTGCGCGCTGGCAATGCCCCAACAAGGAATGCGAGTACCGCGTACCGGTGCCGGCCGCCGCACCTGCTGGCGGCAGCGCTCCGGCGCCAGCGCCCGCAAGCGCGTAAGCGATTAGCAATAGCCGCCGAGCGCCGTTCTAAGGCAGGGGCGGCGCGCTGCTTTTTACTCCCTCCCCCGTATTGGATCTCTGCGAGAACCGCCTTTTTAGCGCAAGCAATCGTCGCGCGAGCATTGAGAAAAAACCGGAGCGAGGAAGCGCCGGATGTTTTTCCTCCGCGCCGCTTCCTCGTCCTGATCCTCCGCCGAACGCGGTCGAGCTTGCCCTCGCGCGCGCGGGCAGGCTAGCCTTCGTTCTGCATCTTCAGTGAGTTCTCCAATCGTCAATGTAATCGGCGCAGGGCTCGCGGGCAGCGAGGCGGCGTGGCAACTCGCCCGCCGCGGCGTGCGGGTGCGGCTTTTCGAGATGCGTCCCGTACGCATGACCGAAGCCCATCAGACCGCGCTCTTCGGCGAACTGGTGTGCTCGAATTCGCTCCGCAGCGATTCGATGGATGCCGCCGTGGGCGTGCTCAAGGAGGAGATGCGCCGGCTCGGCTCGCTGGTCATCGCCGCCGCCGATCGCGCTCGCGTCCCGGCCGGCTCGGCGCTCGCGGTGGACCGCGACGAATTCGCGCGCGCGCTCACCGACGCGCTCACCGGCCATCCGATGGTCGAGGTCGTGCGCGAAGAAGTCACCGCGATTCCGGGCGGGGCAACTATCCTCGCCAGCGGTCCGCTGACCAGTCCGGCGCTGGAAGCCGATCTCAACCGGCTGGTTGGCGCGCGCCATCTTTATTTCTACGACGCGATCGCGCCCATCGTGAGCGCCGAGTCAATCGATATGGAAGTGGCCTTCCGCGCCTCGCGATGGGGCCGCGGCGGCGACGATTACATCAACTGCCCGATGAATGAGGCCGAGTACGACGCGTTCATCGCCGCGCTGCTCGCGGCCGACAAGGTCGCCGCGCATCCGTTCGAGCGTCCGGTCTATTTCGAGGGCTGCATGCCGATCGAGGAGATGGCGCGGCGCGGGCCGCGGACGCTCGCCTTCGGTCCGATGCGCCCGGTGGGCCTTGACGATCCGCGGGGCGGCCGCCGGCCGTTCGCGGTCGTGCAGTTGCGCCAGGACGATCGCGCGGCGCGGCTTTACAACATGGTCGGCTTTCAGACCAAGATGACCTATCCCGAACAGCGCCGCGTGCTGCGGATGATTCCGGGCCTTAAGCGTGCCGAGTTCGTGCGCCTGGGTTCGCTCCATCGCAACACCTTTATCGATTCGCCGCGGCTCTTGCGTCCCACGCTTCAACTGATCGGACGCGACGACCTGTTCGTGGCCGGCCAGATGATCGGCGTCGAGGGCTACGTCGAGTCAGCGGCCGCCGGTCTGCTCGCGGCGCTCAATGCGGCCAACCAGGTCAACGGCCGTCCGCTCGTCGTGCCGCCGCCAAACACCGCGCTCGGGTCGCTGGTCGCGTATATCACCGATCATGACCGGCGTGATTTCCAGCCGATGAATGCCAACTACGGACTGATGCCGGAGCTGGGAACGCCGACGCGCGGCAAGCACAAGCAGCAAAAGAAGATCGACATGGCGGCGCGCGCGCTCCGCGCGATCGACGAGTTTGTCGCCGAATACGCGATCGGCGAGTCCGCCACTTTGCGGTCGTTGCAGGAGACTCCATGAAGATTGGCGCGCTCGACGTCGGCACCAACACGGTCCTGATGCTCGTGGCCGAGACCACACCCGACGGCGGCGCGCGCCGGGTGATCGACCTCGCGCGCGTCACGCGCCTGGGACAGGGCGTCGACCACAGCCATCGCCTCGACCCGCAGGCCGCGCTGCGCACGCTCGACACGATCGCGGAATTCGTCGAGCAGGCGCGCGCCGCGGGCGCCGAAAAGATCGTCGCCGCCGGCACGGCGACGTTGCGCGACGCCGCCGACGGCGAAGCGCTTATCCGCCGCGTGCGCGAGCGCACGGGTGTCGAACTGGAGATCGTTTCGGGCGAGACCGAGGCTTGGCTGTCCTACCTGGCCGTGATGCGCGGATTGCGCCTCGATCCGTCCAAGCGTTTGCTCATCATCGACATCGGCGGCGGCTCGACCGAGTTCATCCGCGCCGGCGGCAGCGCGACCGAGTTCATCAACGCCCAGGCCGCCAAGCTTCAGATGGCGAGCCTGCAGATTGGCTCGGTGCGCCTGACCGAGCGAATCCTCCATCACGATCCGCCCACCGCGCGTGAAGCCGCCGACCTCCGGCTCGCGATCGACGCCGAACTCACCGGCTTGGGATGGAGGCTCGAAACCGACTTGCTGGTCGGAATCGCGGGCACCGTGACCACGGTCTGCGCGGTCGCGCTTGGGATGGAGCCTTACGACCCGGACCGCGTCCATGGCTACCGGCTCTCGCGCAAAGAGGTCGAGCGGGTGCTGGGTTTGTTCGGCTCGATGCCGCTCGCCGAGCGGCAGAAGATCAAGGGCCTCGACCCCGCCCGCGCCGACGTGATCTTCGCCGGCACCGCAATCCTCGAGCGCGTGATGTCCGAGGCCGAGGTGGACAGCGTGACGGTGAGCGACCAGGGTGTGCGATGGGGCCTCGTGTGGCGCGAGCTGGGCGCCGCACAGCCGCCGCCAAAGCCGTCCTGAGTAGCCGGACGCTCCGCCTCGTCGCGGACCGTTGCGCGCCTTTCCGTTCTTGTCGCGGCGTGCTCTCGCGCTATAACGGCGCTATAGGACACTACTTCGGTACCTGTTTGCGGCATTTATTCGCGGTATGACCGGGGAGGCACGAGCCGATGACCAAGGCCGAACTGATCGAGACCGTCGCCCGCGCGACGCGGTTGGAGAAGAAGACCGCCGCACGCGCGATCGAGCTTACCTTCGACCACATCGCGCGCGCGATCCGCAAGGACAAGCGCTTTTGGGTGCCCGGCTTCGGCACCTTCTCGGTGCGCCGCCGCCGCGCGCGCCCCGGCTACAATCCGCGCACGCAAAGTCCGATGACGATACCGGCCGCGCGCACGATCGGTTTCCGCCCCGCGCCAAAGCTCAGGAAGGGGCTGTAGGAAAAAGAAAGGCTATCGATCTTGCGTACCGGCCGCCGGCGCGATCGCTTTGCCGCCTGATTCGTGACCGCTGAATCTCAAACCAGCGCGCATGCGCCAGTTGCGTCCGCCCGCCCGCGCGCGCCAATCGCGGCCGGGGGCGCCCCGGCGCGAGCGTTCACCGTCGCGCTGCTCGCAGTAGCGATAGCGCTCGGCGCGTGGCTGCGGTTTGCCGCGATCGGCGCGCGCGAGATGTCGGCCGATGAAGGTGCGTCGTGGGCCGCTGCCGCCGCTCCGAATCTAGCCGAGGTGGTGCGCATCCAGGCCGTGCTCAACCCCGGTAAGCTCGCCGTGTACGAGGTCATGTTGCACGGCTGGGTCATCATTTTTGGCGACGGACTCGCCGCGATGCGGGCACTTTCGGCGATGCTCGACACGTTGAGCATCGTGGTGGTGTTCGTGCTCGTGCGCGAACTCCTCGGGTCTCCGTCCTCGGCGCGATCCTCGACGGCGCAAAGTGAAACTGAGAGCGCCGTGCCGGGCGGAGTTCCATACCAGGAGGCCGCGACGGTCGCGGCGCTGGCCGCGCTCCTTTTCGCCGTCAACCTGGTGACGATCAAGTACGCGCGCGAGCTGCGGATGTATCCGCTCGCGCTGCTGATCGTGCTGCTCCAGGTATGGTTGCTCATTCGCGCAGTGCGCCGCGGCAGACGCTTCGAGCTTGTGCTGCTTGCCGTCCTCACCGCGCTCGCTGTCGCCGCTCATTTCAGCGCCGGCTTCATGATCGTGACCGAAGCGCTGTGCCTCGCCGCGTCGCCGCTAAGGTTGCGCAGCCGCGCGCGGACGGCGGCGATCGAGGGAGCATTCGCGGTCGCCGCGGCGCTCGGTGCGGGGGCCGCGCTCTTCCTGCTCGTCGCGCTGCCGGCGCTGCGCACGGGAGCGAGCGCCTTCGCGCACGGGGCGACAGGATGGATCGAGCGGCCGCGATGGTGGGCGCCGCTTGCGCTCTACAACAAGGGCATCGGTAGTTTCGCTTTTCCGCTGATGGCCGCGCTTGCGGGATGGGGGACGTGGCGGGGATGGCATCGCGCGCGCGCGGCAACGGCGTTCGCGCTGGCATGGATGTGGTCGCCGCCGCTGCTGATGCTCGCCGCTTCGTATGCGTTCTCGCCGATGTTCGTCGAGCGATACGCGCTGTGGTGCTTCGTGCCGTTCTTCATGCTGGCCGCGCTCGGCGCGTGGGAGCTCCCGGAGGGCGCGCCGATGCGCGCGGCCGCAATTGCGCTTGCGGTGGCGCTTGCGCTGGGGCATCTCCACACTTACCGGCGGCGTCCGCACGATACGCAATGGCTTGAGGCGGCGCGCGCAGCCGCCGGCGCGCTCGCGCCCGGCATGAAAATCGCGGTCGCGCCGCCGTACGCAATCAGCGTGATACGCTACTATCTGCGCGATACTCAGTTCGCCGGAGCCGCCGTGCCCGCGGATGCGTTTGACGCGAACAATTCCGATACGGAAGTCTTGGTGGCCGGCGATCAGTGGAACGCGCGCGAGGAAGCTGCAAAACTGCTCGCGCAGTATCCGCATTCGCTGGCCGGGTTTCGCGGCGTGCGGGTATACGGCCGCGGTTCGCGCGCGCGGTGATAGTGAAAAGTGAAAAGTGAAAAAATCAAAGGTGAAAATCGGGAAGGTCGGCAGGAGATGACGTCATGAGCGATCAAGGTCAGTCCGCGAGCCAGCTCAAGCAGCAGCAGCGTATCGATTGGGATGCCGCCGCCGCCGGATGGAAGCAATGGTGGAGCACTTTCGAGCGCGCCGCGCAGCACGTCAGTGATCGCCTGGTAGAATTCGCGGCCGTGCGCCCGGGCAATCGCGTAGTCGATCTCGCCACCGGAATCGGCGAGCCTGCGCTAACGGCCGCGCGCCGCGTCGGCGCCGCCGGCCACGTTGTCGCGATCGACCAGTCGCCCGGTATGCTCGCGGTCGCGCGCGAGCGCGCGGCGGCGCTTGCGCTTGGCAACCTGGAGTTTCGCGTCGGCGATATCGAATCGTTGGAGGCCGACGAGCATAGTTTCGACGCCGCGATCTGTCGCTGGGGCCTGATGTTCGTGCCCGACCTCGACACGGCCGCGCGCGGAATTCGCCGCGCGCTCAAGCCCGGCGCGCGTTTTGCCACCGCGGTCTGGGCGGCGCCCGACAAGGTCCCGATGATAAGTCTCGGCGGTGAGGCCATGCGCACCTTCGCCGGTCTGCCGCCGCGCCAGCCGGGCGCGCTCGATCCGTTCCGCCTCGCCGACATATCGATTCTGACCCGCGCGCTCGAGGGCGCCGGCTTCACCGAGGTGCAAAGCGAGCCGCTCGAGGTGATATTCGAGTTTGCCTCGGGCGACGAATTCACGCGCTTTCGGGCCGGCGTCTCGGCTCCCCTGCGGACGGTGCTGGAGCGATGTACGCCCGAGGTGCGCGAGCAGATCATGCACGCGACTGTCGAGGCGGCTGCGCCATATCGACGCGCCGACGGCTCATTGCGATTGCCCAACGTGACCATCTGTCTGAACGCCCGCGCTTAGCCGCGATTGTCACGGCCGCGGTTGGGAGCGGCGATGCGGCATCGACGCGAATCTGCTAGTTTCGAGGCGGCTGCGCCGCGGCGGCGTTCGCCGCCCGCGCGGCGCGATGGGTGATGGAGACGAGCGGGGAAGGGCAGGCGATACCGCGGAGCATCGCCGCCGATACAGGAGTTTCGGCAGCCGGGGCTTTTGTGGAAGCGGGCGCGGCTGAGCGCGGCTCGCTCGGCGCTCCGGCATCCCGGCGCACTCGCGATTCTCTCCTGCGTTATTCACCAGCGGTCGTGTTGCTCGCGATCCTGATCGCCGACTCCAACCGCCGCACCGACCCGGATCTCTGGGGTCATCTCCGATTCGGCCAGGCGTTCATCGCCAACCGCCATCTGATCGATCGCGATCCGTATTCCTACTCCGCCGCGGGCCATCTCTGGCGGGACCATGAGTGGCTCGCCGAGGTCGTGATGGCCGCTGTGTACAATGCGGCCGGAGTGGTGGGCCTCAAACTCTGGAAATTCGTCTTCACCGCGCTTACGGTTCTGTTCATCGCCGATGCCGAGGCGGAAACCGGCGCGCCCCCTTCGATTCAACTGCCCGTGCTGCTCGTTGCTTCAATCGGGCTGATACTGCAGACGCAGTTCCGGCCGCAGATGTTCACCCTGGTCGGTCTCAGCGCCTTGTTGGCGTTGCTCGCGCGCGACAACTATCGGCGCGGCAGTACGATCTGGCTGGCGGTGCCGCTGATGACGCTCTGGGCGAACCCGCACGGGGGCTTCGTTGCGGGTCTGGCCACACTTGCGCTTTATACCGCCGTCGCCGCGTTGTGCGATCTCGCCGCGGGTGCGGGATTGCGCCGCGCGACGCGGCTCGGTCTGGTGACGCTGGCCGCCACCGCGGCGACGCTGGTCAATCCTTACGGCATCGGGATGTGGAGGGCGGTCGTGTACGCGCTTCGCAATCCCTACACACGCAGCATCGTCAACGATTGGCAGCCGCTCACGCGCGCGCTGGCCACACAGTGGCATCAGGGACCCTCCGGCGTCCTGCTCTATCTTGCGGTGATCGGATTGATCGCCGCACTTGCGGCCGCGTTCGTGGCGTCGCCGCGCGCGGGAGATCTGCCGCTGGTCGCGATCGCCGCGTTCATGTCGATTGAGGCGTTTCAGTCGGTGCGCAACATGGCGCTCGCGGTGATCGCGGGCAGTGGCCCGCTCGCGCGCCATCTGGCGGTGCTGAGCGAGCGGCGTCGAGGCGGTGCGCCCGCGCCTGATTCGCGGCCCGTGAACCAGTGGCTCGTCTTGGCACTGTGCGGTTTGCTGGTGGTTCAAGGCGGCCTGTTTTCGAGCCGGCTCTCGAAAGATGAGCCCTATCCGGCGGGCGCGGTCAGCTTCATGCGTGCGCACGAGTTGCACGGCAACCTGCTCTGCGATTTCGGATGGGGCCAGTATCTCATCTGGCACACGTTCCCTGCCGACAAGGTCTTTATCGACGGTCGCAACGACACCGTGTATCCACCAGAGGTGGTTCGCGATTACCTGCTGTTCCGTTTCGATCTTCCGGGTGGGGCTCACGTGTTGGATGCCTATTCGCACGATTTCGTGCTTATCGCTGCCTCTGCTCCGGCGCGTCATCTGATGGAGCAGCGCCGTGACTGGAAGTTACTTTATCGCGATGACGACTCGCTCCTTTACGCACGCGCGAGCGCGCCTGCGGCAAACCTGCCCGGCCTGCCCGTGATCGGCGCGACGCATCCGGGTGGCTTTCCATAGCACGGCTTTGCCGAGTGGCTCGCGCCCTGTAGCGTAAAGGCTGCGAGCAAGTGCATGGCCGTAGCCGGCGCACAACCAAAAACATTTCCCCAGGCCTCAATCGAGCAGCAGGCGGTGCGTATCGGGAGTTCGCCGCGGGCGTTCTCGCTGGTCCGTTATGCGCCCGCCGCCGTGCTAATCGCGATCCTGCTCGCCGATTCCAACCGCCATACCGATCCCGATCTTTGGGGCCATCTGCGCTTCGGCCAGGCCTTCATCGCCGGACACCATCTGCTACATTACGACATTTATTCCTACTCCGCGTCGGGCCATCGATGGCGCGATCACGAATGGCTCGCCGAAGTCGTGATGGCGTTCGTGTACAACGCCGCCGGAGTGGCCGGACTCAAGCTGTGGAAGCTCGCTTGCACGGCGGCGGCGCTGCTGTTTGTCGCCGACACCGCGGCCTTAACGGGCGCGCCGCCCACCATCCAGCTTGTCATCCTGTTCGCGGCCGCGTGCGGGTTCCTGTTGCAGGCGCAGTTTCGTCCGCAGGTGTTTAGCCTCGTCCTGCTGGGCGCGCTGCTCGCCCTCCTTGCGCGCGACAATTATCGCCGGAGCGCGCGACTTTGGCTCGCGGTCCCGCTGATGGCGCTGTGGGCGAACCTGCACGGCGGCTTCTTTATCGGTATCGCCGCGCTGGCGCTCTACTCTGGCGTCGCGGGGCTCGACGATTTCGCTGCGGGCGCGGGATGGCGGCGCGGCGCGCAACTGTCCGTGCTGACCGTCGCCGCCGTCGCGGCCACGCTGGTTAATCCGTATGGCGTCGGGATGTGGGAGACGGTGGCGCATGCGCTGCGCAATCCCTATACGCGCAACGCAGTCGAAGATTGGCAGCCGTTGTGGTGGGCGATGCTGGCGCAGTGGCATTCCGCGCCCTCGGGCGTTGTACTCTATCTTGCGGTGATCGCGATGGCGGTCGCGCTGGCGATCGCATTCGC
This sequence comes from uncultured delta proteobacterium, assembly GCA_963773975.1. Taxonomy (GTDB): domain Bacteria; phylum Desulfobacterota; class Binatia; order Binatales; family Binataceae; genus JAKAVN01. Next base: position 25,203 of record CAVZDJ010000047.1, read on the forward strand.
GGCGGCCCCGCGCGCGGACGATCTGCCGCTGGTCGCGGTGGCCGCGATGGTAGCGCTCGCGGCTTTTTTCTCCGTGCGCAACATGGCGCTGGCCGCGATGGCGATGAGCGGGCCGCTGGCACGTCATCTGGCGATGCTGCGTGCGCACGACGAGGCCCCGTCGGCGCAGTCGTGGCGCCCGGCGAGCCACTTCGCGATGCTCGCGCTCGCCTGCGTGATGGCGCTCCGCGGCGGACTCTTCTCGACCCGGTTGGCGCCGGATCGCGCCTATCCGGCCGCCGCGCTTGCCTTCATGAATGAGCGCGGCTTGCACGGCAACGTGCTCGGGGAGTTTGGATGGGGTGAGTATTTGATCTGGCATGCCGCGCCCCAGGACAAAATTTTCATCGACGGCCGCTACGACACCGTCTATCCGTTCAAGATCATCGGCGATTATTTTGAATTTTATTTCGACCAGCTCGGCGCCGGCGCAGTGCTCGATTCCTATCCTCACGATTTCGTTCTGATCGGTCCGGACGTGCCGGCGCGCCATCTGATGGATCGGCGCCGTGATTGGAAGCTGCTTTATCGTGACGAAAATTCGCTCCTTTACGCACACGCAAACGCTCCCGCAGCGGGCCTGACCGGCTTACCCGTAGTCGCAATCGCACCGCCGAGTGAATTTCCATGACGCGCTTGCGGCCCGCGCAGCCGCTTTCGCTGCTGCGCTACTCGCCGGCGCTGCTCGCTTTCATCATCGTGGTTGCCGACGCCGGCCGCTGGGCCGATCCTGATCTCTGGGGCCACTTGGTTTTCGGCCGCCTTATCCTGACCCAGGGCCATCTGCCGCCGCGCGACATCTACTCTTACAGCGCATCCGGCCTGCCGTGGCACGATCACGAATGGCTCTCCGAAGTTGTACTCGCGCTCTGCTGGAGCGGGCTTGGAGTCGTCGGGCTCAAGCTGATGAAGTTTGCCGCCACGGCGGCGACGATAACCTTGCTCGCGATGGGCGCGGCCGAGACCGGCGCGTCGATACAATTGCAATTGATCGTGCTGACGACGGGCGCGCTCGCGATCGCGCCGATGATTCAGTTTCGGCCGCAACTGTTCGACTTCATCGCCCTGAGCGCGCTGCTTTTGTTGCTGGCTCGCGAAAGTTACCGGCGCGCGGGGCGGCTATGGCTCGCAATTCCGATCCTCGCGCTGTGGGCCAATCTGCACGGCGGTTTTTTCGTGGGCCTCGCGGTGCTCGCGGTGTACACGGCGGTTACCGCGATCGAGGACTTGGCTTCGGGCGACGGCCTTAAACGCACGATGTATCTGAGCGGCGTGACTGCCGGATGTGTCCTTGCGACGCTGCTCAACCCCGACGGCATCGGCAACTGGTTTACGGTGATCCATACGATGCGTAATCCGCTCACCCGCGCGATCGTCAGCGAGTGGCAGCCGCTGCTGTTCAAGATCGCCGAGGAGTGGCACAAATCGCCGAAGACCGCGATCAACTTCGCGCTCGTGATCGCGCCGTTCGCCGCGCTCGCGCTGTGCTTCGCGCTACGGCCGCGCGGGGGCGACCTCGCGCTGGTCGTGATCGCGGCGATGATGGGTGTCGCCGCGTACCTGGCCGTGCGCAACATGGCGCTCGCGGTGATCGCAACGACAACTCCGCTCTGCCGTCACGCCGCTCTCGCGCTTGAGCCTACGCGTTTCGGCGACACGGCGGCGCCGGCGCCGCGAAGGCGGTCGCATGAGATATTGGTAGGTGCGCTCGCGCTTGTGATCGCGTTTGCAACCGGGCTCTTCTCGCCGCGGCTGCCCGACGGTTATCCGCAGCCGCGAGGCGCGGTCGAATTCATGCAGGCCGAGCGGCTGCACGGCAACGTGCTCGACGATTTCGGATGGGGCGAGTATCTGATTTTTCACCTCGCGCCCGAATCCAAGGTATTCGTCGACAGCCGCTACGACATGGTCTATCCGCAGGCGGTGCTCGCCGACTACCTGGACTTCTTCCTCGTGGGTCCGCGCGCTGCCGCGGTCCTCGGCGCCTATCCGCACGATTTCGTGCTGCTGAGAGTTGCCTCGTCCGGCTACGGCTTCATGATGGCGCAGCCGGGATGGCGGATCGTTTATCAGGATAAGCTTGCGGCTCTTTTCGCACGCGCGAACTCGCCCGCCGCAGCGCTTGGCCATAGTATGCGCATACGACAACTGCCACGGTCCGAGAGGGTCCCGTAAGACATGCGACAACAGCGAATTCTGCACGCGGCGGCTCTGCCAACGTTGTTGGTGTGGTTATTGACTAATCGAACGCTCGCGCCGTCGAGGGTTACGCGTGGACCCGTAAAGCGGTGTAAGTTCGAGGCACTTCGGTTAACCACCTACCACTCGGTAACTGTGTCAACCCATTCTTCTCCGCGGAGAGGCACTCCGGGGAGCGAAAGGATCGGACAAAGCGACAGCCCGTGACGGCTGCCCCTGTCGTTCTGCTTCGACCGAGCCGGTGGTGTCTGTCGCAAGGTCTGAATGCAGGTTCCGCACAGCCTCAGGCGGGCGTTTCCGAAGGCGCGAGCTGAAATCGTTCAGCTTGGTGATCGACGGACTCGCGATAGCTTGAGCGGCGGAGGATCGCCGCCATCAGCACGATGATCACAATCGGAGCGATCGGGATTTTCGCTGTCATGGCTACAGGTAATGAGATGCGGGGCAGGATCCATGAAACACACAGCACAACCTTCTCATAGGGCAGGAAGCCTTTCTCGAAACCCTCCATTGCCAGCCATGCCGTCGGGAGCGCGAGCAACACCAGGTCGTACTGCAATAGATACGGCGAAACCATCAAGCAGCCAGCGGCGAGAGCGGCAGCTTTGAGCGCGAACGGGCGCTCGCTTTGCCAAACCCAAATCACCGCAGATGCCGCGAATAGCGCAACCACAGCCTGAGCCATGTATGCAGCGGGGACGCTGCCGCCCAACATCCTGACCGCGCCAAAAATGCTCTGCAGAGTCGAAAAATTGATTCCGCCTTGGTCGAGGACAACTCTCTGCGTGATCGCGAGATTGCCAATAAACGCGTGCCATGTGGATGGGCCAAAGATGGCAAGCGAAGTCGCTGCGAATAGAATCGCGCTGACTGCAGTGGCGATTAGGGCGCGCCATTCGCGGCCGATGGTCAATGCGAGCGGTATCAATATTGCCAGATGTGGTTTGTAAGCCATCAAACCGAATAAAAATCCGGCGAGAAGCGGCCATCGACTAAGTAGCAGCAGCCCGCCCCCGATAAGCGCGGTCGTCAGGAAGCCGTTTTGCCCACACATGAAGTTGATGATGACGCCTGGGAATGTGACAGCGAGCCACAATCCAAGAGGAATTGGGGCGATGCGCCCGAGAACGGCAAGATATCCGGCAAGCGTCACGGTCTCGAACACGACCCATGATGCCACGAATGGTAGCATCGCAAGGGGCAGCACGATCAAAAGGTACGTCGGCGGATACGAAAACACCAGCACGCCAAAGTCTTTACCGCCCATTACCGCTGCCTGTTGAATGTGCTGGCGGTGAACGTCATAGACAGAGGCAGGATCGCCTTGGAGCGCCGCGGTAGAAGCGGCGTAGGAATCTACAAAATCGCCTCCGACGCACAACCCGCTTTCAAATATCAGATGATGAGAGTTTGCTAATTGACATATCGCCGCAACTAAATATGCAAGCAGTAGAACTCCCGAATAAAAGGTGACGCGCTGGGGTGTCAGCCAGGAAAAATCGCGAAGCCGACCGGTGAGCCCGTGCACTAATCGCAAAAGGCGACCGTTGGCCCGAGTGGGCGTCGTTACTGTGCTCTGCCTGATCGTGTTGATATTCGTGCGACCGTCCATCACCGACTAATCGAAGACCCAAGATTGCAACGCTGATAGGCATGCAACATACCATCGTATGCGGCGGCGGAAAACCGCGCGGATTATGCCAGAAATCAGGGAACAATTTCATCATGGATCTTCCCGCACAGTCGCCTAAGTGCAAGCCAAACTATGGCCCCAAGCTCGTCCGACAGCACGCTGAACCACCTGAGCCCGCTTGCTCTGTGGATCGTTTTGCTAGCAGGTTCGCCCTGATCGTGCAATTCGGAATTCCTAAGGGCGCGTCGATTTCGTGCAGGCGCAGGAGTTCCGAGGAACCTGCCGTGCGATTTCAGCTGGAGCCACTACCTTATCTGGCGGATCGCGCCCGTACGGCGGACTGCGTCGCGGGTACGAGCGACCGCGCTCCCGCTTGACCCCATCGCGTTCACATGCGGCAGAGGGGCCGGTGGCAGGTGGGCGGGAACAAATGGCATACTGGCTTCCCCGCACGCGGAGAGGTGGCCGAGCCCGGTTTAAGGCGCACGCCTGGAGAGCGTGTAAACTCGAAAGGGTTTCGGGGGTTCAAATCCCCCCCTCTCC
>CAVZDJ010000048.1:0-141122 GCA_963773975.1 uncultured delta proteobacterium
CAAAGATGCTGCGCGCGCTGGGGCATCAGCCTTCCGCGCTCGGCGTGGCGCGGCTTTACCGCGACTTGTGCGCGGTCTTCGTGCTCGACACCGTCGACCGGCACGCTGCCGCCGCGGTCGAAAAGCTCGGGATGCGCGCGGTCGTCACCGACATCATCATGGCCGACGAAACGCGTTCGGCGCGGCTCGCGGACGTGGTTCTGCGCGCGCTTGAGGTGTAGTAGGCTGAATCGTCGGTGCGAGAAAGAGCAATGCGTTCAGTGACCTTCACTGCAATCGAGGGCATCCCGCTGGTCAACCAGGGCGACAACCTCGGCGGGTTGATTTGCTCGGCGATGGCTGCGAGCGGCCTTAAAGCGGCGCGCGGCGATATCCTGGTCGTGTGCCAGAAGGTAATCTCGAAGGCCGAGGGACGCACCTGCGACCTCGGCGATATCGAACCCTCCGCGTTGGCCACGGCGTACGCCGCGCGCTGGCAGAAGGATCCGCGCGCGGTCGAGCTGGTGCTGCGACAGACCAGCCGAATCGTGCGCATGGATAACGGAGTGCTGATCGTCGAAACCGGCCCCGGATGGGTCTGCGCCAACGCCGGGATCGACGAGTCCAACAGCATGGCCGACGGACGCGCGATCCTGCTGCCGGAGGACGCCGACCGCTCCGCCGCGCGCCTCCGCGAGGACGTTCGCAAAATCACCGGGGTCGAGATCGCGGTGCTGGTGACCGACACGTTCGGGCGTCCGTGGCGCGACGGCCTGACCGAGGTTTGTCTGGGAATCGCCGGGATGAACCCGATGCTCGATCTGCGCGGCTCAACTGATTTAAGCGGCCGCGAACTGCATCATACGGTGATCGCGATCGCCGACGAAATCGCGGCGGGCGCGGGCCTGCTGATGCCCAAGGCGGGCGCAATCCCGGCCGTGCTGGTGCGCGGCTACCCATACGAGCCCAGCGCGAGCAGCGCGAAAGTGCTGATTCGCCCCGCCGAAATCGATCTGTTCCGATGACCCGGGGAATGTGGGATCGTGGACCGAAACAAGATGGGCGCCGCCGCCTCGATCGTGCCGGCCGCCGCGACGGCGAATCCCACGCGCGTGGTCGAGCCCGATTTATACAACACCGAGGCCAAGCTCGGCGCGCTGCTCGATTCCAACGAGGCGCTGATCTCGGAAATCTGCCACTACCTGGTAGACGGCGCGGGTAAGCGGCTGCGTCCGGCGTTCGTCCTGCTGGTGCATCGCGCCTGCGGCGGCACCGACGCCACCGCGCGCGACGCGGTCGACGCCGCGATCGCGATCGAACTGATCCATTCCGCCACGCTCCTGCACGACGACATCATCGACGGTGGGATGCTGCGGCGGGGCAAGCCGTCGGCGCTCGCGCGCTACGGCTCGGCGGCGACGCTGGTCGCGGGTGACTACTTGTTCTGCCGCGCCTTCGAGCTCTGCGGCCGCTTCGAGGAAAATCTCGTGCGCACGGCGGCGCAGGCCTGTATCCAGTTAACCGAAGGCGAGGTGATGGAGGGGCGGCTGCGGCACAACGCCACCACCAGTCTCAAGGATTACCTCGCCGTGATCGCGCGCAAGACCGCCTCACTGTTCGCCGCCGGCGGCAAAGTGGCGGCCGACCTGGCGGGCGCGCCCAAGCCTACCATCGACACGATGCAGCATCTGGGCAACGCGGTCGGGATGGCCTTTCAGATGATCGACGACCTGCTCGATATTCTCGGCCCCGAGGAAAAGATCGGCAAACCCGTCGGATCGGATTTGCGCGCGGGAATTCCCTCGCTGCCGGTGGTCCTGGGCGTGGCGGCGAATCCGGAACTGAAAGCGATGATCGGCAACGGCACGCGGCTGGAAGGCGCCGCGCTGGAGCGCGCGCTCAAGATGCTGCGCGAACCGAAGCTCGTCGCCCAAGCGCGGGCGATGGCGGCCGAGCAGGGACGAATCGCGATGGCCGCGCTGGACGAACTCGCACCGTCGGTCTATCGCGAGAGCCTCGCCGCGCTGATCGACGAACAACTCCACCGCGAAGTCTGATATGCCGGCGTTGCGGCGCCGGCGAGGATAGCAACAGGGGGCCGCGTGCCGTCGCGGCACGCATGGCGCGCGGCTAGATCGACCATCGATCGAAATCGAATCCCGGCGGCAACTCGATAAACGCCAGCATCGCCGGACCTTCGATCACGCGGGTGAGATGGCCCTTGCCGCTCAGATCGTCGGGGATGAATGCCGAGCCGGCGCCCCATCGCCGCTTTTCATTGTCGCTGGTGCCGACCTCGACCACTCCGTACAGCACGAACACGATCTGCCGCGCGGGGGCGTGATGCCAGCTCTGGTCGAGGGTGGCCGGAAGCTCGACGAATCGGACGCTCGGCGAGTTGAACGCGTTTGACTGGTGCATGATGTTGCCGAACGGGTCAACCCGTTCGAGGCTCACTGGAAGTTCGATTTCCTCGAAGCGCGACCCGCCGTCATCGGTGGCATGGAACCTGGTGATCTTCATAGATGCATCGATAGCATGGAATACCTATCCGCGGGGAATGACGACGCAAGTTCGCAATGAAAGCGGCGCCACCGATACGCGCCGCTGGTCCCCAGAAGTGCGAAAATTACTTTGCGAGCACGGCAGCGGTTTCGGCGCTCGCGGCGCCGCGCCGCGCCATCGCGCCCTTGAGTTCCGCGCGAGTGGTGCCGAGCGTGCGCAGCGTCGGCAGCAGCCCGCGCTCCAGGAATGTACGCGTGCTGATCCCCGCGCCCGTGGTGTGCAATCGCTCCTGGTAGTCAGGAATCAGGCCGTCGCCCGGCATTTTGAAATTTGCGATCACGAAGGCAAGGTCAGCCAGGGTGCCGTTACGGTCTTCGTCCAGTTCAAGCTCGACCGCAGCGCGGTAGAAGCCCGCGTGCGCCGCTTCGTCGCGGCTGAGGAAAAAGAAAATCGCCTCCAGTACCTTGTCGCCCTCGCTCACCGCCCTGTCCTTTTGCGCCTTATAGGCGAGAAAGGTCGCGGCTTCCTGCAACGCGCCGTAGCAAGCCATCTGGCGGCGGGTCTGGAAAGGCAGCCGCCAGACCTTCGAGAGCACGCGTTCCTCGAAGCCCGTCATCTCGGCCTCCGAGCGCAGGCCCGAGCGCGTCAGGTACTCGCGGAATACCAGTCCGTGCTTGGATTCCTCGTAGCTCCAGCAGGCCTGGAACCACGCCGCGCCGAACATCGAGCGGGTCAACTCGACGCCGCCTGCGCTGTAGTCCGGCAGATAGAGTTCTTCGGCGCAGAAAACTTCGATACGGGCCGCTTTCTGCTCCCCGTCAATGGAGCTATCCAGCGCCTCCCACGGCACATCGTTGAACATGTTCCAGCGCCGCTTGGTCTCGGCGACCTCGAAAAATTCGAGATACGCACGGTACATTTTTTCACGCAATGCAGGCGATCCGGTCATTGATATTCCCTTTGCCTGTCATACGCCGGACGCTCGCATCCGTACCGCGCACAGGTTGCTCAATACACCCTTAACGTCCGGCATCAGGAAATCGCGACGACTCCATCGCCAGCCGGCGGGCGAAATGGAGGATGTGTTCCGTAGGAGACATCACCAACGGTATGCTTTCACGACGGCGAAGTATAGCGCCGATCGGTTCAGCATGTTGCGATTAATGACAGTCTTTTATGGCAGTTTGCGAACCATTGCCATTAGAGCGTGCTTACGCGATACGCAAAAGCCTCGCCATCGTCGAGTATTTAGGACCTCAGAAGGAGGAAACCTCAGGACTAACCTACGGAATAAATTTCTCGTTTGACAAATACGAATAAAAAGCGAAAATCAGATCATGGCCGTCTCTCCCGTCGCCTTGATCGAAACCGTCGCGCAGTCTCCCGCACGCGCGCCTCTTAGCACCCTTACCGATCGGCAAATAGCTGAATTTTCAGGAGTTTTTCACGGCCGCGAGCTTACCCGCAAAGATCGCCGCCTGCGCTCCGGCATTGCCGCGCTCGACACCATCCTGGATGGCGGCATTGTACGCGGCCGGGTGAGCGAAATCATCGGACAGCCCGGGTTTGGGCGAACTTCGCTCGCCGCTTCTTTCGCTGCTATCGCCACTTGGCGCGGCGAGGTCGCGGCGTGGATCGATTCGGCGGATGCGTTCGACCCGCACAGTATCGCCGCGGCGGGCGCGGACCTCTCGCGGATTCTCTGGGTCGGCGCCGACGCGGCCGTGCACGCGCGCGCTTCGGCCGAATCGCCGGCCGCTGAATTTGCGCCAACACGATCCCACGCGGCGCCGAAGGTGGGAATTAAACCGGTGCTGTTGGCGGCCGAGATGGTTTTGGGCGCGGGAGGTTTCGGCCTGGTCGTAATCGATATTGGCGGCCACGCGCGAACGCTCACCCTGAGCGCGGCGCTTAGACTGGCGCGCGCGGCCGAGCGCAGCGGCGCCGCCGTGCTCGTCCTGGCCGAGCGCCGGACGTGTGGAACCTTCGCCGCGCTCAGCCTCGTGCTCGGCCGCATCCGCCCCTTTTTCAGCCGCACGGCGCCGGGCGCTCCGGCGTTGTTCGACGGGATGCGGATCGAGGCGTACGTGGCGCGCAACAAGCTCGGCGGTTCGGGCCAGGCGGCGGCATGGCGCGCGCTCGTCGATTCGACGTCTCCCGCGTCGATGTCTTCCACGACGTCTTCCGCGATGCCGATTGGCGCATCCGCGCCGGCAGAGGCAATTCGAATCGCCGACCCCGCGGCGGTCGCGTCGTATCGCGATCGCCCACGGGCGCAATCGCTACGGCGACCGCGCCGCGGCGGAGCTTACGAATACGCCAGGTGATGTCCGTCCTAAGCCGGCACGGAGTGCCGGCCTGTGATTTTTTTGCAGCGATCGAATGATCGAACGACGTCTATCGCCAAAAACCACTGTGGCCGCCGCCACCGCAGCGGCGCGCGATACGCTTTTGCCGCCGCCGCACAGCGCCTTCGCCAAGGCCATCGCATCCGCGGCTGAGACTCGGATCGCATGCATTTTGGTCGCGGATTTTCCGCTCGCCGCGGCGATACGCCAAAGCCCCGAGCTGCGCGACCGGCCGCTGGTGCTGATTGAATCGGGCGGGCGGCGCAATGCGGCCGGCGTCGCCAACATGGAATGCCGTTTCGTGTCGGCGCACGCGCGGGCGATGGGTGTGCGGGCCGGGATGACGGTGGCGAGAGCGCGCGCGGCCGCCGCGGGGTTGGCCGTGATGAGCCGCTCGCCGGCGGCAGAAGCGTCCGCCGCCGAGGCGCTCGTCGATGGCGCCCTATCGTTCTCGCCGCTGGTCGAGGCCGGCGACGAGGGCGAAGTTTATCTCGATCTCGGCGGCCTCGAGCGGCTCCATCAGCGGCTCCGTGCCAATTCGCATCGCAAAGGCGCGCGCGCGGCTACGAGCGCATCGGAGATGACGGAATCGCCGGCCGAGGTGACGGATGCCGAGACGATCGAGACCGGGCTTGCGCAGGAAGCGCTGGGGCGCGTGGCACGGCTCGGAATGGATGCGGCGGTCGGGATCGCGTCGAGCAAGGAAGTCGCGCTGCTGGCGGCGCGATGCGGTGGGGCGCGAGCGATCGCGGCGGGCCGCGAAGAGGAATTCCTCAACTGGCTGCCGCTCGACCTGCTCAAGCTCGACGGCGCCGCGAGCGGCGGCGGTCGCGACGGCGCGGAGCTGGAGCAAACGCTCGCGCGATGGGGAATTCGGCGGCTGGGCGAGTTGGCGCGGCTGGATATTCGCGCGGTCGGCAGCCGGCTCGGCGCCCGCGCGGTCGAGCTGATACGGATCGCGCGCGGCGAGTGCCGCACGCCGCTGATCGCGCGCCGGGCGGCTGAAAATTTCGCCGAGGCGGTCGAACTCGAATGGGGCGTGGACAGCCTCGAGGCGATGGGCTTCGTCATGCGCGCGATGATCGAGCGGGTGGTCGAGCGGCTCCAGTTGCGCGGGCTGGCGGCCGGCGAAATTGCGCTCGCGCTCGAACTCGAGGGGCGCCGCCGCGACGTCCGCCGCGTCGCGCTGCCCGCGCCGACCAACGAAGCGCGCACGCTGCTCGCGCTCATCCTGCTCAATCTCGAGTCCGCGCCGCCGGCCGCGGCGGTGGAAGCCATCCGTATCACGGTCGAGCCGCGCGCGCCGCGCGCCGCGCAGGCCGACATGTTTGCTCCGCCCTGCCCTGCGCCCGAGCGGTTGCACGTCACACTCGCGCGGCTGGCCGCCCTGTGCGGTCCGGGGAAGGTTGGCACGCTGATGCCGCGCAACTCTCATCTGCCGGATGCGGTCGAGCTTGGCCCGTTCGCGCCGCGTCCGACGGTCCCTCCAGCGCCCGCGCTCGCGCAAAACAGCACGCGAGAGATGGACGCCACGAAAAGCCCGGCTGCCGGCGCCGTCGTGGCGCAACTGGCGATACGGGCGGTTCGGCCGCCGCATCAGGTCGAGGTGCTGTGCCCTCGCGGCGACGCGCCGGAATTCGTCCGCGGCGCGGACTTCGGCGGGCGCGTGGTCTCGTGCGCCGGGCCCTGGCGGATCGCGGCGGCGCCGTCGCATAGCGGCAACAGTGGCGGCGACTGTCCTCAGGGAGCGCCCGGCGCGGCGCGCGATTACTACGACGTCGCGCTGGAGGACGGCGGCGTGTATCGGCTGCTTTGCGATCTGCGCTCGGGCGAATGGTACGTCGATGGGATTTACGACTAGTAACGGCTGCAACGCGTTGGTGAAACAAAAAACGGCCGGTCATGACTCACGCGAGTCAACACATAGACGACCAGCAACCGAACCAGCCGTGACAGCGGAGCGGCGCCGAGAGTGTTGGTGAAGTATATAGAGCTGCGGACGCGCAGCGCGTTTAGCTTTCTCGAAGGCTCGGCGTTGCCCGAGGACCTGGTCGAGCGCGCCGCGGAACTCGGCTACCCGGCGCTGGCGATGGGCGATCGCGACGGATTGTACGGCGCGCCGCGTTTTTACCATGGCGCCGAGCGCGCCGGGATACGCGCGATCGTCGGCGCGGAACTGACGCTCGATCTGTCCTCGGCGGGCGCGCCGGCTGCCCGCGAGGCAAGCGATCGGCGGCTCTACGTGCTGGTGCCGGATCGCGAGCGCTATCGCAATCTCTGCCGGCTGATCACCGCTTCAAAAATGCGGCCGCTTAATCCGGCCGAAATCGAGCAAGGGCGTGCGCCAAAATATCCCGCCAAGGGAGAGAGCCGCATCACGCTTGACGATCTCGAGCGCTACGGCGCGGGATTGATCTGTCTGGCCGGCGGCGCGCGCAGTCCGCTTGCGCTCGCGCTCACCCGCGGCGACGATCCGCGCGCGCTGTGCGACCGGCTCGGCGCGATCTTCGGCCGCGGCAATTTTTTTATCGATCTTGGACGCCATCTCGATCCCGCCGAGGAGCGGCTCAATCGACGGCTCGCCGCGCTCGCCGCGACATCCGGCGTCCCGCTCGTCGCGACCAACGACGTATGCCATACCGGCACCGACCGCGCGCTGCTCGACGCGCTCACCTGCATCCGGCTCGGGCTTACGCTGGAGGAGGCGGGGCGGGCGTTATGGGCCAACGCCGAGCGCCGGCTCAAATCGCCGTCGGAGATGGCCGCGCTGTTTCGCGATCTGCCCGGCGCGGTCGCCGCCACGGGTGCGATCGCCGAGCGCTGCGGGTTCAAGCTCTGCGACCTCGGCTACCGCTTTCCGAGCTATCCGCTGCCGCCCGGCGAGACGTCCGACAGTTACCTGCGGCTGCTGGTCGAGGCCGGGGCGCGCGAGCGATGGGGCGCGGCGCCCGGCGCGCGAGTGCTCGGCCAGCTCGCGCACGAACTCGAAGTAATCGCGCGGCTTAAGCTTGCCGGCTACTTCCTTATCGTCTGGGACATCGTGCAGTTCTGCCGCGAGAACGCGATCATGGCGCAGGGGCGCGGCTCGGCGGCCAACAGCGCGGTCTGCTACGCGCTCGGGATCACGGCGGTCGACGCGGTCAGGATGGAACTCCTGTTCGAGCGCTTCCTCTCCGAGGAGCGCGGCGAATGGCCCGACATCGATATCGACCTGCCGAGCGGCGACCAGCGCGAGAAGGTCATCCAGTACGTCTATCGCCGCTACGGCGAGCGTGGCGCCGCGATGACCGCCAACGTGATCACCTATCGCACGCGCAGCGCCGTGCGCGAAATCGGCAAGGTGCTGGGCTTCACGCCCGAACATATCGACCGCCTCGCGCGGCTCAACTACGTCTACGAATTCCGCGACCGCAACGACGAACTGGCGGCGCTGCTTAAGCGCGGCGGCGTCGACGTCGAAACTCCGCGCCTTGCCCGGCTGGTCACGCTGGTGCGCCAGATCCAGGACCTGCCGCGCCATCTCGGACAACATAGCGGCGGGATGGTGATCGGCGCGGGGCCGCTCGACGAAGTCGTGCCGCTGGAGCCGGCCTCGATGCCGGGGCGGGTGGTGATCCAGTGGGACAAGGAGGATTGCGCCGACCTCGGGATCATCAAGATCGATCTGCTCGGGCTCGGGATGATGGCGGTGCTGGAGGAGGCGATCCCGCTGGTGCGCCAGAGCGAAGGGGTCGAAGTTGACCTCGCCCATCTGCCGCCCGACGATCCCGAGGTATACGCGATGCTCTCGCGCGCCGACACGATCGGGGTGTTCCAGGTCGAGAGCCGCGCGCAGATGGCGACGCTGCCGCGGATGAAGCCGCGCACTTTCTATGACCTGGTGGTCGAGGTCGCGATCATCCGGCCCGGGCCGATCGTCGGAAAAATGGTCCATCCTTATCTCGACCGGCGCGCCGGCCGCGCGCCCGTCGTTTACGACCATCCCGCGCTCGAGCCGATCCTGCGCCGCACGCTCGGCGTGCCGCTGTTTCAGGAGCAGTTGTTGCGGATGGCGATGGCGGTGGCGGGTTTCAGCGGCGGCGAAGCCGAGGAGTTGCGGCGCGCGATGGGCTTCAAGCGCTCGGCGGCGCGGATGGAGAAGATCGAGCGGCGGATGCGCGAAGGGATGGCGCGCAACGGGATCACGGGGGCGACCGCCGACCGGATTGTGCAATCGATCACTTCGTTCGCGCTCTACGGCTTTCCAGAGTCGCATGCCGCCAGCTTCGCGCTCATCGCCTACGCCTCGGCCTGGCTCAAGTGCCATCATCCGGCGGCGTTTTTCGCCGCGATGCTCAACTGCTATCCGCTCGGCTTCTACCATCCTTCGACCCTGGTCAAGGATGCCGAACGCCACGGCGTGGTGATGGCGCCGATCGACGTGACCCGCTCGGACTGGCGCTGCACGATTTCCATGCCCTCGCCCCCTTCGGGGGGAGAGGGTCAGGGTGAGGGGGCGTTCGCTTTGCGCCTCGGCCTCAAGTACGTCACGGGATTGCGCGCGGAAACCGGAGCGCGAATCGAGCGCGAGCGCGCGATCCGTCCGTTCGCTTCGATCGCCGACTTCACCGCGCGCGCCGCGCCCCACCGCCGCGAACTCGACGCGCTCGCGTACGCGGGCGCTTTTGCGGCTTTCGGGATGGGCCGGCGGGCGGCGCTATGGCAGGCGGCGGCGGTCGAGCGCGACCCGCGCGGGCTGTTTGCCGGCGTCGAGCCGGCGGCGGGCGCCGTGCCGCTAGCCGGGATGGACGCGATGTCGGAGACTCGCGCCGACTACGCGGCCACCGGATTGACTATCGGACCTCATCTGATGGCGCATATGCGCGAGAAGTTGCGCTCCAGCGGCGTGCTCGCAGCCGCCGAGCTTGCGGAGGCGACGCACGGCGCGTGGGTTAAAACCGCCGGAGCCGTGATCGTGCGTCAGCGACCTGGCACGGCCAAGGGATTTTTCTTTCTCACGCTGGAAGACGAAACCGGAATATCCAATGCGATAGTCGTCCCCGATCTGTTCCAGGCCAACCGCACGCTGCTGCACAATGCGGCGATTCTGATGGTCGAGGGCGTGTTGCAGAAGCAGGACGGAGTGGTCGCGATCCGCGCGCGCCGGTTCAAGGAGTTGCGCCTGGCCGCCCCCCTGCCCCCTTCACACGATTTCCGCTAACGCCTCTGTCTGTGCGCCGGCGCGCCACTTCAGATCCGATCAGCACTTCCGCCGGCAGGCATACTTAGCGAAGCTAGTCCGGCTCTTCGGTCATCCTGAGCGAAGAGCCACTCGCGGTTTCCTTGCGACATATCATTTCCCATTTTGGTAACAATCGCCGAGCAGCGTGCGGCGCGCGGCTGCGGCTTTTCATCGAGCCAACTGTGGGCTAAAGAACAAACCTGACGAGTGTGGCTGGAAAAACAACCCGCAAGGCGCCGGGCGTAGCGGCGCGCCGCGAGGCCTCGTTCGAGCTCGAGTTGCCGGGCCCGCTCGACCCCGCGGCGTCGCTCGAGATGTTTCGCCGCTCGGGCGACGACCTGCTCGATCGATGGGACGGCAGGACTTTCGTGCGCACGATCGCGATCGACGGACGCACCGTGGCCTTCGCCACGTCGTTCGCCGGAACGCGAGCTCGCCCCGCAATTCGCGTCACGGTCGACGATGGCGACCGCGCCGAGAGAGTGATGGCCGCCGTGCGCGCGACCTTCGTACCGCCGCCGCGCCACTTCGCCGAGTTGCGCCGCGCCGACCCGCTGCTCGCGCGCCTGGAGACGCGCTACCGCGGCTTCAGGCCGGTGCTGCAGCTCAATCTGCTGGGAGCGCTCCTGCGCTGTATCAGCGCGCAACAGGTTAATTTGCGATGGGCCTCCGAGACACGCCGGCGGCTGGCGGAGCGCTTCGGCGACAAACACGTCGTTGACGGCGCGATCGTTTACAGCCTGAGCGCCGGGCGCCTGGCCGCCGCGGCGCCCGCCGAAATTCGCGCGCTCCAGTTCACCAATCGCAAGGCCGAGTATATCGTTGCCGTGGCGCAGGCGGTCGCGTGCGGTGGGGTAAGCGTGGAGCGGCTCGCGGCGCTCTCCGATGCCGCGGTTATCGAAGAGCTAGTGGCGCTCCGCGGAATCGGCGTGTGGACCGCGGAATGGATTTTAGCGCGCACGCTGGGACGGCCGCGGGTCGTCGCCGGCGACCTCGGCGTGCGCAAGGCGATCGGTATCGCGTACCGCAAGGGCGTGATGCCTTCCGAGGACGAGGTTCGCGGCCTCACCGCGCATTGGCATGTCTCGGCCGCGCATGCGCAGGCGCTATTGCTGCACGGTTTGGGAGAGAAGGAACTCGAAGCGCTGGCCACGGCACGCTAAGCGCCGTTTACCTTCCGCCGCCGCCGCGCTTGTTTCGGCTTCCCAGCGTGCGCGCTCGAGGACCGCGGCCATCGCGCCCGCCTAACGCCGACGCGGCGGAATGCGCTATTGTGCGGAGCGCATTTACGGAGCACGGCAGCACAAGAGGAGACCACTCACGATGGCATCAGCGGGCGAAATCGACAGGGAAAAGGCCAAGCAGGTCGCGCAACAAATCATGGGCGACGTCGCGAGCGCGATGCATAGCGCGATGATTTTTATCGGCGATCGCCTGGGCCTGTTCAAGGCGATGAAGGACGCCGGACCGCTTAAGGTCGAGCAACTCGCCGCCAGGACCGGGCTCAACCAGCGCTACCTGCAGGAGTGGCTGAACTCGATGGTGGCCGCGCAGTATCTCGAATACGACCCGGGCGCAGAGACCTACCTGCTCACGCCCGAGTACGCGGTGGCGTTGGCCGAAGAGGGTTCGCCCTACTTCGTGGGTTCGTACTTCCAGGTGGTGCAGGCAACGATGTCGGTCGCGCCCAAGGTGGCCGAGGCGTTTCGCACCGGCGGCGGACTCACGCAGGCCGACTATCCGCCGTGGATGTTCGAGGCGACCGAGCGCAATTCGTTGCCGCGCTATCAGTTCAAGCTCGCGCGCAAATGGATCCCGGCGATGCCGCAGGTGGTCGAGCGCCTGCAGCGCGGCGGCGTCGCGGCGGACGTCGGATGCGGTGGCGGACGCGCGGCGATCCTGATGGCCAAGGCGTTCCCGAACTCGCGTGTATTCGGCTTCGATCTCCACGCCGAGTCGATCGAGCGCGCGCGGCGCAACGCGGCCGAAGCCGGCGTCGCCGACCGCGTGACGTTCGAGGTCGCCAACGGCGCGCGGCTCCCGGCCGCCAAGTTCGACCTCGTCACGACCTTCGACGTCGTGCATGACTCGGTCGATCCGGTCGGACTGATGCGCTCGATCGGCCGCTCGCTCACGCCTGGCGGCACCTACCTCGTGCAGGAGATCAACGTCTCCTCCAAGGTCGAGGAAAACGTAAAGCCGATGGGCAAGCTGATCTACTCGGTCAGCACGCTCTACTGCATGACCACTTCACTGGCGCACGGCGGTGCGGGAATCGGCGCCGCGATGGGCGAGCCCAAGGCGCGCGAATTGGCGGCGGCCTCCGGCTTCACGCATTTCCGCAAACTGCCGATCGAGGACGAGTTCGCGGTCCTCTACGAGTTGATGGTCTAGCGGAGCGCGCCGAGGGGCTGGGGCCGCGCGCTCGAGATGGAGGTGGTTTCGATGGCGTCGCAAAGGCCGAAGTTTGGACTCACGCTGCCCAATCGCGGCGTGGTGATCGGCGCGACCACGGTGGCGGAGATGATCGAGATGGCCGAGTGGGCCGACGGCAGCGCCGCATGGGACTCGGTGTGGGTCGGTGATTCGATTTTCGCCAAGCCGCGCCTCGACGCGATCGCGCTCCTGGGCGCGCTCGCCGCACGCACCCGGCACGTGCGGCTTGGCGTCGCCTGCTTCGCCAGCACTCCGCTGCGCAACGCGCTGATTCTCGCCTACCAGTGGGCGAGCCTCGACCTCATGTCGGGCGGACGGACGATCTTCGTCGCCTGCCAGGGGAAGCCCGAGCCGGGCGGCGGCGCCTTCGATAAGGAGTTCGAGGCCCTCGGTATCGCGCCCGCCAGCCGCATGCGCCGGATGGAAGAGGCGATCGAGATCATGCGGCTGACCTCGACGCGCGAGAACGCCGATTACGCAGGGCAGTATTACAAGTTTCGCAACCTGACCGTGCTGCCGCGTCCCGTCCAGCAACCACTGCCGATCTGGGTGGTCTCGAATCCGCAGATGAGCAGGCCGCGCAACGTCGAGAGCGGCTACCGGCGCGTGGCGCGCCTCGGCGACGGTTGGATGACCACCTTCAAGCCGCCCGCCGACGTCCGGCGCTCGCTCGAGATGATCCGCGGCTACGCCGGAGACTACGGCCGCACGCTCGGCGACGGCTTCGAGGTCTGCGTCTACCACAACATCAATGTGAACGAGAACCGCGAGGCCGCGCTCGAGGAGTCCAAGCGCTTCCTCGACGCTTATTACGGCGTCGACTACCATCGCGACGCGCTCAAGTTGTGGGTTGCGATGGGCTCGCCGGCCGAGTGTATCGAGAACATCCGCGGCTACCTCGCGGCCGGCGTCACCACGATCACGCTGCGCCTGACGGGTTACGATCAGCGCGCGCAATTCAGACGCGTGACCGAGGAGGTCCTGCCGGCCTTCGCCTGACGCACGCGCGCCTGCGGACAGAGCGCGATCGTGCTCAGCGGCGCGTAGTCCGCCGTCACGATCCGCGCCCCCATCGAGAGGCTCGATCGGCGAGCCGGCGCGATCGTCAGGCCGGCGCGATCTGGCCCATCCGGCCTTCGCGATAGTCTTCGAACGCCTTGATGATCTCTTCCTTCGTATTCATCACGAAGGGCCCGTAGCGAGCGAGCGGCTCGCGCAGCGGCATGCCGGCAATCAACAGCACTTCGAGCGGCTCGCCGGCGCTCTCGGGCGCGGCAAGCGAAACCGCGTCGCCGTCGCCTGCGAACATCACCATCTGATGCGCCGCCGCGGCCTTCTCGTCGCGGCCCAGGCGTCCCTCGCCAGCAAAGACGTAGGCGAAGGCGTTGTACTCGGCGGGCACCGCCTGCACGACGCGGGCGCCGGGCTGCAGCGTGAAGTGCAGATAGATGATCGGCGTGCGCGTGTCGATCACCGCCTTTTTGCCCATCGACTCGCCCGCGATCACCCGCACCGTCGCCTTGCCGTCGGCGTTGGTGGCGACCGGAATTCCGGCCGCCGGAATCTCCTGGTAGTGCGGACGGATCATCTTGTCTCGCTGCGGCAGGTTGACCCACAACTGAAAGCCGTGCATCCGCCCGCCCTGGCGCTGAAAGTCCTCGGCCGGCATCTCGGAATGCACCACACCGGCGCCGGCCGTCATCCATTGCACGTCGCCCGGTCCCAGGCGTCCGGCATTGCCGTGAGAATCGCGATGCTCCATCTTGCCTGAGATCATGTAGGTGACGGTCTCGAAGCCGCGATGCGGATGGTCGGGAGCGCCCTTGGCCTCTCCGGCACCGAGCTCCATCGGCCCCATCTCATCGAGCAGCAGGAACGGGTCGAACAGCGCCATTTCCTGGTTCGGGAACGGCCGGTTCACCACGAAGCCCGCACCCTCGAGCTGGCGCGTCGCATTGACGATCTTCGGCGCGGAGCGAATCTTTTGGTTAGCGGTTGTCATCGCATCGATCTCCTTGCGCTTCAACATAACCATCGTGTCAAGGAGAACGCCGCAGCGCCAACTCCTCTTGAGAAGTCGGAAGCCTGGCGGGCTTAAGGCGCGCGCGCGACTTACGCTAGGCTGCGGCCGGAGGGCGGGCGAAATCCGGCATGATCCGGCTCGCGAAGAGATCGAAGGAGCGGCGCGTTTGTGCGGCGGTCAGGTTGCCCCACGCGAATGCCAGCACCAGGTAGTCGCATCCCGATTCCTCGCAGAACCGCGCGACCTGATCGCGCACCGAGGCGGCCGATCCGCTGAAGCTCGCGCCCACCCGATGGAACAGGTCGTAGTCGTTGTGAAAGGCGGCCGCGAGAGTATTGTAGTCGCGCCAGAGCTTCTGGATGTTGTCGAAGAAGGCGCGATAGGCCTCGCGCGCGACCTGCTCGGCCTCGCGATCGGTCTCGGCCACGTAGATGTGGCGAATCGCGCCGGTGACGGGCCGCGCCAGATGCGGGTTGACGTTCAGCGGGCTGCCCGCGCTTTCATGATGATGCTCGCGGTACGCGGCGGTGACCCGCTTGACCGAATCGAGCGCGCCGATGGTCACGATATTCATGCCGCGGCGCGCGGCGTAAATCGCGTTGTCAGGCGAAATCGTTCCGTACCAGAAGCCTGGATGCGGCTCCTGGAGCGGGCGCAACTCCATCGGGACATTGTCGTAGCGGAAATGCGGGCCGTGATGGGTCAGGCGCTCGCTGGTCAGACCTTTGATCAGCACCGCCATCGAATCCTCGTAGATCTCGCGCGCGTCGTAGAAGGGGATGCGATGCTGCGCGTGCTCGAACGGCGATACGCCGCGGCCGACGCCGATTTCAATCCGCCCCCCGCTGATGTGGTCGAGCATGCAGATCTCTTCGATTAAACGCAGCGGGCTGTAGAACGGCAGCAGGTAGACCAGCGTGCCGAGGCGCAGGTTGCGCGTGCGCTGGGCCGCGGCAGCGAGGAACAAGTTGGGCGACGGCGCCATCCCGAGCGGCGTCGCATGATGCTGGGCGACGTGGTAGCCCCAGATGCCCGCCTGCTCGTAGGCCTCGACCAGCCGCAGCCGCTCCTCGAACAGCTGCCGCAGCGGGCCTTCGCTGGTGGTGCGCTCGATATGGTCGAAGATGCCGAAATTGATTCGTTCCATTGGCCGGCTCTCCCGATAGCCTCGATAGCACCATCGCGAGCCGTTGCAAACCGAACCGATGCGGCTATTCGAGCGCGGACGAGGGGATATAGCCTTCCAGCCCGCTCTTCATCCTGATCTTCAGATAGCTGAGCGCAATACCGACGACGTGCACCGCATGTCCCTGATGTACCTCGGCGACTTTCTTGCCCCAGTGATTGGGCGCGTCGAGCACCGGCGCGTCGCGCGTCAGCATGAAAAGCTTGTCCGCCGGCGTGGTGACCTGAACCGCCGCGGCCTGCACGTAACCCTCCTGCCCGCTCTTGAGCTTGACGCGCAGGAAGTAATGAGTCGTGCCGGTCACCATCACGAACTTGCCCTTCTCGCCCTGTTCGACGTGCGCGCTCCTGTTGCTCGGCTGCGCGTAGATCCAGGTGTCCTCCTTCAACAACAACTTGGCCTGCGCCGGCTCGGCGGGAACCGATTTGATGGGAGCGGCCGTGGCCTTTGAGGCGAACATACGATGCGCCGGCGGGGCCGGCGTGACACGATGATGCGTGGTGGTCACGGGTGGCGGCGCTTCCGCCGGCGCTGCACCATCGGCCGGTGCGATCGTGGTCGAAGGCATGCCCAAATCGCCTCCGCCCGTCGAACCGGTCTGCGCCGGCGCCGCAGCCGGCAGAATCAACCACAGCCCCGCCGCGGCAAACGCCATCGTCCACGGCCACGCGCAAGCTCGAAGCGCTCGCAACCTCATCTTCATCCCTCCCCACCAGCCGGCTTACTGAAACGTCCTCGCTTTCAACGTGATTTCAACATGCTCCGCATACGGTGCATTGGGTAACGTCGCAAGGTCTGGTCTGACGCTCCAGGTGCGCCTTCTTGCGCTCGGACGCGAGGAACCATTTCTCGATATGATGGTCGATAAAGTCCCAAGGCAGAATTTCATTGCGCGCGTATTCGCGCGTGACGAAGAAATCCGGATCGACGGGCGCAGTGGCGTCAGCGGAGGCGGCTGCGGCCTCGCGCTTGATAGTCTTCAGCCCCTGCCAGATTTCGCCGGGCAACTCGCGATGCTCCGCGCTGAGCCGCGCCAGGATCGCACCGACTCGGCGATCGCCGCGCGAGACCAGGGTCTGGAAATAAGCTTCGCGCGGCGACTCGGCGTCGAGTTCGACACCGACCTCGAGGCGCATCAGGTGCGAGCGCACCAGCGCGACCTTGCGCTTGAGCTCCTGCGTATCGCGCATCGCGTCCCACTGAAACGGCGTCCACGGCTTGGGCACGAAGGGGTTGAGCGAGACGCTGACGCGGCCAACGTGGCGGCGCTGCTCGCGGGCGCGGGCGACAATTCGGCCGACCAGCTCGGCAATCGCGACCACGTCCTCGTCGCGCTCCTCGGGCAGGCCTACCATAAAGTAACACTTTAGGTTCTCGACGCCCTCGCCCATCATCATTTCGGCGGCGTGCAGGATTTCGGACTCGGTCAGGTTCTTGTTGATCACCTTGCGCATCCGCTCGCTGCCCGCTTCGGGCGCGACCGTGACACTGCGGTTGCCGTTGCGCGCGAGCGCCGCGGCCAGCGCCGGCGAAATGCAATCGGCTTTAAGCGACGAGGGCGAGAGCCGTCCGCCGCCGTCGGCCGCCGCCCCCGCGATCTCAGCTACGCCGGGCACGCTCGCCATCTCGGCGCCGACCAGGCCGATCACACTGCGCTCCGAGAGTCCACGCTGGGCCTCGGCGATCAGCTTGCCGGCACTGCGGTAGCGAATCGGCCGATACATGAAGCCGGCCGCACAGAAACGGCATCCCCACTGGCATCCGCGGCTCGCCTCGACCAGGTACATGTCGCCGAAGACCGACTCTTCGGTGAGAATCAGCGACGCGGTGGTGAAGCGGTCGAGGTCATGGATCAGCCGGCGGCTGACACGCGGCAGGCCGGGCCCGCTGTAATCGACGCGCACCAGGTGGCCGGCTCCGTCGTAGACCGGGGTAAAGTAATCGGGAAGATATGCGCCTTCGACCAACGCCAGCGCACGCAAGCGCTCAGAGCCATCGAGAGCGTCCGTCTCGCGAAAGCGCGCGATGAACTCGGGCACCATCTCCTCGCCCTCGCCGATCAAAAAGAGATCGACGAAATCGGCGATCGGCTCGGGGTTGAGGAACACCGCCGAGCCGCCGGCGATGATCAGCGGATAGTTGCGCCCGGCGCGCTCCGCGCGCGTGAGCGGAACCCCGGCCATCCGCAGCATCGTCAGCACATTGAGATAGTCGGTTTCGAACGAGACCGAAAACGCGATCACATCGAAGCCGCCAAGCGGCTCGCCGCGCTCGAACGAGACCAGGCGCTCGCCGCGCGCCCGGATGTAAGCGCGCTCGTCGGGGTCGGGCAAAAAGGCGCGGTCGGCGGCGACGCGCGGGTCGGACTCGAAGATGTGGTAGACCGCCTGGAAGCCCAGATTCGCCATCCCGAGCCGGTAGACGTTGGGATAGACGACACAGAGCCGGATGTCGCCGCCGCGATGGCGCTCGAAGAGCACTGTTTCGCTGGCGATACGTTCGAGCGCGCGCTTTCTAAGGAACATCGATAAGGCCCTGCGGCCCCATAGAGTTAACGCCTATGGGCCGCCGGCTCAAGTGGGTAATGCGGCAACGCATGTGGTGCAATTATTCGACGAGTACCGGTTTGCCGCCCTGCAACTTGATATTGGGCAACTGATACGCAGCAGCATTGCGAAGTTTCTGCGCCGGTAGCCGCAGACCGAAGGTGTGCGTTCTTCCCCCGCCTTGAGCGCCAGCCGTGGAGCCGTCGAAGGACGGAGGAATACGCCACACTCCACCTCGCCCATTGCGCAGCTTGCGCTGTTCGATGTCGGTGTATTCCTTCAAGCCGTAGGGAGGATCCGTGACGATCGCATGAACGGATTGCGCCTCGCGCGAGTCCATCCAGACCAACGCGTCTGCGAGATGGATGGTATAATGCGTCTTTCCCATAGCCCCGCCGTGGCGTTCCATCACTACCACCCCTCGGTCACTTCACTATAGCGCGAGGACCGCCAAGACGCTTCAGGCCACCACGCGATCGGGGTGGCAATACACATTGAACGTGCCGTTGCGCAGGAAACCGACCAGCGTGATGCCGACTTCCTCGGCCAGTTCGACCGCGAGCGACGACGGCGCCGAGACCGCGGCCAGAATCGGCACGCCGGCGGCCGCCGCCTTCTGTACGATCTCGAAGCTGAGCCGCCCGCTCACGGCCATCAGCGCCGCGCCAAGCGGCAGCATCCCGTTCATCAACGCGTAGCCCACCACCTTGTCGACCGCGTTGTGGCGGCCGACGTCCTCGCGCAGTACCTTAAGTTCCACCGTCGCGATGGGGATCGCAGCGTGGCCGTTTTTGCGAGCACCGTCTTTGCGCAGGCCGTTCGTTCGCATCGAACTGCCGGACGGAACGAACAGCGCTGCGGCATGCAGTCCGCCGGTTGCGGCGAAAACCTCTTGCGCGCGGCGCATCATCGGCGTCAGTTCGAGGAGCGCGCCCGCGGCGACGGACATCCGCGAGACGATCGGCGCGATCCGGCGCTGGGTCGCCTCGATGCTGGTCTTGCCGCACACGCCGCAGCTCGACGAGATCGTGAAGTTCCGCTTGAGGCGCTCGCGCAGGTTCGCCGCCGCAACGTTGAGGACGACGTCGACCGCGTTAGGATCGGGCGCGCCTTTGGGACCGCGCAGGCGGCGAATCTCGCCCAGGTCGGTGCGCGATTCGATGAAGCCTTCGGCGAGCAGGAAGCCGGCGACGAGTTCCTCGTCGTGGCCCGGCGTGCGCATGGTGACCGTGAAGCGCCGCCCGCCAAGCCGGATTTCGAGCGGCTCCTCGACCGCGAGCCGGTCCTCTTCGATATCGAAACGCCCGTCGCGGAATTTACGCGCCGGGTGATGCCCGACGCTCTCGGACGCCGCGGCGCGCTCGGCATTCTCCGCGATCCGGTTTGCATCGTCAGGCATCGTGGTCGCCGCCGCGCCCGGCTTATCCGGCCGCCTTGGCCGAGGCCTCACTTTCGAGGGTGCGGACCGCGTCGCGCGCGATCTCGTTAAGACCCTCGCCGCCCTTGCCGGCCAGGTGCGCGACAATTTCGCGGCGCATCCGCGGATCCCAGAAACTGCGCAGATGTTGTGCGGTCGCGGCCACCGCCTCCGCTCGATCGGGGTTCGAGGTCTTGAAGAAATCCGCGATCTGATTCGCCATCGTGACCAGGTGATGGATATCCATCGCGACGCGTCCTCTCTCGCGCCAGTTGGCGCTAACGGCCGGCCGCCGGATGCGCGTCCGCGCCCTGCCCCGCCGCGCGGCGCGCGCCCGGCTCGGCCGCGGGCATCACCTGAACCGCGGTCACCTTGTACTCGGGGCAATTGGTCGCCCAGTCGGAGTTCTCGGTGGTCACGATATTTACGCCCGAGGACTGGTAGTGGAAGGTCGTGTAGACGACGCCGGGCGGGACGCGCTCGGTGACCTGTGCGCGGATCGTGGTTTCGCCGGCGCGGCTGCTGAGCTTGACCCACGCGCCGTCGCGCACGCCGCGCTCCTCGGCGTCGTGCGGATGAATTTCGAGCACGTCCTCGCGATACCATACAACGTTGGCAGTGCGGCGGGTCTGCGTGCCCACGTTGTACTGCGAGAGGATGCGCCCGGTGGTAAGGATGAGCGGGAAGCGCGGGCCAACCTTCTCGTCGGTGGGAATGTATTCGGTGACCACGAAGCGGCCCTTGCCGCGCACGAATTGCCCGACGTGCATCACCGGCGTGCCCGCGGGCGCCTTGTCATTGCACGGCCACTGCACGGAGCCGAGGCGGTCGAGCTTTTCGTAATTGACTCCCGCGAACGTCGGCGTCAGCCGCGCAATCTCATCCATGATTTCGGACGGATGCGCGTAGTGCATCGGATAGCCGAACGCAGTCGAAAGCTCGCAGGTGACCTCCCAGTCCGCCTTGCCGGCCAGCGGCGGCATCACCTTGCGCACGCGTGAGATGCGCCGCTCGGAGTTGGTGAAAGTGCCGTCCTTTTCCAGAAACGACGAGCCCGGCAGAAAAACGTGCGCG
This sequence comes from uncultured delta proteobacterium, assembly GCA_963773975.1. Lineage (GTDB taxonomy): Bacteria > Desulfobacterota > Binatia > Binatales > Binataceae > JAKAVN01. Next base: position 20,736 of record CAVZDJ010000048.1, read on the forward strand.
TACTTCGCGGTCTCGTTGAAAAAGATGTCGTGCACGATGACGCAATCCATCGCGCCCAGCGCCGCGGTCACGTGATGCGTGTTGGGGTCGGATTGCGCGATGTCCTCGCCCTCGACGTAGAGCCCTCTGAAGCTGCCGTCGAGCGCGGCGTCGAACATGTTGGGGATGCGCAAGCCCGGCTCCGGATCGAGCTTGACACCCCACGCCCCCTCGAAGCTGGCGCGCATCGCGGCGTCCGAGATATGACGGTAGCCGGTCAGTTCGTGCGGGAACGATCCCATGTCGCACGATCCCTGCACGTTGTTCTGCCCGCGCAGCGGGTTGACGCCGACGCCCGCGCGCCCAAGATTGCCGGTCGCCATCGCCAGGTTCGCCATCCCGAGCACCATCGTGCTGCCCTGGCTATGCTCGGTCACGCCGAGGCCGTAGTAAATCACCGCGTTGCCGCCGGTCGCGTACAGACGCGCGGCGGCGCGGATTTTTTCCGCCGCCACGCCGGTCATTTTCGCGGCCGCCTCGGGCGAGTTGCGCTCCTCGAGGATGAACTTCTTCCACAATTCGTAGGCGGGCCACTCGCAGCGCTCGCGCACGAAATCTTCCTTGGCGAGCCCTTCGCTCAGCGCCACATGCGCTAACGCATTGATCAGCGCGACGTTGGTGCCGGGCAGGAGCGGCAGATGGTACACGGCCTCGATATGCGGCGTGCGCACCAGGTCGATCGTGCGCGGATCGGCGACGATCAGTTTCGCGCCCTGGCGGAGCCGCCGCTTCATCAGCGAGGCGAACACCGGATGGCCGTCGGTCGGGTTGCATCCGATGACCAGGATGACATCGGCCTTGAGCACCGAGTCGAAGTCCTGGGTGCCGGCCGAGGTCCCGAGCGTGGTCTTGAGGCCGTAGCCGGTGGGCGAATGGCACACGCGCGCGCAGGTATCGACGTTATTGTTGCCGAAGGCCGCACGCACCATCTTCTGCACCAGGTAGGTTTCCTCGTTGGTGCAGCGCGACGAAGTGATGCCGCCGATCGAGCCGGAGCCGTACTTCGATTGGATTTCCCTAAGCCGCTTCGCCGCGTACCCGATCGCTTCGTCCCACGACACCGTGCGCCACGGGTCGCTTATCTTCTCGCGCACCATCGGCGCGAGCACGCGGTCCGGATGGGTCGCGTAGCCCCACGCAAAGCGTCCCTTGACACAGGAGTGGCCGTGATTCGGCATCCCGTCCTTGTTCGGCACCATGCGCACAACTTCGTCGCCCTTCACTTCCGCCTTGAACGAGCATCCGACGCCGCAATAGCCGCAGGTGGTGGTGACGGAGTGCTCGGCGATGCCTTTTTCGAGCATCGATTTCTCGACCAGCGCGTCAGTCGGGCAGGCCTGCACGCAAGCGCCGCACGAAACGCACTCGGATTCTAAGAACGGCTGACGCTGGCTTGGCGAAACGACTGAGTTGAAACCGCGTCCATCGATCGTCAGCGCGAAGGTGCCCTGCACCTCCTCGCACGCGCGCACGCATCGCGAGCACACGATGCATCGCGCGGGATCGAACGCGAAGTACGGATTGGAGGCGTCACGCGCGGCGTCGAGATGATTTTTACCCTCGAAGCCGTAGCGCATCTCGCCGAGCCCGACCGCGTCGGCCATCGCGTGCAACTCGCAGCTGCCGTTGCCGGCGCACGCCGCGCGGTCTGCGGGGTGATCGGACATATAGAGTTCCATCACCCCGCGCCGCAGGCGCTCGAGCATCTCGGATTTCGTGCGCACCTTCATCCCGGACTCCACCGGCGTGGTGCACGAGGCGGGATAACCGTTGCGCCCTTCGACCTGGATGAGGCACAGGCGGCACGAACCGAAGGGCTCGAGGGAGTCGGTCGCACAGAGCCTCGGAATCGCGACGTCGGCGAGCGCCGCGGCGCGCAGCACCGAAGTTCCCTCGGGCACCGTGACCTCGCGGCCGTCGACTTCGAGCGTAACAAGTTTGACGGAGGTTCTTGGCGGCGTTCCGTAGTCGCGATCGGTTTTCGATAGCACGGCTCAATCTCCTCGCGACGCGGATGCGCCCCGGCCAAGCAGGTCGGGCGAGCCCGGCCGACGCGATTTCAGCGCGCCGGGCAACTTCAACCAGTTGATTAAGTTTAGCGCGTTCAGCCCGTCCATGCCACGTCGCTCCGCGAAAGGCCAAAGTCCTCGGGAAAATGGCGCAGCGCGCTCATCACGGGCAGCGGCGTCAGGCCGCCCAGCGCGCACAACGATCCATAAGTCATTGTATCGCAGAGGTCGCGCAGCAACCCCATGGTAGTGGCGCGGTCGCCCGTACGTGCGATTTGCGCGATCCGATCGAGGACCTCTGCACCGCGCGTCGATCCTATCCGGCACGGCGTACATTTGCCGCATGACTCGATCGCGCAGAACTCGAAAGCCCATCGCGCCTGGCGCGCGAGATCGACCGTGTCGTCGAAGACCACGATCCCACCGTGGCCGACGATACCTTTTTTAGCCGCGAACGCTTCGTAGTCCATCGGGAGATCGAGCATGCTCGCGGGAAAATACGCGCCGAGCGGGCCGCCGACCTGCACCGCGCGCAACGGACGTCCGCTCCAGGTGCCGCCGCCGTAGTCCTCGACCAGGTCGCGCAGCGTGACGCCGAAGGCCTTCTCGACCAGCCCCGGATGCTTGACGTTGCCGGCGAGTTGGATCGGCAGCGTGCCGCGCGAGCGGCCCATCCCGTAGTCCTTGTAGAAGGCGCCGCCGCGCTCGAGAATTATCGGCACGGTGGCGAGTGAGACGACGTTGTTGACGATCGTCGGCTGCCCGAACAGCCCTGAGATCGCCGGCACCGGCGGCTTGTAGCGCACCATCCCGCGCTTGCCCTCCAGGCTCTCGAGCATCGCGGTCTCCTCGCCGCAGATGTACGCGCCGGCGCCGCGCCGCACTTCGAGATTGAACGTATGTGCGCCGCCGGCGATTTTCTCGCCCAGGTATCCGCGCTTGTAGGCCGCGCCGATAGCCTCGTTCAGCGTGCGCAGCGCGTGCGGATATTCCGAGCGCAGGTAGATATAGCCTTGGGTCGCGCCCACGCACACCGCGGCGATCGTCATGCCCTCGATCAGCACGAACGCGTCGCCCTCCATGATCATGCGGTCGGAGAACGTGCCCGAGTCGCCCTCGTCGGCGTTGCAGACGACGTATTTCTGGCGCGCGGAGGCCTGCAGCGTGGTGCGCCACTTGATTCCCGCCGGAAAGCCCGCGCCGCCACGCCCGCGCAGTCCCGATTCGGTGATTTCTTCGACGATCTTTTCCGCCGGGATCGATAGGGCGCGCGCCAGTCCGCGATAGCCGCCGTGCGCGACGTAGTCGTCAATCGAAACGGGATCGACGATTCCCACGCGCGCGAACGTCAGCCGCTCCTGACGTTTGAGATAAGGAATCTCCTCGGTCAAACCGAGGCCCAGGCGATGATCCCCGCCCGTCAGCAGACCGGAGTCGAAAAGCGCCGCGACGTCCGCCGGCGTGACCGGCCCATACGCGACGCGGCCGCGCGCGGTTGCGACCTCGACCATCGGCTCCAGCCAGAACATCCCGCGCGATCCGTTGCGCACGATGCGTAGGTCGATATTGCGCCGGGCCGCTTCGGCCGCGATCGCGCCCGCGACCTTCTCCGCGCCGAGCGAGAGCGCCGAGGAATCGCGCGGCACATAGACCGTCGCGCTCATCGAACGCCCGCTTTACGGTGGAGAGCCTCTTTGCGCTCGGCCAACAACTCATCGAAACGCGCCGGGCTCACGCGCCCGCAGAGCTCCTCGTTCAGCATCATCGCCGGCGAGCATCCGCAATTCCCCAGGCAATACACGGGCTCCAGCGTGAAGTCACCGTCGCTCGTGGTTTCGCCAAATCCGACCCCCAAGCGCCCGCGCACGTGCTCGGCGAGCGCGACCGCGCCCATCGCCTGACACGACTCGGCGCGACACAGGCGAATCACGTTGCGGCCGGGCGGCTGGTGACGAAAATCGTGATAGAAAGTGACGACCCCGTGGACCTCGGCGCGCGAGAGATTGAGCGCGTGGGCGATTATCGGCACGCTCTCGGGCGGCACGTAGCCCAAACGGTCCTGGACCTCGTGCAGGATGAGCATCAGCGCGCCAGGCTGCTCTCTGAGCCCCACCGCGATCGCTTCGATCGCCGCGGGGTCGAAGCCGTTTTGATTCTGGTCCATAGGCAATTGCCAGCCGTCCGCGTTAAGGTTCCGCCAGCGGCGGCGCTTTCGTCAAGAGTACGGGCGCGGCGCGGTTGTCACGCGCGACAACGCTCGCGCACGAAGGACTCTCGCGCGAAAGGCTCCCGCGCAAGACATCCGGCTGCTATGATCATCTAAAGGCGAACTTCGGAGAAACAGCCATGATTCGCGAGTTCAAGTTCGAGGACGAGATGCATACGACGCTCGCGTGCGTGCCGATGGCGGTGCGGCGCAAGCTCGATCGGGTCGGAGTCAAGGTCGGGCTCGAGCAATGGAAGGCGCTCGGGCGCGGCGAGCGGATGGCGATCTGTCATCTGCCGGTCGAGCGCCATGACGAACGCGAGGCGCTAAGGCTGTTCATCAACGAGGCCGTGCGCCGCGTCTGCGGCGAGGAGCCGCGCACGCTCGCCGAGCCGCAGCGCGCGGTCGCCGACCCGCCGGTGAAGCTGCCCGCGCAACTGGCCGAGCGCGCTCGCGCGGCGGGCGTGGCGCTCGACCAGGCGGGGTGGGAACGGCTCGATGCCGATGAACGCTATGCGCTGATCAAGCTCGGCGGCGGCGCCGAGGTGAGCCACAATCTCGTAGCCGCGCTCGCCGAATTCGTACAGCGCTAGACTTTTCATTTTGACGAATCTGTCCAGTTGACTCTCTCCCCCGCGTTTTTTAGGGGAGGGTTGGGGTCGGAGTCGAGCAAGGAAGCGTCAGATGCCTGTTTTTTTCGCGCTTCCTTGTCCTTTTTTTTCGCGATGCGCGCGCCGATTGCTTGCGCTGAAAAAGGCGGTTCTCACAGAGATTTCAGAACCGCCCTTAGACCCCCACCCCCGCCCTCCCCCAAAACTGAGAGGAAGGGAGTTGGAGCAGAATCAATCATGAGCAATCTATTTCAGCGTCGTTTGCGCGCGAAATGGTCGAGCACGGCGCGTCCGCCGCCCAGCCTGAAACTCGCACCGAGCGCCGCCGTCACGTAGCGCTTGGCGCGGCGCACCGCACCGACGAGGTCCATCCCTTGCGCAAGGTGGGCGGCAATCGCCGCCGACAGCGCGCATCCGAGACCATGCGCGCCGCCGCCGGGAATTCGCGCCGCGCGCAGTTCGATGAATTCGCGGCCGTCGTAAAGAAGATCGATCGATTGCGCGCGTGCTTCGGAGGACGAGCCAGCTTCGGAGTCAGTATGGCCGCCCTTTATCAGCACCGCGCGCGCCCCCGCCTTGCCGAGCGCGCGGGCCATCGCGCGAATCGCCGCCGGGCTCGCGCCGTCGATCCCGCTTAGCGACTGCGCCTCGGCCAGGTTGGGCGTGACGATTCGCGCGAGCGGGAGCAGGCGCCTCAGCAGCGCACGCTCGCCCGCGGGGTCGAGCAGCCGCACGCCGGCGCTCGAAAGCAGCACCGGGTCGACCACCGGCGCGGGCAAATCCAGCCGAGAGATCGCGTCCGCCACCACCTCGACGATTTTCGCGCTGCCGAGCGCGCCGGTCTTGAGCGCGTCGGGACGCCGCTCGGCAGCGAGCGTTTCGATCTGCGCCGCGACCATCGCGGCCTCGACCGGCGCCACGCGATTCACGGCCGAGCTGTTCTGCGCGATCACCGCGGTGATTGCCGAATAGCCGTAGACCCCGAGCGCGGCGAAGGTCTTGAGGTCGGCTTGGATTCCCGCGCCACCGCTCGGATCGCTGCCGGCAATCGTGAGCGCAACAATTTTTTTTCCAATTCGCTTCACGCCAAATTTTCGTGAGCACTAGCCGCTTCGACAGGTCCTCTTTCCAACCTCCTCACCCTACCCTCTCTCCCAAACGCCGCGAGGGTAAAAAAAGAGAGCTACGCAGGATTGGTGCGGGCGGCGCACTGATCAACAGGAGAGGCCGCACCGCAAAATCAGCCGCCCAACTCATCGAGCAGCGCCTTCGCGCCCTTCAAGTCGGGGGTGTCAAATCCCTCGGTGAACCAGCGGTAGATTTCGCCGAGCATCGTGCGCGCTTCGTCACGCTTGCCTTGCGCCTCCAGCAGCCGCGCGAGACTCATCGTCGCGCGCAACTCCCATGATTTGGCGCCTTGCCGGTGTGCACTCGCAACGGCCTGACGAAACGCGCTCTCGGCCGTCCCGACGGCTTCAGGAGCCTGCAGCAGGATGAGCTCTCCTTGGACTCGATAGAGCTCCGCTTCGAAAAGCCGGAGTCCGGTTTTCTGCATCAACTCCAGCGCCTCGGCAATTGCGACGAGTCCTTCCTCCGAGCGTCCGAGCAGCGCGTAAGCTTCCGCCAGCGACAGTTTCCAGATGCCCGCGACCGCCCCCGTCATCTCAACCGAAGCCGCGCCGCGGCGCAGTTCGGCGATACCCTCTTCGACATGTCCATCGGCCAGTAGTGCTTCCCCTCGCAAAAACACCGCCTGAGCCGACCACAAGAGAAAGCCATGCTCGCTGGCAAGCGAGGCCAGCGCCTCGGTCGACTCCCGCGCTGTTGGTTCGTCGCCAAGGCATCGATGGACATCGGCGGCCAGGTTCAACGCGAAGGCCAGCGAATGCGGTCCCAATTGGCGAGCACCGGAGAGCGCCTCGCGGCTTCGCGCCAGCGCCTGCGCTGGATAGCCGAGAATGAAGAGATCGCGCGACGAGTGCGCCAGAAGCATCGTCCTGGGCTCTCCGATTTCCACAAAGGGAAAAGTCCTTGGAATATAGTCCAGGGCGAGTCCCTTGGCGCACAGCCCATGCGCCGCGCTGAACTCGCCCAAGTCAGACAAGACTTCAGCCATCGCGGCGTAGGCGGCCGCGCGCATCGCTGGATTCTGAGCGCGCTCCGCAAGCTCGATTTGCCGCTCTCCAAGCTCGCGCGCCGCGCGCAATTCCAATCTCAGCAGGTGAAAGAACTGGAGTGCGTAGGTCACCCAGAAAAGTTGCACGTCCTCGTTGAGCTTCTCGCACAGGCTTCGCGCGCGAGTGAAGACCATCGCCACCTCTTCGGCGGCCGGGCCTTTGGTCGCAATCAGATAGGGTCCCAGGTCAGACCGCAACGCCAGTTCCTGCCGGTCGCGCTCCTCGTTTTCGGGGAGGGCGTCAAGCAGCTCGAGCGCCGCCGTGAAGTGGCCGATCGCTTCGTTGTAAGCCACGCGCGCGGCGGCCTGGCGCCCGGCCAGGTGGCGGTACTTCACGGCCTTGCGCGCGTTTCCGCTCTGGCCGTAGTGATGCGCCAGGTCGCTCAAGTGATCCTCGAGCCGTTCCGCGTATAGCGCTTCGATCGCCGCCGCCGCGGCTTCGTGAAGCAGCTTGCGGCGCTCGAGCAGGAGCGTCTTGTAAGCCACCTCCAGCGTGAGCGCGTGCTTGAAGATGTACTCGGTTTCGGGAAGCGCCGGTTGCTCGTAGATAAACTCGGCAAGCTGAAGCGCGGACAGCATCCGATCCAGTTCGCCGTCGGATTTCGGCACCATCCGCGCGACGAGGCCGCGCGGAAACTCGCGGCCGATTACCGCCAGCGTCTGCAGCAATTCCTTTTCGTCGGCGGGCAGCCGGTCGATGCGCGAGGCGACGATTCCCTGCACTGTCGCGGGCACCTTGATTTCTGTGAGCGCCCGCACGAGCCGCACCGCGCCGTTGCGTGCGAGCGTGCCGTCGTCGAACAGCGCCTGCACCATCTCTTCGATGAAGAACGGATTGCCCTCGGTGCGCTCCGCGATCATCCGCCTAAGGGCCGCGAGGCTCGCGGAGTCGCCGAGCAGCGCGAACAGCAATTGCTCGACGCTCTCGCCCGCCAGTGGATCGAGTCGCAACTGCGTATAGAAAGTGCGGTTGCCCCATTCATGGCGATACTCGGGGCGGTAATTGATCAGCAGCAGGACCCGCGCGTTGGCGAGCGAGTCGGTGAGCAGGTTGAGCCAGGCCTGGGTTTCGCCGTCGATCCAATGCAGGTCTTCGAACACGACGATCAGCGGCTGGTTGAGGCTCTCGCGCAGTATGATCCGTTTGAGCGCTTCGTGCGTGCGCCGCCGCCGCGTCTGCCTGTCCACCTGCGCCAACGGATCCTCGCCTTCATGGATGCCGAGCAACGCAAAGAGGTATGGCAGCGCGTCTTCGAGGCTCTGATCGAGCGCAAGCAGTTTGCCGAGCACTTTTTCGCGGCGCTTGCGGCCGTCGTCGGCCGAGTCGATTCCGAAGTAGCCGTGAAGCATTTCGATAATCGGGAGATAGGCCGAGGCCTTGCCGTGCGAGACCGAGTACGCCTCCAGGATCAGACAATCGCCCGCCGCCACCGCTTTGAATTCATAAGCGAGGCGCGACTTGCCGACGCCCGCGTCGCCGATCGCGGCGACCACCTGGCCGTGACCCGCGCGCACCAGTTCGAGCGTGCGGCGCATCTGCGCCAGCTCATGCTCGCGGCCGACGAAGCGCGTAAGTCCGCGCAGCGCCGCGGCCTCCAGGCGCGTGCGCAACGGGCCGAGTCCCGTGACCTCGTAAACGTTGATCGGTTCGCTCGCGCCCTTGACCCGCGCCGGCCCCAGGAGCCGAAAAGCAAAATAGCCGGCGCATAGACGCTCGGTCGCTTCGGTCACCGCGATCGAGCCGATCGGCGCGAGCACCTGCATCCGCGCGGCCATTCCCGTACTGTGACCGATTGGCGTGTACTCGACATGCTCGCCGGTCTGGATCGAGCGCACCACGACTTCGCCGGTATTCACTCCGACGCGCACCTGCAGCGGCGCCCGGCCCTCCAGGCGCAGGCGATCGGCGTAGCGCCGCATCTCCTGCTGCATCCTGAGCGCGGCGTAGAGCGCGCGCTGCGGATGGTCCTCATGGGCGAGCGGCGCGCCGAACAGCGCGAACACTCCGTCGCCGGTCGATTGCACGACGTGGCCGCCGTAGCGATGCGCCGCGTCCATCATCAGCGCGAGCGCCGGATCGACAATCACGCGCGCTTCCTCGGGATCGAGCCTTTCCATAATGTCCATCGAGCCCTTGATATCGGCGAAGAGCGCGGTGACGGTTTTGCGTTCGCCCTTGGGCGGCGTATCGTTCTCGGCCGGCAACCGGGCCGCGGGCGAGTCGGTGGCGGAGCCGCTGGAGGGGACGGCGCCAAGCGGCGCGGCGCACTGTCCACAGAATTTGAATTGCGGGGGATTTTCGGCGCGGCACTTCGCGCAGATACTAACTAGCGGGGCGGCGCAGTTGCCGCAGAATTTCGTGGTGGCGGGATTGTCCAGGCCGCATCGCGAGCAGATCATCGTTCGGGTCGCCGTCGCGGGATTTCGATAGCTGCCGCCTGAACAAATCAAGTATATCACGCCTGCGCAATGACAAGATAATGACGCGCGACGCGAGGTTACTGGCTCGGACACGACGCGCATGGTACTGAAGTAAAGCAATGCAGCCGAACCGCGGAGCGCAACGCGCGTTTTTGTAATGCCCTCGATACGACAGGAGGAGTTTCTCAGCCTTCCGTTCAAGGCCAAGCTCGAGTTTCTCTATGGGCTGCCCGCGCGCCAGAAGCGCGACCTTATCCTGTCGGCGCCCGAAGCCGAGCGGCTGGTGCAATCGTTCTCGCCCGAGACCCTCTTCTACACGGTCAAGGAAATCGGCTCGGCTGACTCGGGCGACCTGCTCAGTCTGGCGATTCCCGAACAGATCCAGGGACTGTTCGACCTCGATTGCTGGACCCGCGACCGTCCCAACCTGGATCGGATGCGCGAATGGATCGAGGCGCTGACCGAGGCCGGGCGCAAGCGCATGACCGAGGGGCTGATGGGGCTCGACATGGAGATGATGGCGCTGCTGCTGCGCCAGTATTTCCGGGTCCATCGGCTCGATGATCCGCTGACCGCGGCCGACGTGCCCTCCGACCGCTTCGTGCAATTCGACGAGCATTACATCATCGAGTTCCAGCATCACGACGCGATCCTGCAGCCGCTGGTCGACTTTCTCGAAGAGGTCTTCGAGCGCGACTACACCTACTTCACCGCGCTGATGGAGGAAATCTACTGGAGCGTCGAAGCGGAGCTGGAGGAAGAGGCCTACCAGTTCCGCCGCGCGCGGCTGAACGATCGCGGCTTCCCGGATTTCTTCGAGGCCCAGGACGTCTTCGCCTACGTCAACCCGCGCGACTTCCTGAAAATTCGCGCCGGCTACACCGCGCCCACGCGCGCCGACCTGTTGCGCGACGACGAACTGGTGCCGCACGGGATGGCGCCGGTGCCGGCCGACACCGACCTCTCGCTGTTCAACACCGCGCTGATGGCCGGGTTCGCCGCACAAGGCCAGCGCCAGTTGCGGAGCGAAATGGCGCTGGTCAGCAATCAGGTGCTGGTCGCGAGCGCGGTCGATTTCGGCGACCTCGACGCGGTCCGCGTGGCGGTCGAGATGACGCATCACTACCTCAACCTGGGACTGGAGTATCTGGCCGCCGGCGAGCTCAACAATGCGATCGAGCATCTGCGCGACACGCATCTCAAGCTGTTGTTCCGGCTCGGCGTGAGCCTGACGATCGATCTGCGCAAGCGCGCCGAGCAGGTGACCGCCGCGCTCGGCCTCGATCCCGCGCGCACCCGCGAAATTGCCTACCTCGATTCGCCCTATCGCGAGGCGCTGAGCGGCTTCCTCGAACGCCGGCCGCGTTTCTTCGGCGGCCTCGACGGGCAGGGCTCGGTCGTGCCGCGCGATTTCGCCTCGATGCGCGATCTGCACCTGGGCCACGCGGCGCTCGATCAGATCGAAGCGATGCGCGATCTGTTTGCGGCGCTGCTCGGGATCAACATCGGATCGCCGGCCTTCCGCGCCGAGACCGCGGGCCGCGAAATCAGGCTCGGGCAAATCCTGATCACGGCGTTCGCGCGCGCCGCGCTGGACCGCAAACCCGATCAAAGGCTCACGCCCGCGCCGATCGAAGCGAGCCGCCTGGGCGAACTTTATATGGCGATCATGACCGGCGGCGGACGGCCCGCGCGCCTGACCGAAGGCTTTCGCGTTATGGTCGACGCGGCGCTGGCGTCGCGCCTGGACGAGACCGCGCGCGCGCGTTCGGCCGGCTTCGTCGCCTCGTGCCTCAGCGTGCTTGAAGAGGATCTCGCCGAACTGGATCCGCGCGCGATCGATCCGCGCTTCCTGCGCAGCCTGCTGCTTCGCCGAGGCTAGTTGACCCGCGGTCTAATGATCACCACGGTGATTGCCTTCGCGCTCAATCGTGATCGTACGCGCCTGCTGTCCGCGCCTCACACTGAAGCTCACGTGGGGATCCCTGAAACCGACCAGCGCCATCACGAAGTCCGAAGTGTTGTGCACCGGATGCTGGCCCACCGCGGTGACGATATCGCCACACATCAGTCCAGCGCGCGCGGCGAGGCCCGAGACGTCCGCCACCAGCACGCCGCTTAGCGGCGGCATCGCGAAGTGCCGGGCCAGCGAGGGACTCAGGTCCTGCACCACGATGTCCTGGGCAGTGATGGTGACGGGCAGATTTTTTTTCTCAGGCGCCTGGGGCTGAAATGCGGTGGCGGACTGGAACAGGCCATTGTTCACGAAGATCGGCGCTCCCATGCCCATCGCCAGCGCGATCGCGTCGCTCGGCCGGCTATCCAGGCGCAGGCCCGCGCGACCGAGGTAGATGTCGGCGTAGTAGATTTGATTGTGGACGCTGGTGATAACCACGTGGTCGACGCGATTGCCGGTCTGCTCGATCAGGTCGCGCAGCAGATCGTGGGTCAGCGGACGATCGGGCTTGATCCCGTGCATCTCGAGCATGATCGTGCGTGCCTCTTCGTCGCCGATCATAATCTGCAGCTCGCGCCGGCCCCCCAGATCCTCGAGCTGCACGTAGTGCGCGCCACTGTCGTTGTCGAGGCCGACGTTGGCGACTTCGACTCGCACCTGATCTGGCGCGGGGCTATCGCTATCGCCGTGCCGCGTGCATGCGGAGCACAGCGCCAGGATCGCGGCCAGCGCGACCGCCGCTAGAGCCGCCGCTCTGTGGCGAGGCCACATGCGCCCTAGGTTAGCGCTCCGCACGGCGTTATCCAATCGGACCCGATACGCGGGCGGCGGCCCCCCGAAACCCCCGCGCCACCAGGTACAGCTCCGAGGATCCGGGGCGGCTCGCGCGTGTGCGCGTGCGTTCGACCTGGGCGAAGTCGCGCGTGAAGGCCTCGACCGCCTGGCCAAAATCGCCGCCCATGAACAGCTTGACCACCATCGCGCCGCCCGGGCGCAAGAGCGCGCGCGCACATTGTAGCGCCGCGAGCGCAAGTTCGAGCATCCGCGCCTGGTCGCGCTCGGCCACGCCGCTAAGCTTGGGCGCGAGGTCGCTGGTCACCAGGTCGGCAGGCGCGCCGAGCGCCGCCGCCAGCGCCACGACGCTCGCCGGATCGAGAATATCGCCGACCATCGTAACCACGTTGGCGGCGCCGGCGGGGCACGCGGCCAGGTCGATTCCGGCCACCCTGCCTCGCGGCCCGACCGCGGCGGCGAGCTGGCTTAGCCATCCGCCGGGGGCGCATCCGAGGTCCACCACCCGCGCGCCGGAACGCACAAGCCGAAAGCGCGCGATCAGTTCTTCGATCTTGAACGCCGCGCGCGAAGGCAGCCCGCGCTCGCGCGCCTTGTGGTAAAACCTGTCGTGCGGTTCGTACTTGGCCATCGATTGCAAGCTTAGCAGAGATTGCGGCAAGTCATTTTGAGCACGGGCGTCGTCGTGTCGATCGCGGGCGTCGCCGAGCGCGGGCGGCACGGCAGGAAATTTCGTTTCTCACGTAGTCGAGAGATCCGGATACGCCCCGAATCAGGTGACGCGAGCGCGAATATTGTAAAGTAATCCACAGCTTCAGGCGCCTGACCGTGCGCGCGGGGTTTGAAGCGCCGCGCGAAGCGGCTATTTTCATGCGAGCACGCGCGCTCCGCTGACAATTTCGACATTCGTTGACTATTTCGATCTGATGCTGAACCTCGACGATCTCAATCCCGCCCAGCGCGACGCCGTACTCGCGCCCGAAGGGCCAATCCTCATCCTGGCCGGCGCGGGCTCGGGCAAAACCCGCGTGCTGACCTACCGTATCGCCCACCTGCTGGCCGAGCGCAAGGCGGCGCCCGAGCGGATGCTGGCGGTGACGTTCACCAACAAGGCGGCGGGCGAGATGCGCGAGCGGATCGCGACGCTGGTGGGCGAAAATTCGCGCTGGCCGTGGGTCAGCACGTTTCATTCGGCATGCGCGCGGATCCTGCGCCAGGAGGCCGAAGCGCTTGGCTTTAAGCCGAACTTTTCAATCCTCGATGAGGGCGACGCGATGACCGTGATGCGCCGCGTGATCGACGAGGCGGCGCTGGCGGGTGCGCCGACGCCCGAGATGGCGCGCGCGCGAATCGAGCAGCTCAAGAACGACGCCGTCGGTCCCGCGGCGTACGCAGAAAGCGTTGGCGGGGATGGCCGAGACGTGGTGCTGGCCACGATCTATCGGCTGTACCGCGAGCGGCTGCGCGCGATGAACGCGATGGACTTCAGCGATCTGCTGCTCAACGTGCACGAAATCTTCGAGCGCGACCCGGGCGTGCTGCTGCGATGGCAGTCGCGCGCGGAGCATCTCCTGGTCGACGAATACCAGGACACCAACCGCGTGCAATACCTGCTGGTGCGCGCACTCTCGGCGCGCAGCTCGAATCTATGCGTGGTCGGCGACGAGGATCAGTCTATCTACCGCTGGCGCGGCGCCGACATCCGCAACATCCTCGACTTCGAGCGCGACTTTCCCCAGGCGCGCATCTTCAAGCTCGAGCAGAACTACCGCTCAACCAAGACCATCCTGGCGGCCGCCGACACCGTGATCCGCAACAACCGCGAGCGCAAAGAAAAGCGCCTGTGGACCGAAAATGCCTCGGGCGAGCTGGTCACCTATTTCACCGGCGTCACCGAGCGCGACGAGGCCGACTTCATCGCCCGCGAGATCGGACGGCTCACGGCCGAAGGCGGCGCCGACCCGGCCGACATCGTGGTCTTCTACCGGGTCAACGCGCAGGCGCGCGTGATCGAGGAGGCGCTGGTGCGCCGGCGCGTTCCGTACTATGTGGTCGGCGGCCTGCGCTTCTATGAGCATCGCGAGGTCAAGGACCTGCTCGCATACCTGCGCGTGCTGGCCAATCCGGCCGACGTGGTCAGCGTCGAGCGGATGGTGGGAGCGCCGACGCGGGGCGTGGGCGCCAAGACGCTGGAGGCGGCGGCGCAAATCGCCGCCGAGGAAGGTGTCACGGCCTTCGAGGCGCTGGGCCGCCTGGAGACCAACTCGCGCGTGGCGCTGCGCGCGGCCAAGCAGGCGGGCGAGTTGTATGGCTGGATGCATGACCTGGCCGAGGGCGCGCCGTCGATGAAGGTACGCGCGATCCTCGACGAAGTGATCGCGCGGGCGGGCTTCCTAGGCTATCTCGACGCGATGCCCGACGGCGCGGCGCGCCGCCAGAACGTGGCCGAGATGCTCTCGGCGGCCGACGCCTTCGATGCCGAGGGGCAAAACGGCGGCCTCGCCGATTTCCTCGAGCGCGTGGCCCTGGTCAGCGACGCCGACCAGGTCGCCGGGCGCGGCGGACGCGCCGCGCTGATGACCCTTCATACCTCCAAGGGCCTGGAGTACCCGGTGGTGTTCATCGCGGGAATGGAGGAGGGATTGTTTCCGCATTTTCGCTCGCACGACGACGGCCGCGAGGTCGAAGAGGAGCGCCGGCTGTGCTACGTCGGGATGACGCGTGCGCGGCGGCTTCTGTACCTGACCAACACGCTGACGCGCGAGCTTTACGGCCAGCGCAACGAGTCGCGGCCCTCGCGCTTCCTGGGCGAGATCGACCCTGCCCTGATCACGCGAATCGCGCCCGAGAAGCCGGGCTCGGTGCTCCGCCCGCCCACGCGCGGCACTTACGTCGACTACAGCACGAGCCAGGTCTCCGAAAACGGCGACGCCGGCGACGGCGACGATCTCGCGGTCGGCGCGCACGTCGTCCATCAGACCTTCGGCCGCGGCGTGGTGCGCCGGCGCGAGGGGCGCGGCGACGGCGCCAAGGCCTGGGTCCACTTCGAGCGCAGCGGAGTGAAGTTGCTGGTGTTGAAATTCGCCAACTTGACCCCGGTTGCCGAGTGATCGGCGTTGCCATATCATTTTTCGAGTCATTTGATGGGATGGCGCGCGCCAAAAGGGGTGGGGGCGTAGCAATGCATCACAAGAGGTCGCGGTTGTGCTCGCGGATTGGCGGCGGATGGGCGGGGGCGGTCCTGTTGGCGGCGATCGCGATATTCGCTGCGCCGCGTCTTGCCCATAGCTGGAGTGAAAACGATTTCGAGAACCGGCCGCTGGTCGGCTATCCGGTTCCCACCGGGCGCGACGACCTGATCGGTTCGCTGCAGACCTACACCATTCGCAAGGGCGACACGCTGCTGGACGTGGCGCGATGGTACGGGCTTAGCCCCACCGAAGTTTCCAACGCCAACAATCACATGGATTGGTGGTCGCCTCCGGTCGGCAAGCTCATCATCATCCCCACCGAGCATATCCTGCCGAGCGCGCCGCATGCCGGGATCGTGATGAACATTCCCGAGATGCGCCTATATTATTACTACCCCACGCCGGTCGGCGGCCGGCGGCGGATCGGCAAAGCCAGGTTCGCGCATACCGCCTACGCCGAACCTCGCCATGCGAAAGTGCGCGGCGCCAAAAAAGCGCACGCGGCCCTCGGTGCGCATCCCACGGTCATCTATACTTTCCCAGTCGGACTCGGCCGCTATGACTGGCGAACCCCGACCGGCGTCTGGACCATCCGCGACAAGACTCACAATCCGACCTGGGTGGTGCCCGATGACATCTACCAGGAACATCTCGAGCGCGACGGCGAGGCCGAGCACGTGGTCGATGGCGGCGACCCCGACAATCCGCTCGGTCACTACCGGCTCGCGCTGACCTTGCCGATGTACGCGCTGCACGGGACCAACGTGCCGTGGGGCGTCGGGATGGAAGTCAGTCACGGATGCGTGCGCCTGTATCCCGAGGACATCGAACGTCTGTACTACCACACGAGCGTCGGCACGCCGGGGCGCTTCGTTTACCAGCCGGTCAAGTATGGATGGCGCGGCGGCTCGCTCTACGTCGAGGTTCACGAGGACCTCTACGGCGTGTTCCCGGGCCTGTGGCGCCACGCAATAAGCCTCGCGAAGAGCCAGGGCGTGATCGCGAATGTCGACATGCTGAAGCTCGAGCGGGCGGTCGAAGAGAAAACCGGCGTGCCGACATACGTGATGCCGGGGCCTGAGCCGCCGAGCGCGCTACCGCCGACCACCGAGACCGCGAGCTCGATTCCGTTGCCACCTCCCGGCAGCGCGGCCACCGCGCCCGACGCCGATGACAGCGCCGGCGGCGCGAGCACCAGCAGCACGGATACCGATACCGACAGCGATAGTGACATCGACACCGGGACCGATAAGGCTTCCGCGCCCCTGCACGCTGCGGCGGTTGCGCCGCGCGCCGGGGCAATTGCGCCGGCCTCAGCGATACCGCCACCGCCTCAGATCAACGCCATCAGGACCGCACCGTCCGCTGTTTATGCACCGACCGAAGACAACGAGGGCGACGTTGACTCCTCCGCTACCGGCGAAGAGGGCATGGCTCCCGGCGCCGCAAGCGAGCCCGCAGCGCCCCCAGCTACCGACACTGACGACACGGACGACAGCGGCGGCAATACGACGGGCAGCGCCGCCGCGCCCGACGCCGGCGACGCCTCGCAGTGGCAGCGTCTGCCCGCCGGTGCGATGCCGGTCGAGTAGCGATTCATCTTCGACGCCGCCATCCTGATGCCCTCGCATCTAGCGAGCCCTTTCGACATGTTCGCATTCTGGTGCCCTCGCAGAATGGCGAGCCACTTTCGACCTGTCGCATTCTGATGCCTTCGCCCGCATCGTTTGCGGGAGAGGGTTAGGGTGAGGGTTCCTTGAAAAGAATTCCGAATCTCGCGCCGCAAGGGCGTGCGCTGCGGCCGCCCGCTTCTCCCATCGGGCGAAGCGCGTGGCGCGCTCTCCGCATGACGCCCCGATTCCCACCACCTTGCCCGGCTTCGAAACGATCCTCTATACTCCGCACGAAACGCGATGCGACAAATCCCTTTTCATCGCCCCTCGATCGGTCCCGCCGAGGAGCGCGAGGTGCTCGACAGCCTGCGCTCGGGATGGATCACCACCGGCCCCAAGGCCAAGCGCTTCGAGAAGGAGTTTGCCGCCTACGTCGGCGCGCGCCATGCGCTGGCGGTCGCGCACTGCACCGGCGCGCTGCACCTCGCGCTGTTCGCGCTCGGCGTCGGGCCAGGCGACGAGGTTATCACCACGCCATTCACGTTCACGGCGACGGCCGAGGTGATCGGCTACCTCGGCGCGCGGCCGGTGTTCGTCGATATAGATCCCGCCACCCTGAATCTCGACCCGGCGCGAGTCGAGGCGGCGCTCTCAAGCGGCGCGCATCGCCGGGTCCGCGCGATTCTGCCGGTGCACTTCGCCGGACACGCCTGCGATATGGACCGCCTGCTCGCGATCGCGCGCAGCCACAATCTGAAAATCGTCGAGGACGCGGCGCACGCGGTGGGCTCGGCGCGCTATCTCGAAGGCCGCGGGATGACGCGGATCGGAACGATCGGCGACCTTTCCTGCTTCAGCTTCTACGCGACCAAGAACATCACCAGCGCCGAGGGCGGGATGGTGACGACCGAGGACGACGCGCTCGCCGAGCGGATCGCGGTCGCGAGCCTGCATGGGATGAATCGCGACGCGTGGAAGCGTTACGACCGCAGCGGCTCGTGGTTTTACGAAATTCACGACACCGGCTTCAAGTACAACCTCTCCGACGTGCATGCCGCGATCGGGGTCGCCCAGCTCGCCCGCGCCGACGAATTCATGCGCCGGCGCTCCGCGATCGCGCGCGCCTACAGCGAGGCGCTGCGCACCGAGCCCGCGCTCCAGGTGCCGCAGGAGGAGCCGGGAATCGAGCACGCGTGGCATCTCTACGTGCTCCGGCTACATCCCGAGCGGCTCCGGAGAGGCCGCGCAGAGTTCGTCGAGCTTCTGCGCGAGCGCGGGGTCGGCACCTCGGTGCATTGCATCCCGCTCAACACAATGCATTTTTACCAGGAGCGTTTCGGCTATCGCACCGGCGATTTTCCGGTCGCCGAGGACGTGTACAGCCGATGCCTGTCGCTGCCGATCTATCCCTCGATGAGTGACGAAGACGTCGCCTACGTGATCGAGCACGTGCTGGCGCTGGTGCGCGAAACCCGCCGCTGACAGGCGTCCCGTGACCGCGGGTCACCTTCCGCGCGCGCAAGCGATCCTTTAGAATCCTGCGCAGGGTCGGTCTAGCGGAGGGCGAGACGTGCGAGCACTGGTCACGGGCGGCGCGGGATTTCTGGGATCGCATCTGTGCGAGCGGCTGCTGCGCGACGGGCACGACGTAATCTGCCTGGACAACTTTTTCAGCGGCAAGCGCGCCAACATCCAACACCTCCAGGGCCATCCGGGCTTCGAGTTCATCCGCCACGACATCGTCGAGCCAATTCTGCTCGAGGTCGACCGCATCTTTCATCTCGCCTGCCCCGCCTCGCCCGTGCACTACCAGTACAATCCCGTCAAAACCATAAAGACCAGCGTGATGGGCACGATCAACATGCTCGGGCTGGCCAAGCGCGTGCGCGCGCGGATGCTGCTGACCTCGACCAGCGAGGTCTACGGCGACCCCGAGCAACATCCGCAAACCGAGAGCTACTGGGGCCACGTCAATCCGATCGGCGTGCGCTCGTGCTACGACGAGGGCAAGCGGGTGGCCGAGTGCCTGATGATGGACTACCATCGCCAGAACAACGTCGACATCCGCATCGTGCGCATCTTCAACACTTACGGGCCGCGGATGGCGATCAATGACGGCCGGGTGGTGTCGAACTTCTGCGTGGCGGCGCTGCGCGGCGAGGAACTGCCGATCTACAGCGACGGCAAGCAGACCCGATCGTTCGCATACGTCGACGACATCATCGAGGCGCTGGTGCGGATGATGAACGCGGAAGGACTCACCGGGCCGGTCAATATCGGCAATCCCGACGAGTTCACGATCCTGGAGCTCGCCTCGCTCGCGATCGAGCTCTCGCGCAGCCGCTCGCAACTCGCGTACCATCCCGCACGGCCCGACGACCCGGTGCGCCGCCGCCCGGACATCAGTCTCGCCAAGGCGCGCCTGGGGTGGGAGCCGAAAATTCCGCTGCGCCAGGGCCTCGCGATGACGATCGAACACTTCCGCAGGGAACTCGGCCTCACGTCCGCATAGCCCGCGCCGGTTTCATTTTCGGGGAGACGGAGGAACGAACTTGTCAACCGCGCTAATCACTGGAGCCTCGAGCGGACTCGGCGAGCAGTTCGCGTACGCGCTCGGCCGGGAGCATTACGATCTCGTACTGGCGGCGCGGCGCGAGGATCGCCTGGCCGAGGTCGCCGGGCGCGCGCGCACCGCGGGCGCCGGCACGGTGCGGACCATCCGTGCCGATCTTGCGCGGCGCGAAACGCCGGCCGCGCTGTTTCAGCAGCTCACCGGCGACGGCGTCCAGGTCGACTACCTGGTCAACAATGCCGGCTTCGGCACCAGCGGAAGGTTCCATCAGCTGCCGCTGGAGCGCGAACTCGAAGAGATCGAACTCAACGTAACCTCGCTGGTGGCGCTGACGCGGTTGTTTTTGCCCGCGATGCTCGAGCGGCGGCGCGGCACGGTAATCAACGTCGCCTCAACGGCGGCTTTCCAGGCCACGCCCTACATGGCGACTTATGGCGCGACCAAGGCCTTCGTGCTGAGCTTCAGTGAGGCGGTGGCGGCGGAACTCCGCGGAACGGGCGTGACCGTGATGGCGCTTTGTCCGGGGCCAGTGCGCACCGAGTTCCAGAAGGTCGCGAACAACGAGCGGGTGCGTTTTCCGTCCTTCATCTGGACCGAAGCGGATCGCGTCGTCAACGAAGCGATCGCTGCGGCCGCGAGCGGCCATTCGCTCCACGTGGCGGGGGCAATCAATACCGCAATGGCGATCGCGACCAGGTTCACTCCGCGCGCGCTCGCGACCTATATCAGCAGCACGCTGCTGCGCCCCTCCTCCGTGGACGATAAATAAAATCTTGCGGAGAGGGTAATCAACAAAATGAGCCGCGCCCCGGCAGCGCAACCGTGCGCGGCTATTGCTTGAACAGGCTTCGCGCTATCACTATCCGTTGGATCTGCGACGTGCCCTCGTAGATTTGCAACAGCTTCGCGTCGCGCATCAGCTTCTGCACCGGGTAGTCGTTCATATAGCCGTAGCCGCCGAAGATCTGCACCGCGTCGGTGGTGATCTTCATGCAGGCGTCCGCGCTATAGAGCTTGGCGTAACTCGAAATCGCGTTGGGGCTCTCGCCGCGATCGACCAGCCAGGCCGCCTTGTAGGTCAGCAGGCGCATCGCTTCGACCGCCACCGCCATGTCGGCCATCATGAACTGGATCGCCTGGAAGCTCGCGATCGGCTGGCCGAAGGCCTGGCGCTCTTGCGAGTATTTGACGCATTCGTCGAGCGCGCGCTGGGCGACGCCGGTTGCGATCGCGCCGATTTCGGGCCGGCTCCGGTCGAACGTCGCCATCGCGTACTTGAACCCTTCGCCTTCGCGGCCAACCAGGGAGCTGGTGGGAATGCGCACGTCTTCGTAAACGATCTCGCCGGTGTCGGCGGCACGCTGCCCGAGCTTGCCGTGCATGCGCCGGCGGGTGATCCCGGGAAGATTGGCCGGGAAGACGAAGCACGAGATGCCCTTGTGCCTGAGCTTGCGGTCGGAGGTAGCGAAAGTTACGTACCAATCGGCCATCGAGCCGTTGGAGATGAAATGCTTGGTGCCGTTGAGCACGAAGGAGTCGCCGTCGCGCCGATACGTGGTGCTCATCGCGGCGACGTCGGAGCCGGCGCCCGGCTCGGTGATCGCGAACGCGCACAGCGTCAGTTCTTTGACCAGCCGTCCGAGGTAGGTCGATTTCTGCTCTTGGTTGCCGGCGACCACGAGCGGCAGCGTCGCCAGTTCGTTGGCGCCGACCGCGTTGGCCATCCCGGAGCATCCGTAATTCAACTCCTCGATTATGATGCTCGAATCGAGGACGTTGAGTCCGGGACCGCCTTGCTCACGGGGCACGCCGAGATTCATCAGGCCGGCCTTGAAGGCCGCCTCGCACACGTCGCGCGGAAAGATTTCCTGCTCGTCGTATTCGCGCGCGCGCGGAATCATCTCGCGCTCGGCGAACTCGCGTGCGAGGCGGCGTAAGTCGTTCTGCTCTTGGGTAAGCTCGAAGCCGATCATTTATCTATACGCTCCGCTGGTATCTTTAAGCTCCGCTGAGTCTTTATGCGCTCCACCATAGACCGGGTTTCGACGGCTTGTAAAAGCCGTTGCGGCCAACTATGACGGGCTTGCAAGCTCAACAAGCCGCGGATGAATCGTGCCGCGCGCGGCGGCACGATTCGTACCAGCAAGACAAAAAGCCAAGGAGAAAGCGATGGCACTTACATTGATTGCTAGGATCAAGGCCAAGCCGGGTTCCGAGAAAGAGCTCGAGAATGCGTTTCGCGACATGATCAAGAAAGTGCGCGCGGCCGAACCCGGCTGCCTCACCTACGTGCTGCACAAGTCCAACGAAGATCCCGCCACGTTCGTATGGTACGAGACCTACACGGACGACGCCGCCTTCGCGACCCATCGCAAAACCGACCACATGAAGGAGATGGGCGCGCGGATCGCGAATCTTTTGGCCGAGAAGCCGCACATCGAGATGCTCACGGAATTGGACCGCAAGTAGGCGCGGCTCGGCCGGGCCTGCGCCGGTGCGCGCGCGATCGCGCGCGCCACCGGCGCGGGCGAAAACACGGAAGCCGGGGCGCAGGCGCGCCGCGCGCTCGCGCGGCGCGCCTGCGCCCCCGGGTGGAGCAGCGTCGCGTCACCCACGGATTGGGGCTTCGCCGCAATCCGTGGCGGACGCGACGGCCGTTGCGCGAGGGGCGGATGGCGCGGCGGCGTCTTCGACGCCGCCGCGCCATCCGCCCCTCGCGCTCAGCCAACGTCACGACGGAGCTTGGTCACGATGCCGCGAACCATCCTGATGGGCGACCCGACCTACTTCTCGGTGCTCGGCGGAGCCAATCCGCATACTCGCAACGCCCTCGGCATCAGAAAGTCGGTCGACGCCGAGCGTGCTCGCGAGCAATGGCACGGACTTGCCCGCGCGCTCATCGCGCACGGAACCGAGGTTTGCGTGATCGAGCCGCATGAGCGAATGAGCGGCCTGGTCTATCCGGCCAACGCCGGCTTTCTCTATCCGCTGGCCGGCGAACCGGGTAGCGCAAAGGTTTTTTATCTCGCTCACTTGCTCCCGACTCGCGTCGGCGAGCGCGAAGTCTACCGGCCGTTCCTCGAATCGATGGGCTATCGATGCGCCGATATTGCGGCGCGCTTCGAGGGCGAAGCCGATTTCTTTCCCGCCGCGCGTTTCATGCTTTTCACTTATGGGCGGCTCGAGCGCCAGCGGTTCGTGTTGCGGATGGCAATTCCGCCATGGCGGCGGGTCTATGGCTTCCGTTCGGACTCAGGCGCGCGCGAGGAACTCGGACGGATCGCGAAAGACCGTCCGATAATCCCGCTGGAGCTATGCCTGGAGGCACACTACCACGGTGACACTGTGCTCTGCTCGTTCGGCGCTCGGCGCGAGTATCTGCTCGCCTACATGCAGGGCCTGACGCCGTTGTCGCGCGAGCGTTTACGTTTCGAGTTTCGCGACAACCTGATCGAGTTGGCGGAGTCCGACGCCGCGCTATACGCCGCGAACTCGTTCCAGGTGGATCACGAAGGCCGGCTCTACCTGTTCATGCCGCAAGGCGTGAGCGACACGTTGCTCGACCGGGTGCGCGAGCGTGGGATTGAGCCGGTGCTGGTCGACGTGAGCGAATTTTTGCTCAAGGGCGGCGGCTCGGTGAAGTGCATGATCCTCGACCTGGGTCCAAGCGACGAGCAGCCCGACGAGCCGGGCGCGGTCGAGTTCCGCGCCCAGCGAGCGTACGAGCTTCTGTTCCCCAATCCACCGCCGCAGTGAAACAACGCTGGAGCGGCGACATCGGAGCCGCGAGGCGAGAGTTGGTGAAAAAATCAGCGCTCGATTACGCCGTCGCGCGAGATGTCGAGCCGCAGCGGATCCATCCGCGCAAGGTCGCCTGGATGGGTGCGCAGATAATCGACAGTGAATGTGCCCGCGAGGTCATCGATCATCTCCGTGCCCGCGATCCGTTCGAATCCGAAGCGGAGCAGATAGTCCTCACCGCGACGGCCGAGCGCATAGAGGCGCCGCGCGCCCCGCGTATGTGCCGCCTTGCGCGCGGCGTTGACCAGTGCCGCGCCGAGCCCGCGCCGGCGCATCGGCTCGGCCACGGCGAGCGAGCGGATCACAGCGGCGTCCACGATCGTTTCAACTCCGACAACGCCGGCGATCGCGCCGCCGATCGACGCGGCAATCCAGCATGCGCCGGGCGCGTCGAGGCGGCCCGTGATGATTCCGGCGGCTTCGCCGGCGTCTGCGAGTATCGCTCCCGCGGCGGCGAGGTCGGCGGTCTGCGCGACGTAGAGTTCGCCGGGCGCGCGGCGGCGGCGCGCGGCTACTTTTTGGGTGGCGGGAATAGCTGTGTCCCGGTTTCTTCGTCGACTACGATTATCGCCTTGGCGGGGCATGCGCGCGCCGCCGCCATGATCGCCGCGTCGGGCGCTCCGGTGGGATTGTAGACCTCCGACTTACCGTCGTCGTCGAGCCGGAAAACGGTGGGCGCCGATTCGACGCAGTCCTCGCTGGAGATGCATTTCACTTTGTTGACGGTGGTCTTGAGCTTCGCCATCGGAGTTCTCCTAACCGGTCAGGCCTATCGGCCTGTCTGCCAGCCAGTCCTGCATGAACAATAGAATCGCGCCGCGATTAATCGCAAGCCGTTTACTAACTTGCCGACCTTTCTTCGCCCGGTCGCCCCGTCTAAGATTGCGGCGGGATGGGAATTCTCGGCACCGGAATCGACATGATCGAGGTCGAGCGCGTCGAGCGCGCGCTCACCCGCCCGCGCACCGGCGAGCGCTTCCGCGATCGCGTGTACACCGAGCGCGAGGTCGCCTACTGCGAATCGCGTGGGCGGCCGCGCTACCAGAGCTACGCCGCGCGCTTCGCCGCCAAGGAAGCGGCGATGAAGGCGATGGGCACCGGATGGAACCGCAACGTGGGCTGGCGCGAGATCGAAGTGGTGCGCGAGCGCGGCCATGCGCCGACGATCGTGCTCTCGGGCAAGGCGGCCGAGTACGCACGCCGCAAGCGCATCACGGCCTTCCATCTGAGCATCACGCACACCGCGGCGAGCGCGATGGCGCACGTGATCGCCGAGGGCTGAGCGCGCATCTCCGCCGGACGCGCGATGCGCGTCATTTCTTCGGCGGCGCGGGCGTCGCGAGCGGCTGCGTCATCTGGAACTGATCGGCGCTCATGTCGAACTGGCTGAAGTCGGACTCGCGCAGGCTGTAGACCGCGGTGCCGGCGCTCGAGGTCGCGTAGTTCTCCATTCGCATTACGGTCCGCTCGGCCTGGGGCTTTGACTCCTCAGCATCCTCATCCGGCACAGGCGTCGGCGGCACCTGGATCTTGTTCTGGATCTGGACGAGCTTGACCGTCCCGATCTGCTTGTCGTCCTTGCCGAAGACCACCATCTGCTCGGTCGGCTTGTCCATGCCGAAGCGCTGCGGATCGGTCATCGGATCCTGGAGGATCTTGTCGCCCTTGAGATTCGCCAGCTCGTCGACAAAAGTCTGCACCGCTTGTCCGTTGGCGGGCGACGTCTTACTCCCGTCGGTGACCTGCCATTTGCCGGCCGCGTCGCGCGAGAGCGTATACTGCTTGCCGTGGTTTTCGATCTCGACCCGCCCGATCTTCAACGGGTCGAAGCCCATCACCGTCTTGTCGCGCAAATCGAAAAGCCCCAGGTTGACCTTGCCGAGCAGCGCGTCCTCCACGGTGTAGACCGAAGGCTCTCCGCCCCGTTTGACGTAGACCGCCTTCTTGGAGGCTTGCGGCTGCTCCAACCCGATCAGCAGCGCGTGCTCGGTCTTGTCCTTGCCGCTGAAAACGGTCATCGCGATTTGCGGGCTCTTGAGCCCGTACTGCGCGAGGTCCGTCGGCGCGTCAGTCACGAAGTCGTTGATCCGCGCGTCGACCAGCGCGGTCAGGATTTGCGCGATCGTGTCGGAGTCGGCGGGATAGTGCCCCGGCGCGACGATCCGCCATTGCCCGCCCTGGCGGTCGATTTCGATCGGTTTGTTGACGCCGCTACGCAGCACGATCTGCTGGGCGTCGTCCATGTTGAAAGTCATCAGCTCGTGCGAGCGCAGGTCATTGACCTTCTTGCTGACCGCGGTCGCGAAATCGCTGGTGGTCATCAGCACCGCCGGCTGATTGGCGAGTTTTACGTATACCCCGCTGCTGACCGGACTGACGTTGCCGACCAGCAGCGCGGGCAGCGCGCCCTTGTTGTCGCTGGTCACGCTCACCGTCACCGCCGGCTGGTCGAGGCCGAAGGGCTTCAAGCTGTCGGGCTTCTCCTCGATAGTCCTCGTGAGCTGAGCGTTGGCGATCGTTTCGGTCAGGCCGTCGACGGCGGTCTGATCGCCGTCGGTCTTGATCGGCTTGAGGATCGTCCAGGTGTGGTTGGGATTGCGCACCAACTGGAGTTCGCTATGGGGATAGCGCAGGTCGATGCCGCTGATGTGCTTGGAGTCAAGGTTGAGCAGCGTCTGCGGCGCCACCGGACGCGAGCCGAGCAGGATGATGAGCGAATAGCCGCCCAACACCACGAGCAGGATCAGAACGATGATCGTATTACGCAGGCGCATCGGAGAACGCGGATCCGGATTCCATCGCGGCGTCAGTTACGCCGCTCCCACCACACCACGATTCCCAGGATCAGCAGCAACTCGGGCAACATCAGCACCGACGCGACGAAAACGCTGTTAAACTGATTGACGGTCAGGCTGACGCGGGAGGCACGCAGCGTGCGCGGACGAATCGCGATCGTGGCGCTCTCGCCGGCCAGCCAATCGACCGTGTTGAGGAAAAAGTCCTGGTTGAAAACCTGCGCGAGGTTCTGGTTGTTGGCGAAGTCGGTGTCGCCGTAGACCACCAGCCGCCCATCGCCGGCGCCCCACTTGAGCCTCTTGTTGTCGGAGTCGACCGCGGCGGCCACCGTGATCGGCCCCTTGCGATCCTTGGGTCCGGGCTTGAACTTCTGCTCCTTGAAGATCGCCGCGACTTCCGCTGCGGCGATCGACGTGTCCCCGGTCTGCGCGAGCGGCCAGGCCTGCAGGCCCGGCTTCGTGTCCTTGGCCGGCTCCACCGAACGCACCATCGGCCACAGCGTGCGCTTGTTGAACTGGGCGCTAATCGGATGCGGCGGATAAAGCTCGACGATCGGGCTGAGGCCTAGCGTCGGCCCCGAGAACAGATGCAGCTCCTGGTCGAGCACGATATCGTCGCCGACAACGAGGCCCCACTGGCTGACCATGTTGATCAGCGAGGTCTCGGTGTTGGCCTGGTCGGGCAGCGGCGGCCGCAGCATCACCAACGCCCGCCCGCCGTTTTTCAGAAAGCTGTCGATCGCGTCGACCTCGGCCGGGAACAGCGGCTTCACCGGACCGGCCACGATCACCACCACGCAATTCGACGGCACCTTGGGCGTGGTCATCAGCGTGAGCGGCTTGACCTCGTAGTTCTCGCCCGCCAGCGCCTGGGCGGCGCGGCCGAAGCCGGCGGCGTTGTCCATATCGTCGATCGAGGGTTCGCCATGGCCCTGCAGGAAGCAGGCGCCCTTGGTGCTGGTGCTGGTGACCTTGATGATGCCGTTGGTGATCGCCTGCTCAGTGGTTTCGCCGACGTTGGTGCCCTGGTCGCCGTACTGGATATGCGTGGTGGGCATTCGCGTGACGTTGTACCGCGTCGCGATCTCGGGATTGCGCTCGGGATCGATCAGTTGAAAAGTGATCCTGGGTGAACTGTAGGAGTAGGACTCGAAGAGCGCCTCGCCCTGCGGGTCACGGCCGCCCTGGAAAAAGCCATAGAGCTTCAGTGGCTGCTTGAGCGTGCTTACCACTTTGACCGACTGCGGCGAGAGGCTGAAAACGCGCTCGGAGGTGAGGTCGAAGCGGCGATGGTGCAGCGCCAGGATGTAATTGATCGCAACCAGCAAGCCGACGAAGCCGAGCGAGTAGACCACCGCGTTGGCGCCGTAGCGGGTCGCGCGATGGCCCATCAGGGTGCCCAGGGTTTCTCGGCTGGAGGTCGCCCAGAGCACGATCGCTAGCACGCCCAGCACCAGGTTGAGCAGGAAGTACAGGCGCGCGCCGGTCAGATAGGCGACCAGCGCGAAGAACAGGAAGACCAGGCCAATCAGGCCGGCCGATGCCATACTGCGTTGCATTGCCGCGCTCCGCCCTACCCTATCGCCAACGCGCCGACTCGACCGAGCGCTGGGTCAGAAACAAAGCCACGAAGATCATGGTGGCGAAATAGACGATGTCGCTGGTGTCGATCACGCCGCCCACCATCTGGCCGAAGTGCTGCGGCAGCGACAGGTAGCGCAGCAGGTCGCCGAGGATTCCGCCGCCGCTCTGCAGCGGCCATGAGATCACATAGAGCAGCAGCAGGATGCCGAGGCAGCTTATCGCCGCGATAATCTGGTTCTGCGTCAGCGACGAGGTGAAGAGCCCGATCGCCACGAAGCATACGCCGAGCAGCGCCAGCGCCACGTAGCCCGCGCCCATCACCCCGACCTCCGGATCGCCGAACACCATCAGGATGATCGGAAAGATCCAGATGAGCGCGACCATGATCAGGATGAAAACCGCGGCGGCGATAAATTTGCCGGCGACGATTTCGCCGGTGCGGATCGGCGCGGTCAGCAGGAACTCGTAGGTGCCGCTGCGCTTTTCCTCGGCAAACGCGCGCATCGTGATCGCCGGCACCAGGATCACCATCACCACCGACATGTTGTGCAGCAGCGGTTCGATCACACGGGCGTTGAGGTTCAGATGCCCCAGCGCCTGCGCGTTCGACATCGCCGAGTACACCTGCACCATCTCGCTGAACTGCTTGAGCAGCGCGAAGAAGAACCATCCGGCCAACAGCACGAAAACCGTCAGCACCACATAGGCGACGGGCTGCACGAAGTAACTCGACAGCTCCTTGCCCGCAATCGTCAGCGCGTTTCTCATCGTTATTCAGCCGGAACCCAAAATTGCTTCGCCATCAAGGATGCGTCACGATTTGAAGATGGCCTAGCCATGCCCCGCTCCAACCTCCTCCAGCGTCTCCTCCGTCTCCGCAGCTTCGTGCCCCTCCTCTTTCGAGATAGCCTCCAGGAATACGTCTTCGAGCGACTTGCCCGCAGGCAGGCTGCCCAGGCTCTCCTCCAGCACCACGCGTCCGGCGTTGATGATCACGACGCGGTCGCAGATCTGCGAAACCTCGGGCAGGATATGCGTCGAGAGCACGATTGTATGCTGGCCGCGCAGTTCGTGGATCAGTCCGCGAATTTCGTGGATCTGCCGCGGGTCGAGACCGATCGTCGGCTCGTCGAGCACGAGCACCGGCGGATTGTGTATAATCGCCTGTGCCAGACCCACGCGCTGGCGATAGCCCTTGGAAAGCTGGCCGCAGATGCGATGGGCCATGTCGGCGAGGCCGCAGATCTTGAGCACCCGTTCGACCGCGGTATCGACTTCGGAGCGCCGCAATCCGCGCAGCTTGGCGACAAAGCGCAGGTAGGATTCCACGCGCATGTCGGAATAAAGCGGCGGCGTCTCGGGCAGGTAGCCGATACGCCGGCGCGCTTCCAGCGACTGGGTGAAGATGTCCAACCCGTCAACCAGGACGGTGCCGGTGGTCGCCGGCATGAAACCGGTGATGACCCGCATCGTAGTGGTTTTGCCCGCGCCGTTAGGGCCGAGGAAGCCCAGGATCGAACCCTGGTCGGCCTTGAAGGAGACGTCGCGCACGGCGACGAAGTCTCCGTAGCGCTTGGTCAGGTTTTGTACCTCGATCATGCGGATCGCCTCGGCGGCAGCCGTAACACGGCCCCCAATCCTAACGGGTTTTGACGACGGAACGCTCCCGAAGCTTCAATTTTGCCCCGGCAAACGATCGATTAGTTAATCTGCGCGCCTGCAAGCTGTCAATATTAGACACTACGGAACGTAATTAGATACCCGCCGCGTATAGCGGTTTTGCTTTGCCGGCGGCTTGGGATAATTTCACACGCCGATGGCTGAAGAACGGCCGACACTCTATCTGATCGACGGCTCGGGATATATCTTCCGCGCGTTCTTCGCCCTGCCGCAGCTCAACAACTCGCGCGGGCTGCCCACCAACGCCGTCTACGGCTTTATCCGGATGCTCCTGAAACTGCTCAAGGAGGAGCGCCCCCGGCATATCGCCGTGATTTTCGACTCGCCGCGCAAGACCTTCCGCGACGACCTGTTCGAGTCCTACAAGGCCAACCGGGTCGAAACGCCGAGCGATCTGAACGTGCAGATCCCGTACATTTTGCGCGCGGTCGAAGCCTTCCGTATCAAGAGCCTGATGCTCGAAGGCTTCGAGGCCGACGACGTTATCGGCACGTTGGCCGCGCGCGCCGCGGCCAAGCGCTTCGCAACCGTGATCGTCACCGAGGACAAGGACTTCATGCAGTTGGTCGGGCCCCACGTTACGCTGTGGAACACGATGCGCGATCGGCGCGTCGACGCGCGCGAGGTGCGCGCGCGGCTCGGCGTCGATCCGTCCGCGGTGGTCGACGTGATGGCGCTGATGGGCGATTCGATCGACAACATCAAGGGCGTCCCGGGGATCGGCGAGAAAACCGCGACCGCGCTGATCAAGCACTTCGGCTCGCTCGACAAGCTTTACGCCAATTTAGCGGAGGTCGAGACGATCGCGGGGCTGCGCGGCGCGAAACGAATCGCCGCATTGCTGGAGGAGCATCGCGCCGACGCCGAGCTCGCGCGCAAGCTCGTCAGCATCGACACCGCCGCGCCGGTCGAGGCCGAAGTGGACGCGCTCGACTGGCCAGGGATCGACGAGCGCGCGGTGAGCGAGCTGCTGCGCGAGCTGGAGTTCCACTCGCTGCTCAACGAGCTCACGCCGGCGCAAGCCACGCTGCCGACCGGCGGCGCGCAACGCCGCGAGCACGAGGTCAGGACCGCGGAGGTGCCGGCGCTGATCGCGCGCCTGGGGCATGCGACACGCCTCGCGCTTTATCTCGCAGACGCCGCGGCTCGCCCCGAAGCTCCCGCGGATGAATCGGAAGCCGGCGGATCGCCGCAGCCCAACGGCGAGAGCGAACGCGATTCGGAGCCTAATGCCTCGTTAGACTTCAACGCCGGCGCCAAGCCGGGCGGCATCGTGCGCGCGGACGCGGCGGCAAACTCCTCCGATAGCGCACGGCTTAAGATCGGCGCGGAGGGCGAGAACGAAACTTACGTGCTGGCGGGCGCGAGTATCGCGGCGGCGGCGCCGCTGCTCGGCGCGGCCACTCCGCCCAGGAGCGTTCACGACCTGAAGGAGCATCTGTGGCGCTTGAAGAGCGGCTACGGCGTCGAGCTTGCGGGCGTCGATTTCGACACGATGCTGGCCGGCTTCCTGGTCAACCCCGGGCGCCCCGAGCCGTCGCTCATCAACCTTTATCACGACTACCTGGCGCCGCTCGGCGGTAATCGCGATCCCGGCTCCGAGCCGGAACTGATCGCCGCGCTGCGCAGGGCACTGATGCCGAAGCTGGCGGAGAATGGCCTCGAGTCGCTGTTCAGCGATATCGAATTGCCAGTCGCGCGCATCCTGGGCGAGATGGAGGAGACGGGAATCGCGGTCGATGGCGCGGCCCTCAAAGCGATCTCGGCCGAGCTGGGCGCAAAGCTCGAGCGCATGGAGCAGAATTGCTATCTGCTCGCCGGCCGCCAGTTCAACCTCAACTCGCCGATACAACTGCGCCAGGTGCTCTTCGACGATCTCAAGCTCTCGGCCAAGGGGCTCAAGAAAACCAAGGGCGGGTTCTCGACCGACGCCGACACGCTGGAGAAGCTCGCCGCAGTGCATCCACTGCCTCGCGAACTCCTGCAGTACCGCGCGATCGCGAAGCTCAAATCGACCTATAGCGACGCGCTGCCGCAACTTATCGATCCGGCGACCGGACGGCTCCATACCTCGTTCCATCAGGCGCTGACGGCGACCGGCCGGCTGAGTTCCACCGAGCCCAACCTGCAGAACATACCCACCCGCACCGAGGAGGGCCGACGCATCCGGCGCGCCTTCGTCGCCGCCCCCGGATGCCTGATGCTGTCGGCCGATTACTCGCAAATCGAGTTGCGCGTGCTGGCTCATCTCTCGGGCGACCCAACCCTGATTGACGCCTTTCGCCGCGGCGAGGACATCCATGCCCGCACCGCCGCCGAGGTGCTGGGCCGCAAGCCCGATGAGGTCGACGCCGAAGCGCGCCGTCTGGCTAAGGTGATCAATTTCGGAATCATCTACGGGATGGGTCCGCAGCGCCTTGCGGGCGAGCTTGGAATCGGCCTCAAGGAGGCTTCCGCATACATCAAGCGTTACTTCGAGCGGCTCCCTGGGGTTCATGCGTACCTGGAGAAATCGCTGGCCGGAGCGCGGGAGCGGGGATGGGTCGCCACTATGTACGGGCGGCGGCGCTACCTGCCCGAGCTGAACTCGCCGCAAGGCGGAGCGCGAGCGCAGGCGGAGCGAATCGCGGTCAACACGCCGCTTCAGGGAACCGCCGCCGATCTTATCAAGTTAGCGATGATCCGTCTCGATGCGGCGATAAAAAGGCAAAAATGGCAGGCGCGGATGCTCCTCCAGGTGCATGACGAACTGCTTTTGGAACTGCCGCATGCCGAGCGCGAGCCGGTGTCGGAGGCGGCGCGGCGCGAGATGGAGGGGGTCGCGGAGCTGCGCATCCCGCTCAAGGTTGAGCTCAAATGGGGGCCCAACTGGGCCGAGCTGGAGGGCCGTCGAGGCTAATCGGCCTGAATTTTGCCCGATCGACCCGCGTCTAACCCATTGAACAAGCCAATCCGCCAGGAGGGAGACGAGGCCGAGCTCATCGAGCGGGCCAAAGCGGGCGACACCAAGGCGTTTGGCATTCTGGTCGAGCGTTATCAGCGACGAGTCGTAGGCGTCGCGATGGCGGTGGTTCATGACCAGGAGGATGCGCTGGAGCTGGCGCAGGAGAGTTTTGTACGTGCTTTTGAAAACATCGGCAAATTCGAGTCGCGCTCGAGCTTCTCGACTTGGCTGTACCGCATTGCGGCTAACATCGCGATCGATTTTCGCCGCCGCGAGAAACGCCATCCGACGATGCGCGGCGAAGAGGCCGAAACCGAAATCCAGCGGCTGCCGAGCAAGCTCGGCGATTCGTTCAAGGAAGCGCAACGCAGCGAAATGGCTCAGCGCATCAAGGATGCGCTCGGACAGTTGACGCCGGAACATCGGGCCGCGATACTTCTACGTGAAGTTGAAGGCCTGTCGTACGATGAAATAAGCGATGTGTTGCAGTGCCCACGAGGAACCGTGATGAGCCGGTTGCACTACGCCCGCAACCACCTGCGCGAAATCCTTAAGGATTTGGCCGAGGACTAAAGGCGCTAATCGCTCCCAGCATCATGGCTCAATGTAACGATATCGCTCCGCTCCTCGGGTCCTTCGAAGATGGCGAACTCCCCCCGCATGAGATGCAGGAGGTCGCCCGCCACCTCGCAAACTGCGCAAGTTGTGAACAGACGCTGGCCGGCTATTCCAACGTAGGCCGCCTGCTGCGCGAGACCGCATCGGCTCCGGCGCTCGACGGCTTCGCGCTCGCCGTGCAGGCCCGGATCGAGCAACTGCGCCCGCCGCTGCGGGTGCGTGTGGGCCGCTGGTTCGAGGCTCAGCGCGAGCGCTTCGGCAATGGCGTGGCGGTGGCGTTCGCGATGGCGGCCGCGGCGCTACTGACGGTAGTCATCACCACTCCGTTCGCGCGCAACCTGGTTGGCATGCGAACAAACCACGTCCCGCAGCTGGCGACGCGCGACGCACGCGCGCTCGCCCGCGACACCGCGAAGTCATCCGCAGCCATCGCCTCCGCCACCAGCGGCGAGCCGAGCACGATCATCTCGAAGCTCGAGAGTTCCAACCCCGACGTCGCCGTATGGAGCGAGCCAAGCCAGGACACCACCGTCATTTGGCTGCCCGATCAACAACACTGACTATGCATCGTTTGACGATTGCTTCACTGACGGCGCTTTTAGTGGTGGCGTTTGCGATGGGCGCGCAGGCGCAGCCTACTGCGGCCGCGTCGCCGCAAACGCCCCAGTCATCTCAGTCACCCAACGACAAGGCCGCCGCCGCAGCGCACGCCGAGCAAGCCAAGGCGCTCAAGCGTCATCGGATCATCCTGTTGCACGTGGACGAAGTGATCGCGGCGGATACGGGCGAGGGAATCGACGAGCGGCTGCTGCCGATGGGCGGGCGGCTGGAATCGCTATTCCGCTACACGACTTACCGCCTTATCAGCCATCAGGTGGGCCGCACCGAGTGTGGACGGACGGCCGCGTTCACGCTGCCGGGCGGATGGATCGTGCACATCGAGCCGAGTGCGGTGCGCGACGACATGATCGCGATGGAGTTGATGCTGTTCCAGGGCGCGCGGCCGATGATGACCACCGATGTGCGGATGCGCAATCACGGGATGTTAATCATCGGCGGCCCGCACTATCAGCAAGGGATGCTGATAATCCCAATCGGCGCCGACGCGCTCGAATTGGCGATGCCGCCCGGTCCGATACCGGTTAGCCCCGAAGGGACAATGCCCGAAATGATCGCGCCGGGGACGGGCACGCCCGACGCTACCGACGCGGGCTCGCCCGATGCGAACCCCGCCGACGCCGGCGCACCCAACGACGCGCCGCCGCCCGACGCCCCAACCCCATAAAATTCCTCGGTGATCGCTCGCGCCCTTTCCTGAGCCGTCGCCCATCGTTTGCGCGTGAGCGACCTCCGATCGCCGGCGTTTTTTTCTGACCCCCGCCCGCGTTATCATTGGCGGGAGAGAGTGTGGGTGAGGGTCCTTTAAATAATTCCTTAACTGACGACGCGCGCGCCTAGCGTGGCGCCATCCGGAGTGCGCCGTCGAGCCGGATCGTTTCGCCGTTGAGCATCGTGTTCTCGACGATATGGCGCGCGAGCGCCGCGTACTCGCTCGGCCGTCCCAGCCGCGACGGAAACGGGATCGACGCTTCAAGCGCCTTGCGCGCCGTCTCCGGCAACAGGCCAAGCATCGGGGTCTCGAAAATTCCCGGCGCGATCGTGCACACCCGGATGCCGAGCGAGGCCAGGTCGCGCGCGACCGGCAGCGTCAGGCTGACCACGCCGCCCTTGGAGGCCGCATACGCCGCCTGTCCGATCTGGCCGTCGTACGCGGCGATCGAGGCGGTGTTTATTATAACGCCGCGCTCGCCCTCGCTGTTCGGCTGATTCTTCGCCATCCAGGCCGCCGCAATCCGGATCGTGTTGAAGGTCCCGACCAGGTTTATCTGGATCACCTTGTTGAACAGGTCGAGCGAATGCGGTCCGTCCTTGGAGAGCGTGCGCGACGCGCGTCCGATGCCGGCGCAGTTGACCGCGATATGCACGGTGGCGAAGTGCCCGGCCGCTTTCGCGAGCGCCGCCTCGACCTCAGAGCCCGAAGTGACGTCGGCGGCGAGGAACAGCCCCTTGTCGCCAAAGCTTTCGGCGGCCTTGGCGCCGGGCGATGACGGCAGATCGAGAATCGCGACTTTCGCGCCGCGCTCGGCGAACTCCTGCGCGGTCGCCGCGCCCAACCCCGAACCGCCGCCGGTAATTACCGCCACTGCGTCTTTGAGATTCATCTCGACCTCGCTGTGCGCTCACTCTGAGTCGGCATCGCGGATATACTCCGGGCGTCCCCGCAATTTCAATCGCGGCGCGCAGCCGGCTCAGGCGTGGAGGAGTTCGCGCAGCACGTAAGGCAAAATCCCGCCGTGGCGCATGTACTCGACCTCCTCGGGCGTGTCGATTCGCGCCAGCACCTCGAACTCGCGCGCGCGGCCGCCGTCGCTGACGCGCACCTTGAGCTTCTGGCGGCGCGTAACGCCCGCCGCCAGCCCTTCGATCGAGTAACTCTCGCGCCCCGTCAGCTCGCGGCTCTTGCGCGTCTCGCCGCCGGTGAACTCCAGCGGCAACACGCCCATCCCGACCAGGTTGCTGCGATGGATCCGCTCGAAGCTCTCGGCGATCACCGCCCGCACGCCGAGCAACTGCGTGCCCTTCGCGGCCCAGTCGCGCGAGCTTCCCGAGCCGTACTCCTTGCCGGCGATCACGATCAGCGCGACGCCTTCGGTGCGGTAGCGCTCGGAGGCCTCGAAAATCGTGGTGCGCTCGCCGTCGGGCAGATGGATCGTGAAGCCGCCTTCGACGCCCGGCACCAACTCGTTGCGCAGCCGGATGTTCGCGAAGGTCCCGCGCACCATCACTTCATGATTGCCGCGGCGCGCGCCATAAGAATTGAAATCGCGCGGCTGCACGCCATGCGCGATCAGATACTTGCCTGCCGGCGTGTGGTCCGCGATCGATCCGGCGGGCGAGATGTGATCCGTGGTCACGCTGTCGGCGAGCATCGCCAGCACGCGCGCGTCCTTGATATCGCCAACCGGCGGCGGCGTCGCGCCTACGCCATCGAAGAACGGCGGGGCCTTGACGTACAGCGAATCCCTATCCCAGCGGAACAGATCGCCCGCGGGCACGTTGAGCCCGCGCCAGTGCTCGTCGCCCTCGAACACCTCGCCGTACTCCTTGCGGAACATCGCGGAATCGATCGAACCTGCGACCGCCGCGGCGATTTCGCGCGACGACGGCCAGATGTCGCGAAGGTAAACCGGGTTGCCCTGCTGGTCGTTGCCCAACGAATCGCGGTTGGGATCGAAGTCCATCGTGCCCGCGATCGCGTACGCGACCACCAGCGGCGGTGAGGCGAGATAGTTGAAGCGCACGACTGGGTTTATGCGTCCCTCGAAGTTGCGATTGCCACTCAGCACCGCGCAGGCGACCAGGTCGCCCTGCTTGACCGCCGCCGCGATCGCTTCGGGCATCGGCCCGCTGTTGCCGATACAGGTCGTGCAACCATAGCCGACGAGATTGAACCGCAGCCGCTCCAGGTATTCGGTGAGGCCCGCGCGCTTGAGATAGTCGGTGACCACTTTCGATCCCGGCGCGAGGCTGGTCTTGACCCAGGGCTTGACGCCAAGCCCGCGCTCGACCGCCTTCTTCGCCAACAGCCCCGCGCCCAGCATCACCGACGGATTCGAGGTGTTGGTGCAGCTGGTGATCGCAGCGATCACCACCGCGCCCTGCGCGAGATCGAAATGCTCGCCGCCCTCGCCCGTCACTTTGACGCTGTGGCCCAGCTTGCCGAGTTCGCTTGAAGGGATCGGCTGATGGGGCGCCGCCGCGGGCGGCCCGCCCTCGTTTACCCATTTGCTGATCCGGTCCGGATCGATGCCGTCGTGGTTGCTGACTTCCTTGGCCAGCTCGCGGCGGAACTCGCTCTTGGACTCGCGCAGCCGCACCCGGTCCTGCGGACGGCGCGGCCCGGCCATGCTCGGCTCGACCGTGCTGAGATCGAGCTCCAGCGTGTCGGTGAAAACAGGATCGGGCGAGTCGGCGGTGCGGAAAAGCCCCTGCGCCTTGCAGTAGGCCTCGATCAGCCGCACCTGCGGCTCGGCGCGGCCCGTCAGACGCAGGTACTCCAGGGTCTGATCGTCGACCGGAAAGAATCCGATCGTCGCGCCGTACTCGGGCGACATGTTGCCCAGGGTGGCGCGATCGGCGACGCTCAGGCTGCGCAGCCCGCTGCCGAAATATTCGACGAACTTGTTGACCACGCCACGTTTGCGCAACATCTGCGTGACCGTCAACACGAGATCGGTCGCGGTCGCTCCCGCACGCATCGCGCCGGTGAACCTGAAACCGATCACCTCGGGAATCAACATCGGGATCGAGCGCCCGAGCATCGCGGCCTCGGCCTCGATTCCGCCTACGCCCCACCCCACCACGCCGAGTCCGTTGATCATCGTGGTATGCGAGTCGGTGCCAAGAAGCGAGTCGGGATAGGCCTGGCCGTCGGACGAGGTGAACACCACCGGGGCGAGATACTCCAGGTTGACCTGATGCACGATTCCGGTATCGGGTGGGACCACGCGGAAGTTGTTGAAGGCGCCCTGGCCCCAGCGCAGAAAGAGGTAACGCTCGCGGTTGCGCTCGAACTCCATCCGGGCGTTGATCCCGAACGACTGCGCGGTGCCGAAGCTGTCGACCTGCACGGAGTGGTCGATCACGAGATCGGCGGGCTGGATCGGATTGATCCGCGAAGGATCTCCGCCCAGGCGCTTGATCGCATCGCGCATCGCGGCCAGGTCGGCCACCACCGGCACGCCGGTGAAATCCTGGAGCAGCACGCGGGCCGGCATGAAAGAGAACTCGCGCTCGCCCGGCTGCGGCTGCCAGTGCCCAACCGCTTCGACCTGGTCGGCGGTGACGACCACGCCGTCTTCGCGGCGCAGCACGTTCTCCAGCATGACCTTGATCGAAAAGGGCAGGCGCGCGAGCGCGAAGCCGCGCCGCTCGAGCGCCGCGAGGCTGAAGATCGTGTACTTGCGTCCGCCGACGTTGAGCGCGGTACGCGCACCGAAACTGTCTTTAGTCATAATTAGGGACGGGTCCTTTCGGGAATCGCGCGCACCCGGACCGGCGCTGGGCGGTGCGGGGCGCGGCTGTAAGTTTCAAGATAGCGTGGCGCTTCGATCTTCGCCAAGGCGCGCCGCGCAAGCCTTCGGAGCAATCCGCTAGGGCAATTCGCGCAGCACTCTGCCATCCTCGGCGTAAAAGTTGAGACCCGCTTCGCCCTGACCATCGACACCGAGCACGGCGCGCGCGCGGTCGCTGGTATCCATCAGCCGCACGGTGGGCACTCCGTCGGTGCTGATTTCGAGCGAGAGCCTGAGCTTGTCGGTGGTGTCATAGAGCCGCACGCTCGGCGCACCGTAGTTATCGACGACGATCCGAGCGCGGGGATGGTTGTCGCGATCGTACATCGCGAAGCCCGCCTGCCCGTCGTCGTTGACGTCGATTTTCGCCCGCGGCTTGCCCGCCGCGTCGAGCAATAGGAATTCGGAGGCGGTCACGACTCGCCGCGGCGCGCAGGAATCGCTTTTCGCGGAGCTATCAGTCTTCGCGGAGCTATCGCTTTGGACGACCGGAGTGGCGGCGGTCACGGTCCGCGAGCGGCAAACTGCGCTGGTCAGGGCCCCACCGATCAATCCGCCCGCGAAAACCAGCACGCCGTAGAGCCATAGCGTCTTGTTCATAGGCACAATCTGAGCCGCAGGCGCGGCGTTAATGCAAGCATCCCATGTGTGAGCGAGATGGTCACGGCGCGCGATCCGGCGGGCGCATCGCGTAGACCCGCGTCAGCCTGACCTCGAGCTCGATCACCTGGCGAGCCCTGCCGCTTTGCGCCGCGCGCGCAGGGCGCAAGCTGCCCGCGACTTCGCGCGCGACGCCGTAAACGATCGCGGCCGCGCCGTCCGCGCGCCAGGTCGTGAACGCGACGCGCGGATTGGCCGCGAGATCCCGCCGGCGCAGGGTGTTGTCGTAGATCACGAGATGCAGCCGGATACCGTCGAGCCGCGCATGCACCGGCGCAATATGCGGGCCGCCGCTGTCACCCGTCGTCGCCATCGCAACCAGCCGCACGCTCTGCCAGAACTCGACGAACTCGGCCGCGCTCATCTGGCGCGCCGGATAGGCGAGCGAATCCGCCGCCGCGGGGCCGGCCGACGCGGCGCTGCGATCGATAAGCTTTTGCAAGGCCTGCAAATCCGCGGAATTTTCGTCGTGCGAGCCTTTTCCGTCAGGTGTCATCGGAAACTCACTATCTTGAGATGCACGTCACCTCGCTTGGCGGCGGGCCGCCGCGCGCGACGGCGCGGGGCCGGGCAATCCGTCGTAAACCAGCGCGCGGCCGTCGGAATGGAAACCCATCGCGGCCAGCGCGTCGACCCGCACCGACGCCAGCGCGGGCGCGCCGTCGATCGTCTCGACCACGACCTTGCGCCTGAGCTCGATCAGCGCTCCCACGGCGGTCGAGAAGGCTTCGTCATCGAGCGCGTCGAGACTCATCAGCGCGCGTCCCGCAAGTCCGAGCATCACGCGCCCACCCCGCAGCACGACGAAGTTGCCCGCCTCGCGCGCGACGCCGCATCCAGGCAGCACCGCACCGTAGGGGTTGGCCGGGTCGGCCGCGCTAAGAGCCACCGGATGCTCACGCGCGGAGTTGAGATTGCGCGACGCGGCGAGCATCTCGAGCGCTGCGGGTAGCGCGTATTGCTCGCCCGAGAGCGCACGAACGAAATAGCCGCGCCGGATCGATCCCGCATACTCCATCCTGCGAAGCGCAAACGAAATTTCGTGCCACGCCATCGGCGCGCTCTCCAGTCCGAGCATCTCGCGGGTCACGATCCCGTTGCGTTTGAGGAGCGTCTCGGCGCGCTCGCGTGCCAAGTCGCGGGCCAGCTCGCGTTCCGAGGCGCGCGCTTCGGCGCGCGCCTCGGAATGCGCCTCGCCGGCGCGGCGGGGTGCGGCCGCGGCAGCCGCGGCCACGCCGGCCCCGGCGGCATCGCCGCCGCCGCCGCTCTTCGCGCTGGGCGCGGGCGCTGCCGCCAAAGCGGCAGCGCCCGCGCCCAGCGCCGACCAGCGCCCGGTCACGCTGGAGCGCAGACGCGCGCGCAGCGCCGCGTCGTGGCGGGCGCGGCGATGGGCCCCCGGGGCCATCGCCCGCACCGCCTCGGGGGCGGCCCACAACAATCGCAGCGGCGCGAAACTATCGTTCGAAACGCGGCCGGCGGCCGCGAGGCGCCATAGCGCCGAGAGCGCCGTCCGTTCCGCCAACCCGGCGCGTTCGGCAAGTTGGTCGAGATACTGCGCACCGCCCGCGGCAAGCGCGCCGAAGACGCGCTGCTCGTCGCGGTCGGTGAATTCGGCGGCGGCGGCGTTCGCCACCGCTTCATCGAACCGCGCGGCGCCCGCCCGCCGGCGGCGCAGGAACGTGATTCGCGCGGGCACTTCGTCGGCGGCGTCCTCGCCCGGCACTGCCGCCCAGACCACTTCGCCCCCAAGACAAAGCAGGTCGAGCCATTCGGGGCGATAGCCGGGAATTCGCGCCGGCAGGATCGCGCGCTCCCACAACTCCGGGCTGAGCGCGACGCCGGAGAGCTGTTCCAGCACGGCGGCGACGCCGGATTGATCCGCGGCGATTCCCGCGCCGCCCACATGATTCCATCGCATCCGAAACGCGGCGTACTCATGGTCGGCGCATGGCTCGGTTTCAGCGCGCAGCCGGCTAAGCGTCAGGCGATGGATTTTCTCAAGGTTGTAACGGTCGCACCATTGCTCGGGGCTGGCCGCGGCGGCTCCGGCCGCGACGACGCGGCCACGCGAGGCGCCGAGCGGCGCACGGCGCGGCGTGAAATGCCCGCGGAAGATCAGCCCCTCGGCTTCGAGCGCGAGCAGATGCTTCTCCAGCGTCGCTGGCGCCATCCGCAAACGCTCGGCGAGTTCCGCGACCTCGACCGGTCCGGACGTTGCCATCGCCCGACGCACGATTTCGCGCTCCGCACCGTCCGCTTCCAGAGCGGGGGCGGCGGATACCTCGGCGGGCGGGGGCGCTTCGGCGTGGCGTTCGAAAATTGCGCCGGGATAGGCCGCGGCAAAGAGCGCGGCGTCTTCACCTGCGATCAGCATCTCGGACGCGCCGGAGGAAAAGCGCGCGCGCACTACGCGGCCCTCGCGTTCCAGCGCGGAGAGCATCGGATTCGCCTCGCCCGCGACGCGCTCGTCCAGGGCGCCCGTCGCGAGCGCGCCGTGGGCGCGGAGCAACTGGTAAAGTTCGTCGCGATCGCGCGCGCGTCGCGCCATCGCACGGCCGCTTACCTCGGCCTCAACGCTCTCAACCGCGTCGGCCGCGAGCATCGCGGATAGGTCTTCGGTGCGTAGCACGTCTTCGGCCATCGCGCGGTTGAGCGAGACGGTGCGGCTCCGCCGGTTGGCGCGCTCGCCGTCGTCGAGGAACGAGTAGTCCCACGCAAGCAGGATACGATGGGCGAAGACCGAGGGCGCAATCGAATCGACGGTCACGACCCGCGCCACGCCCTGCTCGATCGCGCGGAGCAGCGCTTCGATCCGGCGGATATCGGCCGATTCGGTCAGGCACTCGTGCATGGTCTCGGTGGCGATAAAGTGGTCGGGCAATTCGACTGCGGGCGGGCGATTTTCCAGACACGCCTCGCGCGCGGGGAAGATCGCGGCGGCGAGTTCCTGCGAGCGCAGCCGCTGGATCCACGCCGGCACCTTGCGCCCACGCGACGAACGCATCACCGCGAGCGCGCGCGTCGCGACGTGGCGCATGCGCACCTCGAACATCGGCGCGGCCAGCAGCGCCTGTTCGAGGACGTGGCGGACCGTGCGCGAGGAAATCATCGCCATCAGCGACTCGAGTGGAAAGCTATGGCGCGCGTTCAGCGCGAGCAGCACGGCATC
The DNA here is from genome assembly GCA_963773975.1 of uncultured delta proteobacterium. Classification (GTDB taxonomy): domain Bacteria; phylum Desulfobacterota; class Binatia; order Binatales; family Binataceae; genus JAKAVN01. The sequence goes on from CAVZDJ010000048.1 coordinate 62,709, forward strand.
GTCGATCGCGGAGGCCTGGATTTCGAAATCGAAGGATTGGCACAGCCGTTTGCGGATCGCGAGGCCCAACCCGCGGTTGACGCGCATGCCGAACGGCGAGTGAATTACCACCTGGGTGCCGCCGAGACCGTCGAAGAAGCGTTCGACCACGATCGTGCGTTCATTCGGTATCGCGCCGAGCGCGCTCTGCCCGCGGCGCACGTAATCGATCGCCTGGCGCGCGGCCCGCTCGTCCATCGCACATTCGCCGGCAAGGAACCCGGCGGCCGCGGCTTCGTCGCCACGCGCGATACGCTCGAAAATTTCGCCGCGCAGCTCCGAGACTTCGGCAGAGAGCGCGGGCGAGCGCCCCGCCGCCTCGGTCTGCCAGAACGGCAGCGACGGCGCCATCCCGGGCGCCGGCTCGACCAGGAAACGGTTGCGTGAAATTCCGAGCACCCGCCACGGCATCGAGCCGAGCGCGAAGATGTCACCGCGCGAGGACTCCTGGGCGAAGTCCTCTTCGACGTCGCCTATTTTGCGGCCCTGCGATTCGATCACGACGTCCAGGTTGCCGCTTTCCGGAATCGTGCCGCCCGAGGTGATCGCGGCCATCCGCGCGCCGCGCCGTGCGCGCACCCGCGCGCCGGTCCGGTCGTAAAAGATTTTCGGCGCCGCGCCCTGGATCCGCGCCGGCAATTCGGCCGCCATCTGATCGAGCAGATGAGCGAGCGACGCGCGGTCAAGATCGGCGAAGTTGTACGCGCCGCGCAGCAGGCGCAGCAGGTCCGCCTCGCCGATTTCGTCCTCTTCGGCGGCGATCGCGACGATTTGCTGCGCCGCGACGTCGAGGCATCCGGCCGGAATCTCGACCTCGTCGAGCCGCCCGTGGCGAATCGCGCGCACCGCGGCGGCACATTCGAGCAGATCGTCGAGCGTCAGCGCGAACAGGCGCCCTTTCGGCGTCGCGTCGAGTTGATGGCCCGAGCGGCCGATCCGCTGGATCGCGGCCGAGATGCTCTTGGGCGTGTCTATCTGGCAGACCAGCTCGACCGCGCCGACGTCGATACCCAGCTCCAGCGACGCGGTCGCGACCAGCGCGCGCAGCTCACCACGCTTGAGCCGCTGCTCGGCCGCCAGCCGCTCGGCGCGCGCGAGACTCCCGTGATGGGCCAGCACGGCGTCGGCGCCGAGGCGCTTTTGCAGGTTGAGCGCGATCCGCTCGGCCCATCGGCGGCTCAACGTGAAGACCAGGGTAGTACGATGCTCACGGACCAGTGCGGCGACCGCGTCATACATCGCCTCCCAGTGCTGATGGGTCGCGAGCGCGCCAAGATCCGGCCCCGGCGCGATCACCTCGAGGTCCATCCGGCGCGCGCGATCGTCAGAGCCCTGGGCGTGCACCACTTTGACTGGGCGCGGGCGGCTCGCGCCGGCGGCCTCTGCGTCCAGGCCAGCGAGAAATCCGGCCAACCGCTCGATCGGGTTGAGCGTCGCCGAGAGCCCGATTCGCGCCGGACGCGGCGCGCCGGTCGCACGCACCATCCGCTCCAGCCGCTCCAGCGTGAGCATCAAATGAGCGCCGCGCTTGTTGGGCGCGAGCGCATGCAACTCATCCACGATCACGTAGCGCACGGCGCTCAGGCTTTGACGAAAACGCGGCGAGGTCAGCAGGATGAACAGCGACTCGGGCGTGGTGACCAGAATATGGGGCGGCCGGCGAAGCATCGCGGAGCGCTCGTTTGCGGGAGTATCGCCGGTGCGGAGCCCCACCCGAACTTCAAGCATAGGTTTAACTTTATCGGAGTGCCGATCGCCCGCGAAGTGAGGAGCGCTCGCGGCCATACGATGCGCAGTCTGGCGAATTCCGGTCAGCGGCTCTTCGAGGTTGACGCGGATATCGTTGGCGAGCGCTTTGAGCGGCGAGACGTACAGCACCGAGACGCGGTCGCCGCGGTCGCCGCACTCGGCGTCACGGAAAAGCCGGTCGATCGCCCACATGAAGGCGGCGAGCGTTTTGCCGCTGCCGGTGGGCGCGCACAGAAGCACGTCATGGCCGGGCGGCTCGTCGCACCCGGCGATTACCGGCCATCCCAGGGTTTGCGCCGGCGAGGGATTGCCAAAGCGCTCGGCGAACCAGGCGCGAACGGCCGGATGAAAGGCATCGAGCACTGAATTCATCGTTGAAATAATTATAGCATCAGTCTCGCCCGATCCCGCGGGCTGGCAAAATCAGAGGAGGCGCACTGCGCAGATGACCTTCCCCTACTCTCTTCCCGAGCTTGACCTCAGCGCTCCATTTGACCGCTATCGCGCCGTCGTACTTCCCGAATGGATCGATTCGTACGGCCACATGAACATGGCCGTGTACGTGACCGTCTTCGATCAGGGGACCGAGGCCCTGTGCGCTCTGCTCGGAGTCGGCCCGCTCTACACCGAGCACGAACTCGGCATGCTGTTCGTGCTCGAAACCCATCTCACGTACGCGCGCGAGGTCCGCCTCGGCGCGCCATTGCGGGTCACTTCACAAATCCTCGACCACGACGCCAAGCGCTTGCACCTCTTTCATCACATGTATCACGGCGAAGAAGGATGGCCGGTCGCGACCAACGAAGTGCTTATGATCAACGTCGACTATAAGACGCGGCGGATCCTGCCGTGGCCGGACGAGACGATGCGCCGGCTCGGCCTGATGGCGGCGGCGCATCGCGCGCTGCCCCAGCCGGAAAATGCCGGACGGGTCATCGGTATAAAGCGTGACCCCGGACGCCTCAAAGCTGGCGAGATTCAGAAATAAGCGCGCTGGTAGATACCAGGAATCAGTCGCGACGTCCGGACGCAGTACGCCTGGTACTCGTCGCCAGACTCGTTCCCCGGTGGCCGAGGTAACGCGGGCGGCGTTTACGACTTCAGCAGTTCGGGCAGACGCTGGGTAAATTCGCTCCGCGAGAGCGTCAGCTCGAATCCGGCCTCGCGAGCCGCGCCCAGCGCCTTGAGATCGACGTGCGAGGCGAAGCCGATAAGCCGCGCGGCGGGCGCCGCAACGCGCATCGCGCCGGCAGTCTCGACCGCAGGGAACTGCGGATCGGCGAGGTCGACGAAGATCATCGCCGGCACCTCCTCGGCGCATCGCGCACCGGCCTCCTCCAGCGAACTCGCGTACACGACGGCGATCCCGACGGCGTGGGAGACGGCGTCCACTTTGGAGCGGAAGAACAGGTCATGCATGAGGCCGAGGATTCGAGTCATAAGTTACTGCTCCGTGAAACGCGCGGCGGAAAACGCGCCTAATTCTACCGCGGGGCGGCGCCCCTTGACCAAGTCGGCGATGACCTCGCCGGTGATTGCGGAGAGCAGGATGCCACTTCGAAAGTGGCCTGCCGCCCATAGCACGTTGGACACGCTGGGCGAGAAGCCGAGCACGGGCAGGCGGTCGCCAGTCGCGGGACGCAATCCGGCCCAGGCCTCGCGAAAGGCGGCGGCGCCGAGCGTGGGCACGATGGCGGCCGCGCCGCGCGCGATTTTGTCGAGCCCCGCCAGCGTAACGCTTTTGTTGTAACCGGCCTCCTCCATGGTCGAACCCGCGAGCAGGCGTCCGTCGCGCCGCGGCACCACGTAGCCACGCAGCGAGAACAGCGCCGGGCCGATAGTTCCGGGCGCGACCTCGAAGCATAGGATCTGGCCGCGCACGGGATAAAGCTTCACGCGGTCGGCCTCGAGTCCGCGAATCTGGCCCGCCCATGCGCCAGCCGCGTTAATCACGACGTCGGCCTCGCGGATCGAGCCGCCGTCCATCAGAACTCCGATCGCGCGTTCGCCGCGAAGCGCCAGTGCCTCGACGCGCGCGCCTTCGACGAATTCGGCGCCAGCCTTGCGCGCGGCGCCCGCGTAGGCCTGGGTGAGCTTGCGATTGTCGGTGCGCCGATTGGTTGGCATGTGGATAGCGTAGACGGTCTCCGGCGAGAGCATCGGTTCAAGCCGGCGCGCCTGGGCGCCACTTAACTCCTCGAGCGGAGCGCCGACGCTCCGCTGCCATCTGGCGCGCCGCTCGAGTTGTGCACGCTCATCCGCGTCCAGGGCGACGTAAAGAATTCCGGCGCGGTCGTACTCGGGATCGACGCCGCCGTCGCGCACCAGGCGATCGACGATCCCGTCGAAAGCGTCGCGCGCCTTCATGCAAAAATCGAAGAACGGGCCCGGGCCCTCGGCTTCGGCCTGCGGCGCGATCATCCCGGCCGCGGCCCACGACGCTTCCTGGCCCACCCGGCCGCGCTCCAGCACTGTGGTGGCGACGCCCTCGGCGGCCAGGCGCCACGCCACCGAGCATCCGATAATACCGCCGCCGACAATGATCGCCTTCAATGCGCTGTGCTCCCTGCTGCAGCCGCGCGCATACGCGGCACCCACTAGCGTTTAGCTTATCTGCGCCGCACCTCGCGCGAAAGGCGAAATCCAAGGCGGTATAAAAAGCACCCGCTGGGATGCTAGAGATGCTAAAATCCTGGCTCGCACGACCCCGATGGGAGTCGCCAGACCTGCCTATTCGTTAGCGGCTGCGTCGTCGGGCATTGCCCTGCGGAGGAAACGATGGCGAAGGTCATTCCTGAGGTTCTGCCACAAGTTCTGCCAAAGCTCGTCCGGGCGATCGAAACCAAGCTCATCCATGCCGGCGAGCCCGACCCGCTTATCGGCGGCGCGGTCGCGATGCCGATCTTCCAGTCGGCGACCTTCGCCTATCGCGGCGAGCACAACTACCACGACCTGCGCTACATCCGGCTGAGCAACACGCCCAATCACGAGGTGCTGCATCGCAAGCTGGCGGCGCTGGAGAATGCCGAGGCGGCGCTGGTGGCGGGGAGCGGGATGGCGGCGATTTCAGCCACGATGCTAGCGCTGCTCGGCGCCGGTGACCGTCTGCTGGCCCAGGATTGCCTGTATGGCGGCACTCACGATCTGCTAACTGCCGATCTGCCGGCGCTGCAGATCGGCACGGATTTCATTGACCCCAACGACGCGGCCTCGTGGCGCGAACAACTCACCGAGCGCACTCGCGCGATCTATGTCGAGACGGTTTCAAATCCGCTGATGAGCGTGCCCGATCTGAACGCGGTGGTCGAATTCGCGGCCGCGCACGGGCTGGTGTCGATCATCGACAACACCTTCGCAAGCCCGCTGAACTTCCGCCCGGCGGAGGCCGGCTTTGATCTTTCGCTGCACAGTTGCACCAAATATTTGAACGGACACTCCGATATCGTGGCCGGCGCCGTAATCGGGCGCGCGAGCCTGGTGCAGAAGGTCGCGCACAAGCTCAATCATCTGGGCGGCGTGCTCGATCCGCATGCCTGCTTCCTGCTGCATCGCGGGATGAAAACTTTGGCCGTGCGCGTGCGCTATCAGAACGAGAGCGCGCTGAAGATCGCGCGCTTTCTGGAAGCCCATTCCAAGGTCCGCCAGGTCAATTACCCGGGACTCGAGAGCAGCTCCGACCATCTGCGCGCGTGCGCCTTGCTCGACGGCTTCGGCGGGATGCTCAGCTTCGAGCTGGAGGGCGGCGTGGCCGCCGCCGACAATTTTATCGACCACGTCACGCTACCCATCTCGGCGCCCAGCCTGGGAGGAGTCGAGAGCCTGATCACGCGGCCGGCGACGACGTCGCATTCCGGGATGACGCCGGAGGAGCGCGCGCGTGCGGGAATCGCGGAGGGCCTGATCCGATTCTCGGTGGGGCTCGAAGCGACCGAAGATCTCATCGAGGACTTCACGCGCGCGCTGGCCGCCTGCTGATAAAGGTCCCCCGCGGCTAAACTCGCGTCTGCTTGCGGCGCGCTTTATGCTCCCAACTTAATGGGAGGGGGGCAAAACAGCATCGCTGTGTCTATTTCGAGACGGAGCGGGGCTTGCTACGTCTCAGTTCCGATACAGACCGATTGACTGTGCCGGCAATGAGCCACCGCCGCTATTTTTAACGTCACGAGCATTCTGTCGCGGGCTAGACTGGACAAGGAAATCATCGCGCTTGTTACGACGAATTGCTAGCATAATGCGGTTTTTGCGTCCGGGCGCGCCGTTGACTAGGAGCAGGAATACGTTCCCGATGGCGGTCAGGAAATCCGAGCCGACGGACTCCACCGTGGACGCGCGGATATCCGTTGATGCGCCGATGTCCTTCGCGCCGGCTCCGGCCGCGGAAGAAGCGGCACGCCAGCACGGGCGGGCGACCGAAGTTTTCGATTCCGACACCAGTATTTGGGGCTTCAATCTGCGCCTGATGCGCGCGGGCGCAGCTCTGCTGGTCGCCTTCGAGGGCATCTACTTCATTATCGCCGCTCACTTTCCGCCAACGCTGACGCCGGCCGCGGTCGCGCTGCACGCCGGCGCGGTAGGCATCACCGCGCTCGCCTTGGCGCTCACGATGTCGAAGTGGTTCGAGCGCAACTGGCGGCCGGTGTGCTTTGCGAACCTGCTCGCCATCTATGCTCTGACGCTGGCTTTGCGACTGCTCATGGGAGAAACCGAGCCGCTCTTCATCACCATTGTGCTAACGCTCATCGGCGCGGGCGCGCTGTTGCGGTGGTCGGCTGCCTGGCAGGCAGGGCTCAGCGCGATCGCGTTGTTAGTTGCGCTGTTACCGGCGTTGATGCATCTGTCGCTCGGCCCGCAGACCGCCTATCGATACCTTAGCGTCTTAGCGGCGATCATCCTGGGGCACTTTATGCTTGCGATGCGCGCGCGGCATCGGGCCGAATTGGCTGAATGGATGGACACTCTGCGCAAGAGCCATCATGAGTTGGCCGACGCGCTCGCGCAGCGCGCGACAATCATGGCCGAACGCGAGTTGGCCGAGCGCCGCCTGCGCGAGGGCCAGGAGATGCTGCGCAAGGTGTTCGACGCCGCCCCGGACAACATCGCCATCACCCGCATGTCCGACGGCGCGACGCTCGAGGTCAACGAGGAGTTTCTTAAGACCGGCTACACCCGCCAAGAGGTCCTCGGGGTCTCGACCGCGGGAATCGGCCGCTGGTCGCGCGGACAGCTTCGCGCCTTGCTGAACCAGCTCCGCGCGCACGGCACCGTGCGCAATTTCGAGACCGAGCTGCGCAACAAGGATGGCCGGCTGGTGCCGAGCCTCATTGCCGCGGCCCTGGTCGAATTGGACGGCGAGCAGTGTGTCGTCTCGATGGCGCGCGACATCAGCGAGCTCAAGCAGACCGAGCGCGAGCTCATTGCCGCACGCGAGGCGCTCGCGGTCGAGCTGGGCGAGCTGGAGGTGAACCGGCGCCAGCTCGTCAGCAGCGAGGACAAACTGCGCAAAGTGCTTGAGGCCACCGGCAACGCGATTACGCTTAGCCGTCTCAAAGACGGCCGCTATCTCGATGTCAATCAGGCTTTCTGCGACCTGACCGGCTACACCCGCGAGGAGTCACTCGGGCGCAGCGCCATAGAAATGGGTCTGTGGCACGATCCGGTGCAGCTCCAAAAGCTGCTGCATCTGCTCAAGACCGAGGGGCGGGCGCACAACCTGGAATGCACCTTCCGAATGAAGGACGGGCGCCTGGTCGAACACCTAGTTTCCGCCTCGCTGATAACACTGGACGGAGAAACCTGTATCGTCGGAGCGACGCGCGATGTGAGCGCGATCAAGCGCACCGAGCGCCAGCTCATCGCCGCGCGCGAGGCGGCGCTGGCGGCTTCGGAAGCGAAGTCGCATTTCCTCTCCGTCATGTCGCACGAAATTCGCACCCCGATGAACGCGATCCTCGGCATGGCCGAGTCTGCTGTCGGAGACCCCGCTCAGCGCCGAGCAGCGCCGTTACCTCGATACCATGCGCAACAACAGCGCCTCGCTGCTCAACCTGATCAACGGCATCCTCGACCTCTCGAAGGTCGAGAGCGGACGGCTCAGCCTGGAGCGCGCCGACTTCGACCTGGTCGAGCTGGCCGAGGACGTGATGGAGACGCTCGGCGTGCGCGCGCACGAAAAGGGCCTCGAACTCGCGCTGCGCGTCGCGCTCACGTTCCCAACTGCGCTGACCGGCGACCCACTGCGCCTGCGCCAGATCCTTCTCAACCTGCTCGGCAATGCGATCAAATTCACCGAGCATGGCGAAGTGACGCTGACGATCGACGCCGTAGACTCCGCCGAGATCGGGAAATCCGCGGATCCCCAGGCGAAGGCCGAAGCAGCCGCCGCCGGCAACTCCGGCCCCTCGGACAAGCGCCAGCGGCTTCGCTTCGTGGTCCGCGACACCGGTATCGGTATCCCCACCGACAGGCAGGATGCGGTTTTCTCAAACTTCACCCAGGCCGATGCGACTATCAGCCGCAAATATGGCGGCAGTGGCCTGGGACTGGCAATCGTCAAACGCCTGGTCGAACTGATGGACGGCAAAATTGAGGTCGAGAGCCGCCCGGGCAAGGGCAGCGCTTTCAGCTTCACCGTCGCGCTCGAACTTCAATCTGGCGCCGCGGCCGCGAGACCGACGCTCGCCGGCAGGACTCACCTGGCGGGCAAGCGAGTCCTGGTGGTCGACGACTCGCAGGCCAGCCGCGCCATCCTGACCGAACTGATCGGGCTGACGGGCGCCGAGGTCTTCGTAACCTCGGACGGCGTCGCCGCATTGAACGAGATCGCGCGGGCGCGCGCGGCCGGACGGCCCTTTGACGCGGTGGTGGCCGACAACCGGATGCCGCCGCCTGACGGAGCCGCGATCGCGCAACAGCTAATGAGCGCATCCCACACGCCGCGCGAGGCGATGGTCTTGATGCTGACTGCGGACGATCTCAACCCGCAGCTTGAAAGGTTGCGCGAGCGCGGCCTGGAAGAAAGCCCGCGCTGCCGCCACCTGCTCAAGCCCGTGCGGCGCGCCGACCTGTGGGCGGCACTCGCCGCGGTGTGCTCCTCGGGGGCCGGCGAGGAGCGCGCCTCTCGCAATGGCAAGGACGCGGCGGCCGCCGCCGCTCATCCCGCGCGGCCCGGCTCCTCGATCCAACGCGGCGCGCCGCGCACCGCCGCCGTGGTGGTCAACCAGCCGCTTCGAATTCTGCTGGCGGAAGATTCCGCCGACAACCGGCTCCTGGTCGAAGCCTATCTGAAAAATACTCCGTACCGGCTCGACCACGCCGAGAACGGCGGGCTCGCGGTGCACAAGTTCGCGACCGGCCACTACGACCTGATTTTGATGGACATCGAGATGCCCGTGATGGACGGCTACGAGGCGATCGCCGAGATTCGCCATCTCGAGCACAGCGACCATCGCCGCACCACACCGATCATCGCATTGACCGCTTCCGCCCAGGATGAGGCCGTCCGCAAAAGCTTGCAAATGGGCTGCGACGCGCATGTGATAAAGCCGGTGAAACGGTCGACCCTGCTCGAAGCGATTCGCGATGCGGTGAAGCCGGCGCCGCCGCCCTCTCCCTCGGCGTCGGATGCGGGCGGCGCCAGCGCCGACGGCGCCGCCGCCGCGGTTTCCGCACAGCCGATCGTCGTTCAGATCGATCAGGACCTCAGCGACCTCGTACCGGGATTTCTCGCGCGCAAGCGCGAGGACGCCCGCGCCGTCCTGGCTGCGGTCGAGCACGGCGACGCCGAAGCGATCGCGCGGCTCGGCCACAAGATGAAGGGCGAAGGCGGCAGTTATGGGCTCGACGCGGTAACCGACCTCGGCCGTGAGCTCGAGCAAGCGGGCAAGGATTGCAACTTCGACGCGGCGCGGCGCCTGGGACGCGAGCTGATGAACTTCCTCGAACGGCTCGAGATCGTTTATCGCCCGATTGCGGAATGATTTTTCATTCTTCATTCTTACTCTGACCCTCTTACCCGGAGCGCCTTGTGGATTTACGCGCGCGCCAGGCGCGCCGCGCGCTGGATAACGTCCTCCGCCTCGAATAACGTCCAAGCGCGATGCGCTCCACAGCCGCTCCGATCCCCGCCAAGCTCGAGCAGGTGGCGCTCAGCGCCGCGCGCGCCGCCGGCCGGGTTCATCTGCAGCGCCTCAGCCGTATCCGAGTCAGCCGCAAGACCAACGCGATCGATCTGGTGACCGAAGCCGACCACGAATCCGAGCGGGCCGTCATCCGCACGCTCAGTCGCGCGTTTCCCGGCCACGCGATCCTCGCCGAAGAGAGTGGCGCGAACGCGCGCACGAGCGAGCATCGATGGATTATCGATCCGCTCGACGGCACCACCAACTTCGCGCATGGCTTTCCCCAGTTCTGCGTGTCGATCGCCTACGAGCGCCGCGGGCGACTCGAACTGGGCGTGGTGTTCGACGCGCTCAAGCGTGAACTGTTCGTCGCGGCGCGCGGCCGCGGCGCACGGCTCAATGCGCGGCCGATCCACGTAAGCGCGACGCCGTCGCTCGACCGCGCGCTGCTGGCGACCGGCTTTCCTTACGACCGGCGTGAGCGGCGCAACTTCTATTTCACCTTCTGGGAGGCCTTCATGATGCGCACGCAGGGGGTGCGGCGCACGGGCGCCGCCGCGCTGGATCTCTGCTACGTCGCCTGCGGGCGGGTCGACGCGTTCTGGGAATTCGGATTGCGGCCCTGGGACGTGGCGGCCGGGGCGCTGATCGTCACCGAGGCCGGCGGGCGAGTGACCAACCTCGACGGTTCGGCGTTGGACCTCGACGCGCGCAACGTCCTCGCAAGCAATGGCAAGGTGCATCGCCCGATGCGCGAGACGATCGCGAAAGCCTGGCCCGAGGCGAGCCGGCGCGAGCTCGAGGGCCGCGCCGCTCCGTAACAGCCGACCCCCCCCTCTGCCCCTTTTAACCCGGCTAGGAATAAATCACTTAATGGGTTTGGTTTAGGGTCATTTCATATCCAATAAGCAGCTTTAATGATCCTTAGCATCGATGGGTGAAGATCGGAAAAATGGTGGTCCGATGGGAACGGTCACAAGATTCATCGCGAGCCTCGCGATTGTCGGCCTGGCGACGGCTCCGCTTCTGCGAGCGAGTGCGCTGGCGCAGGAGCGTCAATCGCCGCTCTCGGTGGCTGCCGGCGACGGCAGCACCATCCACATCTTTCCAACGATAGATGGGGCAACCACCCTCGCCCCACTGCTTGCGGACACCGGATCGCTGGAATACCGCTCCGGTCCAGTGATGGTGAATCCGACGATTTACGCAGTCTTCTGGGATCCGCCGAGGCTGCAAAGCGGCGCGGCGACCGGCATGTCTACGGCCTACCAGCCCATATTGAAGAGGATGCTGAAGGATTACTTCGCGCACAGTCTCGACAACAACAACACGCAGTATTACCAGACCATCAGCGGAATCACGACCTACATCCACAACACTGGCACATGGGGCGGCGCGTTCGTTGATACCGCGCCATATCCGGCCTCGGAATGCGCAGACCCCGAGACGCCGGGCAACTGCCTGACGGATGCCCAACTCCAATACGAGATCAGAAAGGACATGGCTCTTAAGGGATGGAGGGCAGGGATCAACCATCTATTCCTGCTCTTCACTTCGGCGGGTGAGGGCTCGTGTATCGATTCCTCGAATACGGCGTGCGCGTACACCAGGTACTGCGCCTACCACAGCGCGTTCCCCAATAAAGTGGGTAACCCGATCATCTATACGAACCAGCCATACGCCGATCTCACTCATTGCCAGGAACCGAGCGCTCCGTCGCCCAACGGCGATCCCGCGGCGGACGCTACCGCGAGCATAGCCGGACATGAAGTGACGGAGTCGATTACGGATCCACTGCCTCCCAGCGGCTGGGTCACGGCTCTCGGCAATGAGATCGGGGATCTGTGCGCTTACAATTACGGCACGCTCACATGGGACTCGGGCAATGCCAACGAGATGTGGAATGGCGACTTCTACCTGCTGCAACAGATGTTCGACAACCACGTAGGCGGCTGCGTCCAAGTCGGCCCCTAAACGCAGGCTCCTGAGGCACCCTTCCCTTTCGGCGTGGATTCGCTAGCATACGCGGGCCGCGTCCAGTCGGCCGGCGCGCCAAACCGATGGACGCGAACCGCTGGACGGCGCCGGAGTCTCGGCGAGCGAGCCTCGCGCTCAAGCCGGCTCTATGGTGACACGCTTGTTAGCGCCGCGCGGCTGAGATAGTTTCTGCCTCTGCCCTTCGCACCCACGCCCCGGTAGTGAAAAGGACATCACGGAGGTCTCCGGAACCTCAAGTCCGGGTTCGATTCCCGGCCGGGGCACGAACCCTCCCGTAATCTGTTAAAACATCGACGCTTTTCCGAGCTGGCGAGACCCTTCTAGAAAATTCGTGGCAGATTTGTGTTTTCGGGGGGCGGGCCAGCGGCTAGTGACGAACCGTCAGGTTGCGACTTTTTCAAGCGCTGACCTTCACTTTGTCCAGCTCCTCGCGCAGCACGGAACGCACCTCGGCTCCCACCTGCTGAGCGATTGAGGGACGCCGCAAGTAATCGCGAAGCGCATCGTTGATCAACGTCTGATAGTTGCCGCGATGGTCCTTGCGCACAAGGTCGCGGAAGTGATCGACGATGTCTCGGTCCAGCCGAATAGTGATCCGGACCTTCTCTGGCGGCAACGGAACGACCGGCCCGCGTTTCCCTTTGCTGAGATCGTACTCCCGTTTCATATTCGTTTGTCCTCGTACTGAGCCCGCTCTCGGGGCGTAACTTTTCGCGCGGAGATTATTCGAATCGTGTGCTCGCGGACCGCGTAGGCAACAGCCAGCACGCGTCCTTGGGCGTCCATGCCGAACGTCACGTAGCGTTCTTCCCTGGGGTTCTCATCGATCAGAGTAATTGCGCGGTCGTCGTCAAAAACAATGACCGCATCAAGAAACTCGATTGCGTGCTTGCGCCGGTTCGCTTCCGCCTTTTTCGGGTCCCACTCGAACTCCACCGCCTCTCACTCCCCATCGTGTGCACAGTGTACACGCCGAGCTGCCGCTCGTCCATTCAGGTCAAGCTGGTCGGGGCTCATGACGAACTGCTTCTGCTGCGGCGAGCGCCGCTAGCGCGGGATGCGGTCGAGCCCCTTTGCAGCGCGGCCTCTTCGACCTAACTTTGATCGAGGCACCGCGCCCTCAGTTAGTCCGACTTTTTCGGCTGGGCAGCCTTCAGCGCTTGCACGATCGTGGTTACGGATAGGAACATCGGCTTGGGTGTTGGGCGCTCCTCAAGCATACCTTCCGTAGCTTCGAGCTCGACGAATCCGAAACGCCGATAGTAGTGCTCCGCGCCCGGCTTCGCGTCGACGACGACGCCGACCCAGCCTAGCTTCTCGCGAAGTTCCATCGCGATCGAGAACACGGTGCGCATCAGGTGCTCCCCGACACCCATTCCCTGAGCGTTGCGGCCGACCGCCAACCGGGCGAGCCTGAGCATCGGGAGCGGATAGTCGGGCAGTTTCTTCCGTAGGCTTGGAGGAAGGTTTTCGATCTCGACATGCCCAACCGTCACGGTGGCAAATCCAAGAATTGTTTCGTTCTCAACCGCGACGTATGTGGTGCCGATGTGATGGCGGAACTGGTTCTGCCCAGCGTATCGGCGGAAAAAGAGGTCGAGTTGCTCATCGCCGGACTGGAAGGAACTCCGATCGTCCGTTTCTCCGAGAAGGCGGACCTCAAGCGCCACCGCGCATCAGCTCCACGAGCTCACTCGTTGGCTTTTGCCTCTTGCTCACCAATTCCGCGATCTTACGGCCACTAGCTGCACTCACAACGAGACGCGGCGGAATGATAACGCTGGTCGGAAGCTCCTCCAGAGCCTGGAGGTGATGAAGGAGCGCGCTCTCGATCAGGAACTGTTTCTTGATCCCATGAGCGCGCGAATAACGTTCGAGTAGCTGCTTAGTCCCTTGAGAAATCTCGGCTGAAATCTGCATGACTTTACGTATCCTTTCTTACGAAAGCGTAGAACGGTTTAAGGTCAAGCAGCCTCGAAATCCTTGGGCAGAACTTGGGCAGATTTGGCCGAAAAACGCGGCGAAAGCGGGCAAGCCGCGGCGAAGCCGTCGGTCGAAAGTGCCCGAAATCATTGGCTGTCTTTTGGTGAATTTGGTTCTGCTTTGTCCGTATCTTCAGTCCGGGTTTCGATTCCCGGCCGGGGCACCAACGGCTCCATGAGCGCCCGTAAAATCAAGGTGCTCTGACTCGTCAAAGACTTTCGCCTTTTCAATTCGCTGATCGCAGCAGATGCCCCCGGAACCCTCTAGCGCCTTGGCGGAAGCAACCCAAGTTGGACGGAATCTGCGACACTCACCGATTTCTTAATCGCCGCCGCGCTCTGGCTCCCGCCGCCGAGCGCCAGGCCGAGAGATGTGGCCTGAAACATCCGCAAACCGTTTCTCTCATCAAGCATCCAGGATGCGGCGAACTTTTGCCGCGAGGTCGGCATAGGTGAACGGCTTCATGATTAATTCAACGCCGGGGTCAAGCCGCCCGTGGTGAACGATGGCATTGCGCGCGTAGCCGCTCGCGAATAGCACCTTCAGGCCTTGCTTTCGCTGTAATGCCTCGTTGGCTAATTGCCGGCCGTTCATACCGCCCGGCAAGCCAATGTCCGTAAGCAACAGCCTGATTTCGGGATGCGCGTCGAGTTGCCGAAGAGCGCAGGGACCGTTCGGCGCCTCAATTACCCGGTAACCCAGCTCGGCCAGGATCTCGACCAGCGCGCTGCGAACATCGGCATCATCTTCGACCACCAGGACCGTCTCTCCGTTGGCCTGCGGAATGGACATCGCGGCGGGCTCCACCTCAGTGGCGCGGTCGGTTAAGACATACCGTGGCAGATAAATCTTGACCGTGGTTCCCGCTCCGATCTCGCTGTAAATCTTGACGTACCCGCCAGACTGCTTGATGAAGCCATATACCTGCGATAGACCGAGTCCCGTCCCCTGTCCGATTTCTTTGGTCGTAAAAAATGGATCGAAGGCATTCGACGCCACCTCCGGTGTCATCCCTGTCCCGGTATCACTGACGAAAAGGCCCACATACTGCCCCGCGGGTACTTCGGCAATCGCGCTGTAGGCCTCGTCCAAATAGGTATTGGCGGCCTCGATGGTCAATTTACCGCCGTGGGGCATCGCGTCGCGTGCATTGACGGCAAGGTTGAGCAGCGCGTTCTCTAGCTGGTTGGCATCTACTAAGATGGCCCACAGGCCGGCGGCAAGCACCGTTTCGATCTGGACAGTCTCACCCAGCGTTTGATGGAGAATCTCGGACATCCCGGCGATTAGTGAATTGACTGAGACGGATTTCGGCTCAAGGGGCTGGCGGCGTGAAAACGCCAGCAGCCGGCTGGTCATCAGCGCGCCACGCGACGTCGCGTGCATCGCCGCCTTGGCCAGGCGTTGCAGATTGTCGTCAGCGTCTGTGGGAAGGCGGCGTTGCAGAGTCTCGATATTCCCCGATATAGCGGTCAGCAGATTATTGAAATCGTGGGCGACGCCGCCTACCAGTTGACCGAGGGCTTCCATCTTCTGCGCCTGGCGCAAGCGCTCTTCAGCGATCCGCCTTTCGGTCAAATCGCGCGTAATCTTGGCGAATCCCAGCAACTGACCCGCCGGGTCGCGGATTGCATTGACCACCGCGCCGGCCCAGAACAGGCTGCCGTCCTTGCGCACGCGCCAGCCCTCATGTTCGTACCTGCCTGTCCGTGCCGCCGCTTCGATCACCTGCTGCGGTAGCCCATTGCGCCGATCCTGTTCGGTATAAAAAAGCGAAAAGTGCTGGCCAACGATTTCCTCGGCGCTATAGCCCTCGATCCGCTCGGCGCCCGCGTTCCAGTTGGTCACGTGTCCCGCGGGGTCGAGCATGACAATCGCGTAGTCGGTAACCCCTTCTACCAGGAGGCGGAAGCGGCGTTCGGTTTCTTCCAGTTTTTTGACACTTGCCTCGAGCTCCCGGGTGCGCTCCGCCACGCGCGACTCCAGGGTCTCATTGAGCGCCAACAGCCGGGCCTCGAGCACTTTGCGGTCGGTGATTTCGTAACAACCTCCCCGCAGCCATCGCGCAGCATGCGTTTCGTCGCGGACAATTTGGCCGTTTCCTGAAAGCCAGTGGAGGCTGCCATCCGGATGCGTTACGCGGAATTCCACATGGTACCTGCCGGTCCGCACCGCGGTCTCGATCGCGGCTCGCACCTTCGGCACATCGTCGGCAAAGATCATGCGCTCCCAGTCCGCGAGCGTCGGGCCAGGAATCCTCGAATCGAAACCGAAGAGCACGGCAACCTGTGGAGTACAGTCCAAGCGGTTCGACTCCAGCTCCAGTTCAAACATCCCGACCCCGCTGCTCGCCTCCACCAGGCGAAGCCGTTCCTCCGAAATGCGAAGGCGCGCTTCGACGTCCTTGGTGTCACGCGCGTGGTCGCTCATGAAAGCCGGCCCCGCGCTAGTCCGAGCTACCGCCGAGGATCGCTTTGGCCTCGGTCATGGCGCACAGCTTGCCGAAGGCGATGTGCCTGGGCAGGTGATTGAAGCCACACGAGCTGGTGATGATGGTCTGTTCCGGTGCGAGCCATCGATAGGCCCTGATGCGCTCGGCAATCTGTTCGCCGGTTTCGATATTGGGCGCCTGCACATCGACCGCGCCGACGCCAAGCTGCTTGTTGCCGAGCAGGCCCTCATAGTGCCCAGTCATGTCGTGCTCGATCAGGTAAGCATCGCACTCGATCTGACAAACGAGATCGGCCTTGTAGCGGCCGGTGTCGAAATAGCGGTGTCCAATTTGTCCGTCGTAGTCGGGACCCACCGCGTAGTTCCCCTGGCAGACGTGGACCAGGACATGGATGTCGTCGGGAAGTCCTTCGACCGCCATGTTGATCACGTCGACCGCGGCGCGTACTTCTTCGTCGTCGGCCGCGGTGAAATACGGCTCGTCGATCTGGATGTGCTTGCATCCCGCTGCCGCCAGGCGCTGGAAGTTCTGGTGGAGCAGCTTCCCCAGGTCGATCATCATCCGGCGAATATCGTGGTAATACTCGTCATAGGCTACCGCCGCCAGCAGATGCGGTCCGGTCATCGTGACTTTGACCGGCTTGTGCGCAAATGACGACACGGTGTTGAATTCGTCGACGAGCCCCAAATCAATCGTGTCGACTATCGGCCCCCGGCAGGTAGCGGCGGGATGGTACACGTTGGGGTCGTGCTTGCTGATCGGCTTTGGCTGGGTCGCGCCTTGAAAGGCGGGGATTTTCTGCCAGAAGTGGTTCAACATCGCGTTTGGCGGCGAGTGGCGATTGTGCGTCCGCCGATGCATCTCACCGCCGGTGATGACGTCGATTCTCGCCGCCTCCTGTTCCACAATCGCGGCCTGAGTGGCGCGAAACTGAGCGTCGGCGAAATCGCCCGCCGAAAGATTGCCCAAGGTAACCAGGCGGTCCAGCGCTTCGTACCAGCGCGGGACGCTATGAGCGCCGACAACCGTGGTGGTGTACTTTTTGTAGTGCGGCATTCGTACTCATCGACATCGTAGATTGGCCTCAGTCCGTTTCGGTACAGGACTCCGCGCAGTCTTGTTAGCCGGTGGAACGGGATGTCATCCGAAATTTTTCTTTTGACTTCAAGAATTCCTCTTGCCCAAGGCCTGGCGCCGCAACGCGCGTGCCACTACCGCCGCGGCCGAGGTCTCCGGAAATTCTTCTAAAACGGGACGAAAAGTACGGCGGATGCGACAAAGCATCCGTAAATGTGGCCGAGCGCATCGGGCAGCTCGATGAATCTCGGCTCCTCTGTCGGGCTCATCTCAGGGCAGGAATGCGCACTCCAGATATGTTCCCGATGATGCCAAACCCTTGTAAGAGCCATACCGCCACAACGAGGAAGACGACGACGTTGAGCAAGCTTTTGATTCCGGCTGCCATCGGAATATACGTGTTTATCAGCCACATTGTCAGGCCGACCACGACCAATACGCCGACAATACTTATTAAAGTCATGTGCATAGCTCTAACCCTTTATCCTTCACATTTTGCGCTGTCTTACTGACTACTTGCCTTGTTCGAAGGTCTCTTAGCCGCACGAATCAGAACCCCGGTGGCCAACAAGCTGCAACCGGCGAGCCCAAACGACTGCCACCATGGCAGCCATTGATGCAGCAGCAAAATCACAGCGCACAGGATACACAACGCGCCGCAGATTATTACTGCGAGCGTCATTGCGCGCGTCACGACGCTGTCTATTCGCGCCTCCACCGCCGTCTCGATGCTGGTTTGCAGGATGTGGATCTCGGATCGAACAATCCGCGATACATCGTCCAGCGCTCTTTCGGTCAGGGTCGCCCAGTCCGGCGAGCCGGCAACCGATTCACTCGTCAGAAGACGCTGTTCCACCATCGTATTCACCTAATTCGCTCGCCGCCCGCCGCGAGAGCGCGAAGCCGAGCAAGCCAGCGATCAAAACCGGCCCGGTTACCCGGTTGTTGACGCTCGAGCCAAGGAGAAAACCCAAAGCGCCTACGAGCAGGCAAACGCCGACCGCGTGGCTCTCTATCAGACGATCGGGACGAAATTCCTTTCCCGCGCGCTCGAGCTTCGCGTTGACCTCGCTCAGCGTGTTGCGGAGATCCTGGCGCGCGTCGTCTCGCTCATCTTGATTCCTGGAAATCGCTTCTTGGCTTGTCATATCCTTTACTGCCAGAGCTGGTGCTGTTCGATCTTCCGTTATGATGATTTCCGGCCGCGATCGCCTCGATGAAGGTGGTCGCCGCGCCCTGAATCGCAACCCGGCCCACCATCGCCAGCAGTGCCAGGCCGACGCGGTTCTTAAGGCCTCCGCCCACCAGGAACCCGGCCGCAGCCGCGATCGCCAATGCGCTAAGCGGCGACTCCCTGACGTAGTCGCCCACATCGTCGCGTCGGCCGTGCGGGCGCGCCGCACTATTGGCTGAAGTATTCATGACGCACAGGCCCGGTCAGGAAACCCGCCTGATGAGACGCGCGGCAAAGTAACCGATCGCAAACGCGGCTGCGAGCGCCAGCCACGGTTCGCGGCGCGCGAAGTCGCGCACGTCGAAGTCCAGTCCTTTTTCCTCGGCATATTGCCGCGCGGCTCCATAGCCGTCCTTGAGTGCCTGCCCGGCTTTCTCGGCGGCCAGACGGCCCTGATCGATAGTCTGGTGAATCGTGGAATTCGCAGCATCTTCAAATGTCATCGTCGTCACCTCTACGAGCGCAAGTTACTATTAGCCCGGCAGCGTTCGTTTACCGGAGCCTTTGCCCCGCAAAACATACGTAATTGACTCTATCGACACTCGCTATCGTTCCTCAGTGCTCCTTGGTTCGACGGCGTGCGATTCGCGCCGCTAGAAAATCGGCGGGCATCCAGAGAGAGGGGGAATCTCCCGGATGCCCGCCTGCTCACCCTTTGCCTCGCGGCGAGCGCCGCTCGGCAGGCGAAAACATCGTCACGGCGCATCGAATGTCTGGGACCTCGCTGCTGATCCGATCGCCCCCAGTGACATCTTTGATACCCACTTTACTTCGATACAGGTTTCGGAGCTATAGCGCAGCGGTGCGCATTGGTTACACGGAGCACCAAGCGCGTCGAACGGGAACTACGCCTTGCGGATAAGTCTGTTACATTGATCCTATGCGCGCCGTGCGAATACCAGGAGTCCGAAAATTACGAGGACTCAAGAACATTTCCTGGCTGACGTCGCGCCAGCTCAACCGGCTTGCCGATGCACTGACCATGAGCCGGGTTGAAAAGCACGGCATCATTTTCGATGAAAAACATTCTCCCGAATCGGCGTACATCCTCCTGTCGGGCGTCGCGCGCATCACCTGCCGCAACCGCAAAGGCGATCGCGCGCTGGTGATTATGGTCGCCCCCGGCATGATTCCGGGCTTTCCTCCGCCGGTCGAAGGAATCAGCTATAACTTCCGCTGCGAAGCGGTTACCGAATGCCAGATCGGCGCGGTCGCGCTCGCGCGGTTCATCGAAATCGCTCTCGGGATAGCCTCGGCGGACTTCAAGCGCATGGCCGCCAGCTATTCCGGACGCTGGGACCTGGTGCAGTTGCGCTGCGCCAATTTCATGAGCTGTACGCTGGAAGAGCGAGTGGCGCTGATCCTGCTCGAATTGGCCGACAACTTTGGCGTCCCCGACAAGCTGGGGGTGCGCCTGACCGTCCCGGCCCGCCACAAGGACCTGGCGGAACTGGCAGGCGCCTCACGGCCGCGGGTGACCGAGTATCTCGCGCTGCTGGAGCACGAGCGCATGATCGTACGCGAGGGCCGCCAAATGATCGTCAGGCGCGACCGGCTCGAGAGCTTTCTCGTTCAAGGCCATCCTAATTCAAACGGTCGCGACTTCGAACAAACTCTCGCATCATAACTGGCCTGCGCCACAACGCAGGATGGCGAAGCCTTCAAGTCATCCTTAACCGAAGCTAGGTCTCTTCGGTAGAAGTCTTTTCTTCGGCCCGCCAAAGAGTTTGTTAATTTTTGTTAATTTTTGAGAGCGCAGCGAGTCCGCCTCTTCAGTCCTATACGGACCCCACCCGCGTGCAAGGGGTCCATATAGGACAAAAGAGGAAAGCTCTCCGGCGGCCGCTACCGCCCGAGAATTCATCGATCGCTGTGAGGCGATAGGACCACGGCGAGACGATCTCGCCGTGATTGCCTTCTATCTATCTAAACGCGCTCTTCGACCGGCGCGGGGATTTAAACAGATCGGTCGGCGAACCAAACCTTTCTAACGAATCCCGAAGAAAAGATTCACGCCGTCCGACGGTGGTGGCGCACTGTAAACCGGCTCGGATGGGTAGTATTCCGGCTCAGGCGCGTAGTAGTAATTGGGCGCGGGCGCATAGTAGTAGTCGGGCGCCGCCGCGACATAGCCGCCGCCGCCATGACCCCTGTCGTGACCGTGACCTCCTCCGCGATGCTGCGCCTGATGGTTATCGCGGCCATGGCCGCCGCCAGCCAAGGCGGGCCCAATCGCGGCTCCGCAAATCACAACAGCGAAACCGATCGCGAGCGCAAGCTTACTGATCCTGCCGATTCTGCCGACCCTGGTCAGCGTGGGTTTTTCCATAGTGACTCTCCATCTCCCGGAGCGAATCCTGGTCGAGCAGCTAGCTTCCCATCCGCCCGCGACCGAATTCCCTCAATCAAGTGGTCTTTTTTGTACCCGCGGCGCGTACTTTCCCGCGAAACATCGAATCCGCGTTCGCCTTCTGGGCGTCCGACATGCTGTCATACAGCGCCTGAAAGGCCGGCACGAATTTGGCCATTCCGGCTTCATGGGCCTCGATGACCGCCTGATAGGATTTGACCGCTTCGACCGCGGTCATTCCCTTTGCGTCCTGGCTTCTCTGCTTTTGCAGATCGGTCATCGCCTTTGCGTTGTCTCGCATCACCTGCACGAGGCTATCCCATTGGGCCTGCTGGGCGGCCGTGATCTTAAGCCTGTTGTGCAACTCTTTGATGCGGGCCTCGACCGGATCGGCCTTGGCGGCCGCCATCGCCGGTTCCGTCGTTGCCGGCGCGGCGAAAGCGAGAGGACCAACGAGCACCAGCGAGCCGAACAGAGTCGCTGCCGCAAAAACGCGTGCTGATTTGATAAACATCGTTCACACTCCTGGGTTGATCGATTTTCAGAACACTATTCGGACTTCCGGCTACTCCCTGGTGATCGTTATGTTCTGCGCGAGAAGCGATATATAGACTTTCGTACATTCCCCGAAATGTCTATCGGCGCTCGCGTATACACGGGAACAATCCCGCTGATGCTGTTCCCGACAGCACGCATTTACATGGTTGCAAATCGTCTTTCGCTCCGCTTCTCGCAATCTGGCCGAAAAAGGATAGCTTGGGTTACTGAATCGCGCGTGCCGATGGTGCGCGATGGCCGTCAATCGATCGGCGCAAAGCTACTGGCGGCGCGATGTTTTTCCATTAGAAAGATTCCCTGCTCGCCGTAGCGAATTTTGAAACATGCGCGCGGCGCGGATTTTCCGCCCATTTCAGCTCTGCGTGGTGTCGGGCGGGGAGTTCCGTAAGTGCCTGATAAGACACGTCTCCTGTTCCCTATGTGACATTGGGTTTGCGAGATCGCCGCAGAGCGCATAGGATCGTCACATACTACGAAAGGTGCAATTTTGAATGACCCACGAAATTTTCCAGATACCGACCTCGACAAGCTGACCCGCCTCAAGGCTCTGTCGTGGCTTTCCGCTTCAGAGCTAGGATTGCTGGCGGGATCCCTTGCGCTCGTCGATTATCGACGGTCTCAGGTAATCCTGAGGGAAGACCCGCTGGTAACCAAAGCCCACATCCTGTTAAAAGGCATCGCGCGCGTGACCTGCCAGAGCGCCCGCGGCGAGCGCGTGACCATCGCCCTGCTGCCGCCAGGTCCGATCCCTGAATTTCCTTCGCCGCCGTACAGCCGGTTCGACTTTCGTTGCGAGGCCTACAATGATTGCCGAGTGGGCAGCCTGGGCTGGAGCGATTTCGAACGGATCGCGGCGCATCGTCCCGAATCAGTTTTTAAGACATTTCATGCGAACGATTTGCAGCAGTGGTATCGTCTGCTGCTGCGCAGCTCGAGCTTTCTCAACCTCGGGCTTCACGAACGCATCACCATTGCGCTGCTCGAACTGGCTACCGACTTCGGAATCACAGAGTCGCGCGGTTCGCTGCTCAGAGGATTTTTTAGCCATCAAGACCTTGCCGACCTCGTCGGTGCTTCACGCCCAAGAGTCACCGAGCATCTGGCGCAATTGGAGCGCGAGCATCTGGTCATTCGTCAAGGCCGGCAATTGATCGTGTGCGTGGACAAGATCCGGGATCCATCCAGCGGGCCGCTACCGCTACCCGCTACGAATGACCACGCCTTCGCACGGCTGGCATCCTGAGTTCCGGCGGTCCCACCTGAAGAAGCAATCGTCGCCCGACGCGTCAGCTGTTCGCGATGTGCCACTCGGCCATCGCAAGCACGTCAGCACCACGGCGCTGTAAGTGCTCACGACGGCCGACCTCGCCGCGTTCAGGATTTCGCCGAGATTGCTCTCGCTCAGCGCGAGCAACACTCCATAAGGAATCCAGGCCCAGGCTGCGATGCCGACCAGGAGCCGGATAATGATCGCGCAACCCGCGAAAGCCGCGGTCGAGAACTTCGGCGAGAGATAACGGACGAATGTCGTAAGCCATCTTCCCCCTAGCCTACGAGCTTCTTCGACCGCCCATTTCCGTCAGCGTACCAGCGCCTTCGCTGCCTGTCGAATCCGGCTGCGACGCGCTATGCCGTGCGATCCAGACCAGCAGCAAAAGCGCGGGCAGCGTTGCAACCGTCGTCAGCAGAAAAAACGGTACCCATCCCAGGCGCTCGGCGAGCACGCCACCCGACGACGCCACCAGCGTCCGCCCGACCGCAGCCAACGATGACAGCAATGCGTATTGAGTCGCGGTGAAGGCGGGCGAGCACAGGCTCGACAGGTAGGCGATCAGCGCCGCACCGGCCATCGCGCCCGTCGCGTTCTCCGCCGCCACGCACAGCGCCAGGTAGTCGAGCCGATGGCCGCCGATCGCCTGCAGCACGTAAAACAGATTGCCTGCCGACTGCAGCACGCCGCACACAATCAAGGCGCGGACAATTCCGAGCCGCACGGTGAGCACTCCGCCGGCAAGGGCTCCAATCACGGTGGCGAAAAATCCGACCAGCTTGGAAATCGCCGCGATTTCGGTCAGCGAAAAGCCGAGCGCGATGTAGAGCGGCATCGCCATCACGCCCGCCATCGCCTCGCCCAACTTGTAGCCCAGAACGAAGATGAGAATTGCGAACCATGCCCGCCGCCGCATGAAATCGGCGAAGGGTCCGACCACCGCCGTCGCCAGCCAGCCGTGAAGCGCCTCCCCTGCGCGACTTGGGCCGCGATCCGTGCGCTCCGGCGGTAACGCCGGCTCGGGTCCCAGCAGAAATACCAGCATCGTGGCGCCTAAGAGCGCGGCCATCGTGGCGTAAGCCGCAAACCATCCCGCATGAGCGGCGACGATCAGCGCGCCCGCGCCCGAAACCAGCATCGCGATCCGGTAACCGGTCTGAATCATGCCTGCGCCGGGCCCCTGCTCTTCCGGCGCGAGGATTTCGACCCGCCACGCGTCGATCACGATATCCTGGCTCGCCGAGAGAAAAGCGACCAACAATGCCAGCGCGGCCATCATCCCGAGATGGCTTTTTGGATCGCACGCGCCCAGCGCGAGCATCGCGGCCACCAGCGCAATCTGGATCGTTACGCCCCAACCTCGCCGGCGTCCCAGCGGCAGCGGCGGCGGCAATCGATCGATCAGCGGCGACCACAGGAACTTGAACGCGTACGGCGTACCGACCAGCGCGAAAGCGCCGATCGTCGCGCGTCTCACGCCGGCGGTGGCGAGCCAGGCCGAAAGCGTCGAGAAGGTGAGCAGCAGCGGCAGCCCGCTGGCGAAGCCGAGCGGCAGGATCAGCAGCACGCGCCGATCGCAGTACACCGCGAGCGAGCGCCGCCAACGGGTCATGTCGTTGCCTGTCTCTTCACGCGCGAGCGGCCGCCCTGCTTCAGCGCTGGTAGGCCGGGTCTTCGCGCGATCGCTTTCCGCAAACCAGCCCTTCGGCCGAAAACTCCCTCTCGATTTTGTCGATCCGGCTGCGATCGAAAACCACCTGGCGATGCGCAATCTTCCAGGCGCCGGCGCGGCGCTCGAAGCGGTCCGCGTACCTTCCGGAGAAGACCAGATCGACCGTGCCGCCGTCCTTCTCCTGGCGGCGATGGATGCCGAAAAAGTAACTCTCGCAGTGCGCGACGTCGCCGTCGATTTCGATCAGTTCGTTGGCGATGTAGTGGCTGGTGCCGTCATCCCTCACCAGCGCTTTGAGCGCCCATGGTATGAAGTCGGCGGCCCGGCCCTTGAACAGTCCGTGATCGTCGGTCGCGTCGGGATGATAGACGCTGTGAAGTAGTTCCGCGTCGCAGCGGTCGATACCCCGGCAATAGCGCATCAGGACTTCGTGGATCTCCTGCTTGTCCAGGAGCACGCGCAAGGCGCGTTCGGTTTTTTCGTCGAGGCTCATGGCTTTCTATTTCAACTCTCCGCAATTGCTTCAGTGGATCACGCGATCGCGTCCGCGAGCGACGGATCGCCCGACATTATCGCGCGCGCCAGGGCGAAGCGATGTACTTCCGAGGGGCCGTCATAGATCCTGAACGCGCGGATGTCGCGGTAGATGCGTTCGACCACCGTGTCCGCGGTGATGCCGAGGCCGCCGAGAATCTGCAGCGAGCGATCGACCACGCGGCCGAGCGCTTCCGAGCAGAACACCTTGCACAGACTGGTCTCGTTGCGCGCGCGCTCGCCGCGGTCGAGCAGCCAGGCCGATTGCCAGATCGCGAGGCGGCACAGATGCAGGTCGGATGCATTGTCGGCAAGCTGGAACCCCACGCCCTGATGCTCGCCGATCAGCTTGCCGAACGCGTGCCGGCGCCGCGCGTAGTCAGCCGCGATCGCGTGGCAGCGCCGCGCCGCGCCGAGCCATCGCATGCAATGCGTCAGGCGCGCAGGGCCGAGACGCACCTGGGCGTTGCGAAATCCGTGGCCGACCTGGCCCAGAATTCGTCCCGGGCCGACGCGCACGCCGTCGAACTCGACTTCCGCATGGCCGCCAGGCGTGTTGTTGTCGAGCGTTTCAAGCTGGCGCACGATCCTGAATCCGGGCGCGTCCATGTCGACCAAGAACATCGTCGCACCCCGGTCGGTCCCGTCCTCGTCGAGCGTGCGCGCCATTACGATATTGATGCTCGCCCCGGGAGCGCCGGTGATGAGCCACTTGCGCCCCGAGATCACGAATTCGTCGCCGTGACGGCGCGCCGTGGTTTTCATCAGATTGGGATCCGAGCCGGCGCCGTCGTCGGGCTCGGTCATCGAGAACACGGTGCGAATCTCACCCGCGACCAAGGGCCGCAGCCATCGTTCCTTCTGCTCGTCGTTGGCAATCTTGTCGAGCAGGTTGGTGTTGCCCTCGTCGGGCGCCATGATATTGAGCGCGAGCGGGCCGAGCGGCGACCATCCCGCGGCCTCGAACACCACCGCCATCGCGCGATGGTCCAGGCCGAGGCCGCCCCACTTCACCGGCGCGTGAGGCGATAGCAGGCCGGCCGCGCGGCCGAGCGCGATTAGCTCGCGGCGGAAATCCTCGCTGGGACCGTGCGGGCCCTGCCGCGGATCGCGTTCGAGCGGCACGATCGCCTCGCGGATAAAGCGGTCGACCCGCGCTTTGAGTTCGACCAGGTCAGCCGGAAGGGAAAAATCGATCACGGTTACGCTCCTCAAGCGCGCGCGCATGAGTGGCTGGGCGCCAACGCGGCGCTCTGTTACGCCCACGACTAGTAGGATGCGCGGCGCCGAGCCGTCAAGCGGTCGCTCCGGACCGCCTCCGCGCCTGGCGCCGGGATGGTTTTTGGCTCCTTGCAAATCCGCAGTTGTGTGCTAAAGCGGACACGAATCGCGCACGCGCCGCATGCGCGAGTCGCATACCGCGACGTTGCGGCCGTTCATCCAAAGCGTCTGGCGAAACTTATGGCTGGGCGTCCGGGAGGCATGCACACCAATGGCTAATCTGCTCGAAGGAAAAATCGCGCTCATCACCGGCAGCGGAAGCGGAATCGGCCGCGTCACCTCGCTCACCTTTGCGCGCGAAGGCGCCACCGTCGTCTGCGCCGACGTGAGCCAGGAAGGCGGCGAGGCGACCGCCGCCAAAATTCGCGAAGCCGGTGGCAAGGCGGAATTCGCGAAAGCCGACGTCAGCGACGACGCACAGGTCCAGGCGCTGATCGCGCGGATCGTCAAGACTCACGGCCGCCTGGATTGCGCCTACAACAACGCCGGCATCGAGGGCGACGTCATCGACACCCACGAGACCTCCGAGCGCAACTTCGACCGCGTGATGGCGATCAACGTCAAGGGCGTATGGCTCTGCATGAAGTACGAGATTCGCCAGATGCGCAAACAAGGGGGCGGTGCGATCGTGAATACCGCCTCGGCCGCCGGGCTGATGGGCTTTCGTAGCCTGCCGATCTACGTCGCGAGCAAGCACGCGGTGGTGGGATTGACCAAAAGTGCAGCGCTCGAAAACGCCGAGGCCGGCATCAGAATCAACGCGGTCTGCCCGGGGCCGGTCGACACGCCGATGATGGAACGCATCACCAACAACGAGGGGCAGCCCGGGCGCAAGGACTTCGAAGCCTTCGTTCCGATGCGCCGCTACGCCGTGCCGCAGGAGATCGCCAACGCGGTGCTCTGGCTCTGCTCCGCGCAGTCTTCGTACGTGACGGGCACGACCATGCGCGTCGACGGCGGCGTCGCCGCGTCCTAGCACCGGCGCTTGGCGACAGGCGCTGCGCCGACAGCTTCGGCGCGTCTACCTAGACCTGCAGTTCGACCTCGAAGCCGGAGCGCTCGACGAGCTCGCGCGTGCGATCGAAATTCCATCCGCCGGTGGTTAGGTAGCCGTTGACGAAAATCGAATTCACGGCATTGAAAATTTCGCCCTGCCGCTCGCCGAGATTCAGTTCCCGTCCGCCGGCGGCGCGAACTTCGCTGCGCGCATTGAGCAGCCGAAACAGGCACGCGGCCTTGAGGCATCGTTCGGGGGTCAAGCGCCGCGAATTTTCAAGCGGCGTTCCGGCGATCGGATGCAGGAAATTCAACGGCACCGACTCCGCGCGGAGCTGGCTGGTCGCGAGCGCCAGGTCAATCACGTCGTCATCCGTCTCGCCCATCCCGATGATCCCGCCCGAGCAGACCGACAGTCCGGCCGCGCGCACATTGTCGATCGTTCGTAGGCGATCGTCGTAGGTGTGCGTGGAACAAATCTCGGGATAGAAGCGGCGGCTGGTGTTAAGGTTGTGATTGATCCATCCAGCGCCAGCCTCTTTCAGCCGCTCGGCTTGTTCGCGCTCCAGCAGACCGATCGAAAGACATAGCTCCAGTTGGGGAAACTCGGCCCGGATGCCCTCGCAGGCGGCGGCGAGATGCTCGACGTCGCGCTGAGCGGGGCCGCGCATGCTGCACACCATGCAGTAGCGACGCGCGCCGCTCGCGACGGCCAGTCGCGCGCCTTCGATCAACTCGGACACGCTTTGCAACTTGTAAACCGGAATGTCCGCGCGCGAAAGGCGCGACTGCGAGCAGTAGTGGCAATCCTCGGGACAGATGCCGCTTTGCGCGTTGCGCAGGATACAGATCTTTACCCGGCGGCCGAACGTAGCTTCTCGGACGCTCAGAGTCGCCGCGAGCAAGTCCGTAAGCTTCTCGTCGGGGCAATTCAAAACCGCGCTCGCTTCCGCGCGCGACAATTCCTCACCCGCGAGCACCCGCTCAGCCATCCGGGTCAAATCAAGTTCGCCGAAGTGCATCCTGCTGCCATCTCCTCACGTGTTTCCTGATCCAAGCGGGCGCCATTTTCGCACGGCGCCGCTCCGGCTCCAAGAGCGTTCGCGTGGTGCGCGCGGTCCGAAAGTGAGACAGCTTCTCGCGACAGTGACGTTTCAATGGCGAGCCTTCAGACGCTCGGAACCGCGCCGTTCGCCTATCGAAACGGCTGCGGTGGACGAAACCCGTCTTAGAGAAAGCTCGCGTCTCGTCGAGCAAGCCGCGACCCGCGGCATCGATGTTGCTCATCCTATGACGCGACGCGCCAATGAGACAGTTACGGGATCACGAACCGAGTTGTGCAAGCCGTGGCGGCACGCAAATGTGCCGCAGCCACGGGCTGATACGTGCGAGTTCGTCTTCATTCCGCCTGCGGCCGCTATGCGCCGCCATTGTAGTGGCGATGCTGGCGGCACCAGCATTTGGCGCCGTCGCTTACGCCTCCGAATTCGGCGTCAGCACCTACCGCCCCGGACTGATGGATCTGTTCGCCGGATATCTGGGCCCGCCTGGAACGACGCTGGTCAAAACCTATTTCCTGTTCCAGGACGCCAGTGCCCAAGCCGTCACGCAGCACGGCGGGATCGAGGCTGACTCTCACACCACTAGCTATACCTCCGCCCTCTTCGCGGCTTACATCACGGGAATTCCGGTTCTCGGCAGCTATTGGGGTTTTGGCACGCTCACCCAGTTGCGAATCTCGTCTCAATCGTTGCGCGTCGCACGGGTCGGCGTATCGGTCTCGCCCCAGACCTCCACCATGGGAGGACTTGGCGACCTCATCCTCCTTCCGGTCATGCTGAATTGGAACTGGGGGCAATTTCATCTCACGACCGTGTTGGCGTTTTACGCTCCGACCGGAAGCTACGACCGCCAGCACATCATCAACATCGGCACCAATCGCTGGGCGATTGAACCTGACGCCGGCCTGACCTGGATGGACGAGGAGCGTGGACGCCAGGTTTCCGTGTTCGCCGGCTACACCATCAACAGCGAAAACACCGCGTCGCATTACCACAGCGGCCAGGAATTTCACGCCGACTTCGCCCTCGCGCAGCATCTCCCCAAGCGCTTCGTGGTCGGAATGGCCGGCTACGCTTTGCAGCAGACCACGGCCGATTCGGGGAGCGGCGCTCTTTTCGGCCCGTTCAAAGGACGCGTGCTGGCCCTGGGTCCGCTAGTCGGCAAGACGGTCGATCTGTGGAAACTCCCCATCAACTTCGCCGTCAAATACGACTTCGAGTTCGCGGCGCAAAATCGATCGACCGGCGACGAATTATGGCTGACCGGGGGCTTTCGGTTCTGAACCGCGCACGGATCGCGGAGCATAGATAGATCGCATCCGAAGTGGGCAAGATATGGCAACGGAGCAAGAGCGGAAAGCGTCGAGCCAGATCCCATCACGCGAGCGCGGGCGCGTCGAGCGCGAGCAAGCGCTCCTCGCCGCGATCGTCGAGTCGTCCGACGACGCGATCACCAGCTTCGATCGAGACCTTCGCCTCACGTATTGGAACCGGGGCGCCGAGAAAATGTACGGCTTCACGGCGGCGGAAGCGATCGGGCAACCGTTCACCCTGCACATTCCGCCCGCGCGCCATGCCCAGGTGCTGGAGATTACTCACCGCCTCCTGGCGCAGCCGAATCAAGTGGTTCGCTCCGAGGGCGCCAATCTCACAAAGAACGGCGCACTAATCGAAGTTTCCACGATCTGTTCCGCGATCCGCGATGACCAGGGAAAAGTCGTTGCATTCTCCGCCATCCAACGTGACATCACCGAGCGCAAGCGCGCCGAGCGTGAAAACGCGGCGCTGGCGGCGATCGTCAATGGTTCGCGCGACGCGATACTGAACGTGTCCCCGGAGGCCAGGATTATCTCCTGGAACCCGGCGGCGGAAAAAGCGTATGGCTACACGGCCGAGGAAGCGATTGGACAGGGTATCGACATCTTCGTGTCTCCCGAAGAACTTCCGCAAACCATTGCGACAACCCGGCGTGTGGTCGAGACCGGCCAGCCGGCCTCGTGGGAACAACATGCCCGGAGAAGAGACGGCACTTCATTCATTTCCGCAGTCAGCATTTTTCCCATCCGGGATGCAGCCGGAAACGTCATCAGTGTGGCGGGCATCGGGCGCGACATCACGACGCTTAAGACCGTCGAGAAGAACCTGCGTGAGGCGCGGGACTACACACGCGGCCTGATCGAATCTTCGGTCGACGCGATGGTGGTGGTTGACCGCGATCTGCGCATCACCGATGGCAACGAGCAACTGGCGCGGCTCACCGAGGTGCCCAAGAAAATCCTGATCGGCAGCCGCTTCGACAGCTATTTCACCGAGCCGGCGCGTGCCGCGGCCGCGATCGAAACGGCGCTCGCCGACGGTTGGATTACCAACTACGACCTGGTGTTGCGCGCCGCGAGCGGCGGGCAAATCCTGGTTTCCTTCAATGCTTCGGTCTTTTCACGCGCCGGCGTGGTTTCCGGCATCTTCGGCGTGGCGCGAGACGTCACCGAGCAGCGCGCAGTCCAGCGCAAGCTCGCCGAGGAGCGGCAATACAGCCGTAGCCTGGTCGAGTCCTCGCCCGACGCTTTGCTGGTCACCAACTCCGAACTCATCCTGACGGACATCAACCGGCAAACCGTCCGCTTGACCGGCTATCGGCCCGAGGAGCTCCTCGGCATCGGGCTGGCGTCGATTTTCACCGAGCCCGAAAAGGCGATCGCGGTCGTGCGCGGGGCGCTCGAGGCGGACCTCGTACAAGAAGCAGAGCTCTGCCTGCTGACCAGGACGGCCGAGGCGCTACCGGTCTCGCTCAACGCCTCGGCGTTCAAAAATGCCGACGGATCGGTGCGCGGTGTGATAATTGGCGTGCGCGACATCAGCGAGCGTAAGCGCGCCGAGAAGGAACGTTCGCTGCTAGCCTCGATCGTCGATGCGTCGGGTGACGCGATCTACAGCGAATCAATCGATCTGACGGTAACCAGCTGGAATGCGGCGGCTGAACGCCTGTTCGGCTTCAGCGCAGCGGAGATAATCGGCCGCAGCGCGGCGCTGCTGGTGCCGCTCGACCACCGTGCCGAAATATTCCTGCCGGCCGGCCGCGGTTCGCGATCCGACACCACCGAACGTTTCGAAACCGTGCGCCAGCGCAAGGACGGCGGCTCGATCGATTTGGCGCTCACCCGGTCGCCGATTCTGGATCCTCTCCACAAGGTGATCGGATTTTCGGTCACCGCCCACGACATCAGCGAGCGCAAGCGTATCGAGGCCGAATTGACCGCGGCGCGCGACGCGGCACTGGAAGCCGCCCGCGCCAAATCGGAATTTCTGGCCAACATGAGCCACGAGATCCGCACGCCGCTCAACTCGGTTATCGGGATGACCGGCCTGCTGCTCGATACTCCCCTCAGCCCCGAGCAGCGCGACTTCGCATATGACGTGCGTGAAAGCGGCGAAGCGCTCCTGACCCTGATCAACGAAATCCTCGACTATTCCAAGCTCGCCGCCGGCAAGATCGCCTTTGAAGAGATCGACTTCAAGCTGACCGCGGCGGTCGAGGGGGCGGTCGACCTCGTGGCCGAGCAGGCCCGGAGCAAGGGCCTCGAAGTGACCGTGTCGATCGATTCCGAAGCGCCGCAAAATCTGCGCGGGGACCCCGGACGGCTGCGCCAGGTGCTGTTGAACCTAATCGGCAACGCGATCAAATTCACCACGCGCGGCGAAGTTGCCCTGCAAGTCAACAAGCTCAGCGAAAACCCGAAGGAGACGATCCTGCGTTTTGCCGTGTGCGACAGCGGGATAGGAATTCCCCAGGAAAAACTTCACCTGCTGTTCCACCCCTTCAGCCAGGTCGACGCCTCGACCACCCGCCACTTCGGCGGCACCGGACTGGGACTCTCGATCGCGCGCCAACTGGTCGAGCGCATGGGCGGAACGATCTCCGTATCGAGCACTGTGGGTTCCGGTTCGACCTTCTGGTTCACGGCCAGGCTAGCCAAGTCGGAAGCCGCCTCGAAGCCGGCTTCCGAGCGTTTCGCCTCGTTCGCCGATGTGCGACTGCTCATCGTTGACGACAACGAGAACAGCCTCCAGATCCTGCGCAGCCACGCATCGGCATGGAAGATGGAGGTTGAAACGGCCGCCTCCGCTGACGCTGCGCTTAAACTGATGCGGGCCGCGGCCCGCGAGCATCCGTTCGAGGTTGCGCTCATTGATGTGCAAATGCCCGAGCTCGACGGCATCGAGTTGACCCGGATGATTAAATCGGATCCGATGCTGGCCGCGACCGCGGTGATCCTGGTTTCGTCGGTGGGTACCGCAAATGATTACCGCGCCCGACTGCGAGACCTCGACGTGGGCGGATGGCTCACCAAGCCGGTGCCGCAGTCCCTGCTGTATAACGCTCTGGTCAAGGTGCTGCTGTACAGAGCTGAAGTCAGGCCCCAGGCGCGGGCTGCAAGACAATGGGACGCCTCCGCGCACCCTCCCATGGGACAGCTGAAGCTGCTCGCGGGTCGCAAGCTCCGGGTGCTGCTGGCGGAAGACAATCCGATCAATCAAAAGCTGGCGAAGTTCCAGCTCAAGAAGCTCGGCGCCGAGGTCGATTGCGTGAGCAACGGGCGCGAGGCCGTCGCCGCAGTGATACGGATACCTTACGATGTGGTCCTGATGGATTGTCAGATGCCCGAGATGGACGGCTACGAGGCGACCAAGGAGATCCGGCAACGCGAGGGCTCGCGGCGTCACACCCAGATAGTCGCGCTCACCGCCCATGCGCTGTCAGGAGACCGGGAAACCTGCCTCGCCGCCGGCATGGACGCGTACATCAGCAAACCGGTGAAGCCCGAAATCCTCGAAGGAATACTGGCGCAGGTTATCGGACCCGATGCGGCACCTGCATCCGCCGCGGAGACGACTTCGCCTGCCTCGCCCGCCGCAAACGGCGCGGCCGCCGCCACGTCGACTTCTGAAGCGCAAGAGGACGACGCGGCGCGGACGCTGCACGCGCTCAACGGGAATGCTCCCACTTAAAAGGTTTCGCGCCGCAAGCGCGCGACGGTCAGTGGCGCAAGCCGGCCTGCTTGAGGAGCGGCATCACGGCGCGCTCAAAATACGCGAGCTCCTCGTGGTAGTCGAGAAATCCGAGAATCACTCCACCGATACCCATCGCACCTAACGTCTTTAGCTGATCGACCGCCTGCTCGGGCGTGCCGACGATCGGATAGCCGCCCCATCCAAGAATGAACCGTTCGCGGAAAGCCTCCATGTGGGGAAACGATCCACTCTCGATTCCGAGCACCTTCATGATATTGGTCGCGGCCCCCCAGTCGCCTTTGTCCAGGATCTCGCGCCGAACCTCCTGCGCCTCGCGCTCGGTGTCGCGGCAGATCATCATCGCATAGGTCATGATGCCGATTTCGCGTCCGTAGCTCCGCGCGCGCTGATGCATCCGGTCGATCAGCTCTTTGCTGTGCTCCAACTTTTCGATCGTCATGAAATTGAAATCGACCTCGCGCGCTGAAAACTCAATCCCCGCGGGCGAGTTGCCGGCGTTGACCAGCACCGGGTAAGGCTTCTGGAGCGGCTTGGGATGCGCCTGGCCGCCGCGGATGTTAAAATATTTGCCGTCGAAATCGAACGCCGCTTCGTCGGCCCACAGCCGCTTGACCACGCCGATCCATTCCCCGCCGAAGGCGTAGCGCTCGTCATGCTCGCGCTGCGCCGCACCGAACATCTCCATCTCGGGCGTAAACCAGCCCATCACCAGGTTCAAGCCGAAGCGTCCGTTCGAGATGTGGTCTACCGTCACGCATTGCTTGGCCGCGACGATGGGATGAACGGTCGGGACGTGCGAGGTCGAAAACACCATGATGCGCTCGGTCGCGGCAGCCAACCCGGCCGCCCAGGTGTAGGTCTCGAAGCAGATACCGTTGAAATCGGTGGTGCCGCCAAAGCCGCGCCAGCGCGCGATCGGCACCAGCATCTCGAAGCCCATCGCATCGGCGCGCCGCGCGATCGCGAGGCTGTGCTCCCAGGTGGCGCGGTAGGTCGTGCCCGCGTGCGAGACCGTCAGTCCGTTGCTGCAATTGGTGCC
Organism: uncultured delta proteobacterium; assembly: GCA_963773975.1. GTDB lineage: Bacteria > Desulfobacterota > Binatia > Binatales > Binataceae > JAKAVN01. Next base: position 97,150 of record CAVZDJ010000048.1, read on the forward strand.
GAACAGCCCGAGCTTGAGCTTCTGATCATTGTAAAGCGGACAGTTGGGACGTTCGATTTCCGCCATTCGCGCCATCGTCATTGACCTCTATCCCACCCGCATCGCTATTCTTCTACTGCTTTTGCCCAGCCAGCCACGACTCGGTCCGCGCCAGCGAGGCCTTGAGCCTGTCGATCAGCAGATCGATTTCCCTGGCCGTGATGATCAACGGTGGCGACATGCACAGCGTATCGCCGACCGCACGAACCAACAGACCCTCCTCGCGCGCCACGTCGCGCCAATGAGCGCCGACGCCGAGCGCTTCGGGGAACGCCTCGCGCGTCCGCGGATTGCGCACCAGCTCGACGCCGGCCATCAGGCCCAACGCGCGAATCTCGCCCACGATCGGCGACGAGCGCAGCTCCTGGAGCCGCTGATTCAGCCGCTCGCCCATCTTGCGCGAGTTCTCGACGACGCCGTCGCGCTCCATGATCTCGAGCGTCTTGAGCCCGGCCGCGCAGCATGCTGGATTGCCGGTGTTGGTGAAGCCGTGCCATACCGCCGCGCCCGCCGACGACTCCAGCAGCGTCTGATAAATTCGCTCGTGCACGATGACCGCGCCGAGCGGCAGGTAACCGCTGCTGATGCCCTTGGCGCAGGAGATGATGTCCGGGCGCACGTCCCAGTGCTCGCAGGCGAACATCTTGCCGGTGCGGCCGGCGCCGGTGATGACTTCATCGGCGACCATCAGGACGTCGTACTTGTCGCAAATCTGGCGGATCCGGGTCCAATATTCTCTGGGCGCGGGAATCACGCCGCCGGCGCCCATCACCGGCTCGGCGATGAAGAAAGCAACCCGGTCCGGTCCCTCTGCCACAATCGCTTTTTCGAGTTCGTCGGCGCAGGCGACCGCGCAAGACGGATACTCCTTGCCCAGTGGGCAGCGATAGCAATACGGCGGCGCGATATGCCGCACATCGGGCAGCATCGGCTCGAAGTACTCGTGGAAGTGATCGATACCGGTCAGGCTCGCCGCGCCGCACGAAGAACCGTGGTAGCCTTTGATGCGTGCGATCGCAACTGTCTTGTTCTTGTATCCCCGCAGGCGCTGGTACAGGCGCGTGAGCCGGATTACGGATTCATTCGCTTCCGAACCTCCACTGGTGAAGAAGACGCGGTCGAGTCCCGGGGGCGCAAGCGAGGCGAGCTTGGCGGCGAGTTCGATCGCGGGCGGGGTCGAAATGTTCAGCAGCCCGAGATGGAACGAGAGCGTTTCGAGCTGATGGGCGACCGCGTCGGCAATTTCCTTGTTGCCGAAGCCCAGGTTGACGTTCCAGATGGCAGAGCTGCCGTCGAGGTATTGCTTGCCGTTGGCGTCCCACACGAACACGCCCTTGCCGCGCGCGATGATCAGCGGGCCCTTGTCCGCGTGCTCTTTTGGGGACGCGAAACCGGGGAGCTTGTGTTTGCGATCGAGTTCGTCCAGCCGCTTGGCGTCGATCTCGAAGCGGAGCGCGTTCGCACCGCCCGCGGGTTTTTGTGCTGTAGCCATTGGAGAATCTCCTGCCTTCCGCTGCTGCCTGCGGCACGAGGTGCCTTAGGCGCCAGGCTGCCCTCGGAGCGCGGCGCGCCATTTCACGGTGGCCTCGCGATCGACCGCGACCGACTCGTCCTCGACCCGCCCCTTTAAAACCACCCCATAGATCTGCCGCGCCTTCTCCGGCGAAACCAATCCTTCGAGCACGTCCGTGCGCACCATCTCGGGGTCGCGATCGAGCGGGCTGCCATAGCCGCCGCCGCCGGAGTCCACGCCGACGATATACTCGCCGGGATTTATCTGCTCGGCCGAGACCGATGGCAGTTCGTGTTCGTCGCCTTCGCGATCAAGCTTCGCGGCGTAGCAAGCCTGACCGGAATGACCGCCCAGAACGCCCTTGGGCGGATTGTGATGGCCGTCCAGCGGATAGACCACGGTCATCGTGTCGTGCCGGGGCCCATATTCCACGCGCGCGCCGGGCGCGCCGCGAAAGCGGCCCGCGCCCCCTGAGTCGGTCAGCAGCCGCGCGGTTTTGTAGATAATCGGATATTTCTGTTCGTCAATCTCGACACTGTCGCGATACATCAGTCCCGCAACCACCGGCAGGCCGTAGTTAATCCATCCGTCGTTGTGCGGCGTTCCCGGTCCGCCGTTGGCGCTGATGAAGAGCTGATTGACGTACGGCGCGCCGCCGCGGCGAAAATCGCCGCCCGAGATCACTCCGTACCCCGGGCCCATTCCCAGGCCGCCTTCGGCGAGTCCATAGCCCTCGCCCAATTGGGCGAACGCGGCCTGCGTGATATTGACCAGCCGGTCGCCGATGTTGGTGGTCGCGACCGAGCACGAAGTCGGAAAGCGCGGGATTCCCACCACGCAGTTTTCGCGCAGCAGCACGTTGACGCGGCGGAAGCTGCCGGCGTTGTGCGGCACGCCCGGATCGATCGAATTGAAAAGGCCGGTGACGGTGTTGTTGATCGCGCAGGTCTTCGACTCGTTGAGGCCGCACGGAACGCAATCGATATTGTCGCGCAGATCGATCTCGACCCGCCCCTCGGCGGCATCGATCTTGACTTTTACTTTCAGCGGCACGCCCTCGGGAAGCGCGGGAAACGGGTCGTGCGCGCCCGTGCCGGTGAACTCGGCCGACGGAAGTTGCTTCAACGCATGGATCATCCGGCGCTCCGAGTAGTCGAACCATTCCCGGATGAAATCGCGAATCAGCGGTTTGCCGAACTTGGCCGCCAATTCCTTCAGCCGGCGCTCGCCGATTCGTGCCGCGCCGACCATCGCGAGGTAGTCGCCATACCACTGGTCGGGCACCCGGATCCGCCGCCGGCACATCCGGATGATATCGTCGATGTCCTTAAAATTGCGCTGGACCTGCACGCACGGAAAATTCAACGCGCCTTCTTCGTAGACGTCGCCGGCAAACGGCGCATACGTGGTCGGCAGGCCGTTGCCGCAGTCCGCCTGATGGGCCTTGGCGCAGCAGGTGAACAGATGCTCGCCGTCGACGAAGACCGGCACCAGAATCGTGTGGTCGGCGCTGTGCGTGTTGCCGAGGTAAACGTCGTTGTGCAAAAACGCGTCGCCTTCGGTGAGGTCCGGATGGAGATTGCACATCGCCTCGCCCAAAAACTGCGATCCGAAAACATGTACCGGCAGGCCTTCGGCGGAAGCGAGCATCTGGTTGTCGCCGGTGACCAGCGAGCAGGAAAAGTCGCGCGCCATGTTGAGCACCGCCGAGCGGCCCGAGCGCAACAGCGTGTTGGTCATCTCGCGGCAGACGCTGTCGAGGCGGTTGGCGATGACCGCGAGCAGTGCCGCGTCGAGTCCGGCACCCTCGGTTCGTGTACTCGTGCTCATGGTGATTTCCAGGCCTCCGTTTTTGTCCTCGTCTTCTTCGTTCTTCCGCGTCCGTTTAGCCGGCGACCTCGAGCAGATAGTTATGCAACTCGGTCACGCGCGCGCGGCTGCCCGGATAGACCACGATCGTGGTGGTCGGCTCGTCGATGATCGCGGGCCCCTCGACCGCCATCCCGGGCACCAGACTCTCTCCATGATAGCGCGGCGTCTCGACCTCGCGATGGCCGGCAAAGAAGACCGGATAACGCACCCGCGCCGGCGGCAATGCCGCCGCGCGCGCCGGGACCTTGGTTAGCGGCGGCCCCTGAAGCATCGCGGTCAACCTGCCGCGCCAGTAGATGCATTCGACTTGCTGGCCGGGCTCTTTGACCGCGAAAACGCGCTCGTGCTCTCGATGGAACGCCTCGATCATCGCGTCGAGATCCGCCGGGCCGTCGAATTTGCCCCTGGGCAGCGCGACATCGAGCTCCCATACCTGGTATGGATACCGCGCCTCGACGAAGTATTCGCGTTTGAACCGCGTGAGCCCGCGCCCGCGCAACTCGGCCTCCAACCGCTCCATCGAGGCGGTGATTTCGGCCAGCACTCGATTGACCGATTCGTAGGGAAACTCTCCGGTATAGGCGAACCTGCTCTGCGTAAACTCGCTCACGATGTCGGAGTACTGGCCGCCGCAGGCGCTGAGCGCGCCTGCGGTGCGCGGGACCAATACCTGGCGGCATCCGAGTTCGCGCGCGATCGGCACGATATTCAGTCCGGCGGCGCCGCCGCCGGCAACCAGCAGGCTCTCGCGCGGATCGATTCCCTGGTTGATCGTGATGTCTTTGATCGCGCCGACCATGTGGTCACCCGCAACTTCCATGATCGCGCGCGCCGCGTCCTTCACCTCCAGGCCAAGGCGCGAGGCGACTTTCGCGACCGCACTCGCGGCCGCGCCGGAATCCAGGCGCATCCGTCCGCCCAAGAAATAATCCGGATCGAGATAGCCGAGCACCAGCGCCGCGTCGGTGACCGTCGGCTCGACGCCGCCGGTGCCGTAGCACGCCGGACCCGGTTCGGCACGCGCGCTCTGGGGGCCGACGCGGAGCAATCCGCCGGGGTCGATCCAGGCGATCGAGCCGCCGCCGGCGCCGATACTTCTCACGTCGACCGACGCCATGCCGGTGATATGTCCGGTGAAGATCGAACCCAGCCAGGTTTCGCGCGTGAACGTGATCGTACGGTCATGCACCAAACTTACGTCGAAGCTGGTGCCGCCCGCGTCGCATACGATAAGGTCGCGCGGGCCGACTTCGGCCTCGCCGTAGGTGCGCCCCGCCACCGGCGCCATCGCGGGGCCCGACTTGACCAGAAAGATGGGACGCTGGACGACGTCGCCCGCGTGCATCACGCCGCCGAAAGAGGTCGCGACCAGTAATTGCCCGGTGAAACCGGCGCGGCGGAGATCCTCCTCCATGTCGCGCAGATGACGTTGCATCAGTGGTTTCAGCGAAGCGTCGATTGCCGCGGAGGAGGCGCGCCGATATTCGCGGATGATCGGGTTAAGGCGCGAGGACAGCGTATATGGAACTCCCGGCAGTTCGGCCTCGATAAGCCGGCCCAGCACCGCCTCGTGCGCGGGATTCGCCGGCGACCACAGCAGGCACACCGCGATCGCCTCGACCCGGCGCTCGGCCACCCGCCGCAGCGTCTCGCGCGCGTGTTGCTCGTCGAGCGCCACGACGACCTGGCCCTCGGAGTCGATCCGCTCGCGAATCTCGAAGGTCAATCGCCGCGGCACGTAGGGCTCGATCGGCGGATATGAGAGATTGAACGGATCGAGCTTGCCGCCTTCGCGCAGCACGAGAATATCCGGAAAGCCTTCGGTCACCAGGAACGCGGTGCGCGCGGTGTTGCGCTCGATGATCGCGTTGGTCGCGTGAGTGGTGCCGTAGATCACCAGGTCGGTGTTGCGCAGCACGTCAGCGACGCTCGCGCCGGCCTGCTCCGCCGCCATCTTGAGCGCGCCTTCGATCCCGACGAAGATGCGCTCATAGGTCGTGAGCGATTTGCCGAGCACCAAGCCGCCGCGCTCGTCGGCCAGTACGAGGTCGGTAAAGGTTCCGCCCGTGTCGATCGCTATGCGATAGGCCACCTGCGCCGCTCCTCCCTGTTACTTCGGTTTGTCCGCACTTGCTGGTTTGCGTGTTCGCCGCTCGTTGCTCATTTTGAGCAGAAGGCGGGACCCCGAACCAGATTTTGCCGTTCCGGTTCATTAGCAGCCCTGAGGGCAAATGAAAACCGAAACCGCTCTCCGCTCGATTGCTTGGCGCAGATTCTCCTTGACAGTGCGAAATCAGGCGATCTAGCTTGGCCTGTTCCATTGTGGGGGCAGCGATTCGGCAGCGCGGGGACGCGCCAATCACGCGGCCACCCTCTTACGCAAACACAACTTACCTAGGACAGGGGAGACGATCATGGCTGAAGGCAAGGCAAAAAAAATGTGGGCGCTGCCCGGCGCGCAGCTCACGGCTCCGCAATCGCTGCTGATGCACGGTGGCGACGCGACGATAATGCTCGATCTCCCGTGCCCTTCGTTCCTGATCGAGCATCCCAAGGGCCTGGTGCTATTCGACACCGGATGCAACCCGAAGATCATCGATGACGCGGTCGGCTACTGGGGCGATGTGGCGGCTCATCTGCCGCTCAAGTGGAACAAGGCCGACACGCTCGACAAGCAAATCCAGAACGTCGGCTACAAGACCTCGGACGTGAAGTACGTGATCCTGTCGCACTCGCACCTCGACCATTCGGGCGGCCTGACCTATTTCCCGAAGGCCAAGTTTCTGGTCGGAAGCAGGGAGCTGCAGTACGCGTATTGGCCCGACGTGGATCGCCGATGGGCGTTTATACTGAACGATTTTCTGCCGACCCGCGCCTACGACTGGATGGAGCTGGATTGCGACTTCGACCTTTTCGGCGACGGCGCACTGCAATTCCTGCTGACTCCCGGCCATACTCCCGGCGAATGCTCGCTGCTGGTAAACCTGCCCAACCGCAAGTTCCTGCTGACCGGCGACACCACGCACCTGCGCGCCGCGGTCAACCAGGAAGCGACGATGGGAATCGACGTCAATCCGTTCCAGTCGATCCACTCGCTGCGGCGGATCAAGGCCATCCGCGACATGCAGGGCGCCACGATGTGGATCACGCACGACCCGGATGACTGGAAGGAGCATCCGCACAAGGTCGAATAGCGCGGCGACAGCGGGAAAGCACGAAACATCCGATGCCGCTTTACGAATGCCGATGCGAGCGGTGCGAGATCACCTTCGAGGTGCTCGCGCCGCTCAGCTCCTCCGCGATGAAGTCGCGCCCGTGTCCCAACTGCGGGCGCGCGGCGCGGCGTATCATCTCGGCCGTGGCGTTCACGGTGGAAGGCGGGACCCGCGCGAGTTCGACGCCCGACGTGACGCAGTACAAGGTTCCGCCGCCGGCGCGGCTGTGCTGGATGGACGATCGTTCCGCCGCCCGCTATGCCGCCTATAAGCACGGACGCGGCGCGGAGTATGACGACAAGACCCAGGCGCGCGAGGAAGCAAAGAAAAAACGCGACGAGCCGCCGTCGAAACCGGCGCCCGCCGCGCATCCGCACTCCCACTCGCACTCGCCGCTGCCGCGCGCAAAGCGAAGGCCGCCGAGTCCAAGCCGCTGAAGGCACGGTAGCGGATCACTTCTGGCTTCCTGCCCCGTGTCTTGGGGGAGGAAGTCAGAAAAACGCTCCGTCCAAGACAAATGAGGGAGAAGTAAGCGTAAGAGACGCCCGCCCAATTTCAGCGGTCGCGCAATATTAGCGGTCGCGCCGAAGAATGGTGAGCCCAGAGTTGATGGCCGCCCGCTATTGGCCGGCGCTCGAGGTGGCGTCCTGGCCGCCCTTGATGAATGCGATCGCCACGCCGCTCATGTAATGGCCTTTGTGGCCGACCTCGCCGACGGTAGGATCGTGCATACGCTGAGAAACGTTGGCATTCTTACTCGCAACGACGGAACCGACCTTGGAATCCCAGCCCACCAGTTGATCGCCCTCGTGTTGGCTCTTATCGGAGGTGATGACAACGGCGTCAGCGCCGACCTCGCACGCCTTGCTCTTGAGTACCGGCAACAGGTCGGCGTCGTTGGCCGACTCATCCCCCCACGCGTCAACCAGCGCGAGCTGCTGCACGTCGGCAGCCGGCATCGTGCTCAGCACCTGCAACGGACAATTCGGCGCCTTGGCCGGGCGCATGACGGAGGTCATCGGACTGACGGTCGCCGAGGGCTCGGGAACTTCGAATTCGAAGCATCCGGCGAACAGCGGCACAATCGCGGCCAGGGCCACGGCTAACGCGATCGAAGCGCGACCGTGCGCCGGCGTGATTTTCATCTTCCAACGGCTATGCAACAACATCTTGTCTCGTTACCAGATCGATGGCGTTATCAGGTCTGTGGTTTGACCGGTGCGTCCTCATCGATAGGCGGCCCCACGAGTTTGAACGTCCCCTGGTCCGCGATACCACCGTTCATATAACAGGTATATTCGCCATCCGCCTTGGGCGGATAGAAGTCATCCATAAAATACATGCACCAGCTCGTATCTTCCATCTCGATCCGGAAGCCGCGGGCGTTCACCTGCCCGGTGACCCATCCGTGCGGCGTATTGTTGCGGCATACCGCGTTGCCGGGCGCGCACAGGTAGTCACCCTTGAACTGATTTCCTTCGCGCTTGAGCTTGAAGGTTATCTTCACGCGGGCCGCGTTCATTGAGCTGACCTGGGTGCCCTTCCAGATGCCGTTGAAGTCCATCAACGGGTCGGGCGAATCGGGCGTCCCGCCGGCGGCGACCGCGGCGGTGGAACCCGCGGAGCCGGATTGTGCCCCTCCTCCGCTCGCGCACGACCATCCGGCGAGCGCCAGGAGCAGACCGAGTATGATGATACGTCGCATAAAACCCGAACCTCTCCGGCGCGTGCACGTCTGGTGCCTCGCGACCGAGCGCGCATTCAGCCTTTGCGCGCGCGCGGCAGAACCTCTTCGCCGAGGCGCTGGATACATTCCAGCACCTTCTCCGGTGAGGGGCCGAGCGGGACCCGGATCCGCAGGACGTACCAGTCGATCCCGCCCATCACGGTATTCCAGCGGTCGAGCGCCTCCAGCCAGTCGTCCTTGGTGCCAATTATCGCATGGCCTCTGCCGCGAATCTTGTCCAGCGTGAAGTCGCTTTCGGAGCCGAAATCCTCAGTCGGCGCCAGCATCCCATTTCTAAAGTAAAACTTGCATTCTTCCAGCCACAGCCGGCCAAAGGTCTGCTCGGCCTCCTCGCGGCTCGACGCGAGCCATCCGTCACGGAACAGCGCGATACTGGGCTTGCGGCCGGCCTTGGCGGCCGCCTCGCGATAAATCGACACCTGGGCCTTGATGTTCTCGATCCGGTCGAAGAACGGCGCCGCCGACCAGGCGTCGCTCAGCCGTCCTGCCCGCGCGATCGACTTGGGCCCGAACGCGCCGATCCAGATCGGCGGCCGCGGCCGCTGGTAGGGCTTGGGCGTGACGTGAATCGCGTCGAAATTGAAGTACTTGCCATGATGCGCGAACGGGCCGACGGTGGTCCACGCCTTATTGACGATTTCCATCGTCTCCTCGAAGCGGCCCTCGCGCTGTTTGATCGGGATACCGAAGTGCGCGAAGTAATCCTTGTGATAGCCCGCGCCGACGCCCAGGATCAGCCGCCCGCGCGAGAGTACGTCGATAAGCGCGGCCGATTGCGCCAGATGCACCGGGTTGTACAGCGCCGGCATGAGGATGTCGGTCCCGATACGAACGCGATTGGTGCGCACCGCAATCGCCGCCAGCAGCGGCAGCGGGCTCGGAAACATGCATTCGGTGCGCGCGTGGCGCTCCGGCACGAAAACCCCGTCGAAGCCGCAATTCTCGGCCTTTACGGCCTCGTCGAGCAGCTGCGCCGCGAAATTTGCGGAGCGTTCAGGATCGGGCTCTGGCTGTCCATAGGGTCCGCCATGAGTATCGGGCATGTATGCGAACGAAGCCATTGGATTCTCCCGGGCGCGCGGCTCATTGATAGTGAACTGACGAAAGGTGAAAGCGTGAAAATGAAAGGAAGGCCGCGCCGGCCACCCCTGCCTTTTAGCTAAAGCGCCGCTTAATTAAAATGCCCGCGTGCGGCGCCGGGTTCGCCGCTTCTCTCGGGCTTGCAGGACGAAATGCGCTGACCCGCTACGGCCGCGCCGCGAAGTCGCCCATCAGAGTCGCGCGATTGCGGTCCGCGCGAAAGCTTCCGGCAAGGCGCGTTTCGCGCTACTAATCTGGGGCTTACATAACCGTCGAGGAGGCTCACAATGCTGTTCATGCTGAAGGCGAACATCGCCAAGCCCGCCAACGTGTCGAACAAGGAGTTCTACACCGTGTGGCGTCAAGAGTCCGAGGCCGCTCTGGGAGCGGTCAAGGCCGGGGCGATCAAAGGGATCTGGAAGGTTGCCGGAAGGCCGATCATTATCGCCGTCATCGACGTGCCGAGCGCTGACGATCTCGACCACGCGATCCACGAACTGCCGATCTGGAAGCTCGGCTACGCGCATATCGCGGCCGATACTGAAATCTGGCCCCTGCGCCCGTACGAGAACTGGGCCGAAGATCTGAAAGAGTTGTCCAAGGGCTAGCAGCGGACGCTCGGCGAGGCGGCGATGCAAACGCAGAGCGGCGCCCGGCGCGGCCGTCTCGACGCTCTACGAGACGGCCGCCTGCGCACCGCGTAATCGCAACCAAGGAGAAATCGTGAATTTCGGCTTTACTCTGTTCTTCCGCAACCCGCCACCGGCCAAGGTCTCGTTCACGGAACTGTATCGCAAGGAAATCGAGCTTGCGGTCGCAGCCGAAGAACTCGGCTACGACACCGTCTGGCTCACCGAGCATCATTTCGTCGACGACGGCTATTCACCCTCGCTGCTGCCGATCGCGGCGGCGATTGCGGCCCGCACGAAAAAGATCCGCATCGGCACCTTCGTGCTGCTGCTTCCGCTGCACAACGCGCTCCGCGTGGCCGAGGACGCCGCGACCGTCGACCTCATCTCCAACGGCCGCCTCGACCTCGGCCTGGGCCAGGGCTATCGCGTGCCGGAATTCGTCGGCTTCAATATTCCGCGCAACGAACGCGGCCCGCGCCTGGAGGAAGGCACCGAAGTCATCCGGCGAGTCTGGACCGAGCGCAACGTCACGATGGACGGGCGCTTCAACAAGCTCACCAACGTAACCGTAATTCCCGGCCCGGTGCAGAAACCGCATCCTCCACTGTGGCTCGCCGCGCGCGGGCCCAAATCGATCGGGCGCGCCGCGCGCAACGGCTACCATTTCATGGGCACCGGCGGCGTCGACCAGCAGCAGATGTACGACGCGGCGCTCAAGGAACACGGCCGCGACCCCGCGGACTTCAGCATCGCGCAGCTACGCACCGTTTTCGTCGCCGCCAAACATGACCAGGCGTGGGACGAGGCCGAAGCCGGCGCGCACTACATGATGAGTTGCTATGGCAGGTGGTTCGTGGAAGCCAACGATCTCCCCGGCGACCAGGCCTACGGCACCAATCTGCCGCCGATCGGCAAGCTGCGCCACTCGGAAACCGCTTCGCTGTTCGGCGAGTCGATGCTGATTGGCACGCCGGACGAGGCGATCGCCGGTCTGGAGGATTATTTCGCCCGCACGCGGGTAACTCATCTGGTGGCGGCGATGGATCTGCCGGGGATGGATCCGCGCAAGGTGCGCCGCGGCATGGAATTGTTCGCCAAAGAGGTGATGCCGCATTTTCGGCGCAAGGCGCGCACGCCAGTAAAGAAGGCGGCGAAGAGGAAGTAGGTGGGATGCGTCGTTTCGCCCGTGTCATCGCGATCCTGGGCGCGCTCCTGTGGATGGCGGCCTGCCAGGCCGCCATCCAGCAGCAGGCGCAGAAGAAGGCGGAAATTCACTATTTCAATGCCACCGTGGATCGCCAGCGCATCCTGATCTCGACCGGCGATCTGAGTAATCCGCACGAGAAACTCGGCGACCTCAGCTACGTCGAGCCGCTCAACGCCGACAGCATCGACAGCACCCATATAAACGAGAAGCTGCGCCAGATGGCGATCGACAAGTGGGGCACCCAGGTCGACGCGCTAATCGATGTGAAAAGCGCGCCCAACGCCGACGCCACCATGATTACGGCCTCATGCGTGGCAGTGAGAGTTATCGGCGATTGCGACTTCTGCCGCCACAACTATACTCCGGAAGAAACGAAATAGCCTGATCGCGCCTGGCTTCTCCCCGCTGTTTTGGGCACGAAAACTCACGCCGCGCGATCGACATCCACGAAGGAGAAGAAGTTGACCCGTCCGCCTTCAAGGCGCTCGTTCGCCAAGCGGCCGCCCTCAACAGTTCCGGCAAGTCGAAACCTTCCAAGAAAGCGAAGTCCTAAGCGATTGCGCCCCTGGACAGGTCCGACAGGATCAGAAACAAAACCCGGGCTTGATTCGACCTCCTCGCCCGTCCGAGAAAATACCTGCCGCTTTCTGCGAGGGCTATTTGATCTTGTGCAACACCGGCATCAGGTACTTCCTGAAGGTCACCGGATTCTCGGACATCGGGAAATGCCCGATCTCCTCCATGATGATGCACTCGGCGTTGCGCACCTTCTTCGCGGTCTTCTGCGACATCTCGGGCGTGCAGGCGAAATCATAGACACCGGTCATGAAGTACACCGGTATCTTGCCGGAGATCTTTTCGCAGTCTTCGCGGAAATCGTGGTCGACGCTGTAGAAATACAAATCGCCCTTGAAAATCCCGGGGCCGCCCTGTGAGTAGTACCACCAGGTTTCCTGCCGATACTCGAACGGGCTCTGCGGCGCCATCAATCCGTTGATCGCGGTGGCGCAGGCCTCGCCGCCGTGGATTTGCGCGTGCCACAGCCAGTCGAGCCACCATCCCGGCGAATAGTCACAGGCCTCGATCGCGATGAGCGCGCGGAAATAGTCGCTGTAGCGCAGCGCCAGATGCAGGCAGATGTTGCCGCCCATCGAGCTGCCCATTACCACCGGCCGATCCAGGTTAAGCTCGCGGCAGAAGGCGACCACGAAATCGGCGTAAAACTGGGCGGTCAGCTTGTATTCCTCTTTCCACCAGCCCTTGGGAGGAATGGACTTACCGTGGCGCGGGAGATCGAACGCGATCACGTGGAAGCGCTCGCTGATCTCCGGATCGTTGAGCTGATGGCGCCATTCGCGCGAATCGGTGCCCGCAGTATGCAAACACACCAGCGGGATACCCTTGCCGGACTCCTCGTAGAAAATCCGGTATTCTTCGCCCTCGAACGGAACGTGAATGTAATGTCCGGTTACCGGCTCTATCTTTGCCATCTCAGTGCGCCCCCTATTCCTTGACCGCGCGCATCAGGTCGAGCGCCCACGCAAACGCCCGCAGGTTCTGCCACATCACCTTCACGTCGCCCTCGATTTTGAGGCGGCCGTGCAGCGTGTGCGACATCGCAATGATGTCGTTGTACATCGGCGGAGGAATGGGCTGCACGAACTTGGCCCAGGTCTCGGCGGGCGCACGCAGCGCGAACTGGTAGGCGCTCTCGGCGCCAATCTCGTGTTGTACGCGGTTAATCGCGCCGTGCTCGAAGCTGACCACGTAGGCATGCGGTCCGAACTCGAGCATCACGTCGGCGTTGAAGTGACGGCCCAGCAGGCGCGCGACGCTGTCCTGGTTGACCATCTTCTGCCAGCGCTCGACCCATCGAACATCAAAGGCAGGCATGTCTTCCTCCCCGGCGATTGTGAGTCTTCCCCCCGAGCGACCCCATCCATACCGCATCGGCGCGGCTTCGCTCAAGAGGCGTGTTCCGCGTCCGCGGCCGGCGCCGCGGCAGGCAAAAAAAAGCCCCGCCGGGTCCCGAGGGAATCCGGCGGGGCGTCGTTCGGTCTAGCGAAGGGCCCGCAGTTTAGCGATGGACCTGTTCGAGGCTGTTGATGTCGAAGAGCTTTTCCTCTTCGGCTCCCTTCACGTTCGGAAATCCACCGGGAACGATCCAGATGGTTCCGCGATCGTTCTGCACGTCGAGCACCTGCACCGACTGGAATTCGGTCGAGTAGGCGCCCTTGTTGATGGCTTCCTGCCAGTCACCCTTGAAAGTCTCGCTCCACTTTTTCTGGAATTCCCAGACCTTCCAGAGCTTGTCCTTGTGGTCGAAGGCTTCCATCAGCCAAGCGTCGTAATTCTGCGAATCCCAGTCCTCGACCACGCTCTTGTACGGATGGCGCTCGGAAGTAGGCGTGCGCTCCATGACCGCGAAGCGGCGCATCGTCCACGTGTCATTCGGGATGATCCCGTTCGGTCCATAGAGATACGTGTACTCGTGCGAAGAGTCGACCACGGCCAGCTGATCCTTCCATCCAAGGAAGCGCCAGTGCCACTCGAGCTCGCGGCCGGAGAAGCTGTAGAAGTCCTCCAGCGTGTGGTCGGTGCCCAGCAGCGAGTCCGACTTGACCTCGGCCGAAATGCGGCGCACGCGACGCAGGTTGGGAATGTAAGCCCAGCCGTCGTCTTCACGATGCGGATCGGCGTAGCGGTAGATGATGAACGCGGTGCCGCGGATGTCAAAGGGTGAGAAGAAACCCGTGAACTCCTTGAACTCGAAATTCGTGGCGCCGGGAGTCGGCAAAGTATGGCTTTCCAGCATCGCTAGATGCGTGTAGTACAAGCGCTTGTAAAATGCGCTCAACGTGCGCTGGAAGTTGCCGCCACCGCCGTAGATCATCTTCATCTCGTCGGCAGACGGCACGGTGTAGTTCAGATTCGGTAGACCGACGTTCGACAGCCAATCGCTCGGAGGTTCCTCCCACTTCGGAATGTCGTGGGTGCCGCCGAAGCGATCCCAGGTAGCCGGCGGAATTGTGAACAGGCCGAAATTCTGCCAGCGGTACTCATAGTTCCACGCGGCCTTCCATCCGGCGTCCGGATCGCTCGTGGTCAGTGCCGAATTCGGAAAAGGCTGGCCGCAGACATAGTTGGCCATGGTGTGGTCAGGCTGCAGACGCACCTGGCTCTGATACTTTTCCGTGCAAGCCATGTAGTCCTTGCGCGGAGTGTGATCTACGGGCGCGGCAATCGTCGCCTTGAACTCGGGGAAGTTGAACTGTTCGACGTAACCAGGAAAAACGAACGGACGCATCCGTTCGATATCTTTGGAAGTCAGAACATCGCCAACCTTAAAGTCAGGCTTCGCGTCTTTGTACTTGGCCAGCCATTCGTCGAACGTGGCCCGGGTGTAAGTCTTCACGTCCTGCGCCTTTGCAGTGCCAGCACCGAGGCAAAGGCCCGCCGCTGTAACCAGGACCGCCAATGCCAGGCACCATGGCCTGGTGGCGCGCTCCTCATGCGGCTGTAGATTACGTCGCATAATACTCATCTCCTCCGTTTAGTGTCCCTTCTGTGAGTTTTCCCGTAGGGGATCAATCAACGCCCGTTGTCCGTAACTGCTCGTCCCATTCCTTCCTCTATATCAGCGGCTACCGAGCCGCTTGCCTCCCAACAAATGCATCGCCGTGTGATCCAGTCCGTCGGCCGCCGTGTAGCGCACCGCAGGGTCGGCCTCCTGGACCATCGCGAGCAGCATCTCGATTCCGTTGGGGCTGCCGATACGTCCCAACGACCAAGCGATATCGGCGCGCGTGATCGGGTCCTTGCTGCCGCGCAACAGCGAGCCGAGCAACTCGACCTCTGGGTCACCACCGCCGTTCCCCAGCGTTTTGACCGCCGCCAACTGAATCTCCGCGTCGGGCGAGGACAGCGCGTCGACCAGAATCGGATGTCCCGCGTCAAAAGCGATATCGTCGAACAGTTCCGCCGCGTGGCGCCGTGTGACCTGGTCCTGGTCGCGAATCGCGCCCCTCAGATATGCGATCCCGCCGGCGTCGTTGTAATGAGTAAGCGCCGCGGCCGCGCCCAGACGAACGTCGATATTCTGATCGGTCAACGCCTGCCGCAGTAGCGGCAGCGAGGCCGGGTCGTGCGCGTATCCCAGGGCTACGGCGGCCATCGCCTGCGCGTTGCCGTCGGAATGGTTGTTCAGCGTCGCGCGCAACAGTTCGACTCCGGAATTGTCGCCCATCAGCAAGAGCGATTCCGCCGCGGTCACTCGCTCGAAGGCTCGCCCCTTGGTCAAGGCCAGCTTCAACAAGGGCATCGCCTCGCGATTGCCGATCCGTCCCAAGCCTTTTAGCGCAGCAAGGCGCAACGCCGGGTCGGAGGACTGCTTGACGGCGTCGCTGAGCACCACGACGGCGCTCGGGTCGGTTGCCGATGACAGCGCGTTGACGATGAAGCGGCGGTCCAGCATCTCTCCGTGGTAGTAGAGATGCCCCAGGATGGCGACCGCCTTGCGGTCACCGACCTCGCCCAGACCATCCGCGACCGCCATTTTCAGACTGAGATCGGGGTCAGTCTGAAAAGTATTGACCATCATTTGCAGCGCCTCGTTCTCGCCGCCTTCGGCGAGCGCGCTGGCCGCATAGCACTGCTCGAAAGGATCGCGCTCCTTGAGGCCGCGCTGCAGGACGATGATCGAAAACTGCCTGAGCGCGATCAGCCCCGACTCACGATCGAAGCGATAAGTGGAATTGAGTTGGTTGGTCGCCTGCGCGACGTTGCCCTTCACGACCAGGTTGCGGATCGCGATCATCGAAGGATCGGTTATAGAAACCGCCCAGCCGTCGCGCGCGCGCCTTTGGGTAAGCGCATAGGCACCCACGGTCAGTGCAGCTACCGCGACCAGCGCAAACGCCCATATCTTCCGCCCCCGTGACCGGAGCCCTGCTGGCAGCCTCAATTCCGTAATTCTAGCTCCCTTTTAAGGCTCCGGGGCCCGGCGTGCCGGGCCCCGGAGATAAATCCCATCACTAACACTATTATCTAGAAGCGGTACCGTATACGAGTCCAGAACTCGTCATCTACGTTCCGCTGGGCACCACCGGCCCCCATATGCGCCTGACCAAAGACAGACTCGGAGTAAGGCAGGTCTTGCCCAGAGGCGCCCGCGCTTCTGGTATTGAGCCACGCGATCGCTCCGACGTTGTGCTGGTGCGACTTGCCCAAGAACGCGTCGAAGCCTAGCACAGCCGACCAATGGTCATTGATCAGCCACTCGTTGTTGCCGCCGATCGTCGCGTCGGTGCCTTCGCTACCGAACGCCGCAAAGACGAGCGGAATGATCTGGTCGCGATAGTAGTGGGTCTGCGTGAACGCCGTGAAGGTGAAGTCGTTCGTGCCCGTGACCAGTCCATCCTTGCCGCCGTTGGTGCTATGCGCGCCCGGATAATAGGTTTCGAACACCTGGAAGCTGGAGAAGAAGGTGCGGTCCGGGTTCAAAAATTTGATAAAGTGCGGACGGTCGAAGCCGATAACATACTGCATGATGTCGTTGTTCGCTGTCCAATCAAGGTTATCGGTATCGTTCATAAGAGCGTTGTGCGTCCACGACGACTCGACGCGAACAACCACACCGCTCCATGGCTCGAAGTAGTCGGCCGACAACCCGAGCGTATTGTCCTTGTGGTAGCGGATTTGGTCGCCCTGAAACAGGCCGCAGTCGTTCAGGAAGGTCTGTCCACTTACGCCCTTGGCCAAATGAATGCTGCGCGCGTTGGTCGCGATTATCGGCAGGGAACCCAGCGCCGGCCCGAACTTGCCCGGATAGCCCGCACTGATGGTCGCCATCTTGGCGCAGTTCGCTCCCGATTGCGGTATAATACTTCCCTGCGCAAGCTGTCCCGGATGGTTCGGATCGCCAAGGACCGTGATGTATTTGTTCACGAAGACAGGCCCTTGTCCAATGCCCCACCAGTCGGTCAGCGCGAAACGAATCGAGGGGTGCGGAAGCTGAAAGTCCCATTTCATGCCAATGCCGCTATTTTTGATATTCCAGTTAGGCACCCTTTCGGATTCCAAGCCGGTATTAACATGATTAGGGTTGCACGCAGTCGGAGTCGTACTTCCGTTGCAGGCTATGGCGTCATACAGACTGTTGGCAAAAGCGTACGATTTCTTTGAGTCGCCGAAATCGATCGCCCAAGGCTGGCCTCCCACACCCAATCCAACCGGATTGAACGTATCAAAGTTCCATACCAGGTTGCCCGCTACGTCCTGAAGACCAAGCACATCCCCGAAACGATGCTGCAACCACGCTGACAGCTGCGGAATTCGGGTGTCCTCGAAGGGCTCGATGAAGAAGTGCTGCCCGAAATCCACTGGATTAATGATGTCCTGAAGACGGAAGAAATCGGCCTTGCCCCAGACGACCTGCTGTTTGCCGAGGCGCAGCAGGTTTGATCCGAAGAAGTCCCAACGGAAGTCCAAGTAGGCTTCGCGCATGGGGTAATAGTATTGATTGCTGTCGTCGCGCTCGAAACGCAGATTGTCAACATGCTGGTTTGCGTTTATGCAACCCCAGCAACTGGTCGCGACCCCGTTCACGACACGATAGTCGCTGATGTTAAAGCCGACCGGCATGGGAAACGAGAAATCGCGGGCATCCAATCCTTTGAAGCGCCTGGGATCATAACCGAAGGCCGCGAGCGTACCGCTAATTCCGGCACCGCCGAGGGTTGCATAGGGCGAGTAGCCCGAGCCCGACCAACCCGTGGTGTGGTTGCCGAAACGGTCGGTTAAGAGGTCATATGCTCCTTCGTAGCCCGCCCGGACTTCGACGAAGTAGTTCACCGACAGACCGCTTCCCAAAGGCACGCCCATGACAGTGGGCAATTCGACATCCTTCAGTATCTGGCCCGAAGGCTGAATGTCGATACGATTTCGAATCGACGCCAGGTGGTAATCTTTCACGAAGTTTTCGTTGCGGATGATCTCCTGGTTCTCCAGGTAACCATGGAGTTCGAAACTGTCCTCCAGGTTTTGCATAACTCCCTGCTGCGCATAGGCCCGCGAAGCGGACCCGCCCACCGCGAGCGCGAGCGCCGCGACCAAACCCAACAGCCAGAGCCGCTCTATGCTTTTTCCACCTACATTCATATTGCATCCCCCGAAGTTTGCTAGACCAAAACCAACAACCCCTCGACGCCAGACAGAGCCCATCCCCGACCTCCGTTCAGCTCACTTCCGCAGCCGAAACATCTTTTTCAATCAATTCCAAATCCTCGTCCGAGATCTCCGCCCCACGCTCGACGAACTTGGGCCGGATGATCGAGAATATCGATGGCACCAGCGTGATTGCCGACAGCCAGTGCGTGATCATCAGCAACGCGAGCAGCATCGCCATCTCAGCCGAAAACCGCAGATCCGACATCCATACCCACGGGATGACGCCGCCCACCAGCGTGGTCGCCGTGAACGTAACCGCCATGCCCGAGGTCGCAATCGCACGCTTGATCGCCGCGTCATGGTCGTGCAACCGGCCATACTCGCGCTTGATCCGGTCGACCACATACAGAATGTAGTCGACGCCGATCCCCATTCCGACCGCAGTCACCGGCAGGGTGTTGATGTTCATGCCGATGCCCTTGAGGCCGATGTACAGAAAGCTGACGATACCGGCGGCGACCAGCGTGATCATGACCATGCCACCGGCCACGAACGACATGTAGCTGAAGGTCACCAGCACGAACACCACCAAAACGATCAGAATGGTGCTGACCCGGTCAGAGTAGGCGACCTCGTCATTGAGTGCGGCCGTGGTGCCGATGGTGCCGCCCGCCAGAACGAATTCGACATCTTTCATCGGATGCGCGGCCATGAAGAGCTTGGCCCGCATAATCGCCTCATCGATGGTCGTGCCCTTCGCGTCCTTATAGAACACGACGAATTGGCCGTCGCGGGCGTGGAAATCCATGTATTCCAGGATGACGCCGGGCACCGGAGCGTTGGCCTCATACATGAAGGTCATGTTGCCGACGCCGGCTTGGGTTTGCGGAATTACCGCCCAGGCCGGATCGTCGTAGTGATACAAGCGATTGACGCTGCGCACCAGGGTCGGCAGGTCGCGCGTGCCGCCCGCCTCGGCCTGCTCCATCATGTAGTGGCGCAGGTTGTCGAGCACGGCGAGCACGGCCGGATTCTTTAGCGCGTCATCCTTGGAGCCCTTCATGTAGATGACAAGTTGATTGGAGCCGGCGAAATCGGCGTTGATCGCCCGTGCCGAAATGTTGAAGTCCGAATTCTGAAACAGCAACGGCGATCCTGCTTCGGTCTCGCCGACCTGCACCGAACTCGCCTCGTAGGCGCCCGCCGCCACGATTACTGCCGCGAGCGTAAAGACCACCCAGCGGCCCTTCGGACTGGTGCAGAATTCGCCCACCCAGGCGAGGAGATCGTGCATCCACTGCGGCACGTAGTGCGTGGTCTTGCTGGGCCGGGGCAGAACATCCAGCAGAAGCGGAATCAGAAGCAAAATCGTGAAAATGTTGGAAAAGCCCCAAAAGCTCGCGAAGAAGGCCAGCTTGCGCACCAGCGGAATGGTCGCGACGGCCAGCACCAGAATGCCGGCGGCGTCGGCCAACACGCCGATGCCGCCCGGCAGCAACAGCTCGCCCATCGCGATCGCGACGGCGTGATGCTTGTCGCCTGTGGCTTCAAGCTCCTCGAAATAGCGCTCGACCATCTGCACGCCGTGGCTGGCGGCGCGGGCCGAGACCAAAAGCGGTATGACGAGCACCAACGGGTCGAGGTTGTAGCCCAGGATGCCGAGGAAGCCGAGGCCCCAGATGGCCTGCGCGATCGCGCCGATGAACGGGAGCAGCACGCCGTAGAGGCGGCGGAAGTAAACGATCAGCGTGCCGAAGATGAAGATGAAAGTGACCGCGAAAATCTCCGCCAGCTCGCCGGTATAGAACCACACCCAGCCCTTCAGCATCGGCTCGCCCGCGGCGTACAACACGGTGTTGTTGTCCTCGACGTGCTGACGAATGAGCATGATCTGATGCTGGATATTACCGTAGTCCAGCCGTTCTTCGTTGAACCCCGCCAGGATCAGCGCGGCCTTACCGTCAGTGGAAAGATATTTTCCATAGACGATGTCGTTGTTGTACATCTCCTTTTTGAGTTCTTTGAGTTCGGCCGGATCGGTGGGAACCTGCTCGGGCAAGACCGGCACCGACTTGATCAGGCCGCCCGAACGCGCTTCCAGACGGCGGATCTTGACGTGGGAGAGCGAGGCCACCTGGTAGTGGTTGACGCCGTCAATCTGATCGACCTTCTCGGTGACGTAGCGGATCTTCTTCAGCGTATCGGTATTAAAGATGTCGCCATTTTTCACCCGCAGCGAAAGGCTGACGATGTTGGCGCCGCCGAAAGTGGTGCGAAAGTGGTTATAGGCCTTGATGTACGGATGGGCCTGCGGCAGCAGGTCGGCGAACTGGCTGTACATCTGGACCTTCACCGCGTGGAAGGCGAAGAAGATCGTGATGACGGTCAGTATCGCCAGCGTGGGCCATCGATGTCTCAAGGTGAGCCGGGCGATGCCGTGGGTGATGCGTTCCGCCGCCGGCAACCTACTCATCGCAGCTGCCACCGAATTTTCTCTGCTTGACGTCGCCATTGAAGTTCCTGCTCTTAACGCCCGGATCGCTTGACGGCATATCGCCCAGCCGCTACTCCCCGGTCCATTCGACTTTGGCCCTTGCCGACTTTAGCCCTTGCTCCGACTCAGCTCTTGGCCGCCGCGACACCCGCTGCCTCGATCACATCTTTGTTCAACGCCTCCCAGGTCGCGCCGCCGTCGTGCGAAACCAGGACCGCGCCATTGCCCCCGGTCATAATCCCGAGCGAGCCGTCGGGCGAAAACGAAGCGCTTCTGAGCCACGTGTACACGCGGCTGGACACACCTTCGTCGATCGTCCAATTACCGCCGTTGCCCTCGTGAGCAACCGTTCCCAGCAGGCCCGCAGCGACCGCCGGATGGCCGGCCGGCGCGGCTATCGCGAACAGTGAGTTGCTGCCGCCGCGCTTTGCCACCCAGGTGGCGCCACCGTCCTTGGTCTCAAGTACGTAGCCGCTCGCGGCCACGATGTATCCCTGTTGCGGGCTGGTCCATGCGCTCCCGAACAGGTAAAGGTCCTGCTCGGAAAGCTCGGGAATTCCGCGATGATAGGCCTCGGCATCGGTCACGTCTTCGACGTACTTGGGCAGTCCGACGACCTTATCCGACTCGATCCAGGTCTTGCCGCCGTCGAGAGTGTGCTTGATAACACCGAATTCACCCTGGACCCAGCCGTTCTTGTCGTCCAGGAAGGCGACGCCATTTAACGCTTCGTCCTTGTGCAGGCTCTGGTCTTCCCAGGTCTTGCCGCCGTCGGAAGAATGGATGATGGAGGCCTCGGGGCCGACCGCCCAGATTTGATTAGGGTCCTTGCCACGGCTCATCCCGAGCAGGTTTGCGTTCACACCCTTGGGTGCGTCGACCTTATCCCAGGTCTTGCCGCCGTCGGTCGTGCGCAGGATAAGCGTCTGCTCGCCACCGATGACACAGTTTTTGGCATCGGCGCAGCTGACCGAGAAGAGCGAGACGTGAGTTCCGCTCTTCTGCAGCTCAACCTTGGTGGCGTTGTCGGTGATGCTCAGGATCGTGCCGTAGGTGCCGACTACCCACGCATGGTCTTTGTCCGCCACGGTTGAGCCGTAGTAATCCTCGTGCTCAGGTAGCGAGCGTCCCTCGGAGGAGTTTCCGATACGCTCCTTGATGATTCGCTTTTGCGCCTCACCTTCGCATCCGACCGACGTGACGCACAGCGCCACCAGCGCCGCGCACACAATTGACCATCTGCCGATTTTACCTATCGCTCCGTGAAACAAAGGCCACCTCTCGAAAAAATTCCTGACGCCGCATCGTCACCGTAGCCTTGACGTTGCACATTTGCGCGCGGCACCTTGGCCACCGCCAATTTCACCGTCGAGCCCCCGAGCGGTTACATGCGGACCAATTGAGACGCGATGCCGTGCCACCGCGCCTTGCCTATTTCACCCATCAGTTGCTCCGGGGGCAGCGCGAGAGTCGCCCTGATAGACAGGGTTCCCCTAGGTAAGACGACCCGCGCAGGCCACGCCCCGAGTGGACGCTATAATGCTTGATCCAAACGGAATGTCAAGCAGTCCCACGCATTTAATAACGAGCGTTTATTAACAGACCGGAAATGAACGGTCAGGTTAGCCGTAACCCTTGCCTGCTGTGGCCCCCCCCTCCCAGTCGGCGCCGGCGGAGGTTCCGACGCAAGGGGGAATGCATAGTGGCGCATCGGGAGCCCCACTGAGGCCCGGCCGCGCCCGATTGCCTGTTGCATCCCCAGGCCTTTCTGTCACGCTGCAATTGGGCTTGAAAAAAACCCGCCGAAATGCTTTGAGCTATGCGGCAACCCTGGCGCGTACAGGTCGCTCCGGGGGGAGCACCAACCAAAGGAGCCGAAAGCTGATGTTGAGAGGGAAATCATCGTTGTTTGCGGTACTCGTGGCCTGCGTAGTCGCCGCAGCATGGTCGGGGGTGGGGATGGCAGACGATGTCACCCCCGCAACCGTCGGAACCATGGCAGCCAACGCCAAGACTGCCCAGGATTACGAAGCGCTGGGGAATTACTACGACGCTCAGGCCAAGGCCGCCCAGGATCAGGCCAATCAGTACAAAGCTCAGTTCGACGCCATCCACAAGAAAAAGGGAAAGCGCACCGGGTCTGATCAGGAAGTGATTCACACGCAGGGGGATTTCATGAGGGCGTCCAGCGCGCACTACCTCACGGAGTCGAAGCAGGATGCGAAGATGGCTGAGATGTATCACAAGCTCGCCAAGTCGGCGGGCGGCGGACAGTAGTCTTTCGCTTAGTTTTCTTGCTGGTCGAACGCGCGCTCGACCAAACTAACACCGCCCCTTGGCCTCGCCGCCAAAGGGTCCGCAGGCGATCTGACCCAGCGGACACCCGTCAAATCGAACTTTGGCGCGGTCAGGGGGCGGAGCATTTTCCGCGGCCGCCGCTAGCTCAGGATGACTGAGAGTGAGCTTCAGCTAACTTACGGTCGTGAGGGCTACTGGCCGAGCCGTCCGACACAGTCGAACAGGGCGAGCGAGGCCGCGAGTGCGCGCAGGCGCGCCTTGTATTGCGCACGGAGCCGCAGTGCGTCCTGGATCGTGACCGCGCGAAAGCGAAATTGGGTCCGCGCAGGCGCCTGCGCCACGCGATCGAGGTCGCATTGAATGACGGTGCCGATGGTCGCATAGCCGCCGCCGGTAACCGCGTCGCGCATAAGCAGGATTCCCTCTTTTCCGCCGGGCACCTGGATTGAGCCGACCGGATAGCCGACATCGACCACGTTGGAGGGGTCGGACCCGGCACCGAAGGGCGGCTCGCGATCGCGAAACTGAAACCCAGCTCCGTGAATCCGGTAGCCGATACGATCCGCCTCGGTGGAGACCTCCCACGGCGTGTTCAGGAACTGCGCGATGCTCTCCTCGGTGAGCCGATAGCTGCAAAGACCCATCAGGATGCGCAGTTCCGTGACTTCCGGGAAGGTCGGCAAGAGCCGCGGATCGAGGCGGCGCCCGATAAGTTCGGCGGCGGCGCGCCGCGGCGCACCGGTCGCGAGCATGTCCGCCGCCGCAATTGCGCGGCCGCCGATTCCGCCGAAGCGGCCGAGCAGATACGTCGAACGGCTGCCCAGCAATTCGGGCACGTCGATTCCGCCATGGACGCATATATATGAGCGGACCCCGGCAAGCGCCTGTCCGCACTGGAGCTTGTCGCCGGGCTTGAGCGCGAGCGCGACCCACATCGGCGCGGCCTCGCCGTTGAGCTTCAATTCGAGCGGCGCGCCGGTCACCGCGACTGTGAGGTCGGCGCCAGCCTCGAGGTCGGGCCCGAGGAAGGTGGTCTCCAGCGCGGCGGCGCCTTCGTCGTTACCGGCCAGCAGATTGCCGGCGCGAAACGAAAACTGATCCATCGCGCCCGACGGCGGCATCCCGATGTGATACCAGCCGAAGCGGCCAGCATCCTGGATCGTGGTCAGGAGCCCGGGTCTCAGGACTTTGAGCATGCGCGCGCTTCTTCCTGCAGGCGGCTGAGGTAGCGCTCCGGATCCTCGAAATAGACCGCTGGCTTGAATTCCTGCTCGACGATCTTATAGCGGTAGGTGCCGGCTTCGACCTCGGCGCGGATCGCGTTGAATTCCTCGAGATCGATTGGCCGCAATTTCCAGCGATCCCCCGCCTTGGCTAGAATTCGCGTCTCGCGCAGATCGACCAGCCGCCCCTCGGGCTCGTAAACGGGCACCGGGGTGATCCCGATCATTTGATAGCCGCCCGGTCCGCGCACTGGATAGATCGCCACGAACGCGCCGCCGTGCGAGACCGTGCGCTCGGGTGTATCGGTGCGCGGGCGGACGTACTTGGGCGCCTGCAAGGCGCGCTCGCGCGGCACCATCTGGTAGCCCCAGGCCGTGCCGGGCACGAAACCGACCATCGAAATCCAGTACGGGCGCCCGGAGTGCGCCTGGATAAATTCCTGCTTGTCGCCGAAGCCATTGATGCGCATCAGGTACTCCAGGTTGGTGACCGAGGGGTCCTGATGGCGCTCGGCGAACTGCCTGGCGCATTCCTTGGTCCACGGGTCGTCGTAGAGCACCGGGATGTCGACCATGCGCGAGTTGATGGCCGTGATGTGCTCGCCCAGATGCTCGAGTTTGCGCAGTTCCTTGACCAGCTTTTCCGGCTCGATTTCCTCGGGCCGGTAGTGCATCAGGTACGACGCGTTGCTGGGGCACACCTCGATCACGCCGGGGATGCGCTCGCGTTCGATGTGCTGGCAGATCGAGAGAATCTTGAAGTTGACCTCGAGGCTCATCTCGATGTCGAAGTCGACGAAGATGTATTCGTCGCCGCCGAAGTCGTAACGGACATCCATCGCGACCCGCTCCCCGCTCCCCGCTCAGCCCGCGGCCATCTCGCGCAACACTTCGTCGGTGACGCGCAGCACTTCCTTCACGTCCTCGGCGGTATGCGCGGCCGAGAGGAACCCCGGATGATGGGGCGTCAGCAGGATGCCCTTGGACAGCAGCCCCATGCTGAATTCGTACTGGCGGGCGTGATTGGCGCGCATCGCGGTGCGCTTGCTGGTTATCGGCTCGTCGGAAAAGTGGACGTGAAAGAGCGACCCGATGCCGGTGACCTGGACCCCCAAGCCCGCGCGCCGCGCGCTCGCCGAGATTCCTTCGCGCACGGCGTGGCCCATCGCCCCGACGTATTCGTAGACCGGATTGCGTTCGAGTTCGGTGAGCGCGGCCAATCCGGCCGCCATGCTGATCGGATTGCCCGAAAACGTGCCCGAGGCGAAGCTCTTCTCCTTGAGGTCCGAGGGCTGCTTGGTCGGCGTGATCACCTTCTCCATCAAATCGCGCCGGCCGCCGAACGCGCCCACCGGGAAACCGCCGCCGACGATCTTGCCGATACATCCGAGGTCCGGGCGCACGCCGAAGTGGGCCGCCGCGCCGCCCAGGCCGAGACGAAAGCCGGTCACGATCTCGTCGAAGATGAGCATCACGCCGTTTTCCTCGGTCACTTTGCGGAGCGCGCGCAGAAATTCGGGATCGGCCGGGACCGCGCCGGTGAAGAACGCCGCCACCGGCTCGATGATCACGGCGGCGAGCTCGGGCGCGTGGCGGCGCACCAGGTCGATCGCGGCCATGTCGTTGAACGGAAGCATCAGGACGTTATCGACCACCGAGTGCGGGATTCCGGCGCAGTCGGGCATCGAGAGCGGCTCGCTCTGCGGTCCCTGCCCGCCCGCCGCGCCGCCAATCAGCGACCAGTCGTGCTGGCCGTGGTAGTTGCCCTCGAACTTGGCGACCCGCTCGCGCCCGGTGAACGCGCGCGCCGCCCGCATCGCCATCAGCGTCGCCTCGGAGCCGCTATTCACGAAGCGGATCATCTCCAGGTAGTTCATCAGGCGCGAGACTTTCTTGGCCAGCTGCACCTCGAGCTCGGTCGCCATCAGGGGCAGGATCGCCTCGTCGATCTGCTCCTTGACCGCGCGCCTGATGGACTCGTGGCCGTGGCCCAGGATGGCCGCGCCGACCGCGTCGAGCAGGTCGACGTAGTCATTGCCGTCGACGTCGATTACGTGCGAGCCGCGGGCCCGCTTGACGTAGAGCGGATAGGGTTTGAGGAACTTGGCGTTGCCGCTCACGCCGCCGGGCAGGACGGTGCGCGCGTCCTCGTAAATCTCGCGCGAGCGCGGAGTGCGGGCGACGTAGGCGTTGACGAATTTTTCCAGCGCCATCGTGATGACTTCTCCCTGCGGACTACCGACCTTAGCGCTCCGACCGCCTCTCCTTGTCCAAGGAGAGGGTCAGGGAGAGGTCAGGCAAGCGGTTTTCGCGACCCGTTCCAAGTTGCTGTGGCGCAGCGCAATTCCAACCTCTCCCGCGCTCGCGATGCGCGCGGCGACCGCTCCTTGGACAAGGAGAGGTCCACCACGCTCACGCGTGGGTTGGCGCGGCATGGGCGCGGCCGTTGCCTTTGCCCTTGCCCTTTACGTCCTGCACGGCGCTGCGTGCGGTCACGCCGGCCTGCTTGAGCGCCTTGTGCATCGCGGTCAGAACCTCGGGGGCGTTGATCACGTCGCCGTGGACGCAGATGCTGTCGGCTTCGACCTTGATCTCCTTGCCGCTGGAAGTCTTGACCTTGCCCTCGGTGACAAACTTCATCACCAGGCCGACCATCTCCTCGACATTTTCCTCGCCATAGGTGCGTTTGACGCCGATCGATCCGTCGTCGGCGTAAACCAGGCCGGGATAGAATTCCTTGATCACTGTGAAGCCCATTTTTTCCGCGACCTCGAGCATCGGATGGCGCGGCAGCGCCGGCAGGTAGGCGACGAGGTCGGGAGCGACTTCGCGAAAGCCCTCGAGGATCGCGCGCGCATTTTCCTCGCTCTGCTGCGCCCACAGATAAAATGCGCCATGCGGCTTGGCCGCGGCAAGCTTGACCCCGGCGGCGTCCGCGAAGGCTTTGACCGCACCGACCTGGTAGACCACGTAGTCGCGCGCCTCCTGGCGCGTGATGTTCATCAGGCGGCGTCCGAAACCCATCTTGTCGGGGAATCCCGGATGCGCGCCCAGGGTCACGCCGTAGCGCTTGGCGGATTCCACCGTGCGCCGAATCCACACCGGGTCGCCGGCGTGAAAGCCGCACGCGATGTTGGCGTGGTTGATCTGCTTCATCACTTCGTCGGGACGGCCCAGCACGTAGTTGCCGAAGGACTCGCCCATGTCGCTATTGAGATCGATCCAATTTCGCATTGTCGGTGAACCTCCTGCCGGTATCAGCGCTTGACGTGCGGCATCACTTCTTTGGCGAACAGCCGCATCGAGTTCATCGTCTTATCCAGCTCGACGCCCGGAAACTGCATCCAGCAGATAAGGTAGTCCATTCCGATCTCGCTCTGGTAGCGCTTGATCTCGCGTACGCAGTGCTCCGGGCTGCCGATAATGAAGCGTTCGCGATGGCTCTCGAAGGTCACGGTCGCCGGATCCTTGACCAGCGCGCCGTGGTCGTCGCGCAGCGGCCTCACGCCCGCCCACTTGCCGTACATTCCGCCGTGGATATACATCACGCCGTCGCGCGCCTCGGCTTCGGCCTGGGCCGTGGTCGGGGCGCAATAGACTTCGCGGATGACCGGGACGCACGACGGATGCTTGCAGAAGCGCTGCAGGTACTCGCCGTATATCGCGAAGTGCTGCTTGAGTTCGGCGATATGATGGCGTGGCGAAGCCATCAGCGCGTCGGCCCATTGCGCGGCCCGGCGAACTCCGCCCCGCGTCGAAGCGCCGATCCAGATCGGCGGGCGGGGCTTCTGCACCGGCTTGGGCGTGACCGCGGTCTGGGGAATTTTGTAGTAGCGGCCGTCGTAGGAGAACGACTCGGTGGTCCAGGCCTTGATCATGATGTCGAGTTGCTCTTCCATCCGCTGCTCGCGGCCCGATCGTTCCTCCTCGTAACCGGCGAACTCCTCGGGCCGGTAGCCCGCCGCCACGCCCAGGATGATCCGGCCATTGGCGAGGTTGTCGAGCACGGCCACGTCCTCGGCCGATTGCACCGGGCGATGGAGCGGCAGCAGGTACATGCTGGTGCCGATGGTCATGCGCCGCGTGCGCGCGGCCATCGCGGCCGCGGCCACCAGCGGCGAAGGGCACAGGCCGTCGGCGAGAAAGTGATGCTCGACCAACCAGGCGGAGTCGAAACCGAGCCCCTCGCCGGCTTCGATCTGCTCGAGCATCTCGCGGTAGATCTGCGCTTGCGTCGCCGGCTTATCGGGCCGCGACTGAAGTGAGTACAAGAGGCCGAAGCGCATTGCTCGCTCCTTGGGATCGTCTGATGGCTAAAGAATCTGATGGCTAAAGAATCTGATAGATGCTGTATACCATAGCCGGTTTAAGTCGAATAGCGGGACGGGTAGCGCGGACATGAGCGAAGAACCGTTAATAAAGTCCAACCCGGGAACCATGCCCGGGGTCAAAAAGAACCATGATGGGGCTTGTCGCGGGCCGAAACTTATGAGACAACCGTTCAGATATTTTGAAGATTTGAAGAATTTCTTCGGTAACTCTAGCTGGCCGGGGAGAGGCATCGCTGGAGCGCGCTGCTCGTCCAAAGGCTGGGAAGGAAGGATGGATGATGGTGAGAAGAAAACTAGCTCTGTACCTGATGGGAGCGGCAGCCGTGTGTATGATCGCCGGCTGCTCGGCCAACGAAGATCAGAGAAATTGCGAGATTCTGGGCGCCGGGATCGGCGCGATAGCCGGTGCCGGAATAGACACTGCGGTTCTGCTGACCACCAAGAACCACGGCTCGCACCTGGGAAGTTACTTCGCGTGGGGCATTCCGGCCGGGCTCGCGGGTGGTGGTCTGATTGGTGGAGTGATCGGCCACTATATGTGCCCGCCGACTCCGCCGCCGCCGCCGGCTCCGCCGCCGCCGCCGCCTCCTCCGCCACCGCCGCCGCCACCTCCTCCGCCGCCGGAGAAGCTAATCCTGCGAGGCGTGCATTTTGATTTCAACAAGTACAACATCCGTCCGCAGGATGCGGCGGTGCTCGATGAAGCCGCTGGTATTCTCAAGCAGCACGGCGACGTATCGATCAACGTCAACGGCTACTGCGACGCGATCGGTTCGGTGCGCTACAACCTGAAGCTTTCGGAGCGCCGCGCCGACTCGGTGGTGAGATACTTGGCCGACCACGGGGTTGCGGAAAGCCGCCTGAGCCCGCACGGCTATGGGAAGACGGATTTCGTCGCTACCAACAAGACGGCCGAAGGGCGCGCTCAGAACCGCCGGGTCGAGCTGATTCCGAATCAGTAAGCGCCGGGCGACCTAGACCAAAGCAACGGCCGCAGTCCCCTCACGGGGCTGCGGCCGTTGTGCGTTCGAATCGATTGCGCGACCGCGAACTGACTACTTTGCCGGACCCAGGCTTACTTAACTTCGACGCTGATCTGCCGATATAGACTTTTTCCCACGTTTATCAGGTCGCGTTCGACGCCGCCCGGCTGCCAGCACACGTCCTTGGCGTTGCGCGTCTCTTCCGTGACCCGCTCCGGGCCGGCGGTCGCACGCTCGACCACCTTGACTTTGCCCGGCTGAACCACAAACACCGCGGCGTCGCGCGTGCAGGGCTGCAGGCCGAGGGCCTTGCCCGGCGGCAGCGTGGTCTCCAGGATGCGCATGCGATCGTTCTCCATCACGCAGATCGTGCCCGGCCGGTCGGGCGCGCCCACCAGCGCGTCGCAGGAGGTGAAGCCCGCGCGATCCTGGTCGGGACGCGCCTTGCGCTTGATCTCGATCAGCGCCTCGCGAAAAGGCGTCGAGCTGACGTTGCGAAAGCTCTCGGTCCCGCCCGCCTTGATGTAGTAGACCGAGCGGTCATGCGCGACGAAGTCGTAGGGCCCGGCATCCTTGTCGTCAACCTTAAGGTTGGCGCCGCTGGTGATGTAGAGCACGTAGTCATTGGTGTGATGATGCAGGCCGAAGGTGTCGCCGGGCGCGACGTCCATCTCCCACACTCTCACGTCCTGGTTTTCGAACAGTGACCGCGTCGCTATCTGGGTCATCGGATGCTGACTTTTGGCTTTCGACTGATGCTTGTGTTCGGATATCTGCCCGCTTCCAGCCATGGTCTATTTCCTCCTGATCGCTGCGCACGATCGTTGTAGAGCTTGTCCCTGAAGGCCATATAGCATGCGCTTGCGCGGATCCGTCAATGGTCCCGGTGCGGCCGGTGGTCCCCGGGGCCGGGGGCTGGGCTAGCCCTTGGCTTTATAGTAATCCGGACGCCCGGCGGTCCATTGCTCGCCCCACATCTGAAAGCCGCCGTCGAGCGCGATGACTTCGCCGGTGATGAACTTGCCGCTGGGGCCCGCCAGATAGCAGCAGGCGTCGGCGACATCCTGCGCGTCGCCGAACTTCATCATCGGATTGGCACGGCGGAACTCCGCCCGCGCCTCCTCCGGGTAGATGTTCATGCCCTCGGTGGCGGTGACGCCGGGCGCCACGTTGTTGACCCGGATGCTGAGCGGCGCCCACTCAACCGCGAGCGTCTTGCTCAGGTAGATAACGCCGGCTCGCGCGGCGCAAGTATGCGCGACCCCGGGCATTCCGCGTTCGACCACGGCCACGATGTTGACGATACAGCCGGGGCTCGCGGCATCGCGCCAGCGCCGCGCCGCGGCCTGCATCATGTACCACGTGCCGTTGAGGTTGGTGTCGATCACCGCGTTCCATCCCTTGAGGCTGAAATCGATCGCCGGCTGCGGGAACTGTCCGCCGGCGTTGTTCACCAGCACGTCGAGCCGTCCGTAGTGCGTCCAGGCGGCGTCGAACAGCGCCGCGACCTGTTCTGGGTCGCGAATGGTCATCGGATAGGTGAGACAATCGATGCCGAGCCGGCGCATCCCTTGCGCGGTGCGTTCCAGCGGCTCCGGTTTGCGGCCACAGATGACCACTTTCGCGCCGAGACGCCCGAACTGATAGGCGATCGCCTTGCCGAGTCCGGTGCCGGCGCCGGAGACGAGCACCACCTGGCCGTCAAACAGGCCGGGGCGCCAACTCAGTTCCAACGCGGCGAGCTCCTCGTCGGTGAATCCGAAAATCCGATGGCTATCGGCCATTGCTCATTCTCTCAAGCATCTTCCGGGCGCGGTGTGGCATATCCAACTCTCTACGTTTCCGATGCGAGAGGAGGCAAGCGCTTGTCCTTGATCAACGAGCAAATCGCCGGTAGTAGCGCTATCATTTGCATGTTATACGCCAATTGAACAATTTATACGCTACATAACGCTAAAATTCACTAAACAATATGTGTAGTCATATATAAATGTGTTGACACTTCTGTTCACTCTTCATATATTTAGTAGCGATGATGTGGCTTGGAAGATCTTCCGGGGGGAGGGATCTTCTTTGCCTGGCAGTCAACCCAGGAAGCCACGCCGCTAAACCAGCCACGACTGATCCATCTTCTCTTGGCGTGATTCTCCCTCTTTAGAGACCGGCAGTACGTGCCGGTGGCGGTGTCGCATCGAAGCGGGCGCGACACCGCGATGCAGAGGTTTGTCCGCTTTATGTTCTTTCGGGGGGGGAAAATCGATGAAGCGTTTTTTTGGTTTGTCATCGCGCTTTTTTGCCGCCACTGCGATGTTGTTCGCGTTGGCGGCCACTAATTATGTGCCGGGCGCCCTGGCCTCGGTGCTGATCCTTGGACGTCCAGTACAATTGCGCTCCAAGCACAGCACCACGCCGACGCCCACGAATATCGGCAAGGAAATCACTATCGGCGCGCCCGGCAATGGCCAGGCGGTCAGCGGCACGGCGGTCACCGTGGCCGTCTCGCTGGGCCCCGACGTTTATTGGGATCAGTTGCAGGTCGATGGAGTCCATGTGCTCGCGGGCGCCGGCAACTTCACCTGGAATTCAACCACCGTCGCGAACGGCTCGCACACTTTGACGGTGCGGGTCTTCCAGCAAGGCGGCACCGTGCCAATCGGCACCGCTTACGTCTCGATCATCGTCAACAATTCGAGCGCGACGCCGACGCCCGATCCGCCAACGCCGACGCCGACGTCCGATCCACCAACGCCGACGCCTGTGCCAACGGCGACTCCAAGCCCCGGATCCTTGCCGCCAACGCCGACGCCGACGCCCGATCCACCAACGCCGACGCCCGTGCCCCCGACGGCGACTCCGACGCCAGCACCGCTATACTTCTCCACGCTGTCGTCGAGCGCGTCGCTGCCCACCGACGCACAATGCGCGGCGATAATACCAGCGACCACGGAAAATGTTCCGGCCAATACGCCGTTCAACCAGACGATGCCAACCGCGGCTGACCTTTCGGCATACGCGGCCAATGGCTACACCTTCGACTACCGGGACGATTACACGCAATATCAGCGGGTGGATGGCCAATATACGGGCTCGACCGACATGATCATGCGATGGGCCGCGTGCAAGTACGGGATCGACGAGGACGTCGTGCGCGCGCAGGGCTGGATCGAGAGCGGATGGCTGCAAGGCGGCGCCGGCGACAAGGGCACCTCGCAGTCGGCATGCGTTCAGGGCAGCTTCACGGCCTTATGGAACACCACGATAAGCGAACCCGGCGGCGCCACCGTATCGTGCGCGAACTGCTGCTATCAGTCGTGGTCGTTATGGCAAACCAAGGTTTACTACGAGTGGATGACCTGGCCGGAGATTATGCAATCAACCGCCTTTGCCGCCGACTATCGCTACGCTGATCAGCGCGCATGCATGGACGGCGCGTACACCAGCTACTTCGCTAGCAGTACCAAGCAGCCGAACACCTACGCTTCCGACATCGCCAACTACCAGAGCAATCCCGACACTACGAACACGGACCGGGTGTTGTGGGGTTGTATCGGAATGCACTATTCGGGCAACTGGTATGATA
Organism: uncultured delta proteobacterium; assembly: GCA_963773975.1. Taxonomy (GTDB): domain Bacteria; phylum Desulfobacterota; class Binatia; order Binatales; family Binataceae; genus JAKAVN01. Next base: position 130,531 of record CAVZDJ010000048.1, read on the forward strand.
GCGGCGCACAGACTTATATCAGCGCGGCCCAGAACGCGTTGCTGACGGAGCCGTGGCCGCATTGAGAATGCGCGCCGCTTCCGCGCATAATCCGATGGATGAAGGCCGGCGAGTTTGCGCGACTGGGAAGCCTGCGGGATGTAGCGCAGTTCCGGGAACATCTGGATTCGCTCGGCCTCGCGATCCCGTGCGATCCGGAATTGTCCAGTGGAGCGGATTCGCCTTTGGCGCAGCCGCTCGTGCGCCACGAGATCAGGATCGGCAACCGCCTCGCCGTCCATCCGATGGAAGGATGGGACGGCACGGCCGACGGCAACCCGAGCGCGGACACGGCTCGCCGGTGGCGGCGGTTCGGACGGAGCGGCGCGAAGCTTATCTGGGGCGGCGAGGCGGTGGCCGTGCGTCACGAGGGGCGCGCGAATCCCCACCAGCTCGTGATCGCTCCGCATACCGAGCGCGGACTGGCCCATCTGCGCGAGGTCCTGATCGAGGAGCATCGTAGCGTCACCGGCTCCGATGACGGCCTGCTGGTAGGCCTGCAGCTGACGCATTCGGGACGCTACAGCCGTCCCAGCCCGGACCATCGCGCGGCGCCGCGAATCCTCTATCGCCATCCGATCCTGGACCGCCGGCTGAGCCTTACCGCCGATTTCCCGGTGCTGACCGACGCCGAGGTCGGCTCGATCATCGAGGACTTCCATCGCGCGGCGCGCACGGCGTCGCGCCTCGGCTTCGATTTCGTGGACGTCAAACATTGCCATGGCTACCTGGGACACGAATTCCTGAGCGCGCACACGCGCGAAGGGCGCTACGGCGGCAGCTTCGAGAATCGCACGCGATTCTTGCGTGAAACCGTCGAGGGCATCCGCGCGGTCGCCCCCGGACTTAAAATCGGAGTGCGGCTCTCGGCTTTCGACCTGGTGCCATTTCGGCCCGCACCGGCGTCCTCGCCGCTTGGAGCGGGAATTGGAGAACCGGAGCCATTTGAGCGGCTAATTCCCTATCGATGGGGCTTCGGTGTGGATCCGGCCGATCCGACGCGCGAGGATTTGAGCGAGCCGGCGCGCTTTCTCGCGTTGCTCGAGCAGATGGATATCCGGCTGGTGAACCTGACCGCCGGCTCTCCGTACTACACGCCGCACCTGCAGCGGCCGGCCGCCTATCCGCCCTCGGACGGCTACCGGCCGCCGGACGATCCGCTGGTTGAAGTGGCGCGGCAGATGAATGCGGTGCGCGCGCTCAAAGGCCGCTTCCCCGAACTGATTATCGTGGGAACCGGGTATAGCTATTTGCAGGATTTTCTCCCCAACGTGGCGCAGGCGGCGGTCCGGATGGGCTGGACGGATTCGGTCGGCCTGGGACGGATGCTCTTGACCTATCCCGAGATGCTGTGGGACGCACTTGATGGGCGGCCGCTTCAACACAAGCGGGTTTGCCGGACGTTCAGCGATTGCACCACCGCGCCGCGCAATGGCTTGCCCTCCGGATGCTATCCGCTCGACGCGCATTACAAGAAATCCACGATGGCGCTGCGCCTGAAGGAGGCCAAGGCCAGACGGGCCGCGCAAAATGATTAGCTGACTGGATGATTAAACTGACGAGATGATTAGACGGATAAGATGATCGAACCGGGATGAAACTCCAAACAGTCATCGAGCGGCGCGTGCCCGGCCGCAAGGTCCAGGGAATTGCGGCGGCGCTGCTGCCCTATGACGGCCGTGGGGCGATCGCGGTCGAAGAATTTCAGCGCCATCTGCTGGCGACGCATCGCGCGGGCCTGATGAACGCGGTCAACATGGACACCGGCTACGTGAACTACCTGAGCGACGCCGAACAGCCCGAAGTGCTGCGATGGACCCGCGCGGCGCTAGGCGATGGCGTACCCTTCGTCGCCGGCGCCTATATCGAAGGCCGCGACGGCGACGTTGTCGCGCTCTATCGCCGACAGATGGACCTTATCGTGAAATTCGACGGCATCCCGATCCTGTTCCAGACCGCGCGGCTGCATGGAAAATCGGATCACGACAAGATTGCGGCGTATCGCGCCGCGTGCCGCGGCTACTCGGAGGTGCTGGGTTTCGAGTTGGGACGCATGTTCGCGCCGAACGGCGAGATCTTCAGCGCGGCGGCGCTGCGCGGCCTGATGGAAATTCCGGAGCTTAAAGGCATCAAGCATTCCTCGCTCGATCGGCTGATTGAACTGGAGCGTCTCGCGCTGCGCGACGCCGTGCGGCCCGAGTTGCGGATCTACACCGGCAACGATCGCGGCATCGACATGATCGAATACGGCTCAGACTACCTGTTGGGCCTGGCCACTTTTGCGCCGGAGAAATTCGCCGAGCGCGACCGGCTATGGGAAACGGGCGACGCGGCCTACTACGCGCTCGCCGACGCGCTCCAATACCTGGGCAACGTGGCGTTTCGCGCGCCGGTGCCGGCCTACAAACATTCGGCCGCGACCTTTCTGCACCTGCTGGGACGAATTTCATCCAGCGAGCCTCATCCAAAAAATCCCCGGCGTCCGCCCTGGGAGCCGGAGATCCTGCGCGACTGCGCCCGCCGGCTGGGCTACGGGATTTGATGGCTCGTTCGAGGGGGCCGAAACCGCGGCTCGCGCCGAAGCAAAGCTGAAAGACTCAATTGACGGCTGACCGGAACCTTTTGCTAGCTACGTGACGCGGGCGTTTGCCGGAAGCAGGGCCGGCTGCTTAACGCTGGGCTTTGAGCATCGCCTGCATCGCCCTTTGAAATATCCGCTGCTTATGCGCTTCCCAGCTTGCGTACTCCGGATTGATCTCGTGGCAGACTGAATCGATATCTTTTCCGGCCGCCAGCAGCGTCTGCGCTTTCTGCACAGCGTCGGCCTTCAGCCGCACAGCGATCGACTCTTCCTTCAGCGTGAATTTGGCCGAGCCGCCGGGGATCCCAAAGCGACCCGTCCGCGTAAGAGCGGTTCCGTCCGCGGGCGAGCCGCCAGATTGCTCAATTTGGTTACCAAGTGAAACCGTCGCGGATAGATTAAGCCCCGTCCGATTGATCAGACGCTTGATTACTATTGCGACCGGAAAAAAAACGACGAACACCAGCGACGATGTGACAAGGATGGAATTGATGTGGAGCGACGTAGCAATTGAATCTATCACAGCTTGCCAGTCGGCTTTCACTTAATGCCTCCAATATGCGCAGAGGAAAAAAAACCGCTGTTAGGATTACGGAAAGGCGCAGGAACGGCAACCGACAGAGAATTTAGTTAAAGAACCGGAACACCTCGGATCGATTGAAGAGATTTTTTCACTGCGCATGCACGGCGCGTGATTCGCGGTTCTCGCGCGAGAAGCACGACCTTTCGGCCTCGAGCAGCGGGCGGACAACTCTCGCCTCGCGTTCGATCTGATCGAGCAGCGCTTGCGCGCCTTCGGCCGACCCTTCCCGCGCCAGCGCTTCCAGCTCGCCGCACAGGGTCGCCATGCGCGCGAGGCCCAGACTGAGACACGAGCCCTTGAGTTCGTGCGCGCGCTCGTCCAGCTCAGCGAGTTTGCGCCGCGACGAGGCCTCGCGAATCAAGGCCAGGCGCGAGGCGAGCTCGCCGTAGAACATATCGATAAGCTCGCCGAGGAAATCGCCGCTGTCACATGATCGCGAGAGATCCAGCAATTCGATCATCACTTCCGGATCGATGCTCTCGCAACCGGACCCGGCCGCCCTCTTCGCGGAGCCGTTTTGGCTGTTCGCCGCCCCCCGCAAAGGGACCCAGCGCGCCAGCGCCGCCTCCAGCGCCTCCAGCCTGACTGGCTTGGCGATATAGTCGTCCATTCCGGCCGCGAAGCATCGCTCGCGCGCCCCCTCCTGCGCAAAGGCGGTCATCGCGATGATGATAGTGTGCCGGCGGCCTGACTCGCGGCGGCGAATCTCGGCGGTCGTCGCGTATCCGTCCATCCGCGGCATCTGGCAGTCCATCAGCACCGCCGCGTACGAGCCGCGCTCCAACAGGTCGAGCGCCGCCGGCCCGTTGTCGATCGCCTCGGCACCGTAGCCGAGCTTGCGCAGCTGGTTGAGCGCGAGTTTCTGGTTGATCGCGTTGTCCTCGACGACCAGGACGCGGACGGTGCGCTCGAGCCGTTGACGCACTTGCGGCCCCGCATCGATCGCCGCGCCTTCGCCTTCCTGGTTCACTTGATCGTGACGGTTGTGCCCGAGCAGTTCGTTAAGGCTCTGCAAAAGTTGCGAGGGCCGGATGGGCCGCGCGAGCCACATGTCGGCGTGCGTGGAATGTTGCGCGCGCTTCGAGGTTTCCTCGGCAGGCGCGCTCGCGGCGATGAGCCAGGTGCGGGCGATCGCCGGCTCCGCCCTGACCGCGCGCATCAGTTGCGCGCCACCCGCGGTGGGCACGTGCAGATCGACGATCGCGGCGTCGTACGGGGTTCCCGCCGCCGCGCGAGCGCGCAACAATTCGAGCGCCGCGGTTCCGTCGGCGGCCCCCTCCGCGCGCACGCCCCATGCATCCAGGCGCCTGCGGAGGCTCGCGCCAAGCGTCGCGTTGTCCTCGATCACCAGCAGCCGGAGCCGTTGCAGTCCTGCGCGCGACTCCGCGGCGGCGCTGATGAAGGGACGCTGCTTTTGCAGGGTCATCGTGAAGCGAAAGACGGATCCGCGTCCGGGTTCGCTCTCGACCTCGATCCGGCCGCGCATCCGCTCGACCAGTTGGGCCGAGATGGCGAGCCCAAGGCCCGAGCCGCCATACTTGCGCGTGGTGGAGCCGTCGACTTGCGAGAACGGTTGAAACAGCAGCCTCTGGGCGTCGGGTGCAATCCCAATCCCGGTATCGCGCACCTCGCAGCGTACCGACGCGGTGGCCGCGGACTCCGCCTCCTTGACCAGGCGCACCATTATCTCCCCGCGATCGGTGAACTTGACCGCATTGCTGATCAGGTTCACCAGCACTTGCTGAAGCCGCGCCGGATCGCCGCGCAGCAGGCGCGGCACGTCATTGTCCGCATCCAGGATCAGCTCGACGCCTTTTCGCTGCGCGCGCTCACCGAACAGGCCCATCGCGGTTTCCACCACCTGCTCGAGGTCGAAATCGACCTGTTGCAACACGACCTTGCCTGCCGCGAGGCGGGAAAAATCCAGCAAGTCGTTGACCATGCCGAAGAGCAGGTCAGTGCTCAAGTGCACGGTCTCGGCATATTCGCGCTGCTCGGGGCTGAGCTCGGTGCCGAGCAGCAATTGGGTCATGCCGATAATGCCGTTGAGCGGCGTGCGAATCTCGTGGCTCATGTTGTTGAGGAACTCGGAACGGATGCGTTCGGCCTCCAGCGCGAGGTCGCGCGCGTGCTGCATTTGTTCCTCCGCCAGCTTGCGCTCGCTGATGTCGCGCAGGACCACCATCCCGCCGAGGATCGTGCCGTCGTCGGTCCGGACCGGGCGCGCGCAGGCTTCGATCCATACCTCGCTGGTCATGGTCGGCCCGCGCACAATGAATTGAGCGTTGTCGACTGCCTCGCCTTTCATCGCGCGGGCAAGCGGCCATTGCTCGAGCACGAGGGGCGGCGCGCCGCGGGAAGGGAGTAGCTGATACCTCTGCGCCATGCCGTCGAGGCAGTCACCTCTCAAGTCAGCGCCCATCATCGCGCTCGCGCCGCGATTGAATTGAACCAGGCGCAAATTCCGGTCGCACACGATCACGCCTTCGGCCATGTTGTCGAGTATGAGTTGCAGGAGGTCGCTCTGATGGCGTGGGATCAACTGCACTGTGCCCGAATTGGCAGTGTCTGATTCGGCCAGCGCAGCGCTGCGTTTCGATCGCGCCTTCAGGAACTCCAGCATGTTCGCTCCAATCCAGGATGGCTCCGCCATTGTTCGCCCTCGAAAGCGCTTGGCTCGTACCGATTCGCGTCGCGTGCCTCTCGATGCACAGCAAAGACCCAAGGGTTCGCCAGCGCGCGGCGGCGCGACGGGTTTGAACACCCGAATGCCGACAATGGTGCAGTATTTGTGCCTAAGTGAGCGATGCGAGGCAGTGACAATCAATCTACGCGCGATCGACCAAATGAATCTCCGCCGCCTGCGAAACGATATGCTTTATTAGTCAATATTCGGCAGAAATAGGCAGATTTCTCCGGATTGCGATGATTCTAAAAAGTTTTTCCGCAGCTCCCGCTAGCTCTCTCCGTGCAGCGTTGCTGCAATTGCTGTCGTAGCTGCGCCACAAGCTTCTTAGATCGAGTGCGACTTGGGCACTGGATCCGGCGCATCTTTGTCTACAGTTGAATTTGTCATTTTTGCACATGTACGCTCTTTTAGCTTTATCCGTGCATCCGCTCCTTCCTCCGCAATTAATTTAGCGCGAATGGCTATGCGACATCCCGTCGATGATGCTACACAAGGCACTAGGTAGCTTGATGCGGGGCGCGACTAGGCTGCCCGAGCGCGTGCGGGACTGTCTTCGGCAACTGCATATCCGTGCGCTCGACGAGGACCAACGGGTGTTCCTTCACGGCACCCACGGACGAGACGGGGCGCCGCTTGCAGGTTTCGGGGGCGACGATGGTTCGAGATAGTGACAGGCCGCTGTTCGGACGGCAAAGCAAGGTGATGACCGTGGAGGAGGTCTCCGAATATTTACACGTGCATCCCTCCACCATCTACCGATTGATCAAGCGGCGTAAGATTCCGGCTTTCCGGATTGGCAGCGACTGGCGCTTCAACATCGAGACCATCGACAAATGGCGCGCGGAGATGGAAGCGGGCGCTCCGGAAGGGTCCAAAAAGCCGTAGTCACTGAGGCCGCGGATCTTGGAGGCCGCGGATCTTGGAGGCCGGGATCGTCCGTCCGGCAATCCGTCCGCGCGGATCCGTTGGCCCTCGAAGCGCCGACCGCACTATGATGCGGCTCGTATGAGCAAGCTTCCGCTTTCCCGCTTCAAAGTCATCGACCTCACGCGCGCGCGCGCCGGACCGACGGCCGTGCGCCAACTTGCCGACTGGGGCGCCGACGTCCTCAAGATCGAATCGCCCGACAACGACGCCACCGAAGTCGGCTCGCGCGCAAGTCCCGACTTTCAGAACCTTCATCGCAACAAGCGGAGCCTCACCCTCAATCTCAAGCATCCCGAGGCGGTCGAAATCCTCAAGCGCCTGGTCGAAAACGCCGACGTGCTGGTGGAAAACTATCGCCCCGACGTGAAGCGCCGGCTCGGCATCGATTACGAGCGCCTGCGAGCGATCAACCCGCGGCTGGTGTACGCGAGCATCTCGGGCTTCGGCCAGAACGGACCCTACGCCGATCGTCCGGGCCTCGACCAGATAGCGCAGGGGATGGGCGGACTGATGTCGATAACCGGCCTTGCGGGCCAGGGACCGGTCCGCGTCGGGATCGCGATCGCCGATCTGACGGCGGGGGTTTTCTGCGCGATGGGCATCCTGCTCGCGCTGCTGGAGCGGGAGGAATCGGGTGCGGGACAGTGGGTGCAGACCTCGCTGCTCGCGGCGCAGGTCGCAATGCTGGATTTTCAGGCGGCGCGATGGCTGCTTGCGGGGGAAGTGCCGGAGCAGGCCGGCAACAACCATCCAACCGCGATTCCGACCGGCGTATTCGCGACCGCCGACGGCCATATCAATATCGCGGGCTCGGGCCCTGAGCTGTTCGCTCGGCTGTGCAAGGCGCTCGGCGCCGAACAACTCGCCGCCGATCCGGCCTACTCGAGCGGAAAGGCGCGCCTGCGCAACCGCGATCAGCTCAACGCGGCTATCGAGGCGATCACCCGCACTCGAGCGTCGGCGCAGTGGATCGAGATTCTCAACGGCGCCGGCGTTCCCTGCGGCCCGATCTATCGCATCGACCAGGTGTTCGCCGACCCGCAGGTGCGGCACATCGGCATCGCGCGCGCGATCGCGAGTCCCGCGCACGGACGCCAGGAACTGGTCGGCCAGGCGGTCGACCTGAGCCGCACGCCGTGGGAGTTGCGCGCGCCGACGCCCGAGAAGGGCGAGCATACCGAGGCCGTGCTGAGCGCGCTCGGCTACGACGCCGCCGCAATCGCCGCCTTGCGCGCTCGCGGGGCGATCTGAGGGCGCGCGTCGTCTAATTGGAACTGCCGCAACTTGCAGCAATTGCCGCAATTGCGGATGCCTCGATGTAAGCCTCTTGCCCGCGCCGAAGCTTCTGGTTAGCCTGCACCCGTCTTGAGAATTCCTGGATTCATAATCGCGGCGGGCGTGCTGACGCTCGCGATCGCGGCGGCCTCGGCGCCCACCGAGGTTGGCGCGGATGATGCCGCCGCAAAGATCAACATCAACGTCGCGTGCCGCTGTCCCGACGTCGTAGGACAAAATTTCTGCACGGTCTTCAAAGACAAAATTCAGAAATCGGTCGGCTATCAACTGGCCGAGAGCACCAGCGGATACGGGATGGGCGTGCACTTTGCCTGCGTGGACCTGTGGAAGGGCATCGACAACAAACTCGCCGGCCGCATGTCCGCGGTATCCGTCTCCTTCACGATTTACTCCGACAAACTGCCGGGCGAGGTGTTCGAGGATTCGTCGGTGTTCCGGGTGGGCAAAGACAAGGTGCCCGAAATGTCGGATCAGATCGTGATCGCGCTGGGGCAGCTTGTCAGCGCAAATACCAGTTTCTTTGAAACCATGCGGGCGGGCGCACAGGCGTCGTCATCCGAAGCGTCGCCCGAAGCGCCGCCTCAGACCCCGTCCGAACCCTCGCCAGCTCCCTCGCCCTAGGACGGCAGCAAACGCCGGTAAGGCTGCGACTGCTCCGGGGCGGCGGTTCAGCTTTTCTTCTCGGGCGCGAAGAACGCGATCGTGCGCGCTTCGATACTCTCGCGGGGCGCGGGGTTGGGCGGCGAGGTCGGATCGTCGAACGCCGTATGCGCGGTCCATCGCGCGCGCCCGTCGTCGGACGAATCGTAACACTTGAGCAGCAGCGCCTCGTCGCGCTGCATCCGCGGAAAATAGAACCATCGATGCTCCGGGTTAAAGGCCACCGAGTAAACCTCGCCGGTGCGATCGCGATACTTGAGGTCGGTCGGCACGAAGTCGGCAAGCCGCATGCTCTGCGCGTCGCAAACCGCGAGCGGCGCCTCTTCCACCGGGCCGCGAATCGGCCGCCATACGTTGATAAACACGAACCGGCTCTTCAGCAGCGCCTCGGCCTCGTCGCCCAGCAGATCGCGCACACGTTGCGGGCCGGACTTGAGCGTATAGTCGTTGTGCGCAAAGCGGACCGGCTCGCGCGCGCCGTTGAGCCCCTCTTTCGCCATCGGACCGCATCGCACGTTGTGATCGAAAACCAGCACTCGCACGGCGCCCGTGGCCTGCTTCACCAGGCGCTCGACCTCGGGATAATAGACCGCGCGGACTTCGGCCTCGTCGTAGAAGTTGCCGGTCGCGGTTGGATGATGCACCAGCGCGAAGCCCTGGCCGTCGAGGGTCAAGCGCTCCTTCACGGCGCGCCCGTTGAGAATCGCCATCGTATGCTTGACGTTCTGGTAGCTCCGCTGCGGTGTGCCGTTTTCGGTCTTGTACATGTAGGTGACCGGCTTTTCGCCGGTGAAGTCGAGATAGTTCAGCGGCGCTTCCACGCGAGCAACCGGGGTCTCGATGTGCGTGTTATCGTTCATTGTCATGTTCCGCCTTCTGCGTTCGTCTTCATGACGAACTGGTATTGGACTAATCGGGTCGTGGAGCAAGTTCCGTGCTCATGAGAATAGTGAATAAATCGCTGAATTTCTAATGCTGAGCGCTTTCCTGAAATGCGAGAAGGCAGGGGTCGCAAGCGGAAATTCGCAAAACGCCGATCAGGCGGCGGATTGGACTCGTTCCAGCGCGGCGCGCAGGCGGGCGACGGTCCGCGCCTTGCCCAGCACGGCGATCACTTCGTAAATCCCCGGGCTGACCGTGCCGCCCGTGAGCGCCACGCGCACCGGCTGCGCGAGTTGTCCGAGCTTCAACCCGAAGCGCTCCAGCACTCGCTCGAACGCGGCCTGGATGTTCGTCTCGTTGAAGTCGCCCTCGACTGATTCTATCTCCTGCGCGAGCGCGTTGAGCGGTTCGGCGATCTCCGGCTTGAGAAACTTCGCGGCGGCCTTGGGATCGATCGTAATCGCGTCACTCAGGTAGAACTTCGCGAAGTCGACCAGCTCGACCAGGGTCTTAGCGCGCTCGCGCAGGGTCGCGATCATTTTCTCGAGCCATGCCTCCTCGCCGGGGATCTGCCGGTATCCGGCGCGCTCGATAAACGGGCGCAGCTCGCGCGCGAGTTGCGGCAATGGCCGCTCCTTCATGTAGTGAAAATTCAGCCACAACAGTTTCTCGGCGTTGAAAATCCCCGCCGACTTGCCGCAGGCGGCGAAATCGAAATACCCGATCAGCTCCGGCTTGGAAAAGATCTCCTGGTCGCCGTGCGACCATCCCAACCGTGCGAGGTAGTTCAGCAACGCTTCGGGAAAGTAGCCGGCCTCGCGGTAGGCAAAGACCGAGGTCGCGCCGTGGCGCTTGGAAAGCTTCTGCCCGTCCGGCCCCATCACCATCGGCAGATGCGCATACTCGGGCGGCGTAAGCCCGAGCGCGAAAAAGAT
>CAVZDJ010000049.1:0-273625 GCA_963773975.1 uncultured delta proteobacterium
GAAAAGCCGCCGTCGATCAGCAAATCGGCGCCGGTCATGTTGTCGGAGGCCGAAGAGGCCAGGAAGACCACCGCACCCCTGAGTTCTTCGGCCTCGGCGAAGCGCCCGCGCGGCGTGCGTTGAATCATTTCCTTGAGCAGCCACTCGTACTCGGGGCCGGTGCGCAGCCACTCCGTCATGTCGGTCGAGACCCATCCGGGCGCCAGCGCGTTGACCTGGATATTATGCGGCGCCAAGCTCGATCGCGAGCGAGCGCGTGAGCTGCGCCAGTCCGCCCTTGGTGACCGCGTAGGACGGAAAGACTCCGCTGCCGAAGGCGGAGGCCAGGCTGGTGACGTTGATAATCTTGCCGCGCGCGCCGCGCTTGATCATCGATTGCGCGGCATACTTGCAAAACAGGAACGCGGCGTTGAGGTTGACCGCGAGCACGCCGTCCCAGTCCTCCTCGGTGGTATCGACCACGCTGGTGAGCGTCGCGTAGGCGGCGTTGTTGACCATGATATCGACCGGCCCGAGCTTGCGTTCGACTTCGTCGAAGGCGGGCTTGAGCTCGCGGCGCTGTTTGAGGTCGACCCTGAGCGCCATGGCGGGGACGCCGAGCGCCAGCCAGTTCCTTGAGCGTGGCCTGGCTCTTTTCCTCGTCGCGGGCAAGGATTGCGACCGCCGCTCCGGCTTCGGCCAGTCCCAACGCGAGCCCCCGTCCGATTCCGCGATTTCCGCCGGTGACGATCGACACCTTGCCGCTTAGGTCGAACATCTTCTCCAACTTCTTCTCGAACTTTTTGGCAGACGCCGTGGCCATCGCGTGACTCTCCTGTCGCAAAAGTGTTGTAGGGCGAGCGCCGACGACGACGGCCGGCGCGCCGCGCGCGGACGGTCCTCCGTCTTTGGGAGATGCGTGCGTCCGTTGGACGTGGCCGCCGCGGGCTCCTATATTGGCCTGTCGGAGTTGGCCAAGTCGAGCGCCGTGGGGCGCGCGGCGGCGGCGCGAAATCAGCAGGGAACAGGGTGAATCACGATGGGACTGAGAACACCGGAGCAGTACAAGGAATCGCTGCGCGACGGGCGGGCGGTTTATTTGCGCGGCGAAAAAGTCGCCGACGTCACCAAAGATCCCGTGATCGGGATCGCGGTCGAGCACGCCTGCATCGACTACCGGATGGCCGAAGATCCGAAGTATCGCGGCCTCGCCGTGATGCGCGACGGCGGCGGCGAGTACAGCCGGTACTTCCATCTGCCGCGCAACTCCGATGATCTGCTCAAGCGCAGCGAGCTTATCGCGGCCTCGACCCGCGAGGGCGCGACGCTGGTCGTGCTGATCAAGGAGATCGGCACCGACGCGCTTTACGCGCTCCACATCCTGGGCGAGCGGATGGCGGCCGCGGGCAAGCCCGAGTACCGCGAGCGCGTCGCGAAGTACCATCGCTATTGCCGCGACAACGACCTCGCGGTCGCGGTGGCGCAGACCGACGTCAAGGGCGACCGCTCGCTCGGACCCACCGCGCAGGACCATCCCGACTATTACGTGCGCGTGGTCGAAGAGCGCGCCGACGGTATCGTGGTGCGCGGCGCCAAGGTCCATACCTCCGTCTCGACCAACACCAACGAGGTTATCGTGCTGCCGACGCGCGCGATGCGCGCGGAGGACAAGGCCTACGCGGTCGCCTTTGCGCTGCCGATCAACACGCCGGGGCTGAAGCTTATCGCGAGCCCGCACGGCTCGAGCCATAAGAACCAGTTCGAGCATCCGCTGAGCGCGGGGCACAAGATGATGGAGACGCTGACGGTGTTCGACGACGTCTTCGTGCCCGAAGGAGCGCGTGTTCCTGAACGGCGAGATCGATTTCGCCGGACTGCTGGCACTGACCTTCGTGCGCTACCATCGTTTCACCGCGGTCTCGTACAAGTTGCCGCTGCTCGAACTGATGGCGGGAGCGGGCTACGCGATCGCCGAGGCCAACGGCGTGCTCCGCGCGGCCCACGTACGCGACAAGCTGACCCATCTGGCCGCCTATCACGCGACCGTGCGCGGCCTGATCGAGCATGCCGCGGCCGCCTGCACCGTCGAGGACGGCCTCGCGGTGCCCAACACGCTGCTCACCAACGTCGCCAAGTATCACTTCGCGCACAACTACCATCAGGCGGTGCAGATCGTGCAGGACCTCGCCGGCGGGCTGCTGGTGACCGCGCCGGCCGCCGAGGACCTGACCAGCGAGGCGACGCGCGCGTACGTGCTCAAGTACATGGGCGGCGCCAAGGGCTTCGACGCCGAGAAGCGGCTTCGGCTGCTCAATCTGATCGGCGACCTGACGGCGTCGGACTTCGGCGGCTACCAGGAGGTGCTGGCGGTGCACGCCGAGGGCGGCTTCGAGGCGGAGAAGCTGCAGGCCTACCGCGAGTACGATTTCAAGAGCGTGGCGGCCTACGCGCGCAAGCTCGCGGGCGTGTGAGCGGAGGGACCGGAGCGAAGAATCTCACGGCCGCCATCGCATGGCACTGCCATCATCCCGAGCAAGTCTGCGAGTCAGGGACCCCGCTCCGCGCTGATCCGCGATCTAGAAAAACTTGATCACGCTGCGCGAGACCTCGCCCTTTTGCAGCAGATCGTAAGCCTCGTTGACGCCCTCGAGCGGAAAGGTGCGCGAGACCAGTTCGTCGATTTTGATCTTCTTGTCCATGTAAAGGTCGATCAGCAGCGGCATGTCGACGCGCGGGCGGGTCGAACCGTAAAACGAACCGACCAGGCGCTTTTCCATCATCGTGAAGACGTTGGGGTTGAGCGTGATGCGCGCGGTTTCGGGCGAGACTCCGACGATGGTGCAGGTGCCGCCGCGTCCGGTCATCCGAAACGCCAGTTCGATCGTCTTGGCCGTGCTGATTACCTCAAAGGCGTAGTCCACGCCGCGCCCCTGCGTGAGCGTCATCACGGCCTTGTAGGCGTCGTCGTGCGAGGGATTGACCACCTGCGTCGCGCCGAACACTTTCGCGAGCGCTAGTTTGTTCGGTAGCAGGTCGATTGCGATGATCTCGTGCGCTCCCGCCAGCGCCGCGCCCTGGATCACGTTGAGCCCCACGCCGCCGCAGCCGATTACCGCAACGCTCGCGCCCGGACGCACCTTAGCCGTGTTGATCGCCGCGCCAATCCCGGTCATCGTGCCACAACCGACGAAGCAGGCGCGATCGAGCGGGACGTCGTCGCGAATCTTGATCGCGCAACTCTCCGGCACCACCGCCTCCTCGGCAAAGGTCGACGCGAAGGCGAAGTGAAAAATCTCGGTGCCATTTTTGCTGAGACGGGTGGTGCCATCGAGCAGCGTGCCGAGCCCCTTGGGGCGCGTCTCACACAGGTTAACCTGTCCCAGCGTGCAGTAGCGGCAGTGGCCGCACACGGGTGAGAAAGTCAGCACCACGTGGTCGCCCTCTTTCACCGAGGCGACGCCCGCGCCGACCTCCGCCACGATTCCCGCGCCCTCATGGCCGAGCACGACCGGCATCGGCATCCGCATGTCGCCCGTCATGACGTGAAGGTCGCTATGGCAGGCGCCGTTGGCGGCGACCTTTACCCGCACCTCTCCGGCCTTGGGCGGAGCGAGCTTGAGGTCTTCGATAACCAGGGGTTTGCGGGCTTCATATAACACGGCCGCCTTCATGCGAGCTTTCCTCCAAAAATAATCATTTGGTCATGAACGGACCTGCGTAACTTAGAGGGCAGGCCGCGCGGGTGTCAAATCAAGCGGCTTCGCGGTCAAGTTTTAAGTGGCTTGTGCGTTCTGCCGGTGCGTTTTGACGGCCGGGAAGTAGCTGACCGTGTTAACTCATGCGTAGAACGTAACGCGTGCGCGCATCCGACGGCGCTATTGCAGATTTGCAACACGCTCGTCATCGGGGAACAGCCCGGCGGCAAAAACTCTTGATAAGTATTCAAGTTTTGAAATCGCGAGGGACTGGCACATTGGTTGCTGTCTGTTTGACACGCTTGCTTTATCGATGGTCATCCATCGTCCAATCAAATGAGCTACAACGTTTTTACAACCTCCGATCTTCCCCCGGCGGCGCAAATGTTCTCCGACATTGGCCTCGCCGGGGGCTCCCGCCTTTGAGCTCATTGCCGCCATTCCTTGAGACACGATGAACCAGTCCCTCAACGCTCTTCGCTGCGCTTTGCGACCCGCCGTCCGGCAGCCGCTTTTCCCGATGCGCGCGCGGCAGAAATGCCGATCGTGTGGACATCAGGTGGGTGAGCATGTCGGTTTCCCCGATGCCGCGCTCGCCGAGCAGCTTAGCCTCATCCACGGCGGCTGCCTCGATTGCGAAAGCTGCGGCAACGAATAGGTCCTCAAAGTTACTGGGCCATATAGGCGCCGTCGATCGGTATCGGCACGCCAGTCACGAACGACGACGCGTCCGTGGATAGCCAGAGCACCGCCTCGGCTATTTCTTCGGGCCTTCCGAGCCGGTTGATCGGATGCGTCTGGATGACGGCCTTTTCATCGAAGCTGCCGCGGTCCATCACGCGCGCGACCATCGGCGTGCGGATGAATCCCGGGCAGACGGCGTTTACCCTGATACCCTTGCTCGAGAACTCCAGCGCCGCGGCCTTGGTCAATCCGGCGACGCCATGCTTGGCCGCCGTGTAAGCGGAGGTGTTGGCGATTCCGGCCAGGCCGCAAATCGACGAGGTATTTACGATCGTGCCGCCGCCGTTTTTCAGCATCTCCGGGATTTCATACTTCATGCAGTAAAAGACGCCGCTCAGATTTATCGAGATTACGCGCTGCCAGTTCTCCAGCGTGCATTCGGGGGTGGGCGCGAACTCGCCCTCGATTCCGGCATTGTTGAACGCGCAGTCGAGCCTGCCGTAGGTCGCGACGGTCTTGGCCACCAGCGCCTCGACCTCCTTGGGATTCGCGACGTCGGCGCCATGGAATATCCCCTCGCCGCCGGCCTCTTTGATCGCGCGCAAGCTGCGCTCGCCGCCGTCAGCGTTGTAATCGGCGATTATCACCCGCGCGCCTTCGGCCGCGAACAGCATCGCGGTCGCCCGTCCGATACCCGATCCACCGCCGGTAATCAGCGCCACTTTGTTTTTTAACCGATCGGCCATAGACGATCCTCCTTGGCGAGTCGCATCGCGGACGCGCGTTATGCCCCCCAACTGCTTAAACGAAATTCGCCGAGTTGACTAGGATGGCGGAGGGGGGAAGGAGTCGAACCTTCCGGAGGAAAAACCCTTGCAGAATCAGATTTTGAGCCAGAGGGCGAAAATCGGGCCTATTTTGGTGACACTGCTCCGAGCCTCAAATACGCGGCCGCCCTGTTCGCCCTTAGAATCACGTCCGGGTTGTTGGCAACGCACGCTGCCCTCGCGGCCCGCGCATCCCCGGCCGGGTGCCGGAACGGGCGTAGCTTGTGTGCGGATCAACCAGCCGCACGCACAAGCCCCCTCGACAAGCACAAACCGAGCGTAACCGAACGGATCCCGTTCTGGGATTTGTTGGGCGTGCCGCATGCGCGCGCGCGCCGGCTTGAGGCCTCAGAACTGAAGCTTGCCCCGGTGGCTTACGTGCGGGGGCGGGGCAAAGCCCCCGCTCAAGGTGCGAAATCGAATAGCTATTCGACTACTAGGTTAGTAGTCGTCAAATTCTGCGGACTCACAAACCGCAAGGCCAGACGGGGCAAAACTGCTAACTGCCTGAGGGCGCCGGAGCTGAAACGCTTCGGCGCCCTCACGTTACATAACTCCCACACTGCGCTCGTGGCCGCCGGCTGTACCGCTGTTCCTCAGCCTGGCCGGCGGACCCCTGCGTGGCCCCGCGTAGAGCCAAGGCCATCCCGTGGCGGAAAGCCTCGCTGACCGCAAGACACGAAAGTGCCCACTGCGAATCTGAGTCAGGAGCACTCCGTCGGACGCTAGCCGATTGGAGTGACGAATCGCGGGAGGGAAAAGAGCCCGGCCTACTCGTTCGCCGGGGCGAGTTGAGCGCGTCGTGGTAGGACCACATCGGATCGTCTAAGCAGACGCGTTCAAACCTGGATGCATGCTTCGCGGGGCTCGAAAACCGCGCATGGTCCGCCGGCGGTTCGCCGGTTACGTAGGCATCCACCTAGGTTAGCACCTGGCTACTAGGTTGCCGGAGGCATCAGGGAATGGGTCATGCGAAAGCGGAATAGGCGGAGGGACATCTTCCCGCGTCAGCCTCGGCATTGCTCGCGGGAGGCTAAGGAAGCCTACCAAGCTTAGCGGCGATCCCCGCGAAGCTTCGGGAGCGCTGCCCCCGAACCCCGCACACAAGCCACCGGGCCCGTACTCAGGCCGAAGGCCTGCAAAGCGTTCCTACGGAAAGCGTGATTTCAATCATCGGGGAATTCGATGCGCCGAAGGCGCAAGGCCCCTTGCGTCGGAAGGCGTTATTTGGCTAGATTCTGAGTGTTATTAGACTTAAAAGATAGTCTAGACATAATAGAGAGAAACATATAGCACTAGAGACGCGCGAAGGAGAATTTAAATGACGCTACAAGCTAGGATCCGGCTCGCTAACATCGAGCGCGCCCGCCAGCGATACGCGAACACGCCGTCTCAGGGCTACAGGCCGCCTCGCGAGCTAAATCCGCTCTGGGATGCCGCGACGTTCCTGCCGGTGCTCGCAGGGGCTCCAGGGCTGCTGGCGCTCGCGATTCAGTGGGTGTTGCCGTGAAGCGGCGGTTCGGGTTGCTGGTCGCTCGCACGCTCGACAGTCATCCCATCTATACGGCCATCGGCGCCGGAGCCTGGCTCGGGGGCTGGCTGGTTGCCGACACGGTCCTGCTCGCCGCCATCGCCCTGCCGGTCGCGCTCTCGGCGTGTTGGTACGACATGCGGAAGAAGCCATGACCATGTTGTGTTCAAACCGCTCGCTCACCAAACCAAAAGCGCGGATAGTCCACCGGGGAGCGCGGATCATGGCCGCGGCGCGAACCGTCCGCGCGCCTTCGGCTGCGAACCGCATCGCGGTCGCACGCCATTGTCCTCAACTGCATAAACGAAATTCGCCGAGTTGACTAGGATGGCGGAGGGGGGAAGGAGTCGAACCTTCCGGCGACAGTATTAGCCGCCAAGCCGGTTTTGAAGACCGGTGGGGCCACCGGGCCCCTTCCTCCTCCGCGCGCGCTCGCTACCTGACGCCGTGCCACTTCGCCATGTGATTCACGTGCGTGTCGAGATAGAAGTCCTCGCCGAAGAAGCGGTCGTAAAATTCCATCTCGCAATGCTGCGCCTGCGCGTACGCGCGCATGTAGAAGCTCGGCACCGACGCGGGGAAACGGCCGAAGGTGTCGTAGATGTACTGAGTGACCTCGCCCATCAAATCGATAAACTCGGGGCTGTAGCGTTCCACCCGCGCCTTGACGCGCGGGCTCTCGCGGTACGGCCCGGGCCGTTCGGGGTCGAACGCGCCGTTAACTCCGAACTTCAGGTCGGCGAATTTTTTCACCGCCGCGCGCATGTCGGCGCAGTACGGCGGACACAGCCCCTCGAAGTGCTTGTCGATTCCCAGCGGATTCGGCACTGCCCAGCGCGGGTCGGTGGCGAAGCGGAACCCGAGCCCCGGAATCCCACGGTCGGCGAACGCACCCATCAGGCTCGGTGGATTGATCCCGGTGTACATCCATCCGCCGAGCCCCATCGCCTGCATCGCGAGCACGATGTTGTAGCACATCAGCGCGAGTTCCATCGCGCCCGTCGCGAGACAGTACTGGTCGAACTCGAAAATCGAGAAGCGCTTGGCGCCGTCGATCATTCCCGTCTTGATGAAGCGATCGAGGTCGCCGCAGACCCGGCCGTTTTGCGGATCGAAGGGCGTAAATCCCATCCCGAGATACACCGCCATCAGGTCCATCATCTGCTGCGTCAGATCGATCACTGGAACGAAAAGCGTGGTGCCCGGCTTGTTCGCGTTCCATAGATTATGGGCGCTCGTGTGCGGCGGCTGGGCCGGAACGGTGGCGCGTCCCGGCGCGAGCTTGACGCAGTGCCGCTTGACGGAATCGAAAAGCGCGGCCAGATCGCCCGGCCGCTTGCCGTCGAGGATGTCCTGCGGGTCGAGGTCGCGCAGTTGCGTCAGGTAGGTGCCGTCATCGTCGGTGAAAATCAGCTCGGAGGCGTAAATCGACGCGCCGCTCGGATAGGTCCGCCCAAGCAGCCGCACCGGGTAGTTGCATCCGGTGTCCGCCTCGCCGGCCGAGGTATGCTCCATCCCGGTGTTCCATCCGTTTATTCCCGCGCCGCACATCACCAGCAGCATCCGTTCCGTCTCGCTGAGCGCGACCGGCTCGTGCGGCGATTCGTAGGCAAGCGGGCCGTCGGGAATTTTCATCCCCAGGCCGAAGCGGCGCGCGCGCCGACCGAACATCGCACCGAGCAGTGGAAAGGAGGAAAGCTCGCGCACCAGGTCCTCGGGGGTGGGAGCGGATTTTTGTTCCGCCATGATGGTTCGTCCTCTTCGTTATGGTTCCTGCCTGTATCGGTTCTGGCTGTATGGTTCCGCTTCGGTCTTTTCGGACCGCTATCGTAGCAAAGACCGCCCGTCGCCGTGCAGGAGTCAGCCGGTATGCTTTTGGTTGTTGGAGGCGCGATGCTTGGCCGGCCCGTGCGCCATCGAAATGTTGTAGGCGCTGTTGATGAGCGAGATGTGGGAAAACGCCTGCGGAAAATTGCCGACCTGGCGCTTGAGCTTCGGGTCATATTCCTCGGATAGCAAGCCGACGTCGTTGCGCAGTGTGAGCAGTCGGCTGAAGATTTCGTGCGCCTGCTCGTGGCGGCCCATCAGCTCCAGGCAATCGGCGAGCCAAAACGTGCAGGGCAAAAAGACGCCCTCGCCCGGTGGCAGGCCATCGACCGCTGCCTCTGTCCGGTAGCGATGCACCAGGCCATCGCTCATCAACTCGCGCTGGATAGCCTCGACCGTGCCGACCACGCGCCGATCGTTCGCCGGTAGAAAGCCGACCAGCGGCATCATCAGCAGCGACGCGTCGAGCGCGTCGGAGCCATAGTACTGGACGAACGCTCCGCGCGACGGGTTGAAGCCCTGGCGGCAGACGTCGTCGTGGATGCGCGCGCGCAACGCGCGCCACTTTTCCAGCGGCCCCTTTACTGCCGTGCGCTCGACCGCCTTGACCGCGCGATCCACCGCCACCCAGGCCATCATGCGCGAATGCACGAATAAGCGGCGCTGGCCGCGCACCTCCCAGATTCCCTGGTCGGGTTTTTTCCAGGCGGTCTCCAGAAAATCGAGCAGCACGCGCTGCACCTGCCAGGCATCATCGTCGGCGCGCAGGCCATAACGACCGGCGACGTGCAGTGCATCTATGATTTCGCCATAAACGTCGAGCTGGAACTGCTCATGGGCGGCGTTGCCAATCCGCACCGGATGACTTTCCTCATAGCCGGGCAGCCATGACACCTCGAACTCGGTGAGGCGGCGTTCACCAGCGAGCCCATACATGATCTGCAACTCCTGCGGATGGCCCGCGACGGCGCGCAACAGCCATCGCCGCCACGCCTGCGCCTCCTCGGTGTAGCCGGCGATGAGCAGGGCGTAGAGCGTGAAGGTCGCGTCGCGCAGCCAGCAGTAGCGATAATCCCAGTTGCGCACACCGCCGATTTTCTCCGGCAGTGAGGTCGTCACCGCGGCGACGATCGCGCCGGTGGGGCTGTATGTCAGCGCCTTGAGCGTGATAAGTGAGCGCATCACGGGCTCGCGGTACGGCTCGCCGATCATGCATCGCGCCGACCATTGTTGCCACCAGGCCTCGGTCTCGCGCAGCATTTTGGCCGGGTCCCGGCGGCGCGGCTCGCCCAGATGTGACGCGAAGCGCGTCATCACAAAGGCGACGCTCTGTCCCTCGGCGACCTCGAACTCGCCGACAGTGCGAAAGTCTTCGCCCCGGAGATCGATCGGCGAACGCAGTTGCACCGCGTCCGGGCCTGCGATCGCACGTAGGCCATAGGAACGTCGTCTCACCCAAGGGACGGTGCGGCCGTATTCGAAACGCAGAATCGCCTCTGTGCGCATTGGTACCCGGCCCGCGCGCCCCTGGACCACGCGCACCACGTCGACTTTGCCGACGCGTTCGGCGATCGGCATGAAATCGATCACTGCGGCCGTGCCGCCGGCGCATCGGAACTCGGTCTCGAGGATCAACGTATCGCCGCGGTAGCGGCGCGTCGTTTGATACGGTTGGTCGCGCGGGGCGATCAGCCAGCGCCCATTGTCGGGAGTGCCGAGCAGTGCCGCGAAGCAAGCGGGAGAGTCGAACCGTGGCATGCACAGCCAGTCGATCGAGCCGTCGAACCCGACCAGCGCGGCGGTATGCATGTTGCCGATGATCGCGTAGTCCTCGATTCTAAGTGCCACTCGGTTGGTCCTCGATTCGAATTTTACTGCGCGCCGCGCGCACGCGCAGCGCCCGACACGACTTCGCGATAAACCTCGAGCGTGCGCCGCGCCATCAGCTCGGCGCTGTACTCCTCGCGCACCCGATGACGCCCCGCCGCGCCCATTGCGGCGCGCCGCGCCCGATCGTCGAGCAGCGCGTTCAGCGCCGCGGCAAGTGCCGCGGGATCGCCCGGCGCGACGGTGAGACCCGTCACGCCGTCGAGCGAGACGTGCGGCACCGCGGAATCGATCGAGGTGTTGACCACCGGCTTCCCGCAAGCCATCGCCTCGAGCTGCACGATACCGAACGCCTCGCTGCGCTCGACCGAGGGCAGCGCGAAGACGTCGCAGGCGTGATAGCACACCTTTAACTCGTCGTCGTCGAGGCGGCCCAGCAGCACGACCCGATCGGCGACGCCGAGCTGCGCGGCCTCGGCCGCCAGCGCGCCGCCCAACGGTCCTTCGCCGGCAATCAGTGCGCTAGCGCGCACGTCCGCCATCGCGCGCACCAGGTTTTCAAAGCCTTTGTAATAGATGAGGCGGCCAACGCCGAGCACGATGCGTTCGCCGTAGCGGCGGCGCAGCTGGGCGACGCGCGCGGCGTCGGGATGCTCGAAGTCGCCGGCCCGGACGCCGAAAGGAATTACGCGGCACAGCTCGCGCCGCGCGTTCAGCACTGCGGAGGTTTCGATATAGGCGGTCGAACCGACGATGATCGCGGCGCATCGCCGCAGCAGCAGCGAAAGCAACGGCGCGACGATCATCGCCGCGCGCCGCTGCCGCACCACGTCGCTATGCCAGGTGATGACGATCGGCACGTCGAGCCGGCTCATGAGGCAGGCCAGCGCCGCCATCGGGTTCGGAAAATGCAGATGAACCAGGTTGGGCCGCGCCCGGCGCATAGCGCGCGCCATCAGCGGGACGATCGGAGTGCCGTGCAGCATCAGCACCGTCGCAAGTCGCGCGACTTTGACTCCGCCTTGCGTCGAGCGTTCGCTGCGCCGATGGTCGCTCGCCACCAGGACCTCTACATCGATCGACTTACTCAGCTCTTCGCACAGGGTCTGCAGATGAGACTCCATGCCGCCATAGTGCGGCGGGTAAAACTTCCCCACGTGCAGGACCTTGAGCGGCGGCCCGCCGATCGTTGCAGAGGGCAATTTCATGCCGGATGGCGATCGCATGTCGGACGGCGATTTCATGTCGTGATGGCGCTCTTATCGGACGACGCGATCTTATCGTAAAGCGCCGCGCAGCGGTCCGCGTATGTGGCCCACGAGAAGCGCGAAGCCTGGTTCACCGCCGCAGCGCGGCGTGCGGCCCAGCGCTCGGGATTCGCGCCGCGTTCCTGTAGTATCGCCGCCAGCGCCGCGCTCCAGGCCGGCACGTCGGCCACCGCGCAGTAGACGGCGGCCTCGGCGCCGATTTCGCGCAGCACCGGGATGTCGCTCGCGATCACCGGCGTCGCACAGGCCATCGCCTCAACCAGCGGCAGTCCGAAGCCTTCGGTTTCCGAGGGCAGCAGCAACAGCGCGGCGCGGCGATAAAGCGCGGCCAGCACGGCGGGCTCCACAGGCGGCATCGTGACGATCGAATCCTCCAGGCCCAGCTTCCGCGCCAGCCGTTGTTGATCGGCGTCGAGCGCGCCGCCGGCCTTGACCAGGCGCAGGTCGGGAAACTTCGCGCGCGCGGCCGCCACGATGCGCAGCAGCAGGTCGATTCGCTTGCGCGGGATGGTGCTGCCGACGTGGAGAATTTCGATCGTGGCGGAATCGGCGGAGCCGAGCAGATGCGCGGCCGCGGCGTCGGCGGCTTCATCGGGACGTGGCGAACAGGCGGGATGCACGCCGTTGGGAATTACCACGAGGCGGTCTGGCGAAACCAGCGCGTTGGCAACAAGCGCGTCGCGGGTGGCTCCGCTCGGACAGCATACGCGCGTCGCCTTGCGCATCCCGGCAAGCGTCCGCCGCGCCATCATGCGAAACGGCAGCGAACGGCGTTCGGCGCCGGAGGCGAGCAGGCAGCCGAACGCGTCGAGGTCGTGGCAGGTCACGACGGTGCGCGCGCCCGCAAGCTCGTGCACAAGATGCGCGTAGGAGTGGTCGATGATGTGGAAGACGTCGAAGCCGCCGCGCAAGCGCCGCAGCGCGTGCGGGTAATCGAAAAAACGGTTGAGCGCGCGATCGATATTGAAGCGTGCCCTATCGAAGCGCGTGCGCAGTCGGCGCTCGTCCTGGGCGCGGCTAAAGCGGCGGACGAATTTGGGCTGGATGCGCGTGACCTCAAGCCGGGCCGCGTGGCGCGCCGCGAGCTCCACGCACAGCATCTCGCCGACCAGGTTCATGCTGGACCAGCCTTCTTCGGCGTAATCGCAAACTACGGCTAAGCGCAGACCCTGCACGATGGTTCAGGCGGCGAGCAGCTCGTCGAAGAATTCGAGATGGCGGCGTGCGACCACCGGCCACGAGTACATCGACTCCGCGCGATCGCGTCCGCGAGCCGCGAGCTCGGCGCGGCGCGCCGGGCTCTCGAGCAGATCGGCCAGCGCGCGGCGCCATCCAGCTTCGTCGCGCTCGCCGACGATCACGCCGGCGTCGGCGACGGTGTAGGGAATTTCGCCGCTGTCGCTGGCGAGCACCGGCACGCCGCAGGCGAAGGCCTCGACCAGCATGCGTCCGAACTGCTCGCGCCATCGCGCGGTGGTCTGACTGGGCGCGAGCAGCAGATCCATCGCGTTGAGATGTTCGGGCACCTGGTCATGCGGAACGCCGCCGACAATCCGCACCCGGTCGCCATGACGCGAGGCCCACTTCCTGAGCGCGGCTTCATCCGGCCCGCCGCCGACGAACAGGGCGCGCCACGGCGACGCCGTTTCGTCGAGCACGCGCTTTATCAGTTCCACCCCTTTGGCTTCGAGGAAGCGGCCGAGATAGCCGACCACCGGCGGCCCCTCGGCGCTCCATCCCAGCCGCGCGCGCGCGGCACGGCCACGCTGCGCGTCGGGACGAAACAATTCCGCGTCCACCCCGAGCGGCATCACGCGATACGGTCGGTGGCTCCAGCAGCGCGCGAGCTGCGTTTGGGCAATCGTCTCACCGCCCGCGAGCCATCCGGTCGCACGCTTCGCGCACATCCGCTCGATCGCGGAGAAGGGCGGCGGATAGTTCTTGGCGATATTCTGCGCGGTATAGAAGACCAGCTTCGATGCGGCCGGAGACCATCGTGCGACCTGGCCGCCGGCGACTACGTAGGGCTCCTCCCAACAATGCACGAGGTCCCAGCGCTCGCGCATCACGGCGCGGAGCTCGCGGCCATAAAAGAAGAGTTGGGCGCTGCGGCTCAGATGGACGTCAACGACGGCCACGCGGCAAAGCTCGCCCGGTTGCGGCTCCAGCGGGATGGGACGCAAATCGCCATGAAAAAAACGCGGCGCAACCGCGGTCACTTCCCATTGCGCACCGCCCGCGCGAGCCATCTCGTGCGCGAGGCGGCGGTTGAGCGCGACGCAGTACGAATGCGCGACCGTAAGCAGGTGGCGTGGATGCTGGACGGGCATCAGACCAGTCACCGGCGGCGCACGCGGCGCAGTGTTCGCAGCGCTCGCGCCCCAAGCGTGCCCGGCAGGCACGCCAGCGCGAACGCGACTCCGTTCGCGGATGTCAGTCCCGCAAGCGCTATGGTCTCGCGCAGATGTTTTCGAGCTTCGCGCGCGCGTCCCGTTTGCAAAAGGAACAGCCCGTAGGTGAGATGCGACGCGCCGCATCGCGTTTCGATCTCGCCCCGCAACGCGGTGAGTTCCGGCATCGCCATCAGCCGCGCATACAACAAAAGCATCCCGGGACTGCCCTCGTCGCTGGCGCTCTGGGTCGAAGAGCCGCCGTGGGCACGGTACTTCGTCAGCCGCTCGGGCAGATAGTAGCAAGCCATGCCGGTGCGGCAGGCGAGATATCCGAGCCATTGATCATAGGCGCTGCCAGTCTCGGCCGGAAAGTCGCGCCAATCGATCGCGCCGCGCCGGATGACACTCGCTTGGGCGACCGGGATGCTCATGTCCACGAGACAGCGCCAGAAGGGACGATGAAGCCCGGGGGCGAGAACGTCGCGGCGCCATCGGCGGGTGTTCCCCTCGGTCAGGGGCAAGTCGATACGGCCGTACTCGTCGATTACGTAGTGGTCGGAAAATGCGAGTACTACATCTGGGTCGTCCAGGTGCGGCATCAGCTTACTGAGAAATGCCGGTTCCCATTCGTCGTCGTCATTGAGAATCGCGATGAACTCGCCCGAGAGGAGTTTGCGAAAAGCATGAATGTGGTTGGCGGCCATGCCAAGATTCGTCGCGTTTCGATGGTAGACGACACGCCGGTCGGCGAAGCCAGTGGCAATATCGCGATTGACGTCGCTTCCGAGGTCGTCGGCCACCACGATTTCTACGTTGCGATAGCTGCCGTTTACGACGCTCGCGATCGCGCCGCGTAAATAGGCCGGCCGGTTGTAAGTCGCGATCACCACGCTGACCAGCGGAGCGCTGGAGGCTGGCATCAGGCGCCTTCGCGCAAGGCGGCGATGGTATGCGCGAGGTCGAAGCGCTCGGCGTAAAGCGCGCCCGCCGCGGCTCGCAGCCGCGTTCGTTCTCCAGCGTCATCCATCAGGTGCGCGAGCGCGGCGCTCATCGCCGCGACCTCGCCGATGTCCACCAGGGCCACCGCGCGGCTTTCGCTCCACAATGGCTCGGTGGAAGCGCCGGCTGTGGTCACCACCGGGCGGCGATGCGCCAGCGTTGCCATCATGCTGCCGCGCCGCGTGCTCACGCCGTCGTCGTAGGGTTGAAGCATCACGTCGCAAGCGTTCAGGTAACGCGAGACGGCGGCAAGTGCGAGCGGACCCGTGGCATGCACGCGCGTGTGCAGTTCGGGAGCTTGCGCCAGCACGCGGCCTCGCAGCTCGGGACTGTCGTGGCCGACGAGCACAAAGGCCGCGTTGGGGCGCTCGCGCAGCAGCGCCGGCACGACGTCGCCCAGGCGCTCCGCGATCCAGGTTTCGCGCGCCGTGCCGAAATGGCCCAGTATCTTGCCGCCCCCGCTCACCAGCGTCTTGCGCAGCGCGCTCACTCCCGCCGGGTCATCGACGACCGGCACGTTGCTGGGCACCGGCAGCCACGAAATCGTGACCTCTGCCGGCGCAAGCGCCCGCAGCAAGGGCTCCCAGGCAGCGGCGCCGACAAAGCATCGGCGCGCCGCGCGCGTGAGCGCGAAGGCCATCGCGCGATTGACCGCGCCGATGACGTTGTGGCGCAACGGCTGTTGCCATCTCAGCGCCACCGCTACTTCGTGAAACATTATCGTGATGCCGGTGCGGCGACGCTCGAAGAGCCACACGCAAAACGGCAGATTCATGCCCCGCATGCCGAATCCCTGCGGAACGTATTGCACCAGGATCTGTCCCGCACCGGCGCCGGCGAGTCCGCGGCCGAGCGCGTCAAGCGTGCGCGCGCCGAACCCGCCGGGCACACGATGGACTTCGACGCCGGCCACGGGCGGCTCCCCGCCGCCCACTGCCGGCGCCCAAACGTGAACGCTGTCGCCATGCGCGGCGAGTCCAAGCGCAACCAGCCGCGTGTAATCCGCCACGCCGCCGGGGTTGGGTGGATACTCGCCGGTGATGATATGCCAGGTGTGCGTAACGCTCAATTTGCGGGAAGCTCTCCGTGCTCGCGCAGGAAGGTGCGGTACCACTCGATGGTCAGTTTGAGGCCCTGCTCGATCGTGACCTTGGGGCGCCATCCGAGCAACTCGCGAGCGCGGGTGCTGTCGCAGTACATGCGCCAGACCTCGGTTGGGCGATACGGCAGCGCTCCGATCTCGATCTTGGATTTGGTATTCGTCAGCTCGGCGATCTTGAGCACCAGGTCGCGGATTCTGATTTCCTCGCTCGCGCCCAGGTTGATCACACCTTCGATGCGCTGCTCCGCGCGCGCCGCCAGGATCATTCCCTCGATCAGATCCTCGACGAAATTGAACTCCCGCGTCTGCTCGCCGAGTGTGGTTCGGATCGGCTGGCCCTTAAGGCACGCCGTGATCAGTTCGGGGATGACGGCCTTGGCGCCCTGGTAAGGACCATAGGCGTTGAACGGGCGCAACACGACGGTCGACGTACGCTGCTCGGTGCGTTGTTTCAGCCGGCAGTACAGCTCGCCGGCGTACTTGGTAATGGCGTAGGGCGAAATGGGCTCGGGGGTGGCGGTCTCGATGAAGGGCACGCTCGTTTGCAGGCCGTAGACCTCGGAGGTCGACGCATAGATGAACTTTTGCGCGCCGGCCGCGACATCGAAAACGTTGGCGGTACCCTTGGCGTTGACGTCGAAGCACTCCTCGACCTGGATGAAGCTGTCGCCGACGTGGTTGTACGCGGCGAGGTGGAACACGACCTGCGGCGCGAACTCGCGAATCGCGGCCAGCGCGCCGCGGTTGCGAATATCCGCCTCGATGACGTGCAGCGAGTCGTAGATGCCGCGCAAGCGCTCGTTGTGCATGGCGTTGGCGTAGCGCACTACCACGGCGACCTTGCATCCCTCGGCCAGCAGCCGGCGGACCAGGCGATTGCCAATAAAGCCCGAGCCGCCGGTCACCAAAACGCGAGTGTTCTTCATCTTCCTACGCATCCATCACGGTGAGGAATTCGACGATCTGTTCCTCGGCTAGCGTGCGTTCCTTCTCGGTATTCACGGTGAGATGCTTGCCGCTGTGCCGGTAAGCGTGAAGCCGGCCCGTGCGTGCAAGCGCGCTCAGAAATTCGTCCATGTCGGTGCCACGGCGCATCGCGGCGAAGGCTTCGCGCTCGCAGAGCAGGTAGCCGATGTTGATCCAGTACGGTAGCCGCGGCTTTTCGGCAAAAGCGGTAACGCGCCCGCCGGCGTCGGCGTCGACGATGCCGAAGGGGCTGTGGAGCGGATAGATGGTGAGCGTGGCCGCCGCGTCGGAGGCGCAATGCGAGCCAATGAGTGCACCGATATCCACGTTGGCAAGGGTGTCTCCGTAACAAACCAGTGCGCGTGCGCCGACGTGCGAGCTAGCGTCCAGGATGCGATCGATCATGCTGGCATTGCCTGAGTTCACGCAGATAGTGGCATCGCGAAACTCCGCCGATCCGGCCGCGAAACTTTCGATCTTGTCGGCGAGATAACCGGTGCAAAGCACGAAGCGGCCGACCCCGCCGAGCCTGAGGTAACGCAGCACGTGCTCCAGCAGCGGCCGGCCGTTGAGCGGGACCAGCGCCTTGGGAAGCGTGTCGGTGTATGGACGTAACCGTTCACCGCGCCCGCCGCACAGGATTATCGCCGTAAGGTCGCCTTCAACCGCCATCGCTTCGAGTACCGCTGTTCGGTGTGCCCGGCATTTCTGTCAGTGCGGATTCGCCGCCGCAGAGCGCAAGCAACCGTGGAATATAGCGCTCGCGAAATCGCGCGAGCGTCAGCTCCCCCGCCGTTCGTCTCGCTGCTTCTCCCATGCGCCTCATCAGCCCAGGATCATGATACAGATGCTCCAGCCGCTCCGCGATTGGCCCGCTCTGCCCGCCGGGCACCACGTAACCGTTGTATCCGTCGGCCACGAGGTCGGCGGCACCGGCGCCGTCGGCCACGATCACGGGCAAACCGCTGGCCATCCCTTCCAGCACGGTGTAGCCAAAGCCGTCGCTAAGCGAAGGATGCACCAGCACCGACGATTTGCCGTAGACTTCTGCATACCCGAAGCGCCGTACTTCGACCGGCCTGATGATGATCGCGGGATTGCGCGCCATAGCCTCGCGCAGAAATCTGCTGACCGGCCGCGAGCCCGGGCCACCCCATAGCACCAGTTCACTGTCCTTAAGCCGCAGCGATTCGAAGGCGGCGACTAGATGGTGAAATCCCTTCCAGGGTTCAATCAGGCCCACGAAGCTGATACGGAACTTGGGCCCCGCAAAATCCGCGGCCGGGAATTCATCGAGGTTGATATGCGGCGCCACCGCCACGATCCGCTCTTCGGGAAAGCCGCGATCAAGGAAGGTGCGCCGCGCACGTTCGGACATGACCCGAACCAGGTCGGCGCTCGCGTATTCCTGCAGCATCCGCCGCCGGGTCGCGTCATTGAGCGGCGGGCGTACGCCGAAGGCCGCGCATTCGCGCACGGCCTGCGCGCAAAATTCATCAACGTGGGCGGTCACTACGTCGGTCACCGTCCGCATGCCGCGCGCCCGCGCGGCGCGCAGGCTGAATGCGCATTGGCCGGTAACTCCCTGGAATAGCTCGGCGGGGGGCAGATTGGCGGCGACGTAACGATCGAAGTGCGTCGCCGACAGATGCGCCTGCAGGTCGCGGGCGCGGCGCAGCAGCGGCGTTGCACCGATGATCGCCTCGGTCCGCGAGCCGGGCACCACATGGGTCGATGCGATACCGGCGAGGGCGCGGCAAAATATCGAAAGCTCGAAGCTTTCGCAGAGGCCCTCAGCCATGTGTTGAAGATTGAGCCCCTGGCCGCCCGTGCCGAGAGTCGCGTTGGCCGCTATAACCATCCGCCGCTTGCGCGCGGGTTGAGATACCACGGAGTCCATTACATACCGGCTATTGGCGAGTTGTACCGGCGTCGGTTACAGGTTTGGAAACCGCTTCGCTCCTGGTCCAAACCCGCCAGTACGGCCCCGCGTCCACCAGGCTCCATCCGTGCTTGAGGTATTCAGGATCGGGCTGCCCGGCCTGGAGCGCGACGTAACGGACGCCGGATGCCGCGGCCTCCAGCGCGGACGGGTCCTCCATTTTCCTGAATTCCCGCATCATTCCCACTTCCGCGCTAAGACTTTTTTGCGGGTTAGCGCTCTCGCCCCAACCATAGCCGCGGGCAAGGTGAATCGCTTGCTTACGAAAGTCCGGTTCGCTAAGGCCTTCGAGATGAGCATTAAGGGCCTCGCGTGCCTCCCATTCCTGGTCACTCAGGGCCGGGCTCAGAAACGCAGCATAACCGGCGAGTGGCCTGGCGCCGCTGACTATTGACGCCAGATCGCAGAACTCTTCGTCACCCGCGACGACTGCGCCAGCCGGAAACAATCCCGGCGCGTCCAACCTCGGCTGCGCTACGAAGGCTCGATATCCGTCGGCCACCACCCTGGCGTTGATACCGCGTTCCACTTCGATAATTCTCAGTACCGCGCCAGTAGACACTTCGGCCAACATTATGGCCGCTATGACTATCGTCATGGCCGAACGCGATACTGCAAGGTTGTTATGTATAACTTGCGCGACCATTACCAGGACCAGTATCGAGAGTCCGGTGCCCCAAATGATGCGCCAGTGTCCGGGTCGCAAGTCCAGACCCGAAATAATGTGATTGTTCGACAATGCCACGGCGGAGAGTGCGAGGCACCACAGGTAGAAGCCTTTGCGCCCTGGTTGGCGCCATATCCACACGCCCGTGACAAGCAATGCAAGCAGGCCAGCTCTGGGCAAAAGCACAAAGGCGAGCCTCGGCACATGCGAGAAGTAACTAATCCTCTGCAGTGCCTGCAGGTTGAGCGAACTCTTGGTAATGAGGCCCTCGACTAAAGGGGGCAGACCGGCCAGGAATCCGATCCCTAGAATAGCCGCATATGTACGCCGCGCAGAGTGATCGACTATCAGCGCGAGCACGAGCGCGGCAACAGCCGCGCTCCAATAATAAAACCAGATGTAAAACAGCAAAGCGGTCGAAAGTCCCGCCGCGAGCGGAATCGAGCGGCTTTGAACCCGCTCGACGGCTGCACTGACCAGGAGAACCTGCAACAACAGAAACGGCATCCCGACAGCAGGATCGATAATTCGCCATTGGCCGATCAGGTCCTGGCCGTCATACATGACCGGGAGACGGCCCGCGGCTGCCTGGAATATCCGGATCGCCTGCATGACAAACGGCTCGGTGGTCGAGATTCCACAATCAACCAGCATCACGATTGTGCAGCAGGCGGCCGCCCAGGGCCGTTGCAACCAATGAAGGAAAACGAAATAGAAGGCCAGCGGGAGGGCGATTGCCGCCCACAGATGCCAGACCAGGTTGACTTCCAGTACTGGAAGACTGAGCATCCGAACCAACATAACAGCTGGAACGAATTGAGACGATTGATACATGGTCGTTGCGGCCGGAACAACCACGTCTCTCATAGAAAATGGATTGCCGTAGTATAGTCGCGACGCCAGTTGAAGGTAAAATTGATTATCCTTGTCGGCGATGTATTCGAAATGACCGATGCGATGCCACCAAAGGAAGTAGGGCAAAAAGGAAAATGCAAAGCCGACTGCGAGCACAGTTGCTATAGGTACCAGGTATGCCGGCGCGGGTCGGTTGTCCTTGCTAGCGATCTGATGTGGGGCCAATGCGATCGCTCCGCGCTGACGCAGCTCTCACTCGCAGACCAGGTGTACTACCCCGCGCTCGGCCAACGGATCTCGCTGGCCGGTGAGCGGCACGATCCGCAGCTTTAACTCGGCAAACAGGGCTTCGGTTTCCTGGCGCGGCGTTCCGAGGCTCTCCCAGAGATCCGGATGCATCTCCACGATGAGGCCGAGACGCGCGCGGCGTTTCGCGATAAGCCGCCTTGCGCAAGCGCCGCGATTTCGAAACCCTCGATGTCGATCAAGATCCAGTCGGGCTCCAGTTCGCGGGCCGAGCAAAAATCGTCCAATGATGTCACTGGAACATCCATCATTCCATACGGCCATTGCCGGCCTTGCCCAACGAAGCACGATAGCTGGCAAGGGTCAGCCGGGCCATCCGCTCGACTGTAAATGTGCGCGAGCGGCCGCGCGCGGAGGCCGCAAGTTCCGCCCGCCGGGCGGGCGCTTCCAGCAACCCGGAGATTGTCTCCGCCAGCGTTGCCACGTCCGCCGTCTCGACCAGGGCGCCGGCTTCTCCCACGATCTCGGCCATCGCCGAAGCGTTGCGAGCGACCACACATGCGCCCGCCGCCATCGCTTCCAGCACGGGCAGACCGAAGCCCTCATATAGCGAGGGGAAGGCGAAGAGCGTAGTGTGGCCGTAGAGCCAGACCAGCTCCTCGTCGCTCACCATTCCCAGTCGAAGGACCGCGTCCTCCACGCCGAGCTCGGCGATCAGGCGCTCGAACTGCGCCTCACGCTCAGGCGTGATCGCGGCCCGCCCGAAGAGCAACAGTCTCAGTCCGGGGTGTCTGCGGCGTATCATGCCGACCGCCTTAAGCAAAGACGCAAGATTCTTGCGCGGCTCAAGGTTATAGGGTGAGAGCAAGGTTCTGCCCGAGCACAGTTCGCCGAAGCGCGCCCGGCTGTCGCGATCTTCGACATGCTGACCAGTGACCTGAGCGAACGTACTGCCGTGCATTACTACGTCAATCCTGGCGCGCCCCACGCCCCACAGACGATTCAGATCACTCGCGGTGGCGGCCGAGATAGCGATCACTCGGCGCGCACGATGCCTGACGGCCCATCGATCAATTCGATAGGGCCGCGTGCTGACGGCTTGGGCATACTCAGGAAAGAGTTCGAACATCAGGTCGTGAATCGTGACCACCACCGGGCACGGCGCCAGCACCGGGACCGGGCTGTGCAGCACATGCAGCAGGTCCGCTCCTTCGCGCAGCGCGGTCCACGCGAGGCTGAGCTGATCGCGATAGTAGGAGCCACGCCCTTGGTGACGTGCAACCTGGCGGTACCGCCAGGCGGGGCGCTCGAACACTCCGCGCAGTTCATCGACCGGAGCGGGACGGGAGCCGAGTAGCAGGAAGTTCGCGTTCGGCCGCAGCTCGGCCAATCCACGCACCAGATCGGTCGAGTACCTGTACTGGCCGCTAAACGAGTCTCACGCGGTCGAGACTGGAAAAATCGATGACGATCAGGTCCTTGTTCATCAAGCTGTAGGAGATTGCGTACCTTGTCGATGCGTGACCCGTCGCGCGCGTTCCCTAGCCGCATGGGCACGTCTTGCGTCGTTGTACCTGCCGCGGAGCTCCAGCAAGCCGCTCAAGCGGCCAATCCAGCATTCCATCTCGATCGTTTCCGTGCTGCCCTCCATCGGAAGGCACGCCGACAGCACCAGCGTTGCCGGATGGCGCAGGATGAGCTTCGCGGTCGCCATCGCCTGCCACAGCCAGGTCTGCCGCAACCGGCCCTTGAGCCCGAGCTCGGCTGGCAGGTTGTAGCCGTCCAACACCACTGTCGATGCAGCGCTCTCGCGTGCGAGGCGCCGCAGGTAGGACCATTTGAGCCGATGCGCCGGCATGAAATGTTTCAAGCGCAACCGAGGCTCAATCCCCAGCTTCCAACCGCAAAGGCCCAGCTCGATGCCAAGTTCCCAATCACCCCCTCGCGAGAGTCTGCTTCCGCACGCATCCGTGGCGAGAAAGCTAAAACCTCCGCGAACCATTTCTTCCCAGGCCGATTTGCGGATGCTCAGTCCCGCGCCCGCCGGGGCGACGGAGAGGGTCACGGCAGAAAGATCAGCCTCCGTAAGTACCGCATAGAATCGACCCTGGAACTGCGCGAACCATCTGGGGGGATCTGTCTCGCATACCGGGTAACTCAGACTGCCGATAGCGCCCAGGTCAGGATTCGCAGACATCACTTCGGCTACGGTCGCGACCCAATCATCGGCGAGCCAATTGTCGTCGTCGACGAAGCTTACGATTTCGTAACGTGCCTCGGCCAGACCGCGCAGGCGTGCGATGCTCAGTCCGAGCCGCGGTTCCTCGATCACGCGGAAAGAAACGGTAGCCGCGGGCGGCCAGCAGTCTTGCGCTACTCGCGCGCTACCATCAGCCGAGGCGTTATCGACGACGATCACTTCCCATCGCGCGTGGTCGATCGCCTTCTGCGTGGCAAGATGGGCGAGCGTTGTCGGTAGCCGCGCCGCCCCGTTGTGCGTGCAAACTACCACCGACACCCTTAGGCGAGGCTCCGGCCCCTTCTCAGGTTCAGTGCGGGCTGGTTTAATGGCTGCTTCCGTGTTCATTGAGGTAGTCGGTCAGACAGCGCGTCGCCTCGACCCCTCTTCGCGTCTGGCATAGAGCAGGCCTTGATCGGAGCTTACTGGCCGGGTGAGGCAACGGAAGCCGGCGGGGGTGAGGACGCGTATGCATCGCGCCAGCGCATCGGCGCATAGGGATTCGTGGTATTCGATCACAAACTGCCATATCTCTTGGAGAGTTTTAGGGCGCGCGCCTTCGAGGATCTCGGCTTCCGCCCCCTCGGCGTCGATCTTGACCAGCGCAATCAGTCCATCTCCGATGCACCGTTCGATGACCGCGTCCAGTGAAACCATCGGAACGCTGACTTCATCGAACGCGCCAACCGCTGCGCCGGACCCATAGGCGCTGGTCTCGATACTCGACCCGCCGCCACGTAGGGCGAGCGTCCCGGTATGTCCGCCGACGGCTTCGCGGTAGGTCGTGACTCGTCGCGTGAGATGATTCATTTCTATGTTTGCGCGGAGCACCGCGAAGGTCGCTGGATGCGGCTCATATGCGTGAATGCGGATAGAGGATATGCGAGTGGTCCAGTCCAGCGTTACCGTGCCAATATTAGCGCCTATGTCGACTATCGTTCCCCGATCGGGTTCCGTTATGCATCGGCGATAGTTCTTGTCGCGGAAGATTTCATGGAATTGCACAAGCGACTGATCTTCAGGCCGGTGATTGAGAACGAAGCCGCGCCGAAATCGGAGCGGCGGTAGCTCAGTTCCGTTCCGGTAGCAACTCCATAGCTCGCGCCAGTTGTCGAACCACGCGATCATACTCATCAGCATCCGCACGGCGTGGTATTTGCCGAGAGCCCTATCTGCGTAGGTCATGGTGCGACGCGATTCCACTTTCGATCAGTTAGGTAGCTGTAAACGTCCATCTGGCACTCCAGCAGATCGGTCCGTCGGCGACGTTTGGCAGCTGCCCCGTGCCGAAGACGTCGGCAGGCACCACCTCCAGAGAAATCGCCTCACGGATAACGTCGAGGTCGCGTGTGATGTCGGCGAAATCGCCAAAATAGAGGTCTAGCAAGTACGTTCCGGGCATCAATGGCAGACAATCGAGCTCGCAAATGATCGCTCCGTCCCTGCTTGCGGCGCGGTCTCGGCCTTCGTTGGTGAGCCGGCTGCCCACAATAAAGATAGGCTCTCCCTCAATGGTTCTGAAGGCCACGTTGAGCACCGGTCTAAGGGGCGCAGACGCAACGAAGTCGACCCGCACCGCGAGCGGCGAGCGCATCCGGACAACACCCGTGGGACCGCTGTCACTACTATGCAGGCTGACCGAGCGCATGATCGGCTGCGAATCGCGACGTCGCCCTTGGTGGTCGATCAGAGATCGAGAGCCATCATGGGCGCGCAGTTCGGAGGCCATGTAGCGCATCACGATCGGCGCCGCTGCGCCCTCGGCTTCGAGGCGGCCCGAGCTGATCAACAGACACGAGCTGCACAGCGACTCGATCGAGGCCATGTTGTGGCTGACGAAAATTATCGTGCGCCCGGCGCGCGCGACTTCGCCCATCTTGCCCAGGCATTTTTTCTGGAACGCGGCGTCGCCGACCGCCAGCACTTCGTCGACCAGCAGGATTTCGGGTTCGAGATGGGCGGCGACGGAGAAGCCCAGCCTCACGTGCATGCCGCTGGAGTAATGCTTGACCGGGGTGTCGACGAACTTTTCGACTTCGGCAAACGCCACGATCTCGTCGAACTTGCGCTGAATCTCGGCGCGCCGCATGCCGAGGATCGCGCCGCTCAGGTAGATGTTCTCGCGCCCGGTCAGCTCCTGATGGAACCCGGTGCCGACCTCGAGCAGGCTGCCGACGCGGCCGTAGATCTCGGCCCGCCCGGCGCTCGGTTCGGTGATGCGCGAGAGCACCTTCAGCAGGGTCGATTTACCGGCTCCGTTGCGTCCGATGAGGCCGAGCACTTCGCCCGGCATCACGTCGAAGCTCACGTCGTTGAGCGCCCACATTTGGCGCTCGGCCTCCTGCACGGCTCCGTCACGTCCTCTACCGCCGACCATCGCGCGCGCAAGCCGCACCGGTGCGGTGACCGAACGCACGATGCTCTCGCGCAGTGTGCGATAAGGCTCGACGCGCCCGATGCGGTAGCGCTTGGAGAGGTTATGGACCCGGATTATCGGCTGCATCGTATCGGCCCGCGCAGGCGTCAGATGACGTCGGCGAAACCGCGCTCCATGCGCCGAAACGACCATACCGCGTAGGCCGCGCTCGCCAGCGTCAGCGCCGCGGCGATCACGATCGCGGGCCAGTCGAATGGCTTGTCCAGGACCGCCGAGCGAAAGCCACCGATGATCCCGGTCAATGGATTGAGCAGCAAGATCCAGCGCCAGCCGGCTGGCACGAAGCTCGCCGGGTAGATGACCGGCGTCGCGAACATCCAGAGCTGTAGGATGAACGGCAAAACATATTTAATGTCGCGGTACTTCACGTTCATCGCCGCCATCCACATCCCGACCGCTCCGGCGAAGATCGCGAGCAACCCGACGAGCACCGGGAACATCGCGATCCCCGCGCCGGGCGCGATCCTGTAGCAGGCCATCATCGCGAACAGGATCACCGAGGCTATCGCGAAGTCGACCAGCGCGGTACCGACCGCGGCGCCCGGGATCGCCATGCGCGGAAAATAGACCTTGGTGACGAGTTGCGCGTTACCGATAAGGCTGGAGCCGCCCTGGGCGACCGCGCTCTGAAAAAACTGCCACGGCACCAGTCCGGCAAAGGCGAAGATCGGATAGGGCAGGCCGTCGGAAGGCACGTGGGCGAGCCTGCCGAACAGCACCGTGAAAACTACCATCATCAGCAAAGGTTGGAGCATCGCCCACAGCGCGCCCAGGACGGTCTGCTTGTAACGCAACTTGACGTCGCGCCAGGTCAGGAAGTAGAGCAGCTCGCGATGCGTCCACAGCTCGCCGAGTGCGTCCCTCAACGACCCGCGCCCGGCCTCGATGACAAAGTGCGGTACGCGGGCCTCCGGTTCGGCGGAGGGTGCCTGGTAGACGGGAACTTCGGTCTTGTGCTGCAGTGCTTCCAAGGATGCGCTCTCTGAGACCCTGAGTTGGCTCATCACGCGGCGAAGCCGGCGCGGCGGCTGTCCCGCACGGTGGCCGCCCGGCCGCGGCGGCCTTCGACCAGTGCGACGATCTGCTCGGCCATCCTGCGCCAGGTGTGCTCGCGCAAGGCCGCCGAGAACGGACGAATTTTATCGCGCCACACCTCCGCCGCGGTGCGCCATCGCGCCAGCCGCGCGCCAAGGTCCGCGGCATCTTCGGGGTCGGGGATGATCAGTTCGGCCAGTTCGGCGGGATACTGCTCGGCGATTCCCGAGGCGCGGCTGACCAGCGCCGGAATGCCGCAGCACAGCGCCTCCTGCACCGGGCGTCCATAGCCCTCGTAGCGCGAGGGCAGTACCAGCGCGTCACATCCCCACAGCACGCGCGCGACGAACGTGTCGTCGCGATCGAAGCCCAGGAAACGTATCCGTGGCGCTATTCCAGCGCTCGCCGCGCGCGCCTTCCATGCCGGTAGCTCACCGCCCTTTGCCACGACCACCAGGTCCGCATCCCAGGCTGGTTTCGCGCAGAGCGTCGCCCAGGCGCCAAAGAGCGTGTCGAACCCCTTGCGAGTGTCGCCGAGCGCGCCGACGAAGGCCACGAGCGGCCGTTTTCGCCCCGACTCGCCGACGCCAGCGTCGACGCGGGCGCGGGCCCCGACGCGCTCATCGGCGGTGGGCGGACGAAAGAGCGTGGAGTCGATACCCAGATAGACGGCCCGAGCGCGTTCGGACGGGACGCCCAGCCGTTCGACGACGTCTTGCTTTACACTTTCGGTAGTGGTGATCGCCAGCTTCGCACGCGGCACGATCCTGCGCTCGGCGGCGAGGTCGACGCGGCGCTGCGCCCGATTCTTCAGCCGGCGCGCCCAACCTCCGGTTACCTGCGGCGCGAACACTGCCTGCACGTGATGCACCCAATTAACGTCGTCCCAATCACAACACCCTCCGTTGACGATCACCCGGCCGCCGGCGGGCGCGAGCGCGCGCGCCCAACGCCGGCCAAGCCGGTTCAACAGCGGCTGGGCGAGAAAATATGAACCGCCCGGCTTGGGCACGCGATGGAAAGTCACGCCGGGCTGTCGCGCGAGATCGTCAGCCACGCGATAGCCGACCAGGTGGGTTTCGAACCCTTCGCCCGCCAGATAGCGCGCGAGTTCGTAATTGGGCTGGTTCATGCCGCCGGCCTTGACGAAGTCGCCGCTGACAATCAGATAGGGCGGCTTCATGCGCGCGCCGCCTCCGCCGGCCTTGGCACCGGCTTGCGCATCGTGTGGTAGGCCGCGTTGAACAGCATCGCGTTGAGCATCCAGAAGTCCAGCCCGCCGCCGCCGATGAAAAAACAACTATCGAAGGTTGCCGCCAGCACGCCGACGTCGTAGGCAAAAACCAGTGCCGCCAGGATGGCAAGTTCCGCAGAGCGCTCGTTGAGCGCGATTTTATATGATACCCGGAAGGCGAGCGCGATGGCGAGTGCGTATACGAGCACCAGTGCGATCCCGCCGTCGTAAAGCCATCCGGTCCATTGGATCTCCGCCCACAGGCCCGGATTTTTCGAATTACCCGGGTCGCCGAAGTAATAGAACATCATGCCCCAGCGGCCGGGGCCAGCGCCCAGCGGATAATTAGGCAGGACCTCATCGACGGTGTAAGCCAGAAACTGGCCGCGATTTTTCTGGTAGACTTCGCCGGGATTCTCCTCGGTCAGGCTGTTTACACGGTCGGTGATCGCGGTCCCGCCCACGCCCACCGCCCAAGTGAATCCGCCGACCGCCGCCAGCGCCATCAGGCCGGTCAAGTAGGCAAGGCGCTTGTTGCCGATCCTGCGCCCGAGCATCGGGTTCGAGACCCGCGCGGCGCGCCAGCCCATCAGGGTGAGGAAGGTCAACATGCAGACCATCTCCATCACCAGCATCACGCGCACTTGCGAGAGATAGATCGCCACCATCCCGACGAGCATCGCGGCCGCTGACACGATCTGCATCCGGCGGCGTTGATCGAGCAGGAAGAAGGCGGCCGCGAACAGCACCGTGAAAAAGCCGGCCGCCGCGGCGCCGCCGGGCGTATCGGTCAAGCCCATCGGGCGAAAGACCGACTCTCCGTACGCGTTTTGGAAATGCTGCATCGCCAGGTAGCCGGCCCCATTGCCCTGCACCACGGTCGAGACGGCGAACTGGAAGCGCGCGGGAAAGTAGACTTGCAATACCCCGAAGATGGAGTCTGACGACCTGAAAACCCCATATGAGCAAGAAGACCCGGCGCATCTCGGTGAGATCGATCCGGACTCGCGACACCCAGAACAGCGGCGCAAATATGGCAAGGTATAACCCGAACTCCGCCGCCGCCGCCGTCTCGCTGTTGACGCTGGGGTGCAGCATCGACACCCCCAGCACCACCATCACGAAGAACGCTGCCTTGTAGGCGGGATGCTGTTTGCCATGGCCCGGCAGCAAAAAGAACAGTAGCAGGCTGACACCGAAGACGGCGGTGCGGAAAAAGACTCGAAAGGGCGCCAGCGTGGATGAGAGCAAGGCTAACTGGCAGATGATTTCCAGCGCCACGAAGTACTCGAGCAGCCGGCTCGGTTTGGGCCGACGGATCTGATTCCCGGCGGTCGGCTGCCAGTGCTCCGGCGGCGGCGGTGTGGTCGCTGTGGCCATGCTTCAGCGGGCCGGGGATCCGCCAGCCAGCCCAACCGGGCAGGTACTGACTCTGCGACTATTTGACGCGCTCTGCGGGACAGAGTTGTGGCTAACGCCGCGGCGAATACGGAGGGTTACGATAGTCACGTCTTTGCCAGTGGTCCTAGATAGGTAATAGTCAGTGCGATCTGTTGCTCTGGCAGCCCAAGCGGGTTGCTGACAGTCTATCCCGTGGTCGGTGCTGGTCCAACTCGTGTAGCCTATCCTCGAGGCGGCGGGTCCGATGCGACGCTGTGACTCCCAAAGCGCAGCACTGCTCGAGTGACTATCGACTGCCGGGTGTCGCGGTTGCGACTGGGAGGGTGTCGGTGACTTTGCGGCCGGAGGCTGCGCCGCGGCTCTTGTTTTCATATCATGACTCGCTACTCGCTTCTCGCCTGTCCCCAAGGCTCTAACGCGGCCTCTGGAAATAAATCATCGCGCCACGGTCGTCGTTCGGTCCGCCATGGAGCCCGGCGTAATCCGCGTAGAATGATTTAATCCCGGCTTCGGCTAGTAGCCTCATAACGCGGTCCAGCGTGAAACAGTTCAACTCGATCAGGCCGAGGTTCCAGGCCCGGCGGCGGTATAGGTTGGCCGCGATATTGACCGGCGGCAGCGCCTTCTTGAGCCGGTGAACGATTCGTTTGCGCAATGGCAGCCAGGTCGTGAAGTGCAGCGCGCCGACGCCGCTGGGTTCCAGATGTGCGAGCAGGCCACGCACCATGATCTCGACGCGCCGCGGCACGATATGCTGAAAGACGATGCTCGAGTGGATCAGGTCGAACGTACCTTCGAGGCGCGAGAGCCGGTCGTCCGATTTGACGAAGGAGACGTTGGTGAGCTTGCGCTCGCGGCAATTGCGCGTCGCCTCGGCCATCATAGCGTCAGAGACGTCGATGCCGATCGCCTGGCCGGCCTCGCGCGCGAGCGGGATCAGGATTCGTCCGACGCCGCAGCCGAAGTCGAGGGCGCGCCGCGGTTTGAAGTCCGGAGCGAAGCGCGTGCGAATCGTTGCGAGTACATTCGCGACTTGCGTTTCGCCGCTCTCGAAGAACTCGCGCAAGGCGACCGCGTTGAGGTTGGCGCTCAAGTAGCGTTCCAGCGCAATGACGCCGTAGTAGGGCTCGGTTTGCCCGACGCGATCGTAGGCCCGGTCGGCGTGCCTCATGGCGAAGGCTCCTCGACTGTCTTCACCAGAAAATTCCGCGCCCGGCTTAAGTGCAACTTGGTGAGCGCGCCGCGGCGCCGTGCCAGCCGCAGGCGCAAATGACGGCGCTCGGCGAGGGCGGCAACGACCCCTATCACCTCGACCTCTCCACGGCCGAGCGGCTCAGGAAGCCACTTCCCCCATCGCCGCTTTGGCCTCCTCCTTGGCCATCGTCGCTTGAAATCGGCGTAATAACCCTTTAGTTGTCGAACCTTAGAATCGAACGTGACTAGCCAGCCCGATCCTGTTGCAGCAGGCTGCCCCCCCAAAACCGGTCGTCAACAGTGTAGCCCACCGTCGATGTCGCTCCAACGGGGGTAGCGCATCGCCGCAGCGCTCCGGCAATTCTCAGACCAACAAATCACATCACCGCGAGGCGCGTTCAGCTCGGTGCGCCTGGAGGCTTCCACCGGCACGAGATCGCCCCTGTCCTACCGGCTTAATCCTCTGCGGGACTGGTCAAACTGCTGTTTAATCTGTTACCACCCTGGAGACATCTTTGCCCGCTGGCAGAGCGCGCAACGCTAGGCTGTCCGAACCGTGCGCTTCCGGCCAGAGGCAAACGAGGACAATCGATGGACAGCCTGCCGCAGACCGCCAAATTCGAGGAACTCGCCAAGGTCTATCGCGAAGTTGCCGAGCGCGCGGCCCGGATTCTTGGCGATTTCGCAAAAAAGTCTCCGCATCCGGGCGCGGTCGACGACGAACTTGGCATCGCCAAGGCCTACATGGACCTTTACGTGCGCGTGCTCTCCGACCCGATGGCGCTCGGCACGCATGCGATGAACATGTGGCTGGACTATGCGCAGTTGTGGCAGTCAAGCTGGATGAAGATGCTCGGCCGGGATGTGAAGCCGGTCGCCGTGCCGGATCCGGGCGACGCGCGTTTCAAAGACGACGCGTGGGTGAACAGTTTCCTGTTCGACTTCATCAAGCAGTCCTATTTGATCGCCTCGCGGCACATCCTGCACGCGGTCTCCGGCGTCGATGGGTTATCCGAAGAGTCGCAAAGGAAGGTGGCGTTCTTGACCCGGATGTATATGGAGGCGCTCGCGCCGTCGAACTTCGTGATGACCAATCCGCAGGTGCTGCGCGAAACCCTGTCGAGCGGCGGCGAGAATCTGCTTCGCGGACTCAACAACCTGCTCGGCGACATCGAGAAGGGCGACGGTCAGCTACGCATCAGCATGACCGATGAAAAGGCCTTCGAGCTCGGCAGGAACGTCGCCAGCACGCCGGGTAAGGTGGTGTTCCAGACCGAGCTCATGCAACTCCTGCAGTATCAGCCGGCCACCTCCGAAGTTTACCGACGCCCGCTGCTCATCATCCCTCCCTGGATCAACAAGTACTACATCCTCGATCTGCGCGAGAAGAACAGTTTCATCAAGTGGGCGGTGGACCGCGGCCACACGGTGTTCGTGGTCTCCTGGGTGAACCCCGACCGCAGCCTTGCCGCCAAGGGCTTCGACGATTACATGCTCGAAGGATCGATCGCCGCGCTCGACGCCGTCGTGCGCGCGACCGGCCAGCCGCAGGTCAATGTCATCGGCTATTGCCTGGGCGGCACGCTGCTCGGCACCACGCTCGCGTACCTGGCGGCCAAGGAACGCGAGCAGGTCGCTTGCGCGACCTTCTTCGTCAGCCTGCTGGACTTCTCGCAACCGGGCGAGCTGGGCGTCTTCGTCGACGAGGCGCAGGTCGCCAACCTTGAAAAGAGGATGAACGAGCGCGGCTATCTCGAAGGCTCGGAGATGGCCTCAACGTTCAACCTGCTGCGCGCCAACGACCTGGTATGGTCGTTCGTGATCAACAATTACCTGCTGGGCAAGGATCCGTTCCCGTTCGACCTGCTCTACTGGAACTCGGACTCGACGCGGATGCCGGCCAGGATGCACAGCTTCTACCTGCGCAACATGTACCTAAAGAATCTGCTGGCAGTGCCGGGCGGGCTCGAGCTCGACGGCGTGCCGATCGACCTGGGCCAGGTGAAGCTGCCGGCCTACTTCATCTCGACCGTGGAGGATCACATCGCGCCGTGGAAAACGACCTACAAGGGCGCTACGTACCTTGGCGGAGCGGTGCGCTTCGTGCTCGGCGGCTCCGGCCACGTGGCCGGTATCGTCAACCCGCCGGCGGCCAACAAATATCACTACTGGACTAATGAGGCGTTCCCGTCGACGCCCGAGCAATGGCTCGAAGGTGCCGAGCAGCATCCGGGATCATGGTGGAATGACTGGCAGGCGTGGATCGAGCGGCAAAACGCCGGAGAAAAAGTGCCGGCGCGAATACCCGGAGATCACGAATTGAAGGTTATCGAGGATGCGCCGGGCAGCTACGCGAGGCTTCGGCTGGGAGCAAAGCCGCCTCACGAATAGCAGGCCGCGCGTAGTTTGATAATGCAAGACGACAATGCAAGCTAACAATCCAGATAGCGTCGAAGAATTCGAACGCGTTCTCGAACCGATTATCGCCGCGGCCGGGCGGGACGCGGTCGCGCGGTGCGCGATGGTGAGGGTGGCAGCCAATCGTCCACCCTGGACGCCGACCGGTATCGAGCTATCCACCGGCGATCAAGTAAGTATGTTCTCCGCCGGGCGCGCCAGTATCGCCGACCACCCGAACGTCTGGGTCGGTTCCCATTTTTCGCTCTGGATGCGGATCGGCCCGCAGGGCGAGATTTTCCGCGCCCCCGGCCGCTCGCACACCTTCACTGTCGGGGCAGGCGGCCAACTCTATCTGAGCAGCCTTTTCCCGGGCGATTGGGCCGACCGGCACGGAACGCTTGCGACCAACCCGCGGGCCTACCAGCGCGTGGCTGGAACGCTTGCGGTCCTGGTCGTGCGATGGCGAATCGATCCGCGCGCCGGGCTGGGTCGGCTGGCGCAGTACGGCTCGGCTGGCGCGGCTATCGTGCGTGCGGAGGCCGACCGGCTGAAGAATCCCGCGACCACGCCGGCGGGATGGCGCTATCTATGGTCGATCGGCGACAGCGGCATCTTCGAGTCGGGGCTGCGCGCCACAGGTGAACCAATCATCCGATGCCGCATGCGCGACGACGCGGCTATCCTGCAACGTCCCGTGAATGTTAAGTTCGATTCCGCCGTGAAGCTCCGATGGTCGTGGAAAATCGACGTGTTGCCCTCCGCACGACCCGAGGATGCCGTGGCAAGTCACGATTATCTGAGCGTCGCGGTCGAATTCGACAACGGGCAGGACCTCACCTACCTGTGGAGCGCCGCGATGGCGCCGGAGAGCAGCTTTCGCTGTCCCATTCCCCGATGGCACGCGCGCGAGACCCATCTGGTGGTGCGATCGGGGATGGCACGGCTCGGACAATGGGTCGGCGAAGAACGCAATGTATGGGACGACTACGCCCGGACGATCGGAACTCCTCCCGCGGCTATCGTCGCGGTATGGCTAATCGGCGTGAGCATCTTTGAACACACCAGCGCGTCTTGCGAATATTCGGGGATGGAACTGGTTGCGGATGGTCACGCCATCCCACTCGTCTGAGAACGGTGAAAACCGAACGTGCGCCATTGGGACGGTGGAGTCGGATCGCGCGTATAGATAAAATTCCCGTCGCAAGCCCACGATGCGGCGCAAGACAGCGCTAGCCGCCTCGGGGCCACATCTGAAGGCGAGACCGCAAGGAAGTTCATGGAATTCGTCGATCTCTCGAATAGCCGTTCGTTCGCGCGCGGATTTCCGCACGATTTCTTCACCTGGTTGCGCCGGCACGAACCGGTGTGGTGGCACGAGCCGACGCAATACACGCCCAATGGCGTCGGTTTCTGGGTCGTCAGCCGTTATGACGACGTGGTGACGGTGTTCAAGGACGCGGAAACCTATTCCTCGGAACTCGGCGGGACTCAGATCTATGACGGCAAAGGCATGGGCTACCAGTTGAATCAGACCGACGACCCCAAGCATCGCCGGC
This sequence comes from uncultured delta proteobacterium, assembly GCA_963773975.1. Lineage (GTDB taxonomy): Bacteria > Desulfobacterota > Binatia > Binatales > Binataceae > JAKAVN01. The sequence continues at coordinate 34,305 of CAVZDJ010000049.1, forward strand.
TGCGCGCCCTGGTGAACAAGGGCTTTACCCCGCGGATGATCGGCTTGTTGGAGGACGAGTTACGGACGCGCACCAGGCGCATCCTGGACCAGGTGCCGCTGGGAGAGACCTTCAACTTCGTTCCAGCGGTGGCCCGCGAGCTTCCGCTCCAGGCAACCTGCAGCGTTCTCGGAGTGCCGCAGGAGGACCGCGCTGAGATAATCGAAATTGTCGACCTCGCGGTCGGTGCGGGCGACGGCACCGTGATGTCGCCGCAGTACCTCAAACGCCTCAGTGCCTATGCCGACACGGTGGTCGAACGCAAGCGTGCCCAGCCGGCCAACGACATCCTGTCGGTGATCGTCCACGCGCAGTTGGACGACGGCTCGCCGCAGCTCAACAATCAGGAACTCCGCGCCTTCTTCAACCTGCTCTTTCCGGCGGGTGCCGAAACCACTCGCGGGTCGATCGCGGGAGGACTGCTGGCTTTGATCGAGAACCCCGGCGAGCTCGAACGGTTGCGCAGCGATCGCGAGATCATGAAGACGGCAATCGAAGAGATCGTGCGATGGACCTCGCCGTCAGTCTACAAGCGGCGCACCGCGGCCCACGACACCGAGCTAAGAGGCCGCGTGATTCGCAAGGGCCAAAAGGTAACGGTCTGGGAAATGTCAGCCAACCGCGACGAAAACGTATTCGAAAATCCTTTTCGCTTCGACCTCGGACGCGATCCGAACTATCACGTGGGCTTTGGTCTCGGCACCCATTTCTGCCTGGGTGCGAATCTCGCACGGCTGGAAATCCGCGTGATGTTCGAGGAACTGCTGGAGCGCTTCGAACGCTTTGAAGTGACGGGACCGCTGGCGTGGACCAACAATAACCGGCTCGTCAGCCTGACCGAGCTACCGCTCCGGGCATTCGCACATCAAAGGGATAAGCAATCGGATTCTCCACGAAGCACCTGATCGGGCACTCCTGCCAATGACCGGCGAGGCGAATCAGAGCTGCCGTGGTATATGAGTTATCAAGGTAGGATCCCGCTTGAATGCGACACTGACTTCGAGATGATCTTTCAAAACGATCGGGGTCAATCGGAATGTCAACGTCACCTCGATCGAGTCGGATATCTCACTGCGTTCGCCTACCGCTTCCGCAGCCGTCAACAGGATATTCTCCAGTAGCTGCTTTCCCCAATTCTCCAGCGAGACTTGCTGTGACGGCTCGATGTTCATCGTGTATGCCTCGCGTTTATTCCTCGCGTGTATTCCTCGTCCGGGTGGATTCTACCGCTAAGCGAAGCTGCTGAGGCTCTCCAGATCCGAGATCGCGGCGGTCATCCGTTTGATCATTTCGAGCGACATCTCTTCCGGCTGCATATCGGGCGTCGTACGCGTATGTACCAGCGTCGGCGTCCACATCAACAACGCAAGGAAAATCTGCTGCCGGTACAAATCCCACGCCTCGTCGAAGCCGATCCCCAGGCCGCACTTTTCCCGCATCTGGTCCAGATAGCGTTTGAGCAGGTCGCGTTCCCAGGCGCGCCGATCCTCGATCGCCAAGGTTGTCGATATGGCGTAGGAAACGTCGCGCGCCCAGTGCCCTTTGCCAAGACATTGCCAGTCGCATAGCCCCATGCGGCCTTGTTCCGTGATGTACCAGTTTCCCAGGTGCACGTCTGAATGCAGCAAGGTGCGCGGGGCCGTCGTGTGTAGCTCCAGCGCTTTAATCGTCGCCGGCCAAATCCCGGCGCGACGGCGGCTGACGTCTTTAGGGATGACCGCCTCGGCCTGTATCATGGCTCGCTCATGACACTCCCGAAGACCCACCCTTTCGCCGGCTCGAAAAAAATCTTCGAACGTCAGAAGCCATCTCAGGTCTGAGCCAAAGCGCGCACTGTCATAGTAACGGCCGTGCACGGTGGCCAGGGTATCTATGATTTGTTCCGCCTGCTGGCGGGAAATCGGTGTGGACCACTTGCAGAACTGGGCCGCCTTGGTCGCAATCAGATCGTTGAAAAGGTGTACTGAACGTCCAGACTTGCGGTCCCATGCGGAGTGATAGCACCTGGGTGCTTCGATATTAAGTTCGGGACGGATTTGGCGATAAAAGCGCGCCTCGCCCGCGGCGGAGAGGCCGGTCGCAAGCCTGGTCAGGACCGTCGGGGTGGTCTTGCAGAACAGATTTTCCGGTAAGCCGGCCTTCCTGCCTTCCTCGTTGTATACGACCTTGAGCCGCCTGCGAACGCTCGAGCCCTGATCTCCTCCGCAAATTTCCACCGAGACCACCCGCGCGTCCGCGGCATCGCCGCATAGAACAGCCGTGAGCCACTCGGGCGATATCGCTTCCGCACACCACGGGACATCGTCGATGGTTCTCGCGATCGGGCGAGTGAGGTAGTCCCAAATCGTGTGGACCGCCATCCTGCCTCTGGCTCTGAAGTGGACGCCCGCTGGACGCGATTCTGTCATGTGCGTATGTCCATTACTCCCCTCTCGAGCGCGAGCGAAAATTTCGCTAGCCGGATGCGGCCTTGAGCGGGATTGCGCACGAGGCGCCGACCGCTGGCACGTCAAGCGCGTGGACCAAACGGCCGTAGCCAAGCCAAATCCCGGTCTTCCAGCCGAGCGCCACGATCTGCTCCTCGCTGTAGTATTTTCGCAGCTCCGCAAAGATCTCGTCGTAGGGCGCCTGCCTGTGATCGCCGGCCATCGCGTCGGCTAACCGAAGCGCCGCTTTCTCTGCCGGAGTGAAGAGCGCGCTCTCCCGAAAACGTGGAATCGCCTCAACCATCTCCGCCGTCAAACCTTGTTCCCTCGCCGAGGGATACGTGACGCCCCTTCAAAGGGTACACGTATTATGGACGGCGACCATGTGCCGCATCATCTCGGAAAGTTTCCAACTGATGCCGTACTCCTCGGTTGCCACGTGTTCGTAGTAGAACTTGACGAAACTCTTATAGAGCTCGGCGGGATGACAAAAGTACTGGACCCACTCCGAGCCATTAAGCGCTTCATCACTGGCATGAACGATCGCCTTTAGCTCTGAATCCATTTTTGAATATGGAACGGCGCTGACTCGCGGCATATCACCTCCGGCGCGAACTTCCGTCGCGCGCGCTAGCGTTGCGATCCGCATAGCCCAACTGCCGATTGAAGAGCAAGCGCGCAGGGTCGCGCGGTCAGATGCGATCCGCACGCGTTTGCCGGCCGCCGCGTAATCCATATAGCAAGGCGAGCGGCCAGTCGCTCCAGATTGCGTCTGTTTGTGGCTGTTCTCTGGTTCTGCAATTCCTTTCCGACCAGGAAGCCACCGCCCGCGCCGAGCGCACCGCCGAGCGCGGCGGCCGCCCCTGGCGAGCCGACCGCCGCGCCGATTATCGCCCCGGTCCCCGCTCCGATCAGCGCGCCGACCTAAGTCGTAAGTGACCTCTGCGCGCGGGCGAAAACGCAGTCGTGGTTGCATAAACTGAATTATAGTTAGCGCCTTCGGAATACGACTTTGTCACGAAATCCACGCTGAGATGAGACGGAGTTGTCAGGAGATTCGAGACGACATGTGTGGCCTTTACATACTCCGTCCCCTTAGTGAATGTATCGACCAAGTCCGCCAGTAGTTGATCCTCTTCTTTCTTCCCGTCTCCAGGTCGATCGCAGACAACGACCCTGAGACTCTTTCGATCTTCGAGCTGCATGTTCGCGCGTTCGAACAGGTAATCGAAATTCAAGGCTCTCCTGTCTCAATGGACCTATTCTGGCAGTTTTGACAGCGCCAAAAACTGCGAACGAGAGCGCGATAGTCAGACCGATTTAAGCGAGCACACCACGACATCAAAGAAACAGTAGACCGGCTTGATCGAGAGCAAGTGGTGGGCGAGAGAGATCGCGGGCAAAATTGCGAGCGTGTTGGAACCGAATTCCGTCAGATAAAGCAAGCGGCCGTCCGGCGATTTGGCCCATTGCCGCGGGAACACGCCCGCATCGAAGGTACCCACCGTAGCCGCGTCGCCGCCGACGTTCAGCGCCTTGTCGAAATTGAGAATGCTGACGGTGCCGCCGGCGCCGGCACACGTGTCGAATCGGTTCGTGTTCGCCACTGCCATCAAGCGCCGGTTGGAGAATGGCTGAGCGCCGTCGGGTTCAATTCCTACGGGCGTGGTCGATAGAAGGGCGTTGGCGGGATCGTTGATGATCTTGCTGGTGTCGAAAGCGAGCAGACTGTCAGAGTCACGAGCGGAAACTCACGCGACTTTGTCGTTGTTCACCAACGTGACGGTTATCATGCCGGCGGCGGTGATCTGCCAGTTGCGTTTGCCGAGAACCAGATCAGCGTAACGCTCATCCCATTCCTGCCGCGCTTTGAGATAGACGCTGCCTTCCATGCCGATGCCTCGCTGCTTGCGACCGAGCACTGCCGTGAAATTCGTGCTCGCTGGTTTCTGCGAGGCAGCAGATTCTGTGCCACTTGCCCTGTGTCAGGAGGGTCGCCTATCGTCGTGACGTGAAGAACGCTCGATAAACGCGTCGGTCTCCGGAGAAGGCGCTAGTCCTTGCGCAGCGAGTAGGACGGCGGACAGAGGGGCAATGGAGAAGCCACCGAAAGAAGGAAAAGGTGCGATCGCTTTGAAGATCGCGGAGGCGGGAATATCCGCTATACCAGTCGTCGGTGGCCCGCTTGCTGTATTATCAGAGTTCCTGGCCGAGCCTTACTCGCGAAGGCAGCAAAGCTGGTTGGAGCAACTGGCTGGAGTCGTTTCCGAACTTCAAGATCGCGTCTCTGACCTTTCAAAGCCACTCGACGACAATGAGCAATTTCTCACTGCTGTTCTCCACGCGAACCAGATCGCGATGCGAACGCATCAAGAGGAAAAGCTGCGCGCTTTGCGAAACGCGGTTCGAAACTCTGCGCTGAAGTCCGCACCTGACGATGATCGACAACTGATCTTTCTCAGGTTTATTGATGAGTTGACGGTATCGCACATTCGCGTTCTCGCCGTGTTCGATGATCCGGTGGCTGTCGTGGCAGCAGCCGGTAAACAGTTTCAGATCCTTGGCGGCGGACTCCAGTTGCTGCTCTTCCATTGCGTGCCGGAGTTAAATGGGCAGGGTCCTTTCTGCGAGCAGTTGTGCAGAGACCTCGAGAATCGGGGGTTGATTGCTCAGGGATCCAAGCTGAACGTAATGATGACGCCACAGGGGATGCTCACGCCGCGCACGACCGATCTGGGAAAGCAGTTTTTGGCGTTTATCAGCTGACGGTTGCGCGGTGGCGAGGACCGAGACCTGTGCGGTCGTCGGATAGTCCCAAGCTAGGCCTGTTGATTAGCATTGAGCGGGTCCGCGAGCCGGGAGGGGGCATTGGAGTCACTTTACCGTTCTTAGCGGTGACACAGTGGTGACACAGAATGAAGATGGTCGATCCAGTGGATTTGCCAGCTTCATAACTATCTGATTTTATTGATTTTCTTGGAGCCACCCGTCGGATTCGAACCGACGACCTGCTGATTACGAATAAGCCGCAGGCGCCGAACACCGCCAACGCTCCTGAACGAAGCTCCACAGAATCAAGGAAAAGCCGGGGCTAGATCTTCACCGTAGTTCGGCGTTTTTCATCCAGTTACGGCACCATACAGGCACCAGCGAAAGAATGTGCGGCGCCGCTGTTAGGTAAGGGCCCGCCTTCGTCCTCCGAATTGTATTCCGAAGCATCTTCGGCCGGTCGCTGGTGCTGGAATGTTAGGTTTCCAGATGCGGCGATCATTCGCTGCGCTTCTGAATTCGATGCGGGGCCGGCCGCCCACCGGGCGCCGCGGATGCCCTTTTAAAGGCGCCGCTGCCTCAGGTGCGCGATGACAGCGCCCGAGTGTTCGACAACCCTCAAGCCCGAAGACCTGATGATTACGACGACACCCGCGGGTGGACTTAGCTTCGCCGACAAGCGCATTTAAGTGCGATTCATCTTTTGGTTGTTGGGCGCTATGGCGACCTTGTTGCCGCGGCACACCAGCTCGCAAATCATGCGTGCGCCGGTAAAGGTCTTGCCTGCACGCGGCGGCGCCTGAATCGGTAGGATCCGAGCTTGCTATACGCTTTTGAAAGAAACGCGATAAAATGGCTTTTATTGCTGCTGCACCGAAGGTGCAGGCCGGAAAGGAAGTGGCTATGGCCGTCCCGCTGACAAATATATTTGTTTTGATGCTCGAGAACCGCTCGTTCGATCACATGCTCGGGTTCTCCGGCATCACCGGCATCGATGCAGAAACGGGGGCCCAGACCGAGGTTAGAGGGCTTGCAGGCACTGAGTCCAACGGCTATCGCGGCCAAGTCTATAAAGTGTCGCGGGGGGCGGACGAGACAATTCCGGTCGATCCCGGCCATGAGTTTCCCGATGTGCTTGAAGAGCTTTGCGGAACCTACGCCGCTTACTTGCCGGGCGGAGACTATCCGTCCATCAATAACAGCGGTTTCGTCAGTGACTATGCCTTGTCACACACGAAAGACGAGGGTAACGCGCCAGGCAACTACGGCGAGATATTGAAGTGCTTTGCTCCAGAGCAGTTACCGGTCCTCAACGCCCTCGCACGCGAATTCGCGGTCGGCGATAACTGGCACGCGTCGATCCCGGGACCGACATGGCCGAACCGACTATTCGCCTTTGCGGCTTCCTCAGATGGCCTCGATCATAGCCCGACCACCGCCGAGATTTTGACGTGGGAGACCGTTGATGGCATCGAATTCAGCAATGGTACGATCTTTGACGCACTGAATCTGAAATCCCCCAATGGATCGAGAATCTATTCTGGCGACGACTTTCCGTTGGTGGCTGCGCTGAAAGGCATCACGCTTACTGACATTCATAGCTATGATGGGTTCGCGGCAGACGTCGCAAAGGCCGAGTACCCTTGGCTCTTTACCTGGATAGAGCCAAACTACGGTGACATGGTGTCCGGCACTTTCAAGGGCGGTAATTCGCAGCATCCGATGGACGGCGTCACCCCGGGCGAAGCGCTCATCAAGGCAACTTACGAAGCCATCCGAAATTCGCCTCACTGGGAATCAAGCTTGCTCATCGTGACTTGGGATGAACATGGCGGGTTTTTCGACCATGCGACGCCGCCAGCCGCCATTCCGCCTGGCGATACCGCGCCGCTGTCAAAATACAATCAATATGGCTTTACCTTTGCTCAATATGGTGTCCGCGTCCCTGCTATCATCGTGTCGCCCTATATTGGAAAAAATATCATCGATCATCGCCTCTACGACCACAGCTCTATCCCGGCGACGATCGAGGCAGCGTTTGACCTGCTCGCTCTCACCGCGCGAGATAAGGCCGCGAATTCGGTAATGCCACTTGTCAATTTGGCGATTTCCCGGACCGACCCCCCGACTGCCCTGCCTGTGACAGCCGCTCCGGTTACGCAGGCAAGAGAGCAAATCGCCCCGGCGCCTGGTAGAACCGTCGACAGCGGTAATCTTCCGGTCTTCGTGCATGTCGCCATGCGTCGTGACCTGGCGGTCTCGCCCGCCGCACAGCGCCATGCGATTCTCGTGCGTGTGCAGGCGATTCAGACGCGCGCGCAGGCCAAGCAATACATCGATGAGGTTCGAGCCAAAATTCAAGCCGCCCGAGCCGTCCGAGGTAAACCGTAAAAGGGGTTCAAGTCCTGGTGAGTTGTGAAGCCGTACTAAATCTCCGAGATTGGCTGGTATCGTTCTTTAGCGTTCCAAGGTAGCGAACCATCTGTGGCAGTTGGGTTAGCAGTCGATCGCCAAGTTGAGACCAGTAGTTACCGACCAGCATGGACTGATCTGCGCTTGGGGCACATAATCGGGCACACTGGGCACAAAATTGGGCACACGAAGTATTTCGCGACACCGGTCGTCCCGGTCTTCAAAACCGGTCTCCTCTCCTAGCAGGCTGTTGATGAAAGGGTTTAATCACGAAGTTGGCTTGGTCGGATGACGTAACGAAGTGAGTATTGAGGTTGCGGGTCGGGTAGCTACCGGGTTGGTCGTGGGGGATGCGGCTCGCTGGCGACTCGATTCATCCGCTGGGACAGAGCTTAGCGATCCTCAGCAGGTTGTAGGCGGCAGCGACCAGGTAAGCGGCGAAGGTCGTTCGCTCGACGCCCCGATAGCGGGTGCGGCGGAAGTTGCCGACGGTCTTGAGCCAGCCGAAGATCTCCTCGACCCGCTTGCGCACGCGTTGGCTCACCGCGTATCCCGGCCAATTGGTGGTGCGCAGGTCGAGCGCCGAGCCACCCGGCCGCCGCTCATTCTGTGCCACGTGGGGAGTGACATTGAGCGCGCGGCAGCTCGCCACGAACGCCGCCGTGTCGTAGCCCTTGTCGCCGGCCACCGTGATTCGGCGCGGCCCGCGAAGCTCTTGGAGCATCTCCAGCCCTTGCTCGCATTCGGCCCGGCCGCCGGCCTGACCCACGCGCAGATCGACCATTAATCCGTTGCGGTTCTCCATCAGCACGCTCTCGGTGTAGCAGAGCCTGGCCTCTTTGCCGGCGCCCTTCTTTGCCAGCCGCGCTTCGGGATCGGTGGTGGACTGGTGGGTCGCGTTTTGGCGCCGTTCACCGTGGAAGTCCACGCTCGGATTACCCAGATCGTCCGGCGGCGTGCGTTCGCTGCGTTCCTCACCCTTGGGGCGAAAGCTCTTGAGCGACGCCCACGCCTCGATCAACGTGCCGTCCACCGTAAAGTGCTCGTCGCTGGTCAGCCTAAGCTCGCGCGCCTCCGCCACCACCTTGCGGAAAAACTCGCCCGCCACGTCGTGCTCCAGCAAACGGCCCCGATTGCGGCTAAAGGTTGAGTGGTCGAAGCTGGGCTCGTCCCAGTTCAGGTCCAGAAACCAGCGGAACAAAAGATTGTAATCCAACTGCTCACAGAACATCCGCTCGCTGCGCACCGTGTACAGCGCCATCAAGAGCGAAGCTTTCAGCAACCGCTCCGGCGGGATCGAGGGCCGGCCCACTTCACTGTACATCTGCTCGAACAGCGGCGAGAGTTCTTTGAGTGCTACCTCCGCCAGTTGCTTGATCAGCCGGATCGGATGATTCGCCGGGACCCGCTGCTCCGGGTTCACCAAGGTCAGCATCGTCGTCTGTGACCGCTCGTGTCCGCGCATCTTTCTCCGCCTCCTCGACTCCACCGCCCTGGTTCAAACTATACAGATGCTAAACCAATCATCGATCCGATCGAAAAGGAATTTCTCAACATCCTGCTAGGGAACCTCTGCACAAGGCTCTGCACAAGGCTCATTCTGTCACCCTGAGCACAGCGAACGGGTCCCAGATTCCGGGATTCTTCACTTCGCAGACTCCGTTCAGAATGACGACCCTCCCTGTGCAGAGGTTCCCTAACCGGCCAAAAAGACCAACAAAACCGTAGGTCGTTCGAGGCTCCGCCGAACCGGGGATCCGTCGTTTCAGGGCAATTCTGGTCACAAAAACGTATACAGTGCGCCCCGATTGTGCGGTGCCGTTATGGTGCCCGTAAGCGATAGGTGAAAGGAGCCGGTAGGTGAAGAAATGAAGTGCTTACACCGGCGCAGAAACGGTCGCTTCAAGCCAGATAATCACCTCAGGATCACTCCATCTGGACGGAGGAACCTAAATCGTTCAATGAATCGGGTTTCACGGCATGCCAGCCCACCAACGAGCAATGCGGATATCAGATAATCCAAATCTAATAATTCGTGCAGCATGCTTTCCTCGTTCAGCTTTGCGTCCACACCATGTCTGCCAATGAAATCCAGTCCCGCTAACAATTGCACTTGAATCCAACGGAAAAAGGCCCACTCCTCATCAAGCAGCTCAGGAGGTGGATGCTCTGCCTGTCGATGATTTGCATAAAATGTGCGCATACTCTTGAGATCGTTTCGAATCTCGAGCGACAGTTCCTTAATTCTCTCTGGTAGCTCCTTTGGACTTGCATTTTTAAGTGCTGGCATTTCGCGTAATGACGACTGCCATACGTCAATTAGATCGTTGAGCTTTACCTTCAAATCACGACTTCGTTGTTCGGTCGACATCAGCGACGGACCATCCAGCTCAAAATATTCTCCCGAAGGCCCCTTTTGAGGTGTGAACTCAACCCTCTTTGCCTGCATAGTCTTGCATGCGGGTTTGAGTGTCTTCGCTTCGCTACGAAACATTTCGCCAATACCAGGAAGGAGGACCACGCCGCCCTCGATACTATGAAGCTTGAAGAGGTTCGCTATCCGTCTCGGGTCGCGCTTCCTAAAATGCTCATGCATGAGGGCCTCTGTGAGACCAAAGGTCCACCCCATCTGCACGTAATACTGCAACTGTGCCGAATTCACTCCTTGAAGAAAGCTCTTATCCAAGACTACGAAGGACTGCGAGGTTTTGACGCCGAATGGAAATGAAGGTTCCGCCATAACGCTCAGCTCAAGCATGCCCCGGCCAGTGTTCCCAGATTCTACCCCTTCATGAGACACGAGCGAGGCTGTAGACTCTTCGAATGCCTATTGACGGTTGCACCAGTACTTTCGCAGAAATGGCTACGGTCATCTTGCCGGGTTATATGGAGAGGCTCCGGGCCGCTTTATCAGCGCCAGTCCCGATGTCTTCGTTTTGCAAACAGGGGTTCGGCGTCAAATCCATCCTGTCAGGATTGCAGCGGAGCAGCGAGTTTTCAGGGTGCTACGTGTTGCTGCGGGAAGGAAAGCCATTCTACGTGGGTATTTCACGAACCGTGGTTCAACGGCTTCGGCAGCATGTGACAGGGAACACCCATTTCGATGCTAGTCTTGCCTACCTCATGGCGACTGATAAAACAGGCCACAAAATGAAACGGGCAGACGCCATGCAAGACCCGGTTTTCCGCACGGCCTTCGATCAAGCCAAGGCGCTGATTCGAGATTGCAGTGTCGCGTTCATCGACATCGAAAACCCACTTGAACTCTACCTGTTTGAAGCCTACTGCGCGATGGAGTTGGACACCTCCGAATGGAACACTTTTCGAACTCATTGAGAACGGAGCTGGTGTCACTTTTGGTGTTGCCTTTCTAACCCGACAAATACATTTTCGCGTAAGAACAAAGGCTGTGGTCTGCACCCAAGGATTCAATTTCTGAATTCGCCGGTGCCGCGAAACCTTCATCGTCAGCGCCGCTTTGCCATCGAGCCAGCCATACGACTTCTGCGTCAGATGAAGAGAACCCGGTCCAGTCCGCAGCAAGGCCACGAAAATCATGACCCGAGATACGATTGCTGCATCAGAACGAACCCTGAAAACATGAGGACTTTTGGGCGAGCGATTATAGTCGCGTGCGGCCGTCGGGCGCGTCGAATCGCTTTTCGACGCTGTTGATTCGCAAAGAACATTCACCAATTGCAAAAAAACGTTCACCAAAGGGCCTAATTGATAGAATTGGTGGAGAGCGAGGATTCCGACGTTCTTCCCGATACAGCGGCAAGCACAGAAGAGTTCACGAAGTTCAGAATCGGCGTGGCCGAATCGTATTTCATTTTCGGCGAAGAGATAGGGAATACCACGCGTCGCGCGGTCGTGCCGGACGCAATGACCACCCGCCCTGCACTTTTGGCGCTATAAGATCTGAAGCTATTCCCAAAGGTACGCTCTACGAATCCAGCAAACGACACAATCAGTTCCCAGGTCCCCGCATCGCGCTGCATATAATTGGCCCGTTCATTTAGGCTTTGCAGTCTCCCTTACCCTTCGCCTTTGGCGTTTTCCTAGGCAGCCGGCTACCATCACCGGTGACCAGGATGGCTTTCCATTGATGACCTCCCAGCGAGATTGCCTTCTTGAACCGGCGCACAGATTCAAACGCTTTCGTCTGGTACAGAACGGTGTAGAAGCGGGTCCAGTCGGCGGATCCGGAATACCCGGTCATGTCTTCATAAATGCCGCCGAGTTCGGTCTTGACCTCGTCGTCGCTTGCCGCGAACTTGAACTCGATCCCCACCTTGAGATCCGCAATCCCGCCGTCCGGCACGAATGATTTTATCGGCTTTGGTAACACGAGCTTCCGCGTGTAACTCGGGAAATACGCCTCAAGATATTTATGCATTACGTCGCGGACTTGCTTTTCGCTGGTCGGTGTTACGCCCTCCTTCTGAACCAACCAATTAGTCTCGTCCAAGATGTGTTCCAGCTTCGCAAGTTCGAACGCTTCTAGAGCAGAAGGACCCTGCCCGACAGCGGCTCGGAGACTCGCCAGCATGTTGTCGATATAGGATAGCGCAGGGCTGATCCAAGCATCCGGGGTGATTTGTTCGACGGCATCCAAGCCACCTTTGTTCTCGAACTCAGCACGTTTCTTAAGCAGCTCCGCCCTTGTCCCGGTCAGTCCCGCCGCTTCGAGGACGAGGGCCATGGTGTCGTAAGCGTTCCGCAGCGAGTCCTCAAGCGCCTCGTCAGGGAATTCGTAGGTGCCTCCCGCCGTTCCCTCTGATATTGCTTCGTGGAGCTTGTCCCGTTCGATCTGGTTGGCAGCCTCTCGCGCCGTATCCAGTTTGCTTTCCAGCTGCCCGAAAGAATTCTTGATGACCTCAGAATCCATCTCCCCTCCCGCTGAACTGGCGAGTCACCCTGCGCGCACGATGCAAGAGGACTCTGTCGTCGACATGTCTCCTCAAAATCCTAACAGCTATGCGGGGTTCAACCATGCGGCGCGCTTAACCGCGGGATTCGTGGAAACCGGGGGGAATTGAACCGCCCACGGGACTCGCAGCCTGTTACCGAGAAAGTGCTTGATTCTCCTGCAAAGTCACCAAGTTTTAGCGATTTTCCCAAGGACGAAGGCCATCCCAAAACGGCCGAAAAAGACCCTGATAATCCCGAAAGAGCGGACCGGGTCCGGTCGGCCAAAAGGAAGCCCCAAAAGCAACAAAATTGGAGCCGAGATAAACCATGCCGAATACCAGGCCAAGGCTGGCCACCGCTTATAGCACGATCAGCGCCTCAAGGAACTGCTGGGTCGTCAGCGGAACCGTGTCAACCTTTTGAAATCGGACGCCTTCGTTCATTGCAACGCGCGGCTTCCAGGATTAAGGCGAAGAAGACCGCGTAGGGACCGGGCGTCGGTTTGGTCAACAGTCAATTCAGATAAACACCGGCCTGGCAAATTGTGAAAGTGGTGGATTGGATCAGCTGATAGAGCTATCCACGTAGCGCGGAAAGTACTCATTGGAGAGCACTTCAGTTCAAGGGCGCCTACGCGTCTTCAAGGTCATAAAATATTCATTGACAATCTGGATCGAACAGCAGTTGCTCGAAATGAATTTGGGGTATATGTACTGAGTCGTTTGCGCAATTTCGAATAAGGATTTCCACCAAAAAGGGGGATTATGTATGAGCGACACAGGCTCCAGAGGAACCATCAGGCTGCCCGGTGATTTCTTTTTCAAGGAGGTCCACCCCGACCATAAGGTGGTCCACACACCTCCGCCTCCCGCGCCGCTTGGCCCACTGGCCGCATTTGCTGGAGATTTTGTAGGGAATGGCTTCAACACCATCTTCCGGCCCAACAATTCGGTCACGCCAACGCCGCTTCCGAATCCACTTCCCCCCGGCGACAACATTTTGGAACTGAACCTCACCTCCGAGGAGCTCGCCTTTTCCAAGAGCCTGGGCGCGGTTCCCAACCGGGGAACCACCCCACAAGGCGACATCTTCCTCAACGGGGTGCCGTATCTGCAGACGATCGACGATATTACAGTCCACGGCGAAAAGGCTGGTATCCACTTCGAGCCTGGAATGTGGATTCATGTACCGGCGACAACCGTGCCCCCAATCACGCAAGAAACGGTCGCCCGCTTGGCCTCGATACCGCACGGCACCACGATCGAGGCCCAAGGCATCATTGCCACTGTCGCAGGACCGCCAAGCATAGACCCTGTTGACATCACGCCCTTCAAAACGGCACCACCTAACAACAAGATCAAGTTCGCCAGCCAGACCGCCAGCAACCCAAACACGCCACGAATCCCCCAGGATCTCACGAGCTTCATTGCCGCCGGCACCATTACGCAAGCGCTTTTGGACGATCCTAACAGTTTGCTGCGCAGTCACATCAGCAAGCAAAAGATCATCAAAACCATCGCCCTGATCACTTCCACGGCTCCGCCGCCACCTCCGCCGCTGTTCGGCGGCGGAACCGATAACATTGCGTTCCTGTTGGGCCAGCCCGCGGCCACGGCCCCTAACGCCCAAGCCACGCTAATGACAGCCATTTTCTGGATCGAAACCGTCGAAGAGGTCCTTCACGTACCGGATCTTGTAGCCGGTCAGCACGTCATTCTAAAAGCCAAGCCAAGTATTCCTGGTCAGCGCGTAGCAAAATTCTCCCTCTCGCCGCCGTTTGACGTGGATAAACAGCAGATCACGGTTCACTTCACGCAGATTCAATACAGCCAGACGGTCATGCTGAATTTCGCCGGCCTCACATGGCCCCATGTCTCGGTGAACACGCTGGTGCCTGAAGACCCCATCGTTGTTCCTGCCTCCCTCTTGAAAAGGAGTTAGTCGCGCGGACCAATCGTGCGTCGCGTTCGGAAGAAGCGGCCAGGGACAAAGCGTTCGACGATCCTCGCGATTTTATGCCTTACGACGTTGACTCACCGCTCAGAAGATGGCGCCTGGGCTCACGCATTCAGCCGATAACGCAAGAGGCGGATGGAACGCAGCGGAAACGAAACTCACGCAAGCGTCGGTCAGCACGAAGGGAATCATCCGGCTCACGACCGGAGACGCCGAACAAGGGGGTAACACGACCGCTGGCGGGTGGAGATTGAGTGAACAATGAGCAGGAGAGTGTTCGCAATTGCCGGGCTTATCTTGCTGGCTGGTTGCGGTCTTACAAATCAGCAACGCGACGCCGCAACGCGGCTGGGCAATGCGTCTGAGCAAATTGGCGACGCCGCCTCCGACGAATTTCTCAAGCTTCGCGATACCGCAATCGCGATGAACAAGATCGATGTGGAGATCGGAGGCAGCCGAGACTACAAGGAGCTTGACAAGAATTTCGACGCAAAGACAATCGCGGTCCGCGTCCAAGCAGCCCAGGCCCTGGCAAGCTATGGAAAACTTCTGACCGCGCTTGTAACGGCAACTGAGGCCGACCAACTCAAGACCGCAGCGAATGACTTCGTAAGCAGCGTCAAGGGAATCTCGGGGAAAAAGCTGTCTGACTCTCAGCTGGAAGCGCTCGGGAGCATTGTACAAGAGATCGGTTCCTGGATTGTCGAATGCAAGAAAGCGAAGGCGCTTGAAAAGATAGTACCTGAGGCCGCGCCTCAGGTGGACCAGTTATGTGACCTTCTGATCGAAGACTTCAGCGCGAATGATCTTCACCTCGCCCAGGGCGCCGATGCGACAATCCTCAGATTGCGGGGCGACATAGATGTAGCCTTGGCTGACAAACACGCGCCTTTTGCCGAGCGAGCGGCCGCTGTGGAAGGCGAAATGCTTGCTGACGACGCTGATGCCCGACTCAAATTGGTCGATGCGCAGACAGTAGAGTCGCTGAAAAAACTGAAGTGCGCCAATGCCCAACTCGTCCTAGCGTTGAGCAACAAAGAATACGACCTCGCGGACATTGAACAGCTCGGAAAGCAGATGAAGGAGTTGGCAAGCTCCATCAAGACGCTTAGTGGCCGTTAGAGGCTCGAAGGAGATTCCATATGGCTCTCGGTGACGACCTTCACAATCTGGCGTCGTCGATCCTGAAATTGATGCAGACCACCAAGTCTGTCGATCAGAAAAAGAAACTTCGTGACGGGCTCGACGCGGTACTCGATAAAACCGACCTATTGGTGGGGCAGAACCTCGACACGGCGACGGCAGAGTATGCAGCCGTCACGAAGGGACTGTCGGACGCGAATACCGCGATTACCGCCGCGCTAGCGGATCTCGCAAAAGTAGCGGCCACGATTCAGACGATCGCCAAAGTGATCGACGCGCTGGGCAAACTGGCAGCCAAGGCCGGCCTAATCTGAATCTTAGCGTCGATGAACTCGACCCGAACTGACGAAACAGAGAGGAGTTACCCGCGTAGCACCAACAGGTTCGTCATCTCAAGGCAGGGAGTTAAAGGGACAACCGCCGAGTCCGACAACGTGATGAAGGTCTGCGGCGGCGCCTGGCCTCATCATGTTGTTCATCCTGATCGAGAGATTTTGCGATCCTGTTGTCGCCGATGCAAAACTGACCCAGGGCCGCCGATTGAAAAATGACCCAGCCCGGCGTGGGGTTCTCCGAAGCGGAGGGCCTTATGCTGGTGGCGGAGGAAGCGGTGGAGATCCGGGTCTTGAGACGGCAGGGCAAGAGCATTCACGAGATCGCGCGGACGCTCGACGTGTCGCGCAACACGGTACGGCGCTATCTGCGGCGTATAGGGCTGCCACTCGCGCGCGAAGAGCACGATGAGTCCGGAGATCGCCCCACCAGACGCGGGCACGAGAAGAACGGTCACGGCGTACCTGCCAGCGACTTGGATTAATTCCGAGCCGTTCATCAGCGTCGGCCTAGGTTAGCCGCTTCCTTTCGGGTGTCCGTCAATGCACTCGTACGGCTATTCAGCCAAGGTCGGTCCATGCTCAGGTTCAGCACGCAGGCTGAGGTAGTCGGCGTTCCACTTTGTGAGTTGCAGCGACATCGAATAGGTCATTGCTTCATCAGATATTGGTTGGCAGTCCAGCAATTCGATGTGGCGCCAAATGCCTTTGGCTGAATCGAAGCAAGCTTCACGGAAGGCTTTCAAAATAAGGACTGCGGCGTCTTCCGCTGCCTTGAGCGCTACGCCGGGATCGTACTCAGTGCTGTACAGGATTTGTATTGCGAGCGCATAAGGATCTTCAGTGTCTTTTCTCTCAACGGGTTGTCCTTGATCCACATCGAAAAATACCGCAATAATCTGCGTTCCTAGCGGCTCGAGAATTTTTGCAATCCGCTTGTTAAGGCCCGTGTCTTGAAGCCGGCGGTCGAATTCATCGGGAAACGCGGATCGACGATAGCGAGCTGCAAGCCATCGCTGAAGCACCGACTTATTGTCCGATGTGAGTGTCACCGCATCGTTTGGTAGATGGGCAGCGAGCGCATCCTTAGGGACTAACCGCTTGTCTGTCGCCCGCAAGTCTAAACATGCAAGTTTATCATTCTCTTGGACCGGCAGGTGAAGCCGTCGGGGATTTTTGGCGTGAGTAAAATTTCCGTCAGGCACTTTAGTGCGTGACGCGATGATTAGCTCGACACACGGTTCCACATCAGGACTCTGGGTGAGATCGCAATCGTGCGTTATTACGATTGCGAGAGACTTTGCAGCGGCTTGAATTAAGCCGAGCGCGACTGCCGCCTCGCTCGTGAGCGTGTGACCTTGCCGCCACAGTGTCTGACGGTCCCACGCGGGCATGCGCCCCTAGCCTTTCTCGTCGAGCATCGGCGCGCCGACGTCTTCGAATGCGTCTCGACTCGGTCTCATCCGCCCAGCGAGGCGGCTCTTCAGTGCTTCGCGTTCACGCGCCTCGCGTCGGACTATATCGAGAAGCGCCCGGGCCGCACTCTCCCCAGAAGCACCTTCTCTAACGAGGTCCAGGAAGCTTTTGCCGTTTCTAATCGAACGCCTAAGGGTCGGAGAAGCTCCTTTCAAACCTTCGGCCGCGAAAATGTCGGCCGCGTGCGCGAGGTCTGCGAGGCGCGAGGCGTTCTCCGAAGCGATCGGCTTCCCGGCTTGCCAATCGTAGATGGCTTGCCGCGAGACCCTAAGCATGCTTGCCAATTCTGTCACGGTCGGCTTCAGTACAGCTCGGATGTGTCCAAGATTTTCTGCAGGTGTATAACCGGCCATCGCGCCGGGTCTGCTCTGTGCCGAATCGCACACAACATAGGGGTAACCTTTTGTTCCTCTCTCTTTCACATAGCTCAGAGTAGCCGCGCCGCCCGTTCCGATCCCAAGACCGAAGACCGTGAGCGGTACCAGAACTCCGGCGGTGAATTGCCCCCATGAAAACCGTGATGGCGCTGCAGAAAGAGTGGTGGGGTTCATGGGCTTTCACTCCCAAGCTTTTAGAGCATTCTCTGTAACGCTTGCACGGAAGGCTCTGTCGATCTCTTCGTGAATGAGGTTGAGCCGTTCGCGGACACTATCAAGGTTAAACTCCTCGCGCGATTCGAACGAGCCGTCGGTGTCGACGATCGCGTGGCACCCCCGAAGCTCGCGAAACCTCTCCGCTAGTTTCAATGTCATCGGCTGTAGGTCAGGCGGAAAACCGATTGCGCCATCCTGAATGATCACTCGCGAGAGAACATTAGTCCCGTCCCTCTTCACAAGGGTCTCTGAGAAGGCATGCACAACTGTACCCGCGAGCCTTTCCGTAAGTCCAAGCACAGAACTGCACAAATAATCCCGGAGCGCCTCCCCCGCTTTGGGGAAGACAGCGTCGAGGTAGCGAACTCCTACGCGGTCCAAGTAGCTCAATTCGACCGCTTCCTCCACAACTCGTAGACCTTTCAGGAAGTCGGCGGAGAACGTTTCGAAGACATCGTAAGCCGTTGTCTGAAACGAAAGCGCCCCTTGGTCAAGTATGAACCCTGAGGTTTGCGCCATGTTACAGAATATATACCGCGTCGACTGGGCCATCGGGATCTGCTGTCCGCTCGCCTCAGTCGGCGCCACTGGATTAAGATTAAAGTTAATCGTCGCTAAGAATCCCTTTTTGGCGTCCGGGAACCCCTGCTTTCGAAGTCTTTCCTGAATTTGGGGCGCGTAGGAGTCCAATGTGAGGATTGGGTTGAATCGAGCCTGCGCAATGGTGAAGAACACGGGAGCGTATCTCATCTTCGTGCCCATGGGCAGTCCTCCTAACTTGACAGCTAACTTGACACTTTACACTTCACTTGACATCGATGTCAAGCCAATATGTCGGACTGTCCTAAAACCGGCAGAAACGTATTTTGTCATGCCTACATGGGCCGATTGTTCCATCGAAACGCATCAGTTTTACGGCAGCCATCGCCTTTGGAACAAGGGTGCCACAAACCCTTTTGCTCTTTTGGGATTCGTCGACGTTTGGGTGCGCTTGGACAAAAATAAAATGTGCGGATCAAGGAGCGCACATCTCGACCCAGCCAATAAGCTCCGCGGAGAGAGAGCCTTCGTCAGTAAGCACGCCTCGATGGCGCAATTCTCGCTGGAGTGTCGGTTCAACGACCTGATGAAGAAACGCCAGGCGCTGCGTCGGACTTAAATTCGGAGCCGTCGGTTCCGCTCGGAAGATGGTATCTGCGGTTCGCTCTATTTGAGGCTGCCGCAAACCGTCCGGTCGGACGGCGAGCGTTTGTAGCATGGTTCTCTTCTCCCCTTGGCGATTCATCGCCTCGACATGCCACCAGCTCACTATCGCGTTTTCGGAGTCCGCTGTTTTGACCGCCGCACCCAATTGCTCAGGTGGAGTGGCTCGCGATCGCCCGAGGCAGTCTGAAACCAATGGATGATCGAGGCCAAGGAGTTCCAGATTTTCAGCGTTGGCTGCCTTTTCCCGATCGTCCGTGAAGCGGGCCAACGTTGACCCATTGTCATCTCGAAGGTCATACAGACCGTCGCCCGCCGGGACGAGTCGTTGACCGCGTTCGGCGAGCGCGATGTTGAGAAATTCCCTCAGCCGGGTCAGGCTACCGCGAACGTCGGAAAACGGTCGGTATTCATCAAGGCTGAAACCCTCAAGATCCTGAAAGAGCGCGAATACCACCTGGCGCGCTTCGTTAGCATTTGACAGCGCTGCTTCCAGTTCGAGCTTCGTTCGCTTGAGCTCAGGATCGGAGAGCGCAGCCTGATACAGCTTGTCGTAGTTGAGGCGTTCGGAGAGTTGGCCGAGAATCTGGGAGCGGAGATCTTCCGCGACATTGCCATTCTCATCGACTTTGCCAAGCGTCCGTGCGATCTCGGTCAGCTTGTCGTTCAGCAGTAGGAAAATTCGACCCTCTATCGTGTCCGAGAGAATCAAATTGTACACTTGGGCGGTGTCCCGTTGTCCGTACCGATGGATGCGGCCGATACGCTGCTCGACATCCATCGGATTCCAAGGCAGATCAAAGTTAAAGAGAATTCTAGCGAACTGAAGGTTGATACCTTCGCGCCCGGCGGCGGTGCATACCAGCACCCTCGGTCCTTCCTTTTGCCGGAAACGTCGTTCGGCAGCTAGCTTTGCGCCGTGGTCACCACCCCTCAGCACGACCACGCCTTGGCCGGGGTAAACTGCTTCGATTTCCCGTGCGATCAGGTCCACCGTGCCAAGATAAGTGGCAAAAATGACAACCTTCTCGCTGGGATTTTGCTGCCACAGTATGCCAAGACCGCTCAGAAGCTTCTCTATCTTGGTCTCTCGTTTGGCGGGGAAAAGACCTAGAAGCTCGCGGATCCGTGTCCGCTCTTCGGGCAGGTGGAGACTTACAGCCGCACCGGCAAGTTCTTCGGCGTGAAGCGCGGCGAACTCCGATCCGTACGGCTCGGAGGCGAGTTCTAGTTCTTGCTCATCGAGCTTTTTTACAAGGCGAAGTTTCAGCTCTGCGAGAACTCGATCCGCCTGACTACGGCCAACGGCGTCCTGCGGGTATGCGAATTCGTCGCGTATTACCTCGCGTGCTTCTGAGTACAGCTTCTCGCGCCCGTCGATATCCAGATCGCGATCGCGGAGCACCGCTTCATGGATCGTAAGAGCGAGGAGACGCCGAAGCAGAGTCCGACGAACGGCAGCAAAGCTCGAAGCCGCGATCTTTTGGAAAATCGCCATCAAGAACCCGAGAGCGCGACCCTGCGTACCCTTGCGCCGAGCCAAATCAAAACCATCCTGAAGGTATTCCTGCAGACGCTCGTAAAACCGACCTTCTTCCGCCGACATGACGAATGATTCCGTGTGGACCCAGCGGCGCGCGAACAGCGGCGAACCATCAGGTTGGCAGGCATCGGCCTTTGTGCGACGAAATACAACGGTATTCAGCCGATGTCTGTTCTCGATCATGTCCTCGACGCTTCTGAAAAGCGTGGGGTTCAGAAGCTGAATCAGCATCCAGAACTGAAAATGATTGCCCTGATGGGGAGTTGCAGACAGAAGAAGGAGATCGCGCGTATGACCCTTGAGCGCTTCAGCTAGCTTGTAGTTCTCTGTTTTCCGGACGCGGGTACCGTTACGGACGGCCGTCAAGTGATGCGCCTCGTCGAAGACGACGAGATCCCACTTAGGGGCTTCGAGGATGCGTTTCACGCGGGTTGGGCGCTTCAGCGTATCAACGCTTGCTATGATTCGGTCGTGTTTAGCGAAAGCGTTTGATCTCCGATCGGTAATGTCTCCTTCGCTCCCGAATACTTCGAAGCCGAGATTGAAGACTTCGTTTAGTTCGCGGTGCCAATTGTTGACGAGCCCTGCGGGAACGACCATGAGCGCCCGGTTCAGCTCGGATCGGCTAGCTAGTTCGCGAAGGATCAGCGCGGTCTCGATGGTTTTACCTAAGCCAACTTCGTCCGCGATCAGAAAGCGACGCGGAGATGCGGTAGCGATTCTGTGCGTAAGCACAACTTGATGAGGCAGGAGATCGATACGGGCCGAGGTGAGGGCCGCAGCGCTCTCCATGAGCGGAAGGGAGTGCGCCTGATAGGTGAGCCAAATCTTCTTCAAACGCTCGCGTGAACCCTCTACCGAGCTGAGGATGCGCTCGGCCCGAGACAGCTGTCTCCGAATGGCGGAGATGGGAACGCGTCTTTCCCCTATGGCAAAGAATGCACGAACGTATCCATCGCGAGGAGCCTCGACGACGACGCCCTCGCCGAGGTCGTTGTGGCTTACCCGCTGGCCCGGCTGCAATTCGACGGACTCGAGCATCAGGATAATCGCGGATGATGGAGACCGATCCATGCGGGACCATCGGGATCCCGGCTGCCATTACGTGCGTCGATGATACGGCCAGCATCGTCTTGGGCGCCGCCCCACAATATTCGTCCGATTTCGATCTGGCGATCGCCATAAGGAGCCCCGCATTTCCAGAGGTACGTCTCATTGGCGCGGTTCATTAATATCCGGCGCCGGCCGGTTGGCAGCCACAGGACCAAAGCTGCTTGTCCTTCGTATTCCTCTTGGAAGCTGACTAGCATCGGCCTCAAGTCGCTTTCGATCCAGCTCTCGGCATCTTCGGGCACCAGCGAATCCAAGCAACCCTCGACGCCTGCAACGACAAGAGTCTTACCGCCGTTGCTGGGAAGCTCGTCCGGCCAAGACCGGGATATTTGAAACACGTTGCGAATGGAGGCGACTTCTTCTGGCTTTGCTAATTCGGCGAGTGCCTCGGGTCCCCACAGCAGACTTAGACCGCGTCGCTTCCATACATCGCCGTCCAGTGTGCGCATAACCTAGTTGTCCTCGAAAAACGAAAGCTGCCTCTTTAGCTGGTCTTGATGAGAGCGTTCCCATCCTTGATAAATTGCAACGGCACGCGTCGCCGCATTGCGGATATCCTGGCGCGCCGCGCGCTTAGCGTGCCATTCCATCAAAGGCTTGAGCGCCGGATGCGGACGGAAGTTTTCGTTATTCAGCGTATCACTGGCGTTGATTCCGCTACCGTCATAGCAGGCACCGATCAGATACATAGCTTGGTCATAATCGGAGGTCATGTTTCGACGATGACGACCAGTCCACGCGCGGGCTAACTCCAGCGGTGATACCAAATGGTAAGTTTTCTGTTCCTCGTGACACCAGCCACGTTCTTCGAATTCCTCAGGAGCCATACCCGAACCGCGAAGATACTTCTGCACCTGGTCTCTCGGTAGCGATGTCGTGCCGTCAAAGATTCTGAGAAATTGGCGTGTGATCGGTTCAGCCGTAACCGGAGGAGGTTCCTGTCCGCGCGCGCCACTTTCGTCGATCAGCTGATTGATACCAACGAGCGCGTCCTTGACCGAGATCGTCCGGTCTTCGTCTACGTATACTTTTCCATAGTGCCGCGAGAAATACTCGAGCGCCTTACCTCGCTTGATGACCTGAATGTCAGCTTCTGGAAGACCTTGCTTCGCATGGTTCTCGAGAAGCTGTTGGATTTGCCGAACGTCTTGCATTACTTCGCGCCGCATTCGAGCCCAGCTGACAGGCTTCGGCTCCTCGATTCGTTTGCGGCAGACGTGGACTATGTCGTACTCGATCTTCTTAGAGCCAAATTCGCCTTCGCCCTTCGTCTCGTCTGAGCGGATCGGATACGAGGCTTCGAGGTAGAAGCCTGCATCGAATAGTGCTTCGAGCACCGCCACCCAAGGCTCGTCTTCGCTGTGATGGAAGGTGAATGCCAGCATTCCGGCGGGCTTCAGTATGCGGCAAGCCTCGCGCCAGCATTGCGTAAGAAGCCTCTGATAGAATCCTTCGGGATTTTCCGGCTCCCGAGCTCGATTTGCAACGACTTCAAGAGTCTTAGGAGTCAGTTCGGCACCAAAGATGTCTGGATACCTTTCCTTCAGGCCGAGCCGCAGCCACACGTAAAAGAAGTCTGCAAGTTCGGAATAGTGCAATAGACCGCCGAAGGGTGGATCTGTCACGATCAGATCATATTGCTCAGATTGTATACTGGACAAATCGGTTGCTGAGCCTTGCATGAAGACAGCGTCGCCTAACACGTCGCCGACTTTTGTTTTCTCACTCTTGCCCGAGCACAACGCGCCCAGACGTGCCTCTGAACGCTTCAACATTTCGACGCTTACTGTCTCCCAAGGTTGCAGTGCCCATTCGCGTCCTTCAATTATTCCATCGGTACAGGAGGTCCAGTTTCCTCGACCAAGCTGCGCAAACACGCAGTTCTCGACGACGGTAGATTTCGGATGATAGTTATTGTTCGCGAACATCGGCTCAAGTTTGTCAGCTCCTACATTCCACAACGTGAATAGACTTTGATTTCTAAGATACTGTTGAAAAGCGCCGAGAACATATTCGCGAATGTCCCAGTCATAAACGCCAAGTGTCAGAATTGCCTTGAATATTTGGGCATGAACTAGCAACTGGCGGGGATTGAACATCATCGACCAATGCGTGAAGCCGTGCCCCTCGCGAATATCGCCGTTTGCGATGCCCGTCATGAACCCGTAAGGAACGCTAGAACGCGGCCAGTACGCACGGAGATCGGTATCCTTTCTTGCCTCCCATTCTTTCAGCGCTGCGTCGTATTGACGCGCTAGTTGCAGGTCAAATGGTGCGAAAAAGCGTCCGTTGTATGGAGCATCATGTTCCTGTTGATAAGGCGCGTAACCCTGAACGGCATACGCGGCCATCGGTCCAGTCTTGTGAGAAGCCTTAACGGTTGCTAACACATCCTGCACGGTCCCACATTTGGCGCACGCATAGTTGGACTTTTTGGGAACGGTCCCGCCTTTTTTGCCTGTTGCAAACGTGACCCCCGTTTGAGGACACGTTACGACCTCGGGTAGCTCACCTCGAATTTCAAGGAGGCGTATCTGGCTGGCGCGTGCGTCATTCCAACGGGTGGTGGAAGCCGCGTCGTCCTGTGCCGAACCGCCGAACGGCTGCCCGTCAGATCCAGCCCTCGGGCTACCCGCGAGCCACTGGGGATGAACCAGAAGCGAAAGCTCGACCTTCTTGTTAGTGCCCTTACCAAGTTTAACGAGAGCCGAGTAGTCGCATTTCGGACAGACGACGCCACGTTTCGGATCTATGACAGAAAACAGCTTCTCGGTAGGCGCGACAGCAATCGGAACGTCGGGAGCCATCCGAGCCGACCCAGCCTCAACATCAAAGTCGCTCATTCGTCTCCTCAGGTGGGCATCCCTTAGTGAAGTAAGCGTCACATAACCGTAAACGTCGAGTCTTGTTTCTATCAGCTTTCTCATCGTCCGGAACTGCACCTTGAACATCGCCTCTTCCGCACCAGTGTTAAAAGCGAACGAATTCGCGTCGAAGCCTTTGAAACAACCTACCCGACCGTAGTTTTCGAAAGACGCCAGCCGGTTCCGTTCCTCGATATCGAGGTATTGCCACAGGAAATCGTTGCTCAGATTGTCATCCGACCACAAATAGACCGATCTCTCCATTTGACGCCGTCTGATCTCATCGGCAAACCACAACGCCCATTCGGGTACCAGGTCGGGTTGTCCGCCCGACAGGTCAATAATCGGCGTGGTGTTGCCTTCAGCAGAATAAAGGTCAACGAGCTCAGAACAGGTTTTGAAATCTGATTTCGTTAGGTCGCCTGAAAGAAGACTATAATCTACGAAGCAATACCAACAACGCCAACTACACACTGCATTCTGAAACACCTGTGCCTTCATCATATCGGGTATCGGCAAACGCAACGCATTCGCTGCCGGCTCGATTGGCAGAGGATTTTCGGGCCAACCCGCGCCTTGCGATCGCCGGAAATGGCGGATTCGTCCCCATCCCCGACAGTTCACAGGGATCGAAAGGTCCTTTTCCTGCTCCGATCCTGAAAGCTGCGTAATCAACACCCGACGCTCAGCGGGTCGGATTCCTTTGTCGCGAAGAACCGCCGAGAACTTTCCCGTATCGATGACTCGGCGTCTCATGGTTTCGCACCAATCAACTGCTCGAAAAGTTTCCTGGACTCGGAGTCAGACAAATATCTGCCCATCCGAACGCTGAGCCATTTCCTTCTCACGAAGCAGCTGTCAACCTGCCTCGCCGAATCGGTGGAACGTTTTCGCCAGATTCCGTGAGATCCGGCAGCCGATAGTTCAGATAGCGAAGTGCCAGTTCCGCTAAGTACCGAATCTCTTCCTCTGTCAGGGCCCGACCCATCGGAATCGCGTGCCACTCCTCGATGCAGCGACGACAACACGAGGCGGTAGCGTGCTGCGCATAGTGGATCGGATTGCCTCCTCCCTTAGGGGTCTGTCGACCATCACGGAACGGCTCAGCGTCTCCTACGCTATTGCGTATCAACTGGTGCACGGCCTCCGCCAACCCTCTTTTGCCTTTTCGCCGCGCATAATTTATGGCGCGCTGCTCTAATCTAAGGTGGAAGAAATGGTGTCGAATCATTTCGATCTGGAGCATTTCGAACACATATTGAGCGTCCAACAGGTCTCGCTTGTGCACACGACTCCAGTCTACTAACTGCGCACCACAAGACCGACAGGCTCCGGCCCCTCCTTTACTCGCCAATTTCTTGGCTCGGAGAAAGCAATGCAACCTATTCGGACAGTCAGAACTCGTACACGTAATCTTTAGGGGTTTCAGCGCTGCTTGTGACGTCGTCTGCATGACTTCAGAGTCCTTCGAAACTTAGCGCTCGAATTAGCAGATCACGTTCCGGCTCCCCAACGCGTGCCAGGTCGACCCGCGCGAAGAACTCCTCTCTGGCAAGCATCCACGGGTCCACGGAAAGGTCTTGCAAGTTGTTGGCCGCTCCCCACCAATTCTCACCCTGTTGAGAAAGACGGAACGCCATGTAGTTTGCCAGCGCGTCGGTCGGCACGTGCTCACGCTTGGCTACCGTTGACACGGCTGCTTTCAGCCACTGCAATTTTCCTCCTGCTTCATTTACACAGAGTTCAGCCAATTGCTCCGCGCGCCCGTCGAGTATCACGTCTCCGGCGAAGTGGCTGGCTTCCTCCTCTTGTGGCGACTGCCGTCGTTCCTCTGAAGCCACGTCCGACTCAATGAGCGAAAGCTGGTCGTTCTCCGGCTCTTCTGCGAGGTGCCTAATCTCGTGTAGGAAATCGAACAACCACCGTGCGGCCGACAGGGTCTTCTGTTTGAGAACCACGACATTACGACCGTCAATCCGCCAGCAAGCACCGTGAAATACCGCTGGATCATTTAGAGGAAGAACCACTACCCCCAAGTTCCAGGCATACTTCAGGGCGCTTCCGAATGTTATCGAACCGTACTGGGAGATCAGCGCCTGACGCACTTCGGCAGCTGACGTAGGGATTTCTTGTTTCCCTCTCGTCCTAGCGCCCTGTAACGCAGCCATAGCAAGAACATGCGCATACACAACATACGCGCTGTGCCGCTTTCCAAAACGCAGCGAGGGTGCCTTGAAACGGGCACTCGCAACAGCCGCCTCCTCAAGTATGACGGACTCGGGAGCAAGGAGCTGACTAGGCTTCCAACCAAAGATTCGGCCCACGACATCCGCCGCCTCCAAGACTGCACGTTGCGTTTCCGGGCCATTACCGTCTTTCAGTCGGTCGATGAGCCTGCTAGGTAGAAGCCGTCTGAGTACGAAGCGCCGATGAAAGCCAGCTTGCTCCATTTTCTTGAAGAAGCTCTTTGCCGATGGCTGCAAACCGGTCAAGGACAGACTCTGGTCCAAGCTTCACGCCTAAGCTCCGCGCAACTTCGAGCACTCGGGTTAGGCTGGCCGAAGCATATTCAGTGGCCTCGTACCTCTGAATCTGTTGTTCCTTCATGCCAAGTTTTTCGGCGAGATCGCGTTGGCTCAGGCCGTTCGCTAGGCGCGCCTGAATGAGAGTCTGGGGAAGTTGATCCAGCGATTGCACCTCCGGAACTCGTTCCTTGCCCGAGATGAGCGCTTCGTATTCAGCGATCTCGGTCCGCAGATCCTCCAACTGGCTCCGAAGCGCATCCTCATGCGCCTTCAGCAGCAACGGATGCATTTCCGGAGCGCTTGCCCCTCTCTTCGATGCAGACTGCAACGCCTGTGCGAATTTGTCTGCCTGCGCCCGGGTGATTCGATACTGCCGCTCGTTCTTAATCATCGCCGAACCTCCGTAGATCCAGGGCGACAATCCCTTTGGCATCCCCGGTATCTTTATCGATCTGTTGGAAGTCCAGAAACGTGCACCCTGAATCTTGTTCCGTTATGGAGGCAGGGAAGAGTTCGCCAAGATACTTCGCCTTCTGGATCGCCCTTCCAGGGTCGAACGTCAGAAGGACAGGATCGAGCTTGGTAGGGTCCACATTGGTCACGTCCCAACAAGCATCGTAATCTCGTGGAACTTCCTTCGCTGTGACGAAACTCCCGTCCACGTACGCCAGTTCACAGCCTGCTCTCTTTAATTCCTCCAACGCGCTCTTGAGACCTCCTAACAGTCTCCGCCTGTGCGGCGTCGTGCCGAACCGGTCAACGAACTCCTTCCACGTCGCACCATGAAGGCCCGGCGGGAGTAGTCCATTTCCCTGAAAAAGCGGTATCATTGAACACAACAATATCGTTGTGTTGCGGGGTAGTCAAGCCTCCCGTAATCCGGCCTACTCCTTATCCTCAGCACGCTTGCCGGCGCCTAAACCACCACTGCGTACCACCTGCTGAGATTTCCTGAATATCGGCGCGGCGCTGTGAGCCGCCACGCTAACGCTCCGTAAACTCCGCACCGCGGCCTACCACCCGTCCCGACTCCCGCCTGCGAACTCCGCTTCGCTGCCGCTCTAAGTGGTGGCGTTCGCTGCGCTAGCAAGCCGCGCCAGCCCATTCGGGCCGCTTCGCTGTGGCACGTCCTGCCGCCCGCTCCGCTCGCGCATCTAGAAATCTGCGCACGGCCCTCCAGTTCGGTTTGAGAGGGCCGCGCGAAAAAATTTTGCGCGGTGATGAAAACAAAGCGCAGCACGCCCTGCCCGATGACGGGAGGCGGGCGCAAAACGAACAAGGAGGTTCGTAGTCATGTCAGTTAACAAGGTGATCGTAATCGGCAATCTGGGAGCTAACCCCGACATTCGGGCTCTGCCCTCCGGTCAGAACGTGGCGAATTTCTCGCTGGCGACCACCGAGCGGTTTACGGACCGCATCGGCGCGAAGCAGGAGCGCACCGATTGGCATCGGATCGTCGCGTTCGGGCGGCTGGCCGATACGTGCGAGCGGTTCCTGAGCAAAGGCCGTCAGGTTTACGTCGAAGGACGGCTTACTACCCGCCCGTACGAGGCCAAGGACGGCAGCGGCAAGCGCTACCGGACCGAAATCGTGGCGCGGCAACTCCGCCTGCTCGGCAATCGTACGAACGGGAACACGTCCAAGGCTGAAGCTTCCGGCGATATTCCCTTTTAGTTCCAACTACTTGACGGGAGAGCCGCGAAAGCGGTTTTCCCTCAACTACCCAAACGAGAATTGGAGATTACGGAAATGGACATCTATGCAATCGTGACCGATAAGATCATCAATCTGCTTGAAAGCGGCGTCGTATCGTGGCGCAGGCCGTGGTCCTCAACTGGACTGCCACGCAACCTTGTGAGCAAGAAGCCGTATCGCGGCATCAACCACTTTCTGCTTTCGGCTACCAAATATGTTTCACCGTTTTGGATGACGATGCGCCAGGCTAACGAACTGGGCGGACACGTCCGTAAAGGCGAGGAAAGTACGGTCGTCGTCTTCTGGAAGGTTGACGATGCAAAGCAGAGCACAGAAGACTTCGACGCCGAGGGGGCCGACGGGAAGGCACGCCGCCGGTTTCTACTCAGATATTATCGCGTGTTCAACCTCGAACAATGCGAACTCCCGCAGGCCGTCCTCGACAAGCTTCCGAAGGTCGAGACGCACGAGCACGATCCGATCGAAGCGGCCGAGCGAATCATCGCCGGCATGTCGAACCCGCCCGAGATTCAGTACGCAGGCTCGAAGGCTTTCTATAGCCCGATCACCGACCGCATCACTCTGCCACCGCGTGAACTATTCACCAGCGCCGAGGAATTTTACGCCACTGCGATGCATGAGACAGTCCACAGCACCGGGAGTCAGAAACGCCTTGCGCGAGAAGGAATTTGCGAAGCTGCCCCGTTCGGTTCCGCCGTCTACTCGAAGGAAGAACTGTGCGCGGAAATGGGAGCGGCCTTCCTTTGCGCCGAAGCGGGAATCTCGCCGGCGGTTCTCGGCAATCAGGCCGCGTACATCGCCGGATGGCTGAAGAAGCTTCGCGATGATCGCAAGCTTGTCGTACATGCCGCCGCCCAGGCGCAGCACGCAGCGGATTACGTTCTCGGGAAGGTGCCGACAGCCGTCTGAAAGTTTCGGCATGGCTCGGCTTTGCGCCGAGCCACGCTGTTGCTCTTGAATGCTTGGAATTGCCGCCGCTGAATAAATCTTAATACTCCACGTCTAATCATCTTATATGACGCTAAGTGATTCTCGCGTTGATCGGCCGCGATCAGCTGTTAACAGACGTGAAAGAGCACAAGTATCTGCTCTGAAGGGCACGGAATCCGCGGACCGCTCGTTATGACGATGCGTTGGGGTTTGAAAGTACGCCGAACGGTGTCTTTGACTCGTCTCGCGCGGACCATGCTCAGCGGTAGCGCTGGCAAATCACAAGGCCTCTTCGAAATAGATCTAACGGCGGACCCTCTGACGTTGAGAGGAGATCGCCGCGAATGTCGTCCAATCCATACCGACCAGAGAGGTGAAGTATGCGGAAACCGAGGGGCAACGGTAGTTCGCCCCGTGGGCCGCGAGGGTCGAGCGTGGCGGGACTGTTCGTCGTCCCGAGGTTGGAGGAGTTGGTGGCTGACCCTGAGCAATTCGGGGTGCTCGATGCGCACACGACACGGGTTCTGAAGACGCAGGCGATCACTGCGCTCATCCTGCTCCACAGCCGCGATCTCGATGCCGCGCGCGCCGAGACCGTTGTTCACACGCAGCAGCGTCGAGACAGGCTGCTAGATGTGGTCCAGGCAGCAGAAAAGCTCGGCGTCAAACCTGACTGGCTGTACCGTCATCACCCGAATCTTGCGTTCAGAGTGCGGCACGGCAAACTACTGCGCTTTTCGGAACTCGGCATCGAAGACTACATCCGCAAACGGAGCGGTTAAAAGATCGGAAGCCGTGTCGTTGACACGGCGCTGATCAAAACATTGATCTATTATGTTGAAGAAACGCACGAGCGGCGCGACCATTGTGCGCCGCTCGTGCGTTTCCGCGACCGTTGGACTCAACCAGGCGGTCGGCCAAGGAAGCCGTGCGTACGGAAGTATTTCGGAAGGGCAAGGAAGCGAATCCATGAGAGGGATGGGCCGAATCTTCAAACGCGGCTCCGTCTATTGGATCGCGTACAGCTATCGGAACAAGGAATACCGAGAAAGCTCGCAGTCGGAGAGCGAGAACCAAGCGCGCAAGCTGCTTAAGAAACGGATCGGCGAAGCCGGTACGGGTCAATTCCTCGGACCGAACGAGGAGAGAGTTACGTTCGAGGACATGGCCGACGCACTTCTGACCGATTACGAGATCAACAAGTTACGGTCGAATCCGCTCTCTGAAACTTTCGATCAAGCATCTGAAGGCGCGCTTCGGTTTGGAACGAGCGATAGACATCACGACAGAGAAGATTAAGAAATACATAGCTGACAGGCAGCGCGAGGAGGCCGCAAACGGTAGCATCAACCGCGAGCTCTCTGCACTTAAGCGAATGTTCAAGCTCGCGCTTCAGTCCGGCCGGCTGAAATTTGCTCCCTACATCCAACTGCTTGAAGAGAACAACGCGCGCCAAGGCTTCGTCGATCACGGCGTTTTCCTAGTACTACGCGATCGACTCCCCGAGTACCTGAAAGATCCGATCACTTTCCTGTATCTTTCGGGCTGGAGGCTAGGGGAGATGAGAGCACTTGAATGGCGGGACGTGGATCTCGCCGGCAAGGTCGTACGGCTGAGGCCCGCGATCAGCAAAAACAAGGACGGTAGAGTGTTACCATTA
This sequence comes from uncultured delta proteobacterium, assembly GCA_963773975.1. Taxonomy (GTDB): domain Bacteria; phylum Desulfobacterota; class Binatia; order Binatales; family Binataceae; genus JAKAVN01. The sequence continues at coordinate 65,919 of CAVZDJ010000049.1, forward strand.
TCGGGCGACTTGCTCGAAATAGTTGAGCGTGCAAACGACAAGCGGCGCCTGGATTGTCCCAATGTATTCCACCTCGAAGGCCAGCCTGTAGGGGACTTCAAGCGATCATGGGCGACGGCTTGCAAGTCGGCGCGAGTGGGCAAGGTTTTGGTCCACGACTTGCGGCGGACGGCGGTCCGCAACATGATCCGGGCTGGCATTCCCGACCGCGTGGCTATGGCGTTATCAGGTCACAAGACCCGGAGCGTGTTCGATCGCTACAACATCGTCAGCGAAGCTGACCTCGCGGCGGCCGCCGAGCGTCTGCAGGCGCATTTGGGGAAGCAACCCAGCCAAGCCAAGGTCATGGCGATAGCGGACTACCGAAAGACAGACCAATAAACCACGCTCGACGGCTGACGAACGAGATGAAAGGCTCCACCGAAATCCGCTCTGATTGGGAAGCCAGCTTAGTGGTGAACGGACCGAAGGGAGCTTTGGGCTTGGACGTCCTGCGCCGGAGTGATCAACTCAGCCATCAACTTGTGAACACCTTGAGAGACGTCGCGAGGAAGCGTGAGGAAAAGAACTCTTCGCGTCTCGTCGAGTATCCACGGGTTGGCCATCTCGGCAGGCGGATTGGTATTCTGGGTTTTCTCGCACGGATAGATCAGTGCGCCCCAGACCTGACGGCTGCCGCTGCCATAGCGTGACAGATAAGACGCCAGCTGGTACAGGTCCCCTCGCTGAGGGCCTTGCGGGGATGCGGCGGTTGGCCAAACGCGCTTGTACTTAGCGTCAGCGATGCCGATTATCGCTCCGTCCTTCAGGATTAATGCATCGGGCTTAAGTACTCCAAGAGTTTTACCCGTTCGCTCGCTTTCCAAGAGACTCGCACCATCGCGCTTAGAGGTGCCATGGACTACTTGGAGACCTATCGCGGCACGACGAAGCACGCCGAGGACATAAAGTTCCCAGAGTTCGGCGACGTCGAGAAGCACTCCCTGACACTTGCCGGCCGGCGAGTAGTCGGAGGCAAGTCCTTTCCGGGTCGCGATTTGGCGCGACAGTTTTGCTACAGCGCGAAACCTCTCTGTTATAGGCGTATAACGAACGCGCTGCAGTTCAACCTCCGAGGGCAGGGTCGGGCGAGATCCAGTCGCGCCGACGAGCTGAGGAAGCAGATCACGAGCGCGCGATGGTAGCCAAGCCGCTTTGCCGCCAAACCCCAGCCAGCGGTCCAGGACCGCGTAAGCGGCGACAATGCACCGCGTCACAGCATTATCAAGTGACCGCTCTCGCCGGACCGAGGTAACGCTCGATCGATCGCTCGCGATGGTGTTCAGTGAACGAGAGACATCAAGTCGGCCTCGAATCACGCGCCCATCGAAGTAAACGTCGTGACGAAGCGCAGGAAGGCCGTGTCGCGCCGCCTCGACAAACGACCTCGCCCATACGAGAGCAAGGAGCTGTACAACGAAGGCATCGTTCTCCCGAAGCGTTCCCTGCGTCTCCAGAAACGCCACTTTGGTGACGTGGAAGAACCAATCCCGCAGGACCTCGATACCAAAACGAGGCAGTATCGTCAGTTGATGGTTATCGAAGCTTACGGTCCCGACATACCGCCCGGCCCACCAAGTGCCATCCCTTTCGCAATATACGATCTGCTCATCTTCGTCTCGCTCGTCCCCGATCGCCACGACGAGATCATCAACGTCCGCCTCTGATATCAGGCGGCGAAGCCACTCTTCCTGCTCCCGATTTGGCTGGGGTTCAAGGGGGCTGCAGTCTCGAGCTTCAAACCTCATTCGGCCAACGCTGGTTCCTTTAGGAACGTCTCCTCCAAACGTCTGAGTTCAGCTTCACGCGCTGAGGCTTCCAACCCTGAAAGGTATTGCTCCAATAGTGGCTTCAACGAGAGCCGCCAGACTTGATGAACGGGCAGCTCGACTTTGCCGTTCTTCCAGAGATACGGAGATCGTCGCCTTGGGCGTGCTGCAAGGTCGTCCCTCAAGAAGGGGATCACGTCGAGTAGATATGTATGGCCAATCTCGTATTGTGGTCCCAACAACGCGCTGTTATGGATTTCTTCGTTTAGGGCCGAAGCTGCCTTTGCGAGTCGCTGAATATCAGGCCTGACCTCGGCCCACTTACGGTTCGACGCTCCCGAATCCCATAGTTTTTCGGCCGCCGAGAGCAGGCTTTCGGCATCGAATGAACAATTGATCCAAAAGAAGCGTCGACGAAGAGCGAAGTCGACTTGTTCTAGTGATTGGTCTATCAAATTCATCGTACCGATGACGTAAAGGTCTTTGGGCATCCGCAGCACCATAGGCTTGTCGTTGGCATCGCGCCCAGGGAGGTCGATCGGGCTGTCGCGATCTTCCAAGAGCGAAAAACACTCCCCTAGCATCCGACTCAGATCAGTCCGATTTATTTCATCCAGAATGAGGACATGAGGCAGCCGAGTCGCTAGAGCTTCCGCTTCAATCTGTTCGACAAGGCGCGGCAAATATCCGATGCGGTACTCTGTTTTGCCTTGGTCGTTGATGTGGAGTCCGCGCACGAAATCCTCGTAGCTGTATGCGGGATGAAGTTGCAGGCGATGGACGTGACTTTCGATCTTCGGTTCTAGCTGCGCTTGCTCACTGAAGTAGCGCGCCGCGCCAAAACTCTTAAGCGCGGCAGAACGAATAATGAGCCGAGCGAGCCGCTTAGCGCGGAATGTCTTACCAGTGCCAGGCGGCCCGTAGAGCACTATCTGTCTCTTGTGTCGGATGATGTCTAAATCCGGGAACTCGGCAGAACCCTCGCTCTCATCGTACCAAGCGGCGTTTAGGGGCGGCCAATAGAAGTCCAACTCTTGATTCGGCAGCAGTTTTTCAAGCCGCTCTCGAATTTTTAATAAGAGCTTGTCCTGATCGTCGTCCGCCGTCGAATCCGGAACTAGATCTCTGAAAGCTTGGACTATTCGGCTCTTGTGATAGCCGCTTGCGATCCGTTCGAAATGATCAGGAAAGAGAAGATGCAGGAGCATGTGCCTTATCTGGCGATTTTCGGCTCCCTCAACCCTGTCAATTGCGGTCTCGAATTCCCATGGATCTGCGACAGCCTTCTTCTGTTCTTCAGACAGCAGTTGTTTCCAGCTCAAACAAAACTCGATGAGGAACCCGACTCATAGGGACGTCGAGCATTGTAGCCCTGTCCACCGCTGCCGATGCCGCCTGCGAGGAACGCCTTTGCAACGATCGTATCGTCAGGAAAGGAGCTGTCCGCCCAGCTCAAAACTTGTCCGACGACATCGCGTTTCCGGGCCCCTCCAACGTTCGACGGAAACAGGAAATAGATCGCCAAGGCTTCGGCCGCCAAGCGCACGATCGAGGGTCCTGCCTGCGCGATCTGGTCGTGCAATTTTTCAAGGAATGAACGCTCGCCTTCGTCTGGGGCACCGACGAACGCGGCATGAAGCCTGGCGAAATTGTCTGACGTCCATAGAGACTCCCCATCGGAAAATAGCGAGCCGTCACGTTGCAAGCATTGTTCACGGAAGCGGCTGGCCGCTGCGTAAATGTCTTGGGTGTCGTTCTCTGAATAGCGAGCCATAAACTGATCTAGTTCTCCGGCTAGAGCGTCATCAAAATGTGCGACGACTCGCTACAGAAATCTAGGCTCCACCGCGCATCGTATATGCCAACGCGGTCCCCCAACACGAGAGAATCGGACGATAGCCTTGCCGCACGCTCTTGACAAACTCGGACAAATCTCGGACAATTCGCGACAGATCGACGGAATGGCCACCGAGATGAACCCTAAAACTCCTATATTCATTGGATTTTTTGGAGCCACCCGTCGGAGTCGAACCGACGACCTGCTGATTACGAATCAGCTGCTCTACCAACTGAGCTAGGGTGGCCTCCGCGGCCGGAAAGCGGCTACGAGATTAACCCACCGGTCGTCCCGGTTAAAGACTTCTCCATCTCCGTACTTTTCTAAATCGGAACCTGCTCCGTGTGGCGCCTCGCCTCACGGTTGGTCTTGCCGGGCCTCGCGCGCGATCGCATCGTCGCGCCGCCCGAGCCGGGCGCGACGCGAATCGTATTCCCCCCCGGCGAACCTGTTGAGTGGCTCAATAACCGTCGCTTTCGCCTGGCGGCCGCATGTGTAACTCTTGAGAGATCAGGAGTGCTCATTTTTGAAGACCGGAATTATCGGCGCACGCGGCGTGGGCAAATCGACCGTCTTCCACGCGCTCACCGGGCTTGCTCCGCTGGCCGGGCAGGGCGAGGGGCGCAACCGCGCCCGTCCCGGCCAGATCAAGGTCGCCGATGAGCGGCTGGATTTTCTCGAGCGCACCTACGGCTCCAAGAAGCGGGTCGAGGTCGAGCTCACCGTGCTCGATTTCGCGCCCAACCCCAAGGAGCAGAAGGAGGGCGCCGCGCTCGATCCCAGCCTGCTCCCGCTCGTCCGCGACCTCGACGCCCTGCTGATCGTGATCCCCGCATTTGCCGGAAATCAGGCCGCGTTGCCCGCCGCGCTCGCCGCAATCGAGGCCGAGTTGGTGTTCGCCGACCTCGACCAGGGTGAGCGCCGCCTGGAGCGCCTGACCAAGGAGCGCAATCCGGCCTCCGAGTTCGAGCGCGCGACGCTAAGGCGCTGCGTCGAGTGGCTGGAAGAAGGCAAGCCGCTGCGCTCGCTCGAGATGACCGCGCAGGAGCTCACCGTGTTTGCCAGCTTCGGACTGCTCTCGCGCAAGCCCGCGCTGGTAGTCGTTAACTGCGACGCCGAGCGCGCCGGCGCGGCGCCCGCGCCGAGCGCGATCGCGGCGGCTGCGGCGCATGGGATGGAATTGTTCGGGCTCGCCGCGGCGTTCGAAGCCGAGCTGTGGGAACTCGACCTCGAAGGCCAGCGCGAAATGCTCAGCGCCGCCGGGCTCAGCGCGCCGGCCCGCGATCGGCTGGTGAGCGCGCTCTACCGCGCGCTCGGACTCATCACGTTCTACACCGCGGGCGAGCCCGAGGCGCATGCCTGGCCGCTCGCGCGCGGCGCCTCGGCGCTCGAGGCCGCCGGCCGTATCCACAGCGATATCGCGCGCGGCTTCATCCGCGCCGAGATCGTGGGCTACGAAGATTTCGCCGCGTTGCGCTCGGACGCCAAGGTGCGCGAGGCGGGCAAGCTGCGGCTCGAGGGCAAGGAATACGTGATTCGCGACGGCGATATCATCCACGTAAGGTTCAAGATCTGAGCACAACCGCCTTAGCGATCCGCCGCGCGGCCTTGCCTCTGGCGGGTGGCGTTGAAAGAATGCATCGGTGCCGCACGGCTCGGGAGCCGGCGCGCGGCAAATCGTTTTCCGTTCTTTGCTTCGTTCTGTGATTATCGGCCAGCTCTGATTTGATGCGACGCATTGAAACCTTGATTGTCGTGCTTGCGCTGGGCTTTTACGCCTGGTTCCTGCATCGCTTCGGATGGGCCGACGTCCTGCATTACGTGCGCGTGGCGGGATGGGGCCTGGTGGTGACGGTCGTTCTGGAGGCGGCGGCGCGCCTGGCCAACACGCTGGGATGGCGGGTCACGATCGAGAACTGCCCGCGCGCCCTCGGCTTCGGCGAATTGTTTGCGGCGCGGATCGCCGGTGAAGCGGTCGACTACGTGACCCCGTCGGCGCAACTCGGCGGCCAGTTCGTCATGGCGATGATGGTGCGGCATAAGCTGCCGATGGCGGCCGGGTTGGTGACGGTGGTCGTCGCCGCGCTGGCCGAGATGCTCGGCCAGGTCGGATTTATCACCGGCGGGATGCTGACGGTGCTGCCTTTCGAAGCCCGGTTCCATCATCTGCTATGGCCGGCGCTGGGCGGACTCGGGCTGGCAATCGCGCTTGCCGCGGGTTTCTTCTACGTCCAGATCAAGCGGCCGTTTTCGCATCTGTGGCGCGCGGCGGCGCATCTGGACCTCTCCCGTATCGCCAACGACGAGATGCGCGACGCCGCGGCCGAGGCCGACACGCTGCTGCTGGATTTCCACGCGCGCCATCGCGCGCGCCTTGTCGCCTCGTGCCTGTGCTATCTGGTGGCATGGAGCCTTGGCCCGGTCGAGATCTATATTCTGCTGCTGCTCCTGCACGAGCCCGCCACCTGGCAGATCGCGGTGCTGGTCGAGGTATTCGGCCAGTTGATTGAGCGCGCAACCTTCATGATTCCGGCCAAGCTGGTCAGCCAGGAAGGCGGCAAGGCGTTGGTGATGGCGATGCTGGGTTACCCGGCCGACGTCGGCTTCGCGGTGGGATTGTTGCGCAGGTTCAAAGAGATGGTGTGGGTATTTTTCGGCCTTTCGAGCCTGACCCTTCATCGGCTGGTCGTCGAGCGCGCCGACCGCGAGCCGGGCGGGTCGCCCCGCGTTTTGGAAATCAGCAGCGCGCCAGGGGAATAGTCGCTATGAAACAAACGCTTGCAATGTTTGCCTGCCTGCTGACGACGGCGGGTTTTACTAGCGGTATCGCGCGCGCCGGAGTGGTGATCGACGAGCAGGTGACTACCACGCAGGGCAGCGCGCCCGCCGTGACCCATAAGCGCCAACTAATGGTGCAAGGGCACAAGGAAAAGATGGTTAGCGAGCGCAACGTGTTCGTGATCGATCTCGACAAGGGCACCATGATGCTGATCGATCCGAATCAGAAGGCGTATGCCGAGATGCCCTTTCCGCCGCACGGGATGTCGAACAATCCCGCCCAGCAGCTCGACCTCAATTTCCAGAAGACCGGCAAGTCCTCCAAGGTGCTGGATTACGGCTGCGAGGAGTACAGCGGCGCGGGCAAGACCGCCATGGCCGCGGTTTCAACCTCCGGCTGTTTCTCGACCAGCGCGCCGGGCGCCGCGGAGTTCACTGAATTCACTCAGGCGATGGGCCTGAAGTTGAAGAATGCCAGAGCGATGGCGGGCAAGATGCCCAGCGGGATCCCGCTGACGATGGACTCCACGCGCACGGTCAACGCCGGCTTTACGATGCCCGGGCTGACGCCCGACCAGGCCGTCAAGCTGAAGGAAATGATCGCCAAGCAAGGCCCGCAGACCACCAAAACCGTGGTCACGAAACTTGAGACGCGCGATCTGCCCGCCGACACCTTCACCGCGCCGGTCGGCTACGAGCGCCGCGCTATCGGCGGCCCAGGCGCGCCGCCGCCGAGCGCAGCCGGAGCGGGCGCGAGCGCCGGCGCGCCGCCCTCGGGCGCCAAAGCGCCCGAGTAACCGCGCGCCGGTTTTTGGTGTAACCCGTTGGAGGCGGCGCCCCGGCGGCGCGCCGCAGTCAATCGTCTCAGCGTTTTCCGAGCCGAGCGCATGGACCAACGATCACGGGCCACTTCAATGAACTCCTGCGCGCTTTCAGGAAGCACTCGAGCTTTGTGGAAATGACATGCCGTCGAGACAGGAATCGCCCCAGAGGCTTATCCGGTGGATGCCACGAGCTATTTCCGTCGATTCGATCATAGCGTCGCTCCTGATAACTCGATCGATAACACAGCTCGCCCATTGAAGGTCCTGCCGCTTTGACAAAAGATGCGCCAAATAGCGAGCGCGCATCCCTGACCCTGATGAGGTGCTCCGCCGTGCGGTCTAGCTCGCGCGCGCCGGCCTCGCCGGCGCGGACGAGCGCGCCGCCGCAGCCGGCGCGGCGGCGTTCAGCGCCGCGCACGCCTCGTGCGCCCACTTGACCGTCGAGTACTCGTCCTCGGCAAACAGGCGCAGCGCCTCTTTGGTTTCGAGGTCCTCGACCAGCAGGGCGGCGAAATCGTGGATCGACTTCGCAGTCGCGTCCGGATCGCCGACCACGCCGACAAACTGCATCAGCTTCTCGGCATCCGTGCGTTTGGGATCGGCAAGGAACGCGGTCAGCTTGCGCGCCTCTTCGGTCGCGCTGGCGCGGAGCTCGGCGCCCAGATCGCGCATCCGGGCCTCGAACACCCGCGCATGGAACGCCTCGCGCTCGGCCACGATCCGCAGGCCGCTGCGGATACATTCGGTCTTGCAGACCTCGGCCCAGCGCCGAAACGCCTCGCCCGCATTGGTCTCGCCCGCGCACACCTTGTCGATAAAGCTGACGACGGCCGCGCGCTCGGATTTGTAGGTGCGGCCAAAGGCGCGAAAGCCGGCGCCATTCGCGCCGTTGGTTTTGTCCGCCTCGCCGCCGGCCTCCAGCCGCGCCATCTCCTGCTCGAAGGCCGCTTCGCTGATAATTGCGCCGCGGTAGGCGCGCAGGAGCTGTTTGAATTCGAATTCCCGGTTCATCGCGTGGTTACCTCGTTCGTTTGGCCGCGGAAGCTATTTCTTCGCCGCCTCGCGCTGGCCATGGAATTGCAAAGTGCCGCCCCGGCTCCACTCCATCGCCTCCTCGCGCACGGCGAGCTCGACACGCTTCCAGGTAACGTCTACGTTGTCCGGCGCGCCATCCACCATCAGCTCGAACAGGCCGCGATCGAGCTCGGCCTGCGGGCGCGCCAGCAACTGCAGGAACGCCTTGGCCGCCTCGTTCGGTTCCAGCATCCGCGGCTGCCATCGCCCGAACACCTTGGGATTGTCCGCGTACTGATCGGTCATGCTGGTGCGGACGAATGGCAGCAGGATACACGCCGAGCCGACGTACTTCGCGTTCTGGCCGAGGTTGACCGCGAGCACGTTGGGCAGTTGCAGCACGCCCCAGTTGCTGATCACGTAGCCGGGCACGGTGGCTCCGGGATCGATCGCCTGTCGCGAGGAGACGTAGATGAGCTGCAAAAATTCCTGATGATAGACCGCCTCGCCCGCCCACAGATGGGTCAAGGCGAGGAAGCCGTCAATCTTCGTATTCAGCACCAGGCGCGACTCGTGCAAGCTATCGAGGAAGTGCTGGCGCACTCGCGCCCGGCGCATCGCGCGCGGCTCATCAGGGATTTCCTTCAGTGCGCGGCCCAGCGCGTAACCCTTCTCGGTCAATCCCGAATTGCAAATCATCAGGTTCGGCGGCTTGCCGCCCATCTGCTCGATCACATAGCTGCGCGTGGCCCACAGGTCGCCCATGTTGGTGACGTCGGCCTGCACCGGAAACGCGTTTACGTCCAGCTTGCGCAGCGCATTGACCAGGTCGAAGCCGTCGGAGTAGCTGCTATGGAAATGCACGCCCACGCTCGCAGCCCCGTTGAGACCGGCCGCCAGCCCGAAGGCCTGGCCGAGGCCGCCGTCCTTGCCTGCGCCGGTTATCATGACGCGCTTGCCTTCGACGCCGGCGCGGAACTCTTTTTCGAAGCGAAAGCTATCCGCCTGCACCGTAAAGGCCATCGGCTTTTCCTCGCGGGTACTGGATTGCCTCGCGCTTAAAGATGAGGCTCGCCCATCGTCCATCACAGGTCGCGGTTAAGTCAAAGGCCGACGATGCCAGGTCGTGGTCCGCGTGCTAGCCTTGGAGCTCAACGACGACGGTTTTTTCAGACGTCTTTTCAGGGGTCTTTTTTTAAAAATTTCTCCAGGAGTCATTGCCGATGAGCGAGTTCAACCATCGCTTCGTCAACACCAACGGACTCCGGATGCACGTCGCCGAGGCCGGCGCGGGTTACCCGGTCGTAATGTGTCACGGGTTTCCGGAGACTGTGGTACTCATGGCGCCATCAGATGCGCGCGCTGGCGAGCGCCGGTATGCGCGCGATCGCGCCCGACCAGCGCGGCTTCGGCGACACCGGCGGTCCCGAGGCGATCGAGGGCTACACCCAGCGGGAGATCGTCGCCGACCTGGTCGGGATGCTCGACGCGATGGGAATCGAAAAATGCGTGGTCGTCGGCCATGACTGGGGCGGCTTCGTGGCGTGGAACGCGGCCCTGATGGCGCCCGCGCGAATCGAGCGCGTGATCGCGCTCAACACTCCGTTCTTTCCGCGCACGCCGGTTAAGCCGATGGACTTCATCCGCGCGATGGCGGCCGGCAATTTCAACTACATCGTCTACTTCCAGGAGCCGGGCGTGGCCGAGGAGGAACTCGGGCGCGACGTGCGCCGCAGCCTGCGCTCGTTCTACCAGGGCGGCGAACTGCTCAAGGGCGCCGACTTTGCCGAACTGCGCAAACTGCCCTCGGGCGTGCTCGGTCCGGCCGGCGGCGGCGTGCTGGACCATCTGCCCGATCTTCCGCACGGCAGTTTTCTCAGCGACGATGACTTCGAGGTTTTCGTGCGAGCCTTCGAGAAGAGCGGCTTTCGCAAGCCGCTCAACTGGTATCGCAACATCGATCGCAACTGGGAAGAGAGCGCCGGCCTGCCGGCGCAGGTGAGCCAGCCCGCGCTGATGATCACGGCGGAACTGGATATCGTGCTCCGCCCGGAGATGGCGAACGGAATGCAGATGTGGGTGCCGAATTTGCGCAAGACCGTTCTGATCGAGGGCTCGGGCCATTGGACGCAGCAGGAGAAGCCTGCGGAGGTCAACCGCGCGATGCTCGAGTTCCTCGCCGATCTCAGGAAATGAACCTCGCCGCATGCTGCTCTGCGGACGCAGCGCCATCTCCTGAGCGCTGATCGATCAGCCGCCCTGAGGACGCGGATCGCATGGATGCTCTGTCGCTCAGCGCTGGCGAAGAATCGCAAACCAAGGCTGCCGGCGAAGCTGCGGGCGCGCAGCACGCGGCGCGATGGTTTTTCATCGCGGCCGCGCTGATCGCGTTGGCCGATATCCTGATCGTCCCGTGGCTCAGGCATGAACTGCCCCATGCGCTGGTGGTCGCGGCGCTTGCCTTGGCGCTCGCCGGAGTAGCCGCGGACCTCGCGGCTGGCACGCCGCGCGCCATCTCGGCGCGATCCCGCCTGCTCGAACGTGCGCTCGCTTCGGAGCGATGGTCCGCTTTCGCCGTCGGAGTTCTGTTCCTAGCCTTTTACGCCGCGACCATCTCGCCGCCCACGCCGTATACCGAGCCAGTCCAGCAGGCGTATGCGTTCCTGCACGGGCGCACCTGGGTCGACGCTCCAGATTATATGGAGCACATCGTGTGGCACGGCAGGAGCTACCTGCTGCATCCGCCGCTTGCCGCGCTCATCACGCTTCCCGCAGTGGCTATCTGGGGACTGACGACGAACCAGACCGCGATTTCGGTTGTCGTTGGGTCGGTTTCGCTGGGCCTGGTGTGGCGGCTCCTGGGCAGGATCGGCTTGGGCGTCGCGGCGCGGGTATGGCTCACGCTTTTCTTCGGCGTCGGCACGACGTTCTGGTACGAGGCGACGCTCGGCAGCTCGTGGGACTTCTCGCTGCTGGTCACGGTGCCCTTCACGCTCGCGGCGCTCGGCGAAGTTTTCGGCGAAGCGCGGCCGTGGGCCGTCGGAGTACTGGCTGCGGTGCCCGCGCTCGCCCGCTACGACATGGCTTTGGCGTGGCCCTGCTACGCGGGGCTGCTATGGGTGCGCGAAAAGAGGACACGCGAGTTGCTGGCGATGCTGCCGTCGATGGTCGTGGTGGCGGCGCTGTTGGTGGCGTTCAATGAGGCGCGTTTTGGCACGCCTTACGACATCGCGCGGTGGCTCTGGTACAGCCAGGACAAATATCGATTCGCGCGTCCCGGCGGCCCGCTGGCGCTCCGCCATTTTCCCTTCAATCTCTACACGCTGCTCTTCATGGCGCCGAGCTACAGTGACAAGTTCCCGTACATCCATCCGGAGTTCCTGGGCCAGGCGCTGATGCTCACCAGCCCGGCGTTCGTGCTGGCGCTGCGCCCGAGCTTTCTGCGGCCCATCGCGGCACTGGTGGCGTTGGCGGCGGCGCTCTGCACGGGGCCGATCATGCTGTGGTACGCCAACGGCTTCGCGCAACTCGGCACGCGCTTTTACGTGGAGATATATCCTTTCCTATTGACGCTGATCGCGCTCGGAGTGCCGCGCAAGCTCGATCAGTTGACGAAAATTCTGATCGCGGTGTCGATCGTCTTCGTCGCGTTCTTCACCTGGCAAGTGCGATGGTACGGCTGGGGCGGCTAGTGCGCTACCGCTTCCCTCGGGTCATTTTGTTTTTGGGATTCGTCTCGATTTTTATCATTTTCAGCGGAGGCCGCTGCGGCCAGCGCGCAATCCGCCTATTCTTGTTACGGTCATCCTGAGCGACGGCTGCCGGAGTCGAAGGATCTCGCGCGGAGGGCCGCGCGAGATCCTTCGACTGCGGCACTCGCAGACTCGCTTCGCTCAGGATGACTGAAGAAGCGGACTCGCTTCGCTCAAAAAAATCACCAAATTCTCAGGATGATGAATTTCTACATGCAACTTATTAGTCAAGCGTAGATCAGCGCCTTCATTTACTCTCGACCGCGCAGGTTGAGTCCGCGATCAACTCCGAAAGATCGCGCACGCGCATCTTTTCTTCCGTCGAGCGCGCCTTCATCGCGTATTTCCAACTGCGTCATGCAGAATGGCATCCCACCGCCAGCGTCTAAGGCTTCGCCTCGTTCAGTTGGTCGAAGCGCATGTGATTATGCGCGAGCCCTCGCGCTCTTCTTTCCAGAAGCATCCGCCGCCCTCGCCGCAGCACAACGTGCGGTTCTTGCACGAAGGAGATGTCAGGACTCTGCATCACGGCCCCGGGTGACCCCGTCGACGATTTCCATCACATCGAGAGTCTGGACCTTCTCCTCTAGCTGTTTGGCCTTGATGCCGTCGCCGAGCATCGTCATACAGAACGGGCAGGAGACCGCGATGACCTCAGGGTCCGTCTGAAGCGCCTGCTCCGTGCGGAGCAGATTCACCCGTTTATCCGGGTCTTCCTCTAACCACATCCGCCCTCCGCCAGCACCGCAGCACATGCCGAATTCATGGTGGCGTTCCATCTCGTGAACCTGGGCCCCCGCGCGGCTGAGCACCATTCGTGGCTCGTCAAATACGTCGTTGTAACGGCCGTAGTAGCAAGAGTCGTGGTATACGGTCCGCTTTTGGAATTCCGCAGAGATCTTGAGACGTCCCGAAGCGATCAATTGCTTCACGAGGTCGGCGGCATGAATGACCTCGTACGAACCACCGAATTGGGGAAACTCGTTCATGATCGTGTTGAAACAGTGAGGACAGTTCACGATGACCTTGCGGACTTTGTATTTGTTGAGGGTTTCGATCAGCATTTGGGCCATCGACTGGTAGAGGTACTCGTTTCCGAGCCGACGGGCCGTTTCGCCGTTGCAAAGTTCCTCGCGCGCGAGGCAGGCAAAGTCTACGCCTGCTTTCTGCAGAATGCGGACGAAGGCCTGCGTCGTCTTCTTGTTGCGATCGTCGTAGGAGCCGGCGCAGCCGACGTAGTAGAGGAACTCAGCGTCGGGCTTGTCAGCGAGGGTCGGGACGTTCATCCGTTCGGCCCACTCGAACCGCAGCTCGGAATCGAGCCCCCACGGATTGGATTGCGTCTCCATGTTCTTGAAAGTGCGGGTAAGCTCCTTGGGGAAACGGGCCTGCTCTTGCACCAGATGACGGCGCATGTCGACGATCTTGTCGACGTACTCGATCATCGGGGGACAGGCCTCCTCACAGGCTCGGCAGGTGGTACAGGCCCACAGTGTGTCATCGTGGATCACGGGACCGACAATGTTTTCTCCGACCTCCAAGGGTTCCGTGCCATCCCCGTTGCCTGGGCGGCTTCTCTTTTCAATGATCTCGTCCTGATGCCCGTAGAGGTAGTCCCGCAGATCGAGCAGCAATTGACGTGGGGCCAGGGGCTTCTTGGTTGCCGTGGCGGGGCAATTCGAGGAGCAGCGGCCACATTCCGTGCAACTGAACATGTCGAGCACCTGCTTCCAGGTGAAATGATCGATGTGCGAGGTGCCGAAGCGGGAATCATTTTCGAAGTCCTGCTTCGAGAGCTGCCCCTTGGGCTCGAGTTTCGAGAAAAAGATGTTCGGGATTGCAGTGATAATGTGGAAGTGTTTCGAGGGCGGCAGGAAGTTCAAAAAGACGAGAACGATGAGGTTGTGCATCCACCAGGCTACGTTGCTCGCGTACAAGGCGAAGCTCGTGCCCAGCAATTTCGCCAGGCCGACACCCACCAGGAATGCAAAAGGCTCCCACCTCGCCTCCCGAACGATCTGCATGTTGTTCGGGTGCGAAACGATTCGCCCACCATCGTACACGAGGCCTGTCACCATGATCATCGCGATGAAAACCAGGATCAAATAGGCCTCCCAGTGGGATTTATCGCGCAGGCGACGTTCGGGCGGAAGAAAGCCGTAAAGTCGAGGCGCGTGCGTGATCCCCCATCGCACCAACGCCACCCCAACCGCTATCAGGACGGCCACCTCCGTGAAGTCGCGGAGCAACAAGTAGGGGCCGCCCAGGAGATGCAAGCTAAAGCCGGGAACGACGAACGAGTCGGAGTAGGCACGGCCGAACATCGTGAGAATCTGGATCCCGAGGATGAGAAAGCCCCAAAAAATGAAAAAGTGCATCCACCCGGCGGACCGCTCGGCTCCCGGATTCCTGCGCACGAATTTCCTCTGGCCAAAGGCGTAGACAAGCACGGCGCGAACGCGTTCGGGAATGCGATCGAAACGGGACACCGCAACAGCGCTCCGCAATAGCTGAAAGCGGCGCCAGAGCTGGTAGAAAAAAACGCCCACGGCAGCCAAAATGCAAAGAGTGAAGAGAATTCCCGTCATCATAGAACCTCCATCATGCCCACCAGGTAATTGGGAAATGCGGGGGGTCGGCGCCGACGCGAATCGGCGGTGGCACGGCCGCTAGAACCTTAAATCACCCTCGGTGCGCGAAATTCAATCCGCCGCACCTAGCGTGACGGTTGCAGCGGCCGGCAAAATCGACGAGGCAAAAGGCGGTCGTCAGCAATAATTTTGGTCGGCGAGAAAAGCGCGCTACGAGTGCTTGACCTTTTTTAGCGCCTCGACCATCTCCGGCACCGCCTTGAACAGGTCGGCCACCAGGCCGTAGTCGGCGACGTTGAAGATCGGCGCTTCCTCGTCCTTGTTGATCGCGACGATGGTCTTGGAATCCTTCATCCCGGCCAGATGCTGAATCGCGCCGGAAATTCCGACCGCGACGTATAGCTCGGGCGCGACTACCTTGCCCGTCTGCCCGACCTGCAGATCGTTGGGCACGAAGCCGGCGTCGACCGCCGCGCGGCTCGCGCCCATCGCGGCGCCCATCTCGTCGACGAGCGGCTCGAGCACGGTCTTGAAGTTCTCGCCCGACTTGAGTCCGCGCCCGCCCGAGACCACGATTCGCGCTTCGGTAAGCTGCGGCCGGTCGCTCTTGGTTTCATTGAAGCTGACGAACTGCATCTTGAGCCCGGCCGGGTCGAGCTCGGGCTTGGCTTTTTCGACCGGGGCGGCGGAATCGCCGGGCTTGGCCGAATCGAAAGCGGTCGCGCGCACGCTGACCACCTTGATCGGATTGTCCATCTCGACCGTCGCGAGCGCGTTGCCGGCGTACATCGGACGCACCAGCGTGCCGTCGTCGCCGATCGAAACGATCTCGGAGGCCATCGGCGCGTTGAGCCGCGCCGCGATCCGTGGCATCAGGTCCTTGCCCATCGCGGTCGCGGTCGCGAGCACGTATTCGGCGCCGAGACTTTTCGCGAGCGCGGTCATCGCCTGCGCGTAAAGATCGGCCAGGTAGTGCGCGAGCTTGGGGTCCTCCAGCGCGACGACTTTGCTCATCCCGTATTTCGCCAGCTCGGCGGCCGGGCCGTCGAGGTTCTCACCGGCGATCACGGCGACGCACTTGCCGCCGCCGCGCTTTTTCGCCAGCTCGAGTCCGGCATTGACCGCTACCAAGGTCGTTTTCGGAAAATGTCCCGCCTGATGTTCGGCAAAGACCAGTACGTCACCCATCTTGAATTCACTCCGGCGCGTCCACTAGTTGGGGGACGCGGATACGATGCATCCTGTGTGCGCGGCGCTCGTCGCCCGCACGCGTCAGATCACCTTGGCCTCGCTGTGCAGCACACTGACCAGCTCTTCGACCGAGCCGACCTTGCGTCCGGCCTGCCGCTTGGGCGGCGCGGCGAGCGTCTTTATCTTGAGCTTCGGCGCGAGGTCGACGCCGAGGCTGTCGACCGGGACTTCTTTCAGCTCCTTTTTGCGCGCCTTCATGATTCCCGGCAGCGAAGCGTAGCGCGGCTCGTTGAGCCGCAGGTCGGTAGTGATAACGGCAGGCAGGTCGAAAGCGATCGTTTCCAGGCCACCGTCAACTTCGCGCACCACGTTGCACTTGGTGCCCGCAATGTCGACCTTGGAGGCAAACGTCGCCTGCGGCCATCCGAGCATCTCGGCCAGCATCTGGCCGACCTGGTTGGAGTCGTCGTCGATTGCCTGCTTGCCGATGATCACGAGGTCGGGCTTTTCGTCGGTGATGATCTTCGCCATCACCCGCGCGATCGCGAGGCTGTCGAGCGGCTGGTCGGCGCGCACCAGGATCGCCCGGTCGGCGCCCATCGCGAGCCCCGTGCGCAACTGCTCCTGCCAGCTCTGCTGACCGATCGACATCAGTGCGACCTCGCCGCCGCCCTGCTTCTCCTTGATCCGGAGCGCTTCTTCGATCGCGATTTCGTCGAATGGATTGATCACCCATTTCACATTGTCGGTGGCGATTCCCGAGCCGTCGGGGACGATCCGGATGGTCGTGGCGGGGTCCGGGACACGTTTTACGGAAGCCAGAATTTTCACGGCAGTTCCACTCCGGGTGTATTCAGCCGAACATTCCTGAATGTGGCTGACAGGCGCCGCCCAAGGTCCGAAGGGCATCCCTGTGGGCGGCAAAAGAAACTAACAATGGCTCACGAGGCGGTCAAACCGGTCGCGCGCAGGCCTCCGGCGCTACTCGTTGTAACCGAGGCGATGCGACAGCTCGCGGCCGGCCTCCACGATTAGCGGTGCGATCTCGGTGTTGATGCGCTCGATCCCGATGCGGTAGGCGGGCCCGGCAACCGCGAGCGATCCGACGACGCTGCGAGTGTAGTCGCGAATCGGCACCGCGACCGACGACACGTCCTCGAAAAACTCGCACGTCTCCATCGCGAAGCCGTCGCGCGCGACCGAGTCGAGTTGCTCGAAGAGCATCGCGCGGTCCACGATCGTGCGGTCGGTGAAGCGCGGGAGTTGCTCGGGCAGGTCGGCACGCAACTGCTGCTCGAGGTCGAAGGCAAGATGGACCTTGCCGACCGCCGTGCAATGCAGCGGCAGCGGCTGGCCCAGCGGCGGCGTAATCCGTACTACGCGGTCGCCCGGCTCGGCCGATTCCAGCGGCACCACGCCCTCGCGCCGCATGATCGCGACGAAAGCGCTTTCGCGGCATCGATGCGCGACGTCGGAGAGGATCGGGCGCGCTTGCCGGACCAGTCCCATGTGGTCAATATAGCGGCGTCCCAGGTGCAGACACTTGATTCCGAGGCGATAGTTCTCGGTCGCCCGGTTCTGTTCGATATAGCCGCGCGCCTCCAGGGTGGCAAGCAAACGGAAGACGTTGTTCTTGTGCAGTTTGAGGCGCTTGGAAAGTTCGGTGACACCGAGTTCGTCGACTTCGCCAAAGAACTGTTCCAGCACGTCCAGAGCGTGAGCAACTGACTGGATGACGTAGTTGGTTTTGTTGCGCCTGACCATGGCGAACTCTCCTCGAACGCCGCCGGGAAGGAGCAACGGATCGAGCCGATTTGTAAAATCGTTTTACTCTAGGCGTCAGGCTCCATTTATGTCAACGCGATTGTTTGTTTTTGGTTTCTATTCACATAAGTGGCTGTTTTTGCTGATAAATCGTACTATCGTGGGGTATTCGCGCGCTCCTATGTAAATCCCCCATGCCGAACCGTCTGCAACCTGAGTATTTTCGCCGTCTCGACGACTCCGACGACGAGTTGTTCTATCTCACGCCGCGCCTGGTCGTGCATATCGATGACGCCGCGATCAGGACCGTCGGCGAGATTTACTCGAGCCGTCTGCCACGTGGCGGCGC
Source organism: uncultured delta proteobacterium (assembly GCA_963773975.1). Lineage (GTDB taxonomy): Bacteria > Desulfobacterota > Binatia > Binatales > Binataceae > JAKAVN01. The sequence goes on from CAVZDJ010000049.1 coordinate 83,827, forward strand.
GATCCTCGACCTCATGAGTAGCTGGCGGTCGCATCTGCCGCTTGAGTTGAAGCCAGCGCGTGTGGTCGGGCTTGGACTTAACCGCGCTGAGATGGAAAACAATCCCGCGCTCACCGAAATTGTGACGCACAATCTCAACCGCGCGTCTCAACTGCCGTTTGAAGACGCGTCGTTCGACGCCGCGGTGCTCACCGTTTCGGTGCAGTATCTGATCCATCCGATCGAGGTTTTCGCCGAGGTCGGACGCGTGCTGAAATCCGGCGCACCCCTTATCGTCACGTTTTCCAACCGGATGTTTCCGACTAAGGCGGTGGCGATTTGGGCGAACGCGAGCGAGCAGCAGCGGGTGGACCTGGTGGGCTACTACTTTACCCACAGCGCGGCCTTCGAGAAGATAGAGATGATCGACCGCAGCTCCGGCGAAACCGATCCGCTGTGGGCCGTGCTAGGCTACCGCAAGGAACTGGAGTGATTACCAATCGCGGCATGCGTCATCTTGCGCTGCGAGTGAACGACGTCGCCCGCGCGGCCGAGTTTTACGCGCGGGTGTTCGGGATGCGCCTGGTATGGCAGCCCGATCCGGATAACGCCTACCTGAGCTCGGGATGCGACAACCTTGCGCTCCATCGCGGGACGCCGGGTGACGCGAGCGCCGGCGCCCTCGATCATCTCGGGTTCCTCGTGGCGAGCGTCGCCGATCTGGAAGCGGGATGGCGGTGGGCCGAGACGGAGCGGTTGGATATAGTTCATCCATTGCGCCAGCATCGCGACGGTTCGGCGTCGTTCTACATTCGCGATCCGGACGGGAACGTTATCCAGCTGCTGTTTGAGCCGAATATCAGCCCTTTGGAAATCAGTTCGCCCAAGGCTTGAGCCCGCGGCGCGCCAAGGAGATCCGCCATGCTGAAGAATCGCGCCACGGCCGAGGGCACCCTTGCCTACGCCCGCCGCCATGCCGAGCTGCCGGGAAATTTCCGTCCGATGCTTGGCGGGCTGAGCGTTTCGTCGGTCGGAATCGGCACCTACCTCGGCGAGCCCGACGAGGAAACCGACTACGCCTACGCGCAATCGATTCGAAGCGCGCTCTTAGGCGGAATCAATCTGATCGATACGGCCGTCAACTACCGCTTTCAGCGCGGCGAACGCACGATCGGCAAGGTGCTCGGCGAACTGGTCGCCGCGGGCGAACTGCGGCGCGAGGAAGTGGTGGTGGCGACCAAGGGCGGTTACGTCACGTTCGACGGTACGATGCCGCCCAATCCGCGGGCGTGGTTCGAGGAGAAGTTCGTCAGCAGCGGATTGGTCGCGCCGGGCGAGCTGGTCGAGGGCTCGCATTGCATGACGCCGCGCTATCTCGGCGCAATGTTGGAGATGAGCCGCGCCAACCTGGGCCTCGACACGATCGACATCTATTACATCCACAATCCGGAAACCCAACTCGCCAGTATCGAGCGGCGCGAGTTCCTCGAGCGCATGCGCCGCGCGTTCGAGTTCCTCGAGCAGCAGGTTGCCGCCGGCAAAATCGGAGTCTATGGCACCGCGACCTGGAGCGGGTTTCGCCTCGGCCCCGAGGAACCGCAGTACCTTCAGATGGAAGAGCTGGTGAAGATCGCCTTCGAAATCGCCGGCCGCGACCATCATTTCCGCGCGATCCAGCTCCCGTTCAACCTGGCGATGCCCGAGGCGCTGACGGTCGCCAATCAGCAGCTTCCCGACCGGCGCGGCACGGCGCTGCGCGCCGCGGTCGGCTTCGGCATCGCAGTGTGCGCCAGCGCCTCGCTGCTGCAGGGGCGGCTCGCGCGCGGATTGCCGCCGATCATGACGCAGGCGTTCGAGGGACTGACCACCGACGCGCAGCGCGCGCTGCAATTCGTGCGCTCGGCGCCCGGGATCAACGTGGCGCTGGTCGGGATGAAATCCGCGGAGCACGTGCGCGAGATGCTGCAGGCGTTGCGGCATCCCCCGGCCTCGATCGAGGCGTTCTCCAGGCTCTTCACGCCTAGCAAGAGCGCGTAGCAGGGTACGCGCGTTCTCTCGCGGCATCCTGGTCCTCAAGCCAGGTCTTCAAGATCGTCACTCGACGCCGACAACGCAAACATATGATTGGTTGGCGCTCGGGCGGCGGGCGGAATTCTTGATTCATCCATAAGAGGCAGATGTTATAGAGGATCAGGCTCCCGAATGCCGGCAAGTGAAACGATCGCGGCGCGAGTCGTGTTTACGCGGATAGCGAATCGGAGATGACGTGCTGAGGACGAGAAAAATGATCGCGGCGACGCTATTCGCCGTGGCGCTGCTATCGGGCCTCCGCCTCGGGACGGACGCCGCGGCCGCAGCCGCTCCAGCCAAGGCCGAGGTGTCCGCGCTGAACTCCGACCTGTACATCTACGACCCGACTGGCACGCAGCTATTGGGGCGGGCGCACTACACCGTCACGCAGCACGATGGCCTCGTGACGATCGAGGGGCGCAACGACTTTATCGACGGCCAGCGCGATGTCGAGCACGACACGCTCAAATCCGTCGGGGCCGAACTCCCGCGGCTACTGACTTACGAACATGACTTCTTCGATGCGCATGGCGCTGCGCAGCTAACCGCCAGCGCCGACGCCGTCAGCGGCAAAACCAGTTGCGCAAAATATGACAACGGCAAGGGCACGATCGAGACCGCCGTTCTGCAATTTCCCGAGGACACCTACGCCGGCGCGGGCGTGCTGGTGCCGGTAGCGGATCAGTTGCGCCGCGGCGCCACTGACCTCGACATCCATGTCTTCGATTGCGCGATGGGCCCGCGCATCCTGACCTTGCACGCCGACCTGGCGCGGGCGCCATGGAGCTTTCGCCCGCACGACGGCGAGTTGGCCAAGGCCGACGCCCATCCGGTGTTCGGATGGTTCAACGTGTTCCTGAAGCCGTTTGTCCCGACTATCCGGATGTGGTTCGATCCTTTGCGGGACTATGCATTCGTCGGCGGAATGCTGTCGCGTTACTATCGCGGCCCCGAGGTTTTGCTGGTGAGTATCCGGCCCGCGGCCAAAACGCCGCCGGCCTTCGAACGACCCCAGCCGCCGGCGTTTACGTCGCCCAAGGATTCCGTTACTCCGGCGCCACCGTCATCCGCGGCGGCCGCGGCAACGCAGTCAAACGCGGCCGGTTCCACGGCCGAGCAAGGCGATGGCGCGGGAACCACTGGCGTTCCCTAGCCGCCGCGCGAGGACGACCGCGCGAGCGTCGTATGATGAATTGAGCAGGCCCTCAGCGGCCTAGAAATGACTGGCGCCTTCGCTGCTGTAGTGCCGCCGCACGCGGGAGCGTTGCGGCTTTTCGTACTGAAAGGTGGTCTGGCATTGTGCGCAGACGCCTTGGGGTTTGGGGTTGCCGGAACGGCGCGTCAGTTTGACGTAATGCACCACTCCATCGCTGCAGAGATGGCCGGCCACGGGGAAGTCGTAAACAGTACGAATGTCGGTTGCTTCCATTTCCTGTACTAGCGCTCCCTCATTCAGAATTTTCTCCTTCGACGCGATTGCCAGGCGGACGGCACGCGCGCGCCGGACTTTCCAAGATAGTGAATTCTCTATGTCGATCAATCAATTTGACCACTCGTGATGAAATTTTCTTCGAAAATTTTTTCCTCCGCTTTGAAGTCGGACCTGGGCCGCGGGCGCTCGTCCGCCTAAGCGCCCCTCGTCGAACGCGGCGGGACGCCCATCATGTGCTACGCTCGCGTGCAGAATGAAGCACCGCCCGCTAAACAAGTTGCTCGTTGCCAATCGTGGCGAAATAGCGCTCAGGATAATTCGCAGCGCGCGCCTGCTCGGACTCGCCACCGTCGCGGTCTATTCGGAAGCCGACGCCGATGCCGCGCACGTCGCCACGGCTGACCAGGCGCGCCTCCTCGGTCCGCCCGAGGCGAGCCGGAGCTATCTCAATATCGCCGCGATCATCGAGGCAGCACGCGCCACCGGCGCCGACGCGATTCATCCCGGCTACGGATTTCTTTCCGAGCGTCCCGAGTTCGCCCGCGCCGTCGTCGAGGCCGGGATAGTCTTCGTCGGTCCCCCGGCGGACGTGATGGCGGCGCTGGGCGACAAGGTCGCCGCGCGGCGTCTCGCCACGGAGGCGGGCGTTCCGGTGGTGCCGGGACTCGAAACGGTCGACGATCGCGCGGCCGAGCAGTTTGCCGCTCGCGTCGGGTTTCCGCTGATGGTCAAGGCGGCGGCGGGCGGCGGCGGACGCGGGATGCGCCTGGTCGAGGCGCAAGCGGGCCTGACCGAGGCGCTGGCGGCGGCGTCGCGCGAGGCCAAGGCCGCCTTCGGCGACGGGCGCGTGTTCCTGGAGAAGTATTTGGCCCATCCGCGCCATATCGAGGTGCAGATTCTCGCCGACCAGCACGGCGGCGTCGTTGCGCTGGGCGAGCGCGACTGTTCGATTCAGCGGCGCCATCAGAAGATAATCGAGGAGTCGCCCGCCCCCGGCCTCGACGACGATCGCCGCGCCCGGATGGTCGAGGCGGCGCTGAAGGTTGCGCGCGTTGCCGGCTATCGCAACGCGGGCACGATGGAGTTCCTGGTCGACGGCGGCGAGTTTTACTTCCTGGAGGCCAACACCCGCCTGCAGGTCGAGCATCCGGTGACCGAGATGCGCTTTGGATGCGACCTGGTCGCCGAGCAGTTGCGGGTCGCGATGGGCGAGCGTGTAAGCGAGCCGGCCGCGCCGCGCGGCGTGGCGATCGAGTGCCGCATCTATGCCGAGGACGCCGAGCAAAATTTCCGCCCGGCCACTGGCGAGGTGCTTTATCTCAATCTGCCTGCGGGACCTGGGGTGCGGATCGACACGCATCTCGTGACCGGCGCCCGGGTCACCGCGTTTTACGACGGCTTGCTGGGAAAGCTTATCTGCTGGGGCGCCGATCGCGAGCAGGCACGCGGCCGGATGGCGGCCGCGCTGGGCGAGTTCTCGCTGCTTGGCGTTACCAACACGGCGGCCTTCCTGCACGAGGTCATCGCGAGCGAGGCGTTTCGCGACGCGCGGCTCTCGACGCGATTCCTGGAGGAGTTTTTTCCGCGATGGAGCCCGGATGACGCGGCGCTCGAGAGCCTGCTGGTCGCGGCCGCGATGGCCGGGGGAGGCGGAGCGCTCGGCGCGGCGCGCGCGGCGTCGTTGGGCTCGTCTTCATCGCATGGCGCACTCGGCGACGGCGCGCGTACGGGGCGTGGCGCGCGTTCTCCGTGGGCGGAATTCACGGGCTTCGAGCCGTGGGGGCGAGGCGATCGATAAGATGAAACTCAAGCGCCAGGGCCACGCGCGCGAGTTCGAGGTCGAACTCCTCGCGCAAACGAGGCAAAACGACACGGATGCGCGCGCGCCGCGTACACTCCGCATCACTATCGACGGGCGCGAGATCGCGGCGACGGTCGCGCCGATGCCCGATGGCAGCGCGATGGTGGAGTTGGGCGGCCGGCACGTTCGCGTCGCGGGGGCGCGGCTGCGATCTTCCATCGTAGTGGCCGCGGGTCCGCTCGCGGCCGAATTCGTCGTCGTCGAGGGGCGCACGGCGCATCGCGCGGGCGGGCTCGCCGCGCCGGAAGTCGACGCCCCGATGCCGGGCAAGGTGCTCAAGGTGCTGGTCGCCGAGGGCCAGCCGGTCGAGCATGGCGATCCGCTGATCGTGCTCGAAGCGATGAAGATGGAGACTACGCTATACGCCGAGAGCGAGGCTATCGTGGCGAAGATTTGCGTCGTGGCCGGACAGATGGTCGATCACGGCGCGCGCCTTATCGAACTCAGTCCGGTGGCGACACCGGCCAGACCGCCCGAATCTCCGCCTCAAGACGACTGAGCCATTGGTCGAAGCCCGCCTCGCGTTCGACCACGATTTCGAGCTTGCCTGCGCCGAGCTTGCGCACGCGGCCGGGATGCTCGGTGCGCAGTGGAATCACCAGCGCCTCGCGCGAGATTCCGAGCGCGTCGGTTATCGCGAAGATGCGCTCGATTTCCGCCAGCCCAATCGACTTAACCAAGCTGCGCCCTCCGCGCCCACACCATACCCCTCTTTACATACGGCGCGGCTCGCCTAAGCTCAATCTCTAAGGGGCGCGCGTGGCTCCCCCGCGGAGGACGCTGTGTTCGGTACGATTAAAAAAGTGATCAAGGACAAAGGCTTCGGCTTCATCACGCCCGACGACGGCACCGATGAGGTCTTCTTCCATCGCTCGCGGCTTTCGCCCAAGGTCTACTTCGAGGACCTGCGCGAGGGCGACCAGGTGCAATTCGACGTGCGTCCCGGCGATAAGGGACCGCAGGCGTTCAATCTGCGCCTGCGCTAGTCGCTCCTCGCTAGTGGCTCCCCGCCAATGGCCCGGATCACCTGCGGTGGTGATATAATTTCCTCGTGTCCGTCGAAGAGCATCATCGCCACGGCCATAAGAGCCTCAAGGTGGGCGTGCTGACCGCGAGCGATTCGCGCAGCGCCGAAACCGACGAGAGCGGGCGTCTAATCCGCGATCTCCTGACCGCCGCCGGCCATCGCGTGGAGTACTCCGAGGTCCTGCCCGACGATCCCGCGCGCATCCGCAAGGCGCTGCTCGACAACCTGCAAAACCTCGACGCGATCATCGTCAACGGCGGGACCGGAATCGCGGCGCGCGACTCGACGATCGAGGCGGTCCGCGTGCTGCTCGACAAGGAACTGGAGGGCTTCGGCGAATTGTTCCGCTATCTTTCCTATCAACGGATCGGATCGGCGGCGTTTTTGAGCCGGGCATTGGCGGGAATCGCGGCCGGCAAGATCGTGGTTTCGCTGCCGGGTTCGCCCGAGGCCTGCCGGCTCGCGATGGAAATGCTGCTTATCCCCGAGCTTGGGCACATGGCGCATCTGCTGAAACTGTGAGGGCTGCTCAAGCAGCAAGATGAAGCGCCGATGAAGATGAATTGCCGATGAATCGGATCACGATAAAATTGTTCGCCACGCTCCGCGAGCGCGCAGGCAGCCGCCGAGCTAAGCCGCGAATTTCCCGACGGCGCGACGGTCGCGCAGATGTGGCAGCGCCTGGCGGAGGAGTTCCCCGGGCTCAAGGGCCATCGCGACTCCGTCGGCTTCGCCGTCAACCAGGAATACGTGCACGACGACTATCGTCCGCGCCCGGGCGACGAGGTCGCGTTCATCCCGCCCGTGAGCGGCGGGGCCGGGCCGTCGCGCGATCCGAAATGGATGGGGCCGATCACGATCGGCCGCGCCCCGATCGACGTCGCGGCGCTGGAACGCGCCGTGGCCGACCCGCACGCCGGCGCGATCGTCATTTTTGCCGGGACCACGCGCGCCGACAACGCCGGGCGCAACGTGATCCGGCTGGAGTACGAAGCCTACGAACCGATGGCGCTCAGCGAGATGCGCCGGCTCGCGCGCGAGGCGGGCGAGCGATGGCAAATCGTGCGTATCGCGATTAGCCATCGCGTCGGCCTGGTCGATATCGGCGAGACTTCGGTCGCGATCGCGGTCTCGGCGGCGCATCGCGCGGAGGCGTTCGAGGCCTGCCGCTTCGCGATCGACCGCCTGAAGGAAGTCGTGCCGATCTGGAAGAAGGAATATTTCGAGGGCGGCGAAGTCTGGATCGGCTGCCAGACATCTCATCCGCCAACCCCCGATCAATAGCGCGCCGGTCCGCGCCGGCCCGGCGCAGAGCGCGGGACCAGATCGATCTTGAGGCTCGCGCCCAGCGCACGCGCAGTTCGTCCCAGCGTCTTCAAGGTCAAATTGTTGAGCTTGCCCGATTCTATCTGGGCGATCATCGGCTGGCTGACGCCTGTGCAAAATCTCTCGCTCGGCTTTCTTGTAGAAAAAAAGACGGCGGCCAATGCCACGGGTTTGGATTTTGGTACAATCGAAAGGTCGCACATTCCCGCTGGGGCGGTCAGGTTGACCGACCGGCCAGCATCCGTTAATCAGGAGCCCTGATGCCTCTGGGTGAACATCACGTCGAAAAAATAATCCTGGCCGAGCCGCGCGGCTTTTGCGCCGGCGTCGACCGCGCGGTCGAGGCCGTGCGCAGCGCGCTGCGCACCTACGGCCGTCCGCTCTACGTGCGCCATCAGATCGTGCACAACCGCTTCGTGCTCGAAGCGCTGGTCGAGGAGGGCGCGATTTTCGTCGAAGACCTGGCCGAAGTGCCCGAAGGCCAACGCGTGATCTTCAGCGCGCACGGCGTCGCGCCCAGCGAATGGGAGCGCGCCCACGACCGCGGGTTACGCGTGATCGACGCCACCTGCCCGCTGGTCACCAAGGTGCATCTCGAGGTCGAGCGCTACGCGCGCGAGGACCGCAGCGTTATCCTGGTCGGCCACGCGGGCCACGAGGAGGTTAAGGGCACGCTCGGCGTCGCGCCCGGCCGCGTGCTGCTGGTCGGCAGCGTGCAAGAGGCGGAGGTGGCCGAGGTTCCCGACCCGGAGCGGGTGGCCGCGGTTACGCAGACCACGCTCAGCGTGGACGACACGCGCGAGATCATGGAGACGCTCAAGCGGCGTTTCCCAGCGATGGTCGCGCCCAAGACCGACGATATCTGCTATGCGACCCAGAACCGCCAGAACGCGGTCAAGGAACTGGTCGGACAGAGCGACGCGATTTTGGTGGTCGGCTCAAGGCAGAGCTCCAACGCCAACCGCCTGGTCGAGGTCGCGCGGATGCGCGGCGCGCGCGCCTTCCTGGTCGATTCGCTCGACGACGTGCGTCCCGACATGCTCGAGGGCGTGCGCGCGCTCGGCGTTACGGCCAGCGCGTCGTCGCCCGAATGGCTGGTCGAGCAGATAATCGGCGCCTTTGCGGATAACGGGGCCTCGGTGGAGTTGCTGAGCGTGGCCAAAGAGCGGGTGCATTTCCCGCTCCCGATGCCGGCCGACTAGCGCGGTTGCCGAGACGGCGGCCGGATGAGGCGCGGCGGCGGCTATATCGCGATCGAAGGGCCGATCGGCGTCGGCAAGACCAGCCTCGCGCAAGCGCTGGGATTGAGAATCGGCGCGCGCATCGTGCTCGAGGATACCGACAGCAATCCGTTCATCGCGCGCTTCTACCAGGATCCGGAAAAGTACGCGTTCCCGGTCCAGCTCTACTTCCTGCTCACGCGCTACAACCAGCAGCGCCAGCTTGCGCAGCAGGATCTCTTCGCCCAGGCCACAGTCACCGACTATCTGCTCGCCAAGGATCGCATCTTCGCCCGCCTCAATCTCGACCCCGACGAACTGGTGCTCTACGAGGGCGTCTACCGCCTGCTCGACGGACAGCTCGCCCGGCCCGACCTGGTGGTTTATATCCGCGCCCGCGTCGAGGTCCTGGCCGAGCGGCTGCGCAAACGCAACCGCACCTTCGAGCGCCATATCAGCATCGAGTACCTCGAGAGCGTCTCGGCCGCTTACCGCGACTTCTTTTTCTACTACGACGAGACGCCGCTTTTGGTGGTCGATAGCTCCGAGATCGACTTCGTCGACGACCCGGGCGACCTCGAAGACCTGCTACGCGAAATCGACCGCACCGTCACGGGCTCGCACTACTACGTTCCGCGCAAGGGCTAGCGCGCGGCAGCGAAAAAATCACCGGAGCGGGCGAATCATCGGTGCGGATAACTGTTCCACACGGAACAATTATGCGCGTGTGCAAATTATCCCGTGCAAATTACCCCGCGTAAGCCTTGAACGCCTCCTCGATCTGCGACGCCAGCTTGAAATCTTTCTCGGTCACGCCGCCCTGGTCGTGCGTGGAGCAGGAGAAGGTGATGCGCGTGTAGTTTATCTTCACGTCGGGATGATGGTCGGCCGCCTCGGCCATCTCGGCCACCTGGTTGAGGAGCCGGATTCCATCCATGAATTCTTTGAAGCGGTAGAGCTTGCTGATTGCGTTGTCCTTGTATTCCCAGCCGGGGAGCGCACCCAGCCGCCGCTCGATTTCGGACTTCTCGAGTTTCGCTGCCATCGGGGCATCCTCCGTGCGTCTGACGTTGCGGGCTACTCGTTTTGCGCGCCGGTCTGATTAATATTAGGGCTCATATTAGACAATAGCCGGCGCGGCTGCGCCAAACGCTCGCCTGCCGCGGGGAGATGCGATGAACCAGCGCGATTCGATCAAGATGACACCGGAGCAGGCGCTCGCCTACCTCACCGCGCATCATAGCTGCGCGCTTGCGACCAACGGCCACGACGGTTATCCGCACGTCGTGGCCATGTGGTATACGGTCAAGAACGGCGAGATCATGATGACCAGTTACGCCCGCGCGCAGAAAATCGTCAATCTAAGGCGTGACCCGCGCGCCACCGTGCTGGTCGAGAGCGGCGCCACGTACAAGGAACTCAGCGGCGTGATGGTCCGCGGACGGGTCGAGCTGACCGAAGGTCCGGCGGCGCTGGCCGAAATTCTGAGGCTTACTGGCGCGGACCCGAGCAATCCGGCGGCGGTGCGCCGCGTGCAAAAGCGCGTCGTGATGCGGTTTCATCCGGAACGCTGGGCGAGTTGGGATCATTCCAAAATCGTGGGTGACTACTGAGTTGTGCGCGCCGGCATACTAGTACACACCCAGGTGACCGAGGACTTTAGCGATGGCGAACAAGTACGTGACCGATGAGGTGCGCAAACAGATCGGGATGCAGAGCGAGGCGCGGGTGGTCGAGGTCGAACGCGGCGCGATCCGCCGCTTCGCCGAGGCGATCGGCGATCCCAATCCGCTCTTCAACGACGAGGCCGCCGCCCGCAAAACCCGCTTTGGCGGGATGATCGCGCCGCCCACCTTCTGCCGCTCGCTCGGCGCCGCGATCCCGGAAATCAAGATCGGCATGGGCGAGTTTCGCGGCCTCGATGGCGGCTCGGAGTGGGAGTATTTCGAGCCGATCCGCCCCGGCGACCGAATCAGCGTGGTCTCCAAGATCGCGGACATCCGCGAGAGCGCCGGCCGGCTCGGCGCGATGGTCTTCATCACGGTCGAGACCAGCTACACCAACCACTACAATCAACTCTGCGCGTTGCAGCGCTCGACCGTGATCCGGTACTGAGCCGCGCACCGCATTGGTCGAGCGGGAGACTGGCGAGGGAGAATCGAAGATGGCGCAGCAAACCTACTGGGAAGACCTCGAAGCCGGATCCGAAGTGCCGGCGCTGGAAAAAAATCCCACCACTCAGCAACTCGTCAAGTACGCCGGGGCGTCGGGCGACTTCTACCAGATTCACTACGACAAGGACTTCGCGCTCGGCAACAATCTGCCCGGCGTGATCCTGCACGGCGCGCTCAAAAACGGCTTCCTCGGCCAGATGATGACCAACTTCGCCGGCCACGAGGGATGGCTGCGCAAGCTCGCGGTGCAGTATCGCGGGATGGATCAGCCGGGCTCCAAGGTCGTATGCAAGGGCAAGGTCGTGAAGAAGTATGCGCAAGGGCGCGATCACCTGGTCGATTGCGAAATCTGGCTGGAAAACGCCAAGGGCGAGAAGACCACGATCGGCAGCGCCACCGTGATTTTGCCCTCGCGCGAGGGGATGCGGGCGTAGCCGGGTTGGTGCGCGTATTTCAGCGACATGATTTCAGGGGCGTGATTTGCGCGGTATCATCCAAGTGACAGCTCACGCGAGCTGAACGGGAGGGCGGAGAAGAGATCCACGATGCCGCTCGGGCGTCAATTTCCCGCGCGCACGGTCGAGGCCGAAGATGTGCGGCTCCGCCGCGTCGATCCGCACTACGTCAAGAGCCTCGTCCGGCTGCTCGCCGCGCACGCACTCGCCGAAAAACTGACCGCGCTCGGCTATCAGCGCGCCCTGGACACAGTGGCCAACGAATCGCTCCGCCCGACGATCGAAAAAAATCTCGCCGAGGAACGCCACCACGCCACGCTCGTCTACCGCGCGCTCCGCGAAATCGGCGTCACGCAGGAGGAAGCCGACCGCGCAATGATCCCGGCGCTCAAGGCGCCGTCGTTCGAGGCGCCGCTGCGCTTTGCCAAAAGTGCGGCCGGCGAGCTGGACCTGCTGATGGCTTCGCTCAGCCTCGACATGACCGGGCTCCTGATGATCGGGATCAACTACAGGGATTCCAGCTACGCCCCGCACGCGCGCGCCGCCGAGCGCATCCTCGACGACGAGGCCGAGCACGAGATGTTCGCCGTGGGTGAACTCGGGCGCGCGATCGATGGCTTCGGGCCCGAGGCGGTGGCCGCAGCGCTCAGGCAGTGGCTGCCGGCGGCGGCGAACTTTTTCGGCCCGCCGGGCAGCGGCTTCGGCTACGATTGCATGCGTTTCGGGCTCAAGGCGCGCGACAACGGCGAGCTGACCGAGCTGTATCTCTCGATGCTCGAGCGGCGGCTGGGCAACGTCGGACTCGCGATACCGCGGCTGACTTCGGGCTATCCACACGCACTGGCGTAACGCCACCTGGCTGTTTTCGGCTTCGAGGACAGGCAGATAGCGGCGCGGTGCGGATGATCGTTAACTGCCACGCGAGCAAAGATGAACGTCACGCCCGAATTCGTTAGCGACGGCCTGCGGCGCGCCCGCTATATCACCAACGAGCGCGTCGAGACCGCGGTCTTTCTTGCGCTCGCGCTCGACAAGCCGCTGCTCATCGAAGGGCCCGCCGGCTCGGGCAAGACCGAAGTGGCGAAGGTGCTGGCCGAGATGCTCGGCGCCGAGCTTATCCGGCTGCAATGCTACGAGGGACTCGACGAGGCGCGCGCGCTCTACGAGTGGAACTATCAGAAGCAGCTTCTGCGCCTGCAGGCCGACGAGCATCAGGGACTGCGCTGGGAAGACCTCTCCGAGCATCTGTTCTCGCGCGAGTACCTGCTCGAGCGTCCGCTCCTGCGCGCGATATCGTCGCCGCGCAAGGTGGTCCTGCTGATCGACGAGGTCGACAAGGCCGACGAGGAGTTTGAAGCATTCCTGCTCGAGCTGCTCTCCGACTTCCAGGTCACGGTGCCCGAACTCGGCACGCTTCGCGCCCGCGAGCATCCGGTGGTCGTGCTGACCTCCAACCGCGCGCGCGAACTGTCGGAGGCGCTGCGCCGCCGCTGCCTGCATCTCTTCATCGATTTCCCCGGCCTCGAACAGGAACGGCGGATCATCGAGCTCAAGATTCCGGAACTCGACGCGCAACTCGCCGCCGACGCGGCGCGCTTCGTCAATGGGCTGCGCAAGCTCGCGCTCAAGAAGCCGCCCTCGATCGCCGAGACGCTCGATTGGTCGCGCGCCCTGCTGCGCCTGGGCGTGACGCAACTCGACGCCTCCGCCATCCGCGCGGCGCTCGGCGTATTGCTCAAACACGAGGACGATCGCGCCAAGGCCGAAGCCAAAGCGAGCGCGCTCGCCCCGCGGCCGCGATGAGCACGCTCAGCGCCGAGTTGCTGCGCTTTGTCGGCGCGCTGCGAGTGGCCGAAGTACCGGTGTCGGTCGCCGAAACGCTCGACGCGATGCGCGCCGTCGCGGCGGCTGGCCTCGCCGACCGCGCGCGCGTGCGCGAGGCGCTGGCGGCGGCGCTGGTCAAAGACGAAGCCGACCGCGCCTCGTTCGACGAAGTGTTCGCGCGCTTCTTCGGCGCGGGGACCGGGGCGGCCCGCTTCGCAGGCCGCCCCGGTCCCCGTCGCCGCCTCGCCGCCGCCATCGGCGGCGGCCGCGGCGAGCAGGGAGCGTCGGGCCGGACGCGCGCCGAGCGCGCCCGGCCCGACGCTCCTTCCCACGGCGGCGCGCCGCCGGCCAAGGCATCGCCGGAGGCGGCGGGCGCGACCGCGCCCGCCGCCTCCGGCGATGCCGCGCCGCGCCCCGGCGCGGCGGACTCCGCTGCCGCGGGGGGCGGCGTCCTTAAGGACGCCGCCCCCCGCGGCGCGCGCGCTCCGGAGAGCGACGCCGGCGTAGAAGCCAACGAGCCCAGGAGCGATGCGTGCCGCCAAGCTGCGCTCCGCAGCGCGCGGCTCGCGCCGTTCGCGGCTTATAGCGACCTCGAGTACGAGGCTGCGCGCGATGCCCTCGCGCCCTTGGCGCGCCGTTTTCGCCTGCGACTGGGCCGCAGGCTTCACGCTGCGCCACGCGGCCGGGTCGATTTCCGGCGCACTATCCGCGCCTCCTTGCAGCACGGTGGCGCGATGGCCGAACTACGCTTTCGCGCGCGGCGCCCGCGCCATGCCGACCTTCTCATCCTGGCCGACGTTTCGGGCTCAGTGCGCTACTGCTCGGCGCTGATGCTCGAGCTGGTAGGCGGCGTATATGGACACTTCCGGCGCGTGCGCAGCTTCGTGTTCATCGATCGTCTTGCCGAGGCTGAGTTCGCCGGCGGGCATGTGGCCACCGAACCAGGGCTGGATCTCTACGCGCGTTCGGACTTCGGACTGGTGCTCGGCGAAATATGGGAGAGACGTTCGGAGCTTCTCTCACGGACGACCCTGATGGTGATATTGGGCGACGGGCGCAACAATCGGCGGCCAGCACGGGCCGACCTGCTGCGCGACATGCGAGGGCTATGCCGCGCCGTGGTATGGCTGACACCGGAGCCGGAGGAACGATGGGGCACCGGCGATAGCGCCATCGATCACTACGCGCGCGCGGTCGACGCACTCCATCGATGCGCCAATCTCGGCGAACTCGAGCGTTCGCTCGAGCGTTCGATTAGAGCCGCTTTTTGAGAGCCTTATTTATTCGAGGGCCTCTTTAAAACTGTCGCATTTAATTATTTAATGTTTGACTTAGGTGTCCAAAGACGGTAAAGGTGCCTCGACGAGGCTGGCTATTGCTACCCAAAGGCTATCTATTAATGGATAAGAATATCACCTCTCATCTAATTATAGCTCTCGTAGTCATCTTTACGCTATTCAGTGCAAATAAAGCGCTGGCGCAGGCGACGTCAGCCGGGCGGGTGACTTCTCTCACCGGGGACGTGCATGTTGAACGCGGCGGAACCACCGTGCCGGCAACGCCCGGAATGGCGGTCGACGTGGGCGACCGGGTCGTCACCGCCGCCAGCAGCCGCGTCACTATAACGCTGACGGACAACAGCAAATTGGAGCTGGACGAATCGACCTCGATGGTCATCGATAACGAGGCGGTCACGGCCAACTCGCGCAACACCAAGTTGAGCCTGTTTTCAGGCCTGGTGCGGTCATTCGTCTCGTATACGTCGTCGCCTACGCCGAACTTCGAGGTGCATACACCCAACGCGGTTGCTTCGGCGCGTGGCACTCAATACGACACCTCCACTGATACCCAGCCACCCGGCACGATGAACGAAGAGGACCGCCAAAAATACAAGGATTGCCGCCGGTTCACCCAGGTATCGGTCTACGAGGGCACGGTCGAGGTGACCAATACGACTAACCCGGGCGGCGGATCGGTTCAGGTGACGCCGGGTCACAAGACGATGGTGGTGTGCGGATATGCGCCATTTGAACCGAGCGAGATAGCCGCCGCCGCTGCCGCAGGAGCGGCAGCCACTGGCCCCAGCGTCGCAGGACTGGCGCTGGGTGGCGCTATCATCGTCGGCGGCACGGCCGGCGGATTGGCCGCAGGCGGAGTGTTCAGCGGCGGCAGCAGCGGACCCCAGCACAAGAAGACCAAGAGCCCGAACCAGTAATCCGAGTCTCGTCGCGCAGTTAACCCTGCGCGTCGGCCGATCCGTGCGCTCGACCTTCCCGACGATCACACCGCCGGACAGTGTGGTCGCGCGCGGCACAACACGCTAAGCTCTGAGCCGTTCGCCCGCGATGGCTACGACGACAACTGTCAAAACGCGCCGCCGCCGGCGCGCATGGCGCCCGCTGCTTATCGGGATCGTCACCCTCACAGCGCTTTTCGTCTTCAACTATTTCCATCCGGCCGTTTTCGACCTGGCGAATCTGAAAGCCTCCGACCTCAGGATGTACGTAACCCGGCGGCCGCCGCTGACCGGTGCGGTCGTGATTGCCGCGATCGACGAGAAAAGCGTCGCGGAGCTGGGCCGCTGGCCTTGGCCGCGCAGTGTCGAGGCGCGGCTCAACAACGCGCTGCGGGACTACAAGGCGGCCGTAGTTGGATACGACGTCTTGTTCAGCGAGCGCGACGAGGATGACGTCCAGGCCGAACAGATCGCGGCGCGCCTAAAGGGGATCGGGATTGCGGACGCCGCGGTACAGCAGACGCTGGGGACCGGCAACGACCTTGCCTTCGCCGATGCGGTGAAGCAGCAAGGTTCTACTTTCATTAGTTACGCCTTCGAAAAACATTTCACGGGTGCTCAGCCGATCCTCCTCTCCGCTCCTGTTCCGACGGGTTTCAAGACTGCACCGGCCTCGCCACCGCCGCTCGCCTACAACCTGGTGCGCGAGTTGCCCGACGCAAATCCAAAGATGTTAATTGCGGCGCGCGCCTACCTGCCTCCAATAACGGTTCTGAACAGCGCGGCGCGCGGAATTGGTTTCGTCGATTACGAGGACGATTCCGACGGCGTATCGCGTTCGGAAATAGCGGTGATTCGTTTCGGCAAGCGCTACTGCGTACCGCTTTACCTGGCGCTGACCGCGGCTTACCTCAAGAACCCGCCGCTGCGCCTGGTAATCGGCGCCGACGGTGCGCGCCAGGTGACGCTGGGCGATGAAGAAATCCCGGTGGACGAGATCGGACGGATGCTGATCGATTTTCGCGGACCGCCCGGCACCTTTCCCGCTTATTCGATCTCCGACCTAATCGCGCATCGCGTGCCGCCCGCCGCCGTAGCCGGCAAAATAGTGCTGGTCGGCCTGACTGCGCATGCTCTCGGTGACCGCAAGGTCACCCCGGTCTCCGGCGATTTTCCGGGGGTCGAAATCCACGCCAATGCGATCGACAACGCGCTCCGCGGCGATTTCGTCAGGCGCTCGCGCGTGGAGGGCACCGCCGAAGAGGACGAGGTGGCGCTGGTGCTGGTGCTCGCGATCAGCTTGGCCGCGGCCTATTTATCGCCGCTGTGGTCGGCGGGGAGCGCGTTGTGGGTCATTGTCGTTTTTTTGGCCTACGCGCAGTATCGCCTGGTCTACGACGGCATGCTTATCGATGTGGTTCTTCCGCTAACCGCCGCGGTTCTCAGTTACACGGTGCTGGCCACCTACCGCTTCAGGACTGAGGGCCGGGAGAAGCGCTTCATGCGTTCAGCCCTTGAACACTATCTCAACCCGGAGGTGGTTGAGTCCGTGGTCGATGACCCTGGCGGCCTGAGGCTTAGCGGTGAGCGCCGCCATCTCGCGATCCTGTTTTCCGATATCGTCAACTTCACCTCACGCGCCGAGCGTTTCGATGCCGAGCGGCTGGTCTCCTTGCTCAACGCCTACATGAACGAAATGTGCAGGATCATCCTCGATTCAAAAGGCACGCTGGACAAGCTGATGGGTGACGGGATCATGGCGTTCTGGGGCGCGCCGAACGCGATCGAAAATCCCGCCGGAGCGGCGATCGACTGCGCGCTCAAGATGCTCGAAGGGCTGCGGCGGCTGCGCCAGGATGACGAGCGTTTCGCCGACGTCGATATCGGAATCGGGATTGCTACCGGCGACGCGATCGTGGGTAACCTGGGCAGCGAGCATCGCTTCGATTACTCGGCCGTCGGCGACACGGTCAACCTGGCCTCGCGCCTGGAGGGGCTGACGCGCCATTTCCACGTCCATTTGCTGGTCAATCGCCAGACGCTGATTGAAGCCGCCGGCAACTACTGCGCGCGTGAGGTCGGACTGGTCAAGGTCAAGGGCAAGGAACAACTGGTGCCGATCGTCGACGTCGCGGGGCACGCCGGCAACGGAATCGATTCCACCTTCTATAAGCGCTTCAATCGCGCGCTCGAGCACATCCGCAACGGCGAGGCGACCACCGCGAACACGATGCTGCAGGCGCTCGGCCGCGAAGCGCCCGACGACGCGCTGGTCAACCTTTATCTCGAAAAGATCGGCGAGGCGACCGACGGCCAGCCGACCGAGATGGTCTTCGAATTCGAAACCAAGTAGCCTCCGCCCCTGCCTATTATCCCGAGCGAGTCCGGCTCTTCAGAGCAGCTTTTTCTTCTCGGTCATCCTGAAAGTTTGTGAATTTTGCCCTCTGAGCCCTCGCCGCATCGTGTGCGCGAGAGGGTGCGGGTGAGGGTCCATCGTTTGCGCGTGGCCGCTAAGGGCGGGTGACTATTTCGTCTGTCCGCTTCGCAGAGGCCGTTGCTCAAGCACCCTTCCACTCAGAGCGCGGCGCGCGATCAGAGCAAAAAGGCGCGCGCCGCGAAGGAACCCTCACCCTTACCCTCTCCCGCGCGCTGACCAATAGTTGCGCGGGCGAGGGCAGGAAAAAACACTTGCGAACTCTCAGAGCACGGCGAAATCGTGCGTGATGATGAAGGGGAACGGATGCGTGGTGTCGATAAAGTTAGGCTCGTCGGCGCGCACCGCGCGGAACTCCGGCGTCGTCGCCGACTCGCGCATCGCGGCGGTCGAATCGAACCAGACCTCGGCCACGCCGTCGTAGGGCGGCTGGCGGCCGTCGCGATAGGCGGCCGGCCGCACGTGGCACTGCACGTAGCGCCGAACCATCGGGATCTTCGCGCCCAACGGTCCGTGCACGGCGCTCCAGTGGCGCTGAAACGCCTCGACTGACATTCCGGGCTTGCGCGTGACGAACTCGACCAGATGCACCATCGACGGATCGGCCGGCGCGTCCTTCTGCACCCGCTCCTCGGTGATGACGAAATCGATCTTCGCGAGGTCGATAAAATTCGGTTCGTCGGCGCGCACCGCGCGGTACTCCGCGGTCCGCGCGCCCTCACGCATCGCGGCGGTCGAATCGAACCACACCTCCGCGACGCCGTCGTAAGCGGGCTCGCCGTTGCGATAGCCGGACGGGATCGTGTGGCACTGCACGTAGCGCCGGAGCC
This sequence comes from uncultured delta proteobacterium, assembly GCA_963773975.1. Classification (GTDB taxonomy): domain Bacteria; phylum Desulfobacterota; class Binatia; order Binatales; family Binataceae; genus JAKAVN01. The sequence continues at coordinate 102,695 of CAVZDJ010000049.1, forward strand.
CCGGCAGCCTGGTGACGATCGGGGCGTGTTTCGTGCGCCAGTATTGTCCGAAGTCCTCGACGCTCATCCCGGGCTTGCGCTTGATAAAGGTAATAGTTTTGACCATGGCCGATGCCTCCGTATGGAACGCCGCCGGCGCAACCGGCGGTTTCAAGCGCCCCGTCTAGATATCGAATATCTCGCGCATCTTAGCCAGTAGCCAGCTCGAGCGGCCGCGCACGCCGCCGTCGGTGTGATGACCGGCGTCGAGCAGCTCACGTCGCTGTGTCATGCGGGCGGCGATGATCTCGCTCATCTGCGCGGCGGCGTCGGGATGGCTCTTGAACAGCTCGGTGAAGCCGTTACGACTGACTTCGAGGACTTCGGCGTCAGTACGCGCCCGGATGGTGGAGTTGCGGGCCTCGCCCGTCATCAATGCCATCTCGCCGAAGAAGGCCGGCCGGGTCAATTCAGCGATATGGACCTGCTTGCCGTCTTTACCGTTGGTGGTCACATCGACCACGCCGCGGCGGATGATGTAGAAAGTATCGCCGGCATCGCCTTCGCGCATCAAAGCCTCGCCCGCGCCGAACTGGCGCACGCGGACCGCGCCGGCCAGAATTCGCAGCTCGTCCTCGCTGAGCTCGCGGAGAAACTCGACGCCGCGCAGTTCGGCGGCGATCTCGTGCACCGCCGCCGACTCCTCGGCGCGGCTTTCCTGCCTCAGCACCAGGGTGCGCATCGGAAAAGGAATTTCAATCCCATGGCGGCGCATCGCGTACCACAATCCCGACACGACGCGGGCGTGGACCTGTTCGCTGCGCCCATAGTCCGCGAGCCAATACTTGACGCGGTAGCGAATCGCGTAGTCGCCGAATTCCCACGGCAGAATTTCGGGCTCGGGATGGCGCAGTACGTCGGGCACGTCGCGCAGCACGTCATGGATGACCTCGCGCACCCGGTTGGGCGGCTCGCCGTAGCCGAGTCCGATCGAAACCTCTTCGGCCACCGCATGCTTGCCGTAGTTGAACAGCAGGTCCTTGGCCAACTGGGCGTTGGGAATATCGAGCCATTCGTTGTTGCGCGTCACGATCGTCGTCGCACGCCAGCCCACGCCATGCACGGTGCCGACCTTGTCGGCCACGCGGACCCAGTCGCCCGATTCGAACGGCCGCGAGATTTGCAGCGTCAGCCCGCTGAAGATATTGCCCAGCGTCTCCTGCAGCGCGAAGCCGATCACCACGGTGAGGACGGCCGGAACCGCAAGCAGTGCGGTCACGTCGATCTTGAAGAACGCGCGCAGCACGACCATCACCACCAGCGACCACAAAGTCAGGGTAAGCAGGTCCCTGAAGATGGTCGAGAAGTGCTCGCGGCCGCGATGGGTCGCGGCGTCAGCGAGTTCGAGCCCGATCCGGATCACGCCCCACAGGAAGAGGATTACCGCCGCGGTATCGACCAGGTAGGCAAGCCGGGCGTGGCCGAACAAGGGCGTCGCAACGTCGACCACCAACCCCACCCCGGCCATCGCGACCGGCCAAGCCTGCAGATTGCGCCGGCGATGGCGTAGCGCCAGCGCGTAGAGCAGCGCGGCGATCGCCACCGCCGACTCGAGCACCGCACGCGTATCGACGGACACGCCGTCGAGCCCGAGCAGGGTCTGGAGTTGGGTTAACTGAGGCATCCGCTAGAGCCCGATTATCTCCGCTATCTCGCCGAGCAGGCGTCGCGCGTCGAAGTATTCGCACGCGATTTCGCGCGCCGCCCGCGCATGGCGGGGATAGTCGGCGCTGACCGCGCGCAGCGCCTCGGCCGCCGCGGCGGCGTCGGCAAAACCAAGCAGGCCGGCGCCAACCGGGATGAATTTTTCGAAACCGGTGAACTGGGTCACCGCCGGCCGCCCGGCGGCGAGGTAGCAGACCGTGCGGTCGCTGAACCATCCCGAACGCGTGCTGACGTAGAGATCCTTGGCGACCGTGAACTCGCCGCGCGAAGCGCTGATATAGCTACGGTAGGTATCGATATCGAGCGACATCGGAACCACCGGCCGGAAGCTGAAGCCGCCCGCCAGCGCCCGCTCGTAATCGGGGCCCGAGTTCAGGTCGCTAGCAAGCTCGACGGCCTGTCCGGCGCGCCGCGGAACGTCCAGCATTTTGACAAAGTTGACGTGCTTCGACCAGTGGTAGGTGCGCCCTCCAAGCTCGACGTCGTTGCCCTTGTTGCGCCAGGTGCCCACAGTCGTGAACGCCGCCGGCATCGGTAAAGCGCTTTGCGCCGGCCATTGGTCGAGCAACACCGGCGGGCGCGTCGGATGCCAGCGCAGGCCCGCGGTCGGCAGCATGCAGTCGGGCTGATCGATATTGGCGGCGTAAGTGAAGTGCACACGATGCGCATCAAGCATCTGCCGCGCGCTCTCGTCGCCCTGCACATAGCGCACCTGGTACACGCCGGGATCGGTTTCGAGATACACCAGGCATTGCGTGCGCCGATGCTCCTCGCGCGGCCAGGTCGCGCCGCACAAATTGATCACCGCGTCCGCCTCCGCCAGCAGTTGCAGGCTGCGCTCGCGCCCCATTCCCTGGTACTCGCCGCTGGTCACGTCGAAGAACGCCCAACGATCGCGAAACCCGCAGCGCTCCATCACCTCCGCGAGCAGCTTGAGATTGCGGCTGGCATCGTGCGCGACCGCGCCCGCACGCGGATCGTAAACCCATGCGCCATGATCTTCGAGGTAGTAGACGTCTAGCCCCAGTTCCCGCAAGCCAATCAGATGATGGATGAGCTGCCACATCACGCCCGCGAATGGGTAGCGCGCGGCCAGATGCAGCAGGACGACTTTGCCCTTGTGCTTTTTTTTCATCGGGCGGGAGCGGCAATGCGCGTCCCGAAACTCACAGCCTGCGCACCGCGGCGCGGCGATGCAAGTGCGCGCGCCATCTCAGCGCGAACCCGCGATCCGGACGAGGTCGGCGCGCAAGCCTTCGAGCGCCGCGCGCCGCTGGCTGAGGCGCGCCGCATCCTCGTCGGACAGTTCGCCCAGGTAGCCTCCGCGATCCGCCAGCAAGAGCACCGCGCGATACGGAAACCCCTGGCGCATCCGCGGCCACACGCGATCGGCAATAATGCCCTCCAGCGCGGCCTCGCTCACGCGCTCGTGGATGCGCCCGTGTTCGTGATAGACGAGCGCGGTGGCCGCGCGCAGACGCGCGCCCCGGCGCGCCGCCTCGACCCCGGCCATCCGGCGAATCACTTCCTCGGCGAGCGCGCGATCGAGGTCTCCGTGCGGGGCGGCGGCGCCGGCCCCGCCGAGCCATCGATGCGACCGCACGCCGGGCTGGCCACCGAGCGCGTCGACCATCAGCCCGCCGTCGTCGGCGATCGTCGGCAGATTGGCGCGGGCGAAATAGAAACGCGCCTTGAGCAGCGCGTTCTCGGTGAACGTGGCGCCCGTTTCTTCCGGAGCGTGATCGTCAACGCCAGCCTCAGCCAGCGATACCGGCGCGAGATCGTACTCGCGCAGCAGCAGCCGATACTCGTCGAGCTTGGCGGGATTGGTGGTGGCAACCAGCAGAGGTTTCATCGCGGCGCTGACTATTCTTTGACCTCGTAGGTTATCTTGAGCGCGGCGCGTTCGCGGTTCTCCTCGAGCGCGAGTTCGATCAAACGATCGATGAGCCGCCCAAGCGGCAGACCCGAAGCCTCCCACAGTTTGGGATACATGCTGATCGCGGTAAAGCCGGGAATCGTGTTGACCTCGTTGAGGTAGATTTCGCTGAGCGTGGGGGTGGCCAGGAAATCGACCCGCGCCATCCCGCGCAGCCCCAGCGCGCGGAACGCGGCGCACGCGAGCTCACGCAGGTGTTCGCTCTGCGCGGCGGTCAGCGCGGCGGGAATCCTGACCTCGGCGCCGTCGGGATCGACGTACTTCGATTCGTAGCTGTAGAACTCGTGGCGTCCCTTGATGACGATCTCGCCGGGGATCGACGCCTCGGGCCGTTCATTGCCGAGCACCGCGCACTCCAGCTCGCGCCCAACGCAGGCCGCCTCGATCAGCACCTTGCGGTCGTACGCGAAAGCTTCCTTGAGCGCCGCGCCGAGCGCGCCTTCGCTCTTGACCTTGCTAATCCCGACCGATGAGCCGAGCGCGTTGGGCTTGACGAACACCGGGTATTCCAGCGAGCGCACGCGGTCGACCACGCTGTTTGGCTCCTCGCGCCACTGCCAGTGCTCGACCGCCGCGTAGCGCACGACCGGCAATCCCGCCTCGCGCAGCAGCCGCTTCTGCACGTCCTTGTCCATCCCGACCGCCGAGCCGAGCACGCCCGCGCCAACGTAAGGGATTCCCGCGAGCTCCAGCAGCCCCTGCACGGTTCCATCCTCGCCATAGCTGCCGTGCAGCACGGGAAAGACCACGTCGAGCGGGCCCGGGAGCCGTCGCGCCGCGGCTGGCGTCGCGTCTCGCGCCGCAGTTTGATTCGCGCCGCGCGCCGCCGGTTGGCCGTTGCCCGGCGCTTCGACCAGCGAGTTGCCGGCGGGATGCGGCAGCAGGCTGACCTCGACTCCGCCGCCGGCCAGCGCTTCCAGGCGCGGCGCCGCCTCGGTCAGCATCCGGATCGCGTCGGCGCGCAAGTACCAGCGGCCGTCGCGTCCGATCCCGATCGGCACCACTTCGTAGCGCGCCGGCTCCATCGCCGACATCACGGTCAGCGCCGAACGGAGCGAAATTTCGTGCTCGCTCGAGCGTCCGCCGAACAACACGCCGACCCGGATTTTCTTCAGCTCAGCCATCTGATTGACCGCCCCGCCTCCGCGCGCCTCGACACCCCGCGCGCGCGCACTCCCGGCCCCGCGTCGGCCGCCAGATTTTGATTTTAAGCAAAGCCCTACGGACGATAGTTGGGCGCTTCCTTGGTCACGAAGACGTCGTGCACGTGGCTCTCGCGCTGGCCGGCGTCGGTGACCCGGATGAAGCGCGCGCGCCGGCGCAATTCGGCAAGATTGGCCGACCCGATATAACCCATCCCGGACTGCAGGCCGCCGACCAGTTGCTCGATATTGGAGGCGAGCGGTCCGCGATGCGGCACCCGGCCCTCGATTCCCTCGGGCACCAGCTTGCTCTCTTCGACGTCGCTCTGGCCGTAGCGATCGCGCACGCGTTCGCTCATCGCGCCGAGCGATCCCATCCCGCGATAGAGCTTGTAGGTCCGCCCCTGGTAGAGAATCGTTTCGCCGGGGCTCTCTTCGCTGCCCGCGAACAGCGAGCCAATCATCACGGTCGCGGCGCCGGCCGCGAGCGCCTTCACGATATCGCCCGAGAAACGGATTCCGCCGTCGGCCACCAGCGGGATGCCGCGCGGCTCGGCGATCGAGACGCAATCCATGATTGCGGTTATTTGCGGCACGCCGACGCCTGAGATCACACGCGTGGTGCAAATCGATCCGGGACCCATCCCGACCCGCAGCGCGTCGGCGCCCGCGTCGATCAGGGCCTTGGCGCCCTCGGCGGTCGCGACGTTGCCGGCCACCACGTCGACCTCCGGATGTGCGCGCTTGGTCGCGCAGAGCGCGTCGATCACGTTGCGCGAGTGGCCGTGCGCGGTATCGATGCACAAGACGTCGACGCCGGCGCGCACCAGCGCGGCCGCGCGTTCCTCGCGCTCCGGCCCCACGCCAATCGCGGCGCCGACTCGCAGCCGGCCCATCTTGTCCTTGCTCGAATGCGGATGGCGCGTCGCCTTATCCATGTCCTTGACGGTGATGAGCCCGCATAGGCGCTGGCGTTCGTCGACCAGCGGCAGCTTTTCGATACGATGGGCCTGAAGGATTTCCTTGGCCTGCTCGAGGCCGATGCCCGGATGGGCGGTGATGACGTGGGTGGTCATCACTTCACGCACCAGCTTTTCCAGCCGCTTCTCGAAGCGCAGATCGCGGTTGGTCAGGATGCCGACCAGGCGGCCGTCGGCCACCACCGGCAAGCCCGAGATGCCGTGGCGCTCCATGGTCGCAACCGCGTCGGCGATCTTCTGCTCGGGATGCACGGTGACCGGATCGGCGATCATGCCGCTCTCATATTTCTTCACCGCGGCGACTTCGGCGGCCTGGCGCTCGATGGAGAGGTTGCGATGGATGAAGCCGAGACCGCCCATCTGTGCGATCGCAATCGCGCTGCGCGACTCCGTCACCGTGTCCATCGGACTCGAGACCAGCGGGATGCGCAAGCGGATATTGGGCGTCAGCATCGTCGAGACATCGCAGCTCGAGGGCAGCAGGTCGGAAGCCTGCGGCAGCAGTAGCACGTCGTCGAAAGTGAGTCCCTCGCGAAGCTCCGAATGAGGCATTGGGAGTCTCCTTATGCAAAAAAGCCCGCGGTTATCCGCGGGCCTTCAACCATGTTGCTGGAGGCTGCTATTGGGTGCAGCGCCATAACGCAATTTAACAAAACCAACCCTCGCGATCAATTCGACCTATTGTCGATCGAACTGCCGGCCCGTCGCCACAATTCGTATGCGGTCGCCGCACGCGCCGAATCCGCGCTGGACGCAGGTTGTGGCGCATGCGGGCATATGTTAGCCAAGCTGTACCTCGTTCCCACCCTCCGATATGGCCAGAGCGTCAGATGAGAATCGCGGCGGTTAACTCGCAGCACACGCGGATGGGCGGCGCCGAAACCTACCTCGACACCGTAATTCCCGCGCTCGCCGCCGCAAGCCATCAGATCGCTTTTTACTCCGAGTTTGACGCGCCGCCCGGCGTGCCGCTCATCCGCCTGCCCGAGGGCGCGCCGCTCTGGTGCGCCGGCGAAATGGGCCCGCGTCAGGCGCTTGCCGCACTCGAGCAATGGCGCCCCGACGTCATCTACGTTCACGGGATGTACCTGCAGAGCGCGGCTCCCGTAGTCGACATCGCGCCGGTCGTGCTGTTCGCTCATGGCTATTACGGCACCTGCATCAGCGGCAACAAGATGTTCGCCGCGCCGCGCCCGCGGCCCTGCGCGCGGCGCTTCGGATTGCGATGCTTCGCCCATTACTATCCCCATCGATGCGGTGGGCTGAATCCGCTGCGGATGTTGCTTGATTACCGCTCGCAGGCCGCGCGCCTCGCCCTGATGCGCCGCTACGCCGCGATCCTGACCACCGCGGATCATATGCGCGCCGAATTCGTGCGCCACGGGCTCTCACCCGAGCGCGTTCACACGCTGCGGCCTCCGCTTGCTCCCGATCGATTCTTTGAACCTTCCGGCGCCGAGACCGCGCGAGTGCCGGGGACGGAGGATCGCGAACTTAGGCTGCTGTTCGCTGGCAGGATGACCGCCGTCAAGGGTGGACTAGTCATGATCGACGCGCTGGCGCCGGTTGCAACGGCGCTCAAGCGCCCGCTTCGAGTAACCTTCGTCGGCGACGGTCCCGATCGGGCGCGATGGGAACAACGGGCGCGGCGTGCGCAAGCGGCGAGCCCTAACCTCCGGATTGAGTTCACCGGCTGGCTGGATCCTTCCCGGCTCGATCGATTCATGCTCGACTCCGACCTGCTGGTTGTGCCGAGCACCTGGCCGGAACCGTTCGGCCTGGTAGGCCCGGAGGCGGCGGTGCATGGGTTACCCGCTGCCGCGTTCGCCGTCGGCGGAATTCCGGAATGGTTGCGCGACGGCGTAAACGGGCGTCTCGCGCCAGGCGACCCGCCGAGCGCCGCCGGGCTGGCGCACGCGATCGTCGAATCCGTTCGCGACCCAGCCGAACTCGCGCGGCTGAAAAACGGAGCGCGCGAGCAAGCGCGCCGCTATCGCCTCCAGGCGCACATCGATGCGTTGCTGGCGATTTTCGCAAGTGTCACCGGCGTCAAGCCGGCGGCATCGGCGCGCTAAGCGCGCTCGAGCCCATCGTGACCGAGACATCCTTGCCGTCATTTCGTCCCTGGCTCCGCGCTTACTTCCATTCTTCAGGATAGAGCAGCAGCAGATCGCCGCCGAGGTTGCGCACCAGGAAGCGCTGGACCTCCGCCACCGCGCGCTCCAGCGCGCGGCCGCCCACGAGCCAATGGCCGCGGCCGCGCACTACGCGCACTGCGGCGCCAACACGCGCCGCGAACTCGTTGGTCCGCTCGAGCGGCGCAAAAGGATCCGAATCGCCCGCCACGATCAGCCGCGGCAAGCCGCGGGGGTTGTTGGAAAGGTCGATCCCGCCGATCTTGATCCCGCCGCTTACGACTTCGAGCGCCGCACGCGCGTCGTCGGCCACCAGAGCCCGCACCAGCGCCTCGCGCTGGAAGGGCTCAGCGTCGGCCAGCAGATCGAAAAGCACTGCGCCGCGCGGCGGCTTGAGTGCGCGGCCGAACAATCGCGCGGGCCAGGTCGCCGCGCCCGTCACCAGCGCCGATCGGAGCCCGGGGAGCATCGGCGCCAGCGCCACCGCTGCTCTCACCTGCGGCTGTTCAACCGCGCCCAGCGCGAGCAATCCGCCCAACCCATGACCGATGACGATCGCGTCGCGCCCGAGCGCGGCCAAAGCCTCGGCCAACAGCGCGGCAAGAGCGTCGAAGCCGCCGGCGCTCGAGGCATCGCTCAAGTCCGGCGCGCGCGTGCCCGTGAGCAGTGCCTTCGCCGCCGCGCGGAGATCGGGCGCATAGACTTCCCATCCGATGCTCGCGAAATATCCGCGTGCGACCGCGAGATGGCGCGCAGTGGTGAAAAGCTCGGGCAGCAGTACCAGCGGCCAAGCGAACTTCAGCGGTTCGGGCCGCTCACATTCGGCCGGGATTCGGCCAAGCCGCGTCTCCATCGCGACTACGTTGCGCCACGCGCATCATGCGCCGCAAGCGCGCTCGCGCCCTCATGCGTGCGCATACACAGCGCGAAAAAAAGAGGGCCTCTTTTCAGAGGCCCTCTCGCGGTGCGGGGTTAGTTCACCCCGGCTTATCGCAGCAGCATGCCCGGCATCTTGGCCAGCCTCCGGTTTCCCGGAGGAAAACTTATGCCGTTACTTCTTCTTTTTCTTGCCGGCTTTCTTCTTCATATTTGTCTTCAGTTTGGATTTGGATTTTGTAGCAGAACTTCTTTTCTTCTTCACTGGCATAGACACCTCCTCTAACTTTGCTGCTGCCGGACAAGCTCCGAAAACCCCCTGAACCGTCTTGGCTGAGCCTGATAGCCTAGCCTTCAGTTCGGATTATAGAAACCTGTTATTCAAAAATCAAGCATAAGGCGGATCATTTATAAAGAAATTTTAAAATCGTAAGAAGCCTTGCCTTGCCTCGCCTTTGCCGGATTAGAATGCCGTTCAGGCATAAGCGCGCTTGAAGTTCGAGGTAAGTCTTTTTACCATGCTGCTTGTGAACCGGTTAAGCCTGTATCTCCGCCGCGAATGGCTGACCCTGGTCCTGGCCGCCGCCTGCGGCCTGCTGGCAGTGGATTTTGTCACCGGACCGCTGGGGGTGCGGGACCTGATCGTCCTGCGCGCGCGGCGCGCACAGCTCGAAGAAGTGCATCGCGGATTGCTCAAGTCCAACGCGGCGTTGAAGCTCAAACTCGCCCGCCTGGGCAACGACGATCGCTATCTCGAACGCCGCATCCGCGAGCAACTCGGCTACGTGCGTCCCGACGAATTGGTATACCGCTTCGCCACTGACGCATCGTCCGAAGATCGTCAGGCGGATCACTAGATCGCATGATCGTCGTTGGATATCCCAGCGCGCGCGAGCACTTAAATAGACGACGCGTACGCGAAAGCGTTCGCGCCGCCACGCGATCACGAAATCCGATGAAGCAAGCGCGGCCGCGCACGGCGCTTGCTTGACTGCGACGCCGTCATACGATTTCCTTCATGCGCGCGCCCGAGACAGATCAGGAAGCAAGACAGATCAGCAAGACAGATCAGACAGATCCCAATGCCAACTTCGCAACCATCCATGCCGTCGGCGTCCGCCGCGGCGCCCGGCGGCGCCTCGCGCGCGATCCTGTTCGCGACCGTCTTCTTCGACTTGCTCGGCTTCGGCATCGTGATTCCGTTTCTGCCGATGTACGCCGCACGCCTGGGTGTGGGCGCCGGCGCGATCGGGCTGTTGCTCTCGGCCTACTCGATGACGCAGTTCATCTTCGCGCCGCTGCTCGGGCGGCTTTCCGATCGAATCGGCCGGCGCCCGATCATCATGCTGGGGCTGTTGGGCTCGTCGCTCAGCTATCTGATCTATGGATTCACGGATTCGTTTGCGGGGCTGCTAATTTCGCGCGCGGTTCACGGCGCATGCGCGGCGACGATCGCGACCGCGCAAGCCTACGTCGCCGACACCACCGAGGAATCAAAACGCGCGCAGGCGATGGGAATGATCGGTGCGGCCTTCGGCCTGGGCTTCGTGCTGGGGCCAGCGGTGGGCGGCCTGCTCGGCGCGGTCAGCCTGCGAACGCCGGTGCTGTTCGCGGCGGCCTTGACCTTCGCCAATCTTGTCTTCGCAGCCGTCTGGCTGCCCGAATCGCACGACCCGCGGGCCGCCGCGCGCGGCGCCGGCGCGGGGCCGGACGCGCGTGAAGGTTCGCGCCAAAGTTCGCGGGAAGGCCTGCGAGCATCGTTCGATCTGCCGCGCCGGCTCGGGCGTCATCGCGCGATCGCGCTCTTGTTCGTGGTGGCTTTCCTGATCACCTTCGCGATCGCGGCGCTGGAGGCAACCTTCGCCCTCACCGTGCCTGCGGTGTACGGCTACGCGGCGGCCGGCGTCGGCGGATTGCTGGCTTTCGCCGGACTGGTGCAGGCGATCGCGCAGGGCTACCTGGTCGGCAAACTGGTGCCGCACACGGGCGAGACCGCGCTGGTGGTGGGCGGCGCGGCGGCGCTCGCGGCCGGACTTGCGCCGCTGGGAAGCTGGCCTTCGCACGCCGCGCTTTACGCGATGCTGATTCTGATCGCGTCGGGCTATGGACTGGGCACGACGGCGCTCACCACGCTGATCTCGCGGCGCACGGAGCGCGAGTTTCAAGGCAAGGCGCTGGGACTCAACCAGTCGATGCTATCGCTGGCGCGCGTAACCGGCCCGATCGCGGGCGGGCTGGTTTACCAGGCCATGGGACCCGCGGCGCCGTATCTCGGCGGCGCGGCGGTGGCGATAGTGGCGATGGTGCTGGCCGCGCGGATAAGCCATATTCGAGCGGCCTGAGGAGGACGCGGCGCGATGGTCAATTGGGCGGGCCTCATCGGTTGGGGCATCGTTTTTCATCTCTTCGGAGTGGTCATCTGGGTCGGCAGCTTGCTGATGATCGCGTCGATGCTGTCGCTGGCCACCGAAGAGGTGGGCGCGGCGCGCGAGCGGCTGATCGTGGTTTCGCGCCGCCTGTTCCAAATCGGAGGCAATCTCGGGGCGCTGGCCACGGTCCTCTTTGGCATCATCCTGATCCTGCTCGATCCAGGAGTTCTGATGGTCGGCTGGCTGCATTTGAAGCTGGTGCTGGTGCTCGTGCTGTTGTACTTCCACTACCGCCTCTACCGCGCCATCCTGAATCTCGAGATCGACCCATCGGGAGCCTCGGCGCGCGAGTTCAAGATGATTCACGGAATCGTGAGCGCGCTGCTGCTCGCGATCCTCGCGCTCGCGGTGCTGAAACCGTTCTAGGTTGCGGCGATGCGGGTTTACGCGCCGGAACTTGCGGCCAGGGCGAGAAAATCCGCGAGATGGATCGCGCGAGTGCGCGAGCCGCGCCGGCGTAACTCCGCCGCAATCTGGAATTCGCAGCCAGGGTTCCCGAGCACGACGTAGTCGGCGCCGGTCGCCTCGATATTGTCGGCCTTGCGTCGCGCCAGTTGATGCGCCATCGCGGGCTCGAGCAGGTTGTAACTCCCGGCCGAGCCGCAGCACAGATCGGACTCGGCCATCTCGATTAGCCGCACGCCCGCGATCGAAACGAGCAGTTGGCGCGGCCCCTGGCGCACGCCCATCCCATGCACGAGGTGACACGAGTCATGATACGTGACGGCGCATTCGAGCCGTCCCGGCGGTTTGCCGCGCGCGAGCAGCAATGCGCTGAGGTCGGTCGCGCGGGCCGAGACCGCGCGCGCGTCCTCGGCCAGTTCCGGATCGTTTTTGAGCAGCTCGCCATACGACGCGATCGCCGCCGCGCATCCCGACGCCGCCGAAACGATCGCCTCGGCGCCCGATCGTTTGAGCGCCCGCACGTTGCGGCGCACGAACTCCAGCCCCCGCGGCAGGTTGCCGTCGTGGAGATCGAGCGCGCCGCAGCAGACCGTGGGCACGAGTTGCACCACGCGATACCCGGCCGCCTCAAGCGCACGCTCCGTGTTGCGATTCTCCGCGGGCGTCAGCACCTGCGCGACGCATCCGTGATGCACCACCGCGACGGGGCCGCCGGTGTTCGGCCGGATCGCCGCGGGATAAACCGGCGAGCGCTGGTTCTCCTCCGGCACCAGGTCGATCCACTCGCGCAGCGCACGCGGCATCAGGCGGCGCACCACGCCGCGCATCTTGAGCCGCTCGGCGGCGCGCAGCGGCCAAAGCATCGCGCGCAGCCGCCGGGGATACGGAAAGATAAAGCGGACCGCCGCATGGCGAAACGCGTCGAGCGGGCCGCGCCGGTGGTTGCGATCGATAAAGTCGCGCGTCCGCTCCAGGAGCCGTCCGTAGTGAACACCTGAGGGGCAGGCGGTTTCGCATCCGCGGCATCCCAGGCACAAATCGATATGGCGCACGACGGCGTCGTCGAGCTCCATTCGCCCTTCCGCGAGCGACTTCATCAGGTAAATCCGCCCGCGCGGCGAATCCATCTCGGCCCGCGTCAGCAGATAGGTCGGACACGACTCCAGGCAGAGGCCACAGTGCACGCAATCGAAGAGCAGATCGTATTCGACCACGTCACGCACCAGGCCGGGAACTATCGGCGCGGCGCTATTTCGGGTCTCCGCGTCCGCCATCAAAGTCCCCCGACGAAGCATCCGGGGTTGAAAATTCCCGCAGGATCGAACGCCGCCTTCATCCGGCGCATCAGCTTGAGCGCGCCGGGGGGCGGCTGGTCGAAAAACTCCAAGTGCGATCTGAGCGCCGGCGCGGCCGCGAGCAGCCGCAGATGGCCCTGCGCGGCGCGCGCCGCGACGCGCCATCGGGCCAGTGTCTCCCGCGCGCTTGTCGGATCAAGCTCGCCGCCGAGGAAGATCTGCGCGACGCCGCATGCGGCGTGCGCGCGGAACTCGGCGCCCGAGTCTTCGACGCATCGGGCAAGCTCGGCCGGCGCCGTGGCGAGTTGGGCGGCGAGCGCGGCGGGCGCAAATTCGAGATCGCGAAGTCTCTCGTAGGTCTCAACCGCACGCGCGCCGTCGCTGAATGCGACGCCGGCCAAGTTGCCGAAGTGGCCGCGCTGATACTCCAGTTCGGAGGCGCTGCCGGCGATGGCGGCCATCAGCAGAAAAGTGCCCGGACAGCCGAAGTCCGCGGCCAGTGCGGGACTCAGTACCTCGACGTGCACGAGCGGCAGCGCGTCGTGCAACGTGAGCGCGGCGGCGAAAGCCTCGGCCGCGCGCGCAAACGGCGCGGTCCCGAGTGTGTAGCCCTCGTGAATCGGCCGCAGTTTGAACGCTGCCTCCGTGATTATTCCGAGCGTGCCGAACGATCCGGTCATCACCTTCATCAAATCATAGCCGGCGACGTTTTTGACTACCCGGCCGCCGCCGTGCACCGCGCGGCCCTCGTGGCCGACGAAACGCACGCCGATCAGCAGGTCGCGCGGCGTGCCCTCGGAAAGCCTGAGCGGGCCGGCCTGCGATGCCGCGACCAGCGCGCCGAGCGTGGCCGCGCCAGGATTGCGCGGGTCGAGCGCAAGGCGCTGTCCGTGCTCTCCTGCGCGCTGGTTGAGCGCGCCGAGCGTCATCCCGGCCTCGGCGATCACCGTCATGTCTTCGGGCTCGTAGGCAACGATACGGTCCATGCGCGCGAGCGAGACGCCGAGCGTCACGGGCGCGCGGCGGATTTCGCTGAGCGTGCGCGCGGCGCCAAGCGGCGCGAGCGTTACCCGGCCGGCTTCGCATTGGCGGACGATCGCGGCGATTTCGTCGCTGTCGCGCGGCTCGGCGATTATCCGCGCGGCCAGGGTTTCGCGTCCGCACGGCTCGCGCACGCGCTCGGCGCCGAGCAGCCCGCGGATCGCGTTTTCGATTTTGTCGGCCTGGGCGTCGCTCACCGGCTATAGCGGGGCCTGGCGGCGCGGTGCGGCAACTTCGACACAGCCGCCCGGTTGCGGGATGATCTTGCCGGGGTTGGCGTGTCCGTTGGGATCGAACACGCGGCGCAATTCGCTCATCACGATAAGATCCTCGGGTGCGAACAACAGCGGCATCTCGTGCTGTTTCTCGACCCCGATTCCGTGCTCGCCGGTCAGGCTGCCGCCCATCTCGACGCAGGCCTTCAGAATTTCGCGGCCGACTTCGATCGCGCGCCGCACCTGGTCGGGATCGCGCTCGTCGTAGAGCACGATCGGATGGATATTGCCGTCGCCGGCGTGAAACACGTTGCCGATCGCGAGCTGGTAGTGACGGCTGAGCATCGTGATCACGCGCAGGATATCGGGCAGCCGCGTGCGCGGCACCACGCCGTCCTGGGTGGCGTAGTTGGGCGCAAGCCGGCCGACCGCGCCAAAAGCGCGCTTGCGCGCTTTCCACAGGAGCGCGCGCTCGGCCTCGTCGCGCGCGAGTTTCACCTCGACCGCGCCGGCCTCGGTGGCGATACGCGCGATGCGCTCGGCGCGCTCGCTGAGCCCGGCCTCCAGCCCATCGATCTCGACAATCAACACGGCGCCGGCGTCGGCGGGAAAGCCGACTTTGAACGCCGCCTCGACCGCGCGGATGATGAGCGCGTCCATCATCTCGATCGCGCCCGGGATAATTCCGGCGGCGATAATCGCGGTGACCGCGGCGGTCGCACGCTCGACGTCGGCGAAGATCCCGAGCATCGTGCGATGCGCCTGGGGCTCGCGCAAAAGCCTGAGCGTCGCGCGCGTCACGATTCCGGCGGTGCCCTCCGCGCCGACCACGGCGCCGAGCAGATCGTAGCCCAGGCGCTCGTCGGCCGGACCACCCAGCTCGACGACTTCGCCGCCCGCCAGCACCAACTCGACTCCTAGCACGTGGTTGGTGGTGACGCCGTACTTAAGCGTATGCGGGCCGCCGGAGTTCTCGGCGATATTGCCGCCGATAGTGCAAGCGGCCTGCGAAGACGGATCGGGCGCGTAAAAATAACCCGCGGCTTTGACCGCATTGGTCACGTTGAGATTGACCACGCCGCTTTCAACCACCACGCGCCGGTTGGCGAGATCGCAAGCGACGATATGGTTCATGCGCGACGTGCAGACCATCACCGGCGCGTTGAGCGGCAGGCATCCGCCGGAGAGCCCGGTGCCCGCGCCGCGCGGCACGAAAGCAATCCCGCGCCGCTCCAGCGCCGCCAGCACTCCGCTTACGTGCGCGGTGGTTCGCGGCAGCACCAGCAGGTCAGGCGCGCTCTTGGCGATCGTCCATCCATCGCACTCGTAGACGGCGAGCTCGCTCGGGCGCGCGACGACGCCGTCGGCGCCGACGATTTCGGCCAGTTCCGCGGCGAGGGCGGGCAATTCCACGGCGAGTTGCGAGTCGGCGGCGAGGTTTTCCACGGCCAGCTACTGTAGCATGATCGTGCGCGATCGGATCCGTACGCACCACCGCATCATTGCCGCGCGCGGCGTGCCGCGCGTTCGCCATCGGGCGCGGTTTTGCCATGCGCGCCCGTCCGGTCAATAATGAACCCAGCGCAAAATCGCCGCCGGCGAAAGGCCGCGCTCCCAAGCGCCGCTCAACCCGACCGGCGCTTATAAGGGAGACCGCCTTTGGCCAGTTCCTCGTTTCCGGAGTTGCAACCGTCCGCCCGCGTGCTGCTGGGACCGGGTCCCTCCAACATCCATCCGCGGGTGATGAAGGCGATGCTGTCGCCGATGGTCGGGCATCTCGATCCCGACTTCGTCAAGGTGATGGATGACATCAAGAAGATGTTGCGGATCGTCTTCCGCACCGCCAACGAAATCACGTTCCCGGTCTCCGGTACGGGCTCGGCCGGGATGCAAACCGTGATGGCGAACCTGATCGAGGCCGGGGACGAGGTGGTTATCGGCACCGCCGGCGTGTTCGGCACGCGCATGGTCGAAGTCGCCACGCGCCTGGGCGCGCGGATCCATCGGGTCGACACCGAATGGGGCAGAATCGTCGAGCCCGAGCTTATGCAGAAGGCGATCAAGGCGGCCAAGTCGCCCAAGCTGGTCGCGATCGTGCACGCCGAAACCTCCACCGGGATCGATCAGCCGATCGAGGAGATCTCGAAGATGGCGCACGCGCACGGCGCGCTGATGGCGATCGACGGGGTGACGTCGCTCGGATGCTCGCCGCTGGAGATCGACGGCTGGCAAATCGACGCCTGCTACAGTTGCACGCAAAAAGGTATCGGCGCGCCGCCCGGGCTGTCCCCGGTGACTTTCAGCGCGCGGGCGATGGAAGCCGTGCGCAAGCGCAAGACGCCATGCACCTCGTGGTACTTCGACCTCTCGCTGATCGAGAAATACTGGGGCCCCGACCGCGTGTATCATCACACCGCGCCGATCACGATGAACTACGCCCTGTACGAGGCGCTCAGGATCGTGGTCGAAGAGGGGCTCGAGGCGCGCTTCAAGCGCCATCGCGGCAACGCTGCCGCGCTGCGGGCGGGAATCGAGGGCATGGGGCTCGGCCTCGCGGCGCAAGCGGGCTTCCGGCTGGCGCAGCTCACCACGGTCGCGGTGCCGTCCGGAATCGACGAGGCCAAAGTGCGCGCGCAACTGCTGGAAAAGTTCAACATCGAGATCGGCGCCGGGCTGGGGCCGCTCAAGGGCAAGGTATGGCGCATCGGCCTGATGGGCGAGTCGTGCAAGCGCCAGAATGTGATGCTGATCCTGAGCGCGCTCGAGACGATCCTGGAATCGATGGGCTTCGAGATCGCGCGCGGCAAGTCGCTCGCGGCCGCCGACCGCGCCTACGAAGGCTCGGCCGTCTAGCGATCGATCGCGCGCCGAGAGAGAGGTTCCGAAAGCCATGAGCCAGCACGACGGTGAGGGCCCGGGAACGCTTTCGACGAGCCCGCAGAACGTCCACGAGCTGTACCGCCATCAGGATGAGGGCGTCAGGCCCGGCTTCGCGGATAGCGATGAGGCGAAGGCCTACTATTCGCGCTACGTCAGCTTCGTCGACCGCCAGCTTCGCCGCTGCTCCACGATGCTCGACATAGGATGTGGCTCCGGCTGGAGCACGTCGATGTTCCGCCAGGCGGGGCATTGCGCCTTCGGCCTCGACCTGCACGCGGCGCGGCTCGATGCCGCCGTGGCCTACGTCGCGGCGGACGCGCAGCGGTTGCCATTTCGCGACGGCATTTTCGATGCGGTGGCGATGCACACGGTGCTCGAGCATCTTGCCGATCCCGCCCGGGCGCTCGGAGAGTGCTTGCGCGTAATCGGTCCGAGAGGACGGCTGATCGTAGTTGGCCCGAACCTGCTGTCGGTGGGTGTGGCTGCGAAGTACGCGCTGATGTCGACGATCGGTGCGATTCGCGCACGCGGCAAGTGGACGAAACGAACCTCCGCTACCCCTCGTCATCCCTTCGGCAATAACCCGCCCGAACACTGGCGCTTCATGTTCCATCACCTCTGGCATACGGGGATAAAACTCGCAGGCGTGGGAGGCATGCGATTTCTGATGCGCGAGCCGGACCCGAATCCGCCCTTTCACGCCGACAATGACGCCACCTATTACTGCAATCCGATGGATCTGTTGTTGTGGGCGCGGCGGACGCCGGGCGTACGCGCGGTACGATGGTGGGACGATCATCGCCGAGCGGCGCATCTGCTATGGCCGGTCAGCGGCGGAACCTGGGTAGTGCTGGAGAAAGAGCGCTAGCGCGTCGAGCCTGCGTCGCCTCTAAAGTCAATATTAAGGTGTAGCGCGCGGGCAAAATATAGCGCGCGTGCCGATCAAGCCGCGGCGGACGCGGCCTGATCGGGCCGCTCGCTTAGCGCGGTCTCGCGAATGACGCGCAACAGCGTGCTGCGCTTGAGCGGCTTGCCCAGATGCGAATCGCATCCGGCCTCGATTGCCTTGCGCACGGTCTCGTCGAAGGTTGACGCGGTCAGCGCGATGATCGGCGTGTGGCGGGAGCTGTTCTCGCGCTCCCATTGCCGGATGCGCCGCACGGCCGTGAAACCGTCCATCACCGGCATCTGGATGTCCATCAGGACCAGGTCGTAGCGGGCGCTTGAGAGCTTGTCGACCGCGACCTGGCCGTTCTCGGCCTCGTCGAGTCCGTAACCGGTCTTGCCGAGATAGGCGCGAATCAACAGACGGTTGTCAACGGAATCATCGGCCAGCAGGATTCGGCACGGCGCCGCGGCAGCCTCGTCTCCGGCGAGCATCAAAAGCGCCTGCACGGGCGTGGCCGCGGGACTATCGGGCGGGAGCGCCGCGGATTCGCCGATCGCCGCGCGGGCATTCGGGGCTGCAGCCGGGGCGCTCGCGGACTCGGCCGTCACAGGCGCGCGTCTGGCGAAGTCCGCCGCTGCGGCTAGCAGGTCGGCGCGCTTGAGCGGCTTGACCACGTAATGTTCGAGTCCGGCTTCGCGCAGCCCCACAAAGGCCTTCGACAGATCGTACGAACTGACGGTGGCCACGGTAAGGCCGGCCGCCGCGCCGGCCTTGGCGCCGATGCGCCGTGCGAGTTCGAAACCGCCGGCGTCGGCGCGCGAGCAGTCGGCGAACACGAGATCGAAAGGCGCGGCGGCGCGGTTGGCCTCCGCGACCGCTTGTGCGGCCTCGTCCGCCGAGGCGGCTTGGATCACAGTGGCGCCATAGGCTTCGAAAATCTCGGCTGCGGTGTTCCGGCACGTGGCGTTGCCGTCCATCATCAGCACTCGCACTCCGCCAAGGTCGACCCGCGCGGTGGCGTCGGCGGCGCCGGGCGCCACACCGAAGCGGGCCGTGAAGTGGAAGGTGCTGCCCTTGCCGACTTCGCTTTCAACCCATACCCGGCCGCCCATCAAGCGCACCAGGCGCTCGACGATCGCGAGCCCCAGGCCGCTGCCGCCGTACTTGCGAGTGGTCGAGGAGTCGGCCTGGGCGAAGGGCGAGAAGATTGAGGTGAGCTTTTCCGATGCGATGCCGATACCGGTGTCGCTTACCGAAAAGCGCAGCGCCCCGGGATCGCGGCTTTGCGTGTCGCGCTCGACCGCGACCACGACTTCGCCGTGCTCGGTGAACTTGATCGCATTGCCGACGAGGTTGGTCAGCACCTGGTTCAGCCGCAGCGGATCGCCGATCAAAGTGGCCGGCAAATCGGGCGCGAAACGGGCCACGAGTTCAACCTGGGTCTCGCGCGTGCGGATGGCGAGCGTATCGGCGACGCGCTCGGCCAGCTCGGCGACGTTGAAGGGCGCCTGCTCGAGGCTGAGCTGTCCGCTTTCGACCCGGGTGAGGTCAAGGATGCTGTTGAGCAGCTCCAGCAGGTTGGAGCCATTGTTGATCACGCGGTCGACGTAATGGCGCTGCTCGGGGCCGAGTTGGGTGTCGGTCAGCAAATCGGCCGAGCCCAGGATGACGTTGAGCGGAGTGCGAATCTCGTGCGACATGCAGGAGAGAAATTGCGACTTGGCTTCCGAGGCCGCCAGCGCAACCTCGCGCGCCGCGACCAGCGCCTCGTGCGCCTTGCGCAGTTCGGTCACGTCGCGCACCGCGCTGATCACGCATTCCTCGCCGTTGATCATCGCTCTCACCGAAGAGATCAATGCCGTGACCCGCTCGCCGCTGCGCATCAGGAAGTGTCCCTCGACGTTGCGCGCGAAGCCTGCGGTCTTGATCTCGTCGGCCAGCAGTCTGGCCCGCTCGCGGTCGTCCCACAGGTCAAGCTCGGAGGGCCGGCGGCCGAGCACTTCCTCGCGGCTGAAACCAGTACGCTCGGTGAACTCGCGGTTGACGTCGATGATATGGCCGTCGATGGTCCGGGTGATCACGATCGCGTCGGCACTGGTCTCGAACACGCGGCGGAATTTTTCTTCGCTCTCGCCGAGCTGCAGATCGCGCTCGCGCAGCGCCTTGTACTGTTGCGTGCGCTCGCGGAAGCGCACGCCAAAGCTGGTCGCGCACTGCGAGAGGCACGCCGCCGTGATCACGCCCAGCCAGTGATATAGCAGGTTGGGATCGACCTGATGCGCCAGCATCGTGTTCGCAAGCAACGCGGTGACGCTGAGCGTGCCCAGCCCCAACTGCCAACGCGATTCCCACGGCACCAGCATCGCCGAGCCCAAAACGATTTGTTGCAGCGACAGGAACAGCGCTTCGTGACGGCCGCCGGCGGCGATGCTCATCACTGTGGAACTGACAATCAGCATCGAGCACAGCGAGAAAGCCGCTGAGCGCCAGTGCTCGCGAAAGCCGCGCGTCCAACTTATGCCGAGCCCGATCAGAGCGGCAGCAAAATTGAAGAGATGAAAGCCGATGAGCAGCCAGCGATCGACTTCGCGCGTGCCGCCAAGCCTGAGTTCGGAAATTATGAACAGGGGTTGGGTGACGAGAATGATCGCGATACCGACGCGCGTGAGCAGCACCGCCCAATCGTCGTCGGGTAGCGTGGGTTTCAGGTCAAAACTGAAGGCCTCCGAGTTCGGGTCTTCAGAGCTAGCCGAGATAACTTCGCGCATTATGGGCTCCTAGCCCCTCAAAAGCAGTCTAGGCGCAAATAATGTGCCCGAGGAAAACCCGTGCTAATCCGCAATAAATTGTTCTTCTAAGCCTCTAAAAGCAGGCAAACCTGCATCAAGGTCTTTGCAAACGTGCAACATTAAGCTAAAAAATAGGTCACAAAGAGAGTGATATCGGTCGCAGGATTAATGCGCCAGGTGACCTAGTGCAATTACGGATCCTAAACACGCAAGCCGAACGGCGTGAATTCGCCAACCGGATGGTGCGTGCCAGAGCCGGCAAGGGACTCGGGTTCGTCGAAACGCCGCAGTCTGCTCTCGGTGAGATCCATCTCAACTATGGCGAAGTATGCGCTCTCTACAATGAGAAGGGGCCGGAACCCGAGGAGATGCTGGCCGGGTTCGTTATCCACAACCTGGCGACGTTTCCGCAAAGTTATCCACGGCCCGACTTGACCCAGCTACCTCCAGAGCACGTTTATGAATGCGGAGAACTGTGGGCGCTCGCGCCGGGTGCGGCGCGGCTCGCCAGGCACGCCGGTTACATTTTGGCGGGCTTGCGCAAGGCCAAGGCAATACTGGTTTACGTGGCGCTGAAGCCGCGTGACACCACTTCGTTGTATAAAACTTTTTCGCGCGCCGGGCAGCCGATCCCGTGGCACTACATAACATCGCTCGACGGCACTCCACATTGGGCGCAGGCAATGGTGCTGGAGGGACTGGCGCTCGAAATGACGGTCAACGTCGCGACCGCGGTAAGTCTGGAGTCGTTCGACGGACAGACCCTGCAATTTCGCAATCCATTTCCGATCGTGCCGATGATCAATCGAAAAATTCCGCTGCGAGTTCCCGCCACGCAGGAAGTTCCCGACCCAAAGGAGGTTCGGGGCAACCGCGTCGTGCAGCTCCGCCGCTAGCAGCGGCTATGTCCGACCGCGATCCCTCATCCTGAGGGAAACGAGGGAAACAACGATCCTCGCGCGGTGCCCCGTGCTTTGGTGCGATGAGCCTCTAGACGTCATCCCTCGCGCGCGACTGACGCTCGCGGGCTGAATGGCACGGCTGCCGAATACTGCTGGTGGGCGAAAAAACGTGGGAGGCGAGCCACAAACGGCCTCGCTGGCGAGCCTTACGACGGATCGGAATCGATAATCTGGCCAGGCTGCGGTCCGGGAATCATATCGGCGAGGTCGGCATCCTTGTCCTTGGCCACTCCGGGCGGAGTCTGCCGTTCGGCGACGCGTTTGACCCGGCGCTGTTCCTTGTCCTGTTGCTTCTGCCGGCGAAGCTGTTCTCTGCGACGTTTTTCCAACTGGTCGCCTCTGAAAATGCCGACGCCATCGGCTCGCCACAGCGGCCGAATCAGTCGGGCTCGAATAATTTGCCTGCGCTAAAAACAACGGGGGCGGGGCTCGGCCCGCCCCCGATTCGATCGACTGTTACCAGCGATCGCGGCCGCGATTTCCACCGCCGCCGCCGCCACCGCCCCGGTTGCCGCCGCCGCCGCCACCGCCGAAGCTGGACTCACGAGGCTTGGCCTCGTTGACCTTGATGTTGCGGCCCTTCAGCTCAGTCTCGTTGAACTGCTGAATTGCCTTGGCTGCATCTTCCGCATTAGCCATCTCGACAAAACCGAAACCCTTTGACTGGCCCGAAAACTTGTCGGTGATGATCGCGACGCTCTGCACCTGTCCTACCTGTGAGAACAGTTGTTGCAGGTCGTCGTTGGACACTGCGTAGGCCAGATTGCCTACGTACAATTTGCTGGGCATCATTGCCCTCCGTTGGTATTTGTCGGGAAGCTCTCGAACAGAGAACCCGGGCTCATTCCCGGGCAGTTGATAGGGAACACTCCGACCGTTACGCGCATAAGCTTATGCGTTTGTGGCGAACAATGGAAGAGGGGCCTCGATGACGTCCAGAATTGCGCGACAGAAAACGGCGCCTTTATGGGTCGCGCGTCACCACGATCCCACTGCCCCGCAGCATCGGCGAGCCGTCGATTGCGCATACCGCCGCCGCCCCGGGCACTTGGCGGCGCTCGGCGCGCCCGGTCACCTGGAACACCGCCTCGGCAATATGCCCCATCCCGTGCAGCCTGCCCTCGCTCAAGCTGCCACCGAAGGTGTTCACCGGCATTTCGCCCTCCAGCGCAATCCGGCCGTCCTGGATGAACGCGTAGGCCTCACCTCGCTTGCAGAAGCCAGCCGCCTCCAGCCAATAGAGCGCCGAGGGCGCGAAGCCGTCGTATAACTGCGCCGCGTCCATGTCGGCCGGGCCCAGCCCCGCCGACGACCATAACTTGCCCGCGAGCGATTGTCCGCAGGCTACGTAGTCGTCGAGCGTATAGAAGAGCAGCGGCGGGCGACTCACAGTGTTCAGGCCATGACCTGCGAGATAGGCCGGAGGATGGCGCAAATCGCGCGCCCGTTCGGCGCTGGTCATCACCAGCGCGACGCAGCCCTCGACCGGGACGTCGCAATCGAACAGGCAAAACGGCTCGGCGATTGGCCGCGCGGCAAAGTAGTCCTCGCGGCTCATCGGCTTGGCATAGAAGAACGCGCGCGGATTCAGATTGGCATTGCGCCGCGAGTTTACCGCCAGCGTGCACAGATGCTCGCGGGTCGCGCCGTACTGATGCATGTAGCGGCGCCACGCGAGCGCGTGCGACTGGATCACGCTGATGCATCCCCAGGGCGCGAGGAACTGCGCGTCGCCCGCCGCGCGCGCGCTGGCGAAGGCTCCGTAGCTGCGCGGCTGATGCATCGCGCGCCAGATCAACACGTAGTCGCACGCCCGGGCCATCAGCGCGTGCGCGCCCTCGATTACCGGCGCCGCGATCATCCCGGTCTCGATCTGCGCGTACCATCGCACCTCGGGCGCGAGCGGCAGATGGTTGATAATCCAGGAGACGCTCACGATATCGACGCCGTCGCGGTTGCCGGCGCCGAGAAAGGGGGCCTCGGGATAAGTGGCGAGCCCGTCGATCTGCCGCGCACTCAACCCCGCATCGGCGATCGCTTCGCGGCAGGCGTCGAGCGCGAGCAATCCCAGCGGCCGCTTGGACTGGCGCACCAGTTCCGAAAATCCGATCCCGACGATCGCGGTCTTGCCCCTGCCCTGCCACATCGCGACGCTAACCTCCGCTCAGACCGGCTTGAATTGCGCCAGCACCAGACCGGGGCCGCGCTCCTCGAACCAGACTTCGACGCGGCCGCCGATGCGGATTTTGTCAAGTTCCGCGTGCGGCAGATTGGAAACCATGAAGAGCATCGGCTGCTCCTCGAGCTCGACCACGATATTGACGTAAGGGACCTCGCCCTCGAAGCCGGCGACGCTCGGCTGATGCATCACGGTGAAGCTGTAAATCGTGCCGCGGCCGGAGAGCGGTGCGAACTCCACGCGCTGCGAAGAGCAGCGCTCGCAGACGGGGCGCGGCGGATGGTTGTAGTAGCCGCACTCGGCGCATCGCTGCGCCACGAGCCGGCGCTCCTTCGCCGCGTCCCACAACGGCTGCGAGAGTTCGTCGGCAACGGGAACCGGTTTTTCGCTGCGCGCCGCCACGCCTCGTCTATAGCAGGTTTGCTGGCGCGAGTGTCAGCGTTGGGCGGTTCCGGCCGAAGCGCGACATTGGAGCGGCGCGACGGCCGCGCCGGAGGCGGGAAAATAACTGCGCCGCGCCCACAGCGCCACGTCGACCAGGCCGATCATCACCGGCACCTCGATTAGCGGCCCAATCACCGCGGCGAAGGCGGCGCCGCTGTCGATCCCAAAGGTGGCGATTGCCACCGCGATCGCCAGCTCGAAGTTATTCGACGCCGCGGTGAACGCGAGCGTGGCGGTTTGCGGATAGGGCGCGCCGGCCTTGTAGCTCAGGACGAACGAGAGCCCGAACATGATCGCGAAATAGAGCAGCAACGGGATTGCGATTCGCACCACGTCGAGCGGCAGCCGCACGATCGCCTCGCCCTTGATCGAAAACATCACCACAATCGTGAACAGCAGAAAAATCAGGGTCAGAGGGCTGATTTTCGGCACAAACCGTTCGCCATACCAGGCCTTGCCCTTGAGCCCGACCAGGATTTTCCAGGTCGCGAACCCCGCGGCGAAGGGAACGCCGAGATAAATCCCGACGCTCTCGGCGATCGCGCCGATCGTCACGTGCACCACCGCTCCGCTTAGTCCGAGCCAGCGCGGAAGCACGGTGACGAAGACGAAGGCGTAGACCGAAAAGAACAGCACCTGGAAGATCGAGTTGAAAGCCACCAGGCCCGCGCAGTAATCGTTGTCGCCGTCGGCAAGGTCGTTCCACACGACCACCATCGCGATACATCGCGCCAGCCCGATCATGATCAGTCCGGCCATGTACTCCGGGCGGTCGCGCAGAAAAACAATCGCGAGCACGAACATCAGGATCGGCCCGATGATCCAGTTCTGCACCAGCGAGAGGCCGAGGATTGTCCAGTTGCGGAAGACGTCGCCCAGTTCGTCGTAATTTACCTTGGCCAGCGGCGGGTACATCATCAGGATAAGCCCCGCCGCGATCGGGAGCGAAGTTGTGCCGATGCTCAGGCGGTCGAACGCGGCTTTGACCCCCGGCCACGCGTAGCCCAGCGCCACGCCGGCGGCCATCGCGAGAAAAATCCACAGCGTAAGGAAGCGATCGAGAAACGACATCCGTCGCAGCACGGAAGGAGCCGGTAAACCAGTGCCCGAGGGCGCCTTGAACGCTATCGCATCCGCCATCGAGCTATCGGAGAAGAGAATTACTCTCAGACTGGCGCATCATTGTGGAGCGAGCTTGATCATTTTGAGCTGTTTCTCCTCGGCGGCGATGACCGATCCCGGCAGCGGCGCGTATGACAACGGAATCGTGAAGTTTTGACCGTCGTGGAGCATCCATTCAATGAATTCGACAAGCGCCTTGCCTTTCGCGCCGTCCTTCTGCTGTTCATATATCAGCAGATAAGTGAACGACGAGATAGGATAGGAATCGGCGCCGGGCGCGTCCGTGATCGACACGCGAAAATCCGACGGCATCCTCGCGGCTACGCTCGCCGCGGCGCTCGTCACGGTCCTGGTGTTGGCCTCGACCCAGTTCCCGTCATGATTCTTGAGTCGACTGGCCGGCAAGTGATTTTCGATAGCGTATGCGAGTTCGACGTAGCCGATCGCCCCGGTCGTCTGCTTGAGCAGCTCGGTTACGCCCTGATTGCCGTTTCCGCCGAATCCGACGGGCCACGAGACCGAAGTTCCCCTCCCTATCTTGCTCGCCCATTCGGGACTGACCTTGGACAGGTAGTCGGCAAAAACGTAGGTGGTGCCGCTGCCGTCGGAGCGATGGCACACGACAATCGGAATGTCGGGCAGCTTTGCGTTGGGGTTGAGTTCCGCGATCGCCCGATCGTTCCATTTGGTGATCTTCCCGAGAAAAATGTCCGCCGCCACAGGGCCGGTGAATCGAAGCGGCTCCGTCAACCGAGGCAGGTTGTAAGTAATCACGTCGGCGCCGAGCACCGTGGGAAAATGCAGAATCCTGCCTGGGGCTTGCGCGAGCTGTTCGTCGTTCATCGGGGCGTCGCTGGCGCCAAAATCGACCTGGCGGCTGATGATCTGCGCAATGCCAGCCCCCGACCCGATCGACTGATAGTTGAACCTGACGCTCTGGTCGATCCTCGCGTAGGTATTGAACCATCGGGTGTACAACGGAGTCGGAAAGGTCGCTCCTGCTCCATTGACGAGGGATTGAGCTCTCGCCGAACGGCTGCCGACGACCGCGGCGCACAGAAGAATCATCGTGATGATTTGTCTGGTCGAGCGCATGTTCACTCTCCCCTCATGTTCTTCGCGATCGAAGCTGGAGCCTGACGAACCGAGATCAATCCGAGCGATCAGCCAAGGATTTGACCTTACCGATGTCCGCTATTCGGCTTTGGAGCGAAAGACTGTCGAGAGCATCAATGGGCAAGAGGGTGAAAAGCTTTATACGGGTCTCGAGCTCTCGATAGATTTTGTGAAAGAACCGGCACTTTTGTTCTTCGCTCCCTTCGAAACTGACTGGATCGGGTGACCCCCAATGTGCAGTCAGCGGCTTTCCGGACCATACCGGACATACCTCACCGGCAATGTGGTCGCAGAGCGTGAATATGAAATCGAGCTGCGGGCCGTCCGGGCGAACGAACTCATCCCAGCTCTTGCTGCGCAGCCCTGACGTGTCGTAGTCCAGTTCTTTCAGGACCCGCAAAGTCATCGGATGAATTTCGCCCAGCGGATGACTGCCGGCGCTAAAACCCCTGAATGTTCCCCTGCCCCACCGGTTTACTGCGCATTCCGCCATGATGCTGCGGGCCGAATTGCCAGTGCATAGGAACAGCACGTTGAAAACGTGCGGATTCATGACTCGGCCGCCTCGAGCTTCACGCTCAGTGGGATCGCACGCGCGCGCGGGAGTTTGAACGACAACAGCGCCGCTGCGAGCACTAGCGCACTGGAGGCAAGCAGACAGGCGCTGAATCCGTAAAATTCGAAGATCACACCCGACAGCAGCGTGCCCAGCAGCCTGCCGCCGGCATTCGCCATGTAATAGAACCCAACGTTGGTGGCCACCTCGTCGTCTTCCGAGTAGGCGAGAATCAGGTACGAGTGCACGGCGGAGTTGATCGCGAACACAACCATGAAGAGGGCAAGCCCAACCATCAGGGCCGCGGTCGGATTCGCGTTAGCCTGAAGCGCGGCCGCCAGGCCCAGCGGGATTGCGACGAGCGCGAAGGCCCACAGGCGTGCCG
This sequence comes from uncultured delta proteobacterium, assembly GCA_963773975.1. Classification (GTDB taxonomy): domain Bacteria; phylum Desulfobacterota; class Binatia; order Binatales; family Binataceae; genus JAKAVN01. The sequence goes on from CAVZDJ010000049.1 coordinate 130,178, forward strand.
TATCTCCGGTAACCCCCTCTCGCGCACCCAACTGGCGGAGAACCTCGGGGACGATTGCCTGCACGATGCCGTAGCCGACGAACCACGCCGCGCAGAACGCGCCCACCTGCCAGAACGACCAGTGCAGAGTCGAAGCGAGGAAGACCGGCAACCCGACCACGAACCAGACGTCGCGCGCGGAGAATAGAAACAGGCGTGCCGCCGAGAGCCAGTTCACCGCCGAGCTCTTGGAAAATAGCGTGGTGAATCTGACCTTCGATTTGGCTTTTCCCAGACCGCTGGGGAGCGCCACCACGGTTCCGATCAAAACGGCGAAGAGCCCGGCCGCCATCACCGTCAGCGAACCGGCGAAACCCAACGCGCCCAGCAGCGCCCCGCCCATGAAGAAGCCGAGTCCCTTGAGCGCATTTTTGGATCCGGTCAGACGCGCAACCCAGCGGAACAGGGCGCCGTCCTCGCCCTCCGGCACCACCACCTTGATCGCGCTCTTGGCGCTCATCTTGGTCAGGTCCTTCGCGATTCCCGAGAGCGCCTGCGCCGCCATCACGTACGCGACCGAGGTGGCGCGCGCCCACGCCGGCTGCAGAAAGGCCAGCATGATCAGCGCGCCGATCTGCAGCAGCAGGCCGCCATAAAGAGTGACCTTCAAGCCCGAGCGCGCCGCGATCCATCCGCCGAGCAGATTGGTGACGATTCCGAAGAACTCGTAGAAGAGAAACAGGAAAGCGATCGCGACCGCGCTGTAGCCGAGCCGGTCGAAATGCAACAGCACCAGCATCCTGAGCGCGCCATCGGTTAGCGTGAAGCCCCAGTAGGCGCCGGTCACCAGCGCGTAGTTGCGAACCGCGGTTTTCATCGCCGGGTCATCCCGCCACCGTCGCCCGTTCGGCCTCCGGCAGAGTAGCCGCTATTTTCGCGGCCAGTTCGACGAGCCGGTTGGCGTAGCCCCACTCATTGTCGTACCAGGCGAGAATTTTGACCTGGGTGCGATCGACGACCATGGTCGAGGGACCGTCGACAATCGCGGAGCGAGGGTCGTTCACGAAATCGACTGAGACCAGCGGCCGCTCCTCGAACCCCAGAATCTCCTTGAGCGGACCGGCCGCGGCTGCTTTCAAAAATCCGTTGACTTCTTCGACGGTGGTCGGGCGCGCGACTTCAAATACGCAGTCCGTCAGCGAGGCATTGAGCAACGGCACCCGTACCGCCATCCCGTTGAGCTTGCCCTGCAGCTCCGGATAGATGAGCCCGATCGCAGTGGCCGAGCCCGTCGTCGTCGGGACCAGCGACAACAGCGCCGAGCGCGCGCGGCGGAGATCCTGATGCGGCAGGTCGACGAGACTTTGAGTGTTGGTAACGTCGTGCAGCGTGGTGATCGCGCCGTGGCGGATGCCGAGGTTTTCATGCACCACTTTCACCACCGGCGCCAGACAATTCGTGGTGCACGAGGCGGCGGTGACGATGTCGTGAGTGCTCGGATCGTACAGATGATCGTTGATACCGACTACGACGTTGAGGGCGTCCTGCTTAATCGGCGCCGCCACGATCACTTTGCGCACACCGCGCTCGAAATACGGCCGCAGCGCTTGCGCGGTGCGCAACTTTCCCGAGCACTCCAAGACCAGATCGACGCCCGAGTTGTCCCATCGCACCGCGCCCGGCTCTCCTCGGTCGCTGAACACGATGCGCCGTCCGTTGACGATGAGCGCGTCGTCCTCCGCGCCTACCGGAGTGCGCCAGCGGCCGTGAACGCTGTCGAACTCGAGCAGATGGGCGGCGGTTTTGGCCCCGCCCTTGATTTCGTTTATGTGGACGATTGCAAGCGCCACAAGCTCCGCAAATTCCGGACGATCGAAGGCGGCGCGCAATGCGAGACGGCCGACGCGTCCGAAGCCGTTGATTCCGATCCGCACGGACATCTTCACGCCTTCGCTTGCTTCACACCGCCGCGGCGCTTCGCCGTGGGAGAGCACCCACCCGGCTTAACCGCCCCCGGTGCGCAGGCGGCGGCTCCGAAACCCGCCGGGGCGCAGATTTCCGGCCGTCCGCCGCAGCAGTTTTCGGTCAGGTAAGCGAGCAGCCCGGTCATCGCCTTGAAATTCGCGCTGTAAATAATCGAACGGCTGGCGCGCCGCGACGTCACCAGCCCGGCAAAGCGAAGCTGGTTAAGATGAAATGACAGAGTGGGCGACGGCAGCCCGAGGCGATCTCCGATCTCGCCCGCCGCGAGACCGTCCGGGCCTTTCTGGACCAGCAGGCGGAACACCTCGAGCCGGGTCTCCTGGGCCAGCGCGCCGAGCGCCGCGACCGCGGTTGACTTCTTCATAGTTTCAGATATATGGAATTATTATTGGATGGTCAACCGCGGACGCGTGCGAACGCGGAACAGTCCGTCCCTGGGAAGGCGGCATCGGAGTACTGTCGTCGCAGAGCGTGGGTACGAGACGAGATCGATCGGCGGGCTGTCCAGGCGCGCGAACTCGTCCCGGACTGCTCTCGACCGTCTTTCGCTTCAACGTCGGATAACGGAGCTTGGCAAGGTCCACATCTTTGGCTGATCGGTCCGCTTGATCTCAGTTCGTCACGCTCCGGGTTCGAAGAAGACGACCCCAGTGCTACTAGCGCTCTTGCATGGAACAGGCTGCCAACGGAGAAAACTCGTGAAACGCAATTGTACCCTGAACCTGAGGCCCGTGGTCTTCCTGCTCGTGCTGCTGGTCGCACCATTATCCAATGGTGCGGCGCTCGCCGGCACCCAGGTGATTAAGGGAGATGGCTCAACCTTCGCTTATCCGATGTATAGCAAGTGGAGCGAGGAGTATCAGAAATACGACCCGGGAGTACGATTGACCTATGAATCGAATGGCTCCGGCGCGGGTATTCATGACGTAATGCTTGGAACGGTGGACTTCGCGGGGACGGACGGTCCGTTGAATAAGACTCAAATGTTGGATTTCAGCACTCATCAAAATTGCGAAGTGCTTCATTTCCCTACGGCCCTCGGTGCGGATGTTCCCGTATATAATATTCCCGGCATTATCCAAGAACTCCGATTCACCCCGCAAGCACTGGCCGGCATCTATCTCGGCACCATCACCAAGTGGAATGACCCGGAAATATCGAAAGCAAATCCTGACGCTCCCCTCCCGAGCAATGATATTGTCGTGGTCCATCGACAGGATGGGAGCGGCACCACCTACATTTGGACGGATTATCTATCGAAAGTCAGCCCTGCTTGGCGCGAACGTGTAGGCACTGCAATTTCCGTAAGCTGGCCAGTCGGTCTGGCTGGTAAAGGAAACGAGGGCGTCATTCAACTGATAGCGCGTTCACCTTATTCGATTGGTTACAGCGAGCTCACTTATGCGGTTCGGCATCATCTGTTCTACGGTAGCGTGGCCAACAGCAGCGGACATTTCATTAAAGCAGATTTTACTAGCGTCACAGCAGCTGCAGCCGCCGTTGCGGACAAGATGCCTGATGATTTCCGTGTGTCAATAACCAATCCACCTGCGGAGGACGCGTATCCGATATCGAGTTTCACTTGGATGTTGCTTCCTTCAGTTATCAGCGATTCGGCAAAGCGCGAGGCACTCATAAAGTTTCTGCAGTGGGGTTTGACCAAGGGCCAGGATTATCTCGAACCCTTATCTTATGCGCGGCTTCCCGACGCGGTAACTGGCAAGGAAGTCAAAGCTATTAGCAAACTCAAACCGTGACAATCGTTATGCCCCGAAGACATTTATCCGATGGTTGCTGCACGACGGACAGACTGTGTCCCGACGCTGAACATTGCTCCGCTTCCGAAGTCGCTGGTCGAACGCGAACAGCGCCAGATTCTCCTCATCAACGTGCGGGAATGAAGACTTAAACCCCGGTGACTTTGCGAGCCGATCACAGAGGAAAAGTCGTTTAAGACCGCGCTTAACTCCCGGTTCATTCAATCTTAACTTTCTCTTAATCGACGCGGTCGGCCGTTCAATTATGCTGGCTTGGGTTAGTGTGTGGGCGTTCATTGTGTTGGCGTGCAACGCTCGAGGCCGCAAAAATGAACGAGAATGAAAAGGATGAAACAGGAAAAAGGACGCCTATGAGACTGGTAGCAAACTTGATCAAGAACCCATTTTTTGTTTCGCGTGGCAAGTTCAGCATGTGGTTGCTGGCCGGAACAGTAATCCTGTGTTTGGCAGTGGCCGCCGGGGCGGCCATATCGCTCACGGGGGCTGGGGCCACGTTTCCATATCCGATGTATTCAAAGTGGTTTGACGCATACCACAAAGCGCATCCGGACGTTGAGATTAACTATCAATCGATTGGCTCGGGCGGCGGCATCCGGCAGGTAACTGCGGGTACGGTCGATTTCGGAGCCAGCGACGGACCGATGACCGATGAGCAAATTGCTGCTTTTAAAGAGAAACAGGGCACCAATCCATTACACTTTCCAACTGTCCTCGGTGCTGACGTACCTGCCTATAATGTACCAGGCGTTCAGGCAGAGCTGCGGTTTACGCCTGAAGCATTGGCCGGTATTTTTCTCGGCAAAATTACCAAGTGGAACGACCCGGCCATCGCCAATGCAAACCCGGGCGTGACGCTTCCTGGTACGGATATCGTCGTGGCGCATCGCGCCGACGGTAGTGGAACGACTTATGTGTGGACCGATTATCTGTCCAAAGTTAGTCCCGAATGGCAAACGTTTGTTGGCAAGGGCACCTCGGTCAAGTGGCCCACTGGGCTGGGTGGTAAAGGCAACGAAGGGGTGTCGGGTCTAGTTAAGCAAACTTCCGGCTGTATCGGTTATATCGAATTGATCTATGCCGTGCAGAACCACATACCTTACGGTTCCGTGCGTAACGCGTCGGGCAGTTTTATCAAAGCAGACCTGGCTAGCGTCAGCGCAGCAGCCGCGGGCGTGCCGATGCCCGACGATTTCCGCGTATCTATCACTAATTCGCCGGCGGCTACCGCATACCCGATCTCCAGCTTCACTTGGCTGCTGATACCGGAGAAGATTCCGGATCAGACAAAGAAGCAATCCATTGTCGACTTCCTGCACTGGATGCTCACCGAGGGTCAGACAATGACTGAGGCGCTCGCCTACGCCCCGCTTCCGAAACCGGTAATTGAGAAAGAAGAACAGGCAATCAACAAGATTCAGTGATATGGGCGGCGCGACAACTAAACAGGAGCTAACCCGCTCGACCGATCGGGTTAGCTCCGCCTCCGGCGCCAAACGGTTGGAACGCCGCGACTTGCCTGCCTATTTCATAACCCTTGGCTGCGCGGCCGGTGTTATCCTCATAACCGCTCTTCTCGTCTACGTACTGTGGAGCGAATCTGCTCTGGCAAGACAAAAGTTCGGTTGGCGGTTTCTCTTTACTCAAAACTGGGACCCGGTAGCCGAAGATTTTGGAGCTCTGCCATTCATTTACGGAACGGTAGTTACTTCAGCAATCGCTCTGCTGATCGCGGTACCCATGGGCGTCGGTGCCGCTATTTTTCTGGCCGAACTCGCGCCTCCGCGAATATCCAGTGCTCTGACATTCATGATTGAGCTCCTGGCGGCGGTTCCCAGCGTGATCTTCGGATTGTTAGGTATTTTCGTACTGGTTTCAATATTGCACGCGGTGGTCCCGACTTTGAAAGATGTTTTGGGGTTTCTGCCATTGTTTCAGGGTCCGTTCTATGGAGTCAGTATGTTGTCGGCCGGCATCGTACTGTCGATCATGATCGTTCCGTTCATTATCTCCATCTCGCGCGAGGTTCTTCTCGCAGTACCTCTCGGGCAGCGAGAGGGATCAGCGGCGACAGGAGCGACGAGATGGGAAACCACTTGGCGCGTGGTGGTTCCCCAGGCGCGCAAAGGCATTATCGGTTCTGTCTTCCTGGCTCTGGCGAGGGCGCTCGGCGAAACGATGGCAGTGACAATGGTGATCGGCAACAATCCGCAGATCAAAGCTACACTGCTAGCCCCTGGGTACTCAATCGCCGCCGTCATTGCGAATGAATTCACGGAGGCCACTAGTGACCTCTACGTGAATGCCTTGGTCGAGCTGGGATTGGTGCTTTTTGCGTTGACATTTTTAATTAACGGAATTGCGCACCTCCTGGTATGGAGCGTGACTGGAATCGAACCCGCCGAATGATTTGTTATGCGGAGAAAAGTTGTCAATATTTTGATGTTCGGCCTGACCGGGTTCTGCGCCTTCATGTCGGTTGGCATCCTTTTGTTCATACTCAGCTACCTCTTCTGGCAAGGCTGTACCAGCCTTAGCTGGGACTTCTTTACAAAGCTCCCTGCGCCGGTGGGGGAGCTCGGCGGGGGAATGGCCAACGCGATCGTCGGCAGCGGAAAGCTGTTGTTGTTGGCAACCCTCTTCGGGGTACCAGCAGGTTTCCTAGCCGGCGTCTACCTGGCCGAATTCGGTGGCACTATGTTTCCGCTCGCGGTTCGCTATACCACTGATCTGCTCAACGGTGTTCCGTCTATTGTCATGGGCATCTTTGCCTATGCGCTGGTGGTCCAGCCAACACATCACTTTTCCGCCTTTGCGGGAGGGCTGGCGCTCGGCGTTATGATGATCCCGATATCGCTGCGTAGCACCGAAGAGTTCTTGCGGGCCGTGCCTCAAAGTCTTCGCGAAGGCGCCGTCGCTTTGGGAGCGAGTAAATCCAGAGCGGTTTTCACCATAGTTGTGCCAGCGGCAATGAAGGGCATTGTAACCGGCACCATGCTCGACTTGGCACGAGTCGCCGGCGAAACGGCGCCACTCCTATTTACGAGTTTCAGCAACCGCTTCTGGAGTCCGGGCTGGAATCATCCGATAGCCTCGTTGCCCGTGATGATTTTTACTTACGCGATCGCACCCTACCCTGATTGGCATCGCCAAGCCTGGGCGGCGGGCTTCGTGCTGGTCGCGGCGGTGCTGGCGGTTAATACGATCTCGAGGCTGATTCTCTCGCGCGGCGGATATCTCTAAGGACAGCCGACTGGCGCAATGAAAGTCCTATCGCACAACTTGGCAGGCACGGCCGACATCTCGCCGAACGGTTCAAATCAATCGGTCGAACATTCTCGCCTGAAAATGAACATTGTGGATCTGAACTTTTACTACGGAAAGTCGAAAGCACTTCACAATATCAACCTTCAAGTAAGGGCCAATCACATCACCGCTCTGATCGGTCCGTCCGGCTGCGGCAAATCAACTTTCATTCGTACCTTGAATCGGATGTACGAGCTGGTACGCCATACTCGCGTCGAGGGTGAAGTAACCCTCGATGACGAAAGCATTTTCGCCATGGACGTTTCAGACTTAAGACAACGAGTTGGAATGGTGTTCCAGAAAACCAACCCGTTCCCGAAATGTATCTTCGAGAATGTTGCCTATGGGTTACGAGTTAAGGGCCACAAACAAAAAAGCGTTTTGGCGGATGCCGTCGAACATAGCTTGAAAAGGGCATCGCTGTGGGAAGAAGTTCAAGACAAGCTGCAGGAGTCGGCTCTGTCGCTCTCAGGGGGTCAGCAACAGCGCCTATGTATTGCTCGGGCGCTCGCAGTCAACCCTGAGGTATTACTACTGGATGAGCCGTGTTCCGCGCTGGACCCCATTTCGACGGCAAAGATAGAGGCGCTGCTCATGGAGCTTAAGCAATCCTGCACAATTGTGATTGTAACGCACAATATGCAGCAAGCTTCGAGAGTCTCGGATTATACGGGATATTTTTTACTCGGAGAGCTTCTTGAGTTCGACAGGACTCCAACGATATTTCAGAAGCCGTCTCGTAGGGAGACGGAAGACTACATAACAGGGCGCTTCGGATAAGCTCGGACATTGTCGCGCTGAACCTCGGCAAGGCGACGCCCGATCAAGCGATAATTGTACAATTACCGACGCGACGGCAGTGGATCGAGCGGAGCTTCAACTACGCCGATCGAGGTCGTGACCGGAGCCGGAGTAGCGGCCGCTTGGTGCAAGCCAGGCGGGTTTGGCCAAACCCAACACCCATCTGGCTCCCAATCGATTCTGACGTAGCTGGTTTCTTGTGCTCAGACTGACGGTTAAGCCGCCAACTTTAATTGCAAACGACCTCGGTGCGCTTGATCGTCAGGGTATTTCTACGATACTAGAACTATCGTAATGAAGCGGCGCGTCGAGCAGTTCAGCGCCTTGGGGCAAGAGGACCGGCTGGTAATCTTCCGCCTAGTGGTCCGCGCGGGACCGGAAGGCAATTGCGTGGACGACATCAAGCGGCGGCTTAAGATGCCGGGCTCCACCCTTTCCCATCATCTCGACGCACTGACGCGCTCTGGTCTGATCACGGCGCGGCGCTCCGGCCGCTACATCTTCTACGCCGTGAACTGGCGGGAAACCGCGAACCTGATTCGCTTTCTGACCGAGGACTGTTGCGCCGAAATGCACACGAAGGTCGCTCAGTCTGCCGGCTCAAAGCAGCCGGATGGGCGCGGCGCCGATTGGGATTCGTGCTGCGCGAAGGATCAACCGGCCGTACGACGCGTTATGCGCGTGCGGCCCTGAGACCGTTCGGGAGGCGGGAAAATGGAAGACCGGTCTTCGATCAAGGAACAGGTCCGGGAAAATTACGCGCGCGCCGCCCGGCGCGTCACCAGCCTGGAGAGCGGCGGATGCTGCGGCACGGCCGCCGCGTGCGGCAATCCGATCACCTCGAACCTCTATGCCGACAGCGAAACCGGCGCGCTTCCGCCCGCGGCCGTCGCCGCTTCGCTCGGATGCGGCAATCCGACCGCGCTCGCCGAGCTAAAGCCGGGCGAGACGGTGCTCGATCTCGGCTCCGGCGGCGGAATCGACGTGTTGCTCTCGGCGCGCCGCGTCGGTCCCGGCGGCAAAGCCTACGGCCTCGACATGACCGACGAGATGCTCGCGCTCGCGCGCGAGAACCAGCGCAAGGCCGGGGCGCAGAACGTCGAGTTCCTAAAGGGCGAGATCGAGAACATCCCGCTGCCCGACAACTCGGTCGACGTGATCATCTCGAACTGCGTGATCAATCTTTCGGGCGACAAGGATCGCGTGCTGGCCGAGGCGTTTCGCGTGCTGCGGCCCGGCGGGCGCTTCGCGGTCTCGGACGTGGTGGTGCGCGGCGAAGTGCCGGCCGCGATCCGCCGCAGCGTGGAGTTGTGGATCGGATGCGTCGCCGGCGCGTTGGAGGAGTCGGAGTACCGCGGGAAACTGAGCGGCGCCGGATTCGAGCAGGTCGAAGTCGAGCCGACCCGTATCTACCGCGCCGAGGAAGCCAGAAAATTCTTCGCCGACGCCAAGCTGGAGATCGAAAAAATTGCGCCGCTGGTCGACGGCAAATTCATGAGCGCGTTCGTCCGCGCCCGCAAGCCCCTGTAACCGTCCTAGCCGAGAAAGCCGGCGTGCCGCAGGTACTCGGCGAGCAGCACCGCGCCGCGGCCCGCACCCATCGCCGCGTTGTGCGTGACCAGCACGTACTTGACGCCGTTGGGCAGGACTTCGTCGGCGCGAATCCGCCCGACCGAAGTCGTCATCCCGCGCTCGGCGTCGCGATCGAGCCGTGGCTGCGGGCGCATCGGATCGCGATGCACGGTTATCATGTGCCGCGGCGAGTTGGGCAGCCCGAGCGCGGTGAACTCGCGCCCGAAACTTTCGAACGCCTCGCCGACCGCGTCGAGCCCGGCCATTTTCTTGAGCGATACGGCGACCGCCTCGGTATGCCCGTTGAGCACCGCGGCGCGCGTGCAGGTCGCGCTCACGCGGAGCGCCATCTCCGCGATTCCACCCTCGGCCAGGCGGCCGAGGATTTTGCGCGTCTCGATCGTCACCCGCTCCTCTTCGCGCGGGATGTACGGAATCACGTTCTCGACGATGTCGAGCGCGGCGAGGTCGCGTCCGGCGCCCGAGATGCCCTGCATCGTCGTCACCATCGCGGCCTCGACGCCAAAGCGCGCATCGAGCGCCTTCAACGTGATCGCAAGGCCGGTCGCGGTGCAGTTGGGCAGGGTCGCGATATAGCCCTTCCATCCGCGCCGGCGGCGCTGTTCGTTCACCAGCGCGAGATGGTCGAGGTTGACGCCCGGGATCAACAGCGGCACGTCGGGCTCCATCCGATGCGGCCGGGCGGTGCTGATGGTCGGAACCAGCGCGGCGTAAATCGGCTCCAGTTCGCGCGCCGCCTCGGATTCGACCGCAGCAAACACCACGCCGATTCCGTCAAGGGCGAGCGACTTCGCCTCCTGCACTTCGAGCGCGAGCGCCTCGGCGGGCGGCTCGCAACCCCCGACGTACCATCGCCGCACCCCGCTTTGCGCGTCGGTTATCGCGTCGGCAAAGCTCTTTCGGGCCGAGCGCTCGGAGGCGGCCAGGGCGGAGATTTCGAAATACGGATGGCCATCGAGGGCGGCCAGCACCTGCTGGCCGGCAATTCCGGTGGCGCCAACGATTGCGGCTTTGATCTTCATCTCAGGGGTCGCGCGGCTGAAAGTTTGGAGCTTAACAGATTATAGATGCCAGCCGCCGCGATCCATATGTGGCACGCGCGGCGGGCGCGGACACGGCGCGGGCAACTCGGCCGGCTTGGTCAGACGCGTTCGAGGAGCCAGCCGCGCACGGTTTCCAGCAGTTCGTCGGCCGCCTCGGTGAAGCGATGGCCGACGCCGGGAAAAAGCTTGAGCGTTCGGGGCTCCCGCGCGCGCTCGTAGAGCCGCTCGGAGCATTCGTGGGGCAAAATCGAGTCGGCGGTGCCGTGCAGCAGCAACAATGGACGCGGCGCGAGTTCGCCGACCACGTGCGCGCCGAATAGCTGGCTCGAGACCGCGATCACCGTCGTGACGATCGGAGCGAGCGTGCCCGCGTTGATCGCGACCGCGCCGCCAAAGGAATGGCCGATAAGCGCGGCGCGTTCGTACTGCATCGCTTTGAGAAACGCGAGGCCGGCCATCGCGTCGAGCACGCATTCGCCGAATTCGTTGGGTATCCGGTAGTTGAGCCGTGCCACCGTGATGCCAAGCGCCGGCAGCTCCAGCCCCAGCCGCGCGTAGAGCTTTGCGGGACCGTCGAAGCCGCCGATCGCGCCGCTGATACACAACACGGCGCGGCCCGGAGTTTCGGCCGCGTGCACAATAATCGGGATCTCACCGCGGGTAGTGCGCAACTTGAGCTGGCGCGCGCCGGCGGCCTCGGCGCCCTGATCGACGCCCGCCTCGATCCCCGACTCGATTCCGACGATCCGCAGGCTGAGTTCGTCGTCGCTCATCGCGCCTCGGCGCGGTCCGCTTGCAACTCACACATATAATGTTGCGAGGCGGCGCAGCTCGGCCTGATAATTTTCCGGCCGCAGCCCCGCCTCCAGCATCATGATGACAAAGCGATGGGCCCCGGCGGCGGCGTACTGCTCCAGCCCGGCCTGCACGTCGGCGCGCGCGCCGCGCATCTCGCGCCGCATGATCGTGATGTCCATCCGATCGAAATCGCTGCCGGCCGCGGCGCACTCCGCGCGCAGTTTGGCGAGCTCGTCCTTGAGCTGCGGCGGGGTGAGGAAAATCGGGCACCATCCGTCGCCCCATCGCGCAACCCAGCGCAGCGCATTTTTGTCCTTGCTGCCGATGATAACCGGCGGGCCGCCTTTGCGCGCGGGCTTGGGATAGCAGCGCACCGGCGGAAACTTGATATAGCGGCCCTCGAACGAGGCTTCGTCTTTGGTCCACAGCTCGCGCATCGCGGCGACATACTCGCGCGTCTGGGTCCATCGATGCGCAAAGTCGACGCCCAGAATTTCCGATTCCTCGCGGAGCCATCCCGCGCCGATGCCGAGGATCACGCGCCCGCCCGAGAGGCGGTCCAGCGTCGCCAGCTCATTGGCGGTAAGCAGCGGATTGCGCTCGGGCACCAGCAACACCCCCGTCGCGACCATCAGGCGCGTGGTGGCCGCCGCCGCCATCGCCATCGCCACAAACGGATCGCACATGTGGTAGTAGATTTCCGGGATGCCGCCTTCGCCGGGGCGCGTCTCGGGCAGCGGCGTCGCGGTGTGCACGGGCATCACGGAGTGATCCGGTACCCATAGCGACTCGAAGCCCAGCGCCTCGGCGGCGCGCGCCACCTCGGCCGGATTCGCGCTGCGCTCATTGGGCGCGACCAGCAATCCTATCTTCATAAAGAAACCGTACTCTTCATAGAGAAACCGTTGTTTTCATAGACACGCCATTGTCTTCATACAAAAGCCGCTGTTGATAGCGAAGCCTGCGTCCTGCCTGTATCTATATCGCTTCGATTAGCTGATGACTGAGATCGATTCTCTCATCGATATCGCCGTACGATTGTAGAGAGACCGATCCGAGCGCAAGTTGATGCTCTCGCTCCCGCGAAGTTCGTTGATTTTACCGCAAATTCAAATACTTAGCTAAGTTGGGCTAATTGCAAGGCTAAGTGCCCTCTGTATCAGGACGGTCGAGACCGTTCTTGCGAGGCAGCGATAATGCGACAGTGGCGATGAACGGAACCAGCGGCGGGGCACACGCGGTGGCCGTCGACCTTAGGACACAGGTGCGCCACATCAAGAAGCCGCCGCCCTGAGGCGCGTTTACGCCTATGACCCCACGCTCGGGATCAGGCGACAGGCGACGGGGGCGGCGTGGTGGACAGATCGCCGGGGTCGGAGGCGTCCGCCTCATCGCTGGCGAGGTTCAGCTCGGTAGCGTCACCGAAGGCTTTCGATAGTTCGTAGAACTGCGCCTGCAATTCGTGGACCGAGCTGATAGCCATCCCGAGGTTCGCAATTTCGACCTGCAAGGCTTTAGCCGGCTCCAATCCATTCGCCACTTCGGCCAGATGCGCGCGCACGGTGTCGGCGAGCTGAATTACTTGCCCATGCAGCGCTCTAACGGGCGAGAACGATTCGGCAAGCAGGGCGAGCTCATCGCGAAACGTGCGCATCGACTCAAACGAGCTCGAGAGCTTTTGTATGTGGTCATGAAATGTCTGGAGTGGTTCGCAAAGCCCGACCGCCAGCCGGGCCAGATGGCTGATGGACTCCGACGCCGCGCTGATTTCCGCGAGATGGTCCTGGCACTGCCGCGCCGGCTCAAAGAGTTCGGCAACGGCTCGAGCGAGTCCATCCATCGACTTGGGCGTTTCAAGAGCAACTTGCCCATCTGCTTTCGCCGCAGTCTCTTCGACGGCCGCAGGCTCCCCGCTGAACGAATCGGCCTGCGATGAACTCCGCGCGGCAAGATTTTCATCCGTGTTCGCCGCCGTCGCGAAGTCGTTGGCCGGCGGAAGTTGCTGGGCCGGAGGTGGCTCCTGGGAAGGCGCTGGCGCCGGAGAGACTTCGCCGGCGCGCTTGGAGGCAACATAACGGGGCGGACTGGATGGGACAGGCGGGGTCTGCAAGCGCTTTCGGATATCTTCGAGTCTTGGATGCATCGTTCTCATCCTCGTCACTTTCCGGCCGGGGGCCTTTTCACTACCGCAGCGACCCTGCCGGGTTTGGATACGACACCGTTATGCACGTGCTTGGGGAACCTAATCACAAACGAGCCTAGCGTAGCTATCGATTCAGGATCGCGGGCTCGCGAAAGATCAACAGGCTGTGCACAAGCCGGCTTCAGGGGATCTGCGGAAGTCCAGCTCCCGCGGAGATGCGCGCCGCATGATCGCGCATCTCCGCGCACCCGAACCGGCTTCCGCCCCAGTGATGCTGCTCCGCGTCGCCCTTCGGAGCGAGGACATCGATCGGGCGTGGCGTGGAAAAAATGGATCGCCAGGAGCTTGAGCGACCATGCACCGGTGATCGTCGACTTCCTTCCCGAGTTCGCTGCGAGGAGCCGCCTCCGCTAATCCGAGCCGCTCGCAGAACTGCGGAAAACAGACCTCGGGCTATTTTTTCGGCGCGGTGACTTCGGTGAAGGCGCGGATCGCCTCGACCGCGCTCGGCACGCCGCTGTACTGCGAGAGATGGAAGATCATTTCCTTGAGTTCGGTGTGCGTGATGCCGAGGTTGAGCGCGCCGCGCATGTGCACCCGCAGTTCCGCCCCGCGCCCGAGCGCGAGCAGCGCCGCCATCGTGATCATCGAGCGGGTCTTGATCGGCAGTCCGGGACGGGCCCAGATGCCGCCGAACAGCTCGTCGTTCAGGAATTTGCCGAAGTCGGGGTCGAAGCCGCTCAGGAAATCGTTGCCCGCCTTGGCGCCCTTCTCGCCCCATAGCTGGGTGCGTATCGCCATCCCTTTTTCATGCTTGTCGTCGGCCATTTCCGTTTTTCTCCTTGAATACTAACTGTGAACAGTAACTAGTGCGAAATACCAGTTGGTGTAAACTGTGTAATGTGCGCGAACTACGACGAGCTGCGGACCTTTACTCCGGCGCGTTCCTCCTGGATCATGAAGGACGCGGAGGAATCCTTCTCGCCCCAGCCCTTGTTCAACGCCTCCAGGAAGTCCTGCTCGGCGTGCGCCGCCATCGGCATCGGCACGTTCAACTCGCGCGCGAGTTCGGTGGCGAGGCCGAGGTCCTTGCGCGCCAGCTTGAGCGCGAAGGTTGCGCGGTCGAAGGTGCCGCGGAAAACCATCTTGGGCAGCGCCGCATTGAGCACCATCCCCTGCCCATAGGCGCCGCCCTGCACCGCGCGCAGCAGCGCCTCGGGCGAGACCCCCGCCTTGACGCCCATCGTGAAGGCCTCGGCGAGCAACTGGGTCGAGCAGATCGCGATCATGTTGTGGACCAGCTTGGCGACCGAACCGGCGCCGATCTCGCCGATATAGGTCACCTTGTCGCCGATCGCATCGAGCACCGGCTTGATTTCGTTGTAGTCGGCCTCGCTCCCCCCGACCATCACCGCCAGCGTCGCCTTGCGCGCGCCGACTATGCCGCCGCTGACCGGGGCGTCGAGCATCCGGATGCCGCGGGCCTTGAGGCGCGCATGGACCTGGCGCACGACGGTGGGCGAGTTGGTCGAAAGATCGATATAGAGGCTGCCGGGCGCCATCGCACCGATAAGCCCGCCCTCGCCTAGCACCACGGCCTCGACCTCGCGCGGTCCCGGCAGCGAGGTGAAGACGACCTCGGCGTCCTTGGCGGCGGCAGCCGAGTTTTCCGCCCACTTGGCGCCCCCGGCCAGATGCGGCTCGGCGACTTGGCGGCGGACGTCATTGACTGTGACCTGGTGGCCCGCCTTCATCAGGTTGAGCGCCATCGAACCGCCCATGTTGCCGAGCCCGATAAATCCGATTCGCATAAGTACCTCCCGTGCCGGAAAAAATTGCGGCGTGCGCACCGCAGAGAAGCTCCGGTGGCAAGCCCCCTTAAAGCATCGCTGGACCAATCCCGCAAGGAAAAATGCCTGCGTGCACGCCGACCCGCAGGGTGACCGACAACTGACCGATAGGTCCGGCGATTGACTTTGCGCGAGCGCTTGGGTAACCGTAATGAGCCTGATGGCCTTATCCAGAGCGGCGGAGGGACTGGCCCGACGATGCCGCAGCAACCGGCCCACCAAAAAAGGGTGCTGGTGCTAACTCCAACGGAGCCCGAATGCGGCTTCGGTAGATAAGGCGAGAGTCCCTGCACCCTCGTCCTTATCCGGGAGGAGGGTTTTTTAATTTTTATCCCTCGCAGCGCCGCCGGTACAAAATGAAGGCCCGGGCGTGAGCACGCGTTGGGAGAACAGACACAGGCAATTCTGATCGTCGGGATGGGCGGGCTGGGTGTTCCGGCCGCCTGGGCGCTCGCGCGCGGCGGAGCGAAGCGACTTGGCCTGGTCGATCCCGACCCGGTCGAACTTTCCAATCTCGCGCGCCAGGTGATCTACGGCACCGCGAGCCTCGGACGGCTCAAGGTCGAGGCGGCGGCCGCGCGCCTTGGCGCCGACTATCCCGCGCTCAGGATCGACACCTACCCGGTCGCCCTCGACGCCTCCAATGCCGCCGAGTTGATCGCGCGCCACCAGTTCGTGATCGACGCGACCGACGATCCCGCGGCCAAGTTTCTGATCAACGACACCTGCCTCGCCCTTGGGCGGCCCTTCGTCTATGCCGGCGTGCTAGGGATGACCGGCCAGGCGATGACGGTATTGCCGGGGCGCACGGCGTGTCTGCGATGCCTGTTCGAGCAGCCGCCCGAGCCGGGCGAGATCGCGAGTTGCCGCGAAGCCGGAATCGTCGGCCCGGTCGCGGCGGTGATCGGCGAGATTGAAGCGGCCGAGGCGCTGCGGTGGCTTGGCGGCGGCGTGCCGGAGCTGGCGGGAAAAATCCTGACCTATGACGCGGCCCTAAGCGGCCGAATGCGCGCGCTTGAGGTAAGCGCGCGCGCCGGATGCGCCTGCGGCGCGGCCCGGCGTGCGGAGAGCGCGGCGGCGTTGGCCGCGGGGCACAACCAGTCGAGCAAATAGTCGAGCAAACAGTCGAGTCAATGAGGACCCATCCGATGAGCTACGTCACCAACCTCAAATGCCGCGAGTGCGGCCAGGAGTATCCGATCAAGCCCCTGCACGTGTGCGAGGATTGCTTCGGCCCGCTCGAGGTCATCTACGATTACGCGAAGATTCGCGCCGCGGTCTCGCGCGCGACGATCGCGGCGCGCCCGCACAATCTCTGGCGCTATCGCGAGCTGTTGCCGGTCGACGGCGAGCCCGAGGCGGGGCCGTTTTCCGGCTTTACGCCGCTCCTGCACGCGCGCCGCCTCGGCGCCGAACTCGGGCTCAAGAAGCTCTACATCAAGGACGACACGGTCAACCATCCGACGCTCTCGTACAAGGATCGCGTGGTGTCGGTGGCGATCACCAAGGCGCGCGACTTCGGCTTCACCACCGTCTCGTGCGCCTCGACCGGCAATCTGGCGACCGCGGTCGCGGCGCATGCGGCGCGCGCGGGGCTCAAGTCCGTGATCTTCATGCCCGAGGGCGTCGAGTCGGGCAAAATCGTCGGCTCGACGATCTACGGCGCACGGTGATCACGATTCGCGGCAACTACGACGACGTCAATCGGCTGTGCAGCGAGATCGCCGACAAGTACGGATGGGCGTTCGTCAATATCAACCTGCGTCCGTACTACACCGAGGGCGCCAAGACCTTCGGCTTCGAGGTCGCCGAGCAGCTGGGATGGCGACTGCCCAACCATATCGTGCTGCCGACCGCGGGCGGCACGATTTTGCCCAAGGTCGCCAAGGCCTTCAAAGAACTCAAGGAGGTCGGTCTGATCCACGGCGGCGAGTTCAAGATCCATTGCGCCCAGGCGGCCGGCGCCGCGCCGGTCATCCATGCGCTGCACAAGGGCAGCGACCTGATTACGCCGGTCAAGCCCGACACGATCGCCAAGTCGATCGCGATCGGCAATCCGGCCGACGGCTTCTACGTGCTGCGCGCCGTGCGCGAGTCGGGCGGATGGGGCGAGATGGCGAGCGACCCCGAGATCATCGACGCGATCAAGCTGCTCGCCCGCACCGAGGGCATCTTCGCCGAGCCGGCCGGCGGCACCACGCTGGCCGTGGCGCTGAAGCTCATCGCGGCCGGGCGGATCAAAACCGACGAGAGCGTGGTGGTCTCGATCACCGGCAACGGCTACAAGACGCTGGAGGCGGTCGCCCAGAGTATCGAGCCGCCGCTCGTGATCGAAGCGCGGCTGAAGGACTTCGACGCGATCTATGACAGTCTCGGCGACGGCAAGCGCTCGCTTTTGGGAGCGGCCTGAGCGCGCGGGCGACGCGCGCTTGTAATGCCATCGGGCGAAGCATACTCAACAAAACGCTAGTCTCCGCGGTAGTTTCTCCGCTAGTCTGGAAGTAGGAGTTTCGAACATGCCAGTCAGGGTACGAGTACCAACCCCCTTGCGCAGATTCACCGGGGGCACCGACGAGGTGGCGGCCGCGGGCGAATCGGTCCGTGCGGTTATCGAGGACCTCGAAAAGCGCCATCCGGGGATGCGCGAGCGGCTGCTCGACGACAAGGGCGAACTGCGCCGCTTCGTCAATATTTATCTCAACGGCGACGACATCCGTTTCCTCAACCAGCTAAACTCACAGGTCAAGGATGGCGACGATATTTCAATCGTCCCCGCGATCGCCGGCGGCGAATAGCGAAGAATACGTGCCGGCGGCGCGGGCGCACAGCGTGCTCGAGCTGATCGGCAATACGCCGCTGCTCGAAATCACGCGCGTGACCGAGGGGCTGCTGCGTCCCGGCGTGCGGATTTTCGCCAAGCTCGAGGGCTTCAACCCCGGCGGTTCGGTCAAGGACCGCGCCGCGCGCCACATGATCGAGTTCGGGCTCAAGCGCGGCGAACTGCGTCCGGGCAAGGTGATAATCGATTCGACCTCGGGCAACACCGGGATCGCGCTCGCGATGGTCGGTGCGGCGCTCGGCTATCCGGTCGAGATCGTGATGGCCTCCAATGTCAGCCGCGAGCGCAAAAAGATAATCGAAGCGTTCGGCGCCAAGCCGATCTACTCCGATCCGCTGGAGGGCTCCGACGGCGCGATGCTGATGGCGCGCGAGATCATCGCCGCCGACCCCGAGCGTTATTTCAAACCCGACCAGTACAACAACGAGGCCAATCCGCTCGCCCACTTCGAGACCACCGGGCCCGAAATCTGGCATCAGACGCGCGGCCGTATCACTCACTTCGTGGCCGGAGTCGGCACCGGCGGCACCGTGATGGGCACCGGGCGCTACCTCAAGTCGCAAAACCCGGCGGTCAGAGTTATCGGAGTCGAGCCGGACGACGCGATGCACGGGCTGGAAGGGCTTAAGCACATGGCGTCGTCGATCGTGCCCGGCATCTTTCACGCCGAAGAGATCGACGAGCGCCTCGCGGTCAGCACCGAGGACGCCTACGAAATGGTCTACGCGCTGGGGCAAATCGAGGGCGTGCTGGTCGGCCAGTCGTGCGGGGCGGCGCTGGTGGCGGCGATGCGGGTCGCGCGCGGGCTGCGCGAGGGATGCGTGGTGACGGTGTTTCCGGATTTCGGCGACAAGTACCTGTCCACCAATCTGTGGATCGGATGGGAACAGTGGCGCAAGGAGCGCCTGCAAAAGCTCGTCAGCAAATGGAACGTCTCCGCGAGCGCTACTACCTGACCTACCCCAAGTCGCTCATCCGCGAGCCGCTGCTGTACCACCTGGTCAAGAAGTTCGACCTGGTGTTCAACATCCGCGGCGCGAGCGTCTCGGAAGAGATGGGCCTGGTCGCGGTCGAGTTCGAGGGATCGAGCGAGCAGATCGAACGCGCGCTCGCGTGGCTGCGCCAAAGCGGCGTCACGGTCGAGCCGATCGAAAAGAACGTGATCGAATAGATACGCGCCCCTCGGAGCCGGCAGGGCGTCGGACTTGGGCGCGCCGCGTCTGGCTTATGGTACTCAACGACATTCAGATCGAACGCTACAGCCGCCAGATAATCGTTCCCGGCGTTGGCGGACGCGCGCAGGAACGGCTGCTCGCCGCGAGCGCCGCGATCGTAGCCGCGCCTGCGGACGCCTCCGGCGCGCTCGCCTACCTGGCGGGCGCGGGCGTCGGCCGTATTGCCGTGCATCCGGTGGGTGACGGCGCGCCGTATCGCGCGTTCGTCGAGCGGATCGGCGATCTCAATCCCGACGTGAGCGTCGATATCGCACGCGAAGAAATGCCCAACCGGTGCGACCTTATGCTCGCACTGATCGGCGACGCGCCCGCCGCCGAGGCGGCGGCCCGCGTCGCGCGCGAGTATCGCAGCGCCGCCGCGATCGTCGCGCGGCTGGATACGCCGGGGCGGATCGCGCTCCTGCCGGCGCCGCCGCCCTGCCCGCTATGTGCGGAGGTGGATTTGCTGAGTCCGCCGCGCGATCGCGCCGGCAACGCCGGCGCGATCGCGATGGTCGCCATCGTCGAGGCCTTCAGGCTGCTGGCCGGCATCGCCGGCCAGCAGCCTGAGGCTCGGCTGATCGAGTTCGACGGCTATGCGAGTCGGTCGCGCGCGCTTGAGCGCCGCCGCTTACGCGGCGGCACTGAAGCGCGCTGCGCCTGCGCGGCTGCGTGAGCGACCGCTAAGGCGCATCCGCCAGCCACAAACAGCCCTTCTTTTCGTAGATAAGATTCAACCCGCGTCCTCATAACCCCGACGCCGTCCCATTACGAACCGGTCAAGGCATTCGGACCGCACCTTCGTCGGAAGGGAAATCGTCCCGCCGCTGGCAGGCCCTGCTTTATCACGGGCCACCGTGCCACAAACGTCGATACGGCTGTAAGCAGGCTAAATGACGAAAATCTTCAGCCCTCTTGACGCCAAGGCGGCCGGCCGGCATGATGACGATGATGAGGGAGATGAGAGGGTAGTAGTCTTGGATTATCGGCTCTATTACGAAGTGGGCAATCTTTCCGCTGTCTTCAAAGACGCGCCCGTTAATAGGGACTTTCAGCGCGTCATCGCGAACTTACCCAATTTCCAACGCCCTGACGGACAACATCTGCGGATCACTATCATGGACACGGGCGTGATGACGGCAGAGGAACGTATGCGCGCGTACATCTATGCGCTGACGCCATCGGTGCATCAGAAGTACCGGGTCCGTCGAGTGTTCGGGAGCCAGCGCCACGCTGGGAGTTCCTTCGGGCGAGGCGTGCCAGCGCTGGTTGTTTGGGACGAGGTCGAGGGCTTCGCCCGCGACCTTTTGCCGCATGAGAAGATGGGACGGATCGTTACTATTTACGATTATCTGGTCAGCCCAGCGGCGGCTAGCGGGCCACGACAGTAATCCAAATTAAATGGAGGAACGGAGTATCGCACCGG
Source organism: uncultured delta proteobacterium (assembly GCA_963773975.1). Taxonomy (GTDB): domain Bacteria; phylum Desulfobacterota; class Binatia; order Binatales; family Binataceae; genus JAKAVN01. The sequence continues at coordinate 150,928 of CAVZDJ010000049.1, forward strand.
ACATTTAACTATGGACCCGCGTTTACTTCATCCGATCCTTAGTGGCAGCGGGGGAGGCTACACGCCACCCCCAGACTATTCGGCCATCTGGACGATGTTCTTAGGATTCGCCTTCGCCTGCATTCTAGCGATCCTGACCGCACCAGACCTCAGACGGAATGCACAATACGTCCTCGGCGGTCTGGGTATACTGTTCCTTCTTGCAGCGCTTTTTACTCCAAACATGATGGAAGAGATCCCGAATTTAGAAGTTCCGTTGCGTGACTTGGCTCATAGTCCATTTACTTGGTTAGCCCTCGTCATCCTGATCATCGAAGTCATATTGCTGTCGCCGCAGGTCGTGCGTTGGAGAAGGCCACGAATCGACGTGGTTGCACCGCTCGCGAACAGTGCCGTTCCCTTAAAGACCGTGGTCTATGGGATGGTACATCCGCCGCATTATCCCGTGCGCGTAATGATATTTTCAGGTGACCTACGATATCACCGGCAGGACGTGCACACGATTTATAGCAGCGACGGAACACGTTGGAGCGTAGAGTGCGCCTTTGGTCTCCCCGGAAGCGCGTCAGGTATGGAGTACGAGATCGCCGCAATCGACGGCAAGATCGAGATCGACGCGGTATGTGCAACCCTCCCAGCCGGAATCGTGAAGGCATTGCCGGTTAAGGTTAGACGTTCTTGATGGATGACCCTCGATCAGGGGCTGCCCCTAGCTACCCCGTACTGGAGGAGTGTTGCCGGGACCTACCGATGTGTCTGACGCTGGTTTCTTCGGACGGGCCGGTCGTCGCTTTAGTTGAGCCGCTTGCGCCGTGCGGCACCTCGCGTTCAACGCGGCTACCAACTGCTTGGCCGCTACCAACTCATCACTTGGCCTCTCCGGGAGCCGCCGAGAAAATCCAGCCCACGCCTCAGCCGCCTCAGTGGCATCTATGCGATAGAGAGTTTTAAACTTGATGAGGTAACGAGCGGCTCTGCGCAGTAGGCGCGGATCGTCTTTGAAGTGGCCGAGCCCCGTGTTGCAATGCAGGCACAAGAAGCCACGTAGCTGGCCCGACTCATGGCAATGGTCTTGGGCTAAAACACGTCTGCCATCTGGCGGTGAGTAACAGATCGCGCAGCGAACGAAGCGGGATTTTCGAGCAAAGCGGATCGCGCCGTCCAGCCTTTCCATAGAGCCCTCTTGATGCCGGGGGTTTTAGTGTTCACGCTTCCGCACCGTGATCGCGCTGACGCCAGTCGATTTCATCGGCTTCGGTAGTAGCTCGCGAAACCGTCTTTGCTCCGCCTTCTGCTGTTGCGCACGCTCGCGCATCTGGGCGCGTTGTTTTCGGTTCGGTCGGAAAATCACGCGCATAAGTCTCCCACCTCCCTCGCGTGTTTTGGCGGCCATTGTACTCCGAAGGCGCCTCGGTCTTCATCTTAGCCATAGCGGATAGTGGAAAAGATTCTGAAATTACGATCCGCGCCGGAGGCTGGGAAGCGCGAGCCGACCGCTTGCCTCCTTGGGCGGCACCGGTTCGGTCGAGGCCTGTTAACGACCCTACCTCGAGCTTATTGTAATGGGAATGTAGATAGTTTTAGTAATGGCCGAGCAGCCGTTTAGCCACCACCTCCGAGTTGAATGGTAAAACATCCGCACAGATCTGGCATTGTTATGTTGAAGTTGTGGATGTTCGACTTCGACAACACGCTCGCGCCGCTGGAGCCGGCCGTCGATTGGGCCGGGAGCCGGCGCGAGCTGCAGGCCTGGCTCGCCGCACAGGGCGTCGCGCAGGCGCTGTTCGAGGAGTTCCCGCGCGGCAACCTGGTGCTGTACGAGGCGTTGCGCGCGCGCCTTTGCGCGGGCGGCGACGCCGCCCGCGCGGTGCTGCCTGGGGGAGCGGCCGCCGCCTGCGGCGGCGGCCGCTCCCCCAGCCACGACAGCGCGCTCAGCTATAGCGCGCTCAACCATAAGGCGCTTCTCGACGGCGCGTCCGCCATCATCGAGCGCCACGAACTCGCCGGCGTGGGCGCGGTCGCGCCCGCGCCGGGCGCGGTCGAGCTGCTCGAAGCGCTCCGCACCGCGGGCGGCGCGGTCGCGGTCGTAACGTCGAATTCTTCGCGCACGGTCGACGCATGGATGCGCGCCCGCGGGGCGCGGCATCTGGTCAACCTGATAGTCGGGCGCGATAGCGGCCTCGCGCTGAAACCGTCGTCCGCGACGGTCGAGCACGCGCTGGCGCTATCCGCGGTGACGCCAGCCGACGCCGCCTTTGTCGGCGATAGCGAGGCCGACCTCAATGCCGCCAAGGCCGCAGGCGTGCGCTTTTACGGCGTCAATGCGAAGTCCGAGGGCCGCGACCGTCTAATCGCGCTCGGCGCGTCGCCGGTTTTCTCTTCGCCGTCCGCGATGGCCATTTATCTGGATTTGCCAGCCATTCGGCTGGATTTAAAGGCGGGTCCGCCCGAATCTGACCCTCGAACGCGCTGATTACGAGGGCCTCGTTGCACCGGCTGTCAGAATTACATAACTTAAAAGGCTCAATTAGTAACTTATACTCAAGGAGTGACATTCCAGCACGATGAGCGAGGGTTTCACGTTGTGGTTCACGGGCCTGTCTGGGGCGGGTAAGTCGACGCTGGCGGGATTGGCCGCCGAGGAATTGCGCCGGCGCGGATACCGGGTGGAAGTCCTCGACGGCGACGAGGTGCGCACCAACCTGTCCAAGGGGCTGGGGTTTTCCAAGGAGGACCGCGACACCAACATCCGGCGCATCGGGTACGTCTGCAGGCTGCTCGCGCGCAATGGAGTGATCGCGATCGCCGCGGCTATCTCGCCCTATCGCGAGATTCGTGACGAGGTACGCGGCCAGCACGAGCGATTCTTCGAAGCGTACGTCGAATGTCCGCTCGACACGCTGGTCGAACGCGATGTGAAGGGGCTGTACAAAAAGGCGCTGGCGGGCGAGCTCAAGGGCTTCACCGGAGTCTCCGACCCCTACGAGCCGCCGCTCAATCATGAGCTGACGATCTCGACCAGCCGCGAAACACCGCAAGAGAGTGTTGCCCGGCTGCTCGGCGACCTCGAGGCGCGCGGCTATATCAGCCGCGATGGAGCGAAGCGATGAACGTCGGAGCAGGCGATCCGATAACTGCGCACGGCGGCGGTACGCTCGCCGATCTCAAGGTTCCCGCGGCGGAGCGCTCCGCAGTTGCGCGTCACGCCGAGGGACTCGAGACGGTTCGGTTGAGCGCGCGCGATCTGGCCGATCTGGAGATGTTGGCTTCGGGCGCCTTTTCGCCGCTTGAAGGCTTCATGGGCGAGGCGGACTACGTGCGCTCGCGCGATGTGATGCGCCTGGCTTCGGGCGTGCCGTGGTCGATTCCGATCACGCTGGGCGTCGCGGAAAACGAAGCGCGCGCGTTCAAGCCGGGCGCGGAAGTCGCGCTTACCGACGGCGACGGCGGCCGTCTAGCGATCCTGAAGCTCGCCGAAGTTTACCGCGTCGATCGCGCGCGCGAGGCCGAGGCGGTCTTCGGCACCGCCGACCCGGCCCATCCGGGAGCGGCCAACGTGCTCGCGACGCCGCCGTGGTGCCTGGGCGGGAGCGTCGTGCTGCTAAACGAGATTCCCGGCCGGACGTTCCTGGAGTACCGGCTCGAGCCGCGCCAGACGCGCGCCGCGTTCGCCGAGCGCGGCTGGCGCAAGATTGTCGCCTTTCAGACTCGCAACCCGACCCATCGCGCGCACGAATACATTCAGAAGGCCGCGCTCGAGATCTGCGACGGCCTGCTGCTCCATCCCCTGGTCGGCGAGACCAAGGGCGACGACGTCCCGGCCGCGGTGCGGATGGAGACCTACAAAGTGCTGCTGGAGCAGTATTATCCGCGCGACCGCGCAATGCTGTCGGTGATGCCGGCGCACATGCGCTATGGCGGGCCGCGCGAAGCGATCCTGCACGCTATCATCCGGCGCAATTACGGCTGCACTCATTTCATCGTTGGCCGCGACCACGCCGGCGTGGGCACCTACTATGGGACATACGACGCGCAGAAGATTTTCGAGCGCTTCAGCGCGGCCGAAATCGGCATCACCCCGCTGACGTTCGAGAACACTTTTTACTGCAAGCGATGCGGCGGGATGGCGTCGTACAAGACCTGTCCGCACGAGGACGCCGACCGTCTCCTGCTATCGGGGACCAAGGTGCGCGAGATGCTGCGCCGGGGCGAGGCGCCGCCGCCCGAGTACACGCGTCCTGAGATCGCGGCTATTTTGGCGCGCGCGATGCGCGAGGGCGCCTGAGCGGGATCACACGCGGGCGTTGACTGGCCCGCTCCAGTTGACGGGCGCGCCCTAGTTGTCGTCGCCCGAGGACGGCGCGGCGGGCGCCGCGTCCTGGTCTCCATTATCGCCAGACTGTTGTTGAGTGGAGGTATCGTCGCCACTGTCCTCGGCGGGCGGCTGCTGCATGTTGGCCGGCGGCTGCTGCGCCGCATCGGAGTCGTCCGGGGACTGACCGTTATTCTGCTGCGCCTGTCCGCTTTGATCGTCGCTGTCGTCATCGGCATTGGGCGCCGCCGGGGCGTCCGCCGACCCTGGGACCGCGACGGCCCCGCCGTCATCTTGCGCGAGCATCGCGGGTTGCGGCACCGCGCCACGCCGCGGGAGGCGGCTCAGGCCGGGCGTCAGGCAGATTGCGACGAGCGCACTAATCACCCAGGTCATTGGTACTACCGGCTTCATCTGGTTCCTCTTGCGATTCCTCTGACTTGTCCAATTCTTTCGGGACGCTTGCAGGCGTCCGGCTCGTTGGCGGCGGCTCAAGCGCGGGCCGCAGCGGCGATCCGCGGACAAAAATCCTATTGCAGCGGCGGTTCCTCGCTGTCCGGCGGTTCCATCACGGGCGATCCATGATGCGACACGATCCACCATCGCCCCTCGGCGCGTTCGAAGACATTAGTCGCCAGGACCCGCGTGCGCGTGGTGCCGTCGTAGCCGCGCTGAACGAGATTTTCCTCGACCACCACCACCGCGAGGTCGCCGCTGGCCATCACCTGCAGATCGCCCAGCTCGAACTTCATCTCAAATACATTGTCGAAAATCCGCTCCCAGCTGTTCATGACCGGGCCCCATCCGATAAGCCGGCTCCATCCGGGATGGATACAAACGATACGCGGGTCGCGCAGCCACATCTCGCCCATCCGGTCCGCGTCGAGGCTTTCAAAGGCTCGGTAGAAGGCGCGATTGGCTTCGAGAATCGATTCCCGATCGGACATAAACCGCCCTTGTCGACGGGTGCGAGGCTCTTTGAGTCTAGTGAGTTGGTGGCAGATGCGCCAGACAATATCTCAGGCAGTCCAATAGGCGGGCTGGCCGGCGATGTACCCACGCGCCCCGGCGCCGCGCGCGCCCGCAGGCGAAGCTTCAATATCGGTCGGAGGCCGGAGCGGAGGCCAGGCGGCGGAGATACGGGTTCTGGAACGACGTCCAGGCCTGCAGATGGAGCTTCTCGCGCCCCATCAGTGCCGCATAGGCGGGATCGGAACTGAGATTGTTGTGCTCGTACGGGTCCGCCGCCAGATCATAGAGCTCGGCGCGGTCCAGGTTGAAATCGTAGATATATTTCATGTTCCCATCGATTAGCCCCAATAGGTAATTCCCGTTGGCCGAGAACATATAGACCCGCCGCCGGCGCGGCCATCGGAACATGCTCAGCCCCTGCCATTGCGCGGGCTCGGGGATGCCCAGCAAGGCCAGCAGGGTGGGCGCGATATCAATCTGACGGCCCGGCCAGTTCATCAGCAGCCTATGCCGGAACAGGCGCGGATTGATGATGAGCAGCGGAACCTGCAGCTCTTCATTATATAGGGTAAATCCGTGGATGGACTGCCCATGTTCGTTGAACGCCTCGCCATGGTCGCCGGTAATCACCAACAGGGTATTGTCGGCGAGCCCCATTTTTTCTAGCTGGTCGGCGAGTTGTCCGATCAGGGTGTCCATCGATTGCACCCCGTTCAGGTAGCGGTTAAGTGCGGGATCGCTCACGCCGTAGTTCCGATCGCCCGTTACGATGTAGGGATGATGGGTATCCATGGTCCACAGCGTGAGGAAGAACGGCTTCGACTTATGCGCATCGATCCAGTCTACCGCCGCCGGCAGCAGGGGCCCGTCCTGCGGCAACCTGGGGTCGCGATGCTCTGCGGCGACCACGCCGAAACCATGATCGAGCAGGAACTCGGCGCGGCGGTCTTCTCCGATCGCGCCCGAGTCGAGAAATCCCGTGGCGTAGCCGTTTTGCGCGAGCAGCGCCGGCAGCCCTACCGCCGCCAGATCCGGTCGCCAGCGAGGGACGGGAAACCATGCCAGCCGTGGATACAACGAACAGAAGAGCGCGGTCATCGCCGCGGAGGTATTGGCCTGCGCCGCATAGACTTGATCAAAGACCGCGCTGTGAGCCGCCAGGCGCTCGAGCTGCGGAGTGTCTTTGTAGGCCGCGCCATACAGGCCGAGGTCGCGCGTCCCGACGGATTCCATCACCACCATCACCACGTTGAGCGGACGAGCCCCTTCGTGCAGCAACGCTGGCATCACCGTGGCCGTCAAAGGCCGCTCTCCCGTGGGCAGAAAATCATCGAGGTAGGCGGGCGGAATCGACACCGAGGCGTTGGGCGGGTGCTGAAACAGCGGGGAGAGGAACGCCCATTCCGCATTGCGCGCTGTCGGCGGATAGGCAAGGTAATGCGCCGCCCACGTGTGAGCGCCAATCGCGTATACGGCAATCAATGAAAGCGCCAGGGGCGAATAAAATCTCATCCGAAGCCGGCGGAGGAAATCGGGCGCGAAACGTGAGAGGCTCTCGGCGACCAGCACGAAGGTCAAAACCCCGATTACCAACTCCAGGTATGGTCCGCTGGCGCTCAGAGCGTTAGGGATCGACCTTGCCACCATCCGCAGATTGTCGGAAAGAACGAACAGTTTGTAGGTCGCCTCGGTATGGATGTAGGAAAAAATCACGGTATCAACAGATGTATATAGTGTAAGAAGCAGAAGAAAATACCAGCCGGTACGGGTGAGACCTCCGCAAACGCGTGGATTGCGGACCAACTTGAGCAGGCCGTATGAAATCCACGCTATGATCGCGAGCGCAATAACATCCTGATAGGCGAGCAGCGGCAGATAGAGCCACAGATCTGGGCGCCAGACGCAGTGACAAACGCAGTTGGCTATCTCCAGGCGCTGCCTTAGCATAACCAGGATCATGCTCAGCAGGGCCGCAAACAGAAATTCGGCATCCGTTACACGCCGGGGCGTGAACCGAAATAGTCCCGCAAGAGCCGAAGCAGCGGTGGCACCAAGCGGTATTCGAGGAAATGAACCCATCTTGAAACGCAGAATATCGTTAGAATCAGTGTATTACAACTGAATTATAAGCGTAGAACAGTAAATAGAAGATTATACGTGTTAAAGACTAAATTAACATGACGCTGCTGAAATTTACTTGCCTGAAGCGCAAGATCAAGTGGATCGGAGGACGAAATTCGTGGCCAGACTTTCGAACCAGGCGAAAACTCGACTCGCCCACCGAGGGGGCGGCCGGCTGAAAAGCTGCGATGCGCTCTTCTCCCGTGAGCGGGTTCGCCAACTCAGCGACGGCGGGGCATCACCGGCAGGCTCAGATAGGACGCGAAGTTCCGCTCGTGCATCACGCTCTGCAGCGCCGGACGCATCTCGGCGTCGGTGAACAGCTCGTGCCCGGTGTTGGGATTGCGATCGAAGCGCGGAAAATTCGACGAACTGATTTCCAGCCGCACGCGATGGCCCGCCTTGAACACGTTGGCGGTCGCCCACAGATCGATCTTGAACTCGTACACCTTGCCCGCGACCATCAACTTGGGTTCGCTCCGCGACTCGCGTATGCGCGCGCGGATGATCCCGTCGGTCAGATTGCGCGCGAAGCCGCACGGCCCGGCGTCGACCAGCTTGGCGGTGAAATCGGTGTCAGGCGCCGAGGACGACGCATATAGCGTCACCGTCACTGGCCCGATCACTTCGAGGTCTTCGCCAAGCGGCTCGCTCGAGTAGACCAGGACGTCGGCGCGATGCTCGACCATGCTCTGGTCGAGCGCCCCGCCCATCTGCGCGTTGGCGTAGCAGCACAACCCCCCGCCCGCGGTCGGCACCGGGTTGAGCGGATTATAGAGGAACGCGTCCGGCGGCTCGTCGCCCGGCGCTTCGCTTGCGAGCGCGCCGTCGCCATAGGCGCTGTTGGCTTTGCCGCGGCTATGCAGGTAGTAGCGGCGCATCTCGGCTCCAGGCGGAGGCCACTCCTTCTCCTCGCGCCATTCATTGACGCCCATCACGAACAGCTTGACCGGTGCGTCCTGCTCGACGCCGTTGTCGGCGCCCTTGAGCCAATGGTCGAACCATCGCAGTTGCGTGCCGTCGTAATCGATCGCCACCGGGCCGGAGCGGAAGCCGTAATCGACCTGGCCCACCAGGCTCGAGAACGGCACGGCGTGATGCCACGGGCCCACGAGGAGGCGCTGGCCCGCGCGAGCCGAGGCTGACGCGCCGCGCGCGCGCATCCCGAGATAGTTGCGCAGCGTCCCGCCCATGAAGATGTCATGCCATCCGCCGACGTTGAGCGCCGGCACGTCGATCTTGTCGTGGCGCTCCTCGATACTGAGCCCGCGCCAGTAGTCGTCGTAGTACGGATGCGCGAGCCAGTCGAAGAAGTACGGCGCGCCGGTGCGAAAGAGCGGAAACTCGGCGAGCGGCGCGAACTCCATCCGCTCGCGCATCACGTCGATACTGCCCATCAGCGCGCTCAACTCCTCGGCGGCCTTGGGATTGCCCGCGCGCTCACGCATCAGGCGGCTTAGCCCCAGCGTGATCATCAGCCAGCTCACGCTGAAGAACAGCTCGAACGCGCCGCCCTGGTAAACCCATCCGTCGTGATAGTCGCTCGCCGTGATCGACGGCACCATCGCTTTGAGGCTCGGCGGACGCTCGGTCGCGGCGAGCCATTGCGTCGCTCCCATGTAGGAAGCGCCGAACGTGCCGACCTTACCGTCGGCCCATGGTTGGCGCGCGATGTACTCGATCGTGTCGTGGCCGTCGCGCGCCTCGTCAACGAAGCATCGAAAGGTCCCCTGCGAAGCGAACAGCCCGCGGCAGTCCTGGACCACGACGTTGTAGCCGGCGCTTGCGGCGCGAATAACGCCCAGCGTGCTGAGCGTGATCGGTGGGAATGACTTGTCGTACGGCGTGCGATTGAGCAGCACCGGTAGTTTCTCGGGTCCGTCGGGCCGGTAGAGGTCGGCCTTCAGCACGCATCCGTCACGCATCGGGATGGCGATGTCTTTCTCGATGATGATCCTGGACATGACTTGGACTCCTTGGCGGCGATGCGGGATGGTGTCGGCGGTTTGCGCTCGGGCGCGGCGCCGTTTAAGGTCGCTTGTAGTCCGACGACTCCGGGTCTTCAAGCGGAAGTGCCGGGTCTTCGAGCAAGAGGTGGCGATGGCGACGGAACGACAGCGCGAAATCAAGCGGCGGCGCAAGCGGCGCGAGAAACGGCTCAAGGCGCGGACTCGCGCGGCCCGCAAGCACAAGAAGAAGCGCTAGACCTAAGGGTCAGGACAGCCGATCTCCGCATTGAACTTGCGCCATTCGAGGAGTGGACCTATGATATGAGGCTCGATTTGTTACCGATTTAAATTTTTGTAGCGGACAAGAGCGCTTCTGGACGGTTCAGGTGCATTTCGATTAGGGCCGCGCTGGGACACGCAACAAAAATCCGCAAAACGATGCACGCTTGGCGACAGTCTCCTACCGCGCCAGATGCCGTAAAGGACGGAGCTGCATCAGAATAAACAAGGAGGTCCGCGATGGCTCTTCAGATTAACGATGTTGCTCCGGATTTCGAGGCCGATACGACCGAAGGTCGTATTCGCTTCCACGACTGGATCGGCGATTCCTGGGCGGTGCTGTTCTCCCATCCGAAGGATTTTACGCCGGTCTGCACGACCGAACTCGGCATGGTCGCCAAGCTCAAGGGAGAGTTCGACAAGCGCAAGACCAAGATTATCGGTCTCAGCGTCGATCCGGTCACCGACCACTCGAGATGGGCCAACGACATCAAAGAGACCCAAGGTTATGCGCCTAACTATCCGGTGATTGGCGACACGGATTTGAAAGTTTCGAAGCTCTACGGGATGCTTGCGGCCAGCGCTTCGGGGGACGCGTCAAAGCGCACCCCGATGGACAATCTGACCGTGCGCAACGTCTTCGTGATCGGGCCGGACAAGAAGATCAAGCTGATCATCGTCTACCCAATGACCACGGGGCGCAACTTCGACGAGGTCCTGCGGGTGATCGACTCGCTGCAATTGACCGCGAAGCATAAGGTCGCGACGCCGGTCAACTGGAAGCCGGGCGAGGACGTGATTATCGCAGGGTCGGTCTCGGACGACGAAGCCAAGAAGATTTACCCCCAGGGCTGGAAGGCGCCGAGACCGTATCTTCGGATCGTGCCGCAGCCAAAGGGATAGAAGAACAATCGAGCGCCAAGCCCGCGTGTGGCTGTGCCACCGCGGGCTCTTTTTTGCCGGGCACTGCGGGCGGCTTTAACCTCGGTCCGAAACCACTGTTGGACAAATAAGCGTCGAGTCGCAGGCCTAAATTTCGCGGCACGTCCGATGCGGCCTAATAAGGCTGCACCGGGCGCATTGTTGTCTTGAAACTGCAGGTTAATCCCGCACGCCGCGCTTGCCTCCCCGGCAAGCGCGGCGTTACATTTGAAATGCGAACGTTCATCAATTTTTACTGCACTCGATCGCGCTCGATCCGGTTTCGAACGCGCAGCGCGGCCCCATGGAGCATAAGGGCATAGAGGGTTCATCCCAACCGCCTGTGATCGCCGCTGCCGGAGCGCATCCGCTGGGCCGGGGCCGCCTGATCGTGATGTCCAATCGCGCGCCGATACGCGTGGTGCACGAGGCCGGCAAGCAGCGGATCGAGCCCACCGTAGGCGGCGTCGGCAGCACCTTTCTGCGCCTGCTCGAGCATCAGGGCGGTCTCTGGATCGCATGGTCGGGAACGCAGACGAAGACCCCTGGGCGCCTGATGATGCCGCCCGGAAGCGACCCGCCGCGCTTTCAGATCGTGTTCTGCCCGCTGAGCGAGCGCGATGTCTCGCACTACTATTACGGGATGTGCAATCGGGGCCTGTGGCCGTTGATGCATTTCATGACGGCGAGCTGTCACTTCAACACGCTCCACTGGCGCTACTACGAAGCGGTCAACCATAATTTCGCCGCGCTCGCCGCCAGCGAGGCCGGCGACGACGACGTTTTGTGGGTGCAGGATTTTCATCTCGCGCTGGTCCCGCGCCTGTTGCGCGAGCAGCGCCGGCGCCTCCCGATCGGGCTTTTCTGGCACGTCCCGTTTCCGCCCGAGCAGATTTTCAGGGTCTTTCCGTGGCGCACGGAACTGCTCGAGGGAATGCTCGGCGCCGACCTGGTCGGCTTTCATACGCGCTCCTACGTGATCCAGTTTCTCAACTGCTGCGAGCGGATCCTGGGCCTGCGGGTGGACCGCTCACGCGACGAGGTCGCGACCCATCGCGGCCCGGTGCGCGTCGGCGTCTTCCCGCTCGGCATCCCGGCCGACTACTTCGCCGGACTCGCCGCGAGTCCGCGGGTAAAGGAGCGCACGCAGCGCATCCGCCGCGCGCTCCGCACGCCGCACGTGGTGTTGGGCGTCGATCGGCTCGACTACACCAAGGGCATTCTCGAGCGCCTGCTCGGCTTCGAGCGCTTTCTCGAAGCCAATCCGGCCTACCATCGGCGCGTCACGCTGGTGTTGATCGCGGTGCCCTCGCGCACCAAGGTCGCCGACTACGCGGCGCTCAAGCGCGAGCTTGACGAGCTCGTCGGCCGCATCATCGGCCACTTCTCATCCGAGGGCTGGGTTCCAATTCGCTATCTCTATACGCAATTTGGGGCAGAGGACCTGGTCGCCTACTACCAGGCCGCCGACATCGCGCTGCTGACGCCGCTGCGCGACGGGATGAACCTGGTCGCCAAGGAATATATCGCCGCGCACCTGGCCGACGACGGCGCGCTCATCCTGAGCGAGTTCGCCGGCGCCGCCGAAGAGCTCACGCAGGCGCTGCTGGTCAATCCGTACGATATCGACGCGATTGCCGCCCGGATCAAGCAGGCGCTCGAGATGAGCCCGGCCGAGCGAGCGTCGCGGATGCGCGCGATGCGCACGCAGGTCCATCGCAACAACCTCGAGCACTGGTCGGAGCTCTTCCTGAGCGCGCTGCTGCCGGAGCGAAACTTTGCCGCAGAAGCCTCGGCCGGCTTCTAAGGCGCCGCCGCTCCTGCCGGCTGCGACGCTCGAGAAACTCGCCGCCCGCAGCCCGATCCTGCTCTGTCTCGACTACGACGGCACGATCTCCGAACTGGTGAACCGCCCCGCGATGGCGCGTCCGGTTGAGGGCGTGATCGAGGCTCTGAGAGCGCTCGCGGTGCGTCGCGAGCGTGTCGCCGTCGCGATCGTCAGCGGCCGCCCGGTCGCGCAATTGCGCCGGATGACCGGCCTCGGGCATCAAGTCATGTACGCCGGCGTGCACGGCGCCGAAATCGCCGGGCACTCGCACGAAGCGGGCGGCGACAATGTCCGCGACAACAATCACGACAGTAATAATGATGACATCCACGTGCCTGACGACGTAGCCCGCTACGTCCCGCAGCTCGATCGCGTGCGCGCGTGGCTCGCGCGCAATGTTCCCGCGGGCGCCGGCTTCGAGGTCGAAGACAAGCGGCTCGCGATAGCCCTTCACTATCGTCACGCCGAACCCGCCGCGGCCGCCTCATTGAGCGAAAACTTTGAGGAGTTCGTGCGCGCGGACGCGCCGCATCTGCGCGTCGCGCACAACAAGATGGTGCTCGAGGCGTTGCCCGCCGCGGCCTCCAAGGGCGCGGCGGTTCGTGCGCTGAGCCGCGAAGCCGGCTCAGCGTTCAGGCCGATCTACTTTGGCGACGACCGCACCGACGAGGACGCCTTCGCCGAGCTGGTTTCACGCGGGGTCGGAGTGCTGGTGGGCCAGGCGCGTCCATCGCTCGCGCGCTGGCGGGTCGAGAGCCCCGGCTGCCGTCGCGCGCATCCTGACCGCGCTGGCCGCTGCGCTCGCATAAGATTCTCGCTTGCTTCCCTTGCATAAACTCGGCGCGCGACGCCTTTCTAACCTCTACTTGTCCAAGAGCGCTTTGCATAACCCACGCATCGGGTTCCTCTTAGCCTCTCCTTGACCAAGGAGAGGCCGCCGCGAGCACGCGAGCGGCGGGCCACGGAGAGGGTTAGGGAAAGGTCCCGAATAGACGGACAAAAGTATTCGTCTACTTTTCGACCGGCAAACCGGCGCGCGCCCATTGGGCGAACGAGCCGTCGAACAGCCGGGCGTTGTAACCCGCCTGTGTCAGCGCCAGGTAGCCGAGCGCGGCGCGCGGCCCGCTGCGGCAGTACGCCACGACTTTCTGGCCGTGTCCGATACCGGCCTCCGCGATCTGGCTCTCGAGTTGCTCGCGCGGGGCGAGCAGCTGATCCTCGGGCCCGTTCAGGTCGCGCCATACGAGATTGACCGCGTGCGGAATATGACCGGGATGGCCGTCGAGGTCGCGCTCGCCGGTGAACTCCTCGCGCGAGCGGAAGTCCACCAGGCGATCGGTGGTGTTCGCGCGCACCTCGTCGAGGGTCGCGCGCAGCCGCTGGTTCAGGCGCGGCACAAAACGCCGTACGGCCGGATCGACTGGACGATACGTAACCTCGCGCCCCTCGCTCTTCCAGCGCTCGAAGAAAACGTCGAGCAGGAAAATCTCCGGCGCGCCCAGGTACTCCATGATCCAGGCCAGCATCGCGGCATTCTGTCCCTGCGGCGAATCGTAGAGCACCGGCGTGACGCCCTCGCCGACACCGCTTAAGCCGAGCCATTCGGCGAGCGCCGCCGGATCGAGCAGGCTGCCGTCGTCGGCGAACGCGCGATAGACCGGCAGGTTGACCGCGCCGCTCAGATGGCCGGCGAGATATTTCATCGGGCGGCGCGGATCGACGATCACAAAATCGGATTTCCCGATCCGCTCGGCCACGGACTGCGCGCCGGCTAGCCGAATCATCGGTTCATCATCACGCAGCTCTTCGAGCAGGTCTTGGGCCGGATCATTGACGCGTCAGACCTTCTCGAACTCGGTAACGATTTCGGTCGGGCGCGCGATGGTCTGGGTGACGGGCGAGCCCTCGACCGCGAGCCGCCACAACTCCTTGAGCGTTTTTTCGTCGGCGTCGGCACGCACGAACAGCTTGGCCTTGATCGTGGGATAGCCGGGATTGCCGGTGGTGCTGTGGCCGGCCCACTTCAGGATATTTTCGAAGTTGCCCTCGAGCGCCACTTCGAGGTCGTGGATCCGCACGCCGCGCTTGGTCGCGTTGAGCACGAAGCCGACCGTGAGGCAGCTGCCCATCGCGGAGAGCAACTGCTCGTGCGCGCTGGCGGCGGCGTCGGTGGCGTCGAGCCCCTCGGGCTCGTCCATCTCGACCACGTGCTTGCGCATGTAGGCCTTGGCGCGAAAGCCGCCTTGCCATACCACGCGCGACTTCCAGGGCCCGGTGACGCCCTTGAGCACCTCGGGATCGTCGCGCATCGAATCGGTGATCGCCTTGATCTTGTCGGGACGCAGGCCATTGAGCATTTTTTCGTCAGCCATGGTTGTAAACTCCTGCGGTTATTCTCTAGCCGAGTTCGCGCGGCCGGTTCCTTTTTAGCCGCACTCTTTATCTGAGTTGCACTCCTTATCTTAGCCGCACTCCTTGCGCAGCATCTCGGCCGCTTCCGCGATCGCCTGCAGCTTGTGGAAGGCGACCGGCGCGGTGTTGACGCAGCGCTCGGCGAAGGTGCCGAAGCCGCAGTCAGGGTTGAGATAGATTTTGTCGGGGTCGAAGTAGCGCAGCACTTGCTTGACCTTTTTCACGATTTCCGCGGGCGACTCGATCTCGTCGGTGCGCGGATTGCTTACGCCCAGGCCCAGCTCCTTCTCGTTGCGATATTCCTTGAAGACCTCGATCTCGCCGGCCCGCGGCGTGGCCATCTCGAGCACCAGTTGATGCACGTTCATGCGCATCAGCCACGGCAGCAGCGGGCCGTAGTTGCCCGCCAGCAGCACGTTCTCCTTGCGGCTCCAGTTGCCGCGGCAGACGTGCACGCCGAAGTGCACGCCGTCGATTCCGTCCACGGTCTCGTTCATCAGGCGCACCGCGAATTCCAGTTCGTGAGTCGGATCGGTGCGCGAGCCGAGCGCCGCGCACATGAAGGTCTGCTCGGCCTCGTCGCCGTAGACCACCTGCGAGAGCGACGGCTCGTCGAGCTGGATGAAGTCGATACCCAGTTCCTTCAGCCGCACGATCTCGCGGCGCAGAATTTTCACCACGTCGCGCGCAAGATCCTCGCGCGTCGGATAGGCCTTATCGGAGAGCCCCTCGAACCAGCTCGAGCGGGTGAGCAGGTAAGGCCCGGGAATCGGAATCTTGGTCGCGTGTTTCGTGTGCTCCTTGAGAAACTTGGCTTCGTCGACGCATAGCCCTTCGCGCTCGCTGATTTTCTCGACCGCGATCGGGCTCTTGATCGCAAACGCCGGGACGTCGAGCGCGCGCAGGATTTCCTCGAAGCCGGCGCGGTCCTTTACGTAGTCGAGCAACTGCGAGAGCTTCATCAGGCGCATCCCGTCAAGCTTGTCGACCACGAAGGAATAGAAGTTGTCGCGGCGCATCTCGCCGTCGGCGACGATATCGACTCCGGCATCCTCCTGGTACTTGATCGCGGCGAGCACGGCGTCGTCGGCCACCGCGTCGAATTCGGCGCCGGTGATTTCGCCGGCCTGGCGTTGACGCAGCGCCGCCACCAGCCATGGCTGGCGCGTCCACGACCCGACCACGGTCACGGGAAACAGTTTCGTCTTGGCCATCGGTTTAGGATCCTCGGTGTACAAATGATGCCTCATGACAAATGGTGCCCGCTACTCTTGCAGCGCCGCCGGATAGAGGCAAGCGCGGCCGCCGGCGAGACCTGAATCAGGAAGGCGCCGCGGGCGCCGCGGCGAGGCACTGCGCGAGTAGCTCCAGCGCGGCGGCGGCGAATGCGCGCATGTTGGCGACGCGATCGCTGCCGCCGGTCTCGACCGTGATCGCGCGCGCGAGCGGTCCGGCGATCGCGATACAACTGTGCCCCGCGGGATCGCCATAGCGATTGCCGGTGGGACCGGCGGCGCCGACCTCGGCCACGCTCCAGGTGGCCGCAAAGCGCTTGTGAGCCCCGCGTGCGAGCACCTCGGCCAGAGGCTCAGTCACTCCACGAATGCCGGCGAAGGCCGAATCCGGGAGGTCGAGCAGCGTGCGGCGCGACTCGCGCGTGTAGACGATCGCGCCGCCGAGGAAATAAGCCGACGCGCCCGGCACCGCGAGCAGCGCGGCCGAGATGAGGCCGCCGGTCGACGATTCGGCGATCGCGATCGTTTCATGACGGTCCTTGAGCAGGGCGCCGAGCTTGTCGGCTATGGGCAGCAGATCACGCATCGAGATTTCACTCCTTCGCTCCTCGCGCTCATTCTAAGCCCGCAGGGTAGTCCATAGCCCGCAGCATAGTCGTTGCAAGCAGCAAGGCCCAACTCTAAAGACGCGTGCCGCTGTTTCGTTATTTAGTTATTTCACTTCGATCTCGATGAAGCTGAATTCGAATGCGTTGGAATTGATCACGTCGTGGGCGACGCCGGCCTCGCGGGCGTAGGGAGCGCCGGTCACCAGTTCGGCGTCGCTCGCCGCACCGTCGGGGGTGACGATCCGCAACTTTCCCGTGGTCAACGGCACTACCACATAGTCGTGCGCGTGAACATGAGGCCCCGTCGCCTCGCCCGGCGCGAAGGTCCATCGAGTTACGATTACGCTTCGATTTTCGATTAGCCGCGTTGGCGTTGCTTTAAGCTCGTTCATCGCCGGCCTCCCTCAAATATCGCGTCCGTTTCGTCCCGCATCTGGACACCTGACGCCCCGTGAGCCTATCCTGCGGCCGGTTTCGGACGGAATCAAAGCACGGCAAAATGGTAGACTCGCCAGGGGCGACAAGGTCGCGGACAGGTTGACCGAAGTTCGATGGAAGCCTTGGAAATTAGGGCTGAAACACGATAAAGGAGACGGCGCGCCGCGCGGTGAGCGGGCCCGAGCCCTTGGATTTAAGGTTCACTGATTCGCCTGGCCGGATGAAATATGTAGCCATCAAATATGTGGCGGTGAAATACGTGGCGATCGCGGTTGCGATCGCGGCGTTATGCCTGTTCGCGGGATGGGCCGCGACCACCGCGAGAAGCGACGACACGCAGGCCAAAATTAAGGTCAAGACCAAGTCTCACATCGTGGCTGCGGGCAACAGCCCAGCTTATGTTGCGGGCGCGAGCCACGACTACGCGACTGCCACCTTCGACGGTCTCGAACGCTATTCGACCTGGGAAAATTCCGATGGCAAGTCGGCGACCTACCAGCCCGAAGGTCCCTTCACCGCCGACAATCCCTTCTTCAAGCCGCTGGGGACCAACGGACGCTCGTGTGTGACCTGCCACGATCCGAGCGCCGGATGGACGATCACGCCGGTGCATATCCGCGCGCGCTTCGAGGCAAGCCACGGCACCGATCCGCTGTTTCGGCCGATCGACGGCGCCACCTGTCCCGATGCCGACATGTCGACGCCGGCGGCAATGAAAAAAGCCTACCGCCTCCTGCTCAACAAGGGGCTCATCCGGATCGCTATCGCGATACCGCCGAACGCCGAGTTCTCGGTGATCAAGGTCGATGACCCGTACCACTGCACCAGGCTGAGCAGTCCGAAGAGCGGAGCGATCTCGGTCTATCGCCGCCCGCTGCAGGCGACGAATCTGCGTTTCGAGGACTCGCTCATGTGGGACGGGCGCATGGGCGACCTCGAGCATCAGGCCAATGACGCGGTGCGCGGGCACGAGCAGGCGATCGACGGGCCGATGCCCGATCAGCTTGCGCGGCTGATCGAATTCGAGACCGGCACCTACGACGCGCAGACCTGGGTGCCCAAGGCGGGCTCGCTGCAGGACGGCGGCGCGGGCGGCGGACCGGTGGCGCTCTCGCGCGAGCCGTTCTTTATCGGGATCAACGATCCCTTCGGCAACAATCCGATCGGTGCGCAGACCTCGCTGCACGTGTTCAACCTCTACGACCTGTGGCGAGGCGATTCGAATCCCGAGCGGGCGCGGATCGCGCGCGGGCAGGCCATCTTCAACGCGACCCCGATGATTATCGGGGGTGTCCCGGGACTCGACGACGCCGAGGACCATCCGACGCACGAGGGCTTTTGCACCACCTGCCACGACACGCCGAACGTCGGCAACCGGTCGATCAACATTCTGATGAACCTCGGCACGGCCGACGTTGCGCGCCGCACGCCCGACATGCCGCTGTTCACGCTGCGATGCGATACGGGCGCGCTCAAGGGTCAGCTTTTCCAGACCACGGACCCGGGTCAGGCGATGGTCACGGGCAAGTGCACCGATATCAGCCGGTTCAAGACTTCGAGCCTGCGCGGACTCGCGTCGCGCCCGCCGTACTTCCATGACGGGCAATCGGCGACGCTGCTGGACGTGGTGAACTTCTACAACGATCGCTTTCAGGTCGGACTCACGACGGAAGAGAAAGAAGACCTGGTGGCGTTCCTGAAAACGCTCTAGCGATTGGACGCTCTCACATTACTGAGTCGCTCAAGTTCCGACCCACTGTGTCCGGGAGATGGAATGAGGTGGGGTCGGTCGATCACGTTCTGGCCTCCTCCCATGTTGCGGCCGATCGGGTTCTCACCTCCTCCCCCGTGTCTTGGGGGAGGTGGGGGTCGAGCGAGGAAGCGCCGGATGTCCTTCCTCCGCGGCGCTCCCTCGTTCCGCTCCGTAGCCGCGCGCGCCACTCCATCCTTCTAATCCTTTAGCATCGCGATGCACTTGATCTCGACCATCAGCCCGGGCATCGCCAGCGCGGTGACGCCGACGCCGGTCCACGCCGGATACTCGCCGGTGTAGTAGCGATCCTTCACCGTGATGAAAAGCTGAAGGTCGCGCATGTCGGTATGGTAGGTGACCATATCGACCACGTCGTCAAAAGTGGCACCGGCCGCGGCCAGCACCTTCTTCACGTTTTCGAAGGCCTGGACGAATTGCGCCTCCTTGCCCTCGATCACGTTGAGGCTCGCGTCGCGCCCCACCTGTCCGGCGATGAAAAGCAGGTTGCCGGCCTTCACGCCAGGATTGTAATGAAAGCGATTTTTGATCGCCTCCATCTCTTTGGGAACGACGTTCGTGCGCCTGATCATGGTTAATCTCCTCTGCCGTATATTTGCACATACGACGGCACGCTGGCACAAATTGCATGTTAGCCTCTGCGGAAACTCAAGGAGGAAGTCGATGAGCGTAATCGTTTTGGTCCAGGGCACTCCGCGTGCGGATCGCAAGGACGCGCTGGCGCAGTATCAGCAGGCCGCCCGCGCCGTGATCGCCAAACATGGCGGGGAAGTGGTCGCGCGCGGCAGCGGTCTCGGGAGCCTCCATGGCTCGGGCTCTTACCAGCTCGGGATCGTGCTGCGGTTCGCGGACAAGGCCGCGGCCGACGGCTGGTACAACGATCCGGACTATCGCAAGGTGCTGCCGCTGCGTGACGAGGCGTACGCGGCACTGGAGATCAATATGTTCCAGGAGTGAGGCGGCGCCACGCCGATCGCGGCGGGCGGGCCGGCGTTTCGGTTCTCGGCAGGCCGCCCGCCGCGTGCAGCGCCGGACTACATTTTTTTCCAGTCGCCCGATTGTTCGAAAGCTTCGGCGGCGCGATAGATCGCCGGCTCGTCGAAGTGCCTGCCGGTCAGCATCAGCCCGGCCGGAAGCCCGTCGATCATGCCGCACGGAATCGACATCGACGGATGATGGGTAAGATCGAACGGCGCGGTATTGACGATCATCTCGAGCGCCCGCGCGACATATTCCTCTCGGCTGGCGTCGGGTTTGGGCAGCGGCGTCGCCTTCATCGGAGTGGTCGGCATCAGCAGCAGATCGTACTTCGCGAGGGCGTCGTCGTAGGCCGCGCGGAGCCGGCGCACGATATTGATCGCCTTGCCGTAGTAGCGCGAGCCGTAGTTCTCGCGCACGTAGGTGCCCCACATGAGGAACAGCTTGGTCGTTTCCGAAAGCTCATTGGCCCGCTGGCGCCATCCGCGATGGAAGTCCATCAGGCCGGTCGCATAGAGATCGTCGCGGCTCACGCCGAAGCCGTCGCCGTACATCATGGTTTGCGTCAGGCCTTCGATTCCGATCGGCGTCCAGATTGCGGCGCCCGCCAGATGCATCGGGATCGAAATCTCCTCGACCCGCGCGCCGAGCGAGGCCAGTCGCTTGGCGCCGGCGCGCACTTTCTCGTCGACCGCGCGCTCGGAGGTGGGATGGCCGAAGCCTTCCTTGACGATCGCGATCTTGAGGTCTTTCGCGCCCCGCCCCAGCGCCTGCGAATACGGATGCACCTGCGGAGCCTTGATTCGCGGATCGTAGCCGTCGTCACCCGCGATCACCTCCAGCAGCAGCGCATTGTCGGCGACGCTGGCGGTCATCGGGCCGGTGTGGTCGACGAAGATCTCGATCGGCATAATTCCGGTATACGGCACGAGTCCCCACGTCGGCTTCATCCCGTACACGCCGCAGTACGACGAGGGCATCCGAATCGATCCGCCCTGGTCGCCGCCGATCGCCATATCGACCTCGCCGGCCGCGACCAATGCGGCGCTGCCCGAGGACGATCCGCCCGCCGAGTAACCCAGCTTGCGCGGATTGTGCACCGCTCCGGTAGCGTTGGTATGGCTTCCGCCGGAGAGGCAGAAACATTCGCAATGCGCCTTGCCGACGATCTCGCCGCCCGCGTCCAGGATGCGCGTGACGATGGTGGCGTCGAAGTCGGGGACGTAGCCCTCCAGCGTCGATGAACCGTTCATCATCGGCACACCCGCGAGCATCACGTTGTCCTTGAGCACGACGGTTCTGCCTTTCAGCTTGCCCTCGCTCGCGCCCTTGACCGACGATTTGTAGTACCAGGCATTGTATTTGTTTTCCTCGGGGCCGGGCCGATAGCCCGGCGTACGAGGATATTTGACCCGCGGCACTTCATCGGGCATCGCGGCGATGGTGTTGTAGGCGTCGACGTAGGTCGTAAACAGCGCGCGAAACGAATCCACGCTCGCGTCATCGAGGGACAGTCCACACTGTCGCGCCACCGCGCGCAGTTGCTCCCGATTCGGCATCTGAACGGCCATGCGATCTCCTCCCTCTGATGTGGCGCATCGCGCCGCCGAGTACGGCCGCCGAGTACGGCCAACCAGTATGGCTAAGTTGGCCGACTCGCAAGGCCGCGCGCGTGCGGGGCTGATGCCGAAAGCCGCGAACTCGCGGCTTAGGCGTCGCTTTTGCGCAACTCGACCGTGTTGCCGTCGGGATCGAGCACCCAGATCTGGCGGCCGAGGCGGCGGCGATCCTCTTCCTTGAGCTGCGCACGCATCGCGTCGCCATCGAGGAACGGCACGCCCATTTCTTTTAGCGAGGCCTTGGTCGCGTCGAGGTCATCGACCTCGATCGCGATATGCGGACCGGTCGGATCGGGGCCGTCGTGCTTCTTGCTGACGATCAGATGTATCTGACCACTGCCGATGCCGTACCACATTCCCTTGAAACTGAAATCGGGGCGCGGAATCGGCTTGAGGCCTAGCACGTTCTCGTAGAATGCGCGGCTCTTGTCGACGTCGGTGATCCGAAACGCGGAATGGGACAAATCGACTGGCTTAACCATCTGAACCTCCTGCTGACCCTTTTTGGGCGGCGCCGGATTTGCGCGCGAATCGCCGCGTGGCGCCCCTTGCGTACGCAGTTCCCCACTTCTAATGAATTTCCGCGCCGCCCGCCACCACCAGCGAAGTGCCGGTGACGTTGTCGGCGCGCGCCAGGTAGACCACCGCCTCGCCGATATCCGCGGGAGTCTGCTCGCGGCGCAGATAACACATGCTGCCGACGGTATTGTCGAACAGCGACTCCGGATTGCCGCCGCCCCACGCTTTGCTCAGGTAATGGTTGAGCACGTCGGTCCACATCGCGGTGCGCAGCAGCCCCGGGCATACCGCGTTCACCCTGATGTTGGCCGGGCCGAGTTCCTCGGCCAGCGCCTGGGTGAGCGCCATCACCGCGAACTTGCTCGCGCAGTAGGCCGAAAGGCCGCCGCGCGAAGTCTTGCCGGCGATCGACGCGATATTGACGATCGCGCCTTCGCGGTTGCGCACAAGATGCGGAATCGCCGCCTTCGCGCACAAAAACGGCCCCTTGGCGTTGACCGCCATCACCCGGTCCCACGCTTCCTCGGAAAACTCGGCCACCGGACCGACCGCGATGATGCCAGCGTTGTTGACCAGGATATCGACCGAGCCCAGCGCGTTGACGGTCTCGGCGGCCATCCGCTCGCAATCGGCCGCGCGCGTCACGTCGGCCAGGATCGCCACCGCCTTGACGCCGTGCGACTTCACCTGGTCGACCGCGCTTGCGAGTTCGCCGTGCGCGGCGAGGTTATAGGTCAGCGCCGGGTCCTTGGGACTGCCGAGATCGACCATCGCCACGTTGGCGCCGGCCTCGGCGAGCTTCAGCGCGATCCCGCGTCCGATCCCGCGCGCCGCTCCGGTGACGATCGCGTTCTTGCCCTTGAGTTCCATCGCGCCTGCCCTCCGTCCCGCTATTTAGCACGCCGGACGTGCGCGAGGGCAAACCCCGCAAGGACAGCGTCCTTGGTCAATCCAAGGGGGGGTTAAGACCGCGCCTGACTG
This sequence comes from uncultured delta proteobacterium, assembly GCA_963773975.1. Taxonomy (GTDB): domain Bacteria; phylum Desulfobacterota; class Binatia; order Binatales; family Binataceae; genus JAKAVN01. The sequence goes on from CAVZDJ010000049.1 coordinate 173,871, forward strand.
GCCTCGCGCTGACTCTTTTCACGCTCCCATGCCGCGAGCTCGTCGTGGGCGTTGCGCTCGTATTTCTGGTGCGTTGGGTCGGTGACCGGGATGGACGGCGTGGTCAGCTCCAGCCGAATCCCGTTGGGATCGAAGAAATAGATTGACTTGATGAAGTGATGGTCGGTCGGGCCGAGCACGTCGATACCCGCGGCCTGAAGCCGCGTGCGCGCGGCTTCCAGTTCCGCGAGCGAACCCACGCGCAGCGCAAGATGGTTCACCCACTCGGGCGTGTTGGGCGAGGGCGCGGCAACCTGGTTGTCGCCGAGATCGAAAAACGCGACGCACGAGCCATCGGTCATGCGAAAGAAAATATGCGCGTGCGGGCAAAATTCCCGCGTGCTCGGCACCCGGTCCTGACGGATGACGTGGACCAGCGGCAGGCCCAGGATATCCTCGTAGAAATGCCGGGTCTCCTCCGCGTCGCGGCATCGATAGGCGAAGTGATGCAGTCCGTTGATCGGAACGAACGAGGGCATAGCGGCACCTCCTCGCGTAACTATCAGCCGGGGTCGGCGGGAACGCAAGCATCCCGCGGACAAGGCGGGTGGGACGCGGTCGGGACTAGCCAGGTCATCCGTCAGTCGAAGGCGCTCAGCCCCGTGATGTCGCGGCCCAGGACCAGCGTCTGCACGTCGAAGGCGCCCTCATACGTGTTGACCGTCTCGAGGTTCAGCATGTGGCGGATGACCGGGTACTCATTGACGATCCCATTGGCCCCCAGCATGTCGCGCGCCATCCGCGCGACGTCCAACGCCATCCCGACATTGTTGCGCTTGGCGAACGAGACCTGCTCGGGCCGCATCTTGTTCGCGTCCTTGAGCTGTCCCAGGCGCAGGCATATCAGTTGCGCCTTGGTGATCTCGGTGAGCATCGTCACCAGCTTGTTCTGCACCAACTGATAGCCGGCGAGCGGACGCGCGAATTGCTTGCGTGACTTGGTGTAGTCCAGCGCGCACTGGTAGCAGCTGCGCGCCGCGCCGATCGCGCCCCATGAAATCCCATAGCGCGCCTGCGTAAGGCACGAGAGCGGCGCGCGCAGTCCGCGCGCTTCCGGGAGCCGCGCGCTATCGTCGAGCCTCACGTCTTCAAAAATCAGTTCCGAGGTTATCGACGCGCGCATCGAGAACTTGCCGTGGATGTCGGCGGTGGTGAAGCCCGGCTTGCCGCGCTCGACCAGGAATCCGGTGATGCCCTCGGGGACCTTGGCGTAGACCACCGCGACGTCGGCGATCGAGCCGTTGGTAATCCAGCGCTTGGTCCCGTTGAGCACCCAGCCGTCGCCATCGCGCCGCGCGCGCGTCTCCATCCCGCCCGGATCGGAACCGTGATCGGGCTCCGTCAGTCCGAAGCATCCGATGAGCTTGCCCTTGGCCATCTCGGGCAGGTAGCGGCGCTTCTGCTCCTCCGAACCCCAGGCGTAGATCGAATACATCGCGAGCGCGCTCTGTACCGAGGCGAACGAGCGCAGCCCCGAGTCGCCGGCCTCGAGTTCCTGCATAATCAGGCCGTAGGCGATGTTGTTCATGCCGGCGCATCCGTAACCCTTGAGGTTGGCCCCGAAGAAGCCGAGCTCGGCCATCTGAGGGACCAGCTCCTGGGGGAAGGTCTCGCTGGCGAAGTTGCGCTCGATGGACGGGAGGACCTCGCGCTGGACGAATTGGCGGACGGTGTCACGGACCATCCGCTCCTCGTGGCCGAGCATCTCGTCAAGGTCAAAAAAATCCAAATCTTTCAATAAATCCGCCATCTTGCGACTCCTGACGAGATACCGGGGCAGCGCTTCAGGGGTAGGCGCGCCACGCCCACCGCGCGTATTGCCTCAACCGTAGGTATCAATTAGCCTTATACAAGAACTAATTCCGATGCATATCGAGACACTAAAGGTCTTCTGTGACATCATCGAGAGCGGCAGCGTTTCTTATGCCGCCTCGCAGAACTTCGTCACCCAGTCGGCGGTTAGCCAGCAGGTCCGCAGCCTGGAGGAGAAGTACGAGTGTCGATTGTTAGAACGGGCGCGCGCGGGTGTCAAACCAACTGCGGCCGGGCAGATACTTTACAATTCGAGCAAGGAGATCGTGCGCCGCTTCATGGAATTGGAGAACCGGCTGCGCGAGATCGGCTCGGTGGTCGCGGGATCGATCCGGGTCGGCACGGTCTACAGCGTCGGTTTGCACGAGCTGCCTCCCTACCTGACCGAGTTCCTGCGCACTTATCCGCAAGTCAACGTGCATCTGGAGTACCTGCGCTCCAACAAGATTTACGAAGACCTGGTCGAGGGCAAAATCGATCTCGGCGTGGTGGCCTATCCGGCCAAGCGCAGCCAGATCGTCACGATCGCTTTTCGGCACGACGAACTGGTGCTGGTGGTTCCGCCCGACGATCCGCTGGCCAAGCATAGCAAGGTCAGCGTGAGCGCTTTGGTAGGTCAGAAGTTCGTCGGCTACGAGCGCGACATCGCGACCCGAAAGGCCTCCGACCGCATCTTGCGCGAGTATGGCGTAAAGCCCCAGTACACGATGGAGTTCGACAATATCGAGACCATCAAGCGGGCGGTCGAAATCGGACAGGGTGTGGCGATCGTGCCGCTGTCGACGGTCGAGCACGAGACCACCAGGGGCTCGCTCAAGATGCTGGAATTTGCCGAGGGCACTTTCACGCGGCCGCTTGCGATTATCTACAAACGCGGGCGGGAACTGTCCCCGGCGGTGCGGAAATTCGTCGAAGTTCTCACCACGGCGAAGATTCATTCGCCCGGGACACGGGCGGAGAAGGGCGAGGGCAATAGCGCCCGCAGTGATGCTCGCGCCGAGCGCGCCGACAAGTCCGATAGAGCCGAGAAAGCGGATCGGGCCGAAAAGGCCGAGCGGGCCGAGAAAGCCGAACGGGCGGAGAAAGCCGAACGGGCGGAGCGTGCGTAGCACTGCTGCCGCATCGGAAATCCGTCGACATTAATCCACAAAAATCTTTCGCGAAAGAATCTCGTCGAACGAAAAAAGTCTTACGCCAGCAAGGCGCGCAGGCGCTCGCGGTCGAAGCCGGCGACGATTTCGCCATTCGCAACGACCAGTGGCCGTTTGATTAGGTTCGGCTCTTTCCCCATCAGCGCCAGCGCCTCGGCCGCCGTCAATTTCCGGCCCTTGAGCCCCATCGCCTTGAAGGCCGGGCTCTTGGGATTGAGGAAGTCTCGCGGGTCGCGCCCAGCGAACAGAACTTTGAGCTCCGCCGCGCTAAGCGGCTGCTTGGCGTAGTCGTGCTCGTCGAGTTCCACCTGCAGTTCGTCGCGCAAGAAACCTCTTGCGTTGCGGCAGGTGGTTCAGGTCGATTTCCAGAGAAAGCGCGCCTGCTTCATCTTAGGCTTTTACCGTTAGGCTTTTCCCGCCCTTGCCGACGTAAACCAAGCTGAGTCGGAAGCGACGTTGCAAGCCGCAACGTCCCTCCCCGCGTTGCGAGGGCGCCGGAATCCGCTCGGAGATTCCGGCAGAGCTTACCACCCGAGCCCCAGCCGCTCTACTCGATGCTGGTGCCCGGCAGCGGCGATACCGGAACGCCGCCGTTCGTACCTCTGCCGGCCGAGTTGCCCGAGGTTGAACTGCCCGGGCTGACCGGTCCCGCACCATGGTCCGCTGGCTGAGGCATCACCGATCCGGTCCCCGAGTCACCCGGAATGGGCGCGCTGTTGACCGAACCGCCGACATCGGCCGACGCGGTCCGGGCTGGCGGCGCGAATTGCGTCGTCGCCGAGTTCATCGACGAGCTTCCCGAAGGAGCCACCATCGAAGTGGACGGCGCAGGCGCGGGCGTCGTCATGGTCGGGCCGCTGAAATGGATCGGCTTCTGTCCGGCTACCATATCGGGAGTGAGTACGTAATCGCCGCCGAGCGAGCTGCGCCAGATGGTATTGGCGGTTTGCGTATTGCCGCCGGTCAGCAGGTAGCTTGCTCCGCCGGTGATTCCGCCGAGAATTCCGTAGACCACCTTGGCGGGCACGTACAGCACGTTGCCGGCCACGGTGCCGGCGCCAATTCCGACGCCTTTCCAGTTCACGTTGCCGTCAGGCGGCTGCGGAACCTGCGCCTGGCCGGTCGAGCCTCCCACGACGTTGTTAGGGTTTTGAGCCGTACTGGGGCTCTGCGCCATCGCGGGCAGCGCGATCGCCCCCGCCGCCACCATCGCCAACAGACACGTAACTTTCTTCATCACCTTTTCCTCCTCCTCCCCCACAGACTGAATGTAATGACTATTCGGTCGTCATTAAAAAGACTACTCGGTCTTGACCACCACCTCACCGGGCAACAGACTCATCAAATGCGCAAAGGCCCGCTCCAGATAATCGCGGTCCTTGGATTCAAGCGTCAGCTTCACCCGATAATCCGGATCCCCGACCCGTGGATAAGAGCCCAGCAGAAGATCGGGGTAGTACGCAAGACACTGGTTGAGATGCTCGGCGATCGCGCCTTCGCCGGCCGAGGTATAAATCGTGCGCATGTAATACGGATCGGTCGCAAAGCGGCCCAGCAGCGCGCTCAGCTTGGCCTCGAAAATTTGCGGGATGCCGGGCAGGATGTAGACGTTCTCGAGCTGGATGGTCGGAAAGCGCAGGTCGCCCGCCGAATTCAGCACCGCGCCTTCGGGCACCGCGGCCATCTTGAGCGCGGCGGCGGTGAGGCGATCGGCGAAGTGCGTGCGGATCAGACGCTCGAGCTCCGGATGCATCACGAGCGTACGGCCGAAGGCCGCCGCGACACCGTCCATCGTGACGTCGTCGTGCGTCGGGCCGACGCCGCCCGAGGTCAGCACGAGGTCGAACCGGCGCGCGCAATAGCTGACTTCTTCAGCGATGAGCGGAATCTCGTCAGGGATGACCGTGATGCGCTGGAGGGCGACGCCGATCGCGCGCAACTGGCGGGCGGCAAAATACGCATTGGAGTCCTGGGTCTTGCCCGAGAGGACTTCATTACCCACCACCACCAGGGCGCACGTTCGCTCTCGCATAAGGCCTGGCCGCCTGCGCCGCTCCCACCCCCTTCCTCATCGCTACCGCCATTATCGCGTCCCGATTGAGGCGGGGCAACGGGGGGTGGTCGCCGGCGCGCGCGAGTTTACAGCCTGGGTTAGGGTCCGGCCTGCTCGATATCGGACGCCTGTGACTTGAGGAACAGCTTGAGCCGCTTTTTCAGCCGCGCCTCGATCTGGCGCACGCGCTCACGGCTAATCCCGAACCTGGCGCCGACCTCCTGCAGGGTCGGCGGATCCTCGGAGAGCAGCCGGCTCTGGAAGATTTCGAGTTCCTTGTCCTTGAGCGTGCTCGCGAACTGATCGATCTTCTCGCGCGCGAAGGTGCGCCATTCGTCGTGCGCGGCGGCCTCCTCGGGAGTGTCGCTGGTGTCGGGAATCACGTCGAGCAACTCGACCGCCTCGTCCTCGCGCATCGGCTGGTTGAGCGACACCTCGCTATGCGCCATCCGCTCCTGCATCTCGCGCACCTCGCTCTCCTTAACTCCCATGCGCTGGGCGAGCAGCAGCGGTTGCGCGGTGAAGCCTTCGGCCTCCAGCCGTTCGGTTTCCTTGCGCAGGTTGAAGAACAGCTTGCGCTGAGCCTGGGTGGTGCCGATTTTGACCAGCCGCCAGTTGTTGATGAGGAAGCGGTAGATGTAAGCGCGCACCCACCATACCGCATAGGACGGGAAGCGGATGCCGCGGTAGGGGTCGAAGTTGCGCACGGCTTCCATCAGGCCGACGTTGCCCTCCTGGATAAGGTCGAGCAGGTTGCGCGAGGCGTGGGCGAACTCGCTGGCGATTTTGACCACCAGGCGCAAATTGGCGGTGACCAGCCGGTAGGCGTCGGCGGGGTTGTGATCCTTGGCGTAACGCTTGGCGATCTCGATTTCTTCCTCGCGGCTGAGCAGCGGAAAGCGCCGAATTTCGGTGAGGTAGCGGCCCAGCGGATCGAACGGCACCAGCGCGCCGCCGTCGGCGCCGCCTTCCTCGACGGTTGATTCCGCCGCTTCGCCTGGAGGTTCGGCGCCGCTTTCGCCGGCCGGCGCGCGGGCGAATCCTTCGGGCAGTTCGCCTATCTCGGCGAGGTCCTCCGCCAGCGGCGCCGCGCTCGGGCTGTCGCCATCGACGATCTGGGACTCGGCGGTCTGGGGGTCAACGATCTCGGGATCGACGATTTCGGCCTCGAGGACGGGCGAGGCTTTCTCGTCCGCCGGATCGAGGCGACGCCGGCGCGTGGCGCGGGCGGCGATCCGGACGGGATCAGTCTTGGGTTTGTGGGGACCTGATTTGCGCGCCACCTGATGCTCCGCGGGTGGTCTGGATTTCCGCGCGCGTGATACCGCCGAAATGCCGAATCAAATGCCGAAGCGGTCTGTCGCCACAGCCTGCGGCCGCCCGGTCAGGAAAATGCGGTCAGGCGTCTGGCAGGCGTTCGCCAGGCGACCATCAGCATCCTCAGGCGTCCCCGGGCCGCTCGATCGAAACCTTGCCCGCCGCTATCTCGCGGAGCGCGGTGACGACTTCCTTGTTGTCGGTCTCCACCAGCGGGCGGGCGCCTTTGAGCAGTTGCTTGGCGCGCTTAGCTGAGCCCAGCACGAGCTCGAAGCGGTTGGGAATCTTCTCCAGACAGTCTTCTACGGTAATTCTGGCCATTGGAATGATCTTCCGGTGGAACGGCCGCTTTGTCAACGCTTCCGATGGTCCACCATAAAGCGCCAGGCAGCGCGCGCGACTCATTTTCAAATTCGATTGATGCGAACATTTGTGGAAATCAAATTGTGAATTTGCCGCGCGATTTGGACGGCTCGTGCGTAACGGCCCGATCGGCATCGTTTTGCTGCTGGCGGGGATTTGAATAATCCGCCTTTGTAGCTTATTCAGGCGCAGGGGACTGTTCGGCGCTGCCGCGCGAGTTCACCCGCGCGCGCGAATCCGGTAGCGAATCGGCATATGCTTGATCCCGCCCACGAAGCTGGAACGCATCCGCTGCGTGGGCCCGGCCAGTTCCACGAATTCCATCCGCTCGGCCAGTTGGCGGAACATCACCTGCAATTCCAGCCGTGCAAGATTCGCCCCGAGGCAGAAATGCTCGCCGATGCCGAAGGAGATGTGCGGATTGGGATAGCGCCCGATGTCGAAGGCGGACGGCCGCTCGAAGACATCCTCGTCGCGGGCGGCCGAGGGATAGAACAGCGCCAAAACGTCGCCTTGGTGGAGCTGCTGGCCGCCCAGCACGGTGTCGGCGGTGGCGATACGCGTAAACTGGATCACTGGCGAGGTCCAGCGGACGATTTCCTCGGTCGCTTTGGGAGCCAGCGATGGATCGTGCCGCAGGCGCTCCCATTGATCGGGATGGCTGATGAGCGCGTGGAGGCCGCCGGTGGTGGCGTTGCGCGTGGTCTCATTGCCGGCGATGATCAGCAGGGCGAAGTAGGACAGTAGCTCGAACGGCGGGAGCGGCTCGCCGAAGGCCTTGCCATTGGCAAGCGCGCTCGCGAGGTCGTCGCGCGGGTTCTTGCGCCGGTCTTCGCAGAGCTGGTTGAAGTATTGGAAGAATTCCATCCGCGCGCGTTCGAGATTCTCGATGATCGTCTGGCTGCCGCCGTACTCCGGGTCCGCCGGGCCGATCATCGCGTTGCTCAGCCGAAACATCATTGCCCAGTCGGCGCGCGGGATGCCGAACATCTCGGCGATCACCGCCAGCGGAAGCTTGGCCGAGACCTCGGTCACGAAGTCGCATTCGTCGCGGCCGACCAGCTCGTCGAGCACCTCCGTCGTAATACGCTCGATCTGATCCTTTAACTGCTGCACGGAGCGCGGCGTGAACCGCTGATTGACCACCCGGCGGAATTCGCCGTGCTCGGGCGGATTCATGTTGAGGAGCTGGCGCAGGACCGCTTCGTCGGGAAGGGGTGAGCCCGGTTCATCCTGGGTCACGAACAGCAACTGGCTGCTCTTGAACAGGTCGGGCTGGCGCGAGACGTTCACGACGTCCGCATGCTTGGTGATGGCCCAGAAGGGCTCGACATTCGGCCGCTGATAACGAAAAACCGGCGCTTCCTTTCTGAGCAGCGCCCATTCCTCGTGCGGATAGCCGCGCTGTACGTAAAGGTCGGGATTGACGATGTCGAGTGTTTCGAGGGTGAGCGCTGCCATGCCCGGGTTAGTCCTCGGCCAAGCGGATGGCCTGGCGCGGGCACAGGGTGATCGCGAGCTGGACCTTGGCGCGCAGAGCCTGCGGCGGACTCTGCACCAGTACATAGCTGCGATCGTCGTCGCGAAGCTCGAATATCTGCGGCGCGACTTCCACGCAGCGGCCGTTACCTTCGCAAAGGTTGTGATCCACAACGACTCTCATCGGATCGCTCCTGCATCTTCCCCGTGCATTTCCACAACAGGCATTTTCAGAGGACCTGGAAGAGCCGGCCAGGGGTTCGAGTGTCCTGCTCCCAAACGATAGACACACCTGCCGCCGTGCTGCAACGCGGCCTTTTGATGGGCGCCCAGCGGCGATCGCGCCCGATATCGACGCTCCTCAGTTGCCCCACACCGTGCCGCCATCGATATTGATCGCCTGGCCGGTTATCCATTTGCCGCGCTCGGTGACCAGGAAGAGGACCAGCTCGGCGCACTCGGTGCCGTCGCCGGGATAGCCCAGTGGAATGAAACTCCTGACGAACTTCTCCCAGCTTTCGCCGCGGCCGAGGTCGTCGAGGCGGAAGGTGTCGATGATGCCGGGGCAGATCGCGTTGACGCGGATGCCATGCGGCGCGAGGTCGAGCGCCATCGAGCGGCTGAGCGCGTTGACCGCGGCCTTGGAGGCCGAGTAGGCCGCGGCCTTGGCCTGGGCGATTTTGCTCGCGATCGACGAGATATTGACGATGCTGCCGCCCTGGCCTTGCGCGATCATTTTGCGGGCGGCCGCGCATGACAACAGAAACGTCCCATCGACGTTGGTCACCATCACCTTCTTCCAGATTTCGTACTTAAGCTCGACCGCCTCTACCCGATCCGGGCCGCGCGCGGCGCTGGCGTTGTTGATCACGACGTCGATCCGGCCGAACTCGGCGACCGTGCGATCGACCAGCGCTTCCACGGCGCGCGGATCGGCGATGTCGGAGACCAGCGGCAGACAGCGGCCGCCGGCTTTGCGGATCTCGTCGGCGACGCTATCGATGTCGCGCCATCCGGCCGCCTTTTCGTCGTCCGGATAGCGTTCGGGCGGACGCCCGGTGCCGGTGATTACGATCGCGGCGCCCGCCTGTGCGAGCCGCTTGGCGATTGGGCGGCCGATACTGCGCATCCGCCCCGCGCCGGTGATGATCACGACCTTGCCTGCCAGTTCCTGTTCCATCGCGACGACCCCTCAAAACGTGATGATCGGTTTTCGGGCTCTGACACTAGCCAACCGCCAAGCGCTTGGACAAGCGCCGAAGCCGGCGGCGGTCACGCGCCGCGCCAGAGCTGTGCTACAGTCGCCGCCGTAAACGCTCCGCGCGAACGGCGCATCGCAAGCGCGCATCGGAAGAAACTCGTAGCAAGGGCGCATCACAAGGGCATCAATGGATTTCAAATTCAGCGAAGCGGACGAGGCGTTCCGGCACGATTTCAGAAACTGGCTGGAGAAAAACCTGCCGCGCGATTGGCACGACTCGGGTGAACTGCACGATCCCGACACCAAAGAAGAGTTCGAGCGCCGCCGCGGATGGCATCGCAAGCTCTACGACGGCGGCTGGATGTGTATCCACTGGCCGAAGGAATACGGCGGGCGCGGCGCGAGCCTATTGCAACAGATCATCTATTCGCAGGAACTCGACCGCGCCAAAGCGCCGCCAACCGTCAACTTCCAGGGGATCGCGCGCGTCGGCCCAACCTTGATGCAATGGGGCACGCCGGAGCAGAAACAACGCTACATCCCCAGGATTCCCGCCGCCGAGGAGATCTGGTGCCAGGGATTGTCGGAGCCCAATCACGGCTCCGACCTCGCGGCGGTCGAGACCCGCGCGCTCGACCAAGGCGATCACTTCATCGTCAACGGCTCCAAGGTCTGGACCTCCAACGCCCATCACGCCGACTTCACCACCCTGCTGTGCCGCACCGACCCCGCGCTGCCCAAGCACAAGGGCCTCAGCTATCTGCTAGTCGACATGAAAAGCCCGGGTGTGACGGTGCGCCCGTTGGTGCAGATGACCGGCGAGAGCGGCTTCAACCAGGTCTTTTTCGAAGACGTCGCAGTGCCCAAGGCGAACCTGGTGGGCCAGAAGAATCAGGGCTGGATGGTCGCGATGACCAACATGATGTTCGAGCGGACGATCCATGGCGGCCGCACCGACATGATGGTCGAGGTGCGCCAGCTCGGCGAGCTGGCGCGGAAGGTCCAGCGGGGCGGCCATCCCGCCTGGGAGGACAACTACGTGCGCCAGCGAATCGCGCGCTTCGCGTGCGAGGCGGAGGCGCTCAAGTACACCAGCTATCGCCAGCTAACCCGCCAGCTCAAGGGGTTGCCGCCCGGCCCCGAAGGCTCGATCATGAAACTGGGCACCACGGACCTGAACCTGCGCATCCAGACATTCGCGATGGAATTGCTGGGCGTGTATAGCCAATTCGAGTACCAGGCCGCCGGGGCAATCGACCATGGCAAATGGTCGCATCGGATGCTCGCGGCGCGGCGCGGCACTATCGCGGCCGGGACCAACGAGATTCAGCACAATATCATCGGTGAGCGCGTGCTCGGCCTGCCCAAGGGCTGAAACGCGACGCGCCTTGCCGCCGCGGCTGCGGGCGATAATCGCGGCAAAATCGGCGAAGAGACCGACAGCAGCTTCGCAACGACAATCTGTGCGCAATTTTCGCTTTAAAGACGTGAACTTATGCTGAAAGCTCCGATAGATGTCAATTTCTGCTTTTAACCTCCGCACCCGGTCGCTTTGCCAGCCAGTTACTTCCTTATAAAGTCGGGTGGCTCGCGAGGGTCAAGCAAGTTTTTTGCCCCGAAAATTCGCGGAAAGAGGGAGCGTCTTGTCGATTTTCCATCGAGCGGAAGTGACCGGCTCATTCCTGCGGCAGGCCTTCCCCACCGTGCGGTGCATGCATGGGCACGCCAGGACGCTCCTCACGCCGGAATGCAGGTTCCTTGACCGGCTGTCGCTCTTCCTGTTGACGGCGTTGCTCTTCGCGCTGTACCGCGGCCCGGTGGCGAGCCCCGCGCTGGCGGCTGACGCGTCATCTACACCAGCGGCCGGTTCACCTACGCCGGGCGCCGAGCCTTCTGCGACTCTTGCTCCGCAGGCGCTTGGCGAATTGGGCAGCCTAATCGCTGCGGGGAAGCTGGCCGACCTCCGCTGGCCGAATTTCGCCGACTTCCAGGCCGAGGTCGTAAAATTCTACGGCTTGGGCGCAAACGCGCTCGCCTGGGTTCACGACGGTCAGCCGACTGCGCAGGCGCAAGCCATGATCCGGCTCTTCAAACAGGCTTCGCTCAAGGGCCTCATCCCGGAAGACTACGACGCCTCGCGATGGGACGCGCGGCTGGCGAAGCTGGGCCAGCCGAATCCGCGTCCGGCTGACACCGACCTGGCGCACTTCGACCTGGCGCTCACGGTTTGCGCGGCGCGTTATCTCTCTGCCCTGCGCATCGGCCGAGTCGATCCGCAGCATTTCCAGTTCGGGTTCGACGTGGGACCGCAGCGCTATGGCCTGGCCGAGTTCCTGCGCACCGAGGTAATTGAATCCCCTGACGTTGACGGAGTGGTCGCGAGCCTCGAACCCCATTACGAGGGTTACGGGCGGGCGAAGGCCGCACTTGCCGCATACGTGAAGCTGGCTGCCCAAGGAGACGGCGCGCCGCTGCCGGTACCGGCCAAATCCGTGCATCCCGGCGATACATATCGGGGGGTCGCGCCGCTGTTCTCGCGTCTGCGCCAGCTTGGCGACCTTCCGCCCGACGCCGCCGCGCCCGCCGGCACCGCCGTGTACCAGGGCCCCGCGGTCAACGGGGTCAAGCACTTTCAGAAGCGCAACGGCCTTACGCCCGACGGCGTGCTCGGCAAGGAGACGCTGGGCGAGATCAACGTGCCGCTCAGCCAGCGGGTCAAGCAACTGCAGCTCGCGCTCGAACGCTATCGATGGATCCCATCGAACTTTCCGCAGCCGCCGATCATCGTCAACCTGCCCCAGTTCAAGCTGCGTACGATGCGCCGGCAGCCCGCGCCGTTCCTGACCATGCGAGTGATCGTCGGCAAGGCCTATGGGCACCAGACGCCCGTGTTCGCGGATTACATGCGCTACCTCATCTTCCGTCCGTATTGGGAGGTCCCGATGTCAATTCAGTTCGCCGAACTGGTGCCTAAACTCCGGCGCGATCCCGGCTATCTCGCGGATCATGGATTTGAAGTAACCACCAATAGCGGCACGGTGGTTACGGACGGTGTTGTGAGCGACGATATACTCAGGAAGCTTCGCGCCGGCTCACTAAGTATCCGTCAGAAACCCGGGCCCAAGAATGCACTGGGGTTGGTCAAGTTCATCTTCCCGAACCACTACAACGTATATCTGCACGGCACGCCGGAGCCCGAGCTGTTCTTGAAGGCGCGCCGGGACTTCAGCCACGGATGCATCCGGGTACAGAATCCCGTGGGGCTGGCGGCATGGGTCCTGCGCGACCGGCCGGAATGGACTGAGGACAAGATTCGCGCCGCCATGAACGGCGATCAAACGATCCAGGTAAATCTCGCAAAGCCCATCCCGGTACTCATTCTTTATACTACGGCCGTGGTGGAGCCGGATGGCGAGGTGCGGTTCTTCAGAGATATCTACCATCAGGATTCCGAGCTGGATGCGGCGCTCAACAACGGTTATCCATTTTTGAGCTAGCGCCATCGCATCTCACTTGCGCCTAGCCGAGCCGCCTTTTTCCGGAATTACGATTATGTCATGCACAGGTCCTGTCCCCGATCGTACGACGGCGAAACGCTTTCGACTCGGCCGCGCGCTAGCGATTGCCGCCGTGTTTGCTCTGTCCATGATGCCGCGGGTGGGCAGCGGAGCGACATGCGCCCCACGGCCTGGCGTCCCCGGCCGATGGACGCTTCAGTCGCACAACGGCGTATCGTGGCTAGTGTCTCCATGCGGGGAGCGATTTTTCTCGATCGGCGTCAACTGCCTGACCGACACCGCGTCCTCGCAACTGACCTCGGACCTGGAAAAACATTCGCCGCGCCGGCCGAATGACTGGGCACTTCGCACGGCCGCGCAGCTTCGCGCGTGGGGCTTCAACACTGCGGGCGCTTTCAGCCTTGCCGACTTGCCGCTTCCGAGCCTGCCCGAACTAGACCTCGGTTGGCGGGCACGATTTTACTGGGACGATCCTTTCGATCCATCCGTCGAAGAACGGATGATGACCAAGGCTAGTGTGGCGGTCGCTCCCTACAAAGCGGATGCATACCGAATAGGGTACTCGCCCGACAACGAAGTCGGATGGTGGAACGGAGAACTATTCAGTTACTATCTCAAGCGGGGCGGCACAAATCATACTAAGCAGGCACTGGTTGATCTCATCCGCCGTCATTACGGCGAAGACTGGCATCGGTTCAGCGGCGATTTTGCCGTGTCAGGAGGAGTTTCCTCCTTTCAGGAACTGCTCCAAAACTCCGGCGTACAAGCGCGCTTGCGTCCGCGAGGAAACGGAATCAGCGTGGTGCGCGAGTGGACCGCCCTCATAGCGGGCCATTACTATGAACTCGTCAACCGCGCGATCCGCAAGGCCGACCCCGAGGCCCTCATTTTCGGCGACCGTCTGGCCGGTGATTACGACCCGGACGCGGTTCGAGCAATGGCCCCTTTTGTCGACGCTGTCGCCACTAACTACAACGTGGACAGCCCGGACGGTTGGATTGCGCATTACTATTTCGATGGCCTGCGCCAGTTGACCGGCAACAAACCGGTGCTGATTACCGAGTGGTATTACGCCGCCAACCAGAACCGTACCGGGAATCTCAACCATGGCGATCTGATGACCGTCCAGTCCCAGGCCGAACGGGCGAGCGGCGCGGCGAGTGCGGCGCGGCACTTCGCGCTCGAACCCGGAATTGTCGGAATTCACTGGTTTCAGTACTACGACGAACCCAAGGGCGGGCGCTTGAAGGACCACGAGGATTACGATTTCGGCCTGCTCGACATCAATGGACGGCCTTACGAAGAACTCGTTACCGCGCTGACCGCCGCAAACCGCGGTCTCGCCGGCCTCCATCAAGGGGCGTCGCCGCGAACGCCGGTGTCGCCAACCGTCCGCATTCGGATCCCCGAGGCTGAGATCGGCGCCGGCCCACTGCGGCTCGCCGAGTGGCCGAAGGACCAAGCCCTGGTGAAGGGTCTTTCCGCACCTTCGCCGGACGTGGTTTTCGGGGACCTGTTCCTGGCGTGGAGTCCGCAGGGGCTTCACGTCGCGACCATCAGCATGGATCATTACGATCCCTATCTGCTCGCGTATGACGGCGAATTTCCGCGCAGCGAAGCGTTTCGGATCGACCTCGGCGTGGATGCGGGGGCGGGCGCGCGGCGCTTTGCTTTCTTCGTCATCCCGCCAAAGCAATCCGTGCCCAAGGGCGGTATCGTGCGAATGCGGATTGAAGTTTGCCGCATGAGTCACGGCAACTGTGACGCGGTCCTCTCGACGATCCCGGGCCGGCGGCTATACCGATGGGCGGTTACTCTTCCCTGGCAAGCCTTCGGCCTCTCCGGACCTCCGGCCGACAAGCGCCTGCGGGTACAACTGGCGGCGACTACATTCTATCGTTCGCGATGGATGTCGCTTGGCGGCATTGCGCCCGCCAAGGCGATGGAAGACCTCGGGACCTGGAGACCCGCTACGCTCACCGGTCGTGCGGCCGCGTCATCCGCCGCGAATTGAGCCGCGCCGCCAAGCACAGAGCCCTCTTCTCCGTGCCTAGTCGCGACGCAACGCCGCCTCGCAGGAGAGGCCAATCGAGATCAGCCGGCGGTCGCCGAGATTCTCGCCCATCAGGCTCAGTCCGACCGGCGCCTCGCCCGGCTCGTGGCACGGGAGCGTGAGCGCGCAGCGGTCGAGGAAGTTGACCACCGAGGGATTGCGCACGATCGCCAGGTTCGTCCGTGTATAATCCTCGTCGGCCGCGAGCGCCGAGATCGGGGGGGCGGTAAGCGCCACGGTCGGCATCAGGACGGCATCAAAAGGCGCGGTCGCCGCGGCGGCACGCGCGATCAAAGAGGCACGGGCGGCCACCAGGTCGACGTAGTCGGGGCCGCTTATCTCGGCCCCGCGCACGATCCGCACAAGCACGCGCGGATCGATTCTTTCGCTCTCGGTGGCGATAAACTTGCGCAGCTTCGCGTAGGACTCGGCTGCGGGAAAGCCGCCCTTCGCGTTAATCGAGGGCAATTCCTCGAGCTCCGCAAACGGGAGGTCGACGATATGCGCGCCGGCGTCGGAAAGCCGCCGTAGCGCGGACGCAAAACATCGCGCGACAGCGGGTTCGAGGTCATCGAGGACGTAATGCTGTGGCAACGCGAACCTCAGCCCGCGCAAAGGAATCGGCGCCGGCACGGCAGGCTCTTCACCGGCAATCACGGCGTCGATGATCGCGCAACAGGCGAGCGAATTGGCGAGCGGGCCGATCGAGTCGAGCGTGGTCGAAAGCGGAAACGCGCCGTCGAGCGGCACTCGCCGCTGCGTCGGCTTGAACCCGGTCAGGCCGTTGAGCGCCGCCGGCATTCTCACTGAGCCGCCGGTATCGGTCCCAATCGCCGCGACCGCCATCGCGTCGGTAACCGAAATCGCCGCGCCCGACGACGATCCGCCGGGAATCCTGGCGCCTGGGCGATCCCAGCAGTTGCGCGGCGTTCCGTAGTGCGGATTGAGTCCTACCCCGGAATACGCGAACTCGGTCATGTTGGTCTTCCCGACGATCACCGCGCCCGCCGCGCGCAGCCGGCGCACGATAGCCGCATCGCGCGTGGCCGGCGAGCTTCCCTTGAGCACCATCGAGCCGGCCGTAGTGGTTTCGCCGGCGACGTCGAACAGGTCCTTGATCGAGATTGGGATGCCGTGAAGCGGCGAGGCAACGATTCCCACGCCGCGCAGATGGTCGCTCGCCACGGCCTGGATGCGCGCCGATTCGCGATAGATTCGCGTGAAGACGCGCGCGCCCTCGCCTGCCGGATCGTCAGCCCGCTCGAGCGCCTCTTCAACCAGCCGTACGCTGGTGAGCGTCCCTTGCGCGAGCGCCTGTGCCGTTTCAAGTATGCGTCTGGCCCGCATCGCGGAGTGCCCGCTAAGCGGCTTAGCAAACCTGTGCGGCGATTGCGACCGAAAAGGCGCCGGGCCCGGCGTCAGGCGGATTCGGCAGTCGGCGTAGCCTGCGGACTGATTTGCGGAATTATTTGCTGACTCGCTTGCGGATTCTTCTGTGTATCTTCTTGCCTATGTTCCTGGCGTATGTGCCGGACGTCGGTGGCGAGGCCGATTTTCTCCAGCAGGCAAATCGTCAGATAACCGACGTCGGGCTGCCGCCAGCTCCATCCCAAGCGCGCGATACCCGGACGCGCGTGATGGTTACGATGCCAGTTCTCGCCCTGGCAGAACTGCATCACGCCAAGCCACGTCACGTTGCGGCTGGAATCCTCGCCGGGGGAAACTCCCGGCTCAGTGTGGCAGACGCTGTTGACGAAACATTGCGCGTGGAGCGCAAAGACCAGCCGGATTGCGCCCATCCAGAAAAAAGCCGCGGCGCCGAAGTAGAGGCCGCCGAAGTATGACACCGCCAGGATCGGTCCCTGCACGTACCACCAAAACCGGTACAGCGGGCGGTCGAGCTCCGGGCAGAAACGCTCGACCGACGGTTCGCCGGACTGCCAGAGCCATCGCAGATGCGCCCACCAGAAGCCGTTTACGGGGCTCGAGATATCGTTCTCGGTATCGGCGAAAGCGTGATGGCGCCGATGACCGGCGGCCCAGCTCAAGGGCGTTCCGGAACCGTTAAACACCGCGAAAAAAATCAGTATCGAGGTCAGCCACGGGTTGAGCCGGAGCGCGCGATGCGCGAGCGCGCGATGATAGCAGACGGTCGTGGCCATTCCGCCCAGCCATACGAGGCAAAACGAAGCGAGCAGCACGCGCCAGCCGGGCAATGGAAACAGGATCAGCCCGAACAGCGCAGTTACGTGGATCAGGACGAACCACGGCAGCACCATCGAGTCGCCGCGGCGCGCGCGCCACCAGGGCCACTCCCACGGCGGGTCTACCGGGCCCTTAAGGGCTCGTGCGCTATTCAACTAATTGGCCCGGATAATGAGGCGGAAATCGCCGCGGCGGGGGATCGCGACACGGCCGGTTGGCGCGTAGTGGGCGGCTGGATGGATAACTTCGACGAACATTGCGCTGCTCCCCCTTGGGCAGTTGGGCCGGAGACGCGCGAACAAGAAACCAAAGGAGCCGAAGAAGGTTAACTGAAAGGCGTTCTGACCGGTGTCACGGAGGGTACAGGAGTCAGGAGGTCAAGTCCATGGCCCTCCCGTGCAGCAAGGGTCCGTCGCGACATTGCCGCGCTTTTCGTCAACGATCTGCGTTAGAAATCGCCGCTTTTTATTTTCGCCATGAAATCCCTGCCGCCGGAATCGAGGTACACGACCTCCATTATCGAACCGATCGCGGCCTCGGTGTCGAAATAGGTGTAGCGCGTGGTGCCAAACCGCCCGCTCATCAAAGGCGAATAGCCGCCGGCCCCGAGCGAATCGAGCGCGCGCTGATACTCCTCCGGATCGTAAAGAAAAAATCCGAGATGATGGAGGCCCTCGCCCCTGCGTTCCAGGTGCTCCTTATAACAGGTGTCGCCAGAGAGATGCTGGATGAGCTCGATTTGGGTGTCGCCGGAATAGGCGAGCGCGAGCTTGAAATTCTGCTCCGCTGGCCGGCCGCGGAAGGTCTTGTCACGCGCCTTAAGCCCGAAATCCTCGATCACGTAGAAGCGCGCAACTCCCATCGCGCGACTGAAAAACTCCATCCCCGCCGTCAGGTCTTTGACCACGAACGCGACCTGCTGAAGGCTGCCGCCCAGAGCTTGAAGGGGTGAACGCGCGTCCATCGGGTTTTCCTCCCGCGGGGTAAGCTACCACATCAGACAAGGGATGCGCTCTCGGGCGTTTTTCGTGGTCAGCCACTCGCTCGGCGTGCTGGATCAGATCAGTATTCGATGATTTAACCGAGAGATACGCGCAAGAGGAGTCGCAGCAGCTCTCATGCTTCCCCGCAGTCTTCTGGTCGCCAACCGAGGCGAAATCGCCATCCGTATCATGCGTGCCGCCGCCGAGCTTGGGATCCGCACGGTGGCGGTCTTTTCCGAGGACGACGCCCGATCCCTCCATACCCGCAAGGCCGACGAGGCCCGCGCGCTCAGCGGCATCGGCGCCGCCGCCTATCTCGACGTCGAACAAATCGTGGCCCTCGCGAAAGCGGCCGGATGCGACGCGATTCATCCCGGCTACGGCTTCCTCAGCGAAAACGCCGCCTTCGCGCGCCGCGCGGCCGAAGAAGGGATCAAGTTCGTCGGCCCGCGGCCAGAAATCCTCGAGCTGTTCGGCGACAAGGTGCGCGCGAGAGAGTTGGCGGAACGCGTCGGAGTGCCATTGCTGCCCGGCACCGCGGGCGCGACCAGTCTAAGCGAGGCTCGGGAATTTCTGGCTTCGCTGCACAACGGCGGCGCCATCACCGGCCACGCGACTACCGGCCACAAGACCGACGTTGCAATCATGATCAAGGCGGTCGCCGGCGGAGGCGGCCGCGGGATGCGCGCGGTTAAGCGCCTCGACGAACTGAGCGAGGCGTATCGGCGATGCCAGTCGGAGGCGCGGGCGGCCTTCGGCAACCCCGACGTTTACGTGGAGCGGCTGATGCCGCGCGCGCGCCATCTCGAAGTCCAGATAGCCGGCGACGGCTCCGGCACAGTTAGCCATCTGTGGGAACGCGAATGCACCATCCAGCGGCGTAATCAAAAGCTGGTCGAGGTCGCGCCCAGCCCCGGCTTGTCCGAGCGCCTGCGCGCCCGCCTCACCGCGGCCGCCGTGCAGATGGCCGAAGCGGTCCGCTACGACAGCCTCGGCACGTTCGAGTTCCTGCTCAACGCCGATACGCGCGACGACGACGCCGAATTCGCCTTCATCGAGGCGAACCCGCGCCTCCAGGTCGAGCATACGGTGACCGAGGAAGTGACCGGCATCGACCTGGTCAAACTCCAGTTGCAGTTGGCGGGCGGCAGCACGCTCAGCGAGCTTGGCGTGCGCCAGACGGACATTCCGCAGCCGCGCGGGTTCGCGATCCAGATGCGCATCAACATGGAGTCGATGGATGCGGACGGCACGGCCAAACCCTCGGGCGGGACGCTGACCGCGTTCGAGGCGCCGTCGGGGCCCGGCGTGCGCGTGGATTCGTTCGCCTACGCCGGTTACACGACCAACCCGAACTTCGATTCGTTGCTCGCCAAGCTTATCGCGCACTCGCCGGCGGCGGATTTCGGCGCGGCGGTGACGCGGGCCTATCGCGCGCTCAGCGAGTTCCGGATCGAGGGGGTCGCGACCAATATCGGGTTTCTCCAGAGCCTGCTGCGGCATCCCGATTTCGCCGCGAACCGGCTTTACACGCGTTTCGTCGAGGAGCATATCGCCGAGCTTATCGCTGCGGCGAATTCCACTCATCGCCAGCTCTTTTTCGCCGACGCGGCCGGCGCTGCCAAGCCGTCGCGCCGCACCGAGCCCAAGCGCGCGCCGGGCGCGCGGCAATTGGCCGGAGCCAAAATCGACTCGATCGATCCGCTGGCGGTGCTGAGCCACGGCAAGAGCGCGGCGAATTCAATGACGTCGGCGGCGGCGGCGACCGTCGCGACGGCGGCGGAGACCGACGCCGCGGCCCATCATGAAATCACCGGGCCGGAAAACACCGTCGCGGTCACCGCGCCGATGCAGGGAACGATCGTCTCGATCGACGTGCGCGAGGGCGAACTGGTGCGCAAGGGCCAGCAGCTCTTCGTAATGGAAGCGATGAAGATGGAGCACGTCATCCGCGCGCATACCAGCGGAATCGTGCGGCAGATCGCGGTCGCCGAGCGCGACGCGATTTTCGAGAGCCATCCGCTCGCCTTCATCGAAGAGGCCGAGGTCGAAACGGTCGAGGCCGCCGAGGCGGAAAAAGTCGACCTCGACCGCATCCGCCCCGATCTCGCCGAGGTCTACGAGCGCCATGCGAGCGGACTCGACGCCGCGCGGCCCGAGGCCGTCGCGCGCCGGCGCAAAACCCATCAGCGCACCGCGCGCGAGAACGTCGAGGACCTGTGCGACTCGGGAACCTTCGTCGAGTATGGCGCGCTGGTGCTGGCGGCGCAGCGCCGGCGCCGCGCGCTCGACGACCTGATGAAAAATACGCCGGCCGACGGACTGGTCGCCGGAATCGGCCGGGTCAACGGCGATCTGTTCGACGACTCGCGCGCGCAATGCATCGCGATGTCGTATGACTACACCGTGCTCGCCGGCACCCAGGGCCAGCAGAACCATCGCAAGAAGGACCGCCTGTTCGAGATCGCCGCCAAGCTACGCCTGCCCGTGGTGTTCTTCACCGAGGGCGGCGGCGGACGTCCCGGCGATACCGACGGACTGTGGCTCTCCGGCCTCGACGTTCCGGCGTTCCATTACTGGGGCAAGCTGAGCGGCCTGGTGCCGATGGTTGGGATCAACTCGGGCCGATGCTTCGCGGGTAACGCGGCGCTGCTCGGATGCTGCGACGTGGTGATCGCGACCGCCAACTCGAACATCGGGATGGGCGGTCCGGCGATGGTCGAGGGCGGCGGCCTGGGCATCTTCCGCCCCGAGGACATCGGGCCGATGAGCGTGCAGATGCGAAACGGCGTGGTCGACCTTCCGGTCGCCGACGAGGCCGAGGCGGTGCGGGTCGCGAAAAAATATCTTTCGTATTTCCAGGGCGCGGTTGACCGATGGGAATGCGCCGACCAGCGCCTGCTGCGCGGAATCATCCCGGAGAATCGCCTGCGCATCTACGACGTCCGCGCGGTTATCGAGACGCTCGCCGACACCGGCTCGGTGCTCGAATTGCGCCGCCACTTTGGCCTCGGGATGGTGACCGCGCTCATCAGGATCGAGGGACGACCGCTCGGCGTGATCGCCAACAACCCCACGCATCTGGCCGGCGCGATCGACAGTGACGGCGCCGACAAGGCCGCACGCTTCATGCAACTGTGCGACGCGTTCGACTTGCCGCTGCTCTTCCTGTGCGACACGCCGGGCATCATGGTGGGACCGGAGATCGAAAAGACCGCGC
This sequence comes from uncultured delta proteobacterium, assembly GCA_963773975.1. Classification (GTDB taxonomy): domain Bacteria; phylum Desulfobacterota; class Binatia; order Binatales; family Binataceae; genus JAKAVN01. Next base: position 195,265 of record CAVZDJ010000049.1, read on the forward strand.
TGGTGCGCCACGCCGCCCGGATGTTCATCGTCGGCGCGAACATCAGCGTCCCTTTCTTCACCATCGTGCTGCGCAAAGGCTACGGCCTGGGCGCGCAAGCGATGGCCGGGGGCAGCTTCAAGACGCCGATTTTCACGGTCTCGTGGCCGACCGGCGAGTTCGGCGGGATGGGGCTGGAGGGTGCGGCCAAGCTCGGCTATCGCAAGGAACTGGAGGCGGTCAGCGAACCGGGCGCGCGCAAGAAGCTGTTCGAAGAGATGGTGGCGCGGATGTATCAGCAGGGCAAGGCGCTCAACAGCGCCTCGCATTTCGAGCTCGACGACGTGATCGACCCGGTCCAGTCGCGCCGCTGGATTCTGACGGGGCTGCGCTCGGCGCCCCCGCCCGCGCCACGCACGGGCAAAAAGCGCCCGCACGTCGATTCCTGGTGAGCGAGAGCACCGCGCAGCATCGGCATTCGCGGGCGGCTGGCGCATTTCGATTGCCGCCGGCGGGGCGCTCGGGTTAAGGTAGCGCCCTAACAACGGTGGAGGTTACCCCCTATGCACTGGCAAATTGGCGACGTCAAAGTCACCCTGCTTCGCGAACAGGAGCCACACTGGCCCGGCACCATGATCACGGCCAATGCGACCGTCGATGCGCTCAAGCATGAACGCGAATGGCTGAGTCCCTTTGTCGACGACAACAATAAAATTCTGCTGAGCATCCACGCCCTGCTGGTCGAGTCCGAGGGCCGCCGCATCCTGGTCGACACCTGCGTCGGCAACGACAAGCCGCGTCCGGGCTTTGCGGATTTCAACAACCTGCACACGCCCTTCCTGGCCGACATGGAGAAGGCCGGGGTCTCGCGCGAATCGGTGGACACCGTCGTCTGCACGCATCTCCATCTCGATCATGTCGGATGGAACACGATGCTGGTCAACGGGCGCTGGGTGCCGACCTTCCCCAAGGCCAAGTACATGATGTGCTCGCGCGAATGGGACCACTGGTCGAAATACGATGGCAGTCCCGATTTCCAAAAGCCGATCGAAGACTCGGTGCGTCCGGTGATCGAGGCGGGACTAGCCGAACTGGTCGAGCCGGCGCGCAAGCTGACCGGCGAAGTCTGGCTGGAGCCTACTCCGGGACATACTCCCGGCCATACCAGCGTGCGGATTTCCTCGCGCGGCGAGAACGCGGTGATCACCGGCGACATGATCCATCACCCGATCCAGGTCGCCCATCCGGAATGGGTGTGCGAGTTCGACACCGACCCGGTGATGGCGTCCGACACGCGCAAGAAGTTCGTCGAGCGCTACTGCGACCAGCCGGTGCACGTCATCGGCACGCATTTCGCGGGCCCGACCTCGGGCCATATCGTGCGCCGCGGCGGAGGGTTTCGTTTCGAGGCTTAGCCGGAGCGCGAAACGCGACGGGGAGTAAGCGGCGGGACCTTCGTCCCGCCGCTTTTTATTCGTCGGCCTTACCCGTGCCTGGGCTTTTTCATGATCACATTCACGTCCGTCGGATTGATCAGGTCCGGCACTTTCCATCCGTCCAGATCGTACTCCGCCATGCATCGATCGACGAACCGGGTCAGCTCTTCCGCGCGCCCGGTCGCGAGCGCCATCGGCAGATTTTCCAACCTGATGTTCTCGTAGTTGCCCGCGTAGTTGCGCTCGTAAAGTTCGTGGCGTCCGCCGAACTCGGTTCCGATCGCGTCCCACAGGATCTTGAGCAGCTTGACCCGTTCGAGCGCGTCGTAACCGTTCGAGCCGCGCAGATATTTGTCCAGGTACGGGCGCAACTCCGGGTTCTTGAAATCGGCGGCGTGCGAATTGAGATAGATGAGGCCACTCGAAATCGTCTGCTCGGCGATTTCCTTGATCCGCGGATAGGCCGTGGTGGCAAGGAAGCGATACGCCATCCCATACTCGGCCTTGGGCAAAACCGTGCCGTTCATCCACGGGTCGGGCGTCCGGGCCATCGCGTCAGTCAGTCCCCAGAAGACGTTGCGCCACGCCAGCACCTCGCCCGCCTGCACCTGGGCGGGGCGCAACTCCTTTGAGCCGATCGCGTCGATCGCTTTCAGAATCAGGCCGGCCAGGAAATCGAGCTTCACCGCGAGCCGCGTGCATCCGTGCAGGGTGAAGCGGGGGATGAAGCCCGAGCGCGGAAAGAAGGTGTTGGCCTTTTCGACGTCGCGGTAGACGAACAGGTTCTCCCACGGCACCAGCACCTTGTCGAGGATGAGCACGGCGTCGTTCTCGTCCAGGCGTGAAGAGAGCGGATAGTCGAACGGACTGCCCATCGTCGCCGCCATCAATTCGTACGACGGGCGGCAGATGAGCTTCACGCCGCGCGTGTCCATCGGGATCATCGCGAAGATCGCAAGCTCGGGCTTGCCGAGCGGCGTCGGGCCGTAAAAGCCGATGAAATTGTAATGGGTCAGCGCCGAGCCGGTGGCCACGACCTTGGCGCCGCTGACGATCACGCCGGCGTCGGTTTCCTTTTCGACGTGGGCGAAGACGTCGGTCACTTCGTCGGGCGATTTGCCGCGGTCGGTGGGCGGATTGACCAGCGCATGGTTGAGGAAGAGGCACTTCTCCTGCGCCTCGCGATACCATCGGAGCGCGTTTTCCTGGTAGGGCGCGTAGAACTCGGCGTTGGCGCCGAGCGTGCCGGTGAGGCTCGCCTTGTAGTCGGGCGATCGTCCGAGCCATCCGTAGGAGACTCGCGCCCATTCGGCGATCGCGTCGCGCGCGCCCACCAGGTCCTCCGCCGTGCGCGGGACCTTGTAGAACTTGTGCGTGAAGCCGCCGTTGCCGGTATCGGTGGGCGCGGTGAGAACCGGACTCTTTTGCGGATCGTGCAGCGCGTCATACATCCGCGCGAGCATCCGCGCCGAGTTGCGAAACGCCGGATGCGTGGTCACGTCCTTGACGCGCTCGCCATAGATCCAGACCTCGCGCGAATCGCGGATGCTTTCGAGGAATTGCTTGCCGGTGAACGGCCGCGCGGATCGGCGCTGACTTCCCGTCTCGGTTGCCTCGCGTTTCATCCGGAACCTCCGTTACGCGCTGGAGCTGTGATGCGGGCCGTTGGCGGACGCGCCAGCGCATGACGCCAGATAGCGCAAATTTCGCGGCGCGAGAAGCGCCCGCGGGCGGTTCGCGCGAAACGCTTGTTGACTCCGCCGCCGCCTGCGATCTTATTGGCGGGCGTAATCCCACGCTGGCGAGGAGTCCCGTTATGCCGCGGTCATCGAAGTCCCCAAGCCCGGTCGTGTTCCTGCTCGACGTCGATAACACGCTGCTCGACAACGACCGCGTGTCCGATGATTTAAGGAGCCATCTGACTCGCGAGGTCGGCGCCGATCCGCAGGAGCGCTACTGGGCAATCTTCGAGGACCTGCGACGGGAACTCGGCTACGCGGACTACCTGGGCGCGCTGCAGCGCTACCGCGTCGAGCATCCCCACGACACGCACCTGTATGAGGTCTCCTCGTACCTGGTCGACTATCCGTTCGCCAACCGGCTCTATCCGGGCGCGCTCGACGCGATCCAGCATCTCGCCGCTTTCGGGCCGACCGTCATCCTGTCCGACGGCGACGTGGTATTTCAGCCGCGCAAGGTCTGGCGCTCGGGGCTATACGAGACGGTCGAAGGGCGCGTGCTGATTTACATCCACAAGGAACAGGAACTCGAGGAGGTCGCACGCCGCTACCCGGCGACGCATTATGTGCTGATCGACGACAAGGTGCGAATTTTGGCGGCGGTGAAGAAGGTCTGGGGCGAGCGCGTGACCACGGTCTTCCCGCGCCAGGGACACTACGCGCACGCCACCGACGTGCTGAGTTATGCGCCGCCCGACATCACCGTCGAGCGCATCGGCGATGTGGTCGGGTACGACCTGCCCGCGCTGCTGCGCACGCGATAAGCGATGTCACGCGCGGGCGTCTGACGACAGACCTCGCGCGCGGCGCTTTTTGCGCGCGGCCCTCCGATAAGAGATGCGCGCTCGGCCCCGCTAGCGTCCGGCTGCCGCCTTGGGCTCCGCGCTGCGTACGCCGATCGCGCCGCTTGAGCGCAACTGCTCCAGCTCCGAGGCACTGAACCCCCACGCGCGCAGCCCCTCTTCGGTATGCTCGCCCGGACGCGCCGGCGGGCGCTGGATCTTGCTCGGCGTGCGGCTGAAACGCGGCGCCGGCGCCGGCTGCACTACGCCGTCAACCTCGACGAAGGTCCCGCGATGGCGGTTGTGGGGATGCTGCGGCGCCTCGATCATGGTCAGCACCGGCGCGAAGCAGACTTCGCTGCCCTCCATGATCGCGCACCATTGATCGCGGGTCTTGGTCTTGAACACGGCCTTCAGCCGCTCCTGGAACGCGGGCCATTGCGTGCGATCGTTCTGGCGCGGAAGCTTCTCACCCTCCAACCCGGTGAGCCGCAACAGTTCGGCGTAGAACTTGCCCTCGATCGAACCGATCGAGACGTACTTGCCGTCGCTGGTCTCGTAGACGTTGTAATAGTGCGCGCCGGTGTCGAGGATGTTTTCGCCGCGGTTGTCGTTCCACACGCCCGCGCCGCGCAGGCCGTAAATTCCGGCCATCAACGACGACGCGCCATCGATCATAGCAACGTCGATCACCTGGCCCTTGCCGGATTTCTGCGCTTCGAGCAATCCCGCGACCACTCCGAGTGCGAGGTACACGCCGCCGCCGCCGAAATCGCCGACCAGGTTGAGCGGCGGGACTGGCGCCTCGCCGCGCCGTCCGATCGAATGAAGCGCGCCAGTGAGCGCGATGTAGTTGATATCGTGGCCGGCCGCGAGCGCGAGCGGCCCGTCCTGTCCCCAGCCGGTCATCCGCCCGTAAACCAGTTTCGGATTGCGCGCCTGGCAGACCTCGGGCGCGAGGCCCAGACGTTCCATCACGCCCGGCCGGAATCCCTCGATCAGCGCGTCGGCCCGTTCGATCAGCTTGAGCGCGAGTTCGGTGCCCTCGCGGCGCTTCAGATCGATCGCGACCGAGCGGCGGCCGCGGCCTAGCAGGTTGTATTTCGACTCGGTGCTGATTCCGAGGTTGGCGTCCTCGGCCCGATCCAGGCGCAGGACCTCGGCGCCCATGTCCGAGAGCAGCATCGCGCACATCGGTGCGGGGCCGATACCCGCGAATTCAACGATTTTGTAGCCGGACAAAACTCCCATGGCGCACGCCTCCTGCGGATTAACATCCACTCAATTTCTTCAGCTCTGGAACAGCGGCACTTTGGTCTTGGCGTAAGTCAACTTTTGCACCAGCTTGTCGCCCTTGAAGTGCATCAGGTCGAGCCCGCGCCACGAGGTCGGCTCGCCCTTAACGCTCAAGGTGCAGCGCCAACTCGCCATCACCTTGCCCGCCTCGGAGTCGGCGAACATATCCTCGTCGAGGAACTTCATCTCGCCGTATGCGCCCATGAATTGCGGCTCGAAGGCGGCGCGGATCGCCGCCTTGCCGACGTTGCGCCGGCCGTTGAACTCGTCGTAGACCCCGTCGTCGGCGAAGAACGCCATCACGGCGTCCAGATCGTTGCGATTGAACGCCTCGACGAAGCGATTGGTGAGCTCAAGCAGATCTGCGCGATCCATCACGACTCTCCTCTTCCACGACGCTCCTTTTCAAATCCATCGCAGCCTGGAGCGCTCATTGATGCTGCGAGCCAGGCCCACGCCACAGCGATTGCGGCTCTACGGCAGGCTGCGAGCTTTCTTGAACGCCTCGCGCCCAAGGCATTTCCCGAGCCACGCCTGCGCGGCCGGCGTCGCCGCCATATCCAGCTTCGCAAACATCGCGAAACTCATGACGGAGGACAGGTTCAGGTCCGCGATGGTGAACTCTTTGCCTAGCAGATGGTCGCGGCCCTTCAGCGCATCGTCGAGCACCTTGAGCGGCGCTTGCATCGCCGCGACCGCGGCCACCGCCGCCTGCTCGTTGCGCTGCTCGGGCGGCAGCAGCATCCGATTGCGCAGGATCGTCAGCAGATGCGGCTCGGCCTCGGTCATTCCCCAGAAACTCCACTGGACCGCGTGGCCGCGGTCCTCGTGCGACTCCGGCCACAACGGCGCCTTGCCATACTTGGCCGCGAGGTACAGGTTGATCGCCATCGACTCCCAGAAAATTTTCCCGTCGTCCTCGAGCACCGGGATATGTCCGTTGGGATTGAGCCTGAGGTGCTCGGGCGACTTGGCCTTGGCCACTTCCACCGGGACGTGCTCGTACTTGAGCCCCAACTCCTCGAGCGCCCACAAGGAGCGCGCCGAACGCGACTTGGACGTGCCGTAAAGCTTGAGCATCTGTTTCCTCCAATATGCCGGCAGCGGCTTGATCAGTTCGATCTTATGTAGCGCGCCCGCTTCCTCGCGTACAAACGCTCGCTGGCGATATCCAAAGGGCTACCGGGCCGCGTACGGCGCTCCGCTTGGAGGACCGGCGCGTCCGTGTAAGGATTTGCCCGAGGGCCACATGCGACGCGATATTTTCACCGAAGAGCATGAGATGTTCCGGGCGCAGGTGCGCCGCTTCGTCGAGACCGAAATTGTGCCGAAGATCGACGGATGGAACCGCGCCGGGATGAGCGACCGCGAGAGCTGGCGCAAGCTCGGCGCCGCGGGATTTCTCGCGCCCAACGCGCCCGCCGAATATGGCGGCGGCGGGGTCGACTTCATCTACGACGCGATCGTAATCGAGGAGATGGCGCGGGTGCGCGCGCACGGCTTGATGATGGGGCTGCACTCGGACATCTGCCTGCCCTACCTGGTGAGCTTCGGCAACGAGGAGCAGAAGCGGCGTTGGGCGCCGGGCGCGATCAGCGGCGAGGTGATCCTGGGAATCGCGATGACCGAGCCGGGCACCGGCTCCGACCTCGCCGCGGTCCAGACCACCGCGCGGCGCGACGGCGACGGCTACGTCATCAATGGCTCGAAAATTTTCATCTCCAACGGCCAAATCGCCGATCTCTTCATCGTGGTGGTCAAGACCGACCCCAAGGCCAACCCGCCCCATCGCGGCGTCAGCCTCGTCCTGGTCGAGGGCGACGCGCCGGGCTTCGTACGCGGGCGCAAGCTCGACAAGCTGGGGTTTCGCGGCCAGGACACCAGCGAGCTGTTTTTCGAGGATTGCCGCGTGCCGGCCGGCAACCTGCTCGGCCGCGAGGGCGCGGGCTTCAAGATGCTGATGGACAAGCTGCAGCAGGAGCGGCTGGTTACCGCGGTCGGCGCGATCGCCAGCACGCGCCGATGCCTCGAGGACACGATCGAGTACACCCGCAATCGCAAGGCCTTCGGCCAGCCCATCGCCTCGTTCCAGAACACGCAATTCAAGCTCGCCGAGATGATGACCGAGGTCGAGGTCGGCCAGGCCTTCGTCGACCGCCTGCTCGCGGCGCACGTGCGCGGCGAGGAACTCGTGACCGAGGTCAGCATGGCGAAATGGTGGGTAACCGAACTGCTCAAGCGGGTGTCGAGCCAGTGCCTGCAATTGCACGGCGGCTATGGCTTCATGATGGAGTTTCCGGTGGCGACCGATTACGCCGACGCCGCGGTGCAATCGATCTACGCCGGCACCAACGAGATCATGAAGGTGATCATCGCGCGCCGGATGGGCCTCGACACGCGCGAGTGACCGAACGGGCGACACCGTTAACGAAAAAGGAAACAGCGATGGCCGAGCAGAAAAATCCGGGTCGCGTAATCAGCATCTTTCGCTTTCGGATGAAGAACTTGAGCCCGGCGGAACGCGACGAATACAACGCCACCGCCGCGCGGATGCTGAAGATAGTAAACGCGATACCCGGCTTCATCTCGTTTCGCGAGTACAAAAATCCCGACGGCGAGTTGCTCGGGATCACCCAATGGGCGTCGGCCGAAGCGCTGGCCGAGTGGCGCGAGAACCCCGAGCATCGCAGGGCCCAGGAGCGCGGCCGCGAGGCCTTCTACGCCGAGTACGAAATCTCCGTCTGCACGCCGCTGCACGAGTACAGCTTCACGCAAAAGGCGTAAGGCGCGCGATGGCAGACGCATCGCGCCTCGCGCCAGCGGACGAGCACGACGCGCGGCTTTTTGCCAACGTCCATCCCGCGGGCTGGATCAACCCCGAACCGGCGGCGCGCTACAACCTGGTGGTGATCGGGGCCGGCACGGCGGGGCTGGTGGCCGCGGCAGGCGCGGCAGGATTGGGCGCGCGCGTCGCCCTGGTCGAGCGCCGCTTGATGGGCGGCGATTGTCTGAATTTCGGATGCGTCCCGTCCAAGGCGCTGATTCGCGCCTCGCGCGTGTGCGACGCGATCAACCGCGCGCCCGAGTACGGGATCGCGGCCGCGCCTGCGGCGCACGCGGAATTCGGCGCAGTGATGGAGCGGATGCGCCGGCTGCGCGCGGAATTGAGCGCCAACGACTCGGCCGCGCGCTTAAGGAGTCTCGGCGTCGACGTCTTCCTGGGAGAAGCGCGATTCGTCGGACGCGACGCGGCCGAAGTCGGCGGCAAACGGCTGAATTTCAGCCGCGCGCTGGTCGCAACCGGCGCGCGCCCGGCCGCGCCGCCGATTCCGGGACTCGCCGAAAGCGGGTTTCTCACCAACGAAACGGTTTTCTCGCTGACCGGGTTGCCGCGGCGGCTCGCGGTGATTGGCGCGGGACCGATCGGATGCGAATTGGCGCAGGCGCTGCGGCGCTTCGGCTCGGAGATTTGGCTGCTGGAAGCGTTGGCGCAGATTCTGCCGCGCGAGGACCGCGACGCGGCCGCGATCGTCGAACGCGCGATCGTAAGCGACGGCGTCCAGTTGCTCACCGGATGCAAGGTCGCAAGCGTCGGGCGCGGCGCGGCGGGCCGTATCGTGCGCCTGGAGCATCGCGGCGCGCCGCGCGAAATCGAAATCGATGAAATCCTGGTGACCGCGGGGCGCGCGCCCAACGTGGAGGAACTCGGCCTCGAGGCCGCGGGCGTGGAGTATGACCGCAAAACGGGTGTGCGGGTCGACGACTATCTGCAAACCAGCAACCCGCGCGTCTTCGCGGCCGGCGACGTGTGCTCGGCGCTCCAGTTCACCCATCTGAGCGACGCGCACGCCCGAATCGTGATCCGCAACGCGCTCTTCTTCGGACGCGACCGCGCAAGCCGCCTCACGATTCCCTGGTGCATCTACACCGATCCGGAAATCGCCCACGTCGGGCTTAGCGAAGCCGAGGCCGCCGCGCGCGGCGTCGCCATACGGACGTTCGCGCAGGAGATGAGCGCGGTGGATCGCGCGGTGCTCGACGGCGAGACCGCGGGCATCGCCAAAATTCATGTGCGCGCGGGCACCGATCGAATCGTGGGCGCAACGATCGTCGCGGCCCACGCCGGCGAAATCATCTCGGAGTTGACGCTCGCGATCGCCGCCGGAATCGGACTGGGGCGAATCGCCGGCGTGATTCATCCCTACCCCACACAGGCCGAGGCGATCAAAAAGATCGCGGACGCCTACAACCGCACCCGCCTGACCCCGTCGCGCAAGCGCCTGCTCACGCGCCTGCTCGCCTGGCGGCGGCGCTAGCGGCGCGGGGCCCTTGCGGCCGCCCGAGGCGCGTTGGCTTGGGCCGCGCGCGCGAGTTGCGCTATTGTCACGTTCGCGCTGGTTCGCAAGCGCACAAAACTTCACCTCAAAGGAGCTGGTTTTATGCAGCTGCATCCGCAAATGAAGGCGATTCTGGACCAGGCGGCCGCCGCCGGCGGCAAGCCGTTCCATGCGATGACGCCGGCCGAGGCGCGCCAGGGAATCACGGCGCTGCTGGAGCCCTTCAACAGCGCGCCCGAGAATGTGGCCAAGTCCGAGAAACGCACCATCCCCGGACCCGGCGGCCAAATCCCGGTGCAGATTTATACGCCCGAGGGCAAGGCGCCGTTTGGGGTGCTGGTCTACTTTCACGGCGGCGGATGGACGGTCGGCACGATCGAGTCGTGGGATTCGTTCTGCCGCTCGCTCTGCAACGCCTCGGGATGCGTGACGGTGTCGGTCGATTACCGGCTCGCGCCCGAACATAAATTTCCCGCCGGTCCGGAAGACTGCTACGCCGCGGCCAAGTGGGTCGCGGAACACGCCGCGTCGATCGGCGGCGATGCCGCGCGCGTGGCGGTCGGCGGCGACAGTGCGGGCGGAAATCTCGCCGCGGTGGTCGCGCAAATGGCGCGCGATCGCGGCGGTCCAAAAATCGCCTTTCAGCTCCTGATTTATCCCGCGACCGACGCAGGCCTCGACACGCCCTCGCAACAGCAGTTCCAGGATGACGGCTACATCCTGTCCAAGAAGGACATGGTCTGGTTCTGGGGTCACTACCTCAACGGCGACAAAGACAAGACCAATCCGTACGCGTGCCCGGCCGAGGCTAGCAGCCTGCGCGGATTGCCGCCTGCGCTGGTCGTGACGGCGGGCTTCGACCCGCTGCGCGACGAGGGCGAGACCTACGCGGCGCGCTTGCAGGAGGCCGGAGTGAAGACCGAGTGCGTCCGCTATGAAGGAGTGACGCACGGCTTCGTGCTGATGGCGGCGGTGCTGGACGAGGCGCGCAAGGCGATCGCGGACATGGGCGCGGCGCTGAAGACCGCGCTCAAGAAGTAGCGCGACCTAAGCTGCGCAGCTCTTGGGGCGGGCGGCGGCGCGCGCCAGGCGCCGCCGCCCGCCCTACGCATCATTTCGCGCCACCCGCGCGCGAGTAAAATCGCTCCGCTTCGATCCTTCACCTCGGCCGCCTTCGTTCCGGAGCCTTACCGCTGGCCTCTTTCCCTAAAGAGAGGAGCCAGCGTGCGAATGACAGCAAAAAAACTCCGCCGCCGTCATCCTGAGCATCCAGCGAAGGATCTACGCGAAGCGATCTATTCGCGCGCCGCGAGGACAGTCCGCGTCGAGCGGAAACTCGTGATGCGACGGCGCTGTCGCATCGCGATCACTCCGTTGGCAATTACCATTTCCCGCTGCGCGCCGGAATTTAAATTTGTTGGGTACACGGATGAACTCTTGACACTTGGCGCGAGTCTCGGTATCAAAGTGGGCATTCTTTGCGTTTCCTTTTCAGCTTTGTCGGGGGGACAGCGGGATATGATCGATTATCCCAGGAAAAGCCAAGAGCAATTATTCATGAAGGTTCTTGGATACCGGCTGGATAGCCGGCAGATCGTTTGCAGCCTCATCCATAGCTTCGGTGGCCGCGGGTCTCCGCGGTCTTAAGCACCCGCACATTGACATAGCCGCCGTTGCGCGGCGCGTACGGCGCTGAGTTTCAGCGCACGCAAACGCATCGACAGCGGTATTAGCGCCTTGGCGTCAACGTTGAGGCACGCCTCCGGGAGCGCCCGCGCGCACTGGAGAACGTAAATCATGTGGCCCCGCGAAACCTTCGCTTGGGGTCAAGGGGAATTGTGTGTCTTCAAACCGTGCATCTTTAGACCAGAGGATTTCAAAAACCAGAGGATGGCAAAAAAGAAAGGGGGAAAGAGGTATGTGCATCGGAACTCGTGCGGGTAATTTTGGAGCTAAGCGTGTGGTGCGGGCAGCGACGTGGGTGAACCATAAAACATGTGTCTTCGCAGTGATGCTGTGTCTGGGGCTCGCATTAGCCACATCAGCAACTGCGGGAGTGAGCATCAATTCTCCCTCCAGCGGCAGCACCGTCAGTGGAACCGTAACTGTCAAGGCTTACGTAAATAATGCTTATTGGTCGAAGCTGTGGGTCGACGGCAATGGGGCCTCGACAGCGGCGATAGGAAACGTCACCTTTAAGTGGAATTCGACTTCGGTATCCGATGGCACCCATTCGCTCACGGTCAAAGCTTACCCATCAGGCGGGCCGGCCAACGCTGCCGAAACCATTACCGTAGTAGTTAACAATCACAGTTCGAGCGGCAACGCCCCGACTTACTTTGGAACTCTGTCCTCGGGAGCTTCGCTACCTAGTGACGAAACCTGTGCGTCCGAAATTCCATGGGAACGCGAAATGATCCCGGACAATTCGGGCACCAACAATACAATGCCCACGCAAGGGCAGCTTGACGGGTACCGTGCAAATGGGTACGCCGCCGATGTCTACGGTGGGGGTTGGGCATATGCTCGCGTCGACGGTCAGTATACAGGGACCACCGACATGATCTTTCGTTGGGCCGCGTGCAAATGGGGTATCGACGAAAACGTGGTGCGCGCTCAGGCAACGATTGAACACTGGTCATGGGACCAGCCACAGAGCGGTGGCGATAAGAGAACATCGTATTCGGAGTGCGTAAACGGTGATTTTACCGCCCTGTGGGACTATCAATGTCCAAGTTGCTGTTATCAGTCGTGGAGCATCTTTCAAACCAAGGCTTTCAATGATTGGCAGAGCTGGCCGATGTTGGTCAATTCCACTGCGTTTGCCGCAGACTACCATTTCGCCTCCATGCGAGCCTGCATGGACGGCGACCTCACCGGATATTTCACCGGCAGGCCAAATTACAATGGCCATAACTATTCGGCAGATATAGCGAGCGGCAGTTTATCCACCGCCCTATGGGGCTGTATCGGATTTCACTATTCCGGCAACTGGTACGATGGCGATTCGTCCTCCGGTGCGATCTGGTACATAGACCAGGCACAAGCGGCCTTGGCGCAGAAATCATGGAAGACCCGATGGCCTTCAGTAAATTGGCCTAATTGAGGGGGCGGTGACCCCAGGGCGGCGGCGGGCCAGGCGCTCGCCGCCGCTCTCATCGCACTTATCAGCTGCAGCTATTTTTTGCCGCTGACTCTTGTGGTTGCGCGCCGAAGCTTTGCAAATCAACCTCGCGGCTAACATAAGTGACAGTGCCGAAGATGTCTCGACCGTGATCTCGTCTCAGCCGCGAACTTGAAAATCGGCTGGAGCGCGCGAAATCAGGCCGACGTGTAGAGCATTATGCCGGCGGCGGGGCCTTGGAGCTGCGAGCTTTCATTGCCGGTAGTGATAACCATGTCGCGGTTGATCGTCGCGCGCACGGTGAGCCGGGTATAAGATTTCAAGCGCAGCCCTCCGCTGGCAATCAGACGGAGAAGAATCTGCTTGTCCGCGATCAGATTCGCCGTACTATTCACCAGCAGATCGTCGGACCACAGCGCGCTGAGGGTGGCAACGTCGGCGCGCAGCACCGCGTCGGCTTTCCGTTGCTTCAACTCTTTTATTTCTTTCCAGAATTCCGGTTCAGACGACTGAACGTCAGACATGGACGGCCCCCCTGGCCATCGGTGTTTCAGCTGCGAGCAAGCTGTGAAATGAATATTCCGGATGCACGCGATTATGCTCGCGACAGCGAGCCGTCGGTATCCGCGCTGCGGCGCAGCAGACGATCCATGATATGCAGAAGACTTTTCAGATCGATCGGTTTCGCCACGATGGCGTCGGCCTCGATCTCGGCTGCTTGCGCGAGCGCCGTCATGACCACGATCGGCACCTTCGCGAAGGTAGGGACCTTAGCGAGTTCGGCTCGCAGTTCCCATCCGTTCATAATCGGCATCATCAGGTCGAGGACAATCAGGTCGGGCGTCGGGCTATCGCGCAGATATTGGAGCGCCTCACGCCCGTCACAGGCAGTAGCGACAGCGTATCCCTCGTATTCCAGGATTTGGGCCAGCGCATCAGCCGCGTCAGTATTGTCGTCGACGACGAGAACAGTACGCTTGCCGAATTTCAAGGCGGTGCGAGTCACGAAATTTCCAACACATCCCCTCCACGTATCCTATGTTGATATTGAGGATAGCGCAGTGGACAGGGCGGTCAACGGGCAGGTGGGTAATACGCACGATGCATCACTTTGAAAATTGGGGAATTGAACGAAGTCAGGCTCAGGCTGCCCGCTTAAAGGTGTTTGCGGAGTGCAGCTCTAAGAGGCGATCGTCGTCTGTTGTCATCTCTGCCTCGCATCACGCCTAAAACCTGGAGGCGGCGGCAGCGGCGTGATACCGGCCGGGATTTCAAGGTTCGTTGCCCCCCTCGCGTTGCAAGCAATCGAGGCGCCATCGTGGCCCGTTCTGGACTGACAGAATATTGAAGAAATTCTAACGATTTTTGGTGAAAGCGTTGTATTTTGTATCGGGTAAAAACGAGTGCATATTTTTCGCTCGCCAAGCAATTTTTTTCAAGCGGTGCAGTGCGCAAAACCGAGGTCGCACAGCCGGCATGAAAACGCATCATGAACGTTAGCGGCAATTTGAGTTTATTCGGTGCGTAGTGCAGCGGGAAAAGTTTATTTTGACGCCGAAAGGCGAATGAGAAACGTGCTGCCCTCGTTTTCGCGCGTTCGCACAGTGATGCCGGCGCCATTGAGTTCAAGGCAACGCTTGGTTATAGCCAACCCCAGACCCGCTCCGTCGGTTTCGCTTTTTCTTTGCTCGCGCGAGAACGGATCGAAGATCCGCGAAACGAAATTCTCGCGCATGCCGATTCCCGTGTCACTCACCTCGAGCGCTAGCCCGCCTTCAGCGCTCCTGAACAAGCGCACCCCGATCCGGCCGCGATCGGTGAATTTGATCGCATTGCTCAGCAGGTTCGACAGCATGCGCGTGAAACAGTATTCGTCGAATTCCAAAATGCTTCCCGGGGCCTCGCTGCTCCAGTCCAGGGTGAGGCCTTTCCGCTCCGCCAGCATTTTGTAATCTGCGATGAACCCCTCGATGAGCGCGGTAGGATCGATCGGCACGCGCTTGGCCTCGAAGGCGCCGGCATCGATGCGTGAATAATCGAGCATCTGGTCGATAATGGCGGTCAAACGCGAGCCGGCGCGTTTGATTCCCCCGAGCGCGCGCCGATCCTCCACCCCCAGCGCGTCGAGCTGCTTCTCGAGCACCATCGCCCAGGTGAATATTACCTGGATCGGTCCCCGCAGCTCGTGGTTTGCTTCGGCCAGCAGCCGCAGCGTCGAGCGCATCGCTTCCAAGGCCGTCGCGTCGAGCCGCGACTCAGCAGCGCGCGATTCGGTGACGTCGCGAGTGACTTTTGAAAAGCCGATCAGGCTTCCGCTCTCGTCCTTGACCGCGGTGATCACCACGTCAGCCAGGAACATCGAGCCATCTTTGCGCACGCGCCATCCGCTATCACGAAAATGCCCGGTGGCAGCGGCGACTTTGAGCGCGCGCATCGGAACCCCGCGCTGCTGGTCGGCTGCGGTATAAAAGCAGGAAAAATGGCGCCCGACGATCTCTTCGGCCTCATAGCCTTTTATCCGCCGCGCGCCTTTGTTCCAGCTCACAATCCGCCCGTTGGGGTCGAGCATGAATATGGCGTAGTCGGTTACGGCCTCGACCATGAGCCGGAATTGCCGCTCATACGAGTGCAAACCGGACTCGGGTATTTCAGGAAAGGGTTTGTTCTCAGCCATTGATCTTTTGAACTAGCGCAAGCCCGGCTGGGGTTAAGAATAAGGCCAAGATTCGACTCTGTCACTAGAATTTGCGTGGTCGATGGTTTTTTTTGTAGAGAGTGAGGCTCAGCAGATGGTACGGTCATTGCTTTCCTTCCGAGCGGGTTCAATGTTCCCCGGTGACTCATTATTAAACAAATACCCTCATCCATCGCGGCGCGGCAGCGGAAAACTCCATCCGGCGGTCGCTCGGAGGGGATGGCGGAAACCCCGCCTCGACGCCCTAAGTTTCCGATCATCGGCGTAGGCGCGTCGGCCGGTGGTCTGGAGGCGTTCTCCGAACTGGTGAGCGCTGGCCGAGGATCGCGCCGACGAAGCGATTGGGGTGGTGCTGTCGGGTAACGGCTCGGATGGCGCGCTGGGAATCGCGGCGATCAAGGCGGCTGGCGGCGTCACCATCGCTGAGGATCCGCAAGCGGCCAAGTTTGACGGCATGCCGCGGCCGCGATCGGGTTGGGCGACGTCGATTTTGTGCTAAGGCCCGTGGAAATCGGTCAGACGATTGCGCTGATGGGCAAGGATCCGCACGCGCTGCGACACGCCGTCGAGCAGGGCGAGACCCCTGAGCGCGACGGAATCAAGGCGGTGCTCAAGGCGCTGAACAGTGCGACCGGGATCGACCTGTCTTACTACAAGCCGACCAATCTCGATCGCCGCATCCGCCGGCGTATGCTGCTGAGCCAGGTTACCGGGTTCGAGGACTACGCCAAGCTGCTGGCAGACAAGCAGGCCGAGGCCTTGGCGCTCAGCGACGACATCATGATCGGCGTCACGGCGTTTTTTCGCGATGGCGCCAACGTCGAGGGCCTCAGCGAATTCGTGTTTCCGCGGATTCCGCTGGCATCTGAACAGCCGATCAGGATCTGGGTCCCGGGCTGAGCGACCGGGGAGGAAGCCTATTCGATCATTGAAAATCTCGAAGCCTCCAACCGGCAACTCAAGAGCGCCAACGAGGAAGTGCTCTCCAGCAATGAGAAACTCCAGAGCATGAACGAGGAGCTCCAGACTGCCAAGGAGGAGCTGCAATCCACCAATGAAGAACTGACTACTCTGAATGACGAACTGCACAATCGCTACGCGGAACTGTCGCAGCCTTCATCGGATCTCAACAACGTATTGGGCAGCATGAACGTGCCCGTCCTGATCCTCTCTCGCGATCTGCGAATCAGGCGTAAGGCTGCCGCTTGCGCCCCAGCTCCTGCATGCGGTCGAAATCGACGAAACGCATGGCTCGCCGAGCGCACCGCCGGACCTGGAGAAATTGGACGTGCTCCTGGTTGAGGACGGCGCGGACCTGCTGGGAGCGCTGGTGATGACGTACGAAGCCGCGTCGGCACGGGTGAGAACCGCCCGCTCGGCGACTGAAGCTCTGGCGGCCTTCGGCGAGCAACTTCCCGACGTTGTGATAAGCGATATCGCGATGCCGGACCGCGACGGACTCTATCTGGTCAGCGAGATTCGCTAGCTGCACTGCCAGACTCCGGTTATCGCGTTTGACCGGATTGGCCAGCGGCCTCGAGCGACAGGCGATGATAGCCGCCGGTTTCGACTTATGTGTAAACAAACCCATCGCTCCACAGAAGTTAATCGAATTAGCGGTTGCGCTCGTACGCAAACGGGGACGCTCGAACGCATAGCCTTGCGCGCCGCCTTATCCAAATCCGCTCTTCCGACTAGTTCGATTTATCCCGGATAATTTTCTCGGACCGAATCTTTTCTATACCCGGCGGGCGGCGCTTCGCTTTGTATATTTTTCTTACCAGCCTCAAATCGCCTGCGACAGAGGGCTTTCCATTCGACCCAACATTCGGCACGACAATTGATACTGGCTAAGTACGAATTTACTACCTTCGGAGGACGCACAAACATTATGAAGGTTCAACGGAGAACTGCGGTCGTGATATCCGCGATGGTGCTCTCTTTGGCGGGATGTAACCGGCAACCCGCAATTTTAACCCACAAACTCGTGGCCACGGGGGGCGAGCATGCCGTCGCGCTCTATCCCGATGAAGCGACCTTCCTCAAGGTTTCCCACAAGGCACAACAGGGTGGCGTGAGCGGCATGATCGGCAACGCGCAGCAGGACCTTTCGGCGAAGAAGATCGACGATCAGACTCCGGTCAAGGTGCTATCGAGCGACAGCATCGGCACTGAAGTCGTGGTGATCGATGGACCAATGAAGGGGACGGCAGGCTTCGTCGCCAACCAGAACGTCGACTAATGCGTAATCCGGTTAAAGGTGTTGCTTTCTCTGTAATAAACGCCCGGTACTATTTGCATTACCCAGATGACTGTTCGTCTCATCGAATCAGCCATAGCAATAAGTGCGAAGCAACGCTCTGCTGGCACGCATGATGCACACTTCATTGAGAGAACATCAATTTAACGAGGACTATCATGGTCAGAACCGTTTTAGTCGTAGTTCTGATTCTCCTGTTGCTCGGCGCCTTACCTGCCTGGCCTTATAGCGCAGGCTGGGGATATTACCCGGCTGGTGGAATAGGCGGACTGCTCCTACTCATAATTGTGCTCGCGCTAGTAGGAGTGATTTAAGGGTCCGCGACGACCCGGCGTGAAAAACCTCGTCAGAGGCGAGGCGGCCATCGCACAGATTGATTGCGCTTTGGCTTTCGAATCTTGAGTGGAGGAAAGTTACCACTATGCGACACCAAAGATGTACGTCGGCTTTTCTAATCGGCGGTGCTTTTACTCTCGCGTTGGCCTTGGCTCCAGCGGTCTATGCCCAAGGAGCGGGCGGGGGCGGAGGCGGCGGCGCTGCTGGAGGTGCTGCTGGAGCTGCTGGCGGTGGAGCGGCTATGGGCGGCAGCCCAAGCACGGGTGGCGCCGCTACTGCGCCTGGCGCAGCGGGAGGCGCCACTACCATGCCTGCCAACCCTTCGGCGGGTACCTCTGGCTCGACGTCGCCTGGCTTTACGAGCAATCCGTCGGCCGCTTCGCCCTCGGGCAACGGCACTATGAACAATCCGATTAATCCCTCGGGTCCGACGAATCCGAGCAATCCGGAATCCGGATCGACGAATCCCGGTAGCAGCACGGCCCCATAGTAGTGGCCTAAGGACCGCGTCGGTCCTACTGATTCAGTGCGCCGGCGACATTTGCCGATACCTCTACCATATCGATCCTATCCCCCCGGGAGAGAGTGGCAGATTAGGCAGTGTCGCCGGCGATTTTTCCGATTGTACGCCGGAATTTTCAAGCAAGAATATATCGCCCCCGAAAAACAATACCTTAAGGAATGAAACATGCGCATCCAGAAATTGCTCCTTCCGCTTTTCGCGCTGTTCTTATTTTCCGGCTGCTGTGAATATCTCGGAATCTGCACGTCGGCTTCCGTCCATACCTCGATCTCCGGAGCACAGCAGTACGCTCGACTAAGCGCTCCGCCCGGGGTCCAACTGGCGCAGCAATGATCGCAGAGCTGCTCGCGCTGACCGACTGATTTGAATTTTCGTGGCAGTACGAGCGAAGGCGCCCCATGCTTCGCAGCGAACTCCTATTTTCCCTGTCTGGATTCCATATAAGCGTTCGCGCTTTCGACTTGAGCTGAGGTCCGGCTGCCGGATTCGATACTGCTGTCGGATACAGCCGGCGTCGCGCTCTCGTGAACTGGCACGGCCGCTCTGGTCACTTTGACCCGCGTGACGCCTTTATGGATGACGCCGATCTTTTCGGCCGCGCGCTGCGATAAATCAAGACTGCGGCCGCGGACGAAAGGGCCGCGATCGTTAATTCGCACGTTCACGGATTTGCCGTTTTCCGGGTTCGTAACCTTGACCACCGAACCGATCGGGAGGGTTTTGGAGGCCGCGGTCAGCGCTTTCGGATTGTACACTTCCCCGCTCGTCGTTTTCTTTCCGGCTAAGCCCGGTCCGTACCACGAGGCTTTAACCACATGCACCGCCGGGGGCCTCGTTGCAGTTGGTTGGATCGGATGCGCGATCGTGGCCGGGGGCCATACCATGGGTGGCGGGTGCGGTACCGGCCTGGCAGCGCATGCATACAGATAGATGACCGGAACAGTCCCGACAACCATCGTGCCGACTATTCGCGACGCTGATCGCCGAGTACGACTTACCATTGTGTTCGCTCGGGCCTAACCCACGGCTATCTGAGCGGCGGAATGCGTATGGGAATTGCGCCAACGAGCCCAAACACCTGCAAGACCCAGATCAGAACGACCACGAACACGACCACGTTCAACAGGCTTTTGATTCCACCGGCCATTGGAACGTACGTATCCACCAGCCACAGGAGGAGCCCGACGACAATCAACACAACGACGATGTCGACTAGAGTCATTTGGGTATTTGAAGAGCGCTCAACGCTCTGAGTTTTCCCACGTTTTATATACTGACGCGATCCGAGCTCATGGACTCGTTCAAACGGCGATCGATCGCGTCGATCGCGGTTTTAAGCGCGGCGATGGTTTCTTCACCAGAGGGTCCGCCCCACAACGCATTACCCCGCGCGAATGAAATTTCATTCTTAAGCCGTATGCGCTCGCTTTGGCAGCGTGCGCGAGCCATCACGCGAAGCTCCTCAGCCGAGGGAATCGTCACCTGTTCCATCTCATGTGCTCCTTGGCTAAACGAGGCAACTCCATGGAGCAGAGCAAACTCCATGCCCCGAGAAATTCGCCAGTACGCCTGGTTAATATCCCAAATGTCGGTAGAAACATGCTCGGATAGATCGGGAGGAGCCTTTGGATTTTTTTCAGTAGACCCGTAAAACTCCCCGATCGCTAGTCTGTTGCTTCTTAAGAAAAATGTCGTGCTGCCCCATCCGGATGGGTGGCATTCTTGATGCTTCTTACATCGTTGGACCATGAATGATGAGGGAGAAGTATAATGACAAAGCGAATAGTCCGACTGTTGCGATTTGGTACGTCGCTATTGGTATTGACCGGAATGCTCACGCTTCAGGCATGTTTTTTCTACGGTGGCGATGGCGGTCATTGGCATCACTGGAACCATGATCACTACGAGGAACATCGGTAGGTCTTACGGCGACTCGAATTTGAGCGGCGGCTAGTTCGGCCCAGGCGTTAAGCCGGCTGCAGGAGTGGGGCTCGGCATCGGCGTCCAAGTGGAACTTGGCGTCAGAGTTGGTTTGGGTATGAGCGTTGGAGACGGGCTTGGCGTTGGAGACGGGCTTGGCGTTGGAGCTGGGCTTGGCGTTGGAGACGGGCTCGGTGTCGGTGTTGGAGCGGGTGTCGGCAGGACCCAAGTGGCCGCGCGGGGCACCCAGATCAAAGTCGCGGTGTGCCCCGCCGCGGCCTGCGCCATCGCGCCGATCGCTCTGAACTTGAGAGTATCGGGATCGTAAAGCTCCGCGCTCGCGAGCGATTTGTAGGTCGGCGTCCAGCCGCCTGCGATCAGGACCGTGCCATCGGGCAGCAGCGTGGCGGAGTGTCCATAGCGGCTCACGCTCATGTGCAGCGTGGTCAGAAAGCGCTGACTTGCCGGATCATAAATTTCGGCGGAGTCATCGTCGTGTCCTCCCGCGATCAGTACGCGACCGTTTTTAAGCAATGTCGCGGTATGGCCGGCGCGGCTCTTCTTCATCTTGGGTCCGGCTCTGAACGTCCCGTTTTTCGGGTCGTACAGTTCCGTGGTGTCGAGCGCGGAGCTTCGCGCGTACGGGCTGCCGCCGGCGATGAGGACGCGTCCGTCGGGCAGCAAAGTAGCCGTGTGGTAGATGCGGTTTTGGCGCATCGTGCCGGTGAGCGCGAAGCGGCCGGTGGCGGGATCGTAGAGTTCCGCCCGCCGCGGTCCGCCGCCGCAGATCAGCACTTTGCCGTTTCGCAGCAGCGTCGCGCTCTGTCCATAGCGGCTCTCGACCATCGCCGCGGCCGCAATGAATCTTTTGCTCCTCGGATCATAGAGTTCCGCGCCGCTCGCGCCACCGCCCACGATCAACACCCTGCCGTTCTTGAGTAGGGTCGCGGTGGGTTCGTCGCGCGGCGTTTTCATTGCGGCGGTTGCGCTGAAGCGTCCGACGCGAGGATTAAGAATTTCGGCCGAAGGTAAAATCCAGGGCATCGTCGGACCGGGAAACGACACCAGCGGCACGAGCACCGTATCGACCCCGCCGACTATCAGCACCTTGCCGTCGGGTAGAACTGCCGCGGCGTGACGGTCGCGATGGGTTGTCATCGGATTAGTCAGTACGAATTTGCGAGCGGCGGGATCGTAAATTTGCGCGGCGTCCAGGACCGCCGGGCTCTCGCCGGTCGGAGCGTTGACCGTTCCCGTGCCGCCCGCAATGAGGACGACCGGCCTGAGCGCCGGCGTGGGCTTCGGCGTCGGAGTCGGCGGCGGCGACGGCGTAGGCTTTCGCGCGTGCCGCGGATGCCGATGCAGGTTACGATGCGCCGCATTGGCGCGAGAGGCCAGAGCCGCGAGCAACACTAGCGCGGCGATGAGTGACAGGAGCCGGAGCACTGGACTCAATCCGTACTTCGCAGTCATTGTTATTGCCCGCGAATGTTCATTACCGAGCTAATGTTCATTGCAAGCGGCGATCGCTATTGTCGAGTTTCTCCAGCAGAGACCCGGCCGATCAGCGGCCCTCTTGGAAGATTCCTGGCCTGGGCCCACGCTTCTTCCTTCGCCGCAACTTC
Organism: uncultured delta proteobacterium; assembly: GCA_963773975.1. GTDB lineage: Bacteria > Desulfobacterota > Binatia > Binatales > Binataceae > JAKAVN01. The sequence goes on from CAVZDJ010000049.1 coordinate 217,317, forward strand.
CAGCGGGAGTCCTCGGGTCTCATCGATGAATGCTCCGAAAATGGCGGCGCTGGGGATGCCCAGCACTGCGAGGTAGCGAATGACATTGGTGAGGCCGCCGAGCGGCCCGATTAGTGCCGCGATCATGATCTGCGCCAGCATCGAAAATGCGGCGGCGGTGATCGCCTGCCACCCGATCATCGTGGTGCGCAGCCCCGCGGGGAATAATTCGGTTGCGGCCGAGTTCGCACCGACGGTCATCACGCCGGAGGCGATCTTGAACCAGCAATAAGCAGCCGTAAGCCAGGCCAAAGGCCACGTCAAAGCGTTGGGCGGGCCCCAGTAGAAGGCCAGGGCGCCGAACCAGGCGGCGCCGCCGACGTACATCACCGTCGGCACGCGGCCGAAGCGGTCGGAGGCCCACGCGCCCACCGGAAAACCGAGCATCCCGAGGACCATCCCCGCGACGATCACGGAACTCGCCTTTTGCGGGGAAAGTCCGATTATCGAAACCGCGTCGAAATAGAGCCAGCCGTTGACCGCGCTGCCGGCAATCGTGTCGAGCGCGGCGCAGACCAAAAGCGTGATCGCACGACGCCGGTAAAGCGGATGAAAGATGTCGTAAAAGCGGCTTCTGGAAACCGAGTCGCTCGATGCCAGCCGCGCCCATCGCGAGTCGACCGGCAGCATCCGCGCCAGCGGAAACACCAGCCCGATTCCCGCGATGCAAGGCATCAATAGCCATCGCCACGAATATTCCCACTGCAGCAGAAACGGAATCACCATATAACCCAGCACTCCGCCGATAGCGCTGGCGCCCGCCGCGAACGCCTGTCCCCGCGCCCGCTGCCCGACGGGAAGTTCTTCGGCAAGCAGGACGATCGCGGATGAAACCGAACCGCCGAGCAAGGCGGAAATTAAAATCTCAGAAACCGCAAATGACGCTGGGCGGGGTGCCAGGACAGCCCCCACCGCGCAAAGCGGCGCCAACACGAGGCTCCAGAGAATGATTCGCCGCCTGCCTAATCGATCCGCGAGTCTGGCCAGGATGAGCGCGCCGAACGCGGAAAGCGACATCCAGGCGAACAGTTCCGCGAGTTCTGCCTGGTTCAGCGCAAAACTCTTGGCAATCCACGGCGACGCGACCCCGACGATTGAAAGGCTGTAGCCCTGGTAGATAAGCAGAATGACGATCGCGGCGATGATCGTCACCGCGCCCGAGGAACGCTGAGTATCGAAAGCGCGCTCAGCGTCGGCGCGAACATCCTGATCTCCCATCCCCGACAACGCCATTCAGTCCTCGCGAGCGCCCTCATTCACGCGAGAACCATGCCAGATTCGTGACCTCCCGTCACCGATGAGAAAATACTTTGCACCCGCACGTCTCAGCTATTTTTCAAACCGGCCAACCCGACGAAAGCGAGCTGTCCCTGATGGTTTCCGATATCGGTTAGTGCTCGACGATCTCGTGCGCCCCGAATGCTTGAGGCAGACAAAGCGAAGCTAAGGTTTCGTCAAATAACCAGCCAGGACTGAAAGGCATGTCCATTGCTTTGTCAATAAACCAAGCCGGTCGGAAAATTTTGCCGAGGGTCTGGGAAGGTTCAGCTCCATGGATTCGAACGAAGTTAGTTGTTCTCGTTCGCCCCTTATCAGGTTTTTGTCGTTTGTCAGACCGCACCTCGGGCTGGTGGTCGGCGCGGCAATGACGGGGATCGGCAAATTCACCCTGCCGCTCGCTTTTCCGCTGGCCTTTAAATACGTCGTCGACGTTCTGGTGGCTGCGCAACCGAAACTGGACGGAATCAATCTGGCGGTCAACCGCTGGTGCGTCGGACTTACGCATGCCTTGGGGATGACGCCGACCGCGGAGCATAAGCTGGCGGCGTTGAGCGCCGCGCTATTGCTGCTCTACGTGTTGCAGTCCGTCGCCAGCTACTACCGCGGCTACTGGGCGGGTATCGCCGGCAATCGCCTGATCTTCGAATTGCGCTGCGCGCTATTCACGCATCTGCAGCGGCTCCCGCACGCCTTCTTCGATCGCAACCCCTCGGGGTCGATCGTTTCTCGAGTGCTCAACGACGTGCAACAGGCGCAGGAGCTGGTGAACTCGGCGCTCATCGACGTCTGGATGGACGCCGTGTCGTTAATCCTGGTGGTGCTGGTCGTGTTCGCGATGGACTGGCGGCTGGCGCTGGTGGCGCTGTGCATCGCGCCGGTCTGGGTGACGTTCATGCGGTACTTCTCACCCAGGATCAAAGCCGTAAGCCATCGGATGCAGGAAACGCTCGAGAGTATTTCGGGCGAAGTCCAGGAACGGGTAGCCGGCGCCGCCACCATCAAATCGTTCGGGCGCGAAGATCACGAGGTGAACCAGTTCAGGGCGCGCAGCGAGCACCTGTGCGAACGCACGATCGACAAGGTCAAGCTCGCGGCCCGGCAGGAAATGCTCATTCAGCTGCTGACCCGCTGTGCGCCAACCATCGTGGTCTGGATCGGCGCGCTGATGATCATTCGGGGCACGATGACGCTCGGGACGATGGTAGCATTTTTCACCTACCTTGGTTTTCTGTATCTGCCGCTGGAGCGCTTTGCACAATTTTCGGTCGTGGTCTCGTCGTCGCTGGCGGCGATAGAGCGCATATTTGAATTTCTCGATATCAAACCCGAAATCACCGACCATCCGCTGAGCCGCCCGTTTGCGGTCCGCCGCGGCATGGTGCAATTCGATCACGTGAGCTTCAGCTATCCCGCGCGCAATGGAGCGGCGGTCCGCGGAACGCTCACTGATCTCAACCTGAGCGTGCCCGGAGGCGCCCGGGTGGCGCTGGTCGGACGTTCCGGCGCTGGCAAAACCACTTTGGCAAACCTGATTCCGCGCTTTTACGACGTCAGCGGCGGCCGCTTACTGCTCGACGGCAAGGACGTGCGGCACTATACGCTCAAGTCGCTGCGCGACAGCGTGAGCCTGGTGGCGCAGGACGCCCTGCTGTTCAGCGCGAGCATCCGCGACAACCTGCTCTACGCGCGCCCGAACGCCTCGGAGGAGATGCTTTGGCAGGCGCTGGAGCTGGCCAACATGCGCGAGTTCGTCGACGATTTGCCCGCTGGAATCGACACAGTGATCGGAGAGCGCGGAGTGAAAATTTCCGGCGGCCAGCGCCAGCGGCTAGCGCTCGCACGCGCCTTCCTCAAGGACTCCAGGGTCGTAATCCTCGACGAGGCGACCTCGGCGGTCGATTCGGAATCGGAAAACCTGATCCACGAAGCGATGGAGCGCCTGATGGAGGGACGCACGGTTTTTCTGATCGCCCATCGCCTGCGCAGCGCGATAAACGCCGACCTCATTGTCGTGCTCGACCATGGCAATATCGTCGAAACCGGCACGCACTCCGAGCTGCTGAGCCGAGGTGGAACCTACGCGCGGCTGTTCCGGGAGCAGGTCCGCGGTCTGGCGCTGGAGCCGGCTGTCGCGGCGCAAGACGTCCGCTCGACCATGCAGGCATAACCCCTCCAACCCCATTGCGCACTCGCGTGCGCACCGCGAACGGACGCCGAGCGTGCAATCTCACATTCGATAGCATCGAACATCAGGGAGTATGGCGTTGAATAGAACGAATGAAAGCAATGGCAAATACCCACAATTTAAGGCTCCGCGACTGCGTATCGCACAGGTAGCGCCTCTGTACGAACGGATTCCGCCCAAGCTGTACGGCGGCACAGAGCGAGTAGTTTCCTATATCACCGAGGAACTAGTGCGCCGCGGACATCAGGTCACGCTCTTTGCCTCGGGCGACTCCGAGACCGGCGCGCGGCTCGCGCCGGGATGCCCGCAGTCGCTGAGGTTGGCGGGCAAGCCCGAGCTCGGCGCTTTTCTCCAGCTTCCGATGCTCAGTGATGTGTACGAGGGAGCGGCCAACCGGTTCGACGTGATTCATTCCCATATCGACTACTGGAGCTTTCCCTTCGCCAGGCTGACCAACGTTCCGACCGTCGCGACTATGCACGGGCGGCTGGACGTGGAGGAGTTGCATCCGGTCTACGCGCGCTATCGCGGCATGCCCCTGGTTTCGATCAGCGATGCGCAACGAGCGCCGCTGCCGTTCATGAACTGGGTCGACACTATTTACCACGGCCTCCCGCGCGACCTGCTCCGCTTCAGTCCCGGCCCGGGAAAGTACCTGGCGTTCCTGGGGAGAATCTCGCCCGAGAAACGCCCCGACCTTGCAATCGAGGTCTCCCGCCGTGTAGGTATTCCTCTCAAGATTGCCGCCAAGGTCGACGCCGTCGACCGCGACTACTTCCAGACGGTGATCAAGCCGCTTTTGGCGCCGCCTGATATCGAATACATCGGCGAAATCGGCGAGTCTGAAAAGAGCGAATTTCTGGGCGATGCGCTGGCATTCATGTTTACCATCGATTGGCCTGAGCCGTTCGGGCTCGCAATGATCGAGGCCCTGGCATGTGGCACGCCGGTCGTCGCGCGGCCCTGCGGCTCCATCCCGGAGGTGATCCGTAGCGGAGTCACCGGCTTCATCGTTAAGAGCGTGGAGGAGATGGTCGCGGCGGTGCGTAATATCGGAAATCTCTCGCGCGAAGAGTGCCGCAGGGAATTCGAGAACCGGTTCACCGCGGAAATCATGGTTGATCGTTACGAGCAGATTTACCGCCAGCTAATCGAAGATGGACTAAGCAAGGTTTTTGGACGGCCGAAGGAGGCTTACCAGCAGGCCAGAATCGTCCGTTCGATCGGCAAGACTCCCGGCGCCAGGCCTTCCGGTAAGACTTCCGAACCCGGCTCGTGAAGCACCGAAGCCCTAAGGCCGCTGGCTTGAACGGGCCCGAGCGCGCCGCGGATAGCGAGCGTGGGGCGCGTAACGTCGTCAAAGTCGGCTCCGACTTTTACATCCTCGCCTCTGCGCTCGCGTCGCGGCGCGGATCGCGAGTGTTAGCCAACGGGCAGAGCTTTGCCGTCTTCGACGTGGGCGGGGATATTCTCGACTATCCACTCGAGGCGCTGGGCTTTTTCCATCGCGATACGCGTTACCTGAGCCACTTCGAGCTCAGGATCCATGAGAGCACGCCGTACTTTCTGAATTCCTACTTGAGCGATGATAACGCGCAACTCAGGATCAACCTTACCAATCCGGACCTGAACGCGGACGGCCGCGCGATCAAATTGCCGCGCGATTTGATCCAAATGGAGCGCGGTTGGGTGCTGGCTGACGCGACGCTGGTCCATCGTCTGAGGGTCCGCAACTATGCCGGGATTCCGCTGGAAATTCCGTTGGAGCTTTTTCTCGGTGCGGATTTCGCCGACATCTTCGAGGTGCGCGGTGTCGAACGCAAGCATCGCGGTAAAACGTTCCCGCCCGAGCTGGGAAAGAACACCGTCAGATTTTCTTATGAAGGCCTGGATGGAGTGCGGCGCTTCACTCAGATCGCGTTCGACACGATGCCGCAAGCGCTAAGCGGCGACCGGGCCGCTTTTCTGGTGAACGTTGCCCGCGATCAAACCGCCGACCTCGAGGTGCGCATCACGGGCGGCAGTGAACGCGAGGACTCGCGCGGACGCTTCACGCCTGCGGCCGCTTTCGACCGCGCGCTCGCCGGCAGGCGATCGGAGATCGAGGAATCTCAGACCGCCTGGGCCAGAGTTTCGGCCAGCAACGAACTCTTCGATTCGCTGCTGACGCGCTCGCAGGCGGACCTGACTTCGCTCATTTCGCATACGGCCGACGGCACCTTCATGATGGCCGGTATACCCTGGTTCGCGACGCTGTTCGGCCGCGACAGCATCCTCACCACGATGGCGGTGCTGCCCTTCAATCCGGAGGTCGCCGCGCAAACGCTGCGAGCGCTGGCCAAAATGCAGGGCTCGCGAATCGACCAGACGCGCGAAGAACAGCCGGGCAAGATCGTACACGAGATCCGTGCCGGCGAGATGGCGGCAACCGGCGAAGTTCCCTTCGGCCGCTACTACGGCAGTATCGACTCGACGCCGCTGTTTCTCTGGCTATTGGGACGCTGCGTCGCAACCACCGGAAACCTCGCGCTCGCCGAAGAGCTGTGGCCCAATGCCGAGCGTGCGCTGGAGTGGATCGAGCGATGGGGCGATCGCGATGGCGACGGATACGTCGAATATATCAACAAGACGCCGCGCGGGCTCGCCAACCAGGGATGGAAGGACTCATTTGACGCGATCTCGCACGCGAACGGCGAGTTGGCCAGCGCACCGATCGCGCTGGCCGAAGTGCAAGCTTACGTGTACGCCGCCTACGTCAGCATCGCGGAGGTGGCGGCACGGCTTGGGCACAACGGCGTTGCGTCCCGCCTTGCCGAACGGTCCGCGGCGCTAAAAAAAGCATTTTCGCGCGACTTCTGGCTGGAACCGGAGCGGACTGTCGCGCTCGCCCTGGATGGTGAAAAACAACCGTGCCGGGTGATGGCCTCGAACGCGGCGCATTGTCTCGCGGCCGGCTTGCTGGACGCCGACCAGGCTGCCGCGCTCTCACAACGTCTGCTCGGGGACGAGATGTTTTCGGGCTGGGGTATACGAACACTCAGCGCCAACGAGCGACGCTATAACCCGATGAGCTATCACAACGGATCCGTATGGCCGCACGACAACGCGATCGCGGCGATGGGCCTTGCACGGTATGGAAACCGCGCCGGGGCGCTGCGGATTCTCGAGGGCCTGTTCGATGCGGCCGTGCATCTGGAGACCGCGAGCCTGCCCGAGCTTTTCTGCGGCTTCCCGCGCGAGCCACGGCTCGGGCCCGTGCCTTATCCTGTTGCCTGTTATCCGCAGGCGTGGTCGGCCGCCAGCGTGTTCATGATCCTGCAAGCAGTACTCGGCCTCGAGGTAATGGGTTCCGAGCGGCGAATTTCGATCGACTCACCCGCGATTCCGCCCTGGCTCCAGTGGCTGCGGATCGAAGATCTGAAAGCGGGTGACAGTTCCATCTCCTTGTTCCTGCGCCGCGTAAACGACGGCGACGTAGTTACTGAGATTTCCGGCAAGAAAGATTCCGTTACCGTCCACGTCAATAAATGAACGTTCGCATATCCAAGCCGCGGCCACGAAGGCTTCAATCGCGGCCGAGTCGTTCAGCTCGCCGCGTGCAGCATCTCGAGAATCAGGTAAATCTGCGCGGAGGATGACCGCGAGGCCATAAGCGAACGCAAGATAACTGGATAGGGGTCTATCGCAGCACCCTTCCACCAGAGACGCCCGGGCCCGAGCAGATAGATTGCGAAGTGCAGATGGGGGGCGGCGGGAGAAGCGTCGCCGGTCGACCCGACGTATCCAATTACCTCTCCGCGAGAAACACGCATCCCCTCATGAAGGCCTTCGGCGTAGCGTTCCAGATGCGCGTAGTAGTAACAGTACGCGGACTCTTCGTCGAACTCGTAGATAGTATTGCCGCCCGCCTGGCTCAAGAACAGTTTCTGAATCGTACCGTCGACAGCCGCGCGTACCGGCGTGCCTGCGGGCTCTATAATGTCGATCGCTTCGTGGCGATAACCCGCATGTATTTCATTGAAGCTGTCGCGTAGCTGATAGGCCTTGATGCCCAGGATCGGCGGCCCGATGACCGGCGGCGAGGTCGCGCTCGTCGCCTGCGCGCGCGAAGCGTCGACCTGCCGGGACGCGAGCCTCAGGTTTGTTTTGGGCACGTTCGGTCTGGAATTACCGCCAGCTTGTGGTGCCCGAGCATTTCTCGGATACGCCAGCAGCGTGAGGACAATCAATGCCAAGCCCAACCGCCACATATGAATCGAGAGAGCAATTGTTGTACCCGAACTCAACGCTGTTGAAGTGTTTCCAGCAGTTGACTTCGGCACGCGACCGCATCAGTTCTGGCGCGCTCGATAATAAATTGACAGATCCGTGTGTAGTGGAAATTCCTGCTTATAGGAGATGGAGCGCCAAATTTTCAACCGAGCAGAAACTATTTCAAAGACCATTGGGCGAAGTAACGGTCACCGCCGTTTACGCAGATACCAGGGCACGTTGACGATCACGATCCGATGCGCGCCTTGCAGCAGCAAACGCGCGGCAAGGATTCGGGCGCGCTGGTTGTGCAGGAAATATTGGTACCATTGGCGCTCGACCAACTCCGGTAGCAGCACCGCGATGGTGCGGGCGGGGTTATTTCGCTCGATCTCCAGGACGTGATCGAGAATCGGCTGCACCACGAAGCGAAATGGCGACTTGAGCACGGTAAGCCGCGGGATCGCCCGCTTTGCCTCGCGCGACGGCTGTTCCACGCGCGACGGCCAAAGCTGTTTGAGCGAGTTGGGGCTGTCTTCGCTCTCGATATGCAACACCTCGACCTCACGCGATAGCGTGAGCGCGAAACGCAGCGCGTTTTCCGCAATCGAATTCCACCGGAGTATCGGCACGATCACCAGCGGTTCCTGCAAATCGTCAAGCTTCAGATCGCCGGGCGCGGTCTCCCGCTCAATTCTTCGATAGTGGCGCCGCACGGCGAGCATCAGCGCCACCAGCGACGGCACCAGCAGCACCACGACCCACGCGCCTGCCATGAACTTGACCACGGCCACCACGATCACCGTGAGGGCGGTGGCTACCGCACCCAGCGCGTTCACTGCCATGCTGGCGAGCGCGCCGCGCTCCCGCTTCTTCCACCAGTGCGCGACCATCCCGCTCTGCGACAAGGTAAAAGCCAGAAACGCTCCGACGGCGAACAGCGGAATCAGCCGGTCGGTAATCCCATCGAACACCGCGAGCAAAATCCCGGAAAGGATGGCGAGCAGCCAGATACCCTCCGAATAGACTAGCCGCCGGCCACGGTCGGTGAATGAATACGGAAGATAGTCATCCGAGGCCACCGCGCGGCAGAGTCTCGGGAAGTCGGCAAACGAAGTATTCGCCGATAGACAGAGCACCAGCAGAATCGAAACGATGCTTACCCAGTAAAAGATTCCCCGGCCAGCGACCGCACCGATCAATTGCGACAGCACGCTCTGGTAGTGCGGCGTCCCGGGCTCGGTGGCGCCGATTTGATAGGCGCGCGCGAGATAGGCGATGCCGAGCAGCAGCACGATCAAGATGACAATGATGGCGGTGAGGGTGCGCCGTGCGGCGGGCACCACCGGCTCGCGAAACGCCTGCACGCCGTTGCTGACCGCCTCGACGCCGGTCATCGCGGTGCAGCCGCTGGCGAACGCGCGCAACAGTATCCACGCGCTCACGGCTTCGGCCGCCTTGGCAAGATGTGGCGGAGGAAACACGGGCTGGGGATGGCCGCCCGCGGAAATGGTCGCGAGCACACCCCAGGCCACCATCGCGCAGAGGCTCACTATGAAGATGCAGGTCGGCAGCATGAACAATCTCCCTGCCTCGCCGATGCCGCGTAAATTCACCAGGGTCAACAGGACCAGAATGACTAAGCATAGCGTTAGCGTGTAAGGTTGCAGCTTCGGTACGGCCGAGATCAGCGCGCCGACGCCGGCCGAAATCCCGACCGCGACATTCAGCACGTAGTCCGTCATCAGTGCGGCGGCGGCCAGCAGACCGGCATTCGCGCCCAGGTTTTCGCGCGCGACCGTATAGGAGCCCCCGCCGTTGGGATAGGCCGCGATCGTCTGCCGGTAACTGAAATAAACGATGCCGAGCAGAATGACGATCGCCGCGGTGATCGGAAGAATAAACGTCAGTCCCGCCGCGCCGAGCGGCAGCAGAACGGTCAGTGCGGCCTCGGGACCATAAGCCGCGGAACTCAGCGCATCGAGTCCGAAGGTCGGCACGCCGCTGGCCGTGCTGATGCGTTGCTCGCCCGCCTCCCCGGAGGCGAGCGGACGTCCCAGAATCTTATTGATCAGTGACATTTCGAAGCCGTGAGATTGGCGCCGGGTGACGCCCGATTATTTGCTGAGGCGACCATTTCTCTGCCGATTGGACTTACTCTCGTTGCCAGGCAAAAACATTTCCGTCTTGTTCACTGCTTTCTTGAAATAATAAAGAATCCCGCGCGCAAGAAACCAGCGAATCCCCAAAAAAATCAAGGTAATCTGATGGCCCCGCTATTGCTCCACTATACCTCGCGGCTTTACGGATGCGGCAACAATTACATGCTGCAGGGTAAAGCGGATTAAAAGAGCGGTCGGAATCGAACACAAATCGACCGACTTACCGTCGTCATCGGGCTATGGCCAGCGCCCTAAAAAAGACGTGCGCGCTGATCCTGTTCGCTGCCTTAATAGCGACCTTCAATGGTTGCGGCACGATCCCCGACGTGCACGCGCTGCTTAATGCGAGGGATCCTTATCTGGAGAATTCCGACTTCGTAGGGCCGCGCGGGCCGCTGACCAAGCGACAGGGTGAACGGATTATCGCGCGACTTGAAAAACAACAGAAAACGCCGAGTGATATTCTGCAGCGCCATCTTGCCTTCGAACAGGCACTGAGCAATGTTCCGCTCGTAGTTGGCAACCAGGTGACGCTGCTGGAAAACGGCTCAATGACATATCACGCGATGCTGGCGGCAATTCGCAATGCGCATGACAGCATTAATATCGCCATGTACACATTCTCCGATGGCCCGGTCGGACAAATGTTCGCTGACGCGCTGATTGAACGACAGCGCCATGGAGTTCAGGTGAATCTCATGTTCGACAGTGTCGGCTCGCTTGCCACACCGGTCAGTTATTTCGATCGGCTGCGCCAGAACGGAATTGCGATCCTGCAGTACCGTCCGGTGAATCCATTCGAGACGACGCTTCAATGGTCGTTCAGCCATCGGAACCATCGTAAAATACTGATCGTCGACGGGCGCATCGCTTTTACAGGCGGGATCAATATCTCCGAGGTTTACGCCAGCGGGCTGGGCAGATTGCGGGGAAGCCGGCAACGAAGCACACCGCAATATTGGCGCGACACCGACGTCGAATTTGAAGGTCCAGTGGTGGCGGAATTTCAGCGTCTATTCATCGGCGAATGGTCCTACCAGAAAGGCCCTCCGCTCAGCCCGCGCAACTACTTTCCGGCATTGGCAACGCAGGGTAATCACATTGTCCGGGTGATCTCGAGTGTGCCGGAACGATTCAGTTTGATCTACGTGGATTTAATCTCAGCGATAGTTAATTCCGAGACGAATGTGTATATCACCGATGCCTACTTCGCGCCAGATCGTCAGATGCTGCATGCGCTTGAGAATGCCGCTCGACGCGGGGTCGACGTGCGGCTGCTGCTTCCAAGCCAAAGCGACGAACCAATGATCGTATCGGCGGAGCATTCTCACTATCAGGCATTGCTCGCGTCCGGGGTCAAGATCTATGAATGGCAAGGCGAGATGTTACATGCCAAGACCGCGACCATAGATGGGGTATGGTCAACCGTCGGGACCTCCAATCTCGATTGGTGGAGTATCGCGCGCGATAACGAAGTCAACGCTATCATCCTGAGCCATTCCTTCGGCGACGAAATGAACCGGATGTTCAGAAGCGACATGGAGAACTCGACGCAAATAGATCCGGCTCAATGGAAGCATCGGGGACTATGCGACCGGCTCGAGGAAATCGCGGCGAAAATGGTCGAGCCGCTGCTGTGATTGGCATTCGCGAGTTAAGCGGGCCGGACACGCGCCGTGCGATCAACCGCCGCCTGTCTCTCTGCGCGAACTGATGAGCGTTTCCACAATCGTGGAAAGCTCCACGGGGTCCACCGGCTTGATCGCGTGGCTGTCAAAACCAGCGGTCAAAAATTTGAACCTTATTCTCGACCCGCCCATAGGCTGTCAGCGCGACCAGGGGTATACGGCCCTTTCGGCCTGTTTCCTGTTCCCACTTGCGGACTTCCCGCGCCAAAAAGTAGCCATCCTGAACAGCCAATCCGATGTCTGAAATGACGGCGTCAAAATGCAGTGTCTTGAGCGTTGCCAGCGCCGAGTGTGCCGACGTCGCCGCTTCGACGCTTGCACCTAACGAGCCGAGAAGATTCTTCAACGTGAGATTCCGCTTAAATGCTGGATGGGGCAATTGGCGATCCTTAGGGTCCCGTCTTCTTGTCCACGGAGGTCAGTTCGCACGACATGCTCGCTTACGATTAGTAAAGAGGAACAACGCCGTAAACGCTATTGAACACGACTACAACTTTCTCGCGTGCGTGGAGAAACGCGGGCATCGACGCTTGGCAATAGCTGGACGACTGCTCGGGCGCGAGCGAGACACCCCTATCAAGCGTTTGACACCGCTTGGGCGCGAAACGACGCGCTAAGGACCGTAGGTGCTATTTTTGACGCCATTCAACGCCTGATCCGGCATCGAAACTAGATGCACGGATTCATTCGGCGGCAAGTCGTGCGCGAGCCGGCTCGCCAAGGAGTTCGCGGGTCGCGCCGGCGTCATGGAAACCGGCATCGGCGGATCCTCGCTCTGAGCATCGATTTCGAGCGCCTGGCGGGCGATTTGGAGGCGCAGACTCTCGGAAACCGGAATGCGCAGCACCAGTTCGCGGCACACCTCTTCTTCCGAACGCGCCAACTCTACGTCTCGCAATTGCAGCAGCGATTCGGCGGAATTTATCAGGATGTCCTGCGGAGTCAGGGCGGGCAGAACATTCACATCGTAACGGCTGCCGGCAAAGCCAATCAGTTGCTCAGCGTCGTGCGTCGATACCATGCGGCCCTGAATACTCACCTGCCAGCCTGAGACCAGCGCCAGATAATAAGCCTCGTAGTGGAGGACTTCTCCATATACGACGGCGTCGGCACCGAGCCATGAACCGAGCTGCTGCGGTGTCACCTTCTCGAGTTTGGCTTCGTCCGTAATCCCCCGCGCGCGCAGGACCGCGTCGACCCCAATCGGATTAAGGACATAGAATTCGCGCCCGGAGAGATAACCGACCATCGAGCGGCGCAACCGTTGCGCATCGGTCCAAGCCCATTCGGCCCGCTGGCGCTGGTCGCGGAAGGTCAAAGGAATTTTGTCGACCACGAAATTGGCGCTGCCACGATCGATGAAGGGTAGAACCGCAATTCGGAGGGGCGCATTGCGCTGATAGTCGGACGCAATCTTGACGTTCATGCGGCCGGGATCGAGTTCGACTATCCTGTCGAACAGAGTTTTGCGTCCGTGGCTGGTCAGCTCATACTCGGGCTGAAAGAACGGGCGGGACTCCTCAGTGCGCTGGCTGATCGTGGAGCATCCGGCGAAACTTACCAAGGCCGCGGAGAGTAAAAAACGATACAAAAAATTACCGGTCACGATCGCACACCTCCTCCCCCCCGACTCCCGCCTATTAGGAACTGAGGAGCAAGAAGTATGCTGGCGGTCGCGACCCTTAATACCGTTGAAAGCGCTGGTCTTGAAGCGAGTCCTTAGCGCGGAATTGTTTTTGATTCCGCGCGGCCGTCGGTAACATTTGCGCTCAAAGTCTGCACCCGGTTCTCCTGCGCAGGCGCCGACGCGCACGGCAGTTGATGGACGACGGTATATCGGTATGAGCGCCCATTCCAGTCGAAGGTTCCGGTGCTCGGTCCGAAGTCCTGATTTAGCGCTTCGGCCTTAGCCTGCTCAGATGGATCTCGGACCTCCGCGGGCGCATAGGCAAGGTAAGTGATTGAGCTCGGAATTAGTGCCCGTTGAAGCGGCGGCTGGAAGTTCATCGTAGTGAAATTGCCCGCCAGCCTCCATCCACTGTTGCCCGACTGATTCACGATAGCGGTCACCTGCGGGTCGGACTGCGGACGCCCCGGGGTCATTGGCCGATAGAGAGTCGTACCCAGCTTGTCGGTTCTGAGCTCGATCAGCGGTGGCAACTGTCGGCCGCCCATGTCGCAAATTTCATCGTCCTGAGCGACGTTAGTTTTCCGCGCGGATTTCGTACTGGAGGCGATGCCCGAGCCGGCCGCTCGGACCAGTTGCATCGCAATCGGCGCCACCGCGAACGCAGCCATAAAGCATCCGCCAGTGCTGGTCGCCAGCGCGGTCAAGCCGCAGAACAGGGCGGTCGTTGCGACCAGTGATCCGAGGAGCGTCTGGTGAGGGGGATTCAAATGGATGTCGTCCGTCTCGCGGACCGCCGTCAAGGACGCTGGCGAAAATGGTGCGCCGATTCTCGACTGAGCGACAGCAAGAAGCGCTCCATATCCGAGCGCGTTTCCGAGTACGGCGCGTCGGGTCCCATTATCATCAATAAACCTCGATAATTTCGCTCGAGCGTGAGCGATACCCGGCCTTTCCAACATTCGCGTCGAAGTCTAACGTAAATTTTTCAAACCTGCCTCGTCGAAATCGGTATAAGTGTCCTCGGAGGTTCAAACGTAGCCAGAGGTCTCGTTCCATCAGGTAAAATTTCAGTGCGTAATCACGATTTTACGCCTATAATTCCAAGAACCCTGTGTTTCTTCGCTTAAAGTGCGCATTTGAAGGATATAGAAGTCGCTCTAGTTTCAAATCGAAGCGGCGCTACGGCCGTAAGGTATCGAGCGGGATCAGGCGGTCGCGTTGATTCGGATGACCCGGCGCTTGCCGATGCGGTCGAGCAGGACAAACGGATCCATGCGTCCGTTAGCCGCGACCGACGAACGGCATCTTGGTCGCCATCACGGTGATGAACAACACGTTGGCCTCCAGCGGCAGGCCCGCCATGTAGACCACCGCGCGCGCCACCTGCTGGGCATCGAACGTCGGCTCGACCTCGAGCGCGCCGTTGGCCTGCGGGACGCCACGTTTCATCCGCGCGGTCATTTCGGTGGCGGCGTTGCCGATATCGATCTGGCCGCAGGCGATGTCGTACTTGCGGCCGTCGAGCGAGGTCGCTTTGGTAAGTCCGGTCAATCCGTGCTTGGTGGCCGTGTAGGGAGCGGAGTTGGGCCGCGGTGCATGGGCGGAGATCGAGCCGTTGTTGATGATCCGTCCGCCGCGCGGATCCTGGCTCTTCATGATTCGGAACGCTTCCTGGGTGCAGAGGAAGGCGCCCGTCAAGTTGATATCCACTACCGATTTCCATTGATCGTAAGTGAGGTCCTCAAGCGGGATGCCGGGTGCGCCGACGCCCGCATTATTGAATAGCAAGTCGAGGCGGCCGAAAGTCTCCCTGGTTTTTGCGAACAGCGTCTTGACCGAAGCGGGATCGCCCACGTCAGCCGGTACCACCAGCGTTCGCGAGCCAGCGGATTTGCTTTCCAGTACCGTCGCGTCCAACAGCTCCCTGCGCCGCCCGGCCAGCACTACCGAGTAACCCTCGTGGAGCAGCGCGAGTACCGTTTGCTTACCTATTCCGGTTCCCGCGCCGGTAATGATCGCGACCTTGCCGGATGAGTCCATATCGAATCCTCCCTTGGGTGGAAGCCGGTTTTCCCGCTCCGCTGGGGATTCGCGCGGCTGCCCTCTATACTGCGCGCGGAGGGAGATTGAAGGCTTCGGCGAGAAGTTCGTAGGAGCGCATGCGTGCGCGATGGTCGTGCACAATCGTGACGATCATCAATTCCTCGACGTGAAGCACGCTCGCCATGTCGATTAGCTGGTCGCGAACGCTCTCGGCCGTGCCGGCGAAGTAGCGCGGCCAATCGCCGAGCTCGGTGGACGGCGGCCCGGGCGACGAGCCCAGCTCCACGATCGCCTCCTCGGGGGTCGGAATCGGACGCACGTCGCCTTGGCGGATGCGGCGGCGAAAAAGGCGAGCGCTCGTCAGCAAGCGTTCGGCCTCGGCTTGTGTGTCGGCGCAGAGCACGCCCGGCGCCACCATCGCATAGGGCGCGGACAGATCCCGGGACGCGGTGAAGTGCGAAAAATAATGCTCCAGCGCGGCGCGGGTCGGCTTGGAATCGATGAAGTGCGCGAACGCGTAGCGCAGCCCGAGCTGCGCCGCCGCCGCCGCGCTCCACATGCTCGAGCCGAGCAGCCAGACCTCGGGACAACCCGGCATGTCGGGTGAGACGGTCAGGCGGCTGAACGGATGCTTGGCCGGGAAGTCGCGATTCAGGAAGGCCAGCAGCTCCAGCATCTGATCCGGGAAATCATCGCTCGACAGTTGCTGGCCGCGATAGCGCTGGAGCGCAAAAGTGTCGAGCGGGGTGCCGCCAGGTGCGCGCCCGATGCCGAGGTCGATGCGGCCCGGATGCAGGGCATGGAGCATGCGGAAGATTTCCGCGACCTTAAGGGGGCTGTAGTGCGGCAGCATCACGCCGCCCGAGCCGACCCGGATGCCCGAGGTCTCGGCGGCGATCCGCGTCATCAGTATTTCGGGCGCGGGGCTCGCCAGGGCCGTGATCGCGTGATGCTCGGCGATCCAGTAACGCTCGTAGCCCAGGCGGTCGGCCAGGCGCGCGAGTTCGATCGAATTGCGCAGCGCGTCCCCCGGAGTCGAGCCGGCCGAGACCGGCGATTGGTCGATGATCGACAGCTTCAAGCTGGCTCGCGGACTAGCCTATGACAGCAAGCGGCGCTTCGTTCCCGATGGTCAGCGCAACCTATCGCTTCATCATGGCCGCGAGCGCCTCGCCCATCTCGGCCAGCGCCTTCTTCACCGACGGCCGCGTCTGCACATGCTTCCACCACGCCTCCAGCTTGGGACGCCCCTCCAGCGCGGGTTTGGCGCCGAAGCCCGGCAGCATGTTGGTCGCAAAGAACATCGTCGGCGCGAGCGCGCAGTCGGCCAACGTAAACTCCGGCCCGGCCGCGAACCCGCTCGACGCGAGCATCGCTTCGAGCTGGTCGAGGCGCTGATTGAATTCGGTCAGCCTTTCGTTGACGACTTTCTCGTCGCGGCTCTTGGGGTTGAGCTGGCCGAAGAGCGCGCGCAGCGGCGGCTCGAGGTAGAGGTCATGAAAACGGGTGAAGGTCCGCACGCGCGCGCGATCCTCGGGCGTCTTGGGCAGCAGCGGCGGATTGGGAAACTTCTCTTCGAGGTATTCGTTGATGATCTCGGATTCGGCGACGATCATCCCATCGGCGTCGAGCGCGGGGGTTTTGCCGAGCGGATTGATCTTGAGGTATTCGGGCGACTTGAGGTTGTTGCCCGGGATCGCGGCAATCTCGATATTGAGCCCCTTGTCGTAGATGACAATCCGCGATTTGGTGGCAAAATTCGAGAGATTCATGTTGTACAGCTTCATCTTCTGACCTTTCTTTTTTCGCGACCCTCTCCGCTTATCCCAAAGCGCGGGGGCTTCAGCAAGCTGTCACCCGCCAGCCGTCCTGCGCGTACCTGGCCGCGTCCCTATTAGCGTCACCGAACATTCTGCTGGGCCGCCACCGATCCTGCTACTGACCTTGGCTACTAACAGCTTACTGATCCTGATCCTCGTGCTCGCGCCGGTACTTGTCGAGCCGGTTGGCCGCGTCGTTGAACTCTGCCGTTGCAGCCTGGAAGAGCTGGACGGCGTGGTCCGCGCGACGCTGCGCGTCGGCCGCCTCCTCCTTGGCGAGCGCGGCCTTGGCCTGCGCGCGCTCGGAGGCGGCCTGGGCTTGCGCGGCAGCCGCCTCGGCCCGCTCCGCGCTTTCCTCGGCCGACAGCCCGCATCCGCTCGCCATCAAAGCCGCGAGCGCTAGCGCCGCGGCCGCACCGCCTAGCCTGCCGCTTAGCGCGCGCATCGCGCCTATCGCGGGGCCAACGCCTGCAGCGCTCGCTCGTCGGGCATCAGCGGATTCGCGGTGCTCAGCGGCTGGATGCAAACGTGACTGGCGCCGGCCTTCAAATGAGCCTCGACGCGGTCGCGAATCTGCGTCTCGGTGCCCCAGGCGACGATGGCGTCGACCAACCGGTCACTGCATCCGTTTTCGAATTCCTTGTCCGCCCAGCCCAGCGCCTTCAGCGCGTTGGTATAGTTGGGCAGGCGCGGCACGTAGGTCTTCATGTACTCGCGCGCGGTCGCGCGCGCTTTGGCCGCGTCGGTATCCAGAACCACCGCCTGCTCGACGCAGATGAGCGGCTTGGGCCCGATCGCGGCGCGCGCCATCGCGGTATGTTCGGGCGGCACGAAGTAAGTATGGGTGCCGTCAGCCTCCGCCGCGCACAGCGCGAGCATCTTGGGATGCAGCGCGGCGAGCACCACCGGCACCCGCTCCTTGGGCTCGGGCGCACGATAGAGCGCGCTCTTCATCTTGGGCAGGTACTCGCGCATGTAGCTGTAGGGTTTGTCGTAACTATGGCCGCGCAGGTTGGCCACCAGCGGCTTGTGGCTGACACCAATCCCGAGCAGGAAGCGTCCGCTCGAAAGCTCCCCGACGGTCTTGGCCGCCGCCGCCATCGTCAGCGGATCGCGCGCATAGATATTGGCGATGCCGGTGGCGAAGACCAGCCGCTCCGTGCGTGCCGCGAGATAGGCCGCATGCGCAAACGGCTCGCGCCCAACCGCCTCGGGAATCCAGAGCGCTCCGTAGCGATGCTTTTCGACCGTGCGCGCGAACTCCGCGCTCTGCGCCGCGGTCATCCCGTCGTAAAAAAACCACACTCCATATTTGCTGATGTCCATGACCATTGTACTTAATCCTGTCGCGCGCGGCGGACAAGCCGCGCTCGCACGGCGTATCCGGCGTATCGCGAGCGTGAGGTTTACCTCGGCGCGCAAGCTGGGCTACAACGGGATAGCTGGAGCGTTGCAATTCTTCTCGGCACGATATGTCCGAAGGGTTAAAAACGAGGCGCGCACCGCGATGATCAAGCTTGGGCTGATGTTCGTCAATTCGGGGCCGTTCGCCGAGCCCGGCCTGCTCGCGCATCTGGCGAAAACCGCGGAAGAGCGCGGCTTTGAATCGCTCTGGACCGTCGAGCACGTGGTCATCCCGCACGACTACAAGACGCCCTACCCATACGCGCGCAGCGGCAAGATCCCCGGCGGCGAGGACGTCGCAATTCCCGACCCGCTGCTGCCGCTCGCTTACGCCGCCGCCGTCACCAGCCGCATCCGGCTGGCCACCGGCATCCTGATTCTCCCGCAGCGCCATCCGCTTTACGTCGCCAAGGAGGTCGCGACGCTCGACGTGCTTTCGCGCGGCCGCGTCATCCTGGGCATCGGCAGCGGCTGGCTCAAGGAGGAGTTCGACGCGCTCGGCCTGGACTTCCATCAGCGCGGCGCGCGCACCGACGAGGCGGTCGCCGCGATGCGCGCGCTCTGGCGCGAGGACATAGCCAGCTTCCACGGCAAGCAGTTCGATTTTCACGACCTTAAGAGTTTTCCCAAGCCGGTGCAAAGCGGCGGCGTGCCGATCCACGTGGGCGGCCATTCGCCGGCCGCGGCGCGGCGCGCGGGGCGGATGGGCGACGGATTTTTTCCGGCGCTCGGCGAGGCCGACAAGCTGAAGGCGCTGTTCGAGATCATGCGCGAAGCGGCGCGCGGCGCCGGACGCGACCCCGACGCGATCGAGCTTTCGTGTGCGGGGCGCGCGAGCGTGGAAACGATCAAACCGCTGTTGGATATCGGGATCTCGCGCGTCGTGATCGCGCCTCCGGCCTTCGACGCCGATGGCCTCACGCGCGGCCTGGACAAGATCGCCAACGACGTGCTGGCGAAGCTCTAGCGTTCGTGGTGAACAAGTGAATGACGGCCGAGGGCGGCCCCACAAGGTAAAGGAAAATGAGCGAGCAGGTACAGACGATTTCCGCTGAGCCCGAGCCGCTGCTGGTGCGCCACGAGGCGCCGCTCGGATGGCTGGTGCTCAATCGCCCGCAGGTGCGCAACGCGCTCAACCTGCGCACCTGGCAGCTCATCGTCAAGGGCGTCGCCGAGCTCAACGACGACCCTGACGTGCGGGTGATCATCATGCGCGGCGCCACGCTTGAGGCCTTTATCTCCGGCGCCGATATCTCGGAGTTCCCCAGCCTGCGCGCCAACGCCGAACAGGCGCGCGTCTACCGCGACGCGCCGGGCAACGCGACCAACGCGATCATCAACTGTCCCAAGCCGGTCATCGCGATGATCGCCGGCATCTGCATCGGCGGCGGCTTGCAAGTGGCGCTCGCCTGCGACATCAGGATCGGGGCGCGCGGCACGCGCCTGGGAGTTCCTGCTGCGCGCCTGGGACTGGCCTATCCGCTGGACGGTGTGATGTCGCTGGTGCAGGTGTGCGGCGCGGCCATCGCGCGCGACATCCTGATGTCGGCGCGCATCTTCGACGCCGATGAAGCCTATGTGATGGGTCTGCTGAACAAGCTGGTCGAGCCCGCGGAACTGGAGGACCATGTCCGCCAGTATGCGACCCGGATGGCGTCGAACGCGCCGCTCACGATGGCGACGGCGAAGGCGACGATCCGCGAAGGGCTCAAGGACGGCGCCGAGCGCGACCTCAAGACGATCGCCGAGATGGTCTCGCGCTGCTTCGATAGCGAGGACTATCGCGAGGGCGTGCGCGCGTTCATGGAGAAGCGCCAACCGCGCTTCGCCGGCCGCTGAGCGGCGCTCGAGCGAGCCGCTGTTTTCGCCATCCACCGCCACGCTACAATGGGCGCTGCGCCCGGGGCGGGCGCGGAGGCAGTGCCGCCGTATGAGCGAGGCCGAGCAGATCTATTTCAACCCGTGGGACGAGGCCTTTCGCGCCAACCCCTATCCATATTACAAGCCGCTGATGACGGGGCCGCCGCGGCTGCTCAATGTCTTCCTGCCGATGGCGCTGGTGGCGCGGTACGCCGATTGCGCCGCCGTGCTGCGCGATCATGAACATTTCTCCAGCGTGCCGCCGCGCTCGCGGTTCCTTGAAGAGCGTATCAGCGTATTCGGCGACGCGCCGCGCGTGGTATTCTCCGATCCGCCGGTCCACACCAGGCTCCGCCGGCTGGTGAGCCGCGCGTTCACGCCGCGGCGCATCCGCGAGCTCGAGCCTAAAATCCGCGAGTTCACCAACCTGCTGCTCGACCGCGCCGCCGGCAAGGGCGGAATCGACGTGATGGCGGACCTCGCCAATCCGCTGCCCGTGATGGTCATCTCGCACATGCTGGGCGTGCCGCATGAGCATTACCCGATGTTCAAGCAGTGGTCTGACACCGTGATCGAGTCGGACAACACGCCGCCCGGGATGCCGTTGCCGCAAAACGTGCGCGACGCGTTCACGGCGCTGCGCGAATATTTTATCGCCGAGATCGAAAAGCGCCGGCGCAATCCCGGCGACGACCTTGTAAGCGTGCTGGTCGCCGCGCACGAGGGCTCCGACGAAGTGCTGAGCGAAGCCGAGCTGGTCGCCTTTGTCGTCATCCTGCTGCTCGCCGGCAACGAGACCACCACCAATCTAATTGGCAATGGGATGCTCGCGCTCACGCGCCATCCCGAGCAGCTCGAGCGCCTCGGGCGTTCGCCCGAGCTAATGCCGTCGGCGATCGAGGAGATGCTGCGTTACGACGGCCCGGTGCAGGCGACGATGCGCCATATCCGCCAGGACACTGAAATCGCGGGCACGCAGGTGGCCGCGGGCTCGCTTATCTTCGTGCTGCTGGCGGCGGCCAATCGCGACCCAGCACAGTTCAGGGAGCCGGAAACGTTCGACCTCGCGCGCACGCCGAACGACCATCTGGCCTTCGGCGGGTATTCACTTTTGTATCGGCGCGCCGCTCGCCCGGATGGAAGGCGCGATCGCGATCGGCTCGCTGCTCGCGCGCTATAAACGAATCCGTCCCGCCGCACCGGAGGCGCCGCTTGCGTACAAGGGGTCGTTCTTTCTGCGCGGGCTGGCCTCGCTGCCGCTCGAAGTAAGCTAGATGTATCAAACACGCGGTGCGCGTCGAGACGAATCCAAGATCGCAGATGACCATGATAGCTGAACGCTCGCGGCGGACATCAGCGCACGCGGCGCTGGCGCACTGGCTTATCCTGCTCGCGCTCGCAGCGGCCGCTCTGGGAGCCGCTCAGATTCCAAAAGTCGTGGTCAGCGCCTCCGACGGCGCCGAGCGCGCCGCGGTGCACGTCGAGTTGGCCGTCACTCCCGGACAGCGCGAATTCGGCCTGATGTACCGCGAGCATCTGGACGAGGACGCCGGCATGCTCTTCATCTTCCCCACGGCGGATGAGCTGAAATTCTGGATGAAGCATACTGAAATTCCACTGGATATGATTTTCGCCGACCCCGCTGGCGTTATCGTCGGTATCGTGGCCAACGCGACACCCTATTCGGAGAAGCCGGTCGGCCCCGACGCGCCGGCGCTTTACGTGCTCGAGGTCAATGGAGGGTTTTGCGCGCGCCACGGCGTGCGCGCCGGAGACAAGATGAGCTTCATCGGATTCGAGCCGCACACCACGCAATAACGCCACGAGCTACGCCGCCGCCGTACCCCGTCGCGAATAATGCACGAACGTGCCGATTACTCCGAGCATATAGAGCGCCGCGAACATCAGGGTCAAGACGATCGCGATCGGAGGCACGTTCTGTCCGGAGAAGATCATGAGTCGGTTCAGTATGTGGTAGGCAAGGGCGAGCACCGCGCAGATCCGGCTGTGCCGGTAAATCCCATACGCGAGTCCGAATAGCAGGGCGGCATCGACCAGGTTGTAGTGGGTGAGTCCGTAGGTCGACGTGAGCGAGAAAACCAGCGTCGCCATGGCGGCTATCGCCGCCGCGACCCATCCGCATGCAACCATCCGCTCCGCCATCGTGTCGTCAATCACGCTTGCGCCCGCCTTTTCCTCTTCGAAGTTGCCTCACTATGCTATGCGCGCGCGAAAAGGGCCGCAAAGACGCCCCGCTGGCGACGCCCCGTGACAGAGCGTGGGACGCGCGGCAAATCCGCTTGCGCGCCGCCGCCAGCAGACCATATCATGCTCGCTTGCGCGAGATTGATGATGCTCGGCTGGGCAAGCCTGAATGATGCTCGCCGGTGCGGATTTTGGCCGGGATTTGGTGATGGGCGTTAAGGAAAATATCGAACGGATGCGCGAGCTCTCGCGCCAGGCGGAGCTCGGCGGCGGCGAGGATCGCCAGCGGCGCCAGCGCGAGTCGGGCCGCATGACCGCGCGCGAGCGGGTCGAATTCCTGCTCGACCGCGGCTCCTTCATCGAACTCGACAAGTTCAAGACCCATCGCTGCGATGACTTCGGGATGGACGAGCGACGCTTTCCAGGCGACGGCGTCGTGACCGGCTACGGCACCGTCGAGGGACGCCAGGTCTGCGTCTTCTCGCAGGACTTCACGGTCTTTGGCGGCAGCCTTTCGGGCGCGTTTGCCGAGAAGGTGTGCAAGGTGATGGACCTGGCGATGAAGACGGGATGCCCGGTAATCGGACTCAACGATTCGGGTGGCGCGCGCATCCAGGAGGGCGTGGTCTCGCTGGCCGGCTATGCCGACATCTTCCTGCGCAACGTGATGGCCTCCGGCGTGGTGCCGCAGATTTCCTGCATCATGGGGCCATGTGCCGGCGGCGCGGTGTACTCGCCCGCGATGACTGATTTTGTCGTGATGGTGCGCGACACTTCGTACATGTTCATCACTGGTCCCGACGTCATCAAGGCGACCACGCACGAGGAAGTCTCGATGCAGGACCTGGGCGGCGCCGACACGCATTCGATGCGCTCGGGCGTGTGCCACCTTGAGGCAGCCGACGATCAGAGCGCGCTCCTCGCAGTGCGCGATCTGCTCGCCTACATGCCGCTCAACAACGCTGAGGACGCGCCGTTTGCGGCGACCGCCGATCCGGCGGATCGGCGCGACGAGGCGCTCGATTCGATCGTCCCCGAAAATCCGAACAAGCCCTACGACATCCGCGACGTGATCCATCGCGTGGTCGACGGCGGCCAGCTCATGGAGCTGCAGAAGGACTTCGCGCAGAATATCGTGATCGGTTTCGCGCGGCTGGGCGGCGCCTCGGTCGGCGTGGTCGCCAATCAGCCCGCCTATCTGGCCGGATGCCTCGATATCGACGCTTCGGTCAAGGCCGCACGCTTCGTGCGCTTTTGCGACGCATTCAACATTCCGCTGGTGACCTTCGTCGACGTTCCGGGCTTCCTGCCCGGCACCACGCAGGAGTTTGGCGGCATCATCCGCCACGGCGCCAAGTTGCTCTACGCCTATTGCGAGGCCACGGTGCCCAAGGTCACGGTGATCACGCGCAAAGCCTACGGCGGCGCCTACGACGTGATGTCCTCCAAGCACATCCGCGGCGATTTCAACTTTGCCTACCCGACCGCCGAGATCGCGGTGATGGGCCCCGACGGCGCGGTCAATATCGTGTTCCGCAGCCAGATCGAGAAAGCCAAGGATCCGGTGGCCGAGAAGGCGCGGCTGGTCGAGGAGTATCGCAAGACCTTCGCCAATCCGTTCAAGGCCGCCGAGCTGGGCTATATCGATGAAGTGCTGATGCCGCGTGACACGCGGCCGCGGCTGATCGCGGCGCTCAAGGCGCTCGAGAACAAGCGCGAGCGCAACCCGCCGCGCAAACACGGCAATATCCCGCTGTGAATACTGCGCGGTCCCTCGAAGCGGCGGCCCCGGCCTCGGCCAAAAACGCTCTCGCTTGCGCGGCCGCGAACGCGATAAAGTTTAACTGTGCCGTTCGCCTGCCGATCGGCGGGCGCGCCGGTTGATTGCGTAGACGATGTTCAAGCGCATCCTGATAGCGAATCGCGGCGAGATCGCTGTGCGCGTGATCCGTGCCTGCCGCGACCTCGGCGTCGAATCGGTCGCGATCTATTCGGAGGCCGACCGCGCGGCGCTGCACGTGCGCGAAGCCGATTACGCGGTCGCGGTCGGACCGGCGCCCGCCTCCGAGAGCTATCTCAAGACCGAACGGATCCTGGAGGCGGCCAAAAAGACCGGGGCGGAGGCGATCCATCCCGGCTACGGTTTCTTCTCCGAAAACGCGGGCTTCGCGAGTGCCGTGGCGGACGCCGGCCTGGTGTTCATCGGTCCGTCGCCCGAAGCGATCAAAAGCATGGGCGACAAGGTCGAGGCGCGCAAGGCGATGGCGGCGGCCGGAGTGCCGGTGGTGCCGGGATCGCCCGGAACGCTCGCCGGAGAGGCCGAAGTGCGCGCGGCCGCGGCGAAGATCGGTTATCCGATCATGCTCAAGGCGGCGGCCGGCGGCGGCGGAAAAGGCCTGCGCTTCGTCGAGAAGGAATCCGAACTTGCCTCGGCAATCCGCTCGGTCGGTGGCGAGGCAAAATCGTCCTTCGGTGACGCGCGGCTTTATGTCGAGAAGTATTTGAGCCGCCCGCGCCACATCGAGTTCCAGGTTTTCGCCGATCAGAAGGGCAAAACCGTTCATGTGTTCGAGCGCGAATGTTCGGTCCAGCGCCGCCATCAGAAGGTGGTCGAGGAATCGCCTTCGCCCTTCATCACGCCCGCGATGCGCCGTGCGATGGGCGAGGTCGCGATCAAGGCGGCGCAAGCGGTCGGCTACTGTGGCGCCGGCACGATCGAATTCCTCGCCGACGCCGACCGCAATTTCTATTTCCTCGAGATGAACACGCGCATCCAGGTCGAGCATCCGATAACCGAGTTGGTCACTGGCGTCGATCTGGTCAAGGCGCAAATCGAGGTCGCGGCCGGCGCACCCTTGCCGTTCAGCCAGCAGGATCTGAGTCAGCGCGGATGGGCGGTCGAATGCCGCATCTATGCCGAGGATCCGGCGGCCGGTTTCGTGCCCGCGCCGGGTCGGATCGACACGCTGCGATGGCCGAGCGGGCCCGGCGTGCGCAACGACGCCGGCGTATACGCGGGCGCCGAGGTGCCGGTCTTTTACGATCCGATGATCTCGAAGCTCGCGGTATGGGGCCGCGATCGCGCCGAGGCGATCGCGCGGATGCGCCGCGCGCTCGGCGAATTCGTGATCGCCGGCGAACTTACCACCAACCTCGATTTCCATCGCTGGTTGATGAATCATCCGGTGTTCCTTAGCGGCGATTACGACACCAACTTTATCGCGCAGGAGTATCATCCGAGAGCGCTGGGCGCGGTGGACGGCAAATCCGACCAGGAATTCACCGCCGCAATGTTGGCGGTCGCGGCTGCCGCGCAGAATCTGGGCAACGGCCGGGCACCCGAAGCCGCCGGCGCGGGACGCGGCGCGGCGCGCGGCGGCTCGGCCTGGAAGACGCTCGGCCGGCTCGACGTGCTGAGGCGCTAAGGGGCGGACGATGCGCTACCTGGCCACGTTGCGGGACACCGAGCACGAATTCGAGTTCGAAGAACTCGGCGCGAACGCTTGCGCCGTGCGGCTGGGCGAGCATCGCTTCGAATTGGATCTCCGGCGCGTCGGCGCCAGTTCATTTTCGGTGCTGATCGGCAATCGTTCGTTTGACTTTGACGTCACGCCCGAGGGCGACGAGGTGATCGTCACTTCGCGCGCAGGGGCGTGGCGGGTCAACCTGATCGACGAGAGACGGCGCGCGATGCGCGCCAGCGCAGGCCGCCAGCTAAGCGGCCGCGTCGAGCTCAAGGCGATGATGCCCGGGCGCGTGGTCAGCGTGCTGGTGAAGGCGGGCGATGAAATCGAAGCTGAGCATGGCGTGCTGACCGTCGAAGCGATGAAGATGGAAAACGAAATCAGAACGCCCAAGGCCGGCCGGGTGATCGAGGTGCGGGTGACGGCGGGGCAGACGGTCGAAAAGGGCGAGGTCCTGGCGATCATCGAGTAGCTTTGGACCGGAGGCCATAGTCATGTCCGACGGCGGTATCGGGGACGAGCGCAAGAACTGGGAGCAGCGCAAGGTCGCACCGGCGCTCAAGCGCGGCGGCGAGCGCCGTGAGCATTTCACCACCAGCTCCGGCATCGGGATCGAGCGCGAGTACGACCCCACCGACTTAAACGGCTTCGACTACCTGCGCGACCTCGGCTTCGCGGGCGAGTACCCCTTCACCCGCGGCGTGCAGCCGACGATGTATCGCGGGCGGCTGTGGACGATGCGCCAGTATGCGGGCTTCGGCAACGCCGAGGAGTCCAACCGCCGCTACCGCTACCTGTTCGAGCACGGACAGACCGGACTGTCGGTCGCGTTCGACTTGCCGACCCAGATGGGCCGCGACGCTGACCATCTGCTGGCCCGCGGCGAAGTCGGCCGCGTCGGCGTTTCGATCTGCGCGCTCAATGACATGGAGACGCTGCTCGATCAGCTGCCGCTCGACAAAATCTCGACCTCGATGACCATCAACGCGACCGCGTCGATTCTGCTCGCGCTTTACCTGGTGGCGGCCGAGCGGCGCGGGGTGGGATGGGACAAGCTCAACGGCACGATCCAGAACGACGTGCTCAAGGAGTACGTCGCGCGCGGGACCTACATCTATCCGCCGCGCGGCTCGATGCGGATCATCACGGACATCTTCGCGTTCGCAACCAAGGAAGTTCCCAACTGGAACACGATCTCGATCTCCGGCTACCACATCCGCGAAGCCGGCTCGACCGCGGCGCAGGAGTTGGCCTTTACGCTGGCCGACGGCATCGCCTACGTCGAGGCGGCGCTCAAGGCGGGACTCAAGGTCGACGCCTTCGCAAGCCGGCTTTCGTTCTTCTTCAACGTGCACAACAATTTCTTCGAGGAGATCGCCAAGTTTCGCGTCGCGCGCCGGCTGTGGGCGCGCATCATGAAAGAGCGCTTCGGCGCCGCCGACGAACGCTCGATGATGCTGCGGTTTCATGCGCAGACCGCGGGCTCGACGCTTACCGCACAGCAGGTCGACAACAACGTGGTGCGCGTGACGCTGCAGGCGCTGGCCGCGGTGCTGGGCGGCGCGCAATCGCTCCATACCAACTCGCGCGACGAGGCGCTGGCGCTGCCCACCGAGCAGTCCGCGCTGCTGGCGCTGCGCACTCAACAAATCATCGCCAATGAGTCCGACGTTGCCGATACGGCCGATCCGCTCGGTGGGTCGTACTATGTCGAGAGCCTCACGCGCGAACTCGAAAAGAAGACGCTGGAGTACCTGGGCAAGGTCGACGACCTGGGCGGCGCGGTGTCCGCGATCGAACGCGGCTACATGCAGCGCGAAATCCAGTCGGCCGCCTACCTCTATCAGCGCGAAATCGAATCCAAGCAGCGGATTATCGTCGGACTCAACCAGTTCACGACCGGCGAGCAGCCGCCAATCGACCTCCTGCGCGTCAATCCCGAGATCGAGCAAAAGCAATGCGAGCGGCTGGCCCGCCTGCGCGCCGAGCGCAACGCCGCAGCCGCCGCAAACGCGCTGGATCGCGTCGAGGCGGCGGCCCGCGATGGCGGCAACTTGATGCCGGCGATTATCGACGCGGTGCGCAACTGGGCGACGCTTGGCGAAATCTCGGACGCGATGCGCCGCGTGTTCGGCGAGTACCAGCCGGTCAACGTCGTTTAGCGGCGCGATTCGCACACCCGTGTATCGCAGCACCACTTGCTGCTACGCTTATCGAGTGGGCTTCTCGATTGAAATCAAAGCGGCGCGCCGACAAGAGATCTCAAAGGGAGATCGTTGATGGGGCCTTTTCCGAAGGGGGTCTTCCTGACCAAAGGGGTCGGCAAGCATCGCGAAAAACTCAATTCCTTTGAGTTGGCCCTGCGCTCGGCCAATATCGCCGAATACAACCTGGTGCGCGTCCAATCGATCTTTCCGCCTTACTGCAGGTTGATCACGCCGCAAGAGGGGCTCAAGCGCCTCACTCCTGGCCAGATCGTTTTCGCCGTTGTCAGCGACAATGCCACCGACGAGCCGCATCGCCTCATCGCCGCCTCGGTCGGTGTGGCGATTCCGGCCAACCCTAGCCAGTACGGCTATCTCTCCGAGCATCACAGCTTCGGCGAGACCGATCAGAAGGCGGGCGACTATGCGGAGGACCTCGCCGCGACGATGCTCGCGACGATCCTGGGCGTCGACTTCGATCCCAACGCCAGTTACGACGAGCGCAAGGACGTCTGGCGCGTTTCGGACAAAATCGTAACCACGCGCAATGCCACGCAATCGGCGATCGGCGACCGCGACGGTTTGTGGACCTCGGTGGTGGCGGCGGCGGTGTTCGTCGATCTGCCCGAGGGCAAGTGATTGTACGGACGCGAGTACAAAGACAGGCGCAAGCGATAAACTGACACGGAGAGAACCGCCGATGGCGACCGAAATCCTCTACTGCTCGGCTTGAGGTTACAAACCCCGCGCGGCCAGTTTGGCCGCGTCGATCCACAAGCGTTTCGGCGAGGACGCCGAAATCAAGGCTGGCAAAACCGGTCAGTTCGACGTGCTTGTCGACGGCCAGGTGATCTTCTCCAAGTCCCAGGCAGGCCGCTTTCCGGTCGACGGCGAAGTCGAGGATATTTTCGCCGCGCTCAAGCCCGCCGCCAAAGCTCCCGCCGCCGATTCGACCAAGGAGCAAAGCGGCGGAGAACGAGCGGGCGTGCTCCGGCGCCTGACCGACAGATTTCGGAACTGACCGATTTTCGTAACTAGCTTTGCTGGACCTCAGCACGCGGGCGGCTTCGGTATCAGCAGCGTGATGGTCGCCTTGGCGATCAGCCGCGATTGATCGTCGGTAACACGAACATCAGCAACGGTCGTGCTTTTGCCGCGATGGAGCAGTTCGGAATCCGCAGTGAGAGCGCCGCTGCCAATGTTGCGGATGAGGTTGGTCGAAACCTGGATTGAGAGTGGATATCGGCTAGTCCCATGGTCACCCCCGCATGAAACAGCCCCGTGAGTTGACGCAGATTAGGTTTGAACTCGACCCGCCCGCGCGCGCGCCTCGCCCGCGTGGAGCATCTCAATGTCCTGCATCATGGTTCCGGCGTACGAACGGTTCAGATGCTGCGCGAACTCCTGCGGTGTCATCTGTTCCTCCCTTGAGCGCTGGACGCGGTCCGATCCTATCGTCCGCGATGTACATAACACCGACCGGGCACAAAATGTGAAATCGTGAGACCGTGAAACAGTGAAACAGTGAAAAAGGGAAGCAGTCGCGCTCAGGCGCTGGTATGGCCGAAGACGAGCCTTTGCAGGTCGTCGGCGCCGAGCCGGATCGCGACGATGAATGGACCGAACTCGGCGTAGCGCGCGCTCGATTCGTCGAATCGCATCTCGTAGACCAGTTTCTTGAAGACCAGCGGATCGTCGGCGAAGAGATCGACGCCCCACTCCCAATCGTCGAAGCCCACCGAGCCCGAGATTATCTGCGTTACCTGGCCCGCGTAGCGCCGGCCGATCATCCCGTGCTCATGCATCAGGCGGCGGCGCTCATCGATTGGAAGCTGATACCAGTTCTCCGCGCCGGCACGCCGCTTGTTCATCGGGTAAAAAGAGAGATAGCGGCGCGTGGGAATTCTGGGCCACAGGCGCGTCACCATTTTTTCGCGCTGTGCGGCAAGCTCTTCTTCGACCGCCCGCTTCCATTCGGGCGAATGCGGCCTCAGCCCTTCGCCCGCAAGCCGCGCATTCAACGCGACCGTTGCTTCGTACAATCCGATCTCGACCATCGAGACGTACGATCCGGTCTGCTCGAGGAACGCGCTCAATTCCAGCGCCGCGATATCGGCCTCGGCGCGCTCGAGTTCGTCGAAGCTGCGGCGGAAGTGCAGTGCGAGCAGATCTCCCTTGTGGCCCAGGATCGAAAAGAGCGCACTCTCGCCGTCCTCCCGCCGCTCCATCGCAAAGACCGCTCCGGCCGCCTGCCGCAGGATTCGTTCGCGCCGCGCGGCGCCGAGCGCACCGAGCGCTTCGCGGCGCAGCCGGAACACCTGATGTAGCACGCTCCAGCCCTCGAGCGTGTTTGGCGCCTCGTGTTCGAGCACGGACTTGCGCGCGAGCGCCTCGGGATCGTTCGAACGATCGTCACTCATGGAGACAATTCTAGGATTTCGCGCCGCGGATGTCTTGGGGGGGGGCGCAAGCGCCGAATCAGCCGAGCCCCGCGATTTTTCGGAGCATCGGCAGATCGACACTGGCCGCGACCGCCGCGGCCAGACGATCGTATTCCGCCTCGCGCGAGGCGACCGGGAGCGTTGCGCTGCGCGCGGCGAGCCCTTTGCGCCGACGCAACGCGTCGAGAAAGGTCGCGCGCAGCGCCTCGTTCTCGAAAATTCCATGGAGCATCGTGCCAACAACCGTGCCGTCGCGGTTTATCGCGCCGTCGAGCTTATCGACGGGCGCGCCGTTGCGCTCGACGATCCGAAACGGCGCCGTCGTTCCAGTGGCGCGTTCGACGTTTCCCATGTGAATTTCATAGGCGGAAATCCCGCCTCCCGCGCTATCCGCGATGCCTAAAATTGAAGGAGCCTCGACGCGCGCGCGCACTTGCGCGGTGAGTTTGGTCTTCGCGAAGCGCGTGACTATCGGCAATAGGCCGAGGCCGCGCACCGAAATCTCATCCGACTCGGCGCGATGCGGATCGTCAATTCGCTCGCCGAGCATCTGGCATCCGCCGCAAATTCCCGCAACCAGACCGCCCGCGCGCGCTCGCGCGACAATCGCCCGCGCGAACCCGCTCTCGATTAGCCATCCGAGATCGGCGACGGTGCTCTTCGACCCCGGGATTATCGCGAGGTCGGCGCCCGCGAGATCGCCGGCATCCTCGACAAACCGCACGATCACGCCGTCTTCGTGTTCCAGCGCGACGAAGTCGTCATAGTTCGAGATTCGCGGAAGCCGTATCACCGCGATATCGATTTGACCGGGCCCTGCTGCGCGCCGATTGCGGCGCTCCTCCAGCGCGACGGAATCTTCGTCGGCGATACGCAGGCGTTCGACGTACGGAATCACCCCGAGCACGGGAATATGAAAGCGCGCGCGCAGGAATTCAAGCCCCGAAGCCAAAAGCGCGGGGTCCCCGCGAAATTTGTTGATCAGGAAACCGGCGACGCGCGCGCGATCGGCCAGCGCCAGCAATTCCATCGTACCGGTGAGATGCGCAAACACGCCGCCACGGTCGATATCACCGACGAGCAGCACCGGCGCCTCAGCCTCGGCCGCGACATGCATGTTCACGATATCCTGCGCGGCGAGGTTGACCTCGGCCGGCGAGCCCGCGCCCTCGATTACGATCAGATCGTGCCGCGCGCGCAGGCGGTGCAGCGAGTCCGCAATTGTCTGTACGAACTCGGGCTTGAGTTGCTGGTACTCGGACCAGGTCATCCGGCCTCGCGGCTTGCCGAGCACGATCACTTGGGAGCGCATCCCGCCTTCGGGCTTTAGCAGGATCGGATTCATCTCGACGCACGGCTCGATGCAGGCGGCTTCCGCTTGAACCGCCTGTGCGCGTCCGACTTCGCCGCCGTCGGGCGTGACGAACGAGTTGAGCGCCATGTTCTGCGCCTTGAACGGCGCCACGCTCAACCCTTCGCGATGAAAGATTCGGCAGAGCGCGGCGACGATCAGGCTTTTGCCGACCGACGACGCCGTGCCCTGGACCATCAGGGTGCGCCCCGGCGTGGTTCGCTCAGAATTCATAACTGCAAGCGTATGAGTGAGCGCGATTGATGCGTCACTGGCGCTGTCGCTCGCGCCAGGCGGCGCACGAGTTTACGAATCCCTCGGCTGCGGTGGGGTTCGATGCCCAATGCACATGCACGTAGGAGGCGAGCACGCCCCCTGCTCGATAACCCTCCAAGAATGGTTCGCCCCGTCGCGGACGCACCGCGTACACGTGCTCCATCCGCTCCGGAGCCGGTGTGAGCGTTGAATAGCGGAACTGATGACCTCGCATCCGCATCCCGGGCGGCCCGAGAATCGACTCGCCACGCGTCTCGACCTCGACGTAGCCAAGTGCCTGCAGGCGTTCGGACATCACGGCCTCCGCGGCGACGAGCCCGACCATCGGCCACGTCTGCCCCTTAAGCGTGCGGATGCCGTCGCTCACATACATCAGACCGCCGCACTCGGCATAAATCGGCCCACCGCTGTGTGCGAAGCCGCGCACAGCGTCGATCATTGCGCGATTTTCGGAAAGCTCGGCGGCGAGCGCTTCGGGATAGCCGCCGCCGAAATAAAGTCCGTGGACATCGGGCAGCCGCACGTCGCGCGTCGGCGCAAAGCGCACCACTTCGGCGCCTGCCGCTTCGAGCCGGCGCAGGTTGTCTTCGTAATAAAAATGGAAGGCATCGTCATACGCCACGCCGATCCGGCATCGCGGAGCACGCGCTCCGCTTCGCGACCATAACGGTGCCGCCTCCGGGCCGTTCAACACTGGCGCGCTCCGCGCTATGGCGACGATCGCGTCGAGGTCGAACCATTGCGCCGCCATATCCGCCCACGCGTCGAATAGCGGTTGCGCCACGTTCTTTTCATCGGCGCTCAGCAATCCGAGATGGCGCTCGGGGAAGCCCAAGCGCGCCTCGCTCGGAAAGCCGCCGAGCACCGGCAGTTCCACCGACGCCGCGCGCAACAGATCGAGATGGCCGCGGCTGCCGACGCGATTGCAGAGGAGGCCGGCGAGTCTGAGCTGCGGATCGAAATGGCTGAATCCGTGCGCGACCGCCGCCACCGTACGCGCCATCCCCGACGCGTCGACCACCAGCAGCACGGGAGCGGCGAGCCACTTCGCGATCTCCGCTGACGAACCCTCATCGCCAGTCGGCGCAGCGCCGTCGAACAATCCCATCATCCCTTCGATGACCGCGATGTCGGCGTGCCGGGCCGCGCGGGTGAAGGTCGCGAGCACCGAGGCGCGGTCCATCATCCAGCCGTCGAGATTGTGCGAGGGTACGCCCGCGGCGCGGCGATGATACGTCGGGTCGAGATAGTCGGGACCGCATTTGAACGCAGCAACGCGCATCCCGCGCGTACGCAGCGCGCCCATCAGCGCGATAGTCGCGGTAGTCTTGCCCGCGCCGCTCCCGGTCGCGGAAATCATCAGACGCGGTATGAACTGCGAATTCATCGGTCGCGTCTTAAAGCAGCACCCTCAAAGCAGAATACGCGCGTTCTGTGTGCGCGCGGCGTCGAGCAATGAAGGCGCGGCGGCATGCCCACGCAGCGTGACTTCGCAGGGCGATGGCCCATGCGCGCGAAGCCATTCGGCGACCACGCCGGTTTCCGAGACCGGCGCGACGAATTGCAACTCATGTTGCACTTCATCCGGCGCAACCACGAAACGCACGCCAGCCGCGCCGAGGTCGTCACGCCGCACTTCCTCGCCGCGAGCGCCCAGCACACGTTGGTAAAACGCGCGCGCTGCCGCGGCGGCGTCGACCGCAACGGTGAGCGTGCGGATGCCGGCCGCGCCGTTACGATGGGCGCGTGCGCGCGGAACGCGCTCGTCGCGCGGCGTCGTGTCGCGGATGAGGAACGGCACCGCGCCGGCCGAGGGCGCCTCGGCCACGGCGAGCACCCATTTCAACAAGTAGCCGTCGGGTCTCTCACGTTCCATCGCGACTGGTTCGCTGATCGCAGCGCCGGCGCGCTTGAGCGAAGCGGCGTCGGCGTCGAGGTCGCCGGTCCGCATGCAAAAATCCGTCAGGCCGCCGCCCTTGCTCGCGGCGGCAGACCATCGATGCGTCGAAGCTCGGCCGAGGAAGGCGATGAGTTCGAAATAGGCGCCGTCGGCGAAAGCGATGAGTGCGTTGTGAGTACCGAGGCCTATGTGGCGGCCACCGCGAACCACCGTGAAGCCCAGAGCTTCGAAACTCGCGATCGCCAGATCGAGATCGGCCACAACGATTACGACGTGATCAATTCCCTTGAGCATCGGCCTCGCTTGATATGCCGTCAGCGTTCGTCGGTCGCGCCTCTGAAGTAGATCGTGCCGCCAGGCGTATTGTCGTCGTTCGAGGGCTGGAGCGTGACTTCGCCGGCGACCACGTGCGCGTCCGCGGGTGGCGTGGCCAAGGTTTCGGTCGCCGCGCCCTGCGGGTCGAGATGGAGCGCCGTCGCTTTGATCGCTTCGCCGTGGGGTCCGATCCACCATAGCTCGTAAATTTCGCCCGACGGCGCGGGCGGCAGTCCGCTGACGAGCAACACGGCCTTGCTCTTGATCGGGCTTTCGGCGAGCACGGCGCTCGCCTTCGGCACTGCGCCGAGCGGCGCAAGATGGATCAGGCGCGAGTCGGGCGCGAGCGCCTCGCGGGCCGTCTCGCCACTCGTTTCCAGTTGCTGGCGCAGTGAAGTGACCTGCCCGTGCGCATCGACGACGTCGTGCTCGAGGCTGGTGATGCGATCGCTCAGCGCGGCGCGCGCGGCGGAGTCGGTGATCTGCTCGTGGCGCAGGGCAGCCGCGTACTTGCTGGCCAAAAGCGCGAGCACCAGCACGGCCGCCAGGCCTAAAATGGCCAGTCCGCGCCAGGCTGGCGACACTCCCGGCCGCGGCGTCGAGGGTGCTTCGATGGTTTCGGGCGTGTCCACTTCGTCTCTCTCCCAGTATATGTTTAAGCGATGGCAAATTCACAATCCGCCAAGACTTCATCGCCCGCGCAGAGCTGGAAGGCCGAGCGCTACGCAAAGCACGCGCATTTCGTTCCCGCGCTTGGACAGCCCGTGCTCGATCTGCTCAAGCCGCAAGGCGGCGAGCGCATTCTGGACCTCGGATGCGGCGACGGTGTGCTGACCGAAAAAATTGCCGCCACGGGCGCGTCGGTAGTGGGCGTCGACGCGTCGGCGGATATGGTCGCGGCGGCGCAAAAGCGCGGACTCGACGCGCGCGTGGCCGACGGCGCGCGGCTCGATTTCTCGCGCGAGTTCGACGCGACATTTTCCAATGCGGCGCTGCATTGGATGAAGGACGACCCCGACGCAGTGATCGCGGGAGTGGCGCGGGCGCTCAAGCCCGGCGGCCGTTTCGCGGGCGAGATGGGTGGCCATGGATGCGTCGCGGCAATCACGGTCGCGCTGATCGCGGTGCTCGAGCGTCATGGTGTCGATGCCAAGTCGGCGCGCCCCTGGTATTTCCCCACCGTTGACGCCTATCGCGCGCGTCTGGAACGCGGCGGCTTCACCGTCGAGTATATCGAGTTGATTCCGCGGCCGACGCCGCTGCCAACCGATATGGCGGGATGGCTCGACACGTTCGCCGCACCGTTCTTAAGCCGGCTGCCAGCCAACGAGCGCATCGGCGCGCGCGACGAGGTTATCGCAATGCTGGCCCCGGTGCTGCGCGATGAAACTGGGCGCTGGACCGCCGACTACATGCGGCTGCGCTTCCTTGCGCGGCGCGCGCGCTAGGCGCCGCTTCGAGTCCAGGCACCGCTTCTAGTAAGGGCGGGCGGCCTTGCCGATGACCTCGCGGGCCACCAGCGTCTTCATGATCTGCGCGGTGCCGTCGCCGATCTCGAGCCCGATAACGTCGCGTAGACGCTGCTGATGGGGCAGGTCGAGGCTGAAGCCGAGGTGGCCATGCAGGAGCAGGCATTGATGGATCACCTGGACCGCCAGTTCCGGCGCCCACCACTTGCATCCCGCCGCCAGCCAGCCGTGCGGCTTCCCCTGGTCCCGCAACCATAGGGCCTCGTAACAAAGCAGGCGCGCGGCGCGCAGCTTGACCGCGGCCTCGGCCAGCGGAAACGACACGCCCTCAAAGCGCGCGAGCGCGGAGCCGAAAGCCTGGCGCTCGGTCACGTACTTGACGGTTTCGTCGACGCTTTGCTGCGCCGCCCCGATACACATCAGGCCGATAAGCGAGCGGCTGAAGTCGAAACCCTGCATCACCTGGACGAAGCCGGCGCCCTCGGAACCGATACGCGCGGCCGCCGGCACGCGCACCTCGTCGAAGAAAAGCTGGCCGCGGCCGATCGCGCGCGTGCCGAGGTCGCGAAAGCGCGCGCGGCTCACGCCCGGCACTCGCAGGTCGACGTAAAACGCGCTCACCCCATGGGCGCCTTGCTCGAGCGTTCCCGTGCGCGCCATCACCAGCGCCGTGTCGGCCCACGAACCGAGCGAGATCGAGGTCTTCTCGCCGCTCAGCAGGTAACTGTCGCCGTCGCGGCGCGCCTGCAGGCCAATGTGCGCGGCGTCCGAGCCGCCGCCGGGCTCGGTGACGGCGAGCGCCGTTACAACGTCGCCGCGGCAGATTGGCGGGAGATACTCGGCACGTTGGCGATCGTCGCCGCGAGCGGTGACGATCGCGCCGACCAACCCGGAAAGCAGCAGCACATACGCCGCGTTGAAGTCCGCGCGGCCGATTTCCTCGTGCGCGATGCCGAGCGAGACGTAATCCAGTTCCTGGCCGCCGTGGCGCTGCTCGACCATCGGCGCGAGCAAACCCAGCTCGCCAAACTTGAGCACGAGCGCGCGCGGCAGGTCCTCATCCTTGTCGCGGCCGGCGTAGGCCGGCGCAAGTTCACGCGCGGCAAAATCGGCGAGCGTGCGGCGAAGCATCTCCTGATCCGGGTTGAAGGCGAACTCCATCGTGGGTCGGTGTCCTCGGTGCGCGCGATGCGATACGGCTCGCGCCGTCTGTAACCAGTCGTTGGCCTATTGATCGCCCGGCGCGGGTTGCGGCGCGGCGGAGGCGCCGTTGGCATTAAGATAAGATGGCAGATCCTGCAGACCCGCGCCGGCGCCCGGCGGCGCCAAATCGACGTGTTTGGGCGCCGCGCCGTCGTCGTCCTGCTCGGAGTAGTGCTCATCGATCGCCTGTTGCACGTCCTTGTTCGACACGCTCGGCCGGATGTCCTCGCCGCGCTCGAACTTAGCGCGCTGGTCGGGGGTCATCTGAAGCCAGAGCTGGCTCGCCTGCGCCGAGTTGCCGACCTTGAGCGCGTTGAAATACTCCTGCTGAGGCGGCGTGCGATTAAACGGCCAGCATCCACTGAGGGCGATCGCGCACGCGACCAGCGGCGCCGTCGCGGCCAATCCGCGGATCGCACGCCATCCGGTTTGGCCCCGCGACGTCAGGCCTCGTCGCTCGTGTTTCATCGTGCATCAGCTCCGCGTGGACGCTGCGACTTCGCCCAGCGATGTCATACGAATCCGGGCCATCATTTCTCCCCCGGACACAGCGCCCGCGCCCTCAAAAACTATACCCCGCCCCGCCCGCAAGTCCATTCGCAAGCAATTCGGTGTCCGGCGGGTGGCTGTGGCGGTTTTCCCTACGGTTTCGAGTCGGCCATTGCCACGCCCGCCGCGCAGGTGGATAGTTGCCCTGTATGATTCGCGGCCTCGTGGGGATGTTTGGCAGGATCATTCTAGCCGCGGCAATGGTCTTGCTGGGGCGCACACCGGTGGTCGCCCGTAGTTGCCCCGCCGCGTCGGCTCAATCACGCCGCTCCACAAAATGGGACGCTCTTTACTCCGTCGTGGACACGGCCTCTGCGGCGAATGGCTCGAACGAAGACGCAACGCCTTCGGATCGGGACATTGCCGGGCGACGTCGCGAATACGCGAGAGCATTCACGATTTCGGCTGTAATATTGGTGATCGCGATCGTGATCGCGTTCACGCTACGGTATCGCTCCGCCGCCGCCGCCGGAATCGCCGCGCTGGCCGCGCTTGGGATTGGCACGCTGCTGCAATTTACCGCCTCCAGAGGGCTTCCGATGTTCTTGTGGCCGCCGCCACATCTGTGGCTCGGGACTTTTGCCGCCAACTTCATGCTGGCCGTGATGTTCGCGGCAGTCGGCGGAACGATCCTGCGGCCCGGGTTACGCCGCGTAATGGGATCGATCGTGATCGCCGAGATCGCATGGTGGGGAGTGCCCGCATTGGCCGGCGCAGCCGGTCTGACGCTCAGTATTGCGCGCCAGCGGATGGACGTGGATTGGCTGGTGTTCGTCGGGACGGCGGTCGGCGCGGTCGCGGCGCCCGCCGCGGGATGGGCCACGGCTTCGCTCGCCGCCGCGCTCGCGGAGCGGATACTTCCCGGCCGCACCTGAATCGCGCGAGGCACGCGCCTCCAGCAGTCGTCTAAGTTTTTTCTAACTTCCGCAGTTCAGCACGCCGGCTCCGATCACGCTCAAAACGTCACCACGGTCCGAATCGACTCGCCCCGATGCATCAGGTCGAAAGCCTCGTTGATGCGGTCGAGCGGCATCGTGTGCGTGATGAGATCGTCGATGTTGATCTTTCCTTCCATGTACCAGTCGACGATTCTCGGAACGTCGCGCCGCCCTCGGCGCCACCGAACGCGGTCCCCTTCCAGGTGCGGCCGGTGACGAGCTGAAACGGACGGGTCGAAATCTCCTCGCCCGCGCCCGCCACGCCGATTATCACGCAGGTGCCCCATCCGCGATGGCAGCACTCGAGCGCCTGGCGCATCAGCTTCACGTTGCCGATGCACTCGAACGCGAAGTCGGCCCCACCGCCGGTCAGATCGACCAGGTAAGGCACCAGGTCGCCGCGGACCTCGGCCGGGTTGACGAAGTGAGTAAGGCCGAATTTCTCGGCGATCGCGCGGCGCGCCGGATTAAGATCCACTCCGGCGATCATCCGCGCGCCTGCGATTCGCGCGCCCTGCACCACGTTGAGTCCGATTCCGCCGAGCCCGAAAACCACCACCGTGTCGCCAACCTGAACCTTCGCGGTGTTGATCACCGCGCCGACGCCGGTCGTGACGCCGCATCCGATGTAACAGATACGATCGAAGGGCGCGTCCTCGCGCACCTTGGCCAGCGCGATCTCCGGCACCACGGTGAAATTGGCGAACGTGGAGGTGCCCATGTAGTGATGGAGCATCCGGCCGCCGGCCGAGAAGCGGCTCTTGCCGTCGGGCATCACGCCGCGCCCCTGGGTTTCGCGGATCGCGGTGCACAGGTTGGTCTTGCCGGAGAGACAGGCCGGACATTGGCGACATTCCGGGATGTAGAGCGGGATTACGTGGTCACCGGGACGAAGCGTCGTCACGCCCGCGCCGGCCTCGGCCACCACGCCGGCACCCTCGTGGCCGAGGATCGCCGGGAACAGTCCCTCGGGATCCTTGCCCGAGAGCGTGTAGGCGTCGGTGTGGCATACGCCGGTCGCTTTGATCTCGACCAGCACTTCGCCCTGCCTGGGGCCGTCGAGATCGACGGTTTCGATCTCGAGCGGAGCGCCGGCCTTGTGTGCGACAGCGGCCTTGACCTTCATGCGAATGCTCCCGCCACGATCTTCAAGACATGGTCTCAAAGTTTCTGCGAAAATGCCGCCTGGAAGTTCTCTCGGCCCTGCGCGCTCGCGGCTACTCGCCCAGCAGGACCATCCCGTTGCGAATCGCGCGGCCGCCGTCGGCGTTAAGCACCTCGAAGGACACCGCTTCGCCGCCGCTCGAGGGTGTGCGCGAATTGACTCGCACCGTGACCATCGACGGCATCAGCACCATCGCGGCGAACCGTCCGTGGACCCTGCGCACGCGCTCGGGATTGTAGCCCGCCTCGGCGGCAACGATCTTCGAGACCGCCATCGCCATCGTGGCCGTGCCGTGCAGGATGATCGCGGGCAGACCGGCGGCGGCGGCGACCGCGCTATCGGTATGCACCGGGTTCCAGATGCGCGCGCATTCGGTGTAGACGTGCGCGGCGCCGGTCGAAATCGCGAGCGGGATTTCCGCGCGCGCAGTGTCGCCCGCGTTGGGAGCCGTCGGCAGCGCCGGCGCGTCAGCGGCGGGGCGGTCGGGGCCGGCCACTTCGACGCCGCGGTATATCGTCCCATACCACGTGGTGCAAACCGGCCGGCCTTGCGCGTCGACCGTGTCGAAACGCATCAACTCGTAGGCGCCGGGCTTGAGCCGCTGCACCGCGGCGAGCGTGAGCGTGGTCGTCAGCCGTTGGGGCGGTCGGATCGCGCGATGCAGGGTGACGTCGTAGGTCGCATGGACGCCGCGCGCCGCCTCGCTCTGCGCGAGTTTGGATTCGCGCATCTTGTCATGCAAAGCGATCGCGGCCGGCCACTCGATACAGACCGGGAATACCGGATGAGTGACGATACCGTCGGGGCGCCGCGTGTCGAGATAGCAAGGCAGGTAGTCCTCGAGCGCTGCCGCGTAGGCCATTGCCCAGCGCGCATCGATCTCGGTCGTGGCGGGGCCGATTTTTGTTCCAACCAGCCGAGCGTCGTGATCGTGAACGGTGGCTTCGAACACGGCAACCTCTCCGGGTGGATCGCGAGGGGCGCGAGGACCGGCGTGACGACGGGCGTCGTGCACTCGGGAAGGTTCGCCGCGCAGCTCGGCTCGTTCTCCCGATCCGAAGGAGACTCGTCCATCGCCCAGACGTTCACGGCGCCACACGGCGTCACCGTGCTGTCGCTCTGGTACGACATGACCTGCGCCGACACCGTGGCCCACGACTGGGCGGTGGCGACGCTCGTGGACAAGACGACGAAGGCGACGGCGACCATCCTCCACAA
The DNA here is from genome assembly GCA_963773975.1 of uncultured delta proteobacterium. Classification (GTDB taxonomy): domain Bacteria; phylum Desulfobacterota; class Binatia; order Binatales; family Binataceae; genus JAKAVN01. Next base: position 258,378 of record CAVZDJ010000049.1, read on the forward strand.
GACGTGCACGAAGGGCGCAGGCTGGGTGGAGGTCACGGCGACCGTCCACTCCGGTAGCGCCTACACGCTCAAGATCACCAGCCATGACGACGACGACTCGGGCACTGCGACGGTCACTCGAGTCGACGACGTCACGCTTGGCCCCTAGGCCCCGCCCCGATTCGGCGGACGTACCTTGACAGGTACGTATCCATATTGTTACACTTAGGGGGTGGACGCCGTTCTGCAAGCGCTCTCGGACCCGAGCCGGAGGACGGTCCTCGATGCCCTCAGTAGGGGTCCGGCTACCGCCAACGAGCTCGCTGCCCTACTGCCCATTGCTCGTCCTGGCACGTCGCGCCACCTTCGGGTCCTCCGTGACGCAGGGCTCGTCGAGGTGCGCCAGGAGGCTCAGTTCCGGATCTACAGCCTGCGCCTGGAGCCGCTGGCCGAGCTCGACGAGTGGCTCGATCGCTACCGAGTCCTCTGGACGCATCGCATGGAAGCTCTCCACACCGAGATTGCCCGAGGGAAGCGACAACAGAGGAGCGAACGATGACCGACAACCAAGGACCCGCCATCGAAGCAACGTTGCACTCGTTGGGTGGCACGGGGGTCGTCCGCCTGAAGAGCCGGTACGAGACCGACATCGATGACCTGTGGTCGGCCCTGACTGATCCGAAGCGTCTGGCGCGTTGGTACGCGAACGTCGAGGGCGACCTCCGCCTAGGTGGGGAGTTCACGGCCACCGTCCATGCCAGTGGATGGGACGGCCGGGGGAGAATCGACGTGTGCGATCCTCCGCGGAAGTTGGTCGTGACCATGTGGGAGGAAGAAGGCGACGAAGGCGTCGTAGTGGCGGAGCTCGTCGCCGACGGCGACCACACGATTCTTCTGATTGAGCGAAGTGGAATGCCGCTGGACCGGGCCTGGGCCTACGGCGCAGGTTGGCAGGCGCACCTGGAGGACCTCTCGGCCCATCTCGCAGGTCAGGATCGCTCCGAGTCGCCCTCTGACTCGTGGCCCAGATGGGAGGAGCTCGCCTCGTCCTATCGCGAGATGACGGTCGTGCCGCTGGAACGTTGAGGCGTCAGCGACTCCAAGTCATGCCGTCGTGGAGGCACGTGTCGCCATCCCGTTGCTGCTGGTACCTCGGGACAAAGGGTCCCGGACCGGGTGGCGCACTCTCTAGCATCCGCGCAATGGCCAGCTCTGCGAGATGACGCGGTCCGCGTCGCGGAGATCGCCGACGCACCGCACGTGGGCGCGCTGCTGCACGACTTCAATGCCGAGTTCGACGAGCCGACCCCAGGCGCGCCGCGGCACTGGCGCGACGGGTGGCGCAGCTGCTGAAGAATGGTGACGCTGTCGTACTGCTCGCGGGCGACGGCCCCGACGGTCTGGCGGTGCTCCGCTTCCGACCCGCCATCTGGAGCGAAGGACAGGAGTGCTACCTCGCGGAGCTGTACGTCGTGCCGACGCGGCGCGGACGCGGGTCTCGGTCGGGCGCTCCTCGAAGCGGCCATCGAAGCTCGCGCGGCAACGCGGCGCGGACACGATGGACCTCGGGACCGACGAGACCGACACGGTCGCTCGCCACCTCTACGAGCGGTGCGGGTTCACGAACCGGGCGAACGGCGGGGCGGTCCCGCCATGCTCGTCTACGAGCGCGAGCTCTAGCGCAGCGACAGAGGACGGCGGGTCAGTCGACGATGGCGCCGTAGACGAGGGCCTTGAGCTGGCCCCGGAAGTTGAAGGTGCCCGACGGTATGAGCTGGGTCATGAAGACGACGACGAGGTCCTCGACGGGGTCGACCCAGAAGATCGTGGAGGCAGCGCCGCCCCACATGAACTCGCCCTTGGAGCCCACGACGCCCGTCTCGGCGGACCCCTTGGCGACGGCCATCGTGAGCCCGAAGCCCATGCCGTCGAACCCCACTTCGCCGTAGGCGCCCGGCATCGCCACGTCGCGCAGCGTGGCACCGCCCGGAAGGTGGTTCTCGGCCATCAGCGCGACCGTCGGGCGACCGAGGATCCGCACGCCGTCGAGCTCGCCGCGGTTCGAGAGCATCTGGGCGAAGCGCAGGTAGTCGCTCGTCGTCGAGACGAGTCCGCCGCCACCCGAGAGGAAGCGCGGCCGACGCCGGTAGGGGCTCTCGTTGGGATCCTCGATCTCGCGCAGCTCCTTGGTGCGGCTGCGTCCCGTAGTTGGCGGCGAACCGCGCGAGCTTGTCGTCGGGGACGACGAAGCCGGTGTCGTCCATCCCGAGGGGGGCGAACAGCTCTGCTTGGAGGTACTCGTCGAAGCTCGTCTCGGCGAGGATCTCGACGAGTCGCGCGCAGACGTCGGTCGACAGCGAGTAGAGCCAGTGCCGTCCCGGGTGGAAGTGGAGGGGCACCTCGGCGAGCTGCTCACAGAGCTCCTCCAAGGTCAGCTCCCGTGCCGCAGGCAGCGTCGGGCGCGACCCGAGCTCCTCGAGGCTCACGAGCACCTCGTAGCCGAGGCCCGAGGTGTGCATCAGCACGTCGCGCACCGTCACGGGGCGCTCGGGTGCGACGAGCCGAGTGGACCCGCTGGCGTCGCGCTCGGCGACCTGTAGACGCGTCCATGAGGGAATGAACCGCGAGACGGGGTCGCTGAGCTGGAACAGCCCTCGCTCGTAGAGGGTCATGAGCGCGACGCCGGTGATGGGCTTGGTCATCGAGAAGATGCGCCAGATGGTGTCGTCGAGCACCCGCGCCCCGCGTGCGAGGTCGGCCATGCCGATCGAGGCGAAGTGGGCGAGCTGGCCGTGTCGCGCGACCGCGACCTGGCAGCCGGCGATCTTGCCCGGGTCCACGTAGCGCGAGCGAAGGTGCTCGTCGATGCGGGCGAGGCGCCCGGCATCCATCCCGGCGACCTCTGGATTGACCTTCATCGCGCCCCCCTGGATCCGCCGTGCGCCCCGCAGCGTCGCGTCGGCGCCACACTACGAGACGCTCTGGCGACCTCGGGTGGCCGCCGCGAGTTGGTCGAGGTCCGGCGGCCGATGGTCCGGCGGCCGATGGTCAGGCGTCGACGGTGGCGTGCAGCCACGCGATGGGCTGGCTCGGCATCACGCGCTCGCCGGCGATCACGAGCAGACCGCCGAGCGAGCCGGAGAACGCGGAGCGCACCTCGACGTCACCGACCCAGCCGACGAGGTCGCCGACCTCGATCACGACGTCCTCGTCGACGTCGCCGGCGGCGCTCGGGATGCCCGCGAGCCGCGGCGCGGCGTGGGCGACGGCGGGGACGGGCTGGAACGGGCCTGCGGCCGAGGAGACGACGAGCCGCCCCCCCATGTGGTCGTGGTCGCGGACCTCTGCGCGGCGGACCGTCGGTGTCGCGATGAGCCGCTCGACGAGCGTCTCGAGGTCCTCGGGCGAGGCGATCGAGTGGGTCTGGACCGCCCGCGGAGGGAACGTGGACCGCGTGGCCTCGGTGAGCGTCGCACCGGCCCCGAGCTCGACGAAGGTCCGCACGCCCTCTTCGAACAGCGCCTCGACGGTCTGCCGCCAGCGCACCGGCGCGCAGAGCTGCGACGACAAGAGCCCGGGCCAGTCGCTCGGGTCCGGGTGGTGCCGCGCGTCGACGTTGGCCACGACGACGGGATCCGATGCGTGGAACGTCACCTCGGAGAGCGTCTTTCGAAGCGACTCGCGCACGCTCGCGAGCAGCGGGGTGTGGAAGCCACCGCTCGAGGCGACCTCCTCGGCGCTCGTCGCACCGAGCGCTCGAGAGATCTCGAGCGCGGTGGTCACGCCCTCGGGCGCGCCGGTGACCACGACGCGGCGCGGCGCGTCGTAGCCGGCGATCCACGCCGCGCCCTCGGCGCGCGCGCAGGCGGCCTCGACGTCGTCGTCGGCGAGGCCCTCGATGAGCGCCGTCGCGCTCGGCGTGTGCGCCGCGAGCTTGCTGGCCGCGGTCCCGCGCGCGACGACGAGCCGCACGCCGTCGTCGAAGTCGAGCGCACCGGCGGCGACGAGCGCGGTGTACTCGCCGAGCCCGTAGCCCGAGACCGCCATCGGCGCGAGGCCGAGGCGCTCGGCTGCGTCGAGGGCGACGAGGCTCAGGACGAACGTCGCGAGGTGGGCGTTCGTGAGCTCGCCGAGCGCCTCGGCGCACTCGCCGAGCAGCAGCGCAGCGACGTCGCGGCCCGCGGCGTCGCTGGCCGCCTCGACGAGCTCCCAGGACGGGTGCGACGACCAGGCGACGCCCATGCCGGGCCGCTCCGCGCCGTGGTCGGGGAGCATGAACGCGAGCACCCGGCTGCCTCCTCGGTCTTCGTCAGGCCGTCGATCCCATGGTGACACGCGACGACGCGGCACCATCGCCGTACCCGTGGGTCAGTTCGAAGATTCACGACGCCGAAACGCAGCGCCTGCTGCTCGCGGTGTGCGACGCTCGCACGAGCAAGCGCGATGCACACTCGCGCACGCAGTCGCGAGGAGGGCCACGGTGGACGCACGAGCGGCGCTCGACTTCGTCGAGGCGCACGGCGTGGTGCTCGTCGCGGCCAAGGGGCCGGTGCCGCGACTCACCGAGGCGATCGCGGGCGAGCCGATCACCGGGAGCTGGTGGGGCCACCCGAAGGGCCACGAGATCTACGCGGTGCTGAAGGCCGTCACTGCGTCAGAGGACGTCCTCGTGTGCCGCGCGGTCGACGGCAAGGTGACGATCGTGCATCGTCGACTCTGGCCGGCGCTCATCCGCGCGGCCGACACGATCGGAACGGAGCGACTCGCGCGCGTCGAACAGGAGCACACACCGGCTGGCCACCACGTCAACCACGAGACCCCATTCCCCGCGTGGGCGGACCGAGCGTCGATGGACGCGGCGTCGACGATGACGGCGCGAGGACGCACTCGCACTCCTCGGGTCGTGGGTGACCGCGCCGCGGCGCGCGTCGAGACGGCGGGCCAGCTCGCCCTGACCGACAGGTCGCACGGCGCCGCCTGCGGTGGCCGACACCGAGCGCGCTGTGCAGCGGGACTTATAGTGACGACGAGGTGCGAGGACGCTCGAGCGGCGGGCTCGCCCGAGGAGGCGTGGCAATGCGCAGCGGTGTCCAGGGACTTCTTGGCGAGACGGCGTTGGTGACGAAGGCCATCCACGGCAAGCACCAGCCCGGCACCGTCCGGCTGCGCGGGGAGGAGTGGTTCGCCATCCCGCTCGACCCGGACTCGGACATCGAGGAGGGCAGCGACGTCGTCGTCGCGGACATCGACAGGGGCCTGCTCGTGGTGTACCCGGCCGATGCGTAGTCTCGGTCCATCGCCCCGAGGGCGAGCTGACTGAAGGAGGGACGCCGTGCTCATCGCGTCCGCAGGGATACTCGCCACCGAGGTGATCGTGGGCGTCGTCGTGGTCGGCGGGGTTGCGCTGTTCCTCAAGTCGGCCGTGAAGGTGATCCAGCAGGGGAGCGTCGGGGTCGTCAAGCGACTCGGGGAGTTCCGGTCGATCCGTCAGCCGGGCCTCGCGGTGCTCCGCCCGTTCGTCGACCAGATGGTCAAGGTGGACATGCGCGAGTTCCCACAGGTCGGCGACCAGCAGGCGGTGATCACCAAGGACAACGTGTCGGTCATGGTGTCCGCCACGATCTTCTGCCAGGTCATCGACGTGAAGTCGGCACTGTTCGAGATCAACGACTTCCTGCTCGCGATCGACCAGCTCTCGAAGACCGCCCTGCGCGCCGTGTTCGGCGAGCTCTCCTTGGACGAGTCGCTCTCCCAGCGTGAGCAGATCAACACGCGGATGCAGGACCACATGGCCGACGCGACGATGAAGTGGGGCGTTCGGCTCAACCGCATCGAGATCCTCGACATCCGCCCCCCGAACAACGTCCTGCAGGCGATGTCCGAGCAGAAGGAGGCGGAGCAGCACAAGCGCGCGGCCATCTTGAAGTCCGAGGGCGACCAGCAGGCGGCGATCAACACGGCCCAGGGACAAAAGCAGGCAGAGGTGCTCAAGGCCGAGGGCGCGAAGCAGTCCGCGATCCTCGCCGCAGAGGCGCAGAAGCAGTCGCTCCAGCTGCGCGCGGAGGGCGAGAAGGTCGCCACCCAGCTGCGCGGCGAGGGGGAGGCCGCGCTGCTCTCGGCGATCGACTCGGTCGCGATCCGCCAGAACACCCTCGCGGTGCTGCAGCTCCGCGCGCTCCAGGACGTGGCGACGGCACCGACCTCCAAGCTGGTCGTCCCCTACGAGGCCGCCGGGCTCATCGGTACGGCGGCGGCGCTCGTCGAGGGGCTCTCGAACCGCGACGACGACGCGACGACGATCGTCGCGGTTCGGCCGCCGGCGACCGACGGGACGAACTCGAACGCCACCACGGGCACGCCGAGCTAGCCAGCGGGCGCTCCGCCCGCAGCCCTACCTTCAGGCGGTGACGAGGCCGAACAGCAGGCCGTCGTGGCCCTTCGCGCCGACGACCTGGAGCACGGTCGCCTCGACGTTGGGCGCGTGGCCGAGGAACTCGATCGCCTCGCGCGCGCCGCGCGCGTTGTCGTCGGGCAGCGGGTCCGCGGCGACCGTTCCGGCGCGCACGACGTTGTCCACCACGAGCACGGTGCCCGGGTGCGCGAACTCGAGGCCGTAGCGGAGGTAGTTCGTGTTGTTCACCTTGTCCGCGTCGATGAAGACGAAGTCGACGGGTCCGTAGCCGTGCTGCCTGAGGGCGGCGAGCGACTCGAGCGCCGGCCCGACGAGGATCTCCACGCGGTCGGCGAGCCCCGCGTAGTCGAGGTTCGCACGCGCGACGTCGGCGTGGTGCTCGTCGAGCTCGAGGGACGTCACCGTGCCGCCGGGCGCGCAGCCCTCGCGCGAGGTGGATCGTCGAGTAGCCGCCGAGCGTGCCGACCTCGAGCACCGTCGCGGCGCCGGCGACCTGCACGAGCAGCTGGAGCAGCTTGCCCTGCAGCGCGGCGACCTGGATCGGCGGCAGGCCACCGTCGGCGGAGGTGCGCAGCGCATGGGCGAGCGCGTCGTCGCTCGGCGCGACGATGCCGGCCAGCACGGCGTCGATCTGCTCGTAGGTCGGATTGGTCATGCACGTCACGACGGGCGTCGCGCCTCCGCGGAGGAGCATACGAGGCACCGCACGGCCCCTTCGGCGCGAGCGGCCGTCGGTAGATTGCCCGTGTGCAGACGATGTTCGACGAGGCGTGGTCGGTCGCCGTCGACGTCGAGGGATGGCTGACCGAGGCGCAGGGTCGCGCGCTCTTCGCCGCCGCGGGCCGCGTGCCCGAGGGCCAGGCCGTCGTCGAGGTCGGCAGCCACCGTGGCAAGTCGACGATCCTGCTCGCCTCGGGGACTGCGCGACGGCGTCGCGCTCACGGCGATCGACCCGTTCGACGACCCCCGGTGGGGAGGCGGGGCCGCGTCCCTCGAGGTCTTCGAGCGCAACCTCACCAAGGCGGGCATCGCGGACCGCGTGCACCTGTGCCGCGCGGCTCTCCGGTGACGTCGCGGCCACCTGGGAGGGCCCGCCGGTCGGCCTCGCCTGGATCGACGGCGCCCACGACCGCGCGAGCGTGCTGACCGACCTCGACGGCTGGGACGCACGCCTCGCCGACGGCGGCGCGATGCTGCTCCACGACGCGTTCAGCGCCGTCGGCACGACCGAGGCCGTGCTCCGCCGCCTGTGGTGGTCGCGTCGCTACCGCTACGTCGGCAGCGTCCGGACGCTCGTCGAGTTCCGCAAGGAGCCGAAGACGTGGTGGCAGGCCACGGGCGACGCCGCGCGCCTCGGCTCGAGGCTCCCCTTCTTCGTGCGCATGGTCGCGATCAAGCTCGCGCGCAGGCGCGGGCACCACCGGCTCGAGCGCTCGGCTCATGCGCGAGCCGAACGAGCCGCTGATCTGATGGCGGGCGACGACGCGGCGCTGCGCGTCTTGCTGATCGTGCACCACGACCTCGTGACGGGGACCGGTGCAGCGGGGAGCACGATCGCGCTCGGCGGAGAGCTCGAGCGGCGCGGCCACCACGTCGAGGTGGTCGGCCTCGACCTTCTCGCGCACCGCCGCGGCGCGACGCTCGACGCGCTCGCGTTCCCCCACGCCGTCGCGCGACTCGTCCGCGGCCGCCTCGGGCGTGACGACCTCGACGTCGTCGACGCATCGACGGGCGACCTCGCGTACCTCGGCACCGAAGCGGGCTCGGGCAGCGCGCACGCGCCGTGTTCACGAGGAGCCACGGCCTCGAGCACCTGAACGCGCAACGCCGGCGCGAGGGTGCGCGCCGAGGTGAGCTGCGACTGCGACGGCGCTACGCGGTGTACCACGGGGGGCTGCGGCTGAGAGAGGTGGCGCGGTCGCTCCGGGTGGCCGACGGCGTGCTGGTGCTCAACGACGCCGAGGCCGCGTACGTCGAGACGCGGCTCGGGGTCCCCGCGGACCGCGTCCACCGCACCTCCGAGCTGCTGCGCGAGCTCCCCACGCCCGAGGCGACCGTCCGAGGTCGCGCGACGTGCTGGTGCTCAGCCCCGACACGTGGCGCAAGGGTGCCGACGTCGCGGTGCGCGTGCTGGACGCGGTGCTGCGAGGATCGCCGACGGCGACCGCCTCGTGGCACGGCCTCGAGGACCCCGCCGCCGTCCGTGCCCAGCTGGGCCACGACGTCCGCGATCGCGTCGCCCTCGGCGGCCCCTTCGACGACGCCACGCTGGCGACGCTGCTCGCGGCCCATCGCGTGCTGCTCTTCCCGTCGCGCGCCGAGGGGCTCGGGATGACCGTGCTCGAGGCGATGACCGCTGGCGTCCCCGTCGTGAGCAGCGACGTGCCGGGCCCGCACGACATCCTCGCCGGCGGCGCGGGCGGCATCCTCGTGCCCGACGGCCACGTGGAGGGGATGGCGACCGCGGTGCGCCGGCTCTGCGAGGACGAGACGTGGCGCGCCGAGCTCGGAGCGCGCGGGCGCGCGCGCGCCGCGACGTACCGGATGGCGCCGGTCGTCGACCGCCTCGAGGTGACCTACCGGGCGGTGCTCTCGGTCAAGGACGGCTGACCGGCCAGAGCGGTGGTGCGGCCTCGAACCCTGCCGGGCGCGCCCCAGCGGTTGCGGTGGGTGACCTCGTGGACGGGCCGGCGCGGGGCGACGTCCCAGCGCCCCGTCGGGTAGCCGAACGAGACGCACGCCGACATCCCCCAGCCCGCGTCCGCCGGTACGCCGAGCAGCTCGAGCACCTCGGCGTGGTGGAAGACCGAGAGCACGACGGTGAGGCACGACCCGATGCCCTCGGCGCGCGCTGCGAGCATCGCGCTCCACACCGCAGGGTAGATCGACCCGCCTGACGGGTCGAACCGCGAGAACGCGAACAGGTAGAGCGGGACCGTCTCGAAGTTGTCGGCGAGCCACTGCGCAGAGGCGCGCACCTTGTCGAACTGCACCGAGGCGTCGCTACGTGGTGCCGATGCCGCGGCCTCGATGCGGTCGCGGTACACGGTCCTCCACAGCTGGTCCATCGCGTCGCGGTACAGCGGGCCGAGCGCCGCGATGAGCGCCTTGTCGTCGACCAGCACGAAGCGCCAGCCCTGCTGGTTGCCGCCCGACGGCGCGCGGATGGCGGCGTCGAAGATCCTCGCCTGGGCGTCGAGGGGGATCGGCTCGTCGGTGACACGACGCATCGCTCGGGTGGTGTACAGCGCTTCGTGCAGTTCCACGTCGGCTCCTTCGCCGTCCGTGCGACGAGGACTGTACGCCGCGTACGTGACGAGCGTCGTCGCCGCGGTCCCTACGATGAGCGCAGGAGGCGGTGGGATGGGCGGATCGATGGGGCACGGCGGCTGGGGGATGATGCGCACGCTGCGCCGCGACCAGGACCTGCGCAACCACAAGATCCAGCGCGAGACGCTGCGCCGGATGGTGCAGTTCGCCCGCCCCTACCGCGCCCAGCTCGTCGTCTTCATCGCCGTCGTCGTCCTCGACGCGGTCGTGGTCGTCGCGAACCCTCTGATCCTGCGCCAGATCATCAACCTCGCGACCACGCTACCAGGACGCCAACGCCATCGTCGGGCTCGCCTGCCTCGCCGTCCTGCTGGCGCTCGTCGACGCCGGGCTCACGCTGACCGAGCGGCGGATCGCCGCGGCGATCGGCGAGTTCCTCATCTACGACATGCGGTCCAAGGTCTTCGCGACACGTCCAGTCGATGCCCATCTCGTTCTTCTCGCGAACCCAGACGGGGGCGCTCATCAGCCGCCTGAACAACGACATCATCGGCGCCCAGCAGGCCTTCACGGACCTGCTGAGCAACGTCGTCGGCAACGTGATCATGGTGGGGCTCGTCCTCGTCACGATGGCGTTCCTGTCCTGGCAGATCACCCTGGTCGCCCTGGTGCTCGTGCCGATGTTCCTCATCCCCGCGAAGTCGCTCGGCCCGAGGCTCGGACGTCTCTTCCGCCAGGGCATGGGGCTCAACGCCGAGATGAACACGCTGATGCAGGAGCGCTTCAACGTCTCGGGCGCGATGCTCGTCAAGCTCTTCGGGCGCCCCGAGGAGGAGCGCGCGGCCTTCGACCAGCGCGCGGCGGGCGTGCGGGACATCGGGATCAAGCAGGCCACCTACCAGCGGCTGTTCTTCGTGGGGCTCAGCCTGACCGCGGCGCTCGCGACCGCCTTCGCCTACGGCTTCGGCGGCGTCGAGGTCGTGCACCACGCGATGTCGATCGGGACCGTGGTCGCCCTCACGGCGTACCTCGCGCGGCTCTTCGCGCCCCTCCTCCAGCTCTCGAACGTCCAGGTCGACCTCACGAGCGCGGTCGTCAGCTTCGAGCGGGTCTTCGAGGTGCTCGACATCGACCCGATGATCAAAGAGGCCCCCGACGCCGAGCCGATCCCCGCAGGCCCCGCGACGGTCGAGTTCTGCGACGTGCGGTTCCACTACCCGACCGCCGAGGAGGTGTCGATCGCCTCGCTCGAGGCGGTCGAGACCCTCGAGCGGACCGGTCGCGTCGAGGTGCTCCGCGGGCTCAGCTTCAGCGTCGAGCCGGGCACGGTCGTCGCCCTCGTCGGGCCCTCGGGGGCCGGCAAGACCACGATCTCCTCGCTCATCCCGAGGCTCTACGACCCGACGGCTGGGGAGGTCCGCATCAACGGGCTGGACCTGCGCAACGCGACGACGTCGAGCATCGTCGACACCGTGGGCGTCGTCACCCAGGACGCGCACCTCTTCCACGACTCGCTGCGGGCGAACCTCCTCTACGCGCGCCCCGAGGCGACCGAGCGCCAGCTCGAAGACGCGCTGCGCGCCGCCCAGATCCTCGAGCTCGTCGAGTCCCTGCCGAACGGGCTCGAGACGATCGTGGGCGAGCGCGGGTACCGGCTCTCGGGCGGGGAGAAGCAGCGGATCGCGATCGCGCGCCTCTTGCTCAAGGCGCCGCGGGTCGTCGTGCTCGACGAGGCGACGGCGCACCTCGACGCCGAGAGCGAGGCCGCCGTCCAGCGCGCGCTCGACGCGACGCTCGAGGGCCGCACCTCGATCGTGATCGCCCACCGGCTGTCCACGATCCGCAACGCCGATCTGATCCTCGTCGTGGCGAACGGCCAGATCGTCGACCGCGGCACCCACGCCGAGCTGCTCGTGCGTGGCGGGCTGTACCGCGACCTCTACGAGACCCAGTTCGCGACCCAGTCGCCGGCCAAGGACGCCGCGGGCAGCGAGGCGCGCGCGTGACGGCGTCGGTGCTCTTCGTCTGTCGGGCCAACCTGTGCCGGTCCCCGTCCGCGGAGGTGATGCTCATGCGCGCGCTCGCGGGCGCCGGGGTCGAGGCCAAGGTCGCCTCGGCGGGCATGGAGGTCGTGGCCGGTCAGGTGCCCCCGAGGACTTCGTCGAGATCGCCCTCGTGCGGGGGATCGACCTTCGTGCGCACGTGCCCTCGGCCTTCACCGCCGAGCTCGGCGAGGCGGCGGACCTGATCCTCACGATGACGAGGAGCCTGCTGCGCACGATGGTCCTCAAGGCGCCGGCGATCTGGCCGAGGTCCTTCACCTTGCTCGAGCTCGTCCGGCGCGGCACCTCGATCGAGCCGCCCGAGCCCGGCGACACGCTCGCGACCTGGCTCGCGAGGGTGCACGGCTCGAGGGACCGTGCCGAGCTCAGCTCGCTCGACCCCGTCGACGACCTGGGCGACCCGATGGTCGACGCCACCGAGAGCAACGAGGACATGTTCGGGCAGCTCGAGCGTGCGACGCGGCGCCTCGCACGGCTGCTCGCCGCGGTCAGTGGCTCAGGGACCAGGTGACCGACTTCGTCGACGTGCCCCACCACAGCGCCGAGGACGGCCCCGACGCCGACCAGCCGGGTGCTGCGAACTCGACCTTGAGCAGCTGGGGGTTGAACGTCGACTGAGGGATGAACTGCAGCGTGTAGGTGCCGTCGTGCACCGCGTTCGGGACGGTCGCCTCGATCACGATCGTCTCGACCTGCTTGGGCAGCAGCCGCACCGTGTCGCGTGCGAGGGTGAGGCCTGACTCGTCGCTCACGGCGTGCGCGTCGGTCACCGCACCTTGGGGCAGCCACAGGTCGAGCCGCCCGACGTACTCGCCCTTGACCGACGAGTTGATGTGGTCCGGTCCACAGATGTAGTGGGGCCGACAGCCCTTCGGGGCCTCGTTGGCCACGACGATCGTCGCTTTGATCAGCGCGTCGCCGACCGGGTCGATCGTGACGCTGTAGATCGCCGCGGTGTGCACGTACCAGTCGAGCTTGGCCGCGACGGCGGACTCGATCGCGAGGTGCACGGTGTTGGTGCCCTGGGCGACCAGCGAGCCGCTCGCCCCGAAGTTCTCGACCGCCTTTTCGAGCACGGGGAACCGGCTCCACACGAGCAGGTGGCGGTCGCGCGTCGCCTTGGCGAGCTGGTCGACGAGGTAGGCGAGGTCGTAGTGGTGGTGCTTCGACTTCATCTTGGCGACGGCGGCCGAGGCGACGGCTGCGACCTCGTCGTGGCGCCGCCCCTGCTGGTAGCCCTTCGGGTACAGCAGGTAGAGCCCGTGCATGAGGACGAACAGGACGTTGTGCGACGTCACCGGCAGCGGGACCCCCGAGACGTCGACCTGCCCGACCGCCTGGAGGATGTGCTCGAGCGTGAAGGGGTCGACCCCGATCACCCCGTCGACCTCGTGGTGCGTGCGCTGGTGGTACATCGCGGCCATGACCTCGGCGCTCAGCGGGAAGTCCGCCGTCGCGTCGACGGACTGCCAGACCTGCTCGGGCTCGAGCTGACCGAACGCCGCGAGCGTCGCGATCGGCAGGTGCACGGTGGCTGGATGGCGGATGCGCAGCGTGCCGACCGAGTGCGACTTGGTCATCGCGAACGTCCCGTTCTTGGCGGTCAGGATCGCCCAGGAGAGCACGGCTCCCTGGTCGCGCATCTCGGCGTCGTTCTCGCCTGCGACGAAGTAGGTCCTCGGCCCGTCAGCGCCGAGGAAGGGGAGCGCGTAGTTGAGCAGGTTCCCGCCCGACGCCAGGAGGGCGGTGACCTGGGTGATCTCCTTGTCGAAGTTGCCGCGCGCGGTCGCCAGAGGGCCGACGAGGAGGCCCGAGCCGCGATCGAGCGGCCGCAGGGCGAGGACCGCGGCGTGGACGTGCTGGTCTAGTGACTCCAAGGCGGGCAGCGAGATCGACGTGCCGTGGCTGGCCCCGACGAGCCCTCGGAGCGAGGTGAGCAGGGTGCCGGCCTGCTCCGAGGTCGTGTCGAAGTCGTTGACGAGCGAGGTCACCCCCGAGACCTGCTGGCCCACGAAGGGGATCCACGACAGCGCGTGGAGCGGGATCGAGCCGTCGACGAGCGACGCGGCCGCCGTCGCGCCACGATGCATCGCGGCGATCTGGATCGCGGCGTGGGCCCGACCCTTCGACGTGAACAGCTGGGTGCGGTCGTGGGCGAGGGCGGTGGCCTCGGACTGGGCGCCGCGCAGGTCCGTGCGCGCCTGCCAGACGGTGATGAACGCCCACACCGCGAAGATGAGGAAGGCGACGCCGACGGCGAGCAGCGTGCCGAGCGCGACCTGGCGGGTGAGCTCGAGGAGCCGGCCACCTCGAGGGGGCGGACGGGGGACGTCGGGCTCTGGTGGCGCGACGACGCGGGGCACGCGACGGCGGCGGACGAGCTCGGCGAGCCGTCCGCGGCGCAGCACGCGCGTGGCGTGGCGGATCGTGTCGGCGGGCGTGCGCTGGGGGTCGAGCTTCGTGTGGCGCGAGCGTCGCCGGTGGCCGTGCCGGACGCCCGTGCGGTGCTGCTGGTAGTGGGACCAGCCGAGTCGGTACTGGTGCAGCGGGTGGGAGCGGCGGTGCTTGTAGGGGTCCATCGAGTGAGTGCGTCGTCGGCCGATCGGCCCGGCGCTCAGTCGGTCGGTGCGTCGGTGGGCGTCGCCGGCGCGTCCCCGCCGGCGGACTGCCCGACGGGCGTGGCGATGGCGGTCCCCACCTTGGTGACCGGCGGACGGCTCTGCGCGTCAGCCCCGTACCCCGAGCCGTACCCGTAGCCGTACCCGTAGCCGTACCCGTAGCCGTACCCGTAGCCGTACCGGTAGTACGCGTAGGAGTCCGAGCGACGGTGCGCGGTTGAGCACGACGCCGATGAGCGCAGCGTCGACCTGGCGCAGGATCTCGATCGCCCGCTGGGTGTCGCGCTTGGTCGAGATGCCCGACGCGGCGATCAGGAGCACGCCGTCGGCCTTGGCGGCGAGCACGCGCGGCGTCAGAGACCGGGAGCAACGGCGTCGAGTCGAGGATGACGATGTCGCAGCGGCGCTTGAGCGCGTCGATGATCTGCTCGGTGCGTCGACCGGAGAGGAGCTCGGAGGGGTTGGGCGGGATCGGCCCGGCCGGCAGGATCTTGAGGTACGGGCTCCCCGGCACGTCCTGGATCGCGTCGTCGAGCTCGGTCTCGCCGAGCAGGACCGACGTGATGCCGACGTCGTTGGTGAGCCCGAAGAACTCGTGGATTCGCGGCTTGCGAAGGTCGCAGCCGACGAGGATCACCTCTTGGCCGGCCGCGGCGATCGTGAAGGCGAGGTCGGCGCACACGGTGGTCTTGCCGTCCGCGGCTGCAGGCGACGTGACGAGCAGCGACTTGATGGGCTCGTCGAGCGACATGAACTGCAGCGAGGTGCGCAGCGCCCGGAACGCCTCGGACGCGGGCGATTTGGGCTGCTCGGCGGCGATGAGGAGCGGGGTCTTGCGGTCCTCCCACTCCGAGATGAGCGGGATCAGCCCGATCGCCGGGCGCCCTGCGGCGATCTCCTCGAGGT
>CAVZDJ010000050.1:0-85356 GCA_963773975.1 uncultured delta proteobacterium
ATCCCGCTCGAGCATCGCTAATTCCCGACTGGTTCGAGAAAGGAGGAAGTCCGGTATGCACGCCCTGCACGACATCTCCCGTGCCGGGAATGAAACTCTGTGGCTGAATCCAGCGGATCGGGACTTCGGTGAAGACCGAGAAGCGGTAAAGCATATTCCGCCTGAAGATAGAGTTGCTGAAAATTTATGTCATTCGAGGCGCCGGGCCTCGGCCCGGGCCCGCCGGGATTGCAACCGCATTGCGGGTAGAA
This sequence comes from uncultured delta proteobacterium, assembly GCA_963773975.1. GTDB lineage: Bacteria > Desulfobacterota > Binatia > Binatales > Binataceae > JAKAVN01. The sequence goes on from CAVZDJ010000050.1 coordinate 252, forward strand.
GAACTCCGCGCGATCGGGAGCATTGTCTTTGAAGCCTGCGTCGAAGCGAATTCGAATCTGCGAACCGACGATAGCCGTGGCGATCACCTTTCGCATCACCTCGCAGCCGAAGATTGCGAGTTGATCCCGTGGCTCGACCGCCACGGCGGTCTTTCACCCGAGGTCGGACGGAAAATTCGCGAATGCCATCACAGGTTGCGAGCGCTGATGGGCACAATCGGCACCACCGATACAGATCGGCAGACCGACGCCCTCACGCGGGACGCCGCACGAGCGTTGAGCGGACTCGCGGTCTATCTGGACGACGCGATCGAGGACGAGCAGCGCAGGCTCTTCCCGACGATTCAGAGAGCGCTTTCCGCTCTCGGCCGCCGCGTTTAAGAATCGAAGTCCAAGGCGTCGTCTCGAATGCGCCGGATAAGTCGGTGCCTAACGCATTTTTCAGACAAACGGCCAGAGTTCAGCCAAAGTTAGGGTACGACTGTTGCTTTGAAGGGCTTTATAGCCAAACTCCTTCGCGTAGAAATCGCAGCACTGTCGGGTAGAAATTGTGGTGCCGAGGGCGGGACTTGAACCCGCATGTGCTTGCGCACGGAGGATTTTGAGTCCTATCAAAATCGATACTAACTGCAACTCAATACAAATACTCGTCGTAAAATATAGCTTTTTCCCTTTGCTATATGTCAGTAGTTGTAGTTAGTTGTCGCTGGCACCTGTACAAAACCTGTACAATTCAGATCTCAAACTCATTCAGAGCGTCGTGCGCGATCGCGGCGAGCAGCTCGACACACCTGACCCGACTAGACTGCGGCGCTGGCAGCGCCTCATAACCGCCGTCGCACCAGTGGCCGCCCTCGTCCGTCGCAGGATAGCGGTGAGCCTCGCTATTGAGCGCCCGTATGGACGCGATACCCAGCCGCCCCATGCCCTTTTGCACTTCGCGGTCTATATACGCCCTGACCGCCGCCGTGACTGGATTCTTGCCGTTGCGCATCGTTTAGCCCTCCGCGCGATGATTTAGCATCCGAGCGAAAGGCGCACAAGTACCTGATTTTAATGGGTTTTATCAGATATTTTGACAGATTTTCTGACAGAATTTTTGAAGAGAAGTGTCTTTTAATTCGGCATTTCTCCCCCGATTATCCACAGACGGCTTAGCAACGGCCCACAAGCGGTCTGTGGATTCTCGCCGCCTCGGTCCGTTGAACGTAGCTCGGCCGAGACCGATCCTCGAAGAAATTACAGAGGTGACGAGATGGCAACCATCTGGCTTCATGGGCTTACGGGCGAACGTCAGCATTGCTTTTTTGTCGACCGCCGCGGCGCGGACCTCGTGCTTCGTAGTGACATCGCGTTGTGCGGCGCCCGGGTTGCTAAGTACGGACTCGGCTATCAGGGTAGCGCATCTTGGAAAAAGCGGGAGGCAGGCCTTCTGGCACGCGGCGTGCGCACCCATAGGCAGTGCGCGAATTGCTTGGAATTGCACACACCCGTCGCGCAGTCTGTCCGCGGCCAAGGAGAGGCGGACCGTCACGCGCAAAAGGCGTCCCGGCGAAGGCCCGAAGCCTGAGAGCCACGATGCCACCGAAAAGAAAGTTTCCTAAGCCGAAGTGGAAGCGCGGGCTGTGTCAACAGCGCGGTTGTCGTGCGCGCGTCAAAGGGCGCGCGGCGCTGTGCGAGCAGCACTTGGCCGGGCGGAAGGAAGTCAGGGTCCTTCCGCGCGAGGCCGCCAAACCCGTGACGGCGTCAGAGCATGAAGCTGACCCATGAAGAACGGCAGGTGTTTCGGATGCTCGCCAACGCGCGACGGCCAAGCGGCCGCCAGGGCGAGATGGGGCCGCTTCTCTTGAGTGAGCGCGCCCGCAAACTTGCGTTCCGACTCGCGGGTATAGGCGACGACGGGTCCGGGCCGCTCAAGTGGCCCGCGAAGGAGCGGAGAGACCTGACGGCCAAGGAGTGCGCCGCTGGGCTCTCGCTCCTGAAATCGCGGGACGGGCTTCCGTGGTCTAAAAAGTGGAGTCACGGGGACCCGGCAGCCAAGTTTGTGATAGCCGACCTGATGGCGAGGCTAGAGAGGGGAAGCGGACGCTCCCTGAGCCGTCGCGTTTGATCGATCGGGTATGCCGCCAGGCGCAGAACGTTAATAGCAGGATGATCCAACACCGGATTCGTCGGGACCAATGCTGTACCCTTCGACATATCTGGTGTTCTTTGGGGCAAAACGCGCGGGCATCAGCGGGTCAGTGAACACTGAGTAGCACCAAGGGAAGCCTCCTGACTTTTCCATGACCGTGACGTGGAAAGCGCGATTGAATTTCCCGACATTCCCGCGGAACTTTATAGAGGGATAGGTTCTCCACGGCTCAGGACCTTCCGCTTGCACTATCGCGAATCCTTGTTCGGTCAGCCACTGGCGTAAGTCCTCAAACTCGTTCGCTTTGACCCAGCCGGGCAGCAAAATGAATTGGTGCAATACGACGTTCAGGGGTGCGGGTTTAAACTTCGCGGGATCCGCACTTTCATTCACCACGTTTGGAACCGGGAGGAGCGCCGGCCCGATCGTTAACGTCGAAGCCTGCGCTCGCGTCTGCGGCGGCAACATTAGGTAGCATCCGACGAAGGCGAGTGCGGCGACGTACAGCTTCGACCTCAAAAGTTTACTCCAGCCACTACGCGTGTGGTTGCACTTGGTGATTGTGGTGAGTGTGGTGATTGTTTGCCGGTCCATAGAAATTTTCGATTTCAGGTTTTTACCTGACCTGTACAAAACCTGTACGATTCGGCCGATTCACCACTCATGGCACGCTCACCGTCGCGCGCTGTTTTTTGCTGTAAGTATTTGATTTTATTCAAGATTTGTTGAGTTGCCGAGGGCGGGACTTGAACCCGCATGTGCTTGCGCACGGAGGATTTTGAGTCCTCTGCGTCTGCCATTTCGCCACCTCGGCAATCGCGGTGGGGCTGGCGCCGCCGCGGCCGCGTGAGCGGCTCGCCGGCGCCAGTTCGCAGTGCCGTGATTCTGCCAGAGGGGAGCGCGCGCCCACAAGCGCGCGCTCCCCTCTGGCGCAGCGCGATGACGGGAGTGCCGCAAAGCGCTTAGCAGCGCTTTGCGGCACTCCGCTTCGGGCAGGCGTGATTGCCCCCGGTGTTCATCCTCCAGCAGGCAGGAATCGCCGCTGGCACGCCTCATCAGGGGCGCGTGAAATCCGCTCAGCGCGGCAGGAATTCATTTACCACTCCGCCAATCAAGTCTTTCGACGCGATGCGGTCGAGCGTGTCGAGGTCCCATCCGCCCTCGCGATAGAGCGCGCGCGCCGGCTCAGGCTCGGCGTACAGGCCGACCAAATCGCCGCCGACCACGAAGGTGCGGCCGTTGACGTTCACGGCCGCGTCGGTGCATAGCCAGACCACCAGCGCCGCAACGTGCTCGGGCTTGTTCTGCAAGCCGCTCCGATCGATCGCCGGCGCCGCCGTCGGCCCCAGCGTCGCGCGCATCCGCTCCAGCGCGTCCGCCACGCTCTCGTCGAATAGCCGCGTTGCCGCGCGCGGCCGTATCGCGTTGCATCGCACGCCATAGCGTCCGAGGTCTCGCGCGACTGTCCGGGTCAGACCGACGATTCCCTCCTTGGCCGCCGAATAGCTCGCCTGTCCGAAATGTCCGAGGCCCGATTCGGAAGCCGTGTTGACGATCACGCCGCTCTTTTGCTCGCGGAAGATCGGACTCGCGAACCGGATCGTCGTGAAATGGCCCTTCAAATGCACCGACATCATCGAGTCCCAGTCGTCCTCGGTCATGTGAAAGATTATTTTCGGACGCACGGCGCCGGCATTGTTGATGAGGATATCGAGCTTGCCGAACGCGTCGATCGCGGTCTTGATGATGCGCTCGCCGCCCTCCATCGTGGTCACGCTGTCAGTGTTTGCGATTGCCTCGCCGCCGGCGGCGCGGATTTCCGCCGCCACCTGTCCCGCGATGCTCTGGTCGGTGCCCTTGCCGAGCATGTCCGTGCCGAGGTCGTTGACTACGACCTTCGCGCCTTCAGCCGCGAGCAGCATTGCCTCCGCGCGACCGATTCCGCGTCCCGCGCCGGTTACGATTGCGACCTTGCCCTTGAGTCTCTGTTTTTCCTGTTGCGTTGCCATCGCTGTCTCCGTTGATTTGATGCGCGTCGCTCTGCCGGTCGCCCTTTTAATTGAGTCCGGCGAGCGAGCCTATGAATAGCGCCGAATCGAGCGCCATGCGAGAGCGCCGGCGCCGTCCTATTGAAGGTGTTCCGAAAAGCTTTGCGAGGGAGTCGAGCCGCCGGGCGGGGCAGGGCGCGTGCCGATCAGATAGATTCCGCCGGCGATCGCGGATGACAACAGCATCGCCAGCACCAGCCCGCCAATCACCGCGACCGCCAGCGGTTGCTGGACCTTGGCCCCTGCGCCATAGCCGAGCGCGAGCGGCAGCAGGCCAGCCGCCGTCGCAAGCGTGGTCATCACGATCGGCCGCAGCCGCACCATCGCCGCGTCGGCCAGTGCCTTGGCGGGCGCGACGCCCGCAGCGACGCCGTGCTCGGCGCGGTCCAGCAGCAGGATGCCGTTTTTCGCCGTGATGCCGGCGACCATGATGACGCCCATGAACGACGAAATGTTGAGCGTGATCCCGGTAAGCCCGAGTGCGGCAAAGCTGCCGACCAGGCAGGCTAGCGCCGCGATTACGGTGGCGAGCGCGGGCGCCAGCCGCCCGAACTCCCACAGCACAATCAGCAGCACCATCACCAGCCCGGTCGCCATCACGAGCGCGAGTTGATGGAACGCAAGCTGTTGCTGTTGGTAGAGCCCGCCGAGTTCGAGCGACACGCCCGCCGGCAGCACCATCTTCGCCAGGCGCGGCGTGATCTCGCCGAGCGCGGTGCCGAGGTCGACGCCTTCCAGCCGCGCCGTGACCGGAACGACGGGGCGCAGCCGCTCGCGCGCAAGCTCGGTGGTTTCGCCGCCCCATCGCATCTCGGCCACGGCGGTGAGCGGTACCACGGTGCCCGAGGGCGCGCGGAGTTGGACTTCGGAGAGTGCCGGCAGGTCGCGATGGAAGTTCGGCGGATAGCGCACGCGCACGCCGAACAGGCGATCGCCGGCGCTAAGTTGCGTCGCAATGGTGCCCTCGATCGCGGTTTCGAGCGTGGCGCGGATGTCGTCGGCGGTGAGGCCGTAACGTGCCGCGGCGCTCTGGTTGATCACGATCTGTTCCTCGGGATTGCTCATCACGATGCCGTCGAAGACGTCGACTACTCCGGGGACCGTGGCAATCTCGGCGCCGACGCGGCGCGCGGTCGCCTCGATCGCGGCCTGGTCGGCGCCGAACACCTTGACCTCGATCGGCTGGGGCACGCCCGAAAGGTCGCCGATCAGGTCCTGGAGCACCTGGGAGAACTCGATATGCACGCCGGGGACCGCGGCCAGGATGCGTCTGCGTATGTCGTCCATGATCTCGTTGATCGAGCGCGAACGCTGCTGCTTCAGGCGCACCGAAAAATCACCGCGGTTCGATTCGGTGAGGAAGAATCCCAGTTGCGTGCCGGTGCGCCGCGAGAAGGCGGCGACTTCGGGGGTCGCCCGCAGAAGGTCTTCGATTTTGCCCAACAGCGCGTTGGTGTCGTCCAACGTGCTGGGCGCGGGCGTGATGTAGTCGAGCGTGAAGGCCCCCTCGTCGAGCGCCGGCAGATAGTCGGTGCCAACTGCGCGGTAGAGCATGAAGGCCGCGATGAAGCAGGCCGCCGCGGCGGCGAGCGCCAGCGCCGGAACCCGGATGAACGGCCGTAACTCGGCGAGAAACGCGGCGCGCATCGCGCCGAACACCCGTCCCGGGGGGCGGCTCGGACGCCGCCATCGTCCGATCATCTCTTCCAGCGCGGGCGTGAAGAAAATCGCAAGCGCAAGCGAGATCGCAAGGCCGCCGCCCAGCGTGATCGCGAGCGCGCGAAAGAACAGTCCCGTGATGTCCGAGACGAAGACCAGCGGCATGAAGACCGCGATCACCGTGAGCGTCGAGGCGATGAGCGGGCGGCTGAGTTCGCCCAGCGCGCTCCCGACCGCGGCGTTGGTCGCGGCGCCGCTCGCATGGCCGCGATGGATCGCTTCGATCATGACGATCGCGTCGTCGATGAACAGCCCGATGCCGGCCGCGATCCCGCCGAGCGTCATCATGTTGAACGACATCCCGCAGAGCGCCATCACCACCAGCGTGATCGCGATAGTGCAGGGCACCACGGCCGCCGCCACCAGCGCGCTCAGCACGCTCATCGTGAACATCCATACGACCGCGACCGACAGCGCCAGCCCAAGCAGGATCGCGTCGCGCACGCTGGCGACCGACTCCGCCACCAGCGCCGCCTGGTCGTAAGAAATCGAGAACGTGACGTCCGGGTAGCGGCGTCGGAACTCGGCGACGATCGCGCGGGCCTGCTCGGCGATGAGCTCGGTGTCGCCGTCGGGCGTGCGCGATATTCCCACCAGCACCGACGGGCCGTTCTCGCTGGTGGTGCGGATGTAATCCTCCGTGACGCCGGGATCGACCGAGGCCACGTCGCGCACGTAGATCGGCTGGTTGTTGACGGTGGTGATCGGCACCGCCAGCAGTTGATCGCTCTGATGCAGGCCGCCGGTGACGACCGTAAGCAGCATCCGATGCTGATCGAGCAGGCGGCCCGCGGACGCGATCACGTTGGCCTGCTTGAGCCCGGTCACCACCTGGTCTGGCGTGAGTCCGTGCGCGAGCATCCGCGCCGGGTCCAGCCGCACCACGTATTCGCGGTACTTCGCGCCGACCATTTCGACCCGAAAGACGCCGGCGACGCGATGGAGGCTCGGGACGAGATCGTAAAAAGCGACGTCGGTCAGCTCGGTCAGGTTGCGCACGCGCGAGCTCAGGCTGAGATCGAGAATCGGAAAAGTTCCGGTGCTCAGCAGGCGAGTGTCGATATGAGTGCCGGACGGCAGATGGGAGCGGGCCTCCGACAGAGCGGCGCCGAGCAGCTCGAAGCTCGTGATGGGGTCGCTGTTTTGGGCGAAGTTGATGTCGATCTCGGCGCTGCCACGCGTGGTGGTTGAGCGCACCAGCGTGGTGCCGGGGACGCTATAGGCCGCCTCCTCCAGCGGGCGCGTCACGGCAGCCAGCATCTGCTCGGCCGGAAGTTCGGCGCTGTCGGCGAGGATGATTGCGCGATGGAAAACGAACTCGGGGAAGACCGCGTTGGGAATCGATTGCGCCAGAATCAGGCCGAGCACGCTAAGCGCGATCACGGCGAACAGCGACAGGATGGTGGTGCGGCGGCTCATAAGTCGTCAATCAGGCGTCAATCACGGCGCTTGCGGCGCAGGTTCCACGACCGGCGTGGCGGCCGCGACGGGCGTCACGCTCGCGCGTACTTCGAGTCCGTCGGAGAGCGCGTAGCCGCCCGAGGTGATGACGAGGTCGCCGGGCTTGAGCCCGTGCGTCACCTGGACCTCGGAGGGATTGCGAACGCCGGTCGCGACGACGCTGCGGTGCGCGCGGCCGTCGGCGCTGACGGTGAAGACATAGGAGTTGTGGCGTTCGGCGTCCTCGAACAATGCGGCCGCCGGTATGACAACCGCTTCCGGGACGGACCTCGTCGTGACATGGACCTCGACCGCGGCGCCGATTTCGCTGATCCGGTCGGAGCCTGTGAACCGCACCCACACCGGCGCGGTGGTTCCGCCGGCAGAGAAACTGGGAGAGAGCGACCAGACGCGCGCGGGGTAGACGACGCCCGGTTTGAGCGCGGAGACGACCGTCGCGTCCATCCCGGGCTTGAGCGCGCCGAGCCGGTTGATTGGCGCCTGGGCGTCGACATAAACGCTCGCGGGGTCGACGAGCTCGACCAGCGGATCGAATTCGTTGACGATCTGGCCGGGACTTACGACGCGCTGGGTGACCAGCGCGCTCTCGGGCACGCGCACCGCGATGCCGGGGCCGCCGGAGTAGCGCTTGACCGAGCGCGCCAACGAGGCAGCCTCGTCGGGATCGATCTTTTGCGCGGCCTCGACGCCGGCCTCCGCCGCGTCCTCCTCGCGATTGACGATATGACCGATCACCTCTCCGCGATGAACGGAATCGCCGGTGGTGACCTCGAGTCCCACGACGCGCCCGGCCGCCGGGGCGCGCAACGTGAGCGTGCGCAACGCGGCGGTGACACCGGCCAACGCAAGCTCCTGGCGCATCGGCTTGACGGCGACGCGCGCCGCGCTTACCGCAAGCACCACCCTGGGCGCGGTCTCGGTTGCCGCGTCCTCGTCGGTGGCCGGTTTGCGGCATGCGCTCGCATTCAGGGTGGCAAACAGCATCAGGGCCGCAAGAAGAAAAAAACCGCGAGGGCTGCGCGATCTCATTGGTCGAGTCCGAGCACCAGCGCGCCCTGGGCGGCCGCCTGGCGCGCGGCGAACGTCTGGTCGGGTCGCGCCAGGCGCAACTGCTCGACCTGCTGGAAAGCGTCGAGCACCTCGAGCAGCGTGACGTTGCCGCCGCCGAGAAAGCGCGTCCAGGTGAGCGCGAAGTTGTCCTGCGCGGTGGGCTCCGCGTCGGCAAGCAGTGCGAGCTGATCGCGCGCCTGCCGGTAACGCGGCTCCGCATCGGCCAGTTGCTTGCGCAATTCGAATTCGACCTGGCGCGCCTGGGCCTGGGCCGCCGCCACCTTGGCGCGGGCCTCGTCGATATGCGCGGAAATTAGCCCACCGTCGAAAATCGGCATCGAAACCAATCCGTCGTACGACGCGCCGGCGTTGTGCGCGAAGGTGTGCGGCGGATTGATGCCCTGCCATCCGGCGGTCAGCGCCAGCTTCACGGTCGGATAGCGCTCGCGCTCCGCCGCCTGGACGGCGGCCTTGGCTGAGGCGACGCTCCTCTGCGCCGCCTCGAGCATCGGATTGCGCGAAAGGTCCTGACCCGGCCACGTGGGCAGGCCGCTGACCTCGGCGACGGTGATATCCGATGGTCCGAACCGACCTGTCAGGGCGCCCAGCACGGCGGTGGTGCGCTCGACCTCGTGATGCGCGTTCGAGAGCGACAGGCCGGCGCTGTTGCTTGCGGTCTGGACCTTGAGCACGTCGTTGGCGATCGAACGTCCGCTCGTGCGGAGCGCCTTGACCACGGCCACGTAGCGTTTGAGGCGCGCGTCGTCGGCGACGAACTCGCGTTCGATCTCCTTCGCACGCACGACGTCATAGTACGCAAGCGTGGTATCGAAAATTATCCGGGCCCGCGCGGCGCGTACGCCGTATCTATCGGCCTCGCTCTGATAGAGCGCCGCGCGGGCCTCGGCCAGACGGCGGCCGAAGTCGTAGGCGGTATAGTTGAGCGTGAGCATCGCGTCGGAGAGGCCGCCGTTGGTCACCGCGATGCTGTAGCCGGGCGCCTGCATGTATTCGGAGCCGGCAGAGAGCGAAGGATAGAGCGGCGCCCGCGCCTCGCGCACCATCGCGCTGCTGAGGTTGCTCTGCGCGCTCGCCGAAGCAACCGTCGGCGCGAACGCGAGCGCGCGCTGAACGGCCTGCTCGAGCGTGAGCGTTTCGCCGTGTGCGGGAGCGCAAAGCGCCGCAATTGGGAGCGTCGCGGTCAGGACTATCAGGGCTGTCTGGACCGTCTGGAAATGCCGCAGTAACGCTAGGGGCCGCATGGTCCTGCAAACTCCGTCCCGCCAAGGAATGCGTGCGCGAAATTCCTGATCAGATCTAACAAGCGGCCCCCGCTGTGACCAATTAACAAACGTTAATGTTGGGGTTCGCTGGACGCGGGCCCATCGCGCGTCCGTCAGCGGCGCATCATCAGTTCGAAATACGACGCCTCGATTAGCTCGCCTGCGCCGACGCCGAGCCCGGCGAGCAGTTGGTCGACCCGCGCGCGTGCGGAACCTGCGCCGTCGATTGCGCCTTCCTCGCTCCGCTCGCCCAGTATCGCTTCGATCTCACCGAAGCTGCCGAGGGTCTCGACGCGATCGAGATGGAGGCGAACATTACACCGGGCGAGCAGCGTGCGATGCTTGCGCACCTCGGCAAGGACGCCGAGCGCGCGTGTGAGCATCTCGCGCGTGCGTGCGGGATCGGCAACCGGCACAATCTCGTAGCGGCTGAGCATCAGCCCGCTGGCGCGATCGCGCTCATACTGAATCAGCCAGGCCGCGGGCGGTTGCTCGCGCAACTTGAGCTTGCCGCGCGCGACGACAAAGAACGTATCGCGCTGATTGAAGTCGGCGTCTGGCGTGTAGCCCAGCGCCAGCGCGGCGGCGCGCGCCGCGTCGAGATCGCTCAGGCGGAATTTAGCCTCCAGGTTGCGCATCTAGCGAGCTGTTTGCCGTCTTTTTCGCCTGGTTCCTTTTTACCGGTCCCGGTTACCACGTCCGCTTGATGAACCCGCGGCGGTGGAACAATATCAGGCGCGCCCAACCATGTCCCCGAGCAGGAGAGAAACGCGATGGACCAAAAGATTCCCTGCCAGCGGTCCGACTGCGACCAGCCGGGAAAGCTGCGCACGCTGACGGACCCCGCGAGCAGAAAAAAAGTAAAGGTGAGCCTGTGCGATAAGGATTACAAGGAGGCTCGTGCGAAGGAACAGCCGCCGTTGTGGCTGACCGAACTGCTGACGCATATCGGGCTGGTCGGTTAGCCGCGCGGGCCAAATTGGCGTTCATCCTCATCCATTTCCTGATCGATTTATCTTGACATCGTGCAAAGCCGCCGCATACGCTCGCACCGCCGCCGCGAATCCGCATATTCTTTGATCGTCAAGTAATGCTTCACCCAACGACTTGCTCACGATGACTCACAGCGACGTCGAGCGCGAAGACGCAAATCTCCGCGCGGCCGGTTTCGACCCGGCCGCGCCGCCCGCCGAGGCGCTCGCGCGCCTGGGCGAGCTGCGCGCCGCGCCTGGCGTGAGTCCCGCGGCGATCGCGCGCGCGCTCGGCGCGATCGCGAGCGCGGAAGCGGCTGCGATGCTCGCCGCGATGGAAGCGGGGGCGCGCGGCGCGCTGCGCCGCGAAGTCCGCCGCGCGCTCTTCCGGCTGGGCCAGCGCGGAATCGCGCCGGCCGCGGTCGCGGCAGCCCCGGCGCGGCCGGCGGCGTCGCCGCCGGCCGCGCCGGGGCTCAGTGCGCTGTTCTCGCCCGTCGACGCCGACGGCGCGCGCGTCGTGTGGCTCGTGAAGGAGCGCCGGGGCGGCGGACTCGCGCGCCTTTGGGGGCTGCTCGCGGACAGCGAGGGCCTGATCAACGTCGCACTGAGCGAGCTTTCGCGCCGCGAGTTGCGCACCGAGCGCGCCGAAATGGAGCGGCGCGCGGGCGTCACCATGGTCGAGGGCGACGCCGGCCTCGCCGACTACATCCTATGCGAGGCGTTTCGCCGCACGCCCGCCGACAGGCGCTCGCAGGTCGGAAATTTCCTAACCTTGCGCACCGAAATCGTCGGCTCGCCGCCGCCCACGGAAATCGTCCATCCGATTTATGCCGAGATGGCCTCCGCGCTGGAACATGAGCCGGCCGCCGATCTGCTCAAGGAGCCCGAGATCGGCGCGTGGAAATTTCCTCCCGCCGCGATCAAGCCGTACGTCGACGAGATCAAATCGATTCGGGAAAGCGTGCTGGTGCTGAACCGCGTCCAGCAGGAAGAACGCATCAATGTGATCGTCGAGCGCGCGGTTGGCGAGTTGCTCGGCGGCGAGCGCGCGGACGGGGTGCGGCGGCGGCTCGAGGACATCGCCTACTACATGGCGCGAAGCGGGCGGCGCGAGAGCGCGGGATGGGCCGCGGCGGCCGCCGCGCGTTTGCGCGACGGCGCCGACCCGGGCCGCATCGCGTTCTTCCAGGCGCTGATTCGCGCGCAACTGGGGGCGGTCTTCGCCGAAGAGCAGGAGCGCGCGCGCGAAGAGCCGCGCCTCATCATGACGCCGGCCGAAGCGATGCGCGCGCAGCAGCAACAGGCGCCTCCGCGGCGGCGCTGATTTTGATGGGGCAGGAATTCCATGCTCGATGAGAGACCGCTTGCCGGCATCCGCGTGCTCGACTTGAGCCGCGTGCTGGCGGGGCCGTTTTGCGCGATGAATCTCGCCGACCTCGGCGCCGAAGTGATCAAGATTGAACTGCCAGGGCGCGGCGACGACTCGCGCGGCTACGCCCCGCGTATCCCCAACTCCAACGACTCGGGCTACTATTACAGCGTCAATCGCGGCAAGCTGAGCGCGACGCTCGATCTGCGCCAGCCCGCCGGCGTGACGGTCGCGCTCGACCTGGTGCGCCATTGCGACGTGGTGCTGGAGAATTTCGCGCCGGGCACGATGGAACGTTTCGGCCTGGGCTACATGCAACTGGCCGCCGCCAACCCGCGCATCATCCTGTGCTCGATTTCGGGCTTCGGGCAGAGCGGCCCGATGACTTCCGCGCCCGCCTACGACATTGTGGCGCAAGCGCTCGGCGGCACGATGAGCATCACCGGGCCCGCGGGTGGCGACCCGACGCGATGCGGCGTGTCGATCGGCGATTTGGCCGCGGCGCTCTATGGTGTGATCGCGATCCTGTCGGCGCTGCGGTTGCGCGAGCGCACTGGCGTTGGACGCCATCTGGATATCGCGATGCTCGATTGCCAGGTCGCGCTGCTCGAGGACGCGCTGGCGCGCTATTCGGCGACCGGCATCGTGCCGGGTCCGTTGGGCTCGCGCCATCCCTCGATCACGCCCTTCCAGCAGTTCCGCGCGGCCGACGGATATTTCGTCGCGGGCGCCGGCAATGAATCGCTATGGGCGCGCTTTTGCGACGCGATCGGCACGCCGGAGCTGAAAAGCGACGTTCGCTTTAAGCTCAACGCCGAACGCACCGCGAATCACGCCGAACTCGAACCGATTCTGAACCGCCATTTCGCCGCGCAGCCGCGCGGCCATTGGCTCAAGCTGCTTGGTGAGGCCGGGGTGCCGTGCGCGCCGATCGCCAACGTCGCCGAGGTCAGCCGCAATCCGCACCTCGAAGCGCGCCAGATGATCCTGCATGCCGAGCATCCCAGTTTCGACGGACTTATCGTTCCCGGCTCGCCGTTCAAGACCGCCGGCAAAGCCGAGGCGCCCAACACTCGCGCGCCCGCGCTTGGCGAAGATACAGAACGCCTGTTGCGCGAAGTCGCGGGCTATGACGCGGAGAAGATCGCCGCGCTGCGCGCCGCCGGCGTCATCTGAGCCGCCTGAAACTCCTTTCCCTATGCGACGGCAGCTTCGCCGGCGCGCCCGCTGGCCGCCGGCGCAAGCATCGGGGGCATCGGCGAAATCGCAATCGGCTCGGGACGCGCGACCAATGCGGCCAGTGCGCGAAGCGCGCTGGCCGCGGCCGCGATGCCGACGCGTCCTGCCACGGCCGGCGCGAAAAGATCGGAGAGCGGCCGGATGAGTTGAGCAACTTCGACCAGGCGCTGGCGCACGATCGGGTCCTTTGCCGCCAATCCGATGCCGTCGAGATAAGCGTTGAATAACTTCATCGAGAACGGCCGCTCGCCGAGCGTAAATGGAAAGCGCAGGTCCACGCCGGCCGACAATTTCCACGGGTCGCGCTGGATCCGCGCCTCGGCGTCGAAAAACTCGCGCGCGAACTCCGGCGCCGCCGGTGCGTATTTCTCCAGGCACGCGCGCAGCGTCGTGGCCGAGAGCGCCAGCGCCGTCATTCCCTGCGCATACACCGGATTGTAGTGGCAGAACGCGTCGCCGATTGCGATAAAGCCGTCCAGCCGCTCGTTCCAGCGCTCGTAGTGACGCCAGTGATTGCGCATCGCGCGATTGGCGTACACCGGCGAGATCGGTTCCATCAGCCGCGTCATCTCGTCGATGATCGGCGAGCGCATCCGCTTGAGCGCCTCCATGAACTCGGCCTCGTGCGTCGGCGGATAGCGGCGGTTGAAGCCGGAGAGCGTGAGATGCCAGCGATTGTGCTCCTTGAGCTGAAAGTTGGCTTCGGTCAGATCGTCGGGGCGGCGCCGGATGTAAGCGCCCGCCCACCACCACCATTGCTCGGGCCATTGGCCGGGTGGCGGCCCCTTGAACCAGCGCGAGGAATAGCCGGCCAGCGGATCGACCACGCTCTCGCGCGGCGGTTTGAGTCCGGCCGCTTCGAGCCATGCCGGCGCGCGCGAGACCGCACCGCTCGCGTCGACGATCAGATCGGCTTCGATCACCGAAGCCTTCCCGTCTTTGATGATCGCGGCGTTGCCATGCTGGCCCGCCGGAACCGTCACGCCGACGCATCGCGGCCGGCCGCCGTCGCGCGAAACTTTAAGCCCCGTCACCGCGACGCGTTCGCGCAGTTCGACCTTGGGCAGCTTGCGGAAAAGATCGCGCACGCACGATTCGATAAGCTCGCGGCTGGCGCTGAGAAATTTGAGGTCCGAGCGGTAACGCGGCTGCCATCCCTGCGGCCGCAGCACGACGAAATCCCAGGTATGGTCGTGAAACGTCGCGCCCTTCTCGACCGCGAGGCGCTCGAAATCGGGAAACGCGCGCTCGTACTCCCAAAGCCCGCGCACCAGCAGACCGTGCACGTGGCGCGCCTGCGGGACGCCGGCGCGATCCTCGACGCCTGCGGGAAAGCTGTCGCGGTCGAGCACGGTGACGCGGTCGAAGAAGTCGCTCAGCACGCGGCCGGCGAACAGGCCCGAGAAGCTTCCGCCGATTACGACTGCGTGCGTGTTGGCCATGGCCGCTCAACTCGCGACGAAGCGCTCGGCATAGATTCGCTCGGGGCGCACGCCCAATTCCGCCAGGCGCCGGCGCGCCCCTTCGATCATCGGCGGCGGACCGCATAGATAGGCCGCCGCCTCGCGATCGCTTATTGCCTCCACGCCGAGCGCGTCGACCGGCGTGCCCTGGATGAGCCCCGAAGCAGGGTCCTCGACCCGATCGGCCGAGAGCCGCACGCTTAGCTGCGGGACCCACCACTGACGCAACTCGATTTCGTCGCGGTAAAAGAAGGTCTTGTCACTCGCGCATCCGAAGCTCAGCAGCATTTTTGGTTTCGGGCCGCTCGCGCGCCGAATCTCGTCGATCATCGCGAGAATCGGCGCGAGCCCGGTGCCGCCGGCCACGAAAACGTGCAGCCCCTTGCCTGGATGCAGGATGAATGCGCCGAGCGGGCCTTCGACTTCGAGCCGCTCGCCGGCGCGCGCCGTCCGCAGATATTCCGACATGACGCCGCCGGGAATTATTCGCACCAGGAATTCCATCTTCGGCAGATCGCGCGGCGTCGAGCACATCGAGTACGAGCGCCATTCCTCGGTGCCGGGCACCTTGATTCGGACGTACTGGCCAGCGTGGAACGAAACGCCGGCGCGGCGGTCGAGCGCGATCGCGAGTTTCGCGACCGAGGGCGCCGGCCATTCGACGCCTGCCACGCGCGCTTCGAAATTGCGGCGCTCCTCCGCGTAGATCAGCGAACTGGGGTAGTGCAGCCGAACCACGCTCGGCGCGAGCGCGTGCGCGCTGCAGAGCAGGCGCTTGCCGTCGGCGATTTCCGCCGCGATGAGCGAAAGCGCGCGGTCGCGCACCATCTCGAGATTTCCGCTCACCATCTGTCCCACGCAGGTCGAGCAACTTCCCGAGCGGCACTGGTGGACCAACGGCACACCCTGGCGCAGCGCCGCGTCGAGCACGAACTCGTCCGCCCCGGCTTCGATCTCTTTTTCGACCCCGTCCTCGAAACGCAGCGTCACGCGCTGAGGATTCGTGGCGGCGGCGGGCGGCGGCGTGGAACTTACTTCTGCGGGCATCGAGGCGAGCGTTTGGGCATTATCATCTGTTGTGCGGTCCGTCAGGGCCCGTTGGGCGATTCGGGCGGCTCCTGGATACCGCGATTGAAGCGCGCCGCGACTTTGCGCCAGGTGATGGTCGCGGCGTCGAAGGCGCACAGCAACTCGCGATTCCATCCGTCGCCCCGCTCGTAGAAATTCTGCATCGCCTCGCGCGCGAACAGGTCGTTGTCGTTGAAGTCGCGCAATCCCAGCGGCTCGAGGAAATTATCGTACAGGTAATCCGCTTCGCGCCGCTCCTCCTCGTTGCGGCAGCGGCCGACCAGGATTTCCCAGTACTCGTGATGCTTGTCGTCGGTCGGCACGTACCATTCGTATTGCGCCCAGCCCGGAATCGGCCAATGCTCGACCAGCAGGATGCCCGGCAGCACCATCGAGGTGCGCGCGTAGTAGGAGTTTTTGCCGCGCGCGCGCATGTTCACCGCCTTATTCTCCATGATGAATTTGTACGCGCGCGTGTTGTACATGTTCATGATGCCCTTGGGGCCGTCGGGCTCGTCGATGATCTTGATCGCCCCCTCGCCGATCGGTTCTACCCCAAGGCCGAGCTTGCGATCGGTTGCCGCGACGATCTGATTGTCCCAGTGGATCAAAAGATGGCCGGGGTCGAAGCCGTTCTCGACCGCGAGGCGCCAGTTGGAGTTCCCGGTGCGATGGATTCCGCGGACGTAAACGTGCTCATCGAGGATGTGCGCGACGGCGTTGGCGTCATCGGTGATCCGGATCGGCATGTCGGCTTCCAGAGCGGGCAGCGGCGCGAAATCCTGGTCGCCGACGAAGACGAAGATTAGGCCGGCGCGCTCCACCACCGGATAGGTGCGGATGCGCACCTTGCCGATCAGCGGATCGTCGGGCGAAGCGACGATCGTCTTCAGCACGCCGTCGTCGAGGCCGTAGGTGAAGCCGTGGTACCAGCAGGAGAGCGTCTCGGCGGTCAGACACATCGGGCGCAGCGACATTTTGACCCCGCGATGCGCGCAGCGGTCGCGGAGCGCGTAAACTTTTCCGCCCGAGCGGCGGAGCACGATATCGTGACCGGCCATCGTCACGCCCTTGACGCCATTCTCCGCCAGCTCGTGGCTGAACAGCGCCGGGTACCACGTGTTCTTGAAGCCCCAGTCCGCCTCGACGTAGGGCGCGTACTGCCGGCTGGCCGAAATCGCACTGGAGCTTCGCTCGCTACCGGCCATGATCAGCTCTCCTCGCTCGCCGTTCACGCCCGCGGCGCTGTCCTGGGCTCGCCTGTGGGACCTTTGCCGGGCACGACGCGGCGCATGTTAGACTCATGGACCGCTGCTCGGCCCGATGTCAACTACGTCCGAATTCAAACCCGGAGACGTAAGTCATGCACGAAGTGGTAATCGTTGACGGAGTTCGCACGCCAATCGGCCGCTCCAACAAGGACGGCTATTACAAAGATATCCGCGCCGACGACCTTGCCGTCATGTGCGTGCGCCGCCTGCTCGAGCGCAACCGCAAACTCGACCCGGCCGAAATCGAGGACGTGGTATGGGGATGTGCCAATCAGTCGGGCGAGCAGGGGCTGAATATCGGCCGCATGATCGCGCTCTTGGCGGGGCTACCGGTCGAGGTCGCGGGCACCACGGTCGATCGCCAATGCGGATCGGGCTTGCAGGCGGTCAACTTCGCCGCGTACGAAATCATGACCGGCGCGGGCGAGGTCGTGATCGCGGGCGGCGTCGAGCAGATGAGCCATGTGCCGATGGGCTCCGGGCTGTTGCCCAATCCCAAGCTGCTCGACCTGTTTCCGCAGGACATGTTCGTGATGGGGCTGACGGCGGAGCGGCTGGCCGCGACCTACGGAATTACGCGCGAGCAGGCCGACGCGTTCTCGCTGCGCTCGCATCAGCGCGCGATCGCGGCGCGCGAGCGCTTCAAGGAAGAGATCGTGCCGGTGCGCCTGGCGAGCGGGCTGGTCGACGTCGACCAGGGTCCGCGCCCGGACACCAGCATGGAACGGCTCGCGGCGCTGAAGCCGTCGTTCAAACCCGACGGCGGCCAGGTCACGGCAGGCAACTCCTCGCAGGTATGCGACGGCGCGGCCGCGTTGCTGCTGATGAGCGCCGAGCGGGCGCGCGCGCTGGGGCTTAAGCCGATGGCGCGGATTCGCGCCACCGCGGTCGCCGGCGTAAGGCCGGAAATCATGGGATGGGGCCCGGTGCCGGCGACGCACAAGGTGCTCGGCCGCGCGGCACTCAAGATGGGCGATATCGACCTGGTCGAAATCAACGAGGCGTTCGCGGCGCAGGTGCTCGCCTGCAACACCGATCTCGCGATCGACGAGAACCGGCTCAACGTCAACGGCGGCGCGGTCGCGCTGGGGCATCCGCTGGGATGCTCGGGGGCGCGGCTGATGGTGACGCTGACGCATGAGATGCGCCGGCGCGGCGCGCAACTGGGGCTGGTGACGATGTGCATCGGGATCGGCCAGGGCATCGCGACCGTGGTGGAACAGATTTAGGGATAGCTGCCAAACGCGGGATCTCGCGTGAATCAGGACTTCAACAGCAAAAGGCTGGACTACAAGGCCCGCGATAGGATCGGCCGGGTCACGTCGGGCGGGCCGGCGCAGCCGCCGGTCAGCGACCTCTACTTCTATCTGACCACGGTTTCGTGGCCGGCACTGCTGCTCATAATCGTGGGCCTCTTCGTATTCATCAACTGCCTGTTCGCGCTCGGCTACATGATCGACGGCGGTGTGGACAACGCCCGCCCGGGCTCGTTCGCCGACGCCTTCTTTTTCAGCGTGCAGACGATGGCGACGATCGGGTACGGCACGATGGCGCCGCGCTCGCTGGGCTCCAACATACTGGTGAGTATCGAGGCTCTTAGCGGGCTGGTCGCGCTCGCGGTAGTGACCGGGCTGGTCTTCGCCCGCTTCTCGCGGCCGACCGCGCGCGTGCGCTTCAGCCAGGCCGTAGTGGTCTCGCCACGCGACGGAGTGCCCTCGCTGATGTTTCGGGCGGTGAACCAGCGCTCCAACCGCATCGTCGAGGCGCAAATCCACGCCGTCTTCTCGCGCTGGGAGACGACCCGCGAGGGCGAAAGCATGCGCCGCTTCTACGACCTCCATCTTTCGCGCGCGCGCAACGCGCTGTTCTCATTGAGCTGGACCGTGATCCATCCGATCGTGGAAGGTAGTCCGCTGGTCGGCGAGACCGCGGCGTCGCTCAAGGCCTCGCGCGCGTTGATCATCGCCTCGCTGGTCGGGATGGACGAATCGTTTCTGCAAAACGTCCATGTGCGCTACGTGTGGACCGCGGACGAGATCGCCTGGGGTATGCGCTTCGTTGACGTTTTGCAGGAACTGCCCGACGGCAGCTTTTCGATCGATTACTCGCGCTTCGACGATATCGTTCCCGCGCCGCCAGCGCCGCTCGACGGCGCCGCCGCTGAAACGCGGGATGCGGCCGCGGGAGCAGCGGAAAAGGGCGAATTGGAACAGGGTGAATGAGGGTCGCGCGCGAAGCCCGCGCACGCTGCCACCTTGCAAACACCCGCTTTTCGGGCCAGATTGCGATCGCGCTAATGAGCGCCGCCGGGCTGGTGGAATTCGCCGACCGCTGCGCGCTAAGATGAGGGATTGATGGAAGCGCAGGAGATCAAGGAAATGATCGAACGCGGGTTGCCGGGTGCCTTGGTCGAGGTGCGCGACTTTACCGGCGGCGGCGACCATTTCGAAGCGCTGGTGGTCAGCGAGAGTTTCGAGGGCAAGGGCCTGGTCGAGCGCCATCAGGCGGTTTATGGCGCGTTGGGCGACGCCATGAAGGCCCGCATCCACGCGCTGACGCTTAAAGTGATGACCCCCAACCAGTATCAGAACCGGAGGTAAGAGTTCAGATGGCCGATCCAATCGAGCGAATCCGTACGGCGATCAACAGCGACAAGATCGTCATTTTCATGAAGGGCAACCGCAATTTTCCGCAATGCGGATTCTCGGCCGCGACGGTCGAGGTGTTCGAAGAATTGGGCGCGCGCTACAGCACGGTCGACGTGCTCGCCGACCAGGAAGTGCGCGACGCGATCAAAGGCTACAGCAACTGGCCGACCATCCCGCAGGTGTTTATCAACGGCAAATTCGTCGGCGGATGCGACATCGTGCGCGAGTTGCACTCAAGCGGCGAGCTGCAGACGCTGGTGAAAGCCGCGCTGGGCGAGAGCGCGCATCAGTAGCAAATAGCGAGCGCTTTTCCGTGGGTGCGCGCGAGCGCGGCGTGGCGTCTGGCCGGTGTCGGCGAGCTCCCGCATCGCGCTCGTTCTATTTTCGCTAACCGCGTCAGGCGTCCGGCCTTGCGCCGCGCGCGAGGCTGAATCCCCCGGGCCCATACACCGCGACCATCAACACTCCGCCCATGATGCCGAGATTTTTTTCCCACTCGATCGTCTCGCCCGTTCGCAACGTGGAAGATCAGGCGGGGGGTGAAGCTAAGCGATGGACTCACCGCGCAAAAAAATCGCCGGCGTCGTGAGGCTTGAATCAGGCGTGCGCGCTATCTAAGGTCGAAGCTCACAATCCAAGCCGGAAGGGGCACACCTCAATGCTGTGGAAACCCGACCAGACCTTTTATCCTTCGCCGCGCATGGCGATCGAGGGGCCGCGCGAGCGCCTGGGTTACGTCGCGACCTTCAGTCTCGATCCCAAGCACGGCAAACGTGACGCGATTAACGTGCTCGACCTCGATCCCGGCTCGCCGAGCTTCGCGAGCGTGGTCGGGCGGCTCGAGATGCCCGACGCCGGCAACGAACTGCATCACTTCGGATGGAACGCGTGCAGCTCGGCGCTGTGTCCCTACTCGCCGCATCCGCACGTCGAGCGCCGCTACCTGCTGGTGCCGGGCCTGCGCTCCTCGCGGATCCATGTGATCGATACCAAGCCCGACCCGCGCGCGCCGAAGATCGTGAAGGTGATCGAGGCCGAAGAGATCGCGTCGCGCGCCGGCTACAGCCGTCCGCATACGTTCCATTGTGGCCCCGACGCGATCTACGTGAGCGCCATGGGCGGCGCGCACGGCGGCGGCCCCGGCGGAGTCTTCCTGCTCGATCACGAAAGCTTCGACGTGCTCGGCCAGTGGGAGGTCGACCGCGGCCCGCAGTTTCTCGCTTACGACTTCTGGTGGCACATCGGCTACGACGTCGGAATCAGCAGCGAATGGGGCACGCCCGACATGTTCGAGAACGGGCTCAGCCTCGAGCGTCTGGTCAAAGGCGACTACGGCCATCGGCTGCACATGTGGGACCTCCGCAAACGCCGCCATCTGCAGGAAATCGACCTCGGCGCGGAGAATCAGATGGCGCTCGAGCTGCGGCCGGCGCACGATCCGACCAAGGCCTACGGCTTCGTCTGCACCGTGATCTCGACCAAGGACCTCAGCGCCGCAATCTGGCTGTGGCATCGCGAGGACGGCAACGGCAAATGGGCGGCGCGCAAGGTGATCGAGATTCCCGCCGAACCTGCCGACCCGGCCTTGCTGCCGCCGCCGCTCAAACAGTTCAAGGCCGCGCCGCCGCTGGTCCCCGAAATTGCGCTCAGCCTCGACGACAAGTTTCTCTACGCTTCATGCTGGGGCACGGGCGAGATCAAGCAGTTCGACGTGAGCGATCCGTTCCATCCGCGCCAGACCGGGTCGGTGCGAATCGGCGGGATGGCCTCGCGCACGCCGCATCCCAAGGCCGGCAAGGTCAACGGCGCGCCGCAGATGCTCGAGATCAGCCGCGATGGCCGCCGGATCTACGTGACCAATTCGCTCTACTCGGCGCTCGACGAGCAGTTCTATCCCGACGGCATTCGCGGATGGATCGCCAAGGTCGACGTCAACCCGGCCGGCGGCATCGCGCTCGACCCGAATTTTTTCATTCCCTTCGAGGGCGAACGTCCGCATCAGATCCACCTGGAGGGCGGCGACTGCTCGTCTGATTCGTTCTGCTACCCGTGACCGCGGCCTGGCCGTGGATCGCGATCGCCTTGCTGGGCGCCTATCACGGCCTCGACCCGTCGATGGGCTGGTTGTTCGCGGTGGCGCTCGGGCTCCAGGAGCGCCGCCGCGCCAAGGTCTTCGCCGCGCTCGGTCCGATCGCATTCGGGCACCTGGTCTCGATCGCCACCGTGGTCGCATTGATCGGTTGGGCGCGATTCACGGCGGCGTCTCCACTGTTGCGCCCGGCCGGCGCCGCAATCCTGATATCGTTCGGCATCTTTCGCTATCTCTGGCCGCGCGCGCATCCGCGATGGGTCGCGATGCGCGTCAAATGGTATGAGCTTGCGCTGTGGTCGTTCCTGATGGCCTCGGCGCATGGCGCAGGCCTGATGCTGTTTCCGATCCTGATGGACATGCCGGGCGGCGCGGCGATGCATCGTCAGATGATGCAGGGCATGCATGGCCGTTTGATGCATCAATCGATGGCCGCGATGGGCTCGCTCTCGCTCGCGCAGGATGTGGCGGTCGTGCTCTTGCATACGGCCGCGATGCTGCTCGTGATGGGCACGATCGCCGTCGTGGTCTACGACCGCGTGGGACTGGCATTTCTGCGCGGCGCCTGGATCAATCTCGACGCGGTTTGGGCGGGCGCCCTCATCGCCGCCGGCCTGCTCTCGCTGCTGATCTGAACGCTATCGCGCAGGGACCGTCCGCGTTGTACGCTCGTAACGGCTACTGATGGCCGGATCGCCAACGCCCGAGGCCCACGATGCCCACCGCGCGTCTGCTGATAGTTGAAGACGAAGCAAAGCTGGCCGCCAACTTAGGGCGCGGACTCGCGGAGGCGGGCTTCGCCGTCCAGGTCGCGCCGAGCGCCGAGGCGGCGCGCGCGGCGCTGGCGCGGAATGGATACGACCTGATGCTGCTCGACTTGCGCCTGCCCGGTCAGGACGGCCTGGAATTTCTCGCCGATCTGCGCGCGGCCGGCGCGGCACTCCCGGTGCTCATCCTGACCGCGCGCGATTCCACCGACGAACGCGTGCGCGGCCTGGACGGCGGCGGCGACGACTACCTGACCAAGCCGTTTGCTTTCGGTGAGCTGCTCGCGCGCGTGCGCGCGCTGCTTCGGCGGGGGGTAGCGGCTGACAGCCCCGTGCTCGAAGCGGACGATATAGTAATCGACACTTCGCGGCGCGCCGCGACGCGCGGGGGCCGCACGCTCGATCTGTCGCCCAAGGAATTGATGGTCCTTGAATACCTGGTGCGCCACGCCGGCCTGGCGGTCACCCGGGACATGATCGGCGAGGCGGTATGGGGCAAGGACTACAACGCGATGTCGAATATCGTCGAGGTCTTCATCAACCGCCTGCGTCAGAAAATCGAGCTGGTAAATCAGCCCCCGCTGATCGTAACGATCCGTGGCGCGGGCTACATGCTTCGCCTCGATTTGCCCGTGCGCAATAGCAAGAGCAGAGGCTCCGATTGAGTATTCGGCTGCGACTCACTATCTACTGGACCGCGATCACCGCCGTCATCCTGTTGGCGGCGGGATTGCTCATCATGGTCATGTTCGGACGCGCGATGTGGAGCACGCTCGACGCGGCGCTGATGGAAGAAGCCGACACGACCGCGGCCGCCATTCCCCATTCCAGCGCCGCCGACACAAGGCTGATTCTTCAACGCCTCAGCCAGGAAAAGGATTTGGGACCAGGACGGCGGGTGCGTTTGATCGTGGGCGGCCATGTCGCGTTCGACGCCGGCGACATCGGCGCGGACCTGCCCGACTTTCAGACGACGACAGGTTCGGTCGTCGACGGCGGGCAACATCGTTATCGCTTCGCGATCGTTTCGCTGCGCGTGAACGGAGAGCCCGGGTCGCTACAGGATGGTGCCGACGCGGTGCCGGCGCGGCGCGCTATCGCGCATCTGCGAAACGCGCTGCTGCTGGTCATCCCGATTATCCTCGCGCTCTGCGTTGGCGGCGGTTACTGGATGGCAGGATGGGCGCTCGCTCCGGTTAACCAGGTCACGGACGCACTGGCCCGTATCGGTCCGCGCGATCTGCGCCAGCGCCTTCCGCTCCCGCGAGTTGACGACGAGGCGGGGCAACTCATCGCCGCCATTAACCGCTTGCTCGAGCGCCTGGAACTCGCGTCCGCCGCACAACAACGTTTTATCTCCGAAGCCGCTCATGAATTGCGCACCCCGCTGGCCGTCTTGCGCAGCGGGCTGGAGGTTACGCTGCAACAGCCGCGCGAGGCCGAGGAAAGCCGCGCGGCGCTGGAGCAGGCGATGGGCGAAGTCGAGCGCCTATGCGCGATCGCGGAAGACCTGCTCGCCCTCGCGCGGCTGGATGCCGAGCCCGCGGTCGAACGCACACGGGTGGACTTGAGTCAGATCGCGGCCGAAGCGTCCGCGATGGCGCAGACGTTGGCCGAGGCGAAGCATCAGGAATTCGCCCGGAATTTCGCCCAGGACTTTGCAGTCGATGCGCACAAGCGAATCGTCGTGCATGGCAGCGCTGGCGATCTGCGCCGAGTCGTGCTGAATCTGCTCGACAACGCGGTCAAGTTTACTCCCGAGGGCGGCAGAATCGAAATCGGCGTTAGCACCAATGGAGCGACGGCGCTGGTCTCGGTGCGCGACAGCGGTCCCGGTATCGACGCGCGCGACATCGATCACATCTTCGATCCGTTCTATCGCAGCCGCGGCGCCAATGGCCGAGGTAGCGGTCTCGGACTCGCGCTGAGCCGCGAAATCGTACGCCGCCACGGCGGCCTCATCCAGGCCGCCAACCGCGCCGCCGGAGGCTGCGAGGTAGCGGTGCGCCTGCCGCTCGCGTCCCGAACGGTCGACCGAGAATCCATCTAACGAATTGGAGACGCGACAAATCAGAAGCCGAGAAGTTTCTCGAAGGCTTCCTCGAAGTTCTCTTTCGCAAGCGCCTGGGCCCGCTCACGCTGAAGGATGTCGTCGGCCACTGGAGCGATCCTCCAGTTATGCACCAGAGTTCCCGCGCCGTCCCACAACAATGCGTAGGCCAAAGACTGGTTGGACAGGTCCGCGCGGAACGGGATGCCGAAGACGGGGCCGACGGGCTTCAGGGTAATCTCGACGCTGCGCGCGACGATCGCGAGGTACGGAAAGAACACGCCCTTCAGCGCCGGGTTTTCCACCTTCATCGTCAGCGGCCGGATCGTCGCCAGGCGCTCCTTTTCGTACTCGCCCAGGAAGTCGTTGGCGACCAGATGGCAGAGCGAGCGCATCGCTTCCACCATCTTGTGCAGTACGCTGTGCGAGCGCTCTTCGACTTCCTGGCGCTCGCGTGCGTCGCGTTCCTGACGCGTCTCGTTCAGCAGTTTGTCCCTGAGACTCATCGATTGCCTCGCCGATCCACGGGCTACGATTATGACTTCACTTTCGGCGGCTGAAAAGACACGCCCGCAGAGGGTTCAGCGGCTCGCGAGCGGGGCTCGGCGCCGGAGCAGACGGCCCCACCAGTAGCCGAAAAAGTTCGCGCACTCCAGC
Organism: uncultured delta proteobacterium; assembly: GCA_963773975.1. Taxonomy (GTDB): domain Bacteria; phylum Desulfobacterota; class Binatia; order Binatales; family Binataceae; genus JAKAVN01. Next base: position 25,539 of record CAVZDJ010000050.1, read on the forward strand.
TCGTGGTAAAGCGCGCGCTCGCGGTCGCGGCGCGCCGCCGCCATCCGTAGCGCGTTGCGCACAAGCTTGTCGAGGTGATTGTGGCTTCGCCCGCCTGCCTGCGCCGTGCCGACGCCAAAAGCGAAGGCCTTGCGTAGCAGGTACTTGCGGTTCATCCGCGTGGCCGGCACCAGGTGAAAGACCCGCGCCTCGGCGGCGAAGCCCATCGCGCCGCCACCCGCGATGATTCGCGCGAACAACTCGGTGTCCTCGCCTGAAATCGGATTGCCGCCGACCACGCCCAGGTCCTCGCGGAAGCGGCCAAAGCGCGTGAAGCACTCGCGGCGAAAGCCGGTATTGGCGCTGAAGTAGTTGCGCAGGACTTCCGCATCCTCAAGCGGCGCGGCCGCGATCGCATGCTGGTCGTGCACTGCGAAGCGCACGTATAACGACGGTCCCAGCCATGGCGGCGGGGTGACCTCCCATCGCGGCAGCACCATCCCGCACGCCGCGTCGAGGCCGCGCCGCTCGATCTCGGTGATCATCAGCGCGACCCAGTCGGAATCGGCCACCGCGTCGTCGTCGATGAAGAGGATAAAGTCCCCGGCCGCCTCGTCGACCGCGCGGTTGCGCGCAAAGCTCGACCCCGGACGCGCTTCGAACACGCGGCGTATCGCAAACGGCGCGCGCGCGGCGGCCTCCTCGACCACTGCGGGAGTGCGGTCGGTCGAGTTGTTGTCGATCACGATACATTCCGTCTCGACCGATGCGGGCAGGCGCTGCGCCGCGAGGCTTGCCAAGGTCTCGCCGAGCGTGGCCGCGCGATTGTGAGTAGGAACCGCGAGCGTGATGCGAATAGCCAATTGCCTAGTGAAAATCCGGTGTCGCACGCGGCCGAGGGCGCGCCGCGGCAGGCGAGGGCGAAGCACGCAGAGGTGTAGACGGCGGCGTCGCCGAGGGTTGAGGCGCTGGCGCGAGGTTTTCAATCGCCAGGGTTGGCAGCGGCGCCTTGGATTGGGTGAAGACCATTGAACCCACGGTCAGGCTCGGCTCGGCCTGCTGCTGGATTTGCGCCGGCGCGATCAGCTCGAAACCGAAGTCACGGGTCTCGCCAGGGACGAACGGCAGCACGGGGCGGATGAAGCCGGTGAATTCGATCGGCGTTACGATCACGCTATGACTCTCCTGGTAAAGGAGCTTTTGCTCGGCGCCGCGCCCGGCGTGGTAGGTCACCGTCAGCCGCACCTCGTCGACGGCGCGGGCCCCGGCGTTGGTGATGCGGCCAAAGATTGCGGGCACGCGCGCCTCCGACATTTTCACCGCGACGTCGCTCAGCACCAGCCTGGGGATGTAGGCCCGAACCGCCGGGAGCTCAGCCTGGATGTCTTCGATCGCCTTGAGTCTGCGTTTGAAGAAAAACTTCAGGCCGCGGCTGCCACTGAATTCCTGCTGGTCGAGCTGAGCGATCAATGCCTGGTAGGCCGCCGCCGCTCTGGGGTAGTCCAGTTTATGGTAGATGCCGACGGCCTCGCGATTGCCGTCGCGAATCAGGTCGCGGCGCGCGAAGTCCGCCACCACGCGCCATTGATGTTGCTGCTTGACCATCACCAGTGCGTCCTCGAACCTGAGCTTGGGATAGGAGTCGCTTTCGAGCGATTTGTCGGCGGCGGCGTTGAGCGAATCCTGCGGGCCGGCCTTGGCGTCGATCATCCGCTCCCACAGCGTGAGATCGGGCGTCGTGACCTTGACCGGCACCACCGCGCGCTCACCGTTGACTTGCGGCTGGCCGACTTGGTAACGCGTGCTGAACAGGATCGCGCGGAACCAGATCGGATCGACGTCGGGCGCCAGCGGAATCTCGGTTATGAACTGCTTGAGCGGGCGCGCCGCGCGATCCTCGTCGGTGAGTGTCGCGTAGCAGGCCGGGTAGTTAAACTCTTGCAAGTCGGCCAGATAGCGGGTGGCCAGGCTTTGCGGCGACTGGCCGCATCCGGCGAGCAGAGCCGCGGCAAGCAACGCAAGTGCGAGCAGCCGGTCACCTCCACGGCGGCCTCTCGCGCAAACCGTCCTCTCCTTCATCACGATGCCTGGTTGACGCCTTCGACCCCTGACTGGCGCTTCGGCGCGTCTAGCGCTCGACCGGCAGGCGCGCGTCGTTCCAGTCGAGCATCCCGCCCTTCATGCTGCAGACGTTTTCGAAACCGAGGCCGGTCAGGATCGCCGCCGCAGTCACGCTGCGCACACCCGCGCGGCAGATCACCACTATGTCCTTGTCCTTGAAGGATCTGAGTTCGGCCTCGGCGCGTTCGGGCAGCTCACGCAGTGGGATGAGCCGCGCGCCCGCGATATGGCCGAGTTCGCCCACATATTCCTCGCGCTCGCGCACGTCGAGCAGCAGCGGCGCGGCCGCACTGTCGATGCGCCCGGCGATCTCGTCCGGCGAAAGCTGACGCACCGAGTTGAGCTGGGCGAGCGTCGGAAAATGGATCGCGGCGGCTTCGATCTCGGTCTGGTTGGGCTGCAGCGCCTCCTGGATTCCCTCGGGCAGCGGCAGTCCGAGATTGTTCATCAGATCGACGTAGGCCTCGCGCGAGCGTCCGGCCACGCGGGGATTCGAGGCTTTCTCTTCGCCGATCGTGGAACAGATATGGCCGCGGTAGTCGTGCGCCGGATAGACCAGGGTGGAGTCGGGCAGCGTGAACAGCTTGCGCGTGATCGAGTCGTACTGCTCACCCGCGTCGCCGCCGGCGAAATCGGCGCGCCCCGTGCCGTGAATCAGCAGGCAATCGCCGGTGAAGACGCGGTCCTCAGCGTAGAGGCTTAACGAGTCGGGAGTATGGCCGGGCGTGTAGAGCACCTTGAGGTCAAAGTCGCCGACGATCAGCCGCTGGCCGTCCTCCAAATGCATCGTGACGTGCGGCGCCGGAGCCCGCCGATGCATCGCGACCGGCGTGTCGGTGAGCTGGCGACAGCTCGTGCGCGCCGCTGCGATGGTCGGCGTGAGTATGCGTATCGACAATGAGATCGAGCTTGAGCCGGTGGTATGCCAGCACGCCGAGATAGCGCTCGACCCGGTCCTTGACCGGATCGATTATCACCGCGCGCTCCATGCCTTCGGAAGCGAGCAGGTAGGTCTTGCACTTGGAGTTGTTCAACTCGCGAAAGATCATGTCCCCCTCCTGGCTGACACCTACGCCCCGATTATTAACACAATCCGATTGTCGTCCGCTCGCGCCTCGCCGGCTTCGGCCGCCAGAGACTATAGCGCCGCGCGCGCTCAAGTGTGAACGGCTTTCATGGATGAATGATAGCGGGCAGCGGCTTGACCGGGGGCGAACGCCGCCCGATGATGCCAGCAGTGGAACTACGCCTCGCCGTGCCGCTAGCGATCTTCGGGTTCACCTACTTCGTGTTCGCGGTCGGCAATTTTCCCGGACTCAAGCTCGACCGCACTGGAGCGGCGCTCGCCGGCGCGTTGTTGATGGTGGTGACGGGGTCGCTCAGCGAATCCAAGGCGCTGGCCGCGATCGACTTTCACACGCTCCTGCTGCTGCTCGGGATGATGATCATCGTCGCCAACCTGCGCGTCTCGGGCGCCTTTGCGTTGGTCGCGCGATGGCTCCTGGAGCGGGCACACTCCGGCTACGGGCTGCTGGCGATGACGGTGCTCGCATCGGGAGTGCTGGCGGCGTTTTTCATTAATGACGTGGTATGCCTGTCGCTGGCGGGACCGCTCATCGAGGTCGCCCGCATCCTCGAGATCGACGCCGCGCCGCTGCTGCTCGCGCTCGCCACCGGCAGCAACATCGGCAGCGTCGCGACCATCACCGGCAATCCGCAGAACATGATCGTCGCAGGCTTCGCCGGTATCGGCTATTCGGCCTTCGCGATCCGCCTGGCGCCGGCCGCGCTGGCCGGTCTGCTGGTCGACTACGCCGTGATCGCCTGGTTCTACCGCGGCCATCTGAGCCACGTGCGGCCGCGCGAGGACCATGAATTGCCCGCGCCGTTGCGGGAACACCGCTACCATCTGATCAAGTCCTCGATAGTCGCGGGAATGGTGTTGATACTGTTCGCGATGGGCTATCCGACACACCTGGTGGCGCTGGGTGGCGGCGCCGCGCTGCTGTTCACGCGGCGCACCGAGCCGCGGTCGATTTACGAGCAGATCGACTGGACGCTGCTGGTAATGTTCGCGGGACTGTTCATCGTGGTCAGAGGCGCCGAGACGACCCATTTGCTGAAGGATTTGGTGCAAGCAGCGGGGCCCGAGCGGCTGAAGAACGTCGCGGTGCTGTCAGTGGTCGCCGCGGTGCTCTCCAACCTGGTCAGCAACGTTCCCGCAATGTTGCTGTTCAAGCCGATCTATCCGCAGATCAGCCACGGCATGAGCACCGGCCTGGTGCTCGCAAGCGCCAGCACGTTCGCCGGAAATCTCACTCTGCTCGGATCGATCGCGAACCTGATCGTAGTCGAGCAGGCGCGCCGCGAAGGAATCGAGATCGGTTTCGTCGACTATCTCAAGGTCGGCGTGCCGGTGACGATCTTCACGCTCGTCATCGACATTGTCTGGCTGCAGTTCTTCCGCTAGCGCCCGGCCCATCCACCGCTACGGAAACTTGAGGCGGACGATCTCCGCCTTGCGCACGGCGTCGGCCACCATCCTCTCGACCTCGAGCACGGCCTCGGCGGCGCGCACTTCATCGAGGTTGGCGTGGGTTTCGGGATGGGGTGGCACGAACAACGAGCAGCAGTCCTGGTCCGGCTGAATCGAGGTCTCGAAAGTGCCAAGCGCGCGCGCCTGATCGACAATCTCGTTCTTGTCCATCCCGACCAGCGGACGCACCATCGGCAGCGCGGCGGCCTCCTCGATGACCGTCATGTTCTCCAGCGTCTGCGAGGCGACCTGGCCGAGACTCTCGCCTGTCACCAGCACTCGCGCGCCCGCGCGCCGGGCGAGCGCCTCCGCAATCCGCACCATGAAGCGGCGGTAGAGCACCACTCGCAGCGGGCGCGGTCCGCGCGCCACGATCTCGCGCTGGATGTCGGCGAACGCTACCAGCATGAGCGTCGATCGCGCCTCGTATCGAGTGAGATGCTCGGCCAACTCGGTCGCTTTCTCGCGGCTCGCCGCCGAGACCAGCGGATGGCTGTGGAAGTGGACGAAATCGAGCCTAAGGCCGCGGCGCATCATGCGGTGCGCGGCGACCGGCGAGTCGATTCCGCCCGAGAGCAGCGCCACCCCGTGTCCCGTGATACCCACGGGCAGGCCGCCCGCGCCCGGCCGTTTGCCGGGAGCAAGATAGGCGGCGTCGGGGAGAATCTCGATCGTGATGACCAACGCAGGATTCTCAAGACTTACTTTAAGTTGCACATCGTCCCGTGCCGCGTCGTCTTTGACCGCAGCGCCGACCGCCTGGTCGATTTCCATCGAGTTGAAGGCAAAGCGCTTGTCGGCGCGCGTTGCGCGCACGCGAAAGCTACTGGCGCTCCGATGCGCGCGCGCGATCGCGATCGCCTCGCGCTTTATTGCTTCGATATCGCGCGCAACCGCGCGGCTCAGCGAAAAATTCTGCAGTCCGAAGAGCAGCGCGGCGCGCTCGGCCGCCACCTCCTCGCCGATCTCCTCGGGAAGCTCGACGATAAGCCGCGGACCCTCGCCACGCATCGCGCCTAGCTTGAAGTCGGCGAAGACCGCGCGCAGGTTGCTCTTCAACTGATCGACGAAGCGCCACTGGTTGCGCCCCTTGAGCGCGATTTCGTGGTATCTTCCAATCAGGTAACGCATCGTGATCGCTTACACCCGCAAGGCTCTCGTCCGCATCATATTTGCGGCGAGCCGGAACTGATACATGACCGCACCGACACCAATCAATCAGCGCCTCGCCCGTCTGCGCAGGGGTCTCGAGCCCGCCGAGCGGCTCGCGCGTCATCGTATCGGGGCAGGGCGCGGCGCGGCGGTGCTGATGCCGATCTTCGAGCTCGACGGCGACCTGCACGTGGTCTATATCCGGCGCTCAGACCATGTCGAAAGCCATCGCGGTCAGGTCGCATTTCCGGGCGGCCGAGTCGATCCGACCGACGAGACTCTGCTTCACACGGCGCTGCGCGAGGCGCAGGAAGAGGTCGGGATCGACCCCGCGAGGGTCGACGTGCTGGGCGGCTTCGAGGGCACGGTGGCGCGCACGAGCGAGATCCACGTGACGCCATTTATCGGGGTCATCCCGGCCGCTGCGGGGCTGCGCGCCGACCCGAAAGAGGTCGCCGCGATCTTCTTCGTTCCGATGAGCGCGCTGGAGGACTCGAGCTACCGCGGCACTTATCGCTTCCGGCGCGACACCGGCCAGGTGACCGAGCATCCGGCGATCTTCTACAACGACCAGGTTATTTGGGGACTCACGCTGCGCTTCACCGAGGAAGTGTTGCGCCGGATGAACGGCGCAGCCCCGGGTTAATGCGACGGGGTTTTGGATTTTCCCCAACGCAGTCTAAAGAGGACCGTTAACGAACGGCCCCTACAAAAATCGATCATCTCGGTGTAGACGCCGTTCGTGAATGGCCGTCGGTGACCGGGTCGGATTTCTACTTCAGATAATCCAGCATCCCGTGCCGCAGCATCCCTTCTAGGTAAGGAATCACATCGCTCATACGCGCCAGTTCCTCGACCGTGACCCATCGGCCCTCGACATGCTCACCGGGCATCAGGACGAACTCGCGGCGCGCATCTGCCGGACGGCACGCGAAGAGCGCCTGCACGTACGGGTCCGGCGGCGCCTTGTAGAGTCCGAGCGCGCGCTCGATCTCGATCGCGAGTCCGGTCTCCTCGCCGACTTCGCGCGCCAGGCACTCCTCGAAGCTCTCGCCGAGCGTTAGATGGCCGCCGGGAAGGTCCCAATGGCCCGGCCGATACGGCATTCGCGCCGCCCGTCGCAGCACCACGAGGCGTCCGCGGTCGGCGATTATACCGTGCACTCCGATCCAGAACTGCGACTCCGCCACTTGCTCTCTCGCCGTAGTGCTCTCTTCAGTCCGTAGGGAAAAGCCCACGCCCAGAGTAACCGCGCGATATGGCCTGCGCCAGCGCGCGCGTTTGTGATTGCCGCTGGATACGGTGCCGGCGCGCGATCCCCTGGTGATCGAGCGCGAGATGCTGCGGCCCGCGGCGGCGCCACGCGCGCACCAGCGCGTGCGGTGAATCGGGACGTCGCTCCGCGGGCAGGCGGACGCCGGCGTGGCCGTCGTCCCGCCTGCCGCGCAGACGGCGTCAGCGGGGGCGGATGGGACCGCGCCGCGCGCGGCCCCATCCGCCCCCGCCGGGGGTCTCGATTCGCACGCGCTCGCCCGCCAGCAGCCGCTCGTTGGCCTTGCCGGGCAGTTTGATTCGACGCCCGTCGCGCACCAGGTAGTTCGCGCCGGGCTTGCCGGCGGCGCCGCCGGCAAGCCCCCACGGCTCAGTGATACGCCGGTCGGTCAGCAGGCTCAGTGTTGCGGGCACCAGGCACTCGAGTTCGCGAATCAGTCCGTCGCCGCCCGGGGCCCCGCCGCGGCCGCCGGAGCCGCGACGAATGCGGTACTCGGTGATGCGCATCGGGTAGTAAGCCTCCAGCGCCTCGATCGGCGTGTTGAGCGTGTTGGTCATGTGCGTATGGAGGCCGGCGGCGCCGGGATGGCCGGGGGCCGCGCCGGCGCCGCCGGCGATCGTTTCGTAGTACGAGAAGTGCCGCGCGCGGATCGAGTCGTAGCCGCCCAGCGTCATGTTCGACATCGAGCCTGAGCTTGCGGCCGGGATGCGGTCGGGCGCGGCGGCGGCGAGCGCGCGCAGCAGCACGTCGACGATCCGCTGCGAGGTCTCGACGTTGCCGCCCGCCACGGCGGCCGGCGCCAGCGCGTTGACGATCGAGCCCGGCGGTGCGATCACCCGAATCGGCCGCATCAGCCCCTCGTTGGCCGGCACCGCTTCCGCCGCCAGGCACTTCATCACGTAAAAGGTCGCGGACAAAGTGATCGCATAGTTGGCGTTCACCGAGCCGCGCACCTGCGGCGCGGAGCCGGTAAAATCGACGATCGCGCGTCCGCCGCCGATCCGGATCGCCACCCGGATTTCGATCGGCCCGGTGCCGACGCCGTCGTCGTCAAGGTAATCGACCGCGCGGTACAAACCTGGCCGCAAACGGCGCAGCGTCGCGCGCATCAGGCGGTCCGCGTAATCCTTGAGCGCCGCCATCGCCGTGGCCACCTGCGCCCGCCCACTCGCCGCCACCAGCCCGCGCAAGCGCTCGGCGCCGACATTCAGCGCCGCGATTTGCGCACGCAAGTCGCCCTCGCGCTCCTCGCGCACCCGCGTATTGGCGAAGAACAGCTCCAGCACGTCGCGCGCCGGCTTGCCGGCGCGCATCAGATGGACCGGCGGCAGGCGAAAACCCTCCTGGTAAATCTCGGTCGAGAGCGCCATCGAGCCCGGCGCCATCCCGCCGATATCGGCGTGATGGGCGCGGTTGGCGGCGAACGCGAACGGGCGGCGCTCGTTGCCGAGGAAGATCGGAGCGACCAGGGTGAGGTCCGGCAGATGCGTTCCGCCGGCAAATGGATCGTTGACCGCGGCGACGTCGCCTGGGCCAAGCTCCAGCCGTTCGATCGCGGCGCGCACGGAAAGCGGCGTCGAGCCGAGATGGACCGGGATATGGGCGGCCTGCGCGACCAGTTCGCCGCCGCCGTCGAACAGCGCGCACGAAAAATCGTGGCGCTCCTTGATGTTGGGCGAGAAGCCGGTCTGGCCCAGCACGACGCCCATCTCCTCGGCGATCGCAGCGAGGCGGTTGTTCATCACCGCAAGCGTCACCGGGTCGAGCTTTATCGCAGGCCGCTGGTTGGCGCGCTTCATATTGCTCACATCTCCAGGTGGAGGTTGCCGAAGCCATCGGCGCGCAACGTGAACTCGGGGGCGACGTAGGCGGTGGCGCTGAGTTCGACCACGATCGCCGGTCCGCGAATTCTCGCGCCCGCGCCAATCGCGTCACGCACGTAAACCGGTACGATGCGCGTGCGCCGGCCGGCCGCGCGTCCACTTGGCGCGCGGCCTCCGGTGACGACCTGGATACGACGCACGGGCGACGGCGAGGTCCCATGCGCGCGGGCAAGACGCTCGGGCGCGGCGACCGCGCCGGGCGCAGTCGCGCGCAGGCGCAAGTTGACGACTTCGACCGCGGCCTCGGGCGCGGCGTGGCCGAAGATACGGCGATGGGCCGCGTGGAAGTCGGCAGCGAAGTGCGGAGTAAGCGGCACCTCGATTTCGTAGGATTGGCCGCGGTAGCGTACGTCGGCAAAAAGCTCGACACGGATTTGTGGGCGGCGCGCGCCTTCGGCGGCGAGTTCGCGCCGCGCGCGCGCGACCATCGGGGCCGCGCGCGCGATGAGGCGGCGGTAATTGGACGAGGTTTCGCGCACGGTGAGCGAGTATTCGCGTCCCAGCGGCGCCTGCAGCGCGCCCCACGCGCACAGCAATCCCGGATTGCGCGGCAGCACGATATGCCGGATGCCAAGGTCGAGAGCCAGTTCGCAGGCGTGCATCGGACCCGCCCCGCCAAACGCCATTAGCGCAAAATCGCGCGGATCGAAGCCGCGCTCGACCGTGATGACGCGTACCGCGCGCTCCATGTTGGCATTGACGACTCGGATAACGCCGCCGGCCGCGCCGATCGCGTCGGTGCGCATCGCACGGCCGAGCGCGGCGATCGCTTTTGCGGCGCGCGCGGGATAAAGGCGCATCGCGCCGCCCAAAAAACTCTCGGCCACCAGCCGCCCGGCGACCAGGTTGGCGTCGGTCACGGTCGGCGCCGCGCCGCGTCCGTAGCAGGCCGGCCCTGGATCGGCGCCCGCGCTTTCCGGACCGACCTTGAGCGAGCCGCCGGCGTCGACCGCGGCAATCGAACCGCCGCCCGCCCCGACGGTATGGATATCGATCACCGGAGTACGGACGGCGTAGCCGCCGGGGTAGCTGAGGGTGCGGATGGCGGCGCGGCCGTCGAACAGGGACACGTCGGTCGAGGTGCCACCCATGTCGAACGTGATGAAGCGATCGACGCCGGTTGCGCGCACCAGCGCGGCCGCGCCGATCACGCCGGCGGCGGGGCCGGAAAGGATCGTGCGGACCGGCTCGTCGCGCGCCAGACGCGCGCCGATCGCGCTGCCGTTGGATTGCATCACGCGCAGGCGTGCCGCCCGCAGATCGCGCTCCAGCCGCCCGAGATGGGAAGACATGCGCGGCGCCACGTACGCATTGACCACCGTGGTCGAGAGCCGCTCGAACTCACGGTACTCGGCGAGAATTCGATGCGACACCGAGAGCGGCATGCCAAGCGGGGTGAGCGCGCGCGCAAGCCGCTGCTCGCTTGCCGGGTTGGCATAGGAATGAAGCAGACAGATCGCAATCGAGTCGGCACGCCTTGAGGCGGCGGCGCGGCGTACGCGGCTTAGCTCGGCGGCGGTGAGGCCGAGCGCCACCTTGCCGTCAAAGTAGGTCCGCTCGACGACGCCCAGGCGCATCGTGCGCGCGACGAGCGGTTCCGGGCGCTCGGGCGCGAGCGCGTAGAGATCGCGGCGGTTCTGGCGGCCGATCTCGACCACGTCCTCGAAGCCCGCGTTGGTCAGGAGCAGGACGCGCGCGCCCTTGCGCTCGAGCAGCGCGTTGGTTGCCACGGTCGAGCTGTAAGTGACCAGATCGGGGAGCAGGTCCTGGTTCGGGCCGTGGAGCGCGTCTTCAAGCATCGCTTTAAGTCCGATGATAACCGCGCGCGCCGGGTCGTCGGGCGTCGAGAGCACCTTATGCACGAGCAGGCGCCCTTCGGCGATCGCGACCAGATCGGTAAACGTGCCGCCGGTATCGATTCCGATGATGACGGTCGTGGCCATCAGGGTTTGAGCAATACCTTGAAGTTTGGCGAGCGGGCGGCGGCGGCGAACCCGGCAGGCGCCTCGCCGAGCGGGAAGATGCTCGAGACCAGCGGGCGCGGATCGACCTTTGCCGAGGCGAGCGCCGCGATCGCCGGCGCGAACCGGCCGCATCGCGAGCCCACGATCGTGATTTCGTTGACCACCGCCTGGGCCAGGTTAAGCGCTGCGCCCGCTGCCGCCGTGCTCTTGAGAATGACCTTGCCGCGCGGACGCACCAGCGCGAGCGCCCGGTTGAGCCCGGCGCTGTTGCCCGTGCAATCGATCACGACGTCGAAATCGGAATCGAGCTGCTCTTCAAGTTTTACTTCTAGTCCGAGCGCGGCCAGGCGATCGAGCTTCTCGCGATGGTGTCCGGCGAGCACCGGAGCGTAGTCCTCGGCGCGGAGCACGATCGCGGCGAGCGCGCCGAGCCGTCCGTCGCCGAGCACCGCGATTTTATTGTCGCGCCGCAATTTGGTTTGCTCGAAGATTTCATATATTGCCGCGACCGGTTCGACAAAGACGCCAAGCTCGTCGGATATCGAGTCGGGCAGAGCGATCAGATTTTCGTCGGGCAGGCGCAGGAACTCGGCGAACGCGCCGTCGCGGCCTACGATCCCGAGCACGGTGCGGTTGGAGCAATGGCGTCCCAAGCCATCGAGACACCGGGCGCATTGACCGCACGCCGCATTGATTTCGCCCACCACGCGCCGCCCGGCGAGCGCGCCATCTTTTGTGTCGACGACTTCGCCGACGAACTCGTGGCCCGGCACGCCGCGATAAGACATGTACCCGCGCGCCAACTCGAGGTCGGTGCCGCAGATCCCAGCCATCCGCACGCGCACGATACTCTCGCCCGGGGCGGGCGCCGGATCGGGGTAGTCATCGCGCACAATCAGTTTGGGATCGAGCACCAAGGCGCGCATCGGTCCGATTCAAACAGAAAAAACCTCGGATGCGCTACTGGAGAGGACGAGGTATTTGCGGCGCGGGAGCTTTAATTTGCTGCCGGAACTTATTTGTGCCGTGAATCTGACCGGCGCGAGGCCGGCCTGAGCAGCCCGTCAACGAACCATAACGCGACCACGCTCAGAAGGACCGCGAGCCACAGCCGGATTGAAGCGCGCGCGGTGCGGCGAGGGGATTCTTTTTCGTCGTCCACAGAAATAACAAACCCGCCCTGGGCGGACGCGAGCCCATCTACAAGGAGCATAACGCGTACCAGCAAGCTAATAAGTCAAAGAGCCGATTTTTTTAGCGCGCCCATCGTTAGGCGTTGCGGAAGTGCAACCACCATCCACGGGTCGCGAACGCATCTCGCGGTCATGCACTCGCCGGCAGTTCGGTCCGCGAGTTTCCTAAACGTGTTCGGAGGTCAGAGGCGAGAATCAGTCGGAAGATTTACTTTTCGTGCTCTTTTCCGAGGAGGATGAGCCGCTGCTCTTGTCCGACGAGCCGCCCTTCTCCGACGAGGCCGATGTCGCAGCCGCGCTCGACGAGCCATTGGTGCCGTTGCTCGCGGATTCGGCGGCAGGCTTGCTGTCGGATTTTTCGCTCGAACCGTCAGTGGCTTTGGCGCTGCCCGAGCGGGCGTAATCGGTCGCATACCATCCCGAGCCCTTGAGCACGAAGGAGGTGGCCGAGATCATCCGCTCGACCTTACTCTTGCAGGTCGGGCAGCGCTTGAGCGCCGGCTCGGTGATGCGCTGCGTCGTCTCGAACGTTCCGCATTTGGGGCAATGATACTCGTAGATGGGCATTTCAGTAGATGGAATCGGCTTGTGGCGCCTCTGAAGTTTAGATAAGCACGCCAGGCCACCTTGTCAATTGGATGTTCCCGGGGATGTTGGTATTCCCCCAAAGGTTCTCCAGGCAGAATGTTTCTCCAAGCGTCACCGGTCCGCGATTTGCTGGCACTGGCCGCATTTCCTATCTTCCCAGAATCAGGCTCGCGACGCCATCGCGGTCAGTCTCAGGGCTATGGCGACGGGATCGCCGCAGGTTATCCTGAGCGACTTCTGCCGCGCCGCCGCGCCCGCGATTACTTCCACTGCCGAGCGCGCGACGCCCGCCATCCGTGCGACCGTCCCGATAAGCTCGGCGTTGGCCTTGCCGCGCTCGGGCTGCGCCGCGATACCGATCACCAGGCCGCGCGGGTCGACCCGCAGTATCCCGACGCGCGAGGCGCCGGGCCGCGCCATCACCCTGAGCGTCACCGAGCCGGCACCGGCACTCAGCCAAGCGGGTAGTGCGCCGAGGCCTTCACGTTCGGCGGCACCCTGGCGCGATTGCGGGGGGACCTTACGAGCCGTAGATCGCCGCCGGCGACATCAAAGCCTGCAGAAGCGACATGATCAGCACGCGCTGAACGAATTGAATTGCGATGATGACGACTATCGGCGAAAGATCGAGGCCGCCGAAATAGACCGGCAGATGCTCCCGAACCCAATCGAAAACCGGCTCGGTCATCGCATAGAGCGTGCGCACGATGGGGTTATACGGGTCGGGCTGAACCCAGCTCAGCAGCACCGCGATGACGACGATCCAGAAATAGATTTGAAGCAGACCGGATAGCGTCTGGGCTGCAAACACGATCGTGTTTACCAGGATAGCGGGCATGGTCGATGACTCTCCGGGGCGGCCTAGCTCACGCGTCCGAGTTGGCGCGAGCGCTCGGCCGCTGCATGTATGGCACGCGCCACGATATCAGAAAAGCCGTCGGCGCCTAATTGTTTCAGCGCGGCTTCGGTGGTGCCGCCGGGCGACGCGACGATCCGAATCAATTCCGCGGCCGACATCGGCGAGCGGCGCATGTTCTCCTCCGCGCCGCGTATCGTCTTGAGCGCCATCCGAAGCGCAAGCTCCGCCGGCAAGCCCAGAGACGCGGCGGCGTCCGCGAGCGCCTTGGCGAACAGGTAGACATACGCCGGCCCGCTGCCCGAAAGCGCGGTCACCGTGTCGAGCAACGCTTCGTCCTTCAGCGCCACCGCGTCACCGACGGCGCGGAAAATCCTGAGCGCGAACGCCTCGTCGGCGCCAGTCGCATTGCGTCCCCGTACCAGCGCCGCCATCCCCTGACCAACCATCGCGGGCGCGTTCGGCATCACGCGAATCACTCGCGCGCGGCCGCCCAGCGCGTCCTCCAGGCGGCCCAGGGTGACCCCGGCCGCAATCGACACGAAGAGCTTCGAGCCGAGCCCGCCTTTGCGCGACTCGCCGTTGCCCTTGCCGCCGTCGCCGCCAGCGCGGGCAAGCTCGGTCAGCACCGCGTCGATCGTTTGCGGCTTCACGGCGAAGAGCACGGCGCGCGAGGAATCCAGGACCTTGAGATTGTCGGTCGTAACCTCGATCTTGAGCGCGCCCTTGAACTTGCGCCGCCGCGCGGCATCCACGTCGGAGGCGATCAGCTCCGATGCTCTGAAAACCTTGTTTTCGACCAGCCCGCGCGCCAGCGCCTCGGCCATGTTGCCCGCGCCGATAAAACCCAGCTTCTTTTTCACGCTCATCACGCACGCTCGCCGAAAATCGCGCGGCCCACCCGCACGATCGTCGCGCCTTCTTCGATCGCCACGTCGAAATCGTCGGTCATTCCCATGGAAAGCTCGCTTAGCGCAAGGCCGGTCGCCGTCGCAAGCCGATCACGCATCGCACGCAGCCCGGCGAAGTGGGTGCGCGAGCGCTCCGGGTCAGCCGCCGGCGGTGGAATCGTCATCAGGCCGAGGATTTCGACCGTCGCGCGCGCGGCCTCTATCAGCCGCTCGACTTCAGCGGGCGCCACGCCGCTCTTGGACGCTTCGCCCGCGGCGTTGACCTCGATCAGCACCGGCACGCGCGGCGCGCGACGCGCGCGGCCGAGCGCAGCGGCCAGGCGCGCGGAGTCTACGCTATGGATCAGCGCGAAGCGGTCCGCGGCCTCCCGCGCCTTGTTGGTCTGCAGATGGCCGATCAGATGCCAGCGGAGATCTTTCAGATCGGCTAGCGCATCCTGTTTCTTCGCCGCCTCCTGCACGTAATTCTCGCCGAACTCGCGCTCGCCGGCGATATAGGCGGCGCGAATCGCCTCGGGCGGTTGCGTCTTGCTCGCGAGCACGAGCCTGACCGTGGCCGGATCGCGCTTTGCGCGGCCCGCGGCGCGCGCGATCCGCTCGCGCGCGGCCGTCAGCCGCACGGCGATTTCATCGCGTGTGAGCATCAGCCTCGGGTCGCGGCATCCCGGCTGGCAAATCAGCCCCCGCCGTCGTGCGAAACGCCCCCATGGCGCCGCAGCGCCGCCAGCACCTCGCCAACCGGCAGGCCCATCACGTTGTCGCGCTCGCCCTCGACCTCCACCACCAGGCCCGCGCCCTCGGCCTGAATACCATACGCGCCCGCCTTGTCCATCGGCTCGCCGGTATGGATGTAGGCGTCGATTTCGTCGTCGCCAAGCTCGCGGAAACGGACGCGGCTGATGACGGCGCGGCTTTCGGCCACGCGCCCGTCGCGGGCCAGCGCAAAGGCGGTCACCACGACGTGGAAGCGGCCGGAGAGCGTGCGCAGCATGCGATGAGCGTCGGCGTGGTCGCGCGGCTTGCCGAGAATTTCGCCGCCGCATTCGACGATCGTGTCCGCGCCCAGCACCAGTGCGCCGTCGGCGCGCCGCGATACCGCGAGCGCCTTCTCCTCGGCCATCCGGAGCGCGAACTCCGCCGCCGGTTCGCCGGCGTGGAGCTTTTCCTCGACGCCGCTTTCGCCAAGCTCGAACTCGACTCCGGCAGCCGCGAGCAATGCTCTGCGCCGCGGCGAGGTCGAGGCGAGAATCAATCTGGGAGCGGCCATCGATGCAAACCGTTGGCAAAAAGTCCGTTGGCAAAAGGTTGCTTGAGCGCCCCGCGCCGCGCAAGCGCGGCCATGCGCCGCGCTGTTGGTCGGGCGATACCAGTTGTGCTTAGACTCGCGCTAGATGCGTGCGAGGGCAGAATCCGATGAGCGAACTCGTCCATAAATTCGTCAATACCAACGGTATCAGGATGCACGTGGTCGAGGCCGGCAAGGGCTTTCCGGTGGTTTTTTGCCACGGCTTTCCCGAGCTCTGGTACTCGTGGCGCCATCAACTCCGCGCGCTCTCCGAGGCCGGCTTTCGCGCGATCGCGCCCGACCAGCGCGGCTATGGCGAAACCGATTGTCCGCAACCGGTGGAGGCTTACCAGGTGCGCGAGCTGGTAAAGGACATCGTCGGGATGCTCGACGCGCTCGAGATCGACCAGTGCGTAATCGTCGGCCATGACTGGGGCGGCTTCGTCAGTTGGCAGAGCGCGATGCGCGCGCCCGGACGCTGCGCGCGCGTGATCAATCTCAATACCCCATTCATGCCGCGATGGCTTCCGTCGACGCCGGGCAGCCCCGAGCATCCGAAAATAATCTGGGTGACCAGTCCGCAACCCGCGCCGACCAAACCGACCGAGATGGCGCGGAAGAACGCCGCCGGCGATTTTCATTATGTGTTGCACTTCCAGCAGCCCGGCGTTGCCGAGGCCGAACTCGAACGCGACGTGCGGCGCACGCTGCGTGGTCTCTATCGCGACCCGATGCCGCTTGCGCCGCTCGCGGAGCGGCCCGCGCCGGGCGTGTTCGGTCCGGCGGGCGGCGGTCTGTTGGATCGTCTGCCTGACGGACCGCTCGGCAAATACATGAGCGAGGCCGACCTCGACGTCTATGTAAAAGCGTTCGAGAAGACCGGCTTTCGCGGCGGACTCAACTGGTACCGCAACATCGACCGCAATTGGGAGGAGTCGGCAAACCTGCCCGACCGGGTCGATCAGCCGGCGTTGATGATCACCGCCGAACTCGATTTCGTGCTGTGGCCCGAGCAGACGCTGGGGATGGAGCGATGGGTTCCCAATCTCAAGCGCGCGAACATCAAGGGCTCAGGCCATTGGACACAGCAGGAGAAGCCTGAGGAGGTGAACGCCGCGATACTGGAGTTCCTGTCGGACCTTCGATGACGGCAGCTTCGCGTCGTCCATGACCGGCGGCTTCGCGCGATGGTGCAGCTTCGCGACTCGGCAAGTGCTTCGGAGTAGTCTGTATTCCAGGTTGCGCTGTCGCCGGAGGCGGATTGAATCGGCCCCGGCGTCACGTTACTCTATGGTCATGTTTGTGAAGCCAAGTAGTGGGCTATTGGGTTTGGTTGTGGTGGTGGGATTGGCCGCGCTTTTGGCTACCCCGGCGCGGGGGTTCGGCCCCGTCAATTCGGCGGCCGCTCCTTCGATTCGCGGCGACGCACGTTCCATCCTCGGCCAGTTCGGCATCCTCACCGTCGTTCCGATCAACCCCGAGCAGGCCTTCATCGAGGGCTACGAAGCCTACCGCGCGCATGACCTGATGAAGACGATCGAGCGGATGACGCTCGCGGCCGACAAGTACCCGGCGCTTGCCGATTACGCGCTGTTCTATCTCGGGTCGGCCCAGCGCGACAGTGGCGACAACCAGAGCGCCGCTGCGGCCTTTCGCCGGCTAAGCTACGGCTATCCGCAAAGCGTCTTCGCCGACGAGGCGTCGCTCCAGTACGCGGAGATCCAATTCAAGCTGGGACGTCTCGGCGATGCGCAGGCCGCCGCCGCGGCGCTGACGGCGCGCAATCCGGCGCCGGATGTTGACCAGCAGGCGCGGCTGGTCGAGGCGCGCGCCGCGTTAGCCTTGGGCGATGCGGAGCGCGCTTTCAGCCAACTGCAGGCGCTGCGCGAAAAATATCCGCAGGGCGAGTCCGACGCCGAGGCGCGCACGCTCGCCTACTCGACCGCCGCGGCCCGTCCCGATCTGATCGACACCCACTCGCTCGACTACCATCGCCGCGAGGCCGCTTTGCTCCTGCACGAGGGTCAGTCCTCGATGGCGCTTGTCCAGTGCGACGAAGCGCTTGCGCTCGAGCCTCCGGCGAGCGTGCATGCGGAGATGCTGTGGCTCAAAGCGCGCGCGCTGCGGGCCGATTCCGACCGCGAGATGGTCGCGCTCAATGGTTATCTGAAGTACGCGCCGCATGGCGAGATGGCTCCGGAGGCGCTCTATCGGCTGGGGCACTTGCAGTGGCGGACCGGCGACACGCAAGCCGCGCGCGCCACGTTGAGCAAGCTCGTGCAGGGATTTCCGGCAAGCGAGCTCGCGCCGTCCGCGATGTTCGATATCGGGCGCGCCTATGAGGATGACACTCAGTGGGACCTCGCCCGCGCCGCGTATCTGCGCCTGGTCCGCAGCTATCCGCATAGCCCAGAGGCCGCCGACGGGCGCTTCCGCGCGCCGTTTGCGCTCTACATGATGGGGCAATTCGACCCGGCGGCGCGCGAATTCGCCTCGATGCAGCCAATGGCTGCGTCGGCCTCCGAACGCGACGCGCTTTCGTACTGGCATGCGCGCTCGATGGAACGCTCCGGCCAGAGCGCCGCGGCCACCGCGATTTATCAAGGCCTCGCGCAAAGCACCGCGAGCAACTACTACCCCGAACTGGCGGCGCGCCGCATCGGCGCGCCTACCTTACAGGCGGCCGCCGCCGACGCCTCCCAGCTCGACGCGGCCATGCCTTCCGTCGCGCCCGGCAGCCTCGCCGCGTTTCATCTGGACCACGTCACCACGTTGAAGCGCCTTGGCCTGAGCTATCTCGAAGCGCCCGAGTTGCGCGCGCTCGCCGCCGAGGACTCGACCGACCCGCGCGTGCGCGATTTCGTGCTCGCCGAATTGCAGCGCACGGGCGAATGGTACGCGGCGATCGAAATCGCGGTGCGGCTGGAGAAGACCGGGAGCCTCGACTCCTCGGCCACCGAACGGCTGCGCTATCCGCGCGCCTACTGGGACATGATTGCGCAGGCCGCCAGCGGCGACGCGCTCGATCCTTACCTGGTGCTCGCGCTGATGCGCCAGGAGAGCCTGTTCAATCCGCAGGCGCGCTCGGTGAGCGACGCGCGCGGCCTGATGCAGTTGATGCCAGCCACGGCCGATCGGGTAGGGCCGTCGGCGGGGGTCGAGCAAGCCTCGCTCAATCTCTATGATCCTTCGCTGAGCGTGCGCGTGGGCACCGCCTATTTAAAGAACCTGTTCGAGATGTTTGGCGGCGATCCATTCAAGGCGGTCGCGGCTTACAATGCGGGCGAGCACGCGGTCCAGCAGTGGAACGCCAAGTATCCCGGCGACGACGATCAATGGGTCGAGAATATCGGCTTTCACGAAACCCGCGATTACGTAAAGCGGGTGATCGGCGGCTTGCGGGAGTACCGGTTACTCTATCCCGAGCACACGGTCTCGAGTGCAGTGGCCAAGCCGCCAGGGTAGGGCGATTGCCGGACCGGCGAGCCGCGCACCCCGACCTACAGCCGATATGCCGCTGACAAAGCCCGGCAAAAAAACCTCAAACAAATCATGACCGCAGCCGGCAAGCCGCTGCCTGGACCATTGCGCGGCTCAATCGCCGGTATCGACGTCGGCGAGAATTTTCTTGATCTCGCGATCGTCGGCTCGCCGCCGCGCACGCTGGTTTTCAAACGCGTCGCGCTTGACGGGCTGAATGGCACCGCGTGCAGCACTCTCGCCCGGAGGATTAAGGACGCTGCGCCGGAACTCGATTCGCGCGCGACCGCGTTGGTCGACTCGCCGCGCTGGCCGCGCGATCTCGATTGGTCGCGCGGGACGCAGAGACGCGCTCCTGCGCCGCGCGGGCGCGAGGTCGACGCGGTCCTGCGGCAAATCTTCCGCACCTTGGTGGCCCCTTCCGCCGCCAAAGCGGTTCCCGCAGTAAAACTTCGGAGGCCGGGGCTCTCGATGTTCCCGACGCCGCCGTACGACTACTTCGCGCGATGCGCACGCGATCCGCGATGCAAGCCCCATCTGAGCGCGATCGCGGCGGAACTGTTTGGCGCGCTCTCGCCGGACGAGCTTGGTGGCGACGGAGAAGCGCGCAGGTCCGCGCCGAGCGGCGGCGCGATCTTCACCCGCTTCATGCTGGCTGGGTTTGCAACCTATCGCGCGCTGGAGCGGCTTGGCGTGCAGGCCTTCGAGTCCTATCCCGACCTCCAATTGCGCCTTTCGTCTCCGTCGACCGAGCTTCCGCCCAAAGACCGGCGCGCCGAGGCGCTGGCCGCGCGCCGTCGTATCGTCGCGTCGCTCGCGGCAGCGCTGAGGCTTCGCGATACGCCCGTGCCGGCGAATCTCGATCAGGCTGACGCTGCGGCGCTGGCGCTCGCGGTTGCGGTATGCGCTCGCCGCGGCGCGCTATGGGTCATCGGCAATCCGTGCGAGGGACGCTTCATGCTCGCGCTCGACGCTCGCCAGGCACGCCACGTCGCGCTTTCGTAATGGTTGGGAGGGGAGGGGTCAGACGTCTTCCCACGCCTCTCCCGTGTCTGGGGAGGGCCGACGGCCGTTTGCGGCCGTCGAAAGAGGGTCGATTCCGGCGCGCTCGTTTCGAGCGCGCGGCTCCAAAAGTTTCAGAATTTTGATTTGAGCAACTGCACCATGGACTCGGGATGCCGGGCACGTACAAATGCGGTGTCCGCGCGCCCGTGAAAAACACTCCCACCCCGACCAACCCTTCCCGAAGACACGGGAGGGAGTCAGCACGGCACGGACTGCAACCTACCGGGTTCTCCCAACGACAGTTGGGGGAAAAAAAGCAGCTATCGAATCACTTGGATTCAAGACTACCCAGCTAGGCCGCTTGACAAGCGCCGGGCCGCCACGCATCAAAGTTGCTTGGCTGGCCCGCGCGCGCCACTTTGCATACTGATGTCATCGCAGCGCGAATTCAAAGCGGTTTTTTTCGATCTCGACGGCACCCTGGTCGATATCCACGGGCCGCGCTATATCGCCGCGCGCCGTGCGCTCGACGACCTCGGCCACGCGCCGCCGCTGACCCGCGAGAGCTACCATCAGGCGCTCGAACAGGACGACCCGTTTCTCGGCCTGCCCGAAGACAAGCGCGCCGAGTATACCAAGCTCGCGTTCGCCTATTTTCTCGCCGAGATCGACCGTACCGAGCGGCTCGAACTGCTGCCCTATGTGCAGGAAACGCTGGCCGAGCTCAAGCGGCGCGGCTACGCCACCGCCCTCATCACCAGCCGTCCCGGCGACTCGCAGCGGCTGGTCGAGAAACTTGCGATGGTCGGGCTCGCGTCTTACTTCGACCAGGTGATCACGCAAACCGGCACCACCATGCGGATCCTCGACAAGACGCAGAGCCTCAAGCAGGCCGCGATGCGCGCCGCGATGCTGCCGCAGGCTTGCATGTACGTCGGGGACGAGCCGCGCGACGTGATGGCGGCGATGAACGCGGGCTATGGCGCGTCGGTAGCGGTCGCCACCGGACCTGCCAGCTACCGCATGCTCACCAACCATCCGCAATATCGCGCGGAATTCGTCATGCGCTCGATGAGCGAACTGATCGGATTGCTGGAACGGCTGAAGGGCGTTTAGAGGATCGCGTTCCGCCGGTCGACCGCGGCATAAGTATCGACGGGGTGGCGATGTAGGACGCTGGCGTGTGCTCACAGGAATGGCAGGCGCGGCGGGGCCGTCGCGAATTCGGCACGCAGCGCTTGAAGGCTCTTCAGATCGTCGACCGTGCGAAACAGGCCGCGATGCACGTAACCGAACATCGCCTGCCCCCGTGCCAATAACGGCGCGAACAGATCCCCCATCAGGCTGAACGGCGGCGCCTTGGGCGGCATCAACTCGAAAACCGCCGGCTCGCACAGCATCACGCCGCAATACATATAGGCCACCAGGAGCGCCGCGCCGGCCACGTCGAGCCCGGGCCCATAGTCATCGAATTCCGCCTGCGATCGGAATTCGTTGGACGTGCGGCGCTTAAGCAAACGCATCCGGCGCACGCGCGCATCGGCGTCGATTTCGATTCGGCTATAAGCCTCGGGCGTGGCGTTTTCGCGCAGCACCAGGGTCGCGAGGCCGCCGCGGCGACGATGGAATTCCGCCAGCGCATGCAGGTCGAGATCGATTATCGTGTCGCAGTTGAGGATCGCGAAGGTCTCGTTACCGAAGAACTCGCGCAGTCCGACCAGTGGCCCGCCGGTGCCCAACAGCGACGCCTCGGGCGCGTACGTTATTCGCACGCCTATTGCGTCGCCGCTTCCGAGCTTGGTCTGGACTGCGGCGGCCAGGTGATGGACGTTGATCGCGACCTCGGTCACGCCTGCGCGCGCGAGCATCCGGAGCGGATAATGAATCAGCGGACACCCGCCGACTTCGACGATCGGTTTGGGCAAGGTCGCTGTCAGCGGCAGCAGCCGCTCGCCCTTGCCCGCCGACAGCACCAGCGCTTTCATCGACTCGTCATTGCCTCGCGCATCACTTCGGTGGCCGCGTTAGCGCACGTCGAAGGCCGCACGCAATTGCGGAAAATCATTTTTCTCCGGATGGGTCGACAGTATCGCGAGCATCCTGCGCGCCTGGGCCGCCGCATGCGGAATAAACGCCGCGTAACCCGGCTTGCCCTGGCGCTCGAGCGCGTTGAAACGTCCGATCACCTTGAGCGCGTGTTGAAGCACGCACAAATAATAGCTGTTGACGAATTCGCCGGCATCGGGGCACGGGACACCGCGGCGCGCGAGGCCCGCGACATAGTAGTCGAGCAGTCTGCGCTCCGCGTCGGGGGCGATTACGCGGCCGGTGTCGCGCGTGGTGAGCAGCACCGCCAGGTCCTGAGCGGCGGGTGCGAGCAACGCGTCCTGAAAATCGATTACCCGGATGCGCAATCCCGTACGATCATTTTGCACGAAGAGGTTGTGGCCGTGGTAGTCGCGATGCGACAGCACGCGCGCAACGCCGCCGAGCCGCGCCGCGAGATCGCCAAGCTCCGGCGCGAGCGAGTTCATGTCGGTGCCGGGCGCGACGCTCGCCGCTCCCATCGCTAGAAAATCTTCCATCTCCCATCGAAACAGCCGCTCGTCGTATACGATCGACGCGGCGATGCATCCAGGGCCGAGCCGGCGCGTGCCTTCCACGTGAATCAGCAGCAGTTCGTCGATCGCGCCCCGATAGAGCGTTGCCGGTTTAGCGACGGCGTCCAGCGCGGCCTGGAATAACGAAGTCTCGCCGACGTCCTCGACCAGTAACATTCGATGGGCCGGGTCCGCGACGTAAATTTCGGGCACGGCCGTGCCGATCGATTTTAGAAAACGCTGCACGTTGAGGAAAGGCGGTTCGGCCGGCGGACTGGACACCAGGTTCAGGGCGCGCACGTAAGCGGGCAAGTCGTCGGGGCCTAGGTCGATGGCGATCGCGGAGATTGGTGGGGTCGTCGCCGATGCGGGCGATGTCGCGTTTGACGCGCCGCAGGGAACCGGCGGCGTGTCAAGTGCGACCCGCCAGAAGCGGCGGTTAGACGCGTCGCCTTTGAGCATCGTGACGCCGCTGGCGCGCGCGCCGGGCCATCGGCCGGCGAGCGCGCCGTCGAGCCATCGCGTGAGCGCTGGCGATTGGGCCTGGGTGGACGACACGACGCGATCTTAGCCCCTGCACGCGGCGACGGCCATGCGTGCGGGCCGTCGGCCCGCATGCATGGCCGTCGCCGCCGGGGCGCCGCGGGGAGGCCGCACTGCACGCGAGCCACGACGCCGGCGCGAATACGTGCCGCGCGCGCGAGTGCCACGCCGCGCAAGGCGCGCTCGGCGCGGCTCCCGCGCCTGCGCTACGAGCCCGACGTCGCCGCGCCGCCGTCGAGGCTCATCAGCTCTTCGTACAGCCGCTCGATTTCGCCGCCGAGACGCTCGTAGGCGGCGATGAGTTCCCGGGCGTCGGTGCGTTGCAGATAGAAGTTGGGGTCGTTCATCTGCTCGCCGAGCGCGGCGCGCTCGGTCTCCTTGCGCCCGATATCGCCCTCGAGCGTTTGGCGCCGGCGGGCGCGCCGTTCGCGCTCGCGGCGCTGCTTTACTTCGTTGACGTTGGCGGACGGCGGCGCCGCCGCGTGCTGGGCGCCCGCGGGGCGTCCGCCGGTATCGGCGGACGCCCCGCGGGCGGTGCGAGCGCCGTTAACGCTGCGCGCGGCGTTGGTGCGAGCGCCGTTGCCGGGCGCACCGGAGTCCGGGCCGCCGGCGGCGGCGCGGACTCCGGCGGTCCGCTCGGCGACGGCCGCCGCCGCTGCGGTGCGGACGGCGGCGCCGTTGGCGGCCAGCGCGGCGGAATCGGCCGCCGCTTTCTTGGCCAGGTAGTAATCGTAGTTACCGAGATAGCGTGTCGCGTGGCCCTGGCCGACCTCGATAACCTCGGTCGCCAGTTCGTTAAGCAGGTAGCGGTCGTGACTGACGATCACCACGGTGCCGGGAAAACGGCGGAGCGCTTCGAGCAGCGTGTCTTTGGCCACGATGTCGAGGTTGTTGGTCGGCTCGTCGAGCAGCAGACAGTTGTTACGATGCGCCAGCACTTTGGCGAGCGCGAGCCGCGCGCGCTCGCCACCCGAGAGCACGCCGGCGGGCTTCAGGGCGTCGTCGCCCGAAAAAAGCATCGCGCCCAACAGCCCGCGAATTTCGCCGGTCGTCATCCCTTCCGCCGCGTCGCTCAACTCGTTGAGCGCGGTCTTGCCGTAGTCGAGCGATTCGGCGAGGTTCTGAGCGAAGTAGCCGATCTCGACTCCGGCGCCGACAGTGCGCTGACCGGCGGTCATCGGTTCAATCCCCGCGAGCAGTTTCATCATCGTGGATTTGCCCGCGCCGTTCGGACCCACCAGCGCAATTCGCGCACCGCGCTCGATGGTCAGGTCGACGCCGTCGTAAACCGTGATATCGCCGTAACGCTTGACCGCGCCGCGCAGCTCGAAGACCCGGCGCCCGCCGCGCTCGCACTGAGGAAAATGGATCGCGGGCGACTTTTCGCTGCCGGCCGGCGGCTCCAGCCGGTCGATTTTTTCGAGCTGTTTTATCCGGCTCTGGACCAGCTTGGCCTTGCTCGCCTGGTAGCGAAAGCGGCTGATGAAGGCCTCCATGTGCTCGATCTCGGCGCGCTGATTCTCATAAGCGGCCTGCTCCAGCTCGTGGCGGCGCTCGCGTTCGACCAGGTAGGCGGAGTAGCCGCCCTGGTATTCGACCAGCCGTCCGCGCGCGACCTCGACCGTGCGGTCGGTCACGCGGTCGAGAAAGTAGCGGTCGTGCGAGACCAGGATGATCCCGCCCGGATAGTTCGCCAGGTAATCCTCGAGCCAGTTGCGCGCCTCGAGGTCGAGATGGTTGGTGGGCTCGTCGAGCATCAGGAATTCCGGACGGCGCACGAGCAATTTCGCCAGCGCGATACGCATCCGGATGCCGCCGGAGAACTCGGCCACGTCGCGCGCGAGGTCGGCCTCGCTGAAGCCCAGCCCGAACAGCACCGCTTTGGCGCGGCTGTCGGCCTCGTAGAAGCCGTGACGCTCCAGTTCGCTCAGGACGTCGCCGAGCTCGGTGAGCGCCGCGTCGTGCTCGGGGCCGCTATGATGGGTCGCGAGGATCTCTTCGAGCTCGACACGGCGGCGGTCGTGCGCCTGCATCTCGCTCAGCGCGGAGAGCGTCTCCTCCAGAACCGGCCGCCCACCCATCTCGGGCGCGTCCTGCGGCAGATAGCCGACCGACGAGCGCTGCGGGCGCGCGATACGGCCTGCGTCGGGCGCGATAACCTCGGCGATCATGCGCAACAAAGTGGTCTTGCCGGCGCCGTTGAGGCCGACCAGGCCGACCCGCGCGTCGTCGGCCATCGCCCAACTCACGTTCTCGAAGATCGTGTGGCCGCCGTAGAACTTTGAGACTTTATCGAGCGCCAGCATCAGGCAGCTTCCGGTAAATCCAGGAGATTCGGGAAATTCCGAGTAATTGGCGCAAAAACGCGCAGCACGCATCTCGAAACGCCGCGCCGCGCGCCTTTCGATCTGGCGGCATCACCGCTCGACGCCGCGCGCGCCGCTTAATCCCGCCATTGTAGCTGCATCGGAGGGCGTGCAAAAGCCGGGCGCTGCCGACTGGACAATTCGTTTGGGCAGACTCGTGTAAGGGAGCGGCATTGGGAGCCCGGGTATGGACGGGGCGTGGCGCAATCCGTTTAATGGTGGGGTAAGCTCGCCCGGCGCGGCCGGCCGGCGACAACGGAGGAACGACATGCCAGCAATCCGGGACGGCGACCACATCCTTGTGATCGATCGCAAGCTTTTCCACGACGACAATACGCGCTTCTTCGTTGGCGTGGTCGAGGAGTACGACGACCGAGTCATCCGCCTGCGCGGCTTCCCGTTCCATCTGAGTCCATATGAGGTCACCGGCGTGGAGCGCCATGGCGAGCAGCGGATAAGAGTGCTCTCGATGTCGGGCGATATTTTGCTCTACATGCTGCCGCGCGAAACCGAACTGGACAAAATGCAACTCCGCCGCTCGCCCAAATCGCTGCAGATGACCGACGGGGGCGCGGTGATGATCGATCTAAGCGAATGGCTGATGCGCGCCTGACATCGGCGGCGGCCGTCGCTGCCGCGCTCGGCGTACTCCTGTTGATTGCGCTACGGCCGGTGCCGGCGTTCACCCAGGAACAGAGTCAGGATTCGCAGGAGCAGCAGATGTCGGCGCCGGGGCCAGCGGCGCCGGGATCGATGCCCGGAGCGATGCCGGGACCGATGTCCGGATCATCAATGCCCTCGATGCCCGGCTCAACGATGAGCGGGCGCGGCGTCGAGTTGCCGCAGCCGCCGCTGATCACGATGACCGCCGTGCCGGGCTACGGCCCCGCGCCGCTCACCGTTGGTTTCTTCGTCAACACGGTCGACCCGGAGGGCAAGGGCTTCGTCTCGTACGTATGGAATTTCGGCGACGGGCAGGTCTCGATGGATCCGCCGCTGACTTTTTTTCACACCTACGCGAACGCCGGCACCTATGTTGCCACGGTGAATGCGACTACCTCGGACGGCCGCACCGCGACCTCGTATGTCGGAGTCACCGTGCGCCCGAGCATCACAAATTAGATGGCGCAAATTGGATGGCCAGATGAGCAAATGCTGCCGAAGGCAAAAAGGTACGTGACTTAAGACACGGGCCAGGCGTCGGTAATCAGTTTCAAGTCGAGCCGGAGCGCGGCCTCGTTAAGAGCATTGTCGAAACAGGCGAACGCGACCGGAGCGCGGATGGCAGCCTGCAACAAATCAGCGGTCGCCAAGTGTACTGCGTCGTAGGCTCTCAAGCGATGCCGTTCAGCCAGCTCCGCGGCCCGGCGCACTGTGGTCACATCCATAGGCAGGCGGTAGAGTTGGGCCCAATCGCGCTCGAACTCGCGCTTGTGCCATTGCAGCGCCGCGTCGTCAACCTGATCCAGCCGGTACTTTCTGGCTAGCGCGGACCGAGTTTCGACATAGGCGAGCGATTTGCTCTGCGTTAGGGACAGTCCGTTGGACTTCTGTCGCGCCAGCCTCTTTAGCGTACAGCTTTACCCGTGCGGAAGTGTCGATATAAAGGATCACCTGCGATTCTCGAGCACAAGCTCTGCCATCGTCTTCTGACCTTTGCCGATCGCGATTGGCCGTGCAGATCCGCGCGGCTTGCCGCCTGCGCCCGCGACCAAACCGGGTATCAACCGGAGGCGGCGCTTCAATTCCGCAGGCCGCAGTTCGCCGTCTCCCGTTTCGGAGATGGCCAACAGGCGGGCGACAGGACGGCCGCGCGACGTGATGACTACGTCTTCCGGCGCTGACGCGCTCCAGGTATCGAGAGAGCCGTGCCTTTAAATCGCGTACGGATCCCTCCATGCGACCACCCTCTACTCCATGTGGTCACAATCGTCGAGTCCGTCGCATTCTCCCCCATACGTCAATCGCCGGACTTGATGATTTCGACCTTGCCGCTCTCCAGGTTGTAGCGGGCGCCGACGATTTTCAGACTGCCGTCTGCGACGGCTTTTTGAAACAATGGCGAGCGCTCGAGTAACTTCACCTGGTCGGTGACGTTCAAATCGATCGCGCGGGATTCGAGATTGTCGCCGCCCTTGCGCCGTGCCTGGTCGACCGCCGGGCAGATGTTGGCGAAGATTTCGGGCAGTTCTGCCGCGGGCTTGCCCACGCACTCGGTGAGCGCGCCTTTGACCGCCCCGCAGCTCTCGTGACCCAGCACCATGATCAGATTGGTGCCAAGATGACCGACCGCGTAATCGATACTCTCGAGGCCCGCGCGAGTGACCGTATTGCCCGCCACGCGCACCACGAAAAGGCCGCCGAGCCCCTGGTCGAAGATCAATTCCGGGGGCACGCGCGAGTCCGAACACGACAGGATGACCGCGAATGGGGATTGGCCGCCGGCAAGCTCCGAGCGCCGTTTGGCGTGCAGGTGCGGATGACCGTTTGCGTCGTGCTGAAAGCGCCGGTTGCCTTCGACCAGTTGCGCGAGGGCTTGAGCGGGAGTCATCGCCGGAGCGCCCGCGTCCGCGGCCGCGTAGACCGCTGAGAGGTGCGTGGTTCCACAGGTAAAAAGCGTGGCGATCATGACTGCAAACGTCAACTGGATGGCGCGGACGGTGTGCATTGTGCGCATCGGACTTCCCCTCCTTACTTTGGCGCGCGCAAGTTTATCATCATCGTTGGCCGATTAAAGCCGCCGGCCGCGCGCGCCGCATACGCCGGCCTGATCCGCATTGACAGCAGCGTATCGCTTGGCAACTAAGTAGATATGCGTCGCGCGTGGATTTTTGCTTCGGCAGGATTGGCGATCGTGATGGTTCTTGGCGCCGCCGGATGTCTCTCCGACGCGATCAAGCAGAACCAGCAGCAACTCGATCAGCAAAAGGCCGAACTGGATCAGCTCAAGCAGCAGGTCGCGGATTTAAAGGCCGCCCAGCAGCCGTCGTACCCGACCGCCGCGCCCCCGCCGGGCTCGTGCGACAGGGACGTGATGCAGGTGGCGACCAGGCACGGTGGCGAGCGCTTTGCGGCGAGCGAATTCACCAAGGCGCTCGGCTATTATCAGGATGCGGTCACCGCGTGCCCGACCAGCGCGCAGGCCCAGCTAAACGTCGCTCGCACGTACGAGGCGCTGGGCGATCGCGAGCAGGCGATGGACTACTACAAGCGAACGATCCGGTCCGCGCCATCCGACCACGACGCCGCTCCCGGCGTTTCCGAGCAGGCGCAAGAGGCGCTGACGCGGCTGACCGCGAAGTAGCGGCGGAGGCGATTGAACCGGCTGGCACAACCGAATGCGGGTTAAGGACGGAGGCTCCCTTGAAGGACGTATTCAGCGTCGAAGGCAAGGTCACAATCGTAACCGGCGGCGGCACCGGAATCGGCGCCGTGATCGCGCGCGAGTTCGCGCTGCGCGGAGCGCCGGTGCTGGTCGCGAGCCGCAACGCCGGGCACCTCGAGCCGGTGCGCGACGGCATCCGCAAGGCCGGCGGCAAGTGCGAGATGGCGGTGTGCGACGTGCGCAACGCCGAGTCGTGCGACGCGCTGGTGGCCGAGGCGGTCAAGCACTACGGCCGGCTCGACGTGATGATCAACAACCACGGCGCGAGCATCGCCGCGCCCAGCCTCAAGCTCTCGCCCAACGGCTGGCGCGCGGTGGTCTCGATCAACCTCGACGGCGTGTTCTTCTGCTCCAAGGCGGCCGCCCGCCAGTTTGTCGAGCAAAAGAGCCCCGGCGCGATCATCAACCTGTCCTCGACCGCCGGGGTTCATGGCTCGGCCACGATGCTGCCCTACGCGGCGTCCAAGGCCGGCGTGATCAAGCTCACCGAGTCGCAGGCCGCCGAGTGGGGCCATCTGGGCATCCGCGTCAACTGTATCGCGCCCGGCCCGGTCACCACCGAGGGCGCCGCCGAGCGTATCTGGCCCAATGAGAAGGTCAAAGCGGCGATGCTGCTGTCGCGCGCGCTGCAGCGCTTCGGCACCTGCGAGGAAATCGCCTACCCGTGCATCTTTCTGGCCTCCGACGCGGCGAGCTTCATCACCGGCGCCCTGCTAGTCGCCGATGGCGGCAATCTGCGTTACGGCGACGCGCTCCAGGTTCTGCCCGAGTAACGGCAAGGCGCGCGGCGGGACGGATGAGGCGCCGCGCGGCGCTTGTCGCAGCGTGGCGCGCATGGTATCCGAAATCGCGCGGGCGGATTCGGACTGCCGCCGAGGGATAGAAAAACTTGGATTTCGGATTCAGCGAAGAGCAGGAGATGCTGCGCCAGAGCGCGCGCTCGCTGCTCGAGCGCGAGTGTCCCTCGGCGCACGTGCGCCAGATGATGGACGACGAGCGCGGATACTCATCGGAACTGTGGCGCAAGATGGCCGGCCTCGGATGGCTCGGCCTGGTGCTGCCCGAGGAGCATGGCGGTGCCGGACTCAACTACGTCGATTTGGTGGTGGTGGCCGAGGAGATGGGCCGCGTCCTGCTGCCGTCGCCATTCATCTGGACGCTGATGTTTGCCGAGGCGGTGAGCCGCGCCGGCTCCGAGGAGCACAAGCGTCGTTTCCTTCCGGCGATCGCGCGCGGCGAACTGGTAGCCACGGCCGCCTACCTGGAGGCGAACGGAAGCTGGGAAAAGCGCGGTATCGCGATGGCCGCGCGCAAAAGCGGCGCTGGCTTCGTGCTCGAAGGCGATAAATTGTTCGTCAACGACGCGCATATCGCGGACTTTTTCCTGGTCGCGGCGCGCACCGGCGGCAAGCGTGGCGGCGACGTTACGCTGTTTGCGATCGACGCGAAGCGCCCCGGTATCACCGTGACGCCGCTCAAAACGATGGATCAGACGCGCAAGCTCGGCGCGGTCGCGATGCGCGGCGTAAAGGCGTCGGCGGCCGACGTCGTGGGCGAGGTCAACCATGGATGGCCAGTGCTGGAGGCCGCGATCGATCGCGCCAAGGTGGCGCTCGCGGCCGAGATGATGGGCGGGGCGCAAAAGGTGCTCGAGACCACGGTCGAGTACACCAAGGTGCGCGAGCAATTCGGCCGCCCGATCGGCAGCTTCCAGGCTGTCCAGCACAAGTGCGCAAACATGATGGTCGACGTCGAAGGCGCGAAATCCGCCGTCTACTACGCGGCGTGGGCGGTCAGCAACGACGCGCCTGACGCCAGGACCGCCGCGGCCGTTGCCAAGGCCGCCGCCGCCGACGCTTTTCGGCGCACCGCCGCCGACGGTATCCAGGTTCACGGCGGGATCGGGTTCACCTGGGAGCACGATATGCATCTTTATTTCAAGCGCGCCAAGTCCTCGGAGTTC
Source organism: uncultured delta proteobacterium (assembly GCA_963773975.1). Taxonomy (GTDB): domain Bacteria; phylum Desulfobacterota; class Binatia; order Binatales; family Binataceae; genus JAKAVN01. The sequence goes on from CAVZDJ010000050.1 coordinate 56,622, forward strand.
ACCTTCGGCGACGCCAATTTCAACCGCGAGATCGTGGCGCAATTGATCGGCTTATAAAATTGAGCGGCTTATAAATCGATCGCGACGGCGGCGCGCCCGCGCGGGCCGCTCGAGGAGAGTGTTTCGGCGATGGTGGACAAAAGCATAGTTGGCAAAACCGGCAAACCGTTCTCGATGCCGATCGAATGGAGCAAGGTGCGCGAGTTTGCCCGCGCGGTTCGCGATCCCAATCCGGTTTATTTCGATCCCGAGCTGGCTAAAAAAGAATGCGGCGGGATTCCAATACCGGTCACTTTTCTCCAGACCAGCGCGTTCTGGCAGACCGCCGAGTCGACGCCGCCGCTCGACATGTTCGATATGCGGCGTATTCTGCACGGCGAGCAGGAGTTCGAGTTCTTCAAGCCGATCCTCGTGGGCGACACCTTAACCGGCGTCGCGCGCGTTGCCGACATCTACGAAAAGGAAGGCGGGCGCGGCGGCAAGATGACTTTCCTGGCGGTCGAGACGACCTACACCAATCAGAAAAACGAGAAAGTCGCGCTCTCGCGCTTCGTGCTGGTCGAGACCGGCCAGGCAGTCGGCGGATGAGCCGAGCGGCCAGGCGACCGGAAGTGCGCACGAAAAAATTCACATCAAGATGAGGCGGCACATGGCATCGAAACTGAAATACGACACGGTAAAAGTCGGCGATTCGATTCCGACGGTCAAGATCGACAACGTCTCGCGGCCCGACTTCGTCCGCTATGCCGGCGCCTCGGGCGACTTCGTACCGCTGCACTACGATCAGACTTTCGTCGAGGCGGCCGGTATCCCGACCGTGTTCGCGCAGGGGATGTGGACGGCGGGATGTCTTTCGCGATGCCTGACGGATTTTGCCGGCGCCGGCCAGGTCCGCCACTTCAAGGTGCGCTTCGCGCGGCAGGTGTGGCCGGGCGATACGCTGACCTGCCGCGGCACAGTGACCGCCAAAAACGAAGCCAACGGCGAAAAACTGGTCGAAGGCGAGCTCGAAGTGGTTAATCAGAAGGGCGAGGCCACGGTCAAAGGCGCCTTTCGCGTCGCTGCGGCGTAGCCATCGCTCGATCCCACTGTGGCGCGTGGGGCGCCCCGAACCTAGACTTGGAATGCGATGCCCGAACCGCGTTACGTCATCATCCACGGCCATTTTTACCAGCCGCCGCGTGAAAGCCCATGGACCGGTCTCATCAGTCCCGAGCCCGGCGCCGCGCCGTTCCCGAACTGGAACGAGAAGATTCTGAGCGAGTGTTATATCGCCAACGGTCGCGCGCACATCATGGAAGGGCGCGTGGCCCATATCCGCAACAATTACGCCGCGCTCAACTTTGACTTCGGCCCGACGCTGATTAGCTGGCTGGAGCGCCATGGCGCGCATGCCTACCGCGCGATCCGCCACGGCGACCAGCACAGCGTCGCGGAGCACAGCGGATGTGGCAACGCGATCGCGCAATCCTACAACCATTCGATCCTGCCGCTGCTGCGCCCGCGCGACCGCGCGTTGCAAATCGCCTGGGGGATCGAGGATTTCGTCGCGCGCTTCAAACGCCGGCCCCAAGGGATGTGGCTGCCGGAATGCGCCGCCGATCACGACACGCTGCGCGACGTCGCGGCGGCCGGAATGAAATTCATCATCCTGGCGCCCGAGCAGGGCGCGTTTCGCGGCGCGGCGGCGGAGCGCCGCGGCGCGGGTCCGTTCATCTGGCGCTCGGAAGCACTGAGCCTCGCGGTCTTTCGTTTCGACCGCGACCTTTCGCGCACGGTTTCTTTCGACAACGGTCTGAAAGACGGCCGTGAACTGGCGAATTCGATCGCCGAAGCGGCGGCGCAGATCGAGCCCGGCGAGGTCGTGATGATCGCGACCGACGGCGAGACCTTCGGCCATCACAAGCGGCACGGCGACGCCGAACTGGCCCGCGCGATCGACGCGCTGGAGATGCGCGACGACGTGCGGCCCACCAACTGCGCCGAGTACCTTGCGCACTTTCCGGCGGGCGCGGGCAGTTTCGAGATCGACGCGCCGAGTTCATGGAGCTGTCCACACGGGGTCGAACGATGGCGCGCGGCGTGCGGCTGCCGGATGGACGCGGCGACCAATCAGGATTGGCGCGAACCGCTGCGCGAGGCGATGGACTTCGTAAACAATCATGCCTCGGCGGTTTACGAGCGTTTCGCGCCGCCGCTGGCCGACGACGCCGCGGCCGCGCTCCTCGAATCGATCCGGCTCGCGATCGACGCCAACCCGGCGCTGGCCGAGGAATTCTTCGTCCGTCATCGCGTAACGAACGAGGCCAACCGGGAGAGCCTGATGCGCCTGTTCGAGATGGAGCGCGCGGCGCAGGCGGCGCTGACCAGTTGCGCGTGGTTCTTCGACGACTTTGGCGGGCCCGAGGGGCGCGTAGTGTTGCGATGGGCCGCGCGCGCGGTCGAGCTGGCGGCGGAGTTCGCACTCGGCGTCGAGCCCGAGCTGCTCGAGCGGCTGCGCCAGATTCGCTCCAACCGCCGCGAGATCGGCGACGCCGCCACGCTATACTTGAGTCTCAAGACACGAGAAGCACGCGGGAGGGTATGATTGCCATGGCAGAAACCCACCACGACGATATCGAATCGATCCTTCGCGAGGGCCGCAAGTTTTCTCCGGCGCCCGAATTCAGCCGCGCGGCCCACGTCAAGAGCATGGCCGAGTACGAAGCGCTCTACCGACGCGCCGAGCAGGACCCCGAAGCATTCTGGGGCGAATGTGCGAAGGAGCTGAGCTGGTTCAAGCCCTTCAATAAAGTCCTGGAATGGAATTTCCCGTTCGCCAAGTGGTTCCTCAACGGCAAGCTCAACGCGTCGTACAACTGCCTCGACCGCCATCTGAATACCGCGCGGCGCAACAAGGCGGCGCTCATCTGGGAGGGCGAGCCGGGCGACGTTCGCGTGCTGACCTACCAGATGCTGGCGAGCGAGGTTGCGCGCGCGGCCAACGCGCTCAAGAGCCTCGGCGTGAAGGAGGGCGACCGCGTCGCGATCTACATGCCGCTGGTGCCCGAGGCGATGATCGCGATGCTCGCGTGCGCGCGTATCGGCGCGATCCATTCGGTTATCTTCGGCGGCTTTTCGGCCGAGGCGCTGGTCGATCGGATCAATGATGCCGAGGCCAAGGTCTGCATCACCGCCGACGGCGGATGGCGCCGCGGACAGCAGATTCCGCTCAAGCCTAACGTCGACGAGGCGCTCAAACGATGCCCCTCGGTGGTGCATTGCGTAGTGCTGCGGCGCACCGGCGCCAAGGTCGAGATGCGCAAGGGGCGCGACGTCTGGTGGGACGAGCTGGTCGCGCAACAAAGCTCCTTATGCGCGCCGGCCGAGCTCGACGCCGAGCATCCGCTTTACACGCTCTACACCTCGGGCACCACCGGCAAGCCCAAGGGCGTCGTGCACGCGACCGGCGGCTACCTCGTGCACACGCTGATGACGATGAAGTGGGTGTTCGATCTCAAGGAGGATGACATCTACTGGTGCACTGCCGACATCGGCTGGGTCACTGGTCACAGCTACACCGTGTACGGTCCGCTCGCGGCCGGGGCGACGGTGGTGATGTACGAGGGGGCGCCGAATTTTCCCGAGAACGATCGCTTCTGGCGGATAATCGAGAAATACCGCGTCAATATTCTCTATACCGCGCCGACCGCGATCCGCACTTTCATCAAGTGGGGCGATTCGTGGGTCAAGAAACATGATCTCTCGAGCCTCAGGCTACTTGGCACGGTCGGCGAGCCGATCAATCCCGAGGCCTGGATCTGGTACCACAAGGTGATCGGCGGCGAACGCTGTCCGATCGTCGATACCTGGTGGCAGACGGAGACCGGCGGGATCATGATCGCGCCGATGCCCGGCGCGATTCCGACCAAGCCGGGATCGGCGACGCGTCCGATTCCAGGCGTCGCCGCCGAGGTCGTCACGCGCGAGGGCAAACCCGTCGGCGCCAATCAGGGCGGGCTGCTGATAATCCGCCGCCCGTGGCCCGGGATGCTGCGCACGATCTTTCGCGACCCCGAGCGCTACAAACAGCAGTACTTCAGTCAAATCGAGGGCGCGTACTTCACCGGCGACGGCGCGCGGCGCGACCAGGACGGCTACTTCTGGATCATGGGGCGCGTCGACGACGTGATTAACGTCTCGGGCCATCGGTTGGGCACGATGGAGATCGAGAGCGCGCTGGTTTCGCATCCGACGGTCGCCGAGGCGGCGGTGGTCGGCAGGCCCGACGAAATGAAGGGCCAGGCGGTGGTCGCGTTCGTGACGTTGGAGGGCGCGCGCCACGGCGACGCGAAGCTGCGCGATGAACTGCGCCAGCACGTGGTCAAGGAGATCGGCGCGCTCGCGCGTCCCGACGACCTGCGCTTCACTGACGCGCTGCCGAAAACGCGGAGCGGCAAGATCATGCGCCGCCTGCTGCGCCAAATCGCGTCGGGCGACGAGAAGCTGGGCGACACCACCACGCTCGAGGATCTATCGGTGCTGGCCCGCCTGCGCGAAGACGACGAGTAGCGGGTGATAACCGGCACGTACGCCGAAGGGCGGATTCCGCACCTGCGCCGAAGGGCGTGCGCCCCGTCTTCTTCCTTACCGCTTTAGACTCGGCGCCGGCGCGGCGGCTCGCGGCCGCAGGTTTGCCTCGGCAAGTCCGCTTAGCGGATCCAGCGCCAGTGGCCGCCAATCAGCCGCCAGTGCCCTACGGGGCGATACGCGTAGCCCGGACCATATCCATAGGCCGGACGGTAGGGGTACGCCGGGCGATGGATGCTCCACCAGTGGGCGTCGTGATGGTAGTAATGATCCTGCGCGGACGCCGACCCGGCGAATAATGCGCCAGCCATCGCGACAGTTACCACCAAGGTTGCGATCTTTTTTTTCACGTTTCCTACCTCCGTGCCATCGGGGAAGCGAAAAGGCGAAACCGTCGGATTTCAGCAAGCGTCGCGGTTTCGGCCGTGTTGCGTCGCTCGAGCGTCAGGCGGTTCATTTTCCACGCCCTCTTCCTTCTGCTCTTTAAGACGCTGGCCATTGATGGAGGTTACGGGCGAGGTTATAGGGGACCGCCTTGCCAGTCGGGTCGCGCTGATGATAATCTGTTTTTCGTGTGGGCTTTCGCCCACTTTTTTGTTTGGCCGGTTCGCCCGATGGTTGCGGCGCTCGGGCGCAGAAACCTCCTGAGACAGAGTCGGACTGCGGTGGGGCGCTGCGAGAGCCCTCGTTCGGGCGTGGTGCGCAGGGGGTAGCGCGGTGTGGGAGTATCTCTGGTGACAGACGCAGGCGCAACGGGAAGTCACAGGCAAGGCCACGGGATGGTGGTGCAACTCCATCCGGTGGCGATGCGCGTGGCGGAGCTGCTCGCGCCGCACGTCGAGCGCCAGGGTTTCGAGCTGGTGTCGGTGGAGTATCACAAGGGCACGCGCAGCTCGCTCTTGCGGCTGTTGGTGGATCGGCCGGGCGGCGGCATCGCGCTCAGCGATCTCGAGCGGCTGAGCCCGGTGCTCGGCGACCTGCTCGACGTTTACGATCCGATCGAGGGGCGCTACACGCTGGAGGTCGCATCGCCCGGAGTGAACCGGCCGCTGACGCGGATCGCGGACTTCGAGGCGTTTGTCGGCCAGCGGGTCAGGATCAAGACGCATCGCGCGATGGACGGTCAGAAATCGTTCACCGGCGTGCTCGCGTCGGTGAATGCGGAAGGAGTTGAAATCGACGACGAACCGAGCCGACGCCGTTTGAAAATCGGCTTCGGCGAAATGAAGGGAGCAAATCACGAATACGATTTTGACGGAGCTGGGCGCCGATGAGACCGCGGAGCGCGTTATGCGCGCGGCTCCCTCGCGCCGGTTCAGGATTCTTGGCCGATAGATTATTTTGCCGAGGGCGCATGCTGAGCCATCGCGCCCCGTGGAGGCCGTATGACCGGAGAGCTTAACCGGGTGATCGAGCAGGTTTCCAAGGAAAAAGGGATCGACAAGACGATCGTGATAAGCGCGATCGAGGAGATGATGCATTCGGCGGCGCGGCGCACGTTCGGCGAGCGCAATATCGAGTCGCGCTACAACTCCGAGCTCGGCGAGGTCGAGCTGTTCGAGATCAAAACCGTGGTCGACCAGGTCGCCAACCCGCAGGTCGAAGCCACCCGCGACGAAGCGCGCGCCAAGTACGATCCCGAGGCCGAGGTCGGCGACGAAATCCTGATCAAGCTCGATACCGCCACCATGGGCCGGATCGCGGCGCAGGCGGCCAAGCAGAACCTCATCCAGCACATCCGCGACGCCGAGCGCAAACAGATCTTCAACGAATTCAAGGATCGCAAGAGCGAAGTCGTCTCGGGTATCGTGCAGCGCTTCGAGCGCAAGAACATGATCGTCAACCTCGGCCGCACCGAGGCGATCCTGCCCGAGAAAGAGCAGATCCCGCACGAGCGCTATCGCCAGGGCGATCGTATCCGCGCGCTGATCCTCGACGTCGACCTGTCCGAGAAGGGGCTCTCGATCGTGCTCTCGCGCACCGCCAACGAGTTCCTGTGCAAGCTGTTCGAGCAGGAGGTGCCCGAGATTTACGAGGGCATCGTCGAGATTCGCCAGTGCGCGCGCGAGCCCGGCGGACGCGCCAAGGTCGCGGTCTACTCCAAGGACTCCGACGTCGACCCGGTCGGCGCCTGCGTCGGGATGAAGGGGACGCGCGTGCAGGCGGTGGTGCAGGAGTTGCGCGGCGAAAAAATCGACATCGTGCCGTGGACCGACGACCAGGCCGAGCTGGTGTGCCGCGCGCTCGCCCCGGCCAAGGTCTCCAAGGTGATCATCGACGAGGACGAGCATGCGATGGAGGTGGTGGTGCCCGACGACCAGCTTTCGCTGGCGATCGGCAAGCGCGGCCAGAACGTGCGCCTGGCGCATCGGCTCTCGGGATGGAAAATCGACTTGCGCAGCGACTCGGAGGCGGAAGAAGAGGCGCGCGCCGCGCGGGCCTCGCTCAACGCGATTCCCGGCATCGGCGACATCAACGCCGAACTGCTTTACCAGTGGGGTTTCCGCACTGCCGAACAGCTCGCCGAGACCGCCGAGGAATCGTTCGAAGTCGAAGGCATCTCGCCCGAACGCGCCCGCCAGTTGATCCTCGCCGCGCGCGAATGGGTCGCCAAGAAGCATGCGGATGAACAGGCGGCCGCGGTCGCGGCGGCTCAAGCCGCCGCCGAGAAGGCCGAGGCGGACGCGGCCGCGGCGGCCTCCGCTGGCGATGAAGAAGCGGCGGCGGAAGGCGGCGTCGAAGACGGCGCGGGCACAGACGGCGTGAGTGTCAACGAAGAGGAAGATGCGGCGGCGAAATCATAGGCCCGAGCGCACCTGTCTGGGATGTCTGACGCGCGACGCGCAGGCCGCGATGGTGCGGCTGGCGGCGGTTGATGGAGTGGTGCGCGCCGACCAGCGCCGGCGCCTTGGCGGACGCGGCGGTTATCTGCATCCGCGCCGCGAATGCCTGGATCGTTTCGCGCGCGCCCGCACGCGCGAGTCCCGTTCGCTGCGAGTTGCGCTCGACCGCGGCGCGCGGGAATTGATTGCGCAAATGTTACAAGGGCGGCTGGATAGCGGAAGCGCTCTCTAATAGAGTAGGCAAAATGGCGCGAAAGCGGATCAAAACCTTTGCCCAGGAATGGGGCATTTCGGTCGACGAAGTACTGGCTACTTGCGCGCGGCTGAAGCTCGGACACGCTCATTCGGACTCGAGTCTCCTGACGCCGGAGGAGGCCGACCGCGTCAAGCACGACCTTGACGAGCAGGCCCATCGCCAGGAGCTTCTGCGGCGCGAGACCGTGGTCGAAACCAGCGCCGGCAAGGTGGTCGAAAAGCGCCTCAACGCGACCGTGATGCGCCGCCGCCATACCGAGCCCGAAGCAGGATTTGCGCAGGCTGCGGCCGAGCCCGACGAGCCTTTCCATTTCGAGCTCGAAGGCGAGCGCGAAGACGCCTTCGCCACGCCATTTCTCGAAGAGCGCAGCGAGCCCGCGGCGCCCGCCGTTCCCGCCATGTTCGACGATGAGCCGGAGCAGGCGACAGCTCGGCCCGCGCGCCATGAAACCGCCGCGTCCCATACCCCTCCCGCCGCCGAGCATCCGGCCGAGGCGCCCGGCGCGCACGCGGCTCCCAACGGAGCGGCCACCAGGGTGGAACATCCGAGCGTCGAGGCCGGGCCCGCTGAGTTGCCCGCCGGCGAAGCTAAAACGGATACCGGCATCAGGAACGAAACGATCGAAAGTGTCGTGAGCGCAGCCGAAGCCGTCCGTGCCGAAGCAGCAAAAAGCGAGGCGGCGAAGATCGAAGCGGGCAAGACTGAAGCGGGCAAGACCGAAGCGGGCAAGATCGAAGCGGGCAAGATCGAAGCGGGAAGGATCGCGGCGGCTAAGCCCGAGCGTCCATCCGCGCCGGCCCGCGAGCAGAAGCCGCTTACCCGCACTATCGTCGAGCCGCCGCGCCCGCAGCCGCCGGGCACGCGGCCGGTGATGCCGCGGATGCAGCCGTCGGCCGGCTCCGGCGTGCGGCGTATCGGTGAGGCGCGCCCGCAAACCGGCGGGCGAACGATCAATCTCACCGGCTCCGCGCACGATGCGGCCCCGTCGCTCGACGACGGCCAGCGCGGGCCGCGCGTGTTGGGCAGGATCGAGCTGCCTAAACCTGCGCCGCGTCCTTCGGCTCCAGTGACCCGGCCCGGCGCGCCGCCGCGTCCCGGTCAGCCCTCGCGCTTCGCACCCGCGGCGCCGCCGGCTCCGCAGCCCGACCAGGGCGTGATGCCGCCGCCGGGTGACGGTGCGGCCAAGCCTGGCGCGCGGACGATCAAGAAAAAGCGCGTGGTCAAAAAGGGCGCGCCCGATTTCACCGCCGAGCGCGAGATGCGCGGCCTGCGCGTGCCCAAGAAGCGGCGCGCGCTGCCCGGCAAGGAGCAGCGCAAGACCGAGATCACCACGCCCAAGGCCTCCAAGCGCGTGGTCCGCATCACCGAGGGCGTCACGGTATCCGAACTCGCGCGCAACATGGGCGTCAAGGCCGGCGAGATTATCAAGAAGCTGATGGACCTCGGTGTGATGTCGACGCTCAACCAGGTGCTCGACGTCGATACCGCGGCGCTGGTCGCCAACGAGTTCGGCTACAGTGTCGAGAATGTCGCCTTCGACGTCGAATCCGCGATCGAGGAGAGCGAGACCGAAGAGGCCGCGGCGGGCGAGATGGTTGCGCGCCCGCCGGTGGTCACCGTGATGGGCCACGTCGATCACGGCAAGACCTCGCTGCTCGACGCGATCCGCCACGCCAAGGTCACCGAGCAGGAGTTCGGCGGAATCACGCAGCATATTGGCGCGTACACGGTCGAGGCCAACGGGCGCAAGATAACTTTCGTCGATACTCCGGGCCACGAGGCGTTCACCGCGATGCGTGCGCGCGGCGCCAAGGTCACCGACATCGTGATCCTGGTGGTCGCGGCCGACGAGGGCGTGATGCCGCAGACGGTCGAGGCGCTCAACCATGCGCGCGCGGCCAAGGTGCCGATCGTGGTCGCGATCAACAAGATCGACCGGCCCGAGGCCAACATCGATCGGGTCAAGCAGCAGCTCACCGAACAGGGTCTCATTCCCGAGGACTACGGCGGCGACACGATCGTGGTGCCGGTCTCCGCGCGCACTGGCGTCGGTATCGACAAGCTGCTCGAGATGCTGCTGTTGCAGGCTGACGTGCTCGAACTCAAGGCCAACCCGGACCGTCCGGCGCGCGGCACCGTGGTCGAGGCGGAACTCGATCGCGGACGCGGCCCAGTCGCGACCGTGCTGATCCAGGAAGGCACGCTGCGCCAGGGCGATCCGTTCGTCTGCGGCCTCGCCTACGGACGCGTGCGCGCGATGCTCGATCATAACGGCCAGCGCGTCGCCGAGGCGCCCCCGGCGACGCCGGTGGAAATCTTCGGCCTGTCCGGCGTGCCCGAGCCCGGCACTCCGTTCGTGGTCGTCGCCGAGGAGGCCAAGGCGCGCCAGGTCGCCGAGTTCCGCCAATCCAAGCAGCGCGAGGGCGAGTTGCAGAAGAGCGCCCGCGTCTCGCTGCAGGACTTGAGCGAGCGGATGAAGGCCGGCGAGGTCAAGGAACTCAAGGTCATCATCAAGGGCGACGTGCAGGGCTCGGTCGAGGCGCTCGCCGATTCGCTCTCGCGCCTTTCGACCGCCGAGGTCAAGATCGAAATCCTGCACAGCTCGGCCGGCGCGATCTCGGAGACCGACGTGACGCTCGCCTCGGCTTCCAATGCCGTGATCCTCGGCTTCAACATCCGGCCCGAACCCAAGGCCGCGGCGCTGGCCGAGAAGGAAGGCGTCGAGATTCGGCTCTACACGGTGATCTACGAGGCGATCAACGAGATGCGCGAGGCGATGGAAGGGCTGCTCGCGCCGACCTACCGCGAAAAGGCGCTGGGGCGCGCAGAGGTGCGCAAGACCTTCAACGTCCCGGGCGGAACGATCGCGGGTTCGATGGTGGTCGACGGCAAGATCACGCGCAACGGACGCGCGCGCCTGGTGCGCGACGGCCGCGTCGTATGGGAAGGCAAGATCGGCTCGCTGCGCCGCTTCAAGGAAGACGCGCGCGAAGTCAGCGCGGGCTACGAATGCGGTATCGGCCTCGAGAACTACAACGACGTCAAGCCCGACGACGTGATCGAGGCGTTCGAAATGGAAGCGATCGCGCGCAAACTCGAAACGCCGCGCTCGGACGCGATGCGCGGGCACGCCGCGGCCGAGAAGCATCCGCAGACTTAAGCGCTTGAACAGGCTGCCGCGCCTTTGACGCGCGCGCGGCGGCATATCGCGCGCGTCCGCTCCAGGAGGCCGCGTGAGTGCAAAGCAGGGCCGGCGCGAGCGCGGGCGGGGCGAAGGGCTGATCGATGGTCGTAGGGGTCTTGCAGCTCACGCTCTTTTTGCCGGAGAACCACTCGCTCAAGGGCAAGCGCCAAGTGCTGCGCGCGATCAAGGATCGCGTGCGCTCCAAGTTTAACGTCTCGATCGCCGAGTCCGACGGCCACGATCTGTGGCAGCGCGCCGAACTGGGGATTTGTCAGGTCGGCAGCGACCGCGCGTTCGTCGACTCGGCGCTGCGCGAGGTCGTCAACTTCATCGATTCGCTCGGCTTGGCCCCGCTCGGCGAAGAGCGGCTCGAAATAATCAACTACTGAACGCCAACTTCCCGCGTTCATGATATCCAGAAATGAACGCGCACTTGCCAAACGGTAGGTTCAGGTTGCGCAACCTGGTCAGGCCGCTGACAGCGGTCGAGAAGGTTACCCTCGCGCTGGCGATGACGTGGGCGGCAGGCTTTGTCGATCTCGTCGGCTACGTGTCGCTCTACGGGCTCTATACCTCGCACATGACCGGAAACACGATCGCGATGGCATATATCGGAGTCTCCAATGGAGTGGCGTCGTGCGTCGCGGATGGCCAATCTTGACCTTCGTCTTCGGCCTGATGCTCGGTGCTTTCATCTACGAGGCGGAGAAGCCGCGTAGGATCCAGATTCCATTCCCGCCCGCTATCGCGCTGGAGCGCCTCGCCGCGCAACTTCCCGCCGCGCAAAGCCGCGTGATTATCGTGAGGTTCGGCAATCCCGCGCGCGAGATCGCGGCGCTCGCACGCCGGGTCGGCGCCGACCTGATCGTGATGGGCACGCATGGGCGCTCGATGATGGCGCGTCTGTTCCAGGGCAGTATCGCCGAGAAAGTGATCGCTAACGCACCCTGCCCGGTGTTCACACTGCCGCCCGACACGATGGCCGAAGCGCCGGACATCGCCTCGCAGGCTGCCTGAACCGCGGTTGCGCCGAATTTTCAGCGGCATTTTCCGACGAGCGCGAGCGCGTGCGACTCTCGCGCCGGCGTTTATGCGCGATGGCGCACGCGCTAACATCAACGTCGATGGCTTCCGAACCACGCCGGCCCGAGCGCGTCGCCGAGATGGTGCTGCGCGAACTCTCGTTGATGCTTATCCGCGACCTGAAAGATCCGCGCCTGCGCGGGATCACGTTCACCGGGGTCAGGATGACCGACGATCTCCGTCATGGGCGGGTGTTCTTTTCGCACCTCGAAGGACAAGCGCGCGCCGCCGAGGCGATCGCGGGCTTCAAGAGCGCCGGTGGATTTATCCGCCGCCAGGTGGGCCGCGTCCTGGGCCTGCGTTACGCGCCCGAGTTCGAGTTCGAATTCGATCCCGGACCCGAGCGCGCCGCCCGTATCGACGTTCTGCTGCGAAGCGCGCGTAAGGACTAGGGTTTTCTGCGCGCCCCGGCGCCGCTTACGCTGCGCCGCCATATCGGCTATCGTCGGCGCACCGCCCATGGATGGAGTTTTGCTTGTCGACAAGCCGGCCGGAATCACTTCGGCCGAAGCCGTGCGCCAGATCAAGGCGCGCGTGCGGCCCGCACGCGTAGGCCATCTGGGCACGCTCGATCCGTTCGCGACCGGATTGCTGCCGATCCTGATCGGCGAGGCGACCAAGCTCGCGCCGTTTCTGCAGGATGGTGAAAAAGAGTACGAAGGCGTGATCCGGCTCGGGGTCGAGACCGACACGCTCGACCGCACTGGCGCCGAGATTCAAACCGCCGAGGTCCCGCCGCTCACCGCCGCGATGCTGGCGGAGGCCGCCGCGCGCTACACGGGCAGGATCGTGCAGCAGCCGCCAATCTTCTCAGCGATCAAGCGCGACGGCGTGCCGCTTTACCGGCTCGCGCGCCGCGGCGTCGAGGTCGAGCCGCCGCCGCCGCGCGAGGTCGAGATTTCGCGCCTGCGGCTCGACGCGGCGGACGCGACGTCGATCCATTTCGTCGCCGCGTGCTCGACCGGCACCTACATGCGCTCGCTCGCACGCGACCTCGGGATCGCGTTTGGCACGGTCGCCCATCTGGCTGAACTGCGCCGGCTGCGCAACGGATCGTTTACGCTGGCAAAGGCGCGTCCGCTCGCGGCGGTACTCGAAGCGCTCGCCGATTCCCGAAGCGGCGGTCGCGCCAGTCAAAGCGCCCCCGGGCTAATCGGGATGCGCGAGGCGCTCGTTACGATGGCCGAGGCCGAGGCGGACATGATCCAGGTGCGGCGGCTTCGCAACGGCGACTCGCGCGCGCTCGATGGCCTCGTGCCGGCGGGCGCGAAGCTGTTCAAGGTGGTGAACGCGGGCGATCTGATCGCGGTGGCCGAGGCGACCTCGCGCGTGACGGCCCGCGTGGTGCGAGTGTTTGGGGTGGAGTAGGTCGCCGCTGTCTCCGGATGCCTTCGATTTCCCTCTCCTTGTCCGTACCCTCGCTCGCTCGCGCTGTAGTAACCTGCGTCCATCACAGGAGGCAGCTATGGCAGAGCGCGAACGGCAGGGATCGGCGCACAGTTTCGAGGTCGCGATCGAGCGCGACGTGATGGTCACGATGCGCGACGGCGCGCGCCTCGCAACCGACATCTACCGGCCCGCGCGCAGGGGCGCAGCCGTGCCCGGCCGCTTTCCGGTGCTGCTGGAGCGCACGCCGTATGACAAGGGTCCCGCGCGCTTCGCGGTGACCGCGCGTTTTTTCGCCGAGCACGGCTACGTCGTGCTGATCCAGGACGTGCGCGGGCGCGGCGGCTCCGAGGGCGAATGGTACGCCTTCGCGCGCGAGGCCCCCGACGGTTACGACACTATCGAATGGGCCGCCACGCAGCCGTGGTCCTCGGGCAAAGTCGGCACGATGGGGACCTCGTACATGGCGGCGACGCAGAGCGCCGCGGCGACGCTCAACCCGCCGCATCTCGCGGCGATGTTCATCACCGAGGGGCCGTCGAACTACTATCACTGCTCGATGCGCCACAACGGCGCGCTCGAGCAGCGCTTCCTCATCTACGCCTTCCACATGGCGGTGACGAGTCCCGAGGCGCGCACGAATCCGGCTTTGCGTCTCGCGCTGCTGGAGGCGCGCACCAACCTCGGCCAGTGGCTAAGACGGCTGCCGCTCAAGCGCGGCGCAACTCCGCTTCGGCTGCTGCCGAGCTACGAGCAGTGGGCGATCGATCTTCAGACCCGCGCCGTCTACGACGAATATTGGCTGCAGCGCGGCTACGCGATTAGCGAATACTACTCCGAGCATGCCGACGTCCCGACCGTGTACTTCGGTTCGTGGTACGATTCTTACGCCCGCGCCACGACAGAGAATTTCGTTGCGCTAAGCAAACTCAAGCGCTCGCCCCAGCGCCTGATAATGGGCCCCTGGGTGCACGGCGTCCGCGCCGACGAGGACTTCGCCGGCGAGGCCAGCTTCGGTCCCGAGGCGCTGGAGCATTATAACGGGCTGCGCCTTCGATGGTTCGACCAGTGGCTCAAGGGGATGGACACCGGGGTGGCCGACGAGCCGCCGGTTAGGATTTTCGTGATGGGCGGGGGCAGCGGCAAGAAAATCTACGACGTGCTCGGGCTCAACGCGCGAATCGATCACGGCGGGCGATGGCGCTCCGAGGGCCAATGGCCGATCGCCGCCGCGCGCGAGACCGCCTTCTATCTCCATTCCGGCGGCGCGCTCGCGCCGCGCAAGCCCGAGACCGCCGCGAGCGCGTCGACCCTGCGCTTCGATCCACAAAACCCCGTGCCGACGGTCGGCGGCAGTATCTCGGTCGGCTTCGAGTTCATGCCGTCGGGCGGTTACGACCAGCGCGCGCGCTTTCCGCTGGCGGCCGGCGATTCGCTGCCACTCGGCTCGCGCCCCGACGTGCTGGTTTTTGTATCCGAGCCGCTGAATGAGGCGCTCGAAGTGACCGGCGCGGCGACGGTCAAGCTTTGGGTGTCGTCGAGCGCGCGCGACACCGATTTCACCGCCAAGCTTATCGACCTTTATCCGCCGAGCGTGGACTATCCCGACGGCTACGCGCTCAACCTGACCGACTCGATCATGCGGATGCGCTTTCGCGAGTCGTGGACCAAGCCGACGCCGATCACGCCGGGCGAGGTCTACGAGGTGAGCATCCCGTGCTACCCGATTAGCAATCTTTTCGCCCGCGGCCATCGTATCCGGCTCGACATTTCGTCCTCCAACTTTCCGCGCTTCGACGTGAATCCGAATAGCGGCGGTCCGCTGGGCGAGCCGGGCCCGATAGTGGTCGCGGACAATACGGTCTATCACGCGGCCGCCCGTCCCTCGCATATCCTGTTGCCGGTGGTGCCGGCGACCAAATGAAACAAATGAGCTTAATGACGATGACGGTCCAGATACGAGAGGTCCAAGTGGTATAAGCGCGTAAAGCCGCGCTTACACAGGTCCGAGAGGCTTAGGCGAGCCGGACCGCTTTACTGTCCCGGACCCCTTTGATAAGGTGCCTGTTTAACTAAAGAGGAAAAGGGAAAGTAAGAGAGACTCCTGATGCCCCTTGCAGCCGTTCGCAAGCTGGAAATCGTCCAGGCCCACGCGCGCACGACCACCGACAGCGGTTCGCCCGAAGTCCAGGTGGCGCTCTTCAGCGCGCGTATCGAGCAACTGACCGAGCACCTGAAGACCCACGCGAAGGACCATCATTCGCGGCGCGGACTTCTGCGCCTGGTCGGCAAACGCCGCCGGCTCCTGGACTACCTGCACGCGTGTGATAACGCACGCTACCGGGCGCTGATCGAACGACTGGGCATCCGGAGATAGGCCGAACAAGCTTCGAGCCGCGCGGCCGCACGGTGCGGAGGCGCGGGCCCGGGCCGGCAGCTCCGCTGGCTTAGGGTGTGAGTCGTTTGAGCGCCAGCGTGGCGCGAGCAAAGCGGCCCTCCGTCCTCCCTCAGGTGTGAATCAAGATGTATCGAAAACTCGAGTTAGATTTTGCCGGCCGCAAGCTGTCGCTGGAAACCGGAAGGCTGGCCAAGCAGGCCCACGGCGCCGTGCTGGCGCAGTATGGCGAGACGGTGGTGCTCGCGACCGTCGTGTCGGCCTACGACGCGCGGCCCAATATCGACTTCCTGCCGCTCACGGTGGATTACCAGGAGCGGACCTTCGCCGCCGGCAAAATCCCCGGCGGCTTTTTCAAGCGCGAGGGCCGTCCCTCGGAAAAAGAAATCCTGACCTCGCGGCTCATCGACCGCTCGATGCGCCCGCTGTTTCCCAAGGGCTATGACAAGGAAACCCAGGTCGTCGTCACGGTGCTCTCCGCCGATCGCGACAACGATCCCGACATGCTGTCGCTGATCGCCGCGTCGGCCGCGCTGGAGGTCTCCGACATCCCCCACGCCGGGCCGGTGGCGGCGGTGCGGATGGGCCGCGTCGACGGCAAGCTGGTCGCCAATCCGACCGCCGAGCAACTCGAGCAGAGCGACATCTCGATGGTGGTCGCGGCCAAGCCGGATTCGATCGTGATGCTCGAGGGCGGCGCCCAGATCGTGGACGAGGAACCGATACTCGAGGCGCTGTTTACGGCGCACGAGATGCTTAATCCGATCTTCGAGCTGCAAAGCGAGCTGCGCCGCCTGGCGGGCAAGTCCAAGCGCGAGTTTACGCCCAAGGCGCTCGACCCGGCGCTGCTCGAGGCGGCGCGCCAGCGCATGGCGCCGGAGCTCGAAGCCGCGCTCGCGATCGCGGGCAAGAAGGAACGCAGCACGGCCGTCCACGCGCTCTCGGACAAGACTGTGGCCGAGCTTGCCGTGCGCTTCTCCGAGCGCGAAAAGGAACTCGCCGAGGCCTGCGAGAAAGTTATCCGCGAGCGCGTGCGCAGGGTCATCATCGAGCAGGACAAGCGGATCGACGATCGCAAGTCGACCGATATCCGGCAGATCAGCGCGCAGGTGCAGATGCTGCCGCGCACGCATGGCTCGGCGCTGTTCACCCGCGGCGAGACCCAGGCCCTGGCGACGGTCACGCTTGGCACCTCGCAGGACGAGCAGAAGATCGACGCGCTGATGGGCGAGCGCTACAAGAAATTCATGCTGCATTACAACTTCCCGCCGTTCAGCACCGGCGAGGTCAAGTTCCTGCGCGGTCCCGGACGCCGCGAAATCGGCCACGGCGCGCTCGCCGAGCGCGCGTTGCTCCCGGTGCTGCCGCCCGAGGAGGATTTCCCGTACACCATCCGCGTGGTCTCCGAAGTGCTGGAGTCCAACGGCAGCTCCTCGATGGCTACGGTGTGCGGCGGCAGCCTCGCGCTGATGGACGCCGGCGTGCCGATACGCTCGGCGGTCGCGGGAATCGCGATGGGCCTGGTCAAGGAGGGCGAGCAGGTCCGCGTGCTCACCGACATCCTGGGCGACGAGGACCACCTCGGCGACATGGACTTCAAGGTCGCGGGCACCACCAACGGGATCACCGCGATCCAGATGGACAACAAGGTCGGCGGGGTGACGCGCGAGGTGATGCGCCAGGCGCTGCATCAGGCGCGCGACGCCCGGCTGTTCGTGCTGAGCGTGATGGAGAAGGCGCTGCAGACGCCGCGCACCGAAGTCTCGATGTACGCGCCGCGCATCGTCACCATCCACGTCAAGCCGGACAAGATTCGCGAGATCATCGGCCCGGGCGGCAAGGTGATCCGCGCGCTGGTCGAGGAGACCGGCTGCAAGATCGATATCGAGGACGACGGCACCGTGGTGATCGCCTCCGCCGATGGCGCGGCGATCGACAAGGCCATCGCGTCGATCCAGGCAATCACCGCCGAGCCCGAGGTCGGCCGTATCTACAAGGGCCGCGTGCGCAAAGTGGTCGAATTCGGCGCCTTCGTCGAGATCATGCCCGGCACCGACGGCCTGCTGCACATCTCGCAGCTCTCCAACGAGCGCGTGCGCAGCGTCGAAGACGTGGTGCATGAAGGCGACGAGATCAACGTCAAGGTGCTCGAGGTCGGGCGCGACGGCAAAATCCGGCTTTCGCTGCGCGAGGCGCAGGAGGAGCTGGCGAAAAAGAAGGCGAATTAGCCGCGCGCTTGACCGCCATGCGCAACGCCGGCGCTACGAATAGCCAGAATGGTGCGATGATTCAGCGATGATATTGCCGATGATAATTCAATGATATTGAAAGACGTATTGCCCAACGGCCTGCGCGTGATCAGCGAACCGATGCCGGCCGTGGTCTCGTCCACCATCGGCATCTGGGTCGAGAACGGATCGCGCTACGAAACCTCGGCCCAGAACGGGGTCTCGCACTTCATCGAGCACCTGCTCTTCAAAGGCACGCGCAAGCGCACGGCCGCGCAAATTGCCGAGGAGATCGACGCCGTCGGCGGCGTGCTCAACGCGTTCACCGGCAAGGAGTACACCTGCTACTACGCCAAGGTCCTGGGCGCCGACCTGCCGATGACCACCGAGCTGCTGGCCGATCTTTTCCTGGACTCCGTGTTCGACGCGGCCGAGATCGATCGCGAGCGCCAGGTGGTGCTGCAGGAAATCTCGCAGGCCGAGGACACTCCCGACGATTTCATCCACGACCTTTTCAACCTGAAATTCTGGGAAGGCCATCCGCTGGCCCTACCGATTTTCGGCTCGGTCGCGACCGTTAACGCGATCAACCGCGAGCTGCTGGTTTCCTTCATGGCCGACCGTTATCGCGCGGGCCGGGTTTTTATCGCGGCGGCCGGGATGATCGATCACAAGCGGCTGGTTGACGATTGCGCGCGGCTGTTCGGCGGAATTTCGGGTGACGGACGCGGCGAGCCGATCGCGCCGCCGGCCGACCGCTCGGTGGTCATCAACCAGGAGAAGGACCTCGAGCAGACGCACATCTGTATCGGCGGGCCGGGAATCAGCCAGGCCTCGCCGTTGCGCTACGCCAGCTACGTTTTGAACACGGCGCTGGGTGGCGGGATGTCCTCGCGGCTGTTCCAGGAAGTGCGCGAGCGCCGCGGGCGCGTCTACAGCATCTATTCGTTCATGTCGTCCTTCATCGATTGCGGCTACCTCGGAATCTACGCCGGCACCAATCCGGAATGGGTCGAAGAGGTGCTCGAGGTCACGGTGGGTGAGGTCAACAAAATCGCCCGTGTCGGGCTTACCGACGAGGAACTGGCGCGCGCCAAGAGCCAGATCAAGGGCAACATGCTGCTCGGCATGGAGTCGACCGAGAGCCGGATGAACCGGCTGGCGCGCAACGAGATCTACTTTGGCCGCGACATCCCGCTCGACGAGCTGGCGCGCGAGATCGACAAGGTTAGCCACGACCAGGTGCTCGAGCTGGCGCAGAGCTCGTTCCTCTCGGGCAAGATGGCGATGGTGCTGCTGGGCGATCTGAAAGGGCACAAGTTCGGCCCCGACGTTTTTTCGGAACTCACGTAAGTCTTCTCCGAGATCAGGTAAGGATCCTCCAAGCTCAGCCGCGGCGCTTGCGCCGAGCCATCAAATATTCCTAGGTTCTCTGGCACCGGGACATCGCCGGCCGGATGCCGTCATCGCTTGAACATCGCGAACGCTCGATCCTTGGCCTGACCGCATCGGACTGGTCGATGGCCGCGTTGGTCCTCGTCATCAAGGCGGCGGTGCTGCTCTTTGGCGCGCTTTCATTCCAGGTGACCAACAATGAACGGGTGCGCACGCTCACCGAGCTGCTTTCGATCTGGAACCGATGGGACGGGCCCCAGTACCTGCTAATCGCGCAGCACGGATACGCGCCGACCGGTGACCAGCGGCTCGCGCTGGCGTTCTTCCCGCTCTATCCGTGGATCATCCGGCTGACCGCGCTGCTCGTGCGCGACGCCGTGCTTAGCGCATTTTTGATCTCGACGCTCGCTTCGGTGGCCGCAGGCGTGGCGCTGGCGCGGCTCTTTGCGATCGACCATCCGCGGCATCTGGCGCGCCGCGCCGCCTGGTTCCTGTTCATCTTCCCGACCTCCTACTTTATGCATATCGACTACAGCGAGAGCCTGTTTCTGGCGCTGGTGCTCGCCTCGTTCATCGCGGCGCGCCGCGAGCGCTGGTTATGGGCCGGCATCTTCGGCGCGTTCGCCGCGCTCGCGCGGCCCAACGGAATCCTGCTGCTGCCGGCGCTTGGCGCCGACGCGCTGTGGGAGTTGTGGGAGACGCGTCGTTTCAACTGGCGATGGCTCTGGGCGGGCCTGGTCCCGACGGGCCTGGCGGTTTATCTCCTTGTCAACTATCGCATCACCGGCGATCCGTTGGCCTTCCTGAGCGTGCAGCGCGAGCACTGGTCGCACACTTTAGTGGCGCCATGGAGCAGTATCGGGGTCAACTTCGACGTCGCGCGCGATTGGGATTCCACGCAGGCCGCGATGATCGGAACCCAGGTGCTCTTCTATCTCGCGATCGGATTGGCAGGAGCGATCGCCGCGGCCTTCTTGCTGCGGCCCTCGTATGCCGTATGGATGGGGCTCAACTGGCTGTTTTTGTCGACACAGTCGTGGGACATCAGCGCGCCTCGCTACACGCTGATGATGTTTCCGCTGTTCATCCTGCTTGCGCGCCTCGCGCGGCGGCGCACCTGGGACGCCGCGATCACCGTATGGTCGCTGCTGTGGCTCGGGTTCTTCGTGAGCGAGTTCGTCCGCGGCCAGTGGGCGTTTTGAGCGCGCCCGGCGCAAGCTTGCGGCGCCGCGGCGCGATGCGCGGGCGCCACTGTCCATCTCAGCGGGGCGGGACTCATGGCGGAGATGGCGATTGATCGGTCAAGATCTTTCAAGTCCACGGGGGTCGTACAGACGGAAGGGAGAAGAACCTCGACGGCCACCGACGTAGCGAAGGCCTCGGCAAGTCTGGTGCCCACCAATCGTGGCCTTGCTGATACCCTGGCCGCAGTCGAAACCAGCCGGCGCATCTACGAGCGCATGCTGACCTGCACGCTCAACAAGATCATCAAGACCGTCGAGATCGCGCTGTTCCCCAGCGTCGGCGTGATTGTTACGCGCACCTTCATCATTACGCCGGTGCTAATCGTAATGCTGCTGTCCACGAACGACTTCTGGCCATGTCGATTGCGGCCGATCACGTATCCCCGTCACCACTCCCGGATCGCTGGCACATCCGCAGGCTGGATTGACTCTCGGCGGTCTCATCCTGCTGCTGCCATTTGGCTTGTTTTTCTTCGGGCGGGATTTTCTTCATCTAGCGCTTCCTCAAGTGCAAGACGCTGGTCTTCATAACTCGTGTTCACGGGTCAGGGAATGGTCTATCTGGTGCGGGAGCGCCAACACCTTTGGAACTCTGCACCGAGCGGTTGGATGATTTTCAGCTCGATTATCGACGTGGGAGTAGTGTGCCTGATGTCGCTGCGGGGCCTTTTGATGGCGCCTCTGCCGGGCGCGGTGATCGCATCGGTGATGCTTGCATGTGCGCTGTACCAGATCGCGCTGGATTTTCTGAAGGTGCCAATTTTGTTGCGCCTGATGTATACGTCGTGAGGTTCGTCACAAAAAAAGATGCGGCCGAGCAGGCGTTCGAATTAAACACCATGATCCGATTCAAAAAGATCCTTTGTCCCTTGGATTTCGACGCGAATTCGCTGGGGGCCCTTCGCCTCGCCGCCGATCTGGCGAAAGAAGGCAAGGCAGCCCTCCGTCTGGTTCACGTAATTGCAATGCCGCCCGGACCCGAGGTGGCGCTACCGTTCGGCAAGATGGAGGCCACCGCCCGAGCCAAGCTTGAGCGGCTGGCGCGGCAGAGAATTGATGGCAAGGCCCGCTACGAAATTCAGGTGATGATGGGAGATCCGGGAGGTGAGGTCCTGCAAGCCGCGAAACGATGGGGCGCAGACGTGATCGTAATGGCGACCCACGGGCGCAAGGGATTCCGGCTTCTCGTTCTGGGGAGTGTGGCGGAACATGTGGTCCGAGAAGCATCGTGTCCAGTGGTCACGGTGAGTCCGAAGGCGACGCGTGGCGTGGCGTTGCCGAAGTGATCGCGCGCCGAACGGAGCGCCTGATGATGGCTTCTCGCTTGCAAAGGTAGTCGCTTATGAACCATTGCCGCACGTATATGAGGTACAGCTTGTCGGTGGCGCCGATGGCTACGCCAAAGTCTCCGCTGCGGGTATTCCTGAACTTTAGTCCCCGCCGCCGGTCGACTTTGACGGGCCGGGAGACGCCTGGAGCCCGGACATTTGTTTATCGCCGTGGTTGAAACTGTTTTCTGTTCACGCGCCGTTCGGTGTCGAGGGATCTTGATCGCCTTTTCGGCACGTCGCATTGCATGAGACCCCTGCGGACCGGTGCAGAGAAATTCTCATTGTTTGGGGTAGCTCTCTGTGAGCGGTAATCCGGAGCTTCCGCTCCGTACAGCCGTCACCTTTGCCCGAGACGAAATGACGGCTCGCGGTGGAGGGTTCGCGCGCTCCCGCAAGAGGCTGTGATCGAGGCCTGTGGATGGCCCCAAACGCGCGGCGTTGCGCGCGAGCGGTGGCCCGGATACTTCTGACGATAGACCATGGCTCCGGTGATCAAGATACGGCGCGTGAGGCCCTCTTCGCGGCCGCTGCCGCGCTATCAGAGCGCGCACGCGGCCGGGATGGACCTCGTCGCCGATATTGAAGTTCCACTTGAGATTGTGTCGATGGGCCGCGCGGCCGTGCCGGCCGGAATTGCCGTGGAAATCCCGTCCGGCTTCGAGGGACAAGTGCGCCCGCGCAGCGGCCGGGCGCTCGAAGAGGGGCTTACGCTCGTCAATTCGCCCGGCACGGTCGACGCGGATTATCGCGGCGAAATTAAAGTATTGCTTGTGAATCTGGGAAGCGCACCGATCGCGATCCGCCCCGGCGACCGAATCGCCCAGCTCGTGATTGCTCCCGTGGTGCGGGCCGAACTGATCGAAGTCACCGAGCTTGAGCCAAGTTCGCGCGGCGGCGGCGGCTTCGGGCATACTGGAAGATAGCGGCGCGCGCGATGCGTTCACGATCTGTGTCGAAGGAAAACGCAAGCAAAACTCCCGATTCGACGGCTCCGGATTCCGCGGTCCCAAGCGCGATTCCCAAGCGCGACCTTACGATGGATCCCGTGATCGATCCCCTGATGGCGGTCACGCCGATCGACGGCCGCTACCACGCGCGCACCCGCGCGCTCGCCGCCTACTTCAGCGAGTTCGCGTTGGTCCGCTATCGGGTCCGGGTCGAAATCGAATGGCTGCTCGCGCTGGCCGAAAATCCCGCGCTTAACGAGTTCACGCTCGACCGTGGCGCGCTGCCCCGGCTGCGTTCGTTGTACGCCGGCTTCACGCTCACCGACGCGCGCCGGGTCAAGGAACTCGAGCGCACGACCAATCACGACGTCAAGGCGATCGAATACTTCCTTACGGAAAGGATCGCGGCCATCGGTCTCAAAGTCCCGCCCGGGATGATCCATTTTGCTTGCACCTCGGAGGACATCAACAACCTCGCTTACGCGCTCATGCTCAAGGAGTTTTGCGAGCGTGAGCTTGCGCCCGCGCTGGATTCGATCGTCGCCACGCTGGCCGCGATGGCGCGGCGATGGCAGAGCGTCGCGATGATCGCTCGTACGCACGGCCAGGCGGCGACACCGACCACCATAGGCAAGGAGCTGGCGGTGTTTGCGGCGCGCCTGGAGCGCCAGCGCCGCGCCCTCGGGCATCAGGAGTTCCTCGGCAAGTTCAACGGCGCGGTCGGCAACTTCAACGCCCATCAAGCCGCCGTGCCCGAGGCCGACTGGATCGAATGCTCGCGCCGCTTCGTCGAATCGATGGGGCTCGTATGGAACCCGCTCACGACCCAAATCGAAAGCCACGACTTTATCGCCGAACTGCTCGACCTGATGGTCCGTATCGACACGATCCTGCTCGGCTTCGCGCGCGACATGTGGGGCTATATCGCGCTCGGCTATTTCGGCCAGCGCACGGCGAAAGGCGAAGTCGGCTCGTCGGTGATGCCGCACAAGGTCAACCCGATCGACTTCGAGAATTGCGAGGGCAACCTGGGCCTGGCGACCGCGCTGTTCCAGCATCTGGCGGCCAAGCTGCCGGTCTCGCGCTGGCAGCGCGATCTCAGCGATAGCACGGCGATGCGCGCGTTGGGCGCCGCGTTCGGCCATCTGATGGTCGGGCTGGAGGCGCTTAAGCGTGGGCTCGATCGCATCGAGCTCAACGCCGCGCGGATTGCCGCCGACCTGGAGGCCGAGGGCGCTTGGGAAGTGCTGGCCGAGGCGGTGCAGACGGTGATGCGCCGCCACGGACTCGAAGATCCCTACGGGCGGCTGAAGGAACTGACCCGCGGGCGCGCGATCGACCGCGAGGCGATGCGCGCCTTCATCGCGGCGCTCAAGTTGCCGCCCGGCGTCAAGGCCCGGCTTGAGAAGCTCGAGCCGCGTGGTTACGTTGGGCTTGCCGCCGAGCTGGTCGAGCGTTTCGCCCCAGGCGGCAAATCGAAAAGTTAGTATCAGGAGTTGCCCGGCCCGGCCCGGTTGTGCATAAGCCCCGCGTTTTGTGAACAAAGCTCTGCCTCGAAGGTTTGTCGCGCGTGCGCCGGTCGGCTACTTCAATGATTCATTGATCTTTAGTGTCCGTGCTTTAGTGTTCGCGTGAAATCCCGTTAATGGAGAGATGCCGATGGAAGCCGCTCCGCAGATGCTCGAAATGTTTTACGAGGGCAAGGCGAAAAAGCTTTACGCGACCGCCGACCCGGACCTCGTAATCGCCTACTTCAAGGACGACGCGACCGCGTTCAACGCCAAGAAGCGCGGCACGATCGAGGACAAAGGCGTGATGAACAACCGCATGTCGGAATTGTTCTTCACCCTGCTCGAGCACAACGGCATCCCCACCCACTTCGTGCGACGCCTCAACGATCGCGAGATGCTCTGCCGGCGGCTGGAGATAATTCCGGCCGAGACCGTGGTGCGCAATATCGTGGCGGGCTCGATGGCCAAGCGGCTGGGCCGCGAAGAAGGCGAAAAGCTCAAGCATCCGATCGTCGAGTACTACTACAAATCGGACCCGCTAGACGATCCGCTGATCTATCCCGAGCACGCGGTACTGTTCGGATGGGCGACCGAGGCGGAGCTCGACACCATTCATGCGATGGCGCTTAAGGTGAACGACGTGTTGAGCCGCTTTCTCGACGAGCGCGGCGTGATCCTGGTCGACTTCAAGCTCGAGTTCGGACGCCATCAGGGCAAAATCCTTCTCGGCGATGAAATCTGCCCCGACACCTGCCGCTTCTGGGACAAGGCCACGCTCAAGAAACTCGATAAAGACCGTTTCCGCCGCGACCTCGGCGAGGTCGAGGGCGCTTACCACGAGATGCTGCGCCGGGTGTCGAATTGAGCCCTCTTGGAGTCATCCTTCGACTCCGGCAGCCTTCGCTCAGGATGACCGAAGAAGAAGCTTCACCCGCTATGAGCGCGCGGAGGCTCTGAGTTGCTGGTCAAGGTCTTCGTCACCCCGCGCAAGGGGATTCTCGATCCCCAGGGACGCGCGGTCGAGCAATCGCTAAAGAGCCTCGGTTTCGGCGGCGTCGGCGCGGTGCGCGTCGGCCGCTATATCGTGCTGG
Organism: uncultured delta proteobacterium; assembly: GCA_963773975.1. GTDB lineage: Bacteria > Desulfobacterota > Binatia > Binatales > Binataceae > JAKAVN01. The sequence continues at coordinate 82,085 of CAVZDJ010000050.1, forward strand.
AACTCGACGCGCCAAATATCGAGCAGGCGCGCGAGACCGTGCGCCGAATGTGCGATCAGTTGCTGACCAATCCGAATATCGAGGACTACACCTTCGAGATCGAGCCCAGGGAGGGCGGTCCCCGATGAAGTGGGGAGTGGTTCGGTTCCCCGGCTCACTCGACGACGCCGACGCGCTGTGGGCGTTTAACCAGGTGATGGGGCAGGAGGCGCGCGCGCTCTGGCACAAGGACGAGAACCTCGGCGACGTGCAATGCGTGGTACTGCCGGGCGGCTTCAGCTACGGCGACTACCTGCGCTGCGGCGCGATCGCGCGGTTCGCTCCGATCATGAAAAGTGTCGTGCGCTTTGCCAGCGCGGGCGGCCTGGTGCTGGGAATCTGCAACGGCTTTCAGATTCTGTGCGAGGCGCATCTGCTGCCCGGCGCGCTGACGCGCAACCGCTCGCTCTCGTTTGTCTGCGACCGGGTCAACGTGCGGGTCGAAAACGCCGCCACGCCCTTCACCTGCGCGGCGCGCCAGGGCGAGGTGCTGCGGCTGCCGATCAAGCACGGCGAGGGTCTCTACGTCGCGCCCGCCGAGGAGTTGCGTGCGATGGAAGAGCGCGGCCAGGTCTTGCTGCGTTACACCGACGCCGCCGGCCGCGAGCGCGACGACGCGAATCCCAACGGGTCGACCAAAGCGATCGCCGGCGTCGCCAATGAAACCTTCAACGTCTTCGGCCTGATGCCCCATCCGGAACACGCGGTCGAGGCGGCGCTCGGCGGCGAGGACGGGCTCAAGATTTTCCGCTCGATCGTGATGAGCGTCGAGCGCGCGGCCGCCGGGGCCTCGGCCGCCGCATCTTCCAGAAACCTGGCATGAGCGGGGGCGCGAGCATCGAGACTCCGGTCGCGCTGGCGGGCGAGCCCGCGGTCGGTCTCGATCAGGCCCGCGCGCACGGACTTACCGGCGATGAGTACCACGCGATCGAGCGCTCGCTCGGCCGCCCGCCGACTTTCACCGAGCTCGGCGTGTTTTCCGTGATGTGGTCGGAGCACTGCTCGTACAAGTCCTCGCGCCGGCATCTGCGGATGATGCCGAACAAGTCGCCGCGCGTGGTCGGCGGGCCGGGCGAGAACGCGGGCGCGCTCGAGGTCGGCGACGGATGGGTCGCGGTGTTCAAAATCGAAAGCCACAATCATCCCTCGTTCGTCGAGCCTTACCAGGGCGCCGCGACCGGCGTGGGCGGAATCCTGCGCGACATCTTCACGATGGGCGCGCGGCCGGTCGCCAGCATGGATTCGTTGAAGTTCGGCGCCTTCGAGCATCCGCGCACGCGCTACCTGCTCGGCGGCGTGGTCGGCGGAATTGGCGGCTACGGCAACTGTGTCGGCGTGCCGACGGTCGGCGGCGAGGTGATGTTCGACGCGGCCTACAACGGCAATATCCTGGTCAACGCATTCTGCCTCGGGCTTGCGCGCCGCGGCGAATTGCAAAGCGCGCGTGCCCGCGGGCCCGGCAATCCGGTGATGTACGTCGGCTCGGCGACCGGGCGCGACGGAATACATGGCGCGAGCCTGCTCGCCTCGGCCGAGTTCGATGCGCGCAGCGAGGCCAAGCGTCCGACCGTGCAGGTCGGCGATCCTTTTACCGAAAAACTGCTGATCGAGGCGTGCCTCGAAGCCATGCAGACCGGCGCGATCGTCGCGATCCAGGACATGGGCGCGGCCGGGCTTACCTCGTCGTCGAGCGAGATGGCGGCGCGCGGCGAGTTGGGAATCGAACTCGACCTCGACCGCATTCCGCTGCGCGAGGCGGGGCTGACCCCGTACGAAATTCTGCTCTCGGAGTCGCAGGAGCGGATGTTGCTCGTGGCGGAGCGCGGGCGCGAGGCCGAACTCGAAGCGATATTCGCGCGCTGGGACCTGCACGCGGTGGTGGTGGGCAAAATCACCGGAGACCGGCGCTGGCGGGTACGCTGGCGCGGAAAATTGGTCGCGGATATTCCGGCCGCGGCGCTGACCGACGAAGCGCCGGTCTATGATCGTCCCGCGCGTGAACCGTCGAGGCACGCCTCGTCGCAGAACGCCGCTTCGAGCGCGGCTTCCACTTCAAAAGCCGCGTCAGGCGCGGCGTCTGAACCGCCGCCGGCCGAGGCGCTACGCCGTTTGCTGGACAGTCCGAACGTCGGCTCCAAGCGCTGGGTTTATCGGCAGTATGACTCGATAGTGCAGAGCAACACGCTCTTGGGGCCGGGCAGCGACGCTGCCGTGCTCAGAATCAAGGGAACCAATCGCGCGCTCGCGCTGAAAGTCGATTCCAACCCGCGCGCCTGCGCGCTCGATCCCTACGTCGGGGCCGCGGCGACCGTAGTCGAGGCGGCCCGCAACGTGGCGTGCGCGGGCGCGCGGCCGATCGGGCTCACCAACTGTCTTAACTATGGCAATCCCGAGCGCCCGGAGATCATGTGGCAGTTCATCCGCGGCGTCGAGGGTATCCGTGATGCCGCACTGGCGCTCGAGACGCCGGTGGTCAGCGGCAACGTGAGCTTCTACAACGAGACCGAAGGCCGCGCGATTCCGCCGACGCCGGCGATCGCGATGCTCGGGGTGCTCGAGGACGCCGGGCGGCGCGCGACCCAGTTTTTCAAGCGCGCGGGCGACGCGATTATCCTGCTGCGGACCGCGCCCGCGGCGCTGGCGGCGAGTGAATATGCCGCCCTTTTCGGAGATAACGGCGGGACGCTCGCCGCGTTGGACCTCAAACGCGAGCGGGCGCTCGTCGAGGGGCTGGTTGCCGCCGCCGATCGAGGGTTGATAAGATCAGCCCACGACGTTGCGGAAGGCGGGCTGGCGGTCACGCTGGCGGAATGCTGCTTCAATCCCGACGGCGTCCTGGGCGCGGAAATCGACGGGATACCGAAATGGGATGGGGCGGAAGTGTTTTTTGGTGAGGGCGCTTCGGCCGTGGTGTTGTCGGCCGCGGCGAGCGAGGTAGAGAGGTTGCGCGAATTGTTCGACGGGATCGAGTTTAGCGCGATCGGGCGCGTGACTGCCGAGCCGCGTCTTAGAGTTGCAAAAGCGATCGACGAGGACGTGCGCGAGTTGAGGCAAATCCACGAACAGGCGATTGCGCGGAGGCTTGCCGCCGATGGATAAAGTCCCGTCGCGAGAATTGTCGCAAGAACTCTCACAAGAACTTTCAAAAGACCTGGCACAGGAACTCTTCGTGGAAGTCTCGCCCGAGGAGTCCAACCTCGACGCCTTTCACGAGGAATGCGGCGTGTTCGGCG
>CAVZDJ010000051.1:0-118709 GCA_963773975.1 uncultured delta proteobacterium
AGACGCCGCCATCGTAGAAATCGCTATATTGGCCGAGATTCCGATACGCCGGCGCGGCCAGGACCAGCACGAGCCCAATCAGCCCGGCCGCCTGCAACGCCCGGTCTGCGAAATATCGCGTCACACGGGAATAAAACTGGGAACGGAAAACGGAAGCGACAACACGGCGAATCAGCCGAACATCTCTTTGAGCTTGTCGACGAAGCCCTTGGAGAGCGGATGGTTGACGGCCTCGCCGTCGATGGCCGCGAACTCCTCGAGCAGCTCGCGCTGGCGCGCGGTGAGCCGCCGCGGAGTCTCGACCACCACCTTCACGAGCTGGTCGCCGCGCCCATAGCCGTGCAGATCGGGAAAGCCCTTGCTTTTGAGCCGGAAGACTTTGCCCGATTGCGTGCCGGCCTGGATCTTCAACTTGACCTTGCCGTCGAGCGTGGGCACTTCGACCTCGGTGCCGAGCGCGGCGGCCGGAAAGCTCACCGGCATCTCGATGATTACGTCGTTGTCCTGGCGTACGAAGAGGTCGTGCTCCTTGACGTGGACCACCACGTAGAGGTCGCCCGACGGACCGCCGCCCCATCCGGCCTCGCCCTCGCCACGCAGCTTCAGGCGCGATCCGTTATCGACGCCGGGCGGGATCCGTACCGAGAGCGACTCGGGACGGCGGACGCGTCCCTGGCCCTGGCACTTGGGGCAGGGGTCGGCGATGATCGTGCCCTCGCCGCGGCATTGGCCACAGGTGGTGGCGATGGAAAAGAAGCCCTGTTGAGTGCGGACCTGTCCGGTGCCGCGGCAATTGGGGCAGGTGCGAGCGCCCTCGGCGCCGCCGCGCGCACGGGTCCCGGAGCAGGCGTCGCAGGTCGCGAGGCGCTGGAACTTGACGATTTTTTCGGAGCCGCGCGCCGCTTCCTCGAACTCGATCTCGAGGTCGTAGCGCAGATCGTCGCCGCGCCGCGAGCGCGAGCGGGTGCGCCCGCGTCCGGTGCCGAAAAAATCGCCGAAAATGTCGGAGAAGACTTCCTCGAAACCCTGGGTAAATTCGAAGCCGAAGCCATTGCCCTGCGGACCCTGGAATGCGGCGTGGCCGTAGCGGTCGTATTGCGCGCGACGTTCGGGGTCCGAGAGGACCTGGTAGGCTTCGTTGAGTTCCTTGAAGCGCTCCTCGGCTTGTTTGTCGCCGGGATTGCGGTCGGGATGAAACTGAATCGCGAGGCGGCGGTAGGATTTTTTGAGATCTTCCTCACCGGCGCCGCGGTCGACGCCCAGCACCTCGTAATAGTCGCGCTTTTTGGCCTGAGCCGCCATCGCCGCCATTCTAGACTACACCGCCGCTGAACGTAAGCGGACCGCGGCGCTCTGAGTCACAGGCTCGCGCCGAGGTCCGTCGGTTTGACATTTATCGTGACGGCCGCCGCTTACTTCACTTCTTTGAAATCCGCATCGACCACGTCTTCCTTCTTTTCTTCGTGTGGCTGTCCGCCGCCCGCCTCGCCAGTGCCTTGGGCGTGACCGTCACCTCCGGCCGCACCGCCCGCACCGCTCTGGGCGCCCGCGCTCTGGCGGGTCTTGCTGTACATCATCTCAGCCAGCTTATGCGAAGCGGTCATCAGGGCCTCAGTGGTGCGATTAATCTCCTCGAGGTCCTTGGACTCCAACTTCTCCCGAGCCGCCGCGAGCGCATCTTCGACTGACTTGCGTGCGGCCTCGTCGAGCGCTGCGCCATTGTCCTTGAGCGTCTTCTCGGTGGTGTAGACCAGGTTGTCCAGCTTGTTGTGCGCTTCGGCCAACTGGCGGCGCTGCCGATCGTCGGCCGCGTGTTGCTGCGCCTCGTTCACCATCCGCTTGATCTCCTCCTCGTTCAGTCCCGAGGATGCGGTGATCTTGATCGACTGTTCCTTGTTGGTGCCGAGGTCCTTGGCGTGAACGTTGACGATCCCGTTGGCGTCGATGTCGAAGGTGACTTCGATCTGCGGCAAGCCGCGTTGCGCGGGCGGGATCCCGATCAGGTCGAACTGGCCGAGCAGCTTATTGTCGGAGGCCATCTCGCGCTCGCCCTGGAAGACCCGAATCGTCACCGCCGTCTGGTTGTCCTGCGCGGTCGAGAAAATCTGGCTCTTGCGGGTCGGGATAGTGGTGTTCTTGTCGATGAGCTTGGTGAACACGCCGCCCAGCGTCTCGATACCCAGTGACAGCGGCGTCACGTCGAGCAGCAGGACGTCCTTGACTTCGCCCTTGAGCACACCGGCCTGGATCGCCGCACCGATCGCGACGACTTCATCGGGATTGACGCCCTTATGGCCTTCCTTGCCGAACAGCTTGCGCACCCGCTCCTGGACCGCCGGCATGCGGGTCATCCCGCCCACCAGCACGATCTCGTTGATGTCGCTGGCGCGCAGGCTCGCATCCTTCAGCGCGGTCAGGCAGGGCTGTTCGAGCCGATCGAGCAAGTCACCGCATAGCGCCTCGAGCTTGGCCCGGGTCAGCTTGATATTGAGATGCTTGGGGCCGGACTGGTCGGCGGTAATGAAGGGCAGATTGATGTCGGTTTCCATCACCGTGGAGAGTTCCATCTTGGCCTTCTCGGCGGCCTCTTTGAGCCGCTGCAAAGCCATCCGGTCCGAGCGGAGGTCGATCCCCTGGTCCTTGCGGAATTCGTCGGCCAGGTAATCAATGACGCGCTGATCGAAGTCCTCACCGCCGAGGAAGGTATCGCCGTTGGTAGCTTTGACTTCGAATACGCCGTCGCCGATCTCCAGGATCGAAACGTCGAAAGTGCCGCCGCCGAGATCGAAGACCGCGATCTTCTCGTCCTTTTTCTTGTCCAGTCCGTAGGCGAGCGAGGCCGCGGTGGGCTCATTGATGATCCGGAGCACGTTGAGTCCGGCGATACGTCCCGCGTCCTTGGTGGCCTGGCGCTGGCTGTCGTTGAAGTAGGCCGGCACCGTGATGACCGCCTCGGTTACTTTCTCACCGAGGTAGTCTTCGGCGGTCTGCTTCATCTTCTGCAGGATGAAGGCGGAAATCTCGGGCGGGCTGTATTTCTTGCCGCGGATTTCCACCCAGGCCGCGCCGTCGTCGTTGCGCACGACCTTGTAGGGCAGCACTTTGAGTGCCTTTTGGACCTCGGGGTCGTCGAAACGCCGGCCCATCAGGCGCTTGATCGCGAACACCGTGTTGGTCGGGTTGGTGATCGCCTGACGGCGCGCGATTTGTCCCACTAGCCGCTCGCCCGAATCCGTAAAGGCGACTACCGAAGGGGTGGTCCGGGCACCTTCCGAATTGGCGATGACGATGGGGTCGCCCCCTTCCATCACCGCAACGCAACTGTTGGTCGTGCCCAAGTCTATTCCGATTACTTTTGCCATGGTTTTAAGAAGCCTCTAACTTTACCTAATAATCATTATTTTAAGGTTTTCAACGATTTTATGACGGTGAACGGCTACTTACCGTCGCCGCCGCCATCCTGACCGTGTTTGCGGTGCGGACGGTCACTCGATGGAGCACCCGACGGCGCCTTGGCTACCGCCACTCGCGCCGGACGCAGGACCCGCTCGCCGACCTGGTAGCCGCGATGGAACTCGCTGATGACCGTGTTGGGCGGATGCTCGCCGCTTTCGACATGATCGACGGCCTCATGAAACTGGGGGTCAAATGGCCGTCCCACCGATTCCCGGGGACTCACGCCGTTGCTGCGGAGGAAATCGAGCAGCGAGCGCAACACCATCTCGACCCCTTCGACGATAGGCTTGCCGTTGCCGCCGCCGCGGGCGGCCTCGACCGCACGCTCGAGGTTATCGGTTATCGGCAGCAGGTCGCGCAGGAGGTTCTCGCGCTGGAGCCGCACGGTATCTTCGCTCTGCTGGCGCATCCGCTTGCGGATGTTATCCGTGTCGGCCAGCGCGCGGAGGTACTTGTCCTTGAGCTCGGCGATTTCCTTGTCCTTATTGGCGACCTGCTCCAGCAGCGCCGCCACTTCGGACGGCTGCTCTAGAGCCTGATCGTCAGGGCTTAGCTCGATCGGACGCTGGGCGGAGTCGTTCGGCGCGTCGCGACTGGAGTCATTGTTGCCCAAGCTCCATTCGGCCCTGGACTCGTCACGGCTATGCTTGTCGTCTTTGTGTTTGCTCATCTGACGTAAAGTAAGTGCGGAGGTGAAGAAATGTTCGGTCTTTACGATACCTTTGCAATAAAGGTAAGCATCATTGCGGACCATGCCAGCCCTTCGCAGCGGATTTTCAAAGAATTCCGCCCTGGTCGGTCAGGCCGTGACTAGACGTAAAAAACGAAGCGGAGCCGTTTCGAATGGCTTTCGCTTCGCAGTTTGCAATGCTTTACGCGCATCCGACGCAGGTTAGAGCGCGCGAGAATCCGCAAACAACAACTTACCGATGTGCGTGATCGCTCTCGCGACCATGCTCGTGCGCGATCCATTCCGGATGATGCTGCTGCACCCAAGGATGGTTGTTCCGAACCCACCAGTCGCGCTCATGCCACGCGTGATGATCGTCGTAGTCACCCACGACAGGCGGTCGGCCGTATACGTAGGCGGGGGGTCCGCCGTACGCCGGACCCGGCCCATAAGCGTATGGGTTAGGCCCGTACGCGGGCCCATATGGATGTCCGCCAAAGAAACATGCCTGGAGCGTTACCGCTCCAGCCACGAAAATCACTGTCTTCAGGGCAGGAAAAATTTTGCTTGTCCACTTGCGCGTCATGTTAGTGTTCCTCACCTGTAAGGAGGAGCATCAACGATGCCAGCAAAGAAGGCCGCCGGACCGCACGGTTTCGCGTATTGCGTGAAAGGCGAATAACCCGAATTGTCTGGGCGCTATCCTAAAAACTGCAAGCGGTAAAAGTTAGCTTTTACGGTGAACGCAAAACGGCGCGCCGCCAGCGGTTTTACAGTCCGGCCGGCTTTTTGTAGTCTGGCGTAACCGGCCACCGAAAAAGACGTACATGGCCGCGCACGCACGGAGGTTCGCTGACCATGCCCGACAAACCGCGGATGCTCGAAGGCTATCGAGTCCTTGACTTCACCCAGTTCGTCGCGGGGCCGACCTGCACGCGCGTGCTGGCCGAGATGGGCGCCGAGGTCATCAAGGTGGAGCTCGCGCCGGCAGGCGACCGCGTGCGCGCCGGCGGACTCAAACCGCTGACGCCCGCGTACAAGGACTCCAGCCAGAGCAGCTATTACTTCCAGCACAACCACAGCAAGCTCAGTCTCGCGATCGACATCAACAAACCCGGCGCGCGCGAGCTCATCTACTCGATGATCCCGAAGATCGACGTGGTAGTGGAAAACTACGCGCCCGGAATCATCAAGAAGATGGGTTTCGGATACGACGAGCTGAGCAAGCGCAACCCGAAGATCATCATGTGCTCGATCTCTGCGCTTGGGCAGAGCGGCCCGCTTGCCTACAAGGTCGGCTACGACTACATGGGACAGGCCTACGCCGCGATAACCGACGGTATCGGCGAGGCCGACCGGCCGCCGGCGATCGTGACGATGGCCATAGGCGACGTGTCGACCGGGATGTCGGCGGCGATGGCGATCGGCTTCGCGCTGCTGCATCGCGAGCGTACCGGCGAGGGCCAGTACATGGACGCTTCGATCCTCGACACCTACTTCCACATGCACGAGGCCAACGTGCCGATGGTTTCGTTGCGTGGCGGCAAGTACCGTCCGACGCGCAGCGGCTCGCAGCATCCCAACGGCGGTCCCACCGGAATCCTTCGCTATCGCGGCGACCAATACATCTTCCTCGCCGTGATGCCGCATCAGTGGCCGCAGATGGTGCGCGCGATGGGCAAGCCGGAGTTGGCGAACGACCCGCGCTTTCGCAGCGCCCGCGCGCGGCGCGACAACAACGAAGCGCTCAAGGGTATCATCGAGGAGTGGCTTGGCAGCTTTCCCACGCGCGAGGACGCGCTGGCCGCGCTCGACAAGGAACGTGTCGCCTGCGCGCCGGTGCTCTCGCTCAACGAGGCGATGGAGCATCCGCACCTGCGCGCGCGCAACACCGTGCGCCGGGTGAAGGATCGTTTCCTCGGCGAACTCGACATCCCGGGCGTACCGGTCAAGTTTTCGGCCTGGCCCGACAAGCTCGACCTGCGCGCGGCGCTGCTCGGCGAGGACAACGAGCGCGTGTTGCACGAAGTCATCGGAATGCCCGAGGATCGGATCAAGGCGCTATATTCCGAGGGCGTGCTGGTGCGCGACCCGGCGCTCACGGCCGAGCCGCAGACCCAGTTGTCGTAGACCGCCACATCGACTCATCCAATTTCCATCGGGTGTGAGCGCAGCGCCTCGCTCCGTGCGGGTATGCGCGGGGGTGAACGGCGCTGACTCAGGCGTTCGTTCGCGCAATCACACGACCTCGCCTCCGGCTCGAAGCAACCATAGTTGGCTAAATCAGGCCTTGATCTGAGCAAAAAACTTCAGTAAATAGGCGTAGCGACTCGCTAGAGCTTAAAAATTTGCAAAACCAACGATTCACCAAGAGAAGTGGTAAAAAAGATATGCGGCGATTTATTGCATCGTTGCCCGTCGCAGCGGCGGTATTGCTCGCTTTTTCCCAGACGTCGGGCGCGCAAGGCATGGGCCGCTCAGGTTCGGTGGTGGTTCCTCAGTCGAGCATCGAACGCCCCGGGGATCTCGGCGTCCGCGCTCATACAAACATTGAGTTAAAAGTCGTTCAGGGTTCCTTTGGGCAGGGACTGCTGAAACCCAACCTTACGCCCGAAGCCCCGCCCTTTCCTGACTTTGCCATTGAAACGCCGGCTTCGCTTGGCTGTGTCTACAAGCTTGTTTCGACGATTGTGGCTGGTTGCAACCCCAATACCGTCACCGAGAACCCGAGCGGTGGCTCAAGAACAATCGCGATCGTGGATGCCTGGGACGACCCGGATGCGGCGAGCGATTTGAGCACCTTCTCGAGCCAGTTCGGGTTGCCGGCGGCAAGCTTCTCTGTGGTCTACGCCAGTGGCACACGCCCTGCGCAGGATCCCACCGGCGGCTGGGAGGCGGAAGAGGCGCTGGATATCGAGTGGGTCCACGCGATGGCGCCCGACGCGACGATCATTTTGGTGGAGGCGGCGTCAAATTTGTTTACAGACCTGTTTACAGCCGTGGGGGTGGCCAGCAGCCTCGTCGGGCCCGGAGGCGGTGAGGTCTCCATGAGCTGGGGTGGCAGCGAGTTCTCCGATGAGGCATTGTCCGACTCGGCCTTCTTCACCACGCCGGGGGTGGTCTACATCGCTTCGAGCGGCGATAACCCTGGTGCCGAGTACCCCAGCGTTTCTCCCGACGTCATCGCCGCCGGCGGCACCACTGTGCGCCGCAATCCTTTTACCGGCAACCTCATTGGGCAGGGCGTCTGGCAGGAGAGCGGCGGCGGTCCGAGCCTCTACGAACCCCGTCCGCCTTTTCAGAACGCCATCAAAGACGCCTTCCCATTAATTGTGCGGGGGACGCGAGGCGTTCCGGATTTATCCTTTGATTCCGACCCTGACACCGGGGTCTGGGTTTACGACAGCTTTTCGATGCCCGGCGTTTCGGGCGTCGACGATACGAACTGGTTCGTATTCGGCGGTACCAGCGTGGCCGCGCAAGCGCTGGCCGGTATCATCAATGTCGCCGGTCATTTCTCATCTTCGTCGGCGTTGGAACTCACCAGAATATACAACCATATGGCCTTCACGACTGCCTACCACGACATCGTTTCGGGCAACTGTGGTCCTTATGACGGTTTCTCAGCCGTGGCAGGATGGGACTACTGCAGCGGCGCAGGCACCCCCGTCGGGTACGGTGGCAAATAGTCCGGCCCAAATAGTCCGGCCCAAATAGTCCGGCCAAGGACCTGTCGGTAGAAAAGCGCGCCGAGGGCGATCCCTCATCCTGCTTCGCCGCGCGGCACGCTGGTGCCGTTCGCGGTAAAAATCACTGGCTGGTGCGACCGCCAGCACACGCCAGTGGCCACTTGTTTGACATGCGGCGCGAGGCGGAGTTACACCCCACATGATCGATGGAGAGGCGACAACAGGGTAGCCTCCGTCGGCAGACTGCACACGATTAAAAAGCGCGGAGGGATGCTGTCATGGCCGAGAACACGGCGTCACGAGTCATCGCGGTGACCGACATCGAGTGGAAGCGGCACGAGACGCTGGCGGGCATCCGGCAGAGGGCGCTGTGGTCCGATCCCGCGACCGAGCGGCGCGCGATGCTGACCCGCTTCGAGCCGGGCGCGAGCCTGCCGACGCATCGTCACACCGGCGACGAAATTCTGTACGTGGTCGAAGGCGCGATCGCGGATGAAAGCGGCACGGTCAGCGCGGGCAACATGAGCTACCGGCCCAATGGCTGCGTGCATAACGTCAGCAGCAAAAACGGCGCGACCGTACTCGCGGTGGTCACCGGCGGGATCGAGCCGGCCAAAGAACCAGGCAGTGCGCCGCGGTCGCAGACCTTCGCCGTGAGCGAAATCGCCTGGCGCGACACGCTCCCCGGCGTACGCCAGAAACTCATCTGGGAGGACAAGGCGGGTAACCGCCGCGCGGTGCTGGCGCTATTCGAGCCTGGCGCCGCGCTGCCGCGCCATCGCCACACTGGCGAGGAACTGCTCTACATGATCGAGGGCTCGCACGCCGACGAAAGCGGCGAAGTCGCAACCGGCAACATGAGCATCCGGCCCAAGGGCTGCACGCACAACGTAAAGTCGCGCAACGGCGCGATCTCGCTCGCCTTCCTGTGGGGCGGCATCGAGATGGTATAGTTCCTTTGTCCGATTCCTCTTTTGCCCTCGCCCGCATCGTGTGCGGATGGTAGGGACTTGCAGACATGCCTGATGAAGCGTTCAAGCTCGAAGAAACGACGATCGCGGACATCCATCAGGCTTTTCGCAATCGGAGTCTTACCTGCCGGCAACTCGTCCAACATTACCTCGATCGTATCGAGACATACGACAAAAACGGGCCGGCGCTCAATTCGATTGTGAACGTCAATCGAAACGCCCTTGCCGAAGCGGATCGGCTCGACGATTTCCTTATCCGTAACGGGACATTGGTGGGTCCACTCCATGGTATTCCGGTCGTCGTCAAGGATCAGGCGGAGACCAAGGATATCGTCACCACGTTCGGTTCGATCGCCCTCGACGGTTATGTTCCGCAGCATGACGCGACCATTATCGCCAAGCTGAAGGAGGCTGGAGGAATCGTCCTGGCTAAATCGGCAATGCCGGACTTTGCGACTTCCTGGTTCGGCTTTTCGTCCAAGAGCGGCGAAACGAAAAATCCGTACGCGCTGGACCGTGACCCCGGTGGTTCGAGCAGTGGCACGGGCGCGGCAGTGGCGGCAAACCTGGCAACGGTGGGAATAGGGGAGGACACCGGTGGCTCAATCCGCGCACCCGCCAGCTTCAACAACCTGGTGGGCGTGCGCGTCACCCCGGGATTGATCAGCCGTGCTGGCCTTTCGCCCCTGGTCGTGTTCCAGGACACCGCGGGTCCGATGACTCGTTCGGTGACCGACGCCGCGGTGTTGCTCGATGTACTGGCGGGATACGACCCCAAGGACCCCTACACGGCGGCCTATGCAATCGCCGGGCACACGGGAAGCTATACGCGACATCTGGATCGCGACGGTCTAAAGGGCGCGAGGATTGGCGTTTTGGCGCAAACCTTCGGGAGCGAGACCGATCCGGAAGCTGCCCAGGTCAACGCGCTGGTCAGAACGGCGATCAAGCGGATGGAGGCGTCAGGTGCTGAGTTCGTCGAGATCCGCCTGCCCAATTTGACCGAACGTATCGCCGATACGTCACTCTATCTGCTGCATTCGCGGCACGACATCGACCAGTTCCTCGGCGCGCGGCCGGAACTTGCCTATCACAGAATTGCCGAGATCCATGCGGCGAAGAAGTATCATCCTGTGCTCGATCTGTTTGAGCTAATCGTGCAGGGCCCGGTCCATCCCACGGACGATCCCACATATTTCCGCAAACTCGCGGCGCGCGAGGATTTCCAGCGCGAGGTAGTCAATGTGCTCGCGCAAAAGAGCCTGATTGCGATGTGCTTCCCGTGCGTCCAAGTCTTGCCGCCGACGAAGCACGAGGTGAAGAACGGCAGGTGGACCACGCTTGGCTTTCCGTCCAATACTTTCATCGCGTCGCAGGCATGGATGCCGTCGATATGCGTGCCCGCGGGTTTCACTGAAAATGGCCTACCGGTGGGAATGGAAATAGTCGTGTATCCGTACCATGAGCCGGATTTATTCAGGCTCGGATACGCATTCGAGCAGCTTACGCATCATCGCAAGGCTCCGCTGAGCACGACGGACCAGCGCACATCCTAAAAAGCTTTCGGTAGGCCAGCCTGCTTGAGCACTTCGTTGGCCGTGTGTCGTAAGCGGATGTTGGTCTACGCCTGGCAGGCGGGGGTGCTGAAACCCCAATGCAAATCTGACGCGATCAGATTTTCTGCTTGGTCGCGCGCCAGTCGGCGAGAAATTTCTCCAGTCCCATGTCGGTCAGCGGATGATGCAGGATCTGCTTCATCACCGCGAACGGCAGCGTCGCGACGTGCGCGCCCATCTCGGCCGCGCGCAGCAGGTGAGTCGGCGTGCGAATCGAGGCCACCAGCACCTGGGTCGGATAGCCGTAGTTGCGCAGGATGTGCACCAACTGCTCGACCATCGCGATGCCGTCGTGGCCGATATCGTCGAGACGCCCGACGAAGGGCGAAAGATAGGTCGCGCCGCACTTGGCCGCCGCCAGCCCCTGCAGCGGGCTGAAGACCAGCGTCACGTTGACCTTGATGCCGCGGTTGCTGAGCGCGCGCGTGGCCTTGAGTCCCTCGATGATGAGCGGGCACTTGACCACGATGTTGGGATGCAGGCGCGCCAGGCGCTCGCCTTCCTCCAGCATCGCCGCCGCATCGGTCGATACGACCTCGGCGCTGACCGGGCCGTCCACGATCTCGCAAATCTCGCGCAGCACGTCGGCGTAAGGCCGGCCGGTTTTGGCGATCAGACTCGGGTTGGTGGTTACCCCGTCGACCAGGCCCCAACTTGCGGCCTCGCGAATCTCGTTGACATCGGCCGTATCGATAAAAAACTTCATCGCGAAGCCACTCCTCCCCCTGCGGCGGACGGCGCCCTTAGAAGGTCCGCCCGCGCCAGCGTAACCCGGTGCGGCGATTTGAGCGCCGCGAGCAGTTCCGAAATCGAAGCGTTGAGCTTCGGATGAATCAGCGCCGGCGCGAGTTCACTCATCGGCGCCAGCACAAAACGCCGCTCGTGGAGGCGCGGATGCGGAATCTTGAGCGTTCGGGCGTCGATAATCTCGTTGTCAAAGAAAAGCAAGTCAAGATCGATAATGCGCGGACGGTACTTGGCGCGGCTCGACGCGGGCTTCTTGCCGCGCACCCGCTTGCGTCCCATCACCCGTTCGATCCCGAGCAACCGGCGCATCATCGCGTCCGGGGCAAGCTCGGTCTCGACCTCGACCACGCCGTTGATGAACGCGCCCTTGATATCGCCGACCGGCTCGGTCTCGTAGATCGAGGACTGGCGGGTTACCCGCGTAGTGGGCAGGGCCGCGATGCGCTGGACGGCCTCACGGTAGTTGGCCGCCCTGTCGCCGAGATTCGTCCCTAAACCGATGAAAGCCCGATGGGGCATCCTCGCCGTTTAAAACCGCAACCCCTTGATTCGTTGCACAGCCTCTTGCAACCGATCGTTCGCCACCGTCAGTGAAAAGCGAACGAACCCCTCGCCACCCTTGCCGAATCCGGACCCCGGCGTCACCACCACGCCGGTCTCTTTGATTACGCGTTCGGTGAAGGACACCGAGGTATAGCCCTTGGGAACCTCGGCCCATATATAGAAGGTCGCGCGCGGCTTCGCGCATTCGAGCCCCAGGCTGTGCAGCGCCTCGACCATCAGGTCGCGTCTTTGCTGGTAGATGGCGCAGTATTCGTGGAGCTTTTCCTCGCCGCCCTCCAGGGCTGCGATCGCCGCCTCCTGCACCGCCTGAAATACGCCCGAGTCGATATTGGTCTTGACCTTGCCCATCGCGCCGACGGCGGCCGCGTTGCCGACCACGAATCCGACCCGCCATCCGGTCATCGAGTAGGTCTTGGAGAGCGAATGGAACTCGACTGCGCATTCGCGCGCGCCATCGATCTCGAGCACGCTCGGCGCGCGATAGCCGTCAAAGGCGATCTCGGAGTAGGCGAAGTCGTGGGCCAGGATGATGTCGTGCTTGAGGCAGAAATCGACCGCGTCCTTGAAAAAGGAGCGCTCGGCGGTCGCCGCGGTCGGATTGTTCGGATAATTGAGCCACATCAGCTTGGCCCGGCGCGCGATCTCGGCCGGAATCGCGGCCAGGTCGGGCAGAAAAGCGTGGTGCTTGCTGAGCCGCATGAAATACGGCTCGCCGCCATTGAACACGCATCCCGAGTAATAGACCGGATAGCCAGGGTCGGGGATGAGCACGATATCGCCCGGGTCGACAACCGCCGTTGGAAAATTGGCGATGCCTTCCTTGGAGCCGAGCAGCGCGCAAACTTCGCGGGCCGGATCGAGCCGGACCTCGAAGCGGCGCCGATACCATCCGGCGGCGGCGGCGCGAAAGCGCTCGAGCCCCTCGTAGTCGGGATAACGATGGTTTAGCGGGTCGGTGGCGGCGGCCTGCAGACGCGCGATTATATGCGCGGGCGTGGGCAGATCGGGATCGCCGATACCGAGGCTGATGACATCGACGCCCCGTTGCTGGACCTCTTTTTTTAGACGATCGAGTTCAGCAAAAAGATATGGCGGCAAAAGTCCGAGTCTGGCGGCGGGCTTTATCTGCACCTTTGTGAGCTGGTCTCCGAATTTCAGATCGTACACTACTTACCACACTTGGTCCCGCGCACAAACATCGCTTGACCGCGCCTGCCCACAGGCCTCCTCGCGGTCCTGTGGGCAACCGCCAAAAATTCTTTTTCAGCCATTACTTTCTCTTGCCGAACGTACCGAGCAATGTTAGTTATTCTCCCGTTTGCGGTTTTGTAATCCCGGCTTGCATGAGACCTGAGAGCTTAAGAGTGAGGTGCGCCGCCAAATGGGTTGATCGCGCGTGCGGGGGGTGTGATAGCGCACGCGGCCGTGCCGCGCGCGTATCGCGGATCGGTATCGTCGCGCGGCGCACAGGCCTGGGGAGCGCTCTACCGGATTTTAAATGAACCTGAATCTGAACCGCACATTGCTTACGCTGGCGCTGGTGATGTTCGCCGCCGGAGTGAGCGTCATCGCCTTCTCGCAACGGCCGTGGGCTCCGCGCTTCGACGTCGTGCAGCCCATCCCCTTCAGCCATCGAATCCATGCCGGGGTCAACCAGATCCCCTGCCAGTATTGCCACGAGTACGCGCGCCGCTCATCGACCTCGGGCGTGCCGCCGGTGCAGCGCTGCGTGGGATGCCACGGTAGCCAGAAAAGCGGTGGATTGCTGGCGGTAACCCGGCCCTGGACCGATAACACGCAGTCCAATTTCGAGATCCGCTGGAACCGGGTCTATACGTTGCCCGACTTTGTCCGCTTTACCCATCGGCCGCATATCAATGCCGGGGTGGCGTGCCAGACCTGTCATGGACCCGTGGAGACGATGGAGAGGATACAGCCGGTGCATGAGATCAACATGGGCTTCTGCATCGACTGCCACACCAAACGCGGAGCCACCCAGGACTGCTACGTCTGCCATCACTAGAGGAGCGAGAGGGACCATCCAAATGTCAGAGGGCTTGTCCAGGCGGTCGTTTATCAAGCTCGCCGCCACCGCTGGAGCAGCGGCGGCGATACCGGGATGCGAGCCGGCCGCCCGCAACCTGATTCCGTACGTCGTCCCCGACGAAAACGTAATCCCCGGCATGCCGACCTTCTACGCGACGGTATGCACCGAATGTCCCGCCGGATGTGGCCTGGTGGCGCGGGTGCGCGAGGGCCGGGTGATCAAGCTGGAGGGCAATCCCGCCGACCCGATAAGCGAGGGCTCGATATGCGCTCGCGGCCAGGCCGGGCTGCAGGAAGTCTACAATCCCGACCGCCTCTCGCGGCCTCAGCGCCGCGCCCAGGGCGGATCGTTCGAGTCGGCAAGCTGGGACGACGCGCTCAAGACTTTAAACGAACGCCTTGGCGCGGCAGCCAAGGCTGGCAAAGACCGGGTCGCGTTCATCAGCGGGCCGCTGGGTCCGACCCAGAGCAAGATCGCGCAGCTTTGGCTTGGAGCGTACGGCTCGAGCCGGATGGTCACCTACGAGCGGCTCGGCGAACACGCGGCGCGCGCCGCGGCCAAGGTCAGCTTCGGGCGCGACGACCTGCCTATTCATCGTATCGACCAGGCCGACGCGCTGATCTCTTTCGGCGCCGATTTCCTGAGCATCTGGGGCTCGCCCGTCGAGTTTCATCGCCAGTACGCCGCTTTCCGCACGCCCAAGCAGCGCCGCGGACAGTTGACTCTCGCGCGGGCCACCTACGTCGGCCCGGTGATGACCATGACGGCGGCCAAGTGCGACGAGTGGGTGGCGACCACGCCCGGCGACGAGGCGGCGGTCGCGCTGAGCGTACTCAATGTGCTGGTCAAGCAGGGATGGGTGTCGCGCAACTCGGGCGTCGACCTCGACGCGCTGCGCAAGCTGACGGCTGACTTCGAGCCGGCGGCGGTGGCGCAGAAGACCGGTGTGTCGGCCGAGTCGATCATGCGGATGGGCGAATCGTTCGGTCAGTCCGAGAGCGCGGTTGCGATGGCCGGAACGGAAGACCCTGCGCTCCATAGTGCGGTCGCCATCCTGAACGCCGTCACCGGCAACGTCGGCAAGACTGTGGTATTCGCCGAAGAGGCACCGGCGGCCGCCAGCTCGCCCGAGGACATCGCGGCCCTGGTCAAAGCGATGGCCGGCGGCGAGATCGACGTGCTGGTGATCGCCGGCAACAACAATCCGCTGTTCTCGATGCCGGCCGCGCAGAAGTTCAAGGAAGCGATCGCCAAGGTCGGTTTCGTGGCCTGGATGGGCACCGTGCCCGACGAAACCGCAGCCGCGGCGCATCTGCGCATGCCGATCGACCATTCGCTGGAGACCTGGCACGATACGCAGCCCCGGGCCGGCGTGCGCGGGCTTGGGCAGCCGGTGATGGCGCGCGTATTCGACTCGCGTCCGCTCGGCGATATCCTCCTCGCCTCGGCTCGCGCCGGCGGCGCCAAGGCCGAACAGGTGCCGTGGGAGAATATGGCCGACGCGGTCAACGCCGCGTGGCAGCAGCTTGGCTCAAAGGCCGGCGGCACGTTCGACGAGTTCTGGGAGAAGGCGCGCCGCGCAGGCGGGTATTACGAAAAGGTCAAGGCCGCCGAGGTCAAGCTCGACAGCAAGGTTTTTGAGACCAACGTGCCGGCGCCTGCGGCTGCGACTGGACTCACGCTGTTTGCCGTGCCGCATATCTTTTTCTACGACGGTCGCGGCGCCAACAAACCGTGGCTGCAGGAAATTCCCGAGCCTGTCGTGCAACTGGTGTGGGACTCGTGGGCGCAGATCCATCCCGACACCGCGCGCAGCCTGGGCGTCTCCCAAAATGGAATCGTGGAGTTGCGCTCGGAGGCCGGCGCGATAGCGGTGCCCGCGATGATTTCCGAGCACGTCCGCCCGGGCGTGCTCGCGGTGCCGACCGGGCAGGGCCATACCGCGTATGGACGTTATGCCAGCGGCAAGGGCGCCAACGTCTGGTCGGTGCTGCCGCAATGGAGCAGGGCGGTCGCGGTCAAGGCGCGTCCCACGGGCGACGTGCGCCGGCTGGTCTCGCCGTTGTTCCTGGCCGATCAGATGGAGCGCGGTATCGTGCAGACGATCAGTATCGACGACCTCGCCAAGGGTGTGCTGCCGCCATCCGACGAGCCCAAGCCCCCGCAGCCTTATGAGCTATACGCGCCGTTCGATTACCCGGTCCACAAGTGGGGAATGACGGTCGACACCAATGCGTGCACCGGCTGCAGCGCCTGCGTGGCCGCCTGTTACGCCGAGAACAATCTGCACGTGGTGGGCAAGGACTACGTCGAGATTGGGCGCATCATGTCGTGGATCCGGGTCGAGCGCTACTTCCCGCCCAAGGAGAAGGCCGAGGAGGCGCCGCTGATGCACGTGGCGCCGATGCTCTGCCAGCAATGCGACCGTGCGCCATGCGAGCCGGTATGCCCGGTGTTCGCCTCCGCGCATACCAAGGAAGGACTCAACCAGCAGATCTACAATCGCTGCGTCGGCACCCGCTACTGCAACAACAACTGTCCCTACAAGGTGCGGCGCTTCAATTGGTCGTTGCCCGAATGGGACGAGCCGCTGAACCTGCAGCTCAATCCCGACGTCGGAGTGCGCGGCGCGGGCGTGATGGAAAAGTGCTCGTTCTGCATCCAGCGCATCACGTACGCCGAGCTCAACGCGCTGATCGAGAAGCGCCCGGTGCGCGACGGCGAAATTCAGCCGGCGTGCGTGCAGGCCTGCCCCTCCAAGGCAATGACCTTCGGTGACGAGGACGATCCGCAAAGCGCGATGATGCGGCGGCGAATCGACAACAAGCTGCGCCGGTACCTAGTGCTGGAAGAGATCAACACCGGCCCCAATGTGACCTATTTGCGCGACATCTATCAGACGAAAGGAAAAGCGTAAGTGGCTGCCGCGGTAAAGGATATCAACCTGGATCCGACGTTTGCGGATATCGATCGCAGCGTCCGCGCGATCCTGGAGCCGCCGGGCGTGCGGTATTGGATCTGGATTGGGTTCCTGCTGATCCTGGTTCTGATCGGCGGCGGGCTATGGACCAACCAGATCTATAACGGCTTGCAGGTCACCGGCCTCGGCGATCCGGTGATGTGGGCGGTGTACATCACCAACTTCGTCTTCTGGGTCGGTATTGCGCACTCGGGCACGCTGATCTCGGCCATCCTGTTTCTGTTCCGCACGCGCTGGCGCACCGCGGTTTATCGCGCCGCCGAAACCATGACCATTTTTGCGGTGGCGACCGCCGGCCTGTTCCCGGTCATCCATCTCGGCCGTCCGTGGTTCTTCTACTGGCTCGCGCCCTATCCCAACGAGCGCTTCTTGCAACCCGACTTCCGCTCACCGCTGACGTGGGACTTCTTCGCCATCAGCACTTATCTCACGATTAGCGCTCTGTTCTGGTTCACCGGCCTTATTCCGGACGTGGCCAACGTGCGCGAGGTGGCGACCGGCTGGCGCAAGCGGCTCTATACTATCGTCGCGCTGGGCTGGCAGGGCAGTGACCGCCAATGGCGACACTTCTCGATGGCCTATCTGCTGCTGGCTGGCCTCGCGACGCCGCTGGTGCTCTCGGTGCATAGCGTAGTGAGCTGGGATTTCGCAATGGCGCAGTTGCCGGGCTGGCACAGCACGATTTTCGCCCCCTATTTCGTGGCCGGCGCGATTTTTTCGGGCGTGGCGCTCGTTCTCACGCTGCTAATTCCGATGCGCTGGATCATGGGTATCGAGGATCTGATCACGCCCTGGCATCTGGACAACCTGGCCAAAGTGGTTTTGCTGACCTCGCTCGTCGTCAGCTATGCATACATCGTCGAGTCGTTCACGGCGTGGTACAGCCAGGACCCGATCGAGCTGATGACCTTTCACATGCGCTATTTCGGGCCGTGGGGATGGATGTTCTGGGTGATGGTGCTGTGCAACTGCGTGATCCCGCTGGCACTGTTCTCGCCGCGCATCCGGGTCAGCCCGGTTCCGCTGTTTATCATCACGATCTTCGTCAACATTGGGATGTGGTTCGAGCGTTTCGTGATCATCGCGGGCTCGCTGGCGACCAACTTCGAGCCCTCGCAGTGGCGTTTCTGGCATCCGTCGCTCACTGAGATGGGAATTACCGTCGGCGCCTTCGCGTGGTTCGTGATGTTGTTCTCGCTCTTCGCCCGATTCATGCCGATCATTTCGATGACCGAGTTGAAGGAGGGCATCACCTGGCTCAAGCAAGCGCTGCGCCAGGGATATGCCAAGGCAGCATGAGTGCAGAAGTCGAGTTGGTAGGGGCGTTCCCCGACGAGGAGCGGCTGATCCACTGTGTCGAGCAGACTCCAGGCCGCTCAAACACGGTTTCGCGTTTTCTCGCCGATCCCCAGCGAGCACATCAACCGGACCATATACAAGAGTTCGAGTTTCGTGCGCTGGTACGTTCTGCTGGGGGGCATCACCGGTATTGTCACCGCTTTTACCCTGACCACTGGCACTTCACTGGAATGGAATTTGGTTACTGGCGGCAAGGCGATCGCCTCGCT
The DNA here is from genome assembly GCA_963773975.1 of uncultured delta proteobacterium. GTDB lineage: Bacteria > Desulfobacterota > Binatia > Binatales > Binataceae > JAKAVN01. The sequence continues at coordinate 18,309 of CAVZDJ010000051.1, forward strand.
GCCTCCGTACATCATCATTGCCTTCGAGCTGATGGTGCTGTTCGGCGGCATTTCGGCGCTGGCCAGCTGGGTGCTGCTCGCCAATTTGCCGACTTTCGAGCCGCTGAGCGGCTATCGCTCGCGCTTTTCGAGCGACGAGTTCGGCCTGGTGGTGCGCTGCGCCGAAGGTGACGCGCCGCGCTTCGAATCGATGCTGCGCGAGGCCGGCGCTCAGGAGATAACGCGCGAGGCGGCCTGAGGCATCCCACAACACGAGCACTGGATTCATGAGCCTTGGAATAACGAATGAGCCCCAACTCTGAGACCGCTTCATATCGTTCTGGCGCTTCGGGACCGCCGCCGGTGGCCAACCTGCCGGCGCAGCCGCTGACCACGATCGCGTACGTGCTGATCGCGCTCGGGGTGATCGCTTTCGGCATCGCCCTCACCCAGGGCCTCGCCCAGCGTGCGTGGGAGGCGTTTCTGGTCAATCTGCTGTTTTGGCTGGGGGTCGCGCAGGGCGGCGTGGTGGTTTCCGCCGCCTTTTACCTTACCCAGGGACGTTGGGCCGGCCGCGCGCATTATCGCCTGGCCGAGGCGTTCAGCGGTTTCCTGATCCCGGGATTCATCCTGTTCTGGCTTTTGTTCTTCGGCCGCGATTTGATCTTTCCCTGGATTCGGCATCCGATCCCGGCCAAGACCACCTGGCTCAACGTGCCGTTCCTGTTCGCGCGCGACGGTATTGCGCTCGCCGTGATGACGCTTTTAAGCCTGTCGTTTCTTACGGCCTCGCGCGGCGAGGAGGCCCGAAGATGGGCGGCCACCTCGAACAATATCGTGATGCCGCCCACGGCGGTTCGCCGTCTCGCTCCGGCGGTGGCGATTTGCTTCGCGGCGGTTTATACCCTGCTGTCCTTCGACCTGGTGATGTCGCTGTCGCCGCTGTGGCACTCGACGCTGTTCGGTTGGTGGTTTTTCGCCGGCACGTTCTGGAGCGCGATCGTCACGATGGCGTTCACGGCGGTTTGCCTGCGGCGCGCGCTAGGTCCCGGTAACATCTTCACCGAAGGCCGTACCATGCGCGACCTGGGGCTGATGGTTTTTGCGTTTTCGGTCTTCTGGGTTTACACGTTGTTCGCCCAGTATATTGTGATCTGGTATGCCGACATCCCGATGGAGACCTTCTTCATCGCGGTGCGCGTGCACTACATGCCGTGGGCGTTTATGTCGTGGATGACCGTGACCCTGGTGTGGGCCATCCCGTTCGTCGTTTTGCTCGGTATCCGCCCCAAGAAGACGCCGGTGATTCTCGGCACCGTGGCATTGCTTGGAATGGTCGGTATTTGGTCCGAGATTTATGTGTTGGTGGTACCTTCGCTGTCGCCGCGGACGGTTCCGTTCGGATGGATTGAAATTCTGGTTACAGCCGGATTTCTTGGCATTTTTTGGCTATGTTCCTATCCCGGCCTGAAAATGGCGTCGGCGGCCGCGATGGAGCCGATCGGAGAGTCGCACTGATGAAGCCGCGCGCTCGGTTCACAAAAGGGGCTTCGCTGGTAAGCGCCCTCGTGGCGCTGACGGCGGGTATGATGGGCTGCTCGCCGAGTTACCCGATGGACACGCTCAGCAACGGGTCCGACTTCGCGCGGCGGATCCACTCGATCTACGTTTTCGTCAACTGGATCGACTTCTTTATCATGGTGTTCGTGCTCGCGGTGATGTTCCTGGCGATTTTCTGGTTCTCGACCCGCGTCGGTGAGCCGGGTGAACCGTCCACAGTGACGTCTGACATCCGTCTTGAGATTGCGTGGACCGCGATTCCCGCCTTGATCCTGGTTTTTATCACGGTACCGACGGTGCGCACCATTTGGGCGACGCAGCCTGACCATTGGCCAGCCGACGCGCTGAACGTCACGGTGATCGCACATCAATGGTGGTGGGAGTTCCAGTACCCGCAGTATGGTATCGATACCGCGGATGAACTTCATCTTGAGGCCGGCCGCATGGTGCATTTCTCGATGCAGTCGGCGGACATCATTCACAGCTTCTGGGTGCCCATGCTGGGCGGCAAGCGCGACGTGATTCCCGGACAGATCAATTCGATAACCTACACGCCCGACCAACTCGGCATGTTCTACGGACAGTGCGTCGAATTCTGCGGCGACTCACACGCCAACATGCGACTGCGCGCGTTCGTCCAGACCAAGGACGATTTCGACAAATGGGTCAAGCAACAACAATCGCCGCCGGTGGCTCCGGCCGGCGGCTCGGCCGCGACTGGTGCGCAGATCTTCGCCAATGCGCCCTGCGCGATATGTCATACGGTCAAGGGCCTCTCAGGCTTTTCCGCGCAATATACCGGCAACTTCAAGGGCCCCGACCTGACGCATTTCGGCTCGCGCTCGACGATCGCGGGCAGTATCTTGGAAAATACCCCGGAGAACCTGGCGAAATGGATTCAGAATCCGGACAAGGTCAAACCCGGGGCCAACATGCCCACGCTCGGATTGCAGGGCAAAGACCTTAACGACCTCGTCGCTTATCTCGAGAGCCTGAAGTAGGTAGAGGGCTATGGCTGCGCAACCCAAACAGCTCCCGCTCGAACATTCCAATTACCTGACGGCCGAGTCGGGGATTTACAGTTGGCTGACCACCGTCGATCACAAGCGCGTCGCGATTCTATACCTGCTGGCCTCGCTCGGCTTCATGCTGATCGGCGGCCTCGAAGCGATGGCTATCCGCACGCAGCTCGCGGTGCCGAACAACACTTTCCTCTCGGCCAACACGTACAACCAGATGTTCACGATGCACGGCACGACCATGATTTTTATGGTGGTCATGCCGCTGGAGCTGGGATTTTTCGCCAACTTCCTCATCCCGCTGCAGATCGGCGCTCGTGACGTCGCCTTTCCGCGGCTTAACGCGCTGAGCTTCTGGGTCTTTCTGTTCGGCGCCCTGTTCATGAACCTCGGATGGCTCAACCTCTCGCTGCCCGACGCCGGATGGTTTGGCTATGCCAATCTGACCGAGCGCCCTTACTCCTCAGGCATAAACATCGACTTGTGGAATATCGGCCTGCTCATCCTCGGCATCTCGACCCTGCTGAGCGGCCTCAACTTCTTCGTCACGATCGTCAACATGCGCGCGCCCGGCATGACCTTCATGCGGATGCCGATGTTCATGTGGTCGATGCTGGTGACCACCATCCTCATCCTGCTCGCCTTTCCGTGCCTGACGGTGGGCCTCCTGTTTTTGTTCCTCGACCGATTCGTGGGCACGCATTTCTACGTCGTCGAACTCGGCGCCACTCCGATCCTGTGGCAGCACCTGTTCTGGCTGTTCGGTCATCCCGAGGTCTACATCATGGCGCTGCCGGCCTTCGGGATGATGTCGGAAATTCTGCCGGTATTCTCGCGCAAGCCCCTGTTCGGATACGCCGGGATGGCGTACGCGATGGTGCTGATCGGGTTTTTGTCGTACGGCGTGTGGGGGCATCACATGTTCGCGACCGGGATGGGCCCGGTGGCGGACTCAACCTTTGCGATCACCACGATGCTGATCGCCATTCCGACCGGAATCAAAATCTTCAGTTGGGTCGCGACCGTGTGGGGCGGTTCGCTGAGGATGACGGTTGCGTTCTACTTCGGTGTCGCGGCGGTCCTCGAATTCACGCTCGGCGGACTGAGCGGCGTGATGCACGCGGCGGTGCCTATCGATCTCCAGCAGACTGACACTTACTTTGTGGTGGCGCATTTCCACTACGTGCTGTTCGGCGGGATGATGTTCGCGATCCTGGGCGCATTCTATTACTGGTGGCCCAAGATTACGGGCCGGATGATGAGCGAGGAGGTCGGCAAGCTCCAGTTCTGGCTGACCATCGTCGGCTTCAACGGCACTTTTTTCCCGATGCACTTTCTCGGGGTATGGGGAATGCCGCGGCGCATCTACACCTATGCGCCGGGGATGGGATGGGATTTCTGGAACGCGTTCGAGACCGCCTCCGCGTTCCTGCTGTTCATCACCTTCGTGATTTTCGCCTACAACATCATCTCGAGCCTCTTCTACGGCGAGAAGGCCGTAGCCGATCCGTGGGATGCCCGCACCCTGGAGTGGGCCGCTCCGTCGCCGCCGCCGCCGTACAATTTTGAAAATATCCCGTTGGTCCGTGGCCGTGATGCGTTCTGGGTGGACAAGTACGGCGTGATGGTCGAGGGCCATGGCCACGCCAGCATGCCCGCGCACGGCGAGACCTCGGGAGCCGGGACGCCGGCCGTCGTCGAGCATCACGACGTTTCCGGCCATGGCGCGCCGCACATGCCCGCGCCCTCGCTGTATCCGCTGTTGTTTGCGCTTGGCCTGGTGGTGGGCGGGACCGGCGCGATGATGAACTGGGTCAGGATCGACGTGATCGCCGGCCTGCTGCTGTTTTTCTCGATCATCGGGATGGCGTTCGAGTATCCCGACCACGGCGAGGAACATCTTCATCAGGACGCTCCGAGCTACAAGGGTATCGACCATCGCAAGGCCGGGATGTGGGCGTTCCTCGGCTCCGAGTGCGTCTTCTTCGCCTGTCTCATCTCGACCTACATGGTTTATAAGCCGCGAAACGTCGGTATTGGTGCCGAGGTGCTCAACATCCCACTAACCTCGTTCAGCACCTTCATTCTGCTGATGTCGAGCTTCCTGATGGTGTTGGCGCTGGCGGCGACTCAGCGTGGCGACCAGAAGTGGTCAACCATCTGGCTGTTTGGAACCGCGTTCTTCGGACTGATCTTCCTCGGCGGGCAGTACTACGAGTTTTCAACCCTGTTCCTGCACGACCATCTCTCGATGCAGGGCAGCATCTTCGGCCAGACCTTTTACACGCTGGTCGGCACGCATGGCACCCACGTCGCAATCGGAGTGGTTTGGCTACTGGTGATGGCGGTTGCTTCGGCCACTGGAAGGGCTGGCAAGTCGAGGGCGCTCTCGGTCGAAATCGCGGGTCTCTACTGGCACTTCGTTGACGTGGTCTGGATCCTGATCTTCACTTTGATCTACCTGATGAGGTCGGTGCATAACGCATGAGCGAGAACGTAGCGGCGGCTGGACATGAGCACGTTGCGGCGGGCGAGCACGCCTCGGGACATCCGGGGCCGGCGCTCTATGCGATCATCGCGGTCGCCCTGGTGATCCTGACCCTGATGGAACTGGCGGTTTATTACGTCAGCTTCCTGCAACCCTTGCTGGTGCCGATTTTGATCCTGCTGGCGATCGCCAAGTTTCTGCTGGTCGGCGGTTTTTACATGCATCTCTATTACGACCAGAAAATCTTCACCATCTTTTTCGTCTTCCCGCTGATCCTGGCATGCTTTATCGGCGCCGCCTTGTTGATGATTTTCTCGGCGCTCGAGGGTCGTCTGGCGCTTTGAGCCGGTTGGGGCCGGCTTCGACGGGGCCGGCTCCGCATATAGACTGATTCAAATGGATCCATCCGCAGCCATCGGTATCATTCTGCTCGCGGCCATCTATGCGCTCGCGGCGCGGCAGCTTGGACGCCGGCCGACCCAACGCCAGGTGTTTTTTTTCTGCCTGCTCATCCTGGCGATGCTCATCACTTTCGGCCCGCTCGACGAACTGGGGGACGCGCGCTCGTTCTGGGCGCACATGCTCGAGCACTCGTTCCAGAGCTGGATCATCCCGCCGCTGTTTCTGCTCTCGATGCCGGACTGGATGCTCCGGCCGGTCCTGATGAGCCGGCCGATCCGGCCGCTCGCGCGTTTTTTCACCAACCCGGTGGTGGCCTTCGCGACCTTCACGGCGATCTATGTCTTCGCGCATGACCCGCCGATCTTCAACCTCATGACCACCAACGAGAGCGTTCACATCGCGATCCACGTCCTCTTCATGGTTTCGGGGACGATCCTGTTCTGGCCTTTGCTGAGCCCGATGGCGGAGTTTCCGCGGCTCAACTATCCGGCGCAGATTCTCTACCTGTTCCTGCTGATGGTCCCGATGACTGCGGTGGCGGCGCCGATCACGCTGGCGGAGTCGGTAACTTACCCGTGGTATGCGGTCGCGCCGCATCCGTTTGGCATCTCGCCGATGGAGGATCAGGTCATCGGTGGAATCCTGATGTGGGTCGCCGACAGTTTCTACCTGATGCTAATCACCACGCTCATCTTCTTCCGCTGGGCGCGCGACGAGGAAGTCGAAGTACCGTCGGTAAATCTGCGCCGCCCGCCCGAATTGCGCGTTCTGCGCCCGCCGCGCAACGCTCGCGCCTAGTGGTCGCTTTTTAAGACCCTCGCCCAGATTTCTGTGGGAAGAGGCCTGTGGGTGAGGTCGCTCCGCGGCGCGGCTCTGCTTTGAGAACGCTGAAGAAGCTTGTTACGGAGGAGCCGTTCGTGACCGCCGTCTGGCCTAGCTCTCGGCCGATTTTTCGCGCAGCTTCTGTTGCAGAATTCGCTTGGCTTTTTCCAGCTCCTTCCTGCGATGCGGGTCGAGGTTTTTGCCCGACCGATTGATGAACATCTGGACCATTTTGATCGCCGACCCGAGTCCCAGCGGCGAAACTTTCCTGCTGGCCATGATCCGCGCCACCTCCTCGCCCGGCTTGGTGAAGGTTCCCGCCGGCGGGAAGGTGGAGTCCGTTTTGATCTCCGCGGACCATTTGCGCCTGCTAGTTTTGCTCTGCGCGGTCGATCGCATGAGAGCGCAACCTTGATCTACGAAAGCCTGATCCGAAGCTAGGACATCTTGGTAAGGAGCGATTTCATGTCCTCGGCGTGATCCTCCTCGGCCTTGAGAATGTCCTCGATCATTTTGCGCGTGGTCGGATCGCCATCCCCGAGCCAGCGCACGACTTCCGAATAGGAATCGATCGCGATTCGTTCGGCAACCAGATTTTCCTTGATCATCGATATAAGGTCGGTTCCTTCGACGTACTCGGAATGGCTACGCGAGGCGAGGCCGGCGGGATTGAAGTCCGGCTCGCCGCCGAGCTGACTGATGCGGTCGGCGATCCAATCCGCGTGCTGCTGCTCTTCCGCCGCATGCTCCAGGAATTGTTCCTTGGCCCCTTCCGCATTGATGCCCGAGGCCACGTAGTAGTGCCGCTTGTAGCGCAGCACGCACACCAGCTCGGTGGCCAGTACTTCGTTTAAAACCTTGAGCACCGCGGGTCGATCGGCTCCGTAGTTCTGCGTCACCGCACCTTGCTCCATGTGCTGGCGTGCGCGTTCCCGGATTTTCTTGATATCGGTTACGAATTCGCTCATTTGAGGTCCTCCCATCCAGCATATTCAAGCAATATGGCGGCCAAGGATTGGGAACCGATCACATCCACTGCGGATTAGTGCTTTCGCACCATTTCTCTCTCTGTGGTGCTCTATCAACGGTCGGACTCGTCGGATAGCTTTGGCATCCTGGCGCAATCGGAGGTCGAAAAATCCTCGCTAGCAGAACTTACAAGGGCTATGGGAAATTTACGGTGTCGAAATCTAACCCGCGTTGTCGGCGGCTACGGCTACGATTAGCGATGTCCTTCTCGCTTCTCGATGGCAATTTCGAGCCCCTTTGCTGAGCCGCTTCCCTCCCCCGTGCACAAGGCATATGGGTGGGTTAGGGTGCGAGCCCGGGCCCCAAGGGTTGCATCACTTCTAAGGATACCGCCGGTTTGCCTCGGACCGTGCCGGTTCTCCATCGTGGCGCACACTTGTCTCTCGGCGCTCCCCGAAAAGGAGGATCCGATGAACCAGAGAGTACGGATGGTTTTTGATGGCGCCGTGGCGGGCACAATCGGCGCGTTCGTGATCGCGCTCTGGTACTTGATCTTCGACGCTGCCAGGGGTCAGCCGCTCGGCTCCCTCGGATCGCTGGCCGCGACGCTGTTCGGTGGGGCTCAGGCGGGCGCGGCGCTGACGCTCGGCCGGCTGGTTTTCCATTTTTGCGTCTTCGCGCTCATCGGAATCGTCGCCGCACTAATTCTCGAGACCGGTGAGCATGACGAGACGCTTTTTCCGACTATGATGGTGCTGGTCCCGGTCTTCGAAATTTTCAGCATCATGATCCTGATGCTGATCGGGCCGTCCGCCCACGTCTCGCTGCCGTGGTGGAAGTTCCTGATCGGCGACCTGATGGCGACGTCGGCGATGCTGGCGTTTTTTCTCGAACGCCATCCCACCCTCGCTCGCCGTATGGAAGGTCCGTGGACGGGCGTGGCACGCGAGGGTGCGCTGGCGGGCATAATCGGCGCGGTGGTGGTCGCGGTCTGGTTCATGGCCTGCGACATCGTGGCGGGCGAAATCTTTCGCACGCCCGCGCTTCTGGGTGCGGCGATCTTCCAGGGCGTCTTCGACCCCGCCCAGGTGCAAGTCACGGTGCCCCTGGTGTTGGGTTATACGGCGCTGCATTTTTTCGCTTTCGTTATGTTCGGGATAGCGACCGCGGTGCTGCTGCTCGCGGCTGATTACGAGCCCGTGTTCGCCCTGGCCGCGATTTTCCTGCTCGCGATCTTCGAGATCTTTTTCGTCGGCGCGCTGGCGGTGTTCGACCAAGCGGCCCTCACCGCGTTGGGCTTCTGGAAGGTTTTGGCCGGTAACGTGCTGGCAATGATCGCGATGCTGATTTATTTCGAGACCCGCCATCGCGGATGGTGGTCGCGGTTCCGCGAGCGCTGGGAAGTGCTACAACTGCGGCGCAGTTAGAAAACCGGCGGAGCGAGCGCGGGAAGCGCGGAACGTGATCGGAGGCTGTCTCTTGGGGTCATCCTGAGCGAAGGCTGCCGGAGTCGAAGGATCCCGCGCGGTCTTCCGCGCGCATTCCGCGACTTCGAGGCTTTGGCGGCGAGTCAGAATCGACCCTGTCGCGCTCGGGTCATTCGTTGGGCGGCCGCTCCAGCCGCCGACGAACGAAAAATCACAAACTCTCAGGGCAATTTACAGCCCCAGCACGTCGCGCATCGAATAGAGCCCGGCCGGCTGCTTGTCCAGCCATCCCGCCGCGCGCAGCGCCCCGCGCGCCAGCGAATCCCGGCTCTGCGAGCGATGGATTAGCTCCAGCCGCTCGCCCTGGCCCCCGAAGATCACCGTGTGATCGCCGACCGCGTCGCCCGCCCGCAGCGCCATCATCGCGATCTTCCCGGCCGGCCGTACGCCGGTAATTCCTTCGCGTCCGTAAATCGCGTTGGCGGCGAAGTCCTCGCCGCGCGCCGCCGCGATGATGCGCCCCAGCGCGACCGCGGTGCCGCTCGGCGCGTCGACCTTGGTCCGATGATGAATCTCCAGCACTTCGGCGTCGAAGTCGGGCAGAATTTTGGCGACCTCGGCGACAATTTTCATCAGCACGTTGACTCCGACGCTCATATTGGGCGCGATCACGGTTCGCGTGCGCGGCGCGATTTCGCGCGCCCGCGCTTCCATCTCGGGCGTGAGACCGGTGGTGCCGAGCACAATCGCGGCGCCGGCCTTGGCGGCTACTTCAAGATGCTCGAGCGCGGCCTTCGCGATCGTGAAATCGAGAGTGACGGTATCGGGCCTGGCAAGCGCCGCGTAATCCGCGGTGATCGGTACCCCGAGCGGCCCCACGCCGGCGAGCGTACCCGCATCGGCGCCGAGTGCCGGGACCTCACGCGCCTCGATCGCGCCGACCAGGCGATGCGTCCGATCCTGTGCGATGAGCGAGGTCAGCAGGCGGCCCATCCGGCCCGCTGCGCCAGCCACAATCAGGTTGGCCATCGTGCCTCCCCGTCTCCGGGCGCGACCGCGCGGGGCGCGCCGCCTTTAGGGCGCGGATTGACTCGGGTCTGCTAAGCGCTTGCGGCCGCGGGAGCGGCCGGAGCGGCAGGGGCGGCCGCCGCGCCCGCTTTGCCGTGCTTTGCGGTCCAATGTTCGTCGCACAGACTGCCGCGGACGCGTTTTTTGCGGCACTTCTCGAAGGTGCAGGTCTTGTAGCGCGCCTTGGGCATCTCGCCGTGACGCCACAGCCGGTAGTGCATGCGGCAGTAATGTTTCGCGACCGCCTCGCGGTTGCAATCCGGGGCCTTGCAGGTTCCCTTGTTCGCCATCAATTATCTTCTCTCAATGTATCTTCTCTCAATGCGCTTTTTCGATTACCGCGGCCGGCGTCGGGCCGGGTCAGAATTCGGCCTTCAGTTCGCGGTTCAGCAGTTCCTCGACCATAGCGTTTGCGGGCGCTCCTTCATAGAGCACCCGGCACACGGCGGTGACGATTGGCATCTCCACGCCCAGCCGCTCAGCCAGCCTTCTTATGGAGCGTGCGTTGGAGACCCCTTCGGCGACCGGATGTCCAGTGTGGCCGGACGGGGCGCTCGCCCCTAGGCCGGCGACTTCGGCCACGCTCTCGCCATGGCCAATTCCGAGGCCCAGCGCGCGATTGCGCGAAAGCTCGCCGGTGCAGGTCAGGACCAGGTCGCCCAGCCCCGCAAGCCCATAGATAGTCTCGGCGCGCGCCCCGGCGCGCAGGCCAACTCGGGCGAGTTCGGCGAGGCCGCGCGTGATCAGCGCCGCGCGCGCGCTCGCGCCGAGGCCCAGGCCGTCGCTGATGCCGGCGGCGATCGCGATCACGTTCTTGGCCGCGCCGGCGAGCTCGACGCCGTCGACGTCGACGCTGCGATAGACGCGCAGCGTGGGCGAGGCGAACAAATCCTGCACGCTGTGCGAGACGGCCTCGTCGCGCGCCGCCGCGACGATCGCGGCCGGCTTGCCGCGCGCCACTTCCGCGGCGAACGACGGCCCGGACAGCACCGCGAGCCTCTTCACCGCCGGCGCGACCTCGGCCAGCATCGCGGTCATCGTCTTGAGCGAGTCCTCTTCGACGCCCTTGGTGACGCTGATTAGCATCGCCTCGGCGCGGAGCGCGGGGCCGACCGGCGCCATCGCCACTCGCGCAAAGCGCGACGGCACCGCCATCAGGACAACTTCGCTCGCGCCCGCCGCCTCGGCCCATCGGTCGCTCAGATCGATCGTCTCCGGCAATGCAACGCCGGGCAGGTAGAAGGTGTTTTCGCGCCGCACCCGCATCGCCGCCGCGTGATCCGCGCGCCGCGCGCATAGCGTTACGCGATGGCCTCCGCGGGCCAGCACGGCGGCAAGCGCTGTGCCCCAGGCGCCCGCTCCCAAAACCGCTATCGTGCTCATTCTCTTACGTTATACGACTGCTCGGACTGCGCTATACGACGGCGCTGACGATTCGGTACACGGGCTCGAGTTCGCGGTAGGCGTCGAGCAGTTCGGCGCGATCCAGGCCGAGCGCGTCGCGCACGCTCCATCCGAACCCGAGGTCTATCCCGCCGGTCTTTTTGCCCAGCGCCTCGGCAAGCGCCGCAAAAAGGTCGTGGTCCGCCGCCGACCCGGCGGGCAGCGCTTTGAAATCCCATTTCTCGTAGCGCGCGACCGGCGTTCCGCGCAGCGACTTCGCGAGCTCGGCGGCATTGCGCACAAGCCCGCGCGCCATCTCCGGACGCCGCTCGGCCTCCGCCTTGACCACCATGCGCGCGTGCAGTCCCGCACCCGAGATGCACAGCGCGAGGTAGCCGTAGCGCTTGTAGCCCTTGGGCGACGGACCGAATGCGGCCCACGTTTCGGCCGGTGGATTGACAGTGCGGCGAGCGTGTCTGGCGACGTGAGGGAAGAACTCGAGACGGAGTTTGCGCGTCAGTTCCGGCGCCAGGTCGTCGCCGAGCCTTACCAGCTTGGGCCGCACGCGCGCGTCGATCTGCTGCATCCGCGCGCTGAAGCCCTCGATTTTGAAGACTGCGAAGTCGGATGGCGTGAAGCCCAGCCCAGCCATTTTTGGTCTCACCGCTTCGACACTCGAGGCTTATTTGCGAGCCGCGCGATGATCCTTAATCGCCTCTTCCCAGTTGCGTCCGTCGAAACGCTCGACCTTGAGCCCGGCGAGTTCGACTCCATCAAGGCATCGCGCATTGACGTCGATCTTGTCCGGGTCGGAGCGTGGAATGTAAAACGCCGCGACGCCGCAGTTGGGGCAGAAATGATGCTTCGCGACGCCGGTGTTGAAGGTGTAGGTCGAGACATTTTCCGCCGGGGTCAGCAACTGAAAGCTCTCCCGCGGCACGATCCAATGGAGATACCCCTTCTTGGTGCAGATCGAGCAGTTGCATTCGCTGACGCGCTCGGGACGGCCCTCGACCTCGAAAGCGACCCGTCCGCAATGGCATCCGCCGCGAGAAATCGTCTCTGCCGCGCTCATCGACTATGAACCTCCGGCCTTCCGCATCGGGCGCTTGAATCGAGTGAAATAATCAAATGACGTGGGAGCAAAGTTTAACCCGTTTCGTATCCCGCCCCAAACCAAAGTGAGGCAGCGCGTGTAACGGACGGCAATTACGATGGTTTTTGTCGGCTGCTTTTGCGCTCGACACTTTTGCGCTAGAGACTAGGCATCCGAGCAAACGCGGAATAGAAAGCGCAAAGAAAAATGGATTTCAGCTACACTCCCGACGAGGAAGCCTTTCGCCTGCGTGCGCGCCAATGGCTCGAGGCCAACGCGCCGCGCGACATCCCCGACCGCGGCTTCTCGCTGCCGACCGACCCCGCGTCGATCCAGACGCTGCGGGACTGGCAACGCCGGCTCTTCGAGGCGGGGTTCCTCGGCCTCTCGTGGCCGGTCGAATACGGCGGCCAGGGCAAGACGATCGTGTATAGCGCGATCTTCAGCGAAGAGATGGCGCGGGCGCGCGCGCCGTCGGCGCTTAACCTGATCGGGCTGTCAATGGCGGCGCCGACGATCCTGGAGCACGGGACCGACGAGCAGCAGCGCCGCTTTGTGCCGAAAATTCTCTCGTGCGAGGAAATCTGGTGCCAGGGGTTTTCCGAACCCGGTTCGGGCTCCGACCTCGCCGCGCTCGCCAGCCGCGCCGAGCTTGCGGGCGACGAGTTCGTGGTCAACGGCGCGAAGGTCTGGACCTCGCTTGGACAAATCGCCGACTGGTGCATGCTGCTGGTGCGCACCGAGCCCGCCCAGCCCAAGCATCGCGGGCTCAGCTATCTGCTGGTCGACATGCATAGCCCCGGCGTCACGGTGCGGCCGCTGCGCCAGATGACCGGCGAGGAGGAATTCAACCAGCTCTTCTTCGATGACGTGCGCGTGCCGCGCAAAAACCTGCTCGGGCCGCAGGGCGGAGGATGGGCTGTCGCGCTGACCACGCTGATGAACGAGCGGGCGACGCTGTCGCTCTCGATCGTCGCGCGCTTCGGCAACACCTTCGAAGATTTGAAGCGCCTCGCGCTCCGCGCGCTCGACGAGGGCGCGACCCCGCTCGACCCGCGCGTCATCCGCCAGGCGCTGGCGCAGTTTTATATCGATGTCGAATCGATGAAGTACCTTGCCTACCGCAACTTCTCGCGCCTTTTGCGCGGCGGCACGCCGGGCCCCGAGGGCTCGATTTCCAAGCTCTTGTGGAGCGAGCTGAATCAGCGGATGAACGAGTTCGCGCTCGCGGTGCAGGGTCCGCGCGCGGTGCTCGAGGAAGGATCGCCGCACGCGGTCGAAGGCGGGCGATGGCAGTACGGGACGCTGCGCGCGCGTGGCAACACGATCGAGGAGGGCACCTCCGAGATTCAGCGCAGCATCATTGCCGAGCGGCTGCTCGGGATGCCCAAGGGATACTGAGCGCTCCACGCAACAGCCGCTGGTAGGCGAGAAACCAGAGCGAGAGCAGCGTGGTGCCGATTCCGACCGCGAACGGATAGGCGATCGTCGGCTTGTCCATCACCAAAGGCAGCAGCGCCACGGCCAGCGCCGGCGGCACATGGAGGTCGCACGCGCGCAGGATCGCGATTCCCCACGCCATGCTGGCGGCCGCGGCCAGCGGCGTCACTCCGAGAAAGTGCCACGATACGAAGCCGCCGAGCGCCGTGAGAAAGCACGCGAGCGGCAGCCGCATCGGCTTGTCCGCCCACGGACATATCGCCGTATGCCCGAGCATCTCGAACCCGATTACCACCAGCGGCGGAAACAGCACGAAGCGCAGCCCGGTCAGCTTCACGAAAAAAACCGCGACCGCGACGAACGCCATCAGCACCGCGAGCCATCCGTAGCCGCTCGGCGTCGCCTCGATAAGGTCGTCGAGAAGGTCGTTGCGAAGGTCGTCGTCAAGACCTTCGCGAGCCTCGGCGCGATCCGCGGGCGCTGCAACCGTGCGCGCGGCGCAGTATTTCTTCCATGGCAGAGAGAGCGCCGCCAGCGATACCGTGCCGAGCGCAATCGCGGGCGGATACCACCAGCTGTTCACCCCCAGCACCAGCGGCAGCAGCCCCGCGGAGATCGCGGGCGCGACCGGCGAGCGCAAGGCCAGCACCACCGCGATCGCACCGGCGACGGTAAGCAGGACCGAGAGGTATCCGTACGGCAAGCTTCGCGTAAAGACGATTCCGACCACGCCGGTCAACACGGGCGTCACCGCGAGGAGCAGCGGCGCGTTGGCCCAGGTGCCGCGCGGACGCGTCATCACGTCGTGCGAAAGCGCGCCGAGCTCCGGGAACAAAACATAGACCGCGCCGGTTGCACAGGCGATCTCGGCGATGATCGCGATGTACACGAGCGCGATCACCTCTCCGCCGAGCCGGTAAAGTCCATGAAGGGGCGCGGCCGCGGGGCGTTCGCCGCTCATCGCCGCCGGTACCTCGGATCGCGCCTGGGGTTATGAAGAGCGCTCAACTTGCGATACCAATAACATATAATGGATGCATCGGAGATCTGATTCCGATGATTGACAGGGATACGCGCGATGGCGGGTGATGCGCAGACGCTACATCGGCCCGGCCCGGTGTCGGCCGCAAGTTTTGACGAAACGCTCGGCCGCTATGGACTGAGCGCTTTGACGCGCGCGAAAGCCAATACGCTGCAAGTCAACGTCGGTAAGCACTGCAACCAGGCGTGCCATCACTGTCACGTCGACGCCGGTCCGGCGCGCACTGAGCGGATGGAGCGTGCGACGGCCGAGCGCGTGCTCAAGCTGCTCGCGCTCAGTCCTGCGATCCGCACGGTCGATCTGACCGGCGGCGCGCCGGAGCTCAATGCGAATTTCCGGATGCTGGTCGAGGGTGCGCGTCGCGCGGGTCGCGCGGTGATGGTCCGATGCAACCTGACGGTGATGTTCGAGCCGGGGATGGAGCGGCTCGGCGAATTCTACCGTGACAATCGGGTGGTGCTGGTCTGCTCGCTGCCGTGTTATAGCGTTGAGAACGTCGAGCGCCAGCGAGGGCGTGGCGTCTTCGAAAAAAGTATTGCGGCGCTGCAAGAGCTTAACGCTCTCGGCTACGGCGCGGACGATCTCGAGCTCAGCCTGGTCTACAATCCCGTCGGCCCCGCGCTGCCGCCGCCGCAGCCCGCGCTCGAAGCGGACTATCGGCGCGAACTCGGTCCATACGGCGTGCGCTTCAATCGCCTGTTGACGATTACCAACATGCCGATCGCGCGCTTCGCCCGTCAGTTGCGTCAATGGGACAAGTACGCGGACTACATGGGGCTGCTGGTCAACCACTTCAATCCGGGGACGGTCGAGGGCCTGATGTGCCGCACGCTGGTGAGCGTTGGATGGGACGGGCGGCTTTACGATTGCGACTTCAACCAGATGCTCGAGCTGCCGATTGGCGCGGCGGGCCAGCGCGAGGCGCTCACGGTGTGGGATGTCGACAATCTCGACGCGCTCGCGGGCGCGCCGATCGCGACCGGCGCGCACTGCTTCGGATGCACCGCCGGCGCGGGCTCGAGCTGCGGGGGCGCCCTGGTCGATCCGTAGAAAATTCAGAGCAAACTGTCATAGAAAAAGTCAGGAGATTAATGGCTGACGTCACGATCGAAGGAACCTGTGACGCGCGGTTTGCGCGCCTGCGCGAGGCTTTTGCCGACAACTTCGCCATCCGCCGCGAAACCGGAGCGTCGGTCGCGCTCGCGCTTGACGGCCATATCGTGGCCGATCTGTGGGCCGGATGGGCCGACAAGGCGCGGACGCGGCCGTGGACGCGCGACACGATCGTCAACGTCTACTCGACCACCAAAGGACTCACCGCGATTTGCGCGCATCGGCTCGCCGGCGAGGGACGACTCGACCTCGAAGCGCCGGTTGCGAAGTATTGGCCCGAGTTCGCCGCGAACGGAAAGGATCGAATCACTGTCCGTCAACTGCTGAACCATCGCGCCGGCCTCCCCGCGATTCGCAAACCGCTCGCGCCCGCGGACATCTACGACTGGCGAACGATGAGCGAGGCGCTGGCGGCCGAGGCGCCGTGGTGGGAGCCGGGCACGCGCCACGGCTACCATGCGCTCACGTTCGGCTACCTGGTCGGCGAAGTGATCCGCCGAATCACGGGCAAGAGCCCCGGCAATTATTTCAGGGACGAGATTGCGGCGCCGCTCGAGATCGACGCCCATATTGGGCTCGCGGCGGGCGAGGACGGCCGGGTCGCCGAGATGATCGGCGCGCCGCCGCCCGCGCCGGGCGAATTCAACCTGTTCGCCGAGATGGCCAAAAATCCCGAGTCCGTCACCGCGAAGACGTTCACGAATCCGCTGGTGCTCTCGATGGCGACGGTGAACTCGCGCGCGTGGCGCGGCGCCGAGATTCCCGCCGCCAACGGCCATACCAACGGCCGCGCGCTGGCGCGGCTTTACGGCGCGCTTGCGCGCGGCGGCGAGGTCGATGGCGTGCGCGTGATGGCGGCGCGCGAGATTCCCGCGTGTCAGGTCGAGGAGTCGCGCGGCCGCGACGAAGTGCTGATGATTTCGACACGTTTTTCGTCCGGCTTCATGCTCTCGCAGCCGGGCGAGGAGATGGGGCCCAACGCGAGCGCGTTTGGCCATCCGGGCGCCGGCGGCTCGCTCGGCTTCGCCGACCCCGAGGCGAAAATCGGCTTTGGCTACGCGATGAACCGGATGGGCGGGGGAATCCTGCTCGACCCGCGGGCCAAGGCGCTGATCGCGGCCGCCTACGCGTCGCTCTGATCGTGGCGGTATTGGCTACCGCCTGGCTCGCTGCGAGAATGCATTAGCTCCGCGCAAAGCGGAGCCGCGACCAGGATGGGAATTCC
Organism: uncultured delta proteobacterium; assembly: GCA_963773975.1. Lineage (GTDB taxonomy): Bacteria > Desulfobacterota > Binatia > Binatales > Binataceae > JAKAVN01. Next base: position 35,342 of record CAVZDJ010000051.1, read on the forward strand.
ATTCACCAAGGCTACGATTTCCAATCCGCGTCAGCCGCGCCGGGGCGCAATTGAGCTTGAATTTCTAATCGATACCGGCGCGATCTTCAGCGTGCTCCCGGGTCCGATCGCGCGCAAGCTCGCGCTGGCGAAACTGGATCGCGAAGAGTTCACGCTGGCCGACGGGTCTCGCCGCGCGTACGACGTCGGAGAGGCCTTTTTCACCCTCGGCGATCGACGCGGCACCTCGAAGGTCGTTTTCGGACCGGCGAATGTAACGCCGCTGCTTGGAGCTTTGACCTTGGAGAGCCTCGGATTGATGGTAAATCCGGTGACCCGCGAGGTTTCTCCGATGCGCTTGTTCCTGGCCTCGTCCGCGCCGCCGCCGGCGCCGTTGACAGGCTTGCGTTGCGCGCGTTCAGGTTCGCCTTGACGAAAAAATTCCTCGGGGCTAGGTCATCCCAGAGAAAGTGCGTTGTCCGCCAGGCGCGATTTTCTTAACGCTTTTCCAGATTTTAAGCGCCAATTTATCGTGCGAAAAAAATAGCAAGTGGTACATTTGCGCATTGCGTGTGTTTGCGAATGGAGGCGCCCACTCGTCTCGAAAGTCGAACCCGGCTTCGGCGACATCCTTCAAGAATTCAGCCACTATCGATTTTTCGATTTTTTCGTCGGGAACGATCTCTCCAGCAGCCCACTTTGCAATCGGGAGTTGACGCCAAGCTCTGCCCCAAAAGCGCTCCATAGGGCTGTCCTTGAGCGTTCGGAAATTCTTCAGGTTCCGGCGAATGGCTATTCCACTCGGGAACCAATAGAGCACGTCGATTCTGCGCTTTGCCAAGATACGCAAGGTTCTAAAATCGACTTCAAACCCTTCAGGATCGACGAAGGCCAAGCCCAGAGTGTTTTGTGAAAGCTGCTTGACAACATTGTCGACCAGGACGTTGCAATCGCCCACTTCTATAGAGACACGCTTTCGATCCGACGCCGCGATCCGCTTCTCTAGGATATCTACGTTCCGTCTGTCTTTGTCGCCAAAGAAACAATAATCAAAAGTTGCTCTTATGTTGAGGGCGATAAGCGGAGAGCCGTCGAACTCTTTATTTCCTTCAAGATCGATATCGCGGCCTGGGCCTGCAAGCAGGTCAATGTAAACAAGGCGCTCCCACTTTCCGCGCATGGCCCTAGTGAAAGCGCTCGCGTAGTTCTGCAGGTAGGTAAGCTTTTCGACTGTCCAGATTCGACCGGGACGCGCCCGCAGACCATCGCTGGCGACTGGGTCCACGATTTTACAGTGCCGAGCCCTCGGAACATTCGCCGGCGGGCATGCGGTCCCACACGCGTCCGTCGAGAATTCTCCCCTGACGCTTTGGCGTTCGACCGCCCCACTGTTTGAAAAAGAACGGCACCTTCGCGGCCTGGCACTGATCGCGAATGCTGCGCACCCACGCCACCGCAATAGGTCTGTGGTGAATGCCACTTTCTCCCCCGACGATTACCCAGTCGATGCCAGTGAGGTCGATTTCTCCCAAGTCTTCGAGCAAGGGTTCGATGGAGAGAAACCGTATGGCGGCGGCTGTGCGTCTCAGGACGTCGATTCGCGGAAGTCCGTGCTCCCGGTCCTCAACGCTGACGCCCCACCAAACATTTTTGAGCAAGCCAATCCAACGAAGTTCGCCACTAAGTAATTCGTTCATCCGCTCGTGACGTTTTGTCAGCACTTGGAACGTATGCCAGTGCGCATCGTGCATGCTTATGCCGATGCGTTTGATGTAATCGGCCGGCACGGACGGATGGAACAGATCGCTCATCGAATTTACGAAAATTCTGAGCGGTCGTCGCCAGCGCTGTGGCTCATCAAGCTTTTCAGGTATCAAACGGAGATCAAAACCCTGTTCGAACGGATGTCCTGGAACTCCTCGAAATCTTTCCGCAAAAGCCTCGGCGTAGCAGTTCTTGCAACCGGGGGTGATCTTCGTGCACCCGCGAATCGGATTCCAAGTCGCGTCCGTCCACTCGATTGCGCTTCTGTAGCCCATGCGGAATTCCTCTTATAGCGAATATTTAGCGAAGCTACGCTCGCTCTGCAATCCGGGGCGAAAATTAAGGTAGTCCGTCCGGTTATGAATCTCCGTTTCAGCAAGTCTCAACCGAAGCGTTACCGCAAAGCAAGTTCACCGTGAAGGCGCACTGCAGCTTGCGTTGGAAAAGCCCCGCTAATCCGCTATTCATAATGCGATTAGAAGGACTTGCCGAGAGGCCTTAGGCCAAGGGATCTGCGATGCTGCTCACCTGGTTTCCGATTCTGGTAACGCTCGCGGTCGCGGCGGCGGTGGTCGGCGGCATGGTCACCATCAACCGCCTGACCGGCCCGCGGCATCGCACCAAGATCAAGGGCGAGGCCTTCGAGTGTGGCAATCCGCCAAGCGGCGTCGCGTGGGGCCGCTTCTCGGTGCACTTTTACCTGACGGCGCTGCTGTTCGTGGTGTTCGACGTCGAGGTGGTGTTCCTCTATCCGTGGGCGGTCGAGTTGCGCCATCTCGGGATGTTCGGCCTCGTCGAGGCGCTGGTCTTCATCGCGATCCTCACGGTCGGCCTCGTTTATGCGTGGCAGCGCGGCGTGCTGGATTGGACTTGAGCTCGAATTACACCGATCAGATTGCCGCCGATCCGACCGCCGAATCCGCTGTCCCTGCGCCTTTAGCCGACTTTGTTGCCGCGCCGCGCCGCGTCCTGATCATTCTGCTCGGCGCGATCGGCGACGTCGTCCGCGCGCTGCCGCTGCTCGGCCGTATCCGCCGCGCATGGCCGGCTGCGCATCTCGCGTGGGCGGTCGAGCCCAAGTCGCAGGCGGTGCTCGAAGGCCATCCCTGGGTCGACGAGCTTATCGTCTACAATCGCCGCCGCGCTCCGGTTTCGTTCCTGCCCTTTCTTTTCCGGGTGCGCGCGGGTCATTTCGATCTGACTCTCGACCTCCAGCGCCATCTCAAGAGCGGGGTGGTTGCGATCGCTTCGGGAGCCCGCACGCGGCTCGGTTTCGATCGCTCCAACGGCAAGGAATTCAACCACCTGTTCTCCACCCGGCAGATCGCGCCGCAGCCGCCGATGCGCCTGAAGCTGATGCAGTACCAGGGCTTCGCGGACGCATTGGGGCTTGCTCCGGCACCGATAGAGTTCGGCCTCGTTTCCTCGGACGCCGAACGAGCGCGCGCCGCGGCGATGCTCCAGGGCGCGCCGCGGCCGCTGTTGGCGGTGATCCTGGGCTCGTCGTGGCCGAGCCGGATCTATTTCCCCGACTCGATCGCCGCGGCGATTCGTGACACGGCGATGGCGCGCGACGGCTGTCCCGCGTTCTTTCCGGTGCTAATCGGCAGCGGCCGCGAGGAAGTGGCGCTGGCCGATCAAGTAATCGCGCACCTGGCAGGCGCGCCTGTCCTCAATCTTGCGGGACGCACCGGCTTGCGCGACCTGGTCGCGATCTTCGCCGAGTGCGCCGCCGCATGCGGCCCCGATTCGGGCCCGATGCATATCGCGGCAGCGGTTGGATGTCCCGTGGTTTCGTTGTGGGGCGCGACCGCGCCCGAGCGTTCGGCGCCGTGGGGATTCGCCGACCTGGCGCTGAGCGGCGCGATTCCGTGCCATCCGTGCTACCTGCGCGAGTGCCCGATCGGCCGCGAATGCATGCGGCGGATCGCTCCAGCCGAGGTCGCGGCCGCGATCAGACGCGCGCTGGCGGCGCCGCGGGCGCTCCACGGCGCGCTTGCCGATGACCGGTCGCGTCCGCTGCCGCCGGCTTCGGAAGCGGGTGGCGCGAAAGAGCCTGCGCGGCAGGGCCAGGAGCGTCCGTGACGGTTGCCGCCCAGGCGCGCGTCGAGCGCGACGGATGGTCGCTGCTGCTGGCGCCTGCGCTGGCGGAACTTCCTTCCAGGCTCGGGATGGAGCTTATCGAACGCGCGCTCAAAATTGCCGGCGGCGGGGGCGAGCGGCTTTTGCGGCGCTCGCGCCATGCGTCGACCTACCAGATTCGGCTCGGCACGCGGCTCTCCGGCGAGACCGAGGTCTTCGTCAAGCTGCTCGACGCGCCGCGCGGACTCAAGGCGCTTCGCCGGCTGGTCTTGCGCTCGCGCGCCGAACGGATGCAGTCGATTCTCGACGCGCTGGCCGCAACCGGCTTCGCGGTGGCGCCGATATTGATGCTCGGTGAGGAGCGCGAGAGCGGGCGCACGATGATGGTGACCGCGCGCGTGGCGGGCGAGCCGCTGCCGCGCCTTCTTCGGCGCGCGGCCGGTGCGCCGCCGGCGCGCAGACGCGAGGTGCTGCGTGCGCTCGGCGCCGAAATCGCGCGGCTCCATCGCGCGGGCTTCGTCCACGGCGACCTGACGCCCTATAACATTTTTGTCGCAAACGGTCCGCCGCCGCGTTTCAGCCTGATCGATCACGAACGCACGGCGCGTCCGCGGTTCGACTGGGAGCGTCGGCGGCTGCGCAACCTGGTGCAGCTTTGCCGCTTCGAGCTTGAGGGGATGGGCCGCACCGACCGGCTCCGAGTTGTCGACGCGTACGGTCGTGCGATGGGTGATACGCCGGGCCGGTTGATTCGACGGGTTACCAGGATGGTGCGCGCGCGGCGGCGGCGCGATACCGTGAGCGGCGGGATAGAGCCCACCGGCGGCGGTTCGTCGCGGCGCCGGGGGTGAGTGCTTGGGCGGAGCAACGGCGCGCCAAGTGCGCGGGAAGGCGTAGGAAGAACGATGGACGAGGCAGCAAAGATTTCGGTGGTGATCCCGGTGTACAACGAAGCCGGCACGATCGGCGAGATCATCCGGCGCGTGCTGGAGTGCGGCTTCGAGACCGAGGTCATCGTGGTCGACGACGCTTCAACCGACGACACCCCCAAGTTCTTGCGCACGCTCGAGCATCCGCAGGTCCATTGCTTTTATCACGCGGTCAATCGGGGCAAGGGCGCGGCGCTGCGCACCGGCTTCGCGGCGGCGCGCAATCCGTACGTCGTGGTCCAGGACGCCGACCTCGAATATGACCCGCGCGACTACCGGCATCTGCTCGAAGCGCTCCTCGATAACCGTGCGGACATGGTTTATGGTTCGCGTTTCCTCGGCGGGCCGCATCGCGTGCTGATGTTCTGGCACTACGTGGGCAACCGGATGCTGACGCTCGTCTCGGACATGATGTGCAATCTCAATCTGACGGACATGGAAACCGGGATGAAGGCGTTTCGGCGCGACAAGCTGGTAACGCTCAAGCTCAGCGCCGACCGCTTCACTTTCGAGCCTGAGATAACCGCCAAGGCGGCGCGCGCCAGATGGCGTATTTATGAAGTGCCGATCTCGTACTCGGGGCGCACGTACGCGGAGGGCAAGAAGATCGGCTGGCGCGATGCGATCGCCGCGATCGCGGCGATCGTTTACTACCGCTTCGCCGACTGAGCGATGGCTTCTTCGTCTTCGGTCGAGGCCTCAACGCCACCGGCGGCTACGCGCGCGGCGCCGTTGCTGAGCGTCGCCGGAGTCGATCCGGAGCGCAATTTCGCCGGTGGCGAAACCCAGGTGCTTGGACTCGCGCTCGAGCTCCGCGCGATGGGCCATCGCGCGGAGCTGCTGTGCGATCCGGCCGGCGAGCTGTGGCGGCGCGCGCAGACGGCGGGCGTGGTCTGCCATCCCTTGCCGATCCGCAACGCGCTCGACCTGGTGGCTGCCGCGGCGCTAAGGCGCCAGCTTCGCCGGGGACGCTACGACGTGGTCCATTTCCATACTTCACGCGCGCATGCGATGGCGCCGTGGGTGCGCGGCCTCACGCGCGCGGCGGTGGTGACGCGCCGGATGGATTACGTGCCCAACCGGCTGTTCGCGCCATGGCTTTACGGCCGCCATACGGTCGACGGGGTCGCGGCGATTTCCGCCGCGGTCGCCGATGCGCTCGCGCGCGCCACGGGCGCGCGCGAGCGCATCACGGTGATCCCAAGCGGCGTCGACTGCGCGCACTTCCGTCCGCCGTCGGCGGACGAACGCGCCGCGGCGCGCGCCGCGCTGGGCCTCGGCGACGCCGACCTCGCCGTCGGCGCGGTCGGCGCGCTCGAGCCGCGCAAGGGCCATCGCTACCTGGTGGAAGCGATGGCCCTGCTTGGGCGCGGCAGCGCCGCTGCTGCGGGCGGCGGCGGCCTGCCGCGCGACTACGTCGCGCGGCAGGCCGCCGCCCCGCAGCGCCGCGTGGCGCTAATCGCCGGCGGCGGGTCGCTTCGCGACCCGCTCGCGGCGGAGATTCGGCGGCGCGGCCTCGGCGAGGCGGTCCGGATGCTCGGCCGGGTCGACGACGCCCGCTCGATCTTATGGGCGCTCGACATTTTCGCGATGCCCTCGCTTAGCGAAGGGCTCGGCGTCGCGCTGCTCGAAGCGATGGCTTGCGGGCTTCCAGCCGTGGCTTCGCGCGTCGGCGGAATCGTCGATACGGTGGACGACGGCCGCACCGGGATGCTGGTCGCGCCGGCCGATGCGCCGGCGCTGGCCGGCGCATTGGCACACTTGAGCGCTGAGGCGGCGGCGCGGCTCGCGATGGGAGCCGCGGCGCGGGCGATGGCGGTCGAGCGCTTCTCGATGGCTTCGATGGCGCGGCGGACGGTTGAGCTTTATCGGGCTTGTCTTCAAACTGGGGCATCGGCCAAGGCGCCGCTGGGGGACAAGAGCTAGATGCGCAGTATGACCGGCTTCGGACGGGCGGAGATCGAACGCGGCAAGGTACGCGTTGCGGCTGAAATACGCACGCTCAATCAGCGGTTTTTCGAGCTCAAGCTCAATCTGCCCCGCACCTGGGGCGAACACGAGGCCGAAATCCGTAAGCTCGTTCAGGCCGTGATAGCGCGCGGCCGGGTCGAGCTTTTCGTCCGATGCACGCCGCTTGGCCCTCCGCCTACGACGCTGCGCGTCAACGACCGGCTCGCGGCGCTCTACGTCAAGGAGCTTGGCCGGCTTGGGCGACGCCTCGGTCTTTCGGGTAAACCGGAGATCGGGATCCTGCTGCATCGCCCCGAGATTTTCCAGGTGAGTGAAGAGGAGACCGATTCCCGACCCGGCGTGAAGTTGGCGTTCACTGCGATCGCGCGCGCGCTCAAGGCGCTTGAAACCGACCGCAAGCGCGAGGGCAAAGCCTTGCGAGCCGACTTTATCCGTCGAATCGACACGATTACCGACGCCGTGCCGAAGATCGAGCGGCTGGCAGAGGCCTCACGCAGCGAAATTGTGGCGAATTTCCAGGTCCGGCTGCGCGACCTAATCGCCGACCTGGCGGTTAACGAGAAGCGGCTGTTTGAGGAGGCCTCCGATGCTGCGCAGCGGGCCGATATCGCCGAGGAAGTGACTCGCCTGCGGGCCCATCTGCATGGCTTGCGCGAGCTGGTTGAAAGCGAGGGGACGGTGGGCAAGCAGATCGAGTTTCTGCTGCAGGAGGTCAACCGCGAGATCAACACGATGGGCGCGAAGTCACAGAGCGCGGCGCTCTCGCGGATAACCGTGGGGCTCAAGGGCGAAGTGGAAAAGATGCGCGAGCAGGTCCAGAACGTAGAGTAGGACGCGAAAAAACCTTGTTTGCAAAGGGATTGCCGCTTTTATAGGCTTGTTCATGGAGCAAACGGGGGCGCCCCGCCGCGGGATAATTTTCATTCTCTCGGCCCCTTCCGGGGCCGGCAAGACCACTATCTCTCGCGCGGCGCTAAAGGCGATCGGCGGCCTTGAGGCGTCAGTGTCGCTGACCACAAGAAGGCCACGCAACGGCGAGGTCGAAGGACTCGATTACCTTTTCGTGAACGAGGAGGAATTCATCCGGCGGCGCGAGGCGGGGGAGCTTGCGGAGTGGGCCCGGGTTTTTGAGGCCTCCTACGGCACGCCCCGCGCGGCGTTAGACCGCGCAATTGACGCGGGTCACGACATCCTGCTCGACATCGATATCCAGGGCGCGCGCCAGATCAAAGACAAGTATCCGCGCGACGCAGTCACGATTTTCGTCCTCCCGCCGAGCTTTGCCGAACTCGAGGAACGGCTGCGCAAGCGGGCCACCGAGAACGAAACCGCGATCGCCGAGCGGCTGCATCGCGCGCGCGAGGAAGCGCAAGCCTACCCCGAGTACGACTACCTGATAATCAACGCGGACCTTGAAGTTTCACTGGTTCGCCTGAAGGCCGTGGTGGAGGCGGAGCGGCTGCGCGTGACACGGCTGTGCGAGGACTTCGCAGCGTGGAAGAACTAGCCCTCGCCGCCAGCGAGCCCGACGAGCTCGAACATCTCCTGGCGCGGATCCAGGCCTACAATCCGCAAGCCGACGCCCAGCTAATCCGCCGCGCCTACGAATATTCGGCGCGGATGCACGCCGAGCAGAAGCGCGAGTCGGGCGAGCCCTACGTCACCCATCCGCTCAACGTCGCCCTCATCATCGCCCAGCTCAAGCTCGACCTGCCGTCGATCATTACCGGGCTCCTGCACGACGTGGTCGAAGACACGATGGCCTCGCTCGACGAGGTGCGCGAGCTCTTCGGCAACGAGGTCGCCACCCTGGTCGACGGCGTCACCAAGGTTTCAAAGATCACGTTCTCCAGCCGCGCCGAGAAGCAGGCCGAGAACTTTCGCAAGATGGTGATCGCGATGGCGCACGACATCCGGGTCGTGCTCATCAAGCTCGCCGACCGCCTGCACAACATGCGCACGCTCTCGCACCTGGCGCGCGACCGCCAGGAAGAGATCGCGCACGAGACGCTCGAGATCTACGCCCCGATCGCGCATCGGCTCGGCATCTACTGGCTCAAGTCCGAACTGGAGGACGCGGCCTTCCGCTATATCAACCCAACCGCCTACGCCACGCTGAAGGCCCACGTCGCGCGCACGATGGCCGAGAGCGAAGAGTACATCCGCACCGTAATCGGGATCATTGCGCAGCGGCTGGAGGAGGCCGGGGTCAAGGCCGAAGTGACCGGGCGGCCCAAGAACATCTATTCGATCCATCGCAAGATGCAGGAGGAGGGTCTGCACTTCGACCAGGTCTATGATCTGGTCGCGTTTCGCATCATCGTCGCCACGCTGCGCGAGTGTTACGAGGCGCTGGGGGTGGCCCACGCCAGTTGGAAGCCGATTCCCGGCCGCTTCAAGGATTACATCGCGCTGCCCAAGGTCAACATGTACCAGTCGCTGCATACCACGGTCATTGGTCCGCAGGGGCAGCGGATGGAAGTGCAGATCCGGACCGCCGAGATGCACAAGGTCGCCGAAGAGGGAATCGCCGCCCACTGGAGCTACAAGGAGGGCGGCACCAGCGAACTGCGCGAGACCGAACGCTTTGCCTGGTTGCGCCGGCTTATCGAGTGGCAGCAGAACCTCAAGGACCCGCAGGAATTCCTCTCCACCGTCAAGGATGACCTCTTTCCCGAGGAAGTTTTCGTCTTTACCCCCAAGGGCGACGTGCTCGACTTTCCGCAGGGCGCGACGGTTATCGATTTTGCCTACCGCATCCACTCGCAGGTCGGCCAGCATCTGAGCAGCGCGCGCGCCAACGGCAGGATGGTGCCGCTGCGCTATAGGCTTAGGTCCGGCGATACGATCGAAGTGGTTACCTCGGAGCGGCAAAGTCCGGGCAAGGACTGGATGAGCTTCGCGGTCACCGCGCGCGCCAAGAGCCGCATCCGCCAGTGGCTGCGCGCGCAACAGGCCGAGCGCTCGATCAAGTGGGGCATCACGCTCATCGACCGCGAGCTGGAGCCGCTCGGGCTGACGGTCGCGCAACTGCGCCCCGGCAAACGCTTCGAACCCGTGCTCAAGGAGTTCTCCTACCGCGAGATCGACAGCCTGCTGGCCGCGGTAGGCTATGGCATCATCACCGCGGCCCAGTTGCTGGCCAAGCTGCTGACCCCCGACGAACTCAAACTCTATCGCGCCGAAAAGGCGCCGGCGCCGCCGGCGTCCTCCGACAACGGGCGGCCGGCGCGCGACTCGCGCCGCGCGCCAACGGGCAACGCGGTTATCGTCTCGGGCGTGGGCGATATGCTGGTGCGGTTTGCGCGATGCTGCAGCCCGCTGCCCGGCGAGGAGATCATCGGCTTCATCACGCGCGGCCGCGGCGTCACGGTGCATCTGAAGGGATGCCCGCACGCGATGGTGAGCGATCCGCAGCGCCGCGTGCCGGTGGTCTGGAAGGAGGGCGAGGACAGTCCGCGGCCGATCCGGCTCGAAGTGTTGAGCATCGATCAGCCCGGGCTGCTGGCCGCGATGTCCAAGACCATCGCCACGGCCGGCGTCAATATCTCGACCGCCGAGGTCAAGGCGACCGGCAACGACGGCCGGGCGCTATCGGTGTTCGAGCTGAGCGTCGGCAGCGCGCGCCAGCTCAACGTTCTTATCCATCAGATCGCCGCGATCGACGGCGTGATGCGGGTCGCGCGGGTCGGGATGGGCACCAGCAACAACGGCCATCGCGCTTAGGCCGGCCACATTTTTCCCGTGAAATTCTTCATCCGGAGCCATCGATGAAACAGCAGATTTCGACCCCCGCGGCGCCGGCCGCGATCGGTCCCTATTCGCAGGCGATCGGAGACGGCGAATGGCTCTTCTGCTCAGGGCAGATCGGGATCGACCCGGCAAGCGGCCGGCTGGTCGAAGGCGGGATCGAGCACGAGACGCGCCGCGTGATGGAGAACCTGCGCGAGGTCCTGGGCGCGGCGGAGCTTCATTTCGAGGACATCGTTAAGACCACCATATACGTGCTTGACCTCGGCGACTTCGACATCGTCAACCGCATCTACGGCGAGCATCTGAACGCGCCCTACCCGGCGCGCGCGACCGTGCAGGTCGCGGCGCTGCCGCGCGGCGCGCGAGTTGAGATCGACGCGATCGCGCGGAGGCGCTCGTAGGGCGGTCTTGCGGCCTGCCAAACTCCCGCGGCGGAAGGTTATGCGGCGGCGGCGGTCAGCAGGATATTCCGTTCGCGCTCGAGGATTTTGCGCACCGCCGGGCGCAGCAGCATCCGATCCTTGAACGCCGTGTACGCGGCGAGTTCCTTCATCGGCAGATTTATCCGCACCCCCCAGCCGTAGAAGATCAGCGCGTAGGGATCGCACACCGTGTACTGCATACCCATCATCCAATCCTTGCCCTTCAGCATCGAGTCGATTTCCTGGACGTTCGCCCAAAAGTTCTTGCGCCCGGTCTCCTTGAGATTCGGATGAACCGCCGGGTCGTCGGCGAAACGCTCGGGCCGGTTGATATGAGTGAAGGACGGATGCACGGTGTTGGAGAACCAGGCCATCGTTGAAATGCATCGCGCCTCGGCCAACGGATCGGCCGGCAGGAGCTTCGCGGCGGGGAACTTCTTCGCCAGGTAGGTCAGGATGGCGGTGTTTTCGACCAGGACCTCGCCGTCGATACTGAGCGCCGGCACTCTGCCGCGCGGGTTAATCTTCAGATAAGCCTCGGAGCGTTGCTCGGCGTTGGCGAACGAGATCAATTTGGTCTCGTACGGCGTGCCGCTCTCTTCGAGCCCGATGTGCGACGCCGTCGAGCACGCCCCTGCAGCATAATAGAGCGTTAGCATGATTGAGGTACTCCTTACTCGTAGGCAATCATTGTGCCGTACTAGCGCGTTGAGCCGCGTTCATTCAAGTCCACCAGGCGAGCGGGAGGCCCGGCACTTTCGACGTAACCAACCGCGCGGATTTTCGTCTATGGAAAAGCGCAAAGCGGCAAAAATGATATTGTCGAAAAGGCCCGCGGGTGAAGAACGCCGAGCCTCAGGAGCGGCTCCGATGCTTACGATGCGCGTTGCTGGTTATATCGGTTCAATCGCAACAATGGCGTGTTTGCTTTCGGCCTGCGCGACCGCGAAACCGCCCGAAGCCGCGCCCGCGCCAGCCGCTCCGAGCGCATCCCGCACTGCCGGGCATATCTATGTCACCGAGCAATCGCTCGACACCGCGTGCTACCAGGAGGTCGGGGAAGTCAGCTACGTGGAGCCCTTCGCAGCGGCGGCCACAGATCCTGAGCACCTTCAGATGGCGGATGAGCTGAGAAAGGCCGCAGTCGAAAAATATCCGAACCGGGTCGACGCGATTATCAACGTGCGCGCGGATGACCACGACATCGGCAGCGACGTCCTGGTCAGCGGCGAGGCGGTGCAACTCGAGCCGCCAAGCAAGGTCGACTGCAAATTGCCGGACAAGATAGCCGCGGCGCTCGTCGGTTTCGCGACCGGCGCCAAAGCGCGCGGGCTGCGCCGCGGCGCCACCAGCGGGTCGGGTTACAACGGACCGGCGGGCACCACCAACACAGCCGCCGACGCAGAGGCGAGCGCCGGCAGGGATTCGGCACGAGACATAAAGGAGAACCTGCGCCGCGCCATGATCGCCACGATGCCCGGTCAGACGGAGGTCGATGGCCAGTCGCTCGCCGACCAGGCCCAGTTACAGCAGGCGGAAATCAAGCGTTTGCGAAAAAAGCTCGATCAAATGATCAGTCAGCGATGCGAGGCGGCGGATGTCTCGGCGGCCGAATGCGAGTCGATGCGAAAGAATGCTGAACTCCTTCAGCCGCATGAAGTGGTTACGGTTGCGAACAAGGACGCTGGCAATAACAGCCCAAGCATTTTCGAAATTCAAAATTTGATCCAGGCGCAGAGCGAGCTTATCACCAAGCTTCGGCGACAAGTGGCAGATATGGATGAGGCGCCGCACGCAGCAGCCGGCGCCACCCCCGCGAACTAGCCTATCCCGAGAGCATGAAAGGAACGCTTTTCGAGCTCTCGCCGCATCGTTTGTGAGATTCTGAGGCCCTCGCTCGCATTGTATGCGGGAGAGGGTCCTTTGTTGCCCGCCGCAGTGAATTCCCTCAGTCTGGCCTACGAACTTCAGGCGGCGCGACGCCGCAGGAGTTCGCCGCCGCAGTTCGGGCAGACCTGGTTGTATCCCGTGCCGCACGCCGGACAGAAGGTGCATTGGAAGGCACAGCACACGGCTTCGGCCTCGAGCGCGAGCGGGGTGTGGCATTTTTCGCACTCGCCCTTGGGCGTGCTCATCAGGCGCAGCAGCTTGGCGTTGGCCTCCTCGCGCTCGGCGGCGGCCAGCAGCGCTTCGCGCGCCTTGACATTGCGCTCGGCGCCGGCCCAGGCGCGATAGATCGAGGCGCCGCCATGTTCGAGCCGCGCGAGCAGCGCCATCTGGTCCAGGCGCTCGCGCCCCTCGAACAACGACGCCATCACCTGTTCGGGCGGAACAGCCTTTTGATCTTTCATCGGCGCCATCTCCTGCGTTGCGGATGCGATCCCAAAGTCGGACGATTCAAGCGAAATTCAGCATAGCCAGGGCGGCGGAATCGAGAAAACGTCCGCGCGGATCGAGTTTATGCGCCGAGCGCAGCAGCCGGGCCGCGATCCGCCGGCGCGCCGCGCCGCTCACCGGACGATCATGCAGCCGCGCCTTGTCGAGGTCGAGGATGATGACGGCGAAGCTCTCGCCGTGCGGCGTCACGAGGAGGTTGTGCAGGTTGAGGTCGGGATGGTGCAGCCCCTCGCGGAGCATCGTCTCGATCGCCTCGCGCGCGCGCTCGAGCACATGGGCGCGCACGCTCGGGTCGTCGTCGGTGCGCAGAAATTCCCACAGCGTCATGCCGGCAGCGGCCCGCGTGATAAAAAAGCCGCGGTAAAGCCCCGGTGCGACCCATCGCACTGCCGCGCCCAGCGGCTCGGCCAGCGGCACGCCGCGCCGCGCGGCCTCGGCGGTGACTATCAACTCGCTGAGCGGACGCGGATGGAAGCCGAAATAGAGATCGTCGAGCAGGCGGCGTATAGCGCCGCCGCGCCGTGCGCGGCGCACGAACAGTTCCGGCCCGCCGGGGAGCGCGAGCCTGAAGCCGCCGCCGCGATTGCCGGCGCCGCGCTTGGCGGGTTCGGTGGAATTCGCGGCGCCAGGCTCGCCGAGCGCCGCCGCGAGCGCATCCGCATGCGGCGCCAGGTCGGCACGCAGGTAAAGCTGGTAGGGACCGGCGGAGATTCGGGAGAATTCACGCGAGACGGCGGCGCTGGATGCTGGATGTTTCGCGATGTTCATCGCATGGCCGCGGCGCCTTCACCAACTCACGGCTTCACTTCACCGCCTGCGCCTCTTCGATCAGCATGATCGGGATATCGTCCTTGATCGGGTAGAGCAGATGGCAGGCATCGCAGATGAGCCCGTCCTGCTTATCGGTAACGCGCAGGTCGCCCTTGCATTTAGGGCAGGCCAGAATGTCGAGCAGTTCCTGGCTAACGGCCATTTTCGCCAAAGGCCTCCTTTGCTCTCGGGTCGGGATTGGCGCTCGCGGCGGCGCGCGGATGCGCGCGCTTGGCAACGATCATCTCGACCAGCCGCGTTTCGTCGTCGAGATCCATCACGACTTCGAGGCGTAAAGCGTACAGCGAATCGCGCTCGAACGGAAACCGCTCGAGCTTCACCAAATCTTTTTCGGTAGTCACGAACACCGCGCCGCCGCGCCCCGCGGCGACGATACTATGCCAGTCGGCCGCCGTGTATACATGATGGTCGGGATATTCGAGCACGCCTACCAGGTCGGTCTCCATTTCACGCAGCATCCGGTAAAAGCCGCCGGCGTCCGCAAGCCCGCTGACCGCGACCACGCGCCGGCCCATCAGCGAGAGCGGCCCTTCGACCCATCGTCCCCCCGGGCCAGAAGGAGAGATAAGCGCCCGTTGCTTGAGCGCGGCGCGCAGGAGCCGCGGATGCTCCGCGATGGAGCGTGGGAGCGCCGGGACGCGCCCGGCGGGGGCGCCCACGGCGCGGCCCGCGTCGATCGCGATCACGGCGTCGGCGCGGCGCGCGGCGCCGAGCGGCTCGCGCATCGGACCCGCCGGCAATAGCCATCCGTTGCCCACTCCGCGCTCGGCGTTCATCAACAGCAAATCGACGTCGCGTCCGAGACGCACGTGCTGAAAGGCGTCGTCGAGCACCACCGCGTCGAGCGGGCCGAGCCGCTGCTCGACAAGCTCGATCCCGTCGATACGCCGGCGCGCAACCGCGATCGGCCCGCCAAACGACTTCGCCATCATCACCGCCTCGTCGCCGGCTGCGTCGGGGCCCGCGAGCAGGCGCTCGCCGTCGGAGACCAGGGTCGCGCGCTCCGCGCTCGGCGCACGGCCCCATCCGCGGCTCACGATCGCGACCTTAAGCCCGCGCATCCGCAGGCGCGAGGCGAGGAACAGAGTGAACGGGGTCTTGGCGTTGCCGCCCAGCGTGAGATTGCCGACGCTCACGACCAGCGGGCGTACGCGCCGCTTCATCCTGCGCCACCAGAGCGCCCGCGCCGCCAGCGCGACCCGATAAGCGCCGGCCGCGGGCACCAGCGCGGCCCATAACATCCGTTCGTGGAGCGCGAGGTCGCTCTGCCACAGCCCTTCCAGGCGTGAACGATTCGGCGGTGCGGGCGTGGAACCGGCCATGGCTCAAGCGACGCCAATCAGTGGCCGCAGACGCATCAAGGTTGCGGCGACACCACCGGCCATCCGCTCCACCACCGCGCGCGCGCGGCGTCCCGCGGCCAGCCGCTCGGACTCGTCGCCAAGAAATGCGGCAACGGTTTCTGCGAGTTCAGCGGCGTCGCGCACCGCGGCTCCCGCGCGAGCCTCCAGCAGCGCGGCGGCGATCGCGCGCTGATTTTCATGGAAGGGTCCGAACAGCACGGGCACGCCGGCGGCGGCGGGCTCGGCAAGGCTTTGTCCGCCGCGTCCGGGCAGCAGGCTGCCGCCGACGAAAGCGGCCGCGCCGCGCCCGTATATCGCGCGCAAATCGCCCATCGTGTCGAGCAGCAGCACGCGCGAGGTGGCGTCGATGCCGGCGTTGGGCGCGCTCGCCTTCGAGTATTCGAGCCGCGCGGCGCGTAGCAGTCTTTCGATCTCGCCGGCGCGTTCGAGATGGCGTGGCGCGAGGACCAGCGCCAGTTGACCGAAGCGCAGGCGCGTCTCACGCCACGCGTCGATGACGATTTGCTCTTCGCCCGGCGCGGTCGAGCCGGCGACCAGTATCGGGCATCCGGGCGCGAAAGCCTCGAGCTCCGGCCGCAGCGGCGCGGCGCACAGGCTCTCGAGGTCGAACTTGGTGTTGCCGCTCACGATGACGCGGCTCGGCGCCGCGCCGAGCGCCAGGAAACGGCGCGCGTCGTCGTCGGTTTGGGCGAGAATGAGATCGGCCGAGCAGAGCGCGTCGCGAAGCAGCGGGCGAATGTAACGGTAGCGGGCGAGCGCGCGCTCGGAGATCCGGCCGTTGACGATCGCGATATGCGCGCCCGCGCGATGCGACTCGATGAAATAGTTCGGCCACAGCTCAGTCTCAGCGATCAGCACCAGGGTGGGGCGGACCGCGTCGAGAAAGGGGCCGAGCGCGCGGCGGCAATCGAGCGGCGCGAGCAGATGCGCTCGCGCGCCCGGAAGCGAGCGCCGCGCGGCGTCGCGCCCCGCGGCGGTCATCGTGGTGACGACCAGTATTGCGCCGGGCCGCTCGCGCACCAGTGCAGTCACGACGGCGCGCAACGCTCCGACCTCGCCCACTGACGCCGCGTGCGCCCAGATGCGCGGCTCTCCTGATGGCGTCGCGCCGTCGGCTTCCCATCCGAGGCCCATCCGCGCGCGCCGGGTCCCGGCGTCGCGCGCCCCGCCGGTCAGTGCGAGCGCGACCGGGAGTGCCGGGTACCAGAGCGCGTTGTACAAGTGACGGAGCACCCCGATATGGCCTATGCCATCATCTCAAGCGCGATCGCGGCGACGCGCGCGGCGGCGCCCGGTTCGCCCAGACGCGCGCGCAGCGCCAGCAGCGCGTCGCGCGTCTCGGTGCGCAGCGGCTCAACCATCAGGTTCTCGGCCGCGCGCACCAGGTTGCGGACGTTGACGCGGCCCTGGATAAGCTCGGGCACCACTTCGCGTCCGGCCAGAATATTGGGCATCGCGATGTAATCGACCCCGCGCACCAGCACTCGCGCGAGCGCGTAAGTCACGGGCGACATCTTGTACGCGACCACCATCGGGCAGCCCAAAAGCGCGGTCTCGAGCGTCGCCGTACCGGAGGCCGCAAGGGCAAGCTCGCTTGCTGCGACGACGCTGTAGGTGTCGCCCTCGATCACGCGGATGCCATCGAGGCCGACGCGGCCCTCCTCGCGCAGTTGCGCGAGCGTAAGCGTCGGCGCGAGCGCGATCACCGGCGTGAGGCCATGATCGGCTTCCAGCACGCGCGCCGCCTCGACCATCGGACGCAGCAGGTAGCGAACCTCGCCGCGCCGGCTGCCGGGCAGCAGGGCGAGCAGTCGCGCGTGGGCGGCCAGGCCGTGGCGCTTGAGCGTGGAGGAGCGATCCTGTGCAGGCGCGACGCGGTCGAGCAGCGGATGGCCGACGAAGGTGACCCGCGCGCCGGCGTCCGCGTAAATCTCGGCCTCGAACGGCAGCACCACGGCGAGCCGGTCCGTGCGTGCGATGATGCGGGCCACGCGGCCGCGCCGCCAGGCCCAGACCTGGGGCGTGATGTAGTAGAGCACCGGGACGCCGGCGCGCTTGGCCGCGCCCGCGAGCGACAGGTTGAACTCGGCGAAGTCGATAAGGATGACGAGGTCGGGACGATCGCTGCGCAGCATCGCTTTGAGTTCGCGCAGCACGTGCAGAGTGTTGCGGATGGTCGAGGCCAATTCGGCAAGGCCGAGGCCGGCGATGTCCTCGGTGCGGGTGAGCGCGCGTACGCCGGCCGCGCGCATCCGCTCGCCGGCGACGCCGAACAAATCGCACCCGGGATCGCGGGCGAGGATCTGCGCGGCGAGGTCGGCGCCGTGAAGGTCGCCGGAGGCCTCGCCGGCGACGATCATCACGCGGCGGCGTCGAGGCGAGGCGGCGGCGGCTGGCGATTGTTCCCGGGGAGTCGCGCTCATCGGATGAATTGTGCTGGAAAACCCCGCCCTGCGCCACACGGCTCGGCATCGGCGACGCTCGCGGAGGGGTTTTGTGGCCGCCGCCGTGGACGGCTTGCAGTTGGCCCGCAAACAAAGTAGTTATCGCGCGAGATTAGCGCCGGAGCGGACGCGCCCTGCGCGAGCGCTCCGAACAGCGGGAGACCAGCGGTGGTGAAGATTGAAAACGTTCTCTTCGCGACGGACTTCTCTGAGGATTCCGGCTACGCGCTGACCTACGCGCGCACGCTGGCCGAGCTATGCAACACCAAGCTCTACATCGTGCACGTGATCGAGAATCCGCTGGAGCATCTCTATGGCGTGCCGCACGGCGAGTATCCCGCGCTCCAGGCGAACGCGATCAAGAAAGTTCACGAATTGATCCATCGTTTCGACGACGTGCTGGCAGGCTTTACCAACTTCGAGCTCTCCACCAAGGAGGGCGAAGCGTCGCTCGAAATTCTCAAGGCGGCCGAGGAAAAGCATGCCGGGGTGATCGTGATGGGCACGCATGGCGGCGGTGCGCTACGCAACCTGCTGCTCGGCGGCACGGTCGATAAAGTCCTGCGCAGCGCCAACGTCCCGGTGATGGTGGTCCGCCATCCGAGCCGCCATCTGCCCAAGCATAGCTGACGCACCGGGCGTCTCTACCGGGGTCATCCCTCGCCCGCATCGTGTGCGGGAAGAGGATGCGATGAGGGTCCGCTCCGCGGCGTTGCTCGATTTTCCGATCCCGTGCCGCACAAGGCTTCAAATCCTGTTTCTTTTTATAGGGGCGTTCCTGGACGGTTGTTCTGCTCCGCCTTTGCGTTGTTAAAATCAGGAATTTATAAGGGACCCTCACCCTAACCCTCTCCCCCGAAAGATCGCAGGCGAGGGCAGGAAAATCAGACCCGCGGCGACAAATGGTCAGCTGACAATGCTTGAGCAGCGCGGGTGCGTAATTAACCGAGCGTGTCCGCCTCGGCGCGCATCGCGTCGCGGATACGCTCGCTCACTTCCATCACCCGCAGACCGTCGAGCGCGGTGACCGCGGGAGCGCGGCGCGTGCGCACGGAGTCTGCGAAGGCCGCGATTTCGTCGCCCAGCGGATCACCTTCGCCGAGATCGATCTGCTGGGCTGAAATTTCCGGATAGGTTCCGCCGGGCGGCGGCGGCGATTTGCGGTAGACCTGGATGCGGCGCGCCTCGTAGTCGACCGAGAGGTAAGCGTCGGGCTGGAACAGGCGAATTTTGCGCTCGCGGCGCGGTGCGACGCGGCTGGTGTTGAGATTGGCGATCAGCCCGTCGCTGAAGCGCAGCCGCGCGTTGGCGACGTCGACCTGCTCGGTCAGAACCGCGACGCCGATCGCCTCGACCGTCGCCACCCCGGCCGCGGTCAGAGTCAGGATGACGTCGAGGTCGTGGACCATCAGATCGAGGATCACGTCGACGTCGGTGCCGCGTTCGGTGAACGGCGCGACGCGCAGACATTCGATAAAGCGCGGCCCGCGAATCATCGGGCGCAACTCGACGATAGCGGGGTTGAAGCGCTCGAGATGGCCGATCTGAAGCACGCGTCCGCTGCGCGCCGCCAGCGCAGCCAGCTCGCGCGCCTCGTGCACGCTCGCCGCCATCGGCTTTTCGAGCAGCACGTCGATGCCGTGGGCGAGCAGGTAGGATGCGATCTCGTGATGGAGGCTGCCGGGCGCAGCGACGCTCGCCGCCGTGACCTTGCCCTTAAGCTCGCGATAGTCGGCGAGCGCCGCGGCGCCGTAGCGTTCGCCGATTTCGCCTGCGCGCGCGAGGTCGACGTCGACCACGTGGGTCAGCCGGACGCCGGCGAGCGCCGCGTACTTTAGCGCGTGCAGCGTGCCGAGCCGTCCCGCGCCGACCACGGCCACGCGAATCTCATCCATTGCCCCGTTCTCCACCGTCGCCCCACACGGTGATTCCGGCGCTGGCGGCGGCGGCCAGCGTGCGCGCGCGTTCCAGAAGCAGCGCCTGCCCGGCTTCGACGCCGATCATCGCGGCGCCGATCTCGCGCAGCAGCTCGATCGTCGCCGGGCCGATCGCGGGCCGGTCGAAGCGCAGGTCCTGGCCCGGCTTGGCCGCCTTGGCGACGACCAGGCCGCGGCCGCATAGCGCCGCCGCGCGGCGCAGCGCCGCGTCGGTTCCTTCAATCGCCTCGATCGCGCCGACCACGCCGTCGCGCACCGCGGCGGCCTGGCCGACGTCGAAGCTGCCGAGCGCGCGCATCACGCCGAACGCCAGGCGCAGATCCTTGAGCTGCGCCGCGCTGGGCTCGGGCCCGGCCATCCGGCCGCGCCCGGCGAGCGCGTCGTCGAGCATCGGCACCGGGTCGATCATCGCGATCCCGTCGGCTTCGATCTCGGCCGCGACGGCGCGCAGCAGCGCGTCATCGCTGAACCGGCCCACGCGCGCGAGCATCGCGATTGCACGCGCGTCGGGCGCGAACGATTCGCCCAGGCGTGCGCGCGCGATCCCGCCCGCCATCGCGGCCTCGGTGACGCCGGCGCGCTTGAACGCGTCGATCATGGTTTGCAGCTCGCCCACGCGGATCCAGGTTATTTCCTCGCACAGTCCGGCAAGGCGCGCGTCGGTTTCGCCGCGATGCGCGACCGCGATCACCGCGTAGCCGCGCCGGCGCGCGGCCGCCGCGACTTCGAGCGGAAATACGCCATTGCCGGCGATGATCCCGAGCTTACTCACGGTCGCGGCTCACCACGCCGCGCTCGGAGGCGCGGATGAAATCGACCAGCCGTCGAACCTCGGGCAGGGCGCCGTGCTCGTCGATCACCTGGTTGAGCGCGTCTTCGCGCAGCAGCTTGGAGTAAAAGAGCGTGCGGAAAGCCGCGCGCAAGGCGGCGATCGCCTGGGGGCTGAAGCCGCGGCGCTCCAGCCCGACGGCGTTGATCCCGACCATGCGCGCGCGGTCTCCCGCCACCATCGCGTAGGGCGGCACGTCCTGCGCGACCTTGGAGCCGGCCGCGAGCATCGCATGCGCGCCGATTCGGCTGAACTGATGGATGCCGCACATCCCGGCCGTGACGACCCATTCGTCGAGCACGCAGTGGCCGGCGATCTCGGTCGAGTTGGCGAGGATGGAATGGTCGCCGATGAGGCAGTCGTGCGCGACGTGCACGTAGTTCATCACCAGCACGTGGTTGCCGATGCGCGTGAGCATCCCGCCGCCTTCGGTGCCGCGGTGGATGGTGGTGAACTCGCGGATGCGGTTGTCGTCGCCGATTTCCAGGCGCGAGGGTTCGTCGCGATATTTGAGGTCCTGCGGTGCGGCGCCGATCGAGGCGAACTGGAAAATCCGGTTGCGCGCGCCGATCGTGGTATGGCCCTCGATGACCGCGTAGGGACCGATCCTGGTGGCGGCGCCGATACGCACTTCGGGGCCGATGACCGTGCCCGGCCCGACTTCGACGCTGGAATCGAGTTCGGCGCGCCGGTCGATGACGGCGGCTGGATGGATGCGCCCGGCTATGGCGTTGACTCCTCGACTTCCATCGCCGACAACTCGGCCTCGGCCACCAACTCGCCGTCCACCCGCGCCGCGGCATGCATCTTCCACAGCGGGCGATGATGCTTGAGCAGCCGCACTTCCATCCGCAACTGATCTCCGGGCACCACTGGACGGCGCAGACGCAGGCGGTCGATGCCGGTCAGCATGAAGAGCGCCGCCGCCGGACGCTCGGCGCTTTTGCGCTCGGCATGCGTCGTCGCGGATTTAATTTTGTCGGAGTTCAGCTTGTCAGAGTTCATTATGCCGAGCGCGAGCAGCGCGCCCGATTGCGCCATCGCTTCCACCACCAGCACGCCCGGCATCACCGGGCGGCCGGGAAAGTGGCCGTTGAAGAAGGGCTCGTCGATACTCACGTTCTTGAGCGTCAGCACCCGGTTGTCCCCCAACTCCAGCACCCGATCGACCATCAGGAACGGGTAACGATGGGGCAGCCGGCGCAGCAGGGCGGCGAGGTCGGGCGAGGATGAATCGCCGTTCACGGCGCGGCGGTTACCTCGAGATGCTCGAGCGCTTGCGGATGGAGCCGCCGCTGGCCGGTTCTTCACCGCCCGCCGGCGCCGACTCGCCGCCAGCCGCCGCGCTTTGCGGCGCCGCCCCGGCCCATCGCGGATCGGGCGCGAGCGTTCCAGCCTTGACGTTCATCTCGTCGTAGGAGCGGATGACCTGGTCGGTGATGTCGGCCGAGGGAATGCCCCACAGCAATCCCCCTTTCTCCATCACCACTGTATAGCCGGCTCTTTCGCCGAGCTGGTGGACCACGGTGGCGAGGTCGCGGACGATCGCCGCGGTGGCCTCGTTATCCTTCTGATGCAGCTCGTCGCGCTCGTTCTTCACGTCGTCCTGGAACGTGCGCATCTTCTTGGCCAGGTCGTCCTCGAGATTCTGCCGTTGGTCGGGCGGCATCAGCATGCCCTTCTTGTCGAGTTCGTCCTTGAGGGCCTGGGCCTCGGACTGCTCGCGCTGAAGCCTGGCTTGCGCGCGTTCGGCTTCGACGCGGATGTTGGCGCGCGCGCGCTTGCCGTTGTTGCATTCGTTGAGCGCGCGCTGGATGTCGACGTAAGCGATTTTGATGTCCGCGCGCGCGGGGAGCGCGGCCGTCATCAACAGGAGCACCGCCCCACAGATCACACCTTGCCTCATCGCAATAACGATCCTCCCATCGGATCTAACTGGCCGTGAGTAAGTAACTAGCTGGCGAACCCGCGCCGCGCCACGTCCTACCGCAACGGCGCGATACTTCCGACGACATTATAAGCTGATTTGGCGCATTCTTCGCTAGAGTGGGGCTCCCGCGCCAAAGTCGAAGACCGTGTGCTGATCGTTGGGCCGCCGGTTGATCGGCTTGGCGATGTCGACATTGATCGGACCAAAGGGCGACTTCCAGAACGCCCCTATGCCCCAGGCATACTGCAAGCCGCTGAACGAGAGCGAATCCTGCATCCTGAACGAATTACCCGCATCGAAGAACACGTTGCCGCGCAAGCCCAGCGACTCCAGAATCGGGAACCCGATCTGCTGGCTGAACAGCAACTCCTTGCTGCCACCCACCTGCTCGACCCCGAAGGGCTGCCCGAACTGGTTGAACAGGGTTTCCTGCGGACCCAGCGAATAGATCTCATAGCCCCGGACCTGGCCCTGGCCATTGAGGCCGCCGGGGAAAAAGCGTTCGTACAGCGGCAGGTTACCGCCGGTGCCGGTCTGCAGCTCGGTGCCGATGCCGAAGGTGACCGCGGGCGAGTAAACCCATTCGCCCCAGGTCGGATTCTTGATGAACGGGAAGAACCAGTGCCCGTGCGCGATGCCCTTGATGAACGGGGTGCCGCCCAGGCCCGCGACTTCCATGTCGAGGCTTTGGACCGAGCCGCTGCGCGGGTCCCGGGGGTCGTCGACGGTGAAGCGGCGGATCGAAGGCAGAATCTCCGAAACCCGGCTGTAGCCCTTCTGGCTCTGGATGTCGAAGGTGGTGAATGGCGAGAGGTTGCTGATGCCGACGCTTTCGAACTGGTAGCCAAGGCCGGCCGTGATGTGCTCGAGCGAGAATGGGCCGAGCTTGCGCAGTCCCAGGTCGGCCAGCGGATAGCCGCTGTTGATCAGGAAACCGACCTCGCTCTGATCGAAGCTGAACAGGTAGAGCTTGTTGTCGAAGCCCTGAATACTTACCGCGAGCGGCATGTCGAGGAACCACGGCTCGGTATAGCTAACGCTCAAGTTCTCGAACAGAAAGCCTATCTCGGCGCTGAACGCGGCCGATTCGCCGCCGCCGAAGAGATTGGTGTTTTGCAGCAGGAAGGTGCCGAACAGTGACGAGGCGCTATCGTAGCCGCCGCCGACCTGGAAGGAGGCGGTGTTGCCCTCCTGGACGTTGACGTCAAGGTTGATCTTGTCGGGCTGGCGCGCCGGCTCGGTCGACAACCGCACGCTCTGGAAGTAGCCGAGCGAATCGAGCCGTTGCTTGGAGGCCTGGATCTTCGACGCCGAATAGGGCTCCTGCTCCTGCACCTTGATCTCGCGCCGAATGACCTTGTCCGAGGTCTTGGTGTTGCCGGAAATCTTGATCCGGTCGATCAGAACCTCATTGCCCGGCGTGACCGCGTAGGTGATGTTCACCCGATGCGCTGCCGGGTCAACCTGGGTGCGCGGATCGACGTTGACGAAGGCGTAGCCGCGATCCGAGTAGAAGTCCGACAGCGTCAGCACGTCGTGCTCCATGTCGGCGCCGCTGAAGACCTTTTTGGACTTGAGCGTGAGCTTGGAGGTCAGCTCGTCCTTGGGAAACTTGAGGTCGCCGGCGACACCAACCTTGCCGACCGTGAAGACCGGGCCTTCGTCGATAGTTACCGTGACGACGATCGAGTTGCCGTGTCGGGTGGTAGTGGGATCGCCGATATGCACTTGCAGGTAGCCGTGGTTGTAGTAAAACGCGGTCAGGCGGTCGACGTCTTCCTGCAGCTTGGCGCGGTCGAGCGTGCCGGTGTTGAAGAAGCGGCTCAGTAGATTATGCTTGCGCGTCTCCATCAGCCCGCTCAGCCGGCGCGCCGAGAACGCCTTGTTGCCGACGAACTTGATGCCGCTCACCTCGACCAGCGGCCCCTCGGCGACGTGGAACACGCCGACTGCCGTGTTGTTGGGCCCGGGCGCGGTGCGAAACGTGATGTCGGCGTCGAGGTAACCCTTGCCCTGGTAGACCTGCCGCATCGCCTGGATCGTCGCCTGCACGAGTGCCGGATCCTCGATCACGCCCGAATGGAGCTTAAGCGCGCCCACCATCTCGTCGGCGGTGGGCTTGATCTCTTTCATCCCCTCGGTGCGGACGTCGGTTATCAGTGGCCGCTCTTTGACGTGATAGGTGAGGATTGGCTGGCCCCCCACCTGATCGAGGGTCGCGTGGACGTCGGTGAAGAAGCCCATCCGGGCGATCGACTTCACGTCCTGATCGACCACCGTCTCGTTGAGCGGCTGGCCAGGCTGCGCGCTGATGTGGATGCGGATCGCGTCCTCTTCGACGCGCTGGTTACCGACGATGCGGATGCGGGAGATAACCGGGGTCGGTTGCGCACCGATGCGCTGCGCCGCAAGCATCAGCGCCACCAATAAAAAAACCGCATGGACCAGGCGCTCCCCTGGGCGGCACCGCGTGCGCAAATCCACCAATCACCTTCCCATCTATGCGAGGCGCGACCAAGCTAACCAATCGCTCCCGTGAAGTAAACCAAATGCCGGCAACCGCACGGCCGCCTGTGCACCGCCGCGGCGGGTCGGTTAGCCGCGCTCCTCGATCAGACGCCCCTCGCGCAGTCTCAGCGCACGGCCCATCGAACGCGTCAGCGATTCGTTGTGGGTCGCGATCACCAGGGTGATGCCGAGTTCGCGGTTGAGCAGATGGAAAAGCTGATGAATCTCGTCGGCGGTCTGCGGGTCGAGATTGCCGGTGGGTTCGTCGGCCAGCACCAGGCGCGGATGCAACACCACCGCCCGCGCCACCGCGACGCGCTGCTGCTCGCCGCCGGAAAGCTCGGCCGGCCGCCGATGAAGCTTGTCGGCGAGACCCACCAGCTCCAGCACCTCGCCAGCGCGCCGCGCGGCCTCGCGCTCGGCCATCCGCGCGATCAGCGCCGGCATCATCACGTTCTCCAGCGCGCTGAAGTCCGCGAGCAGGTAGTGGAACTGGAAAACGAAGCCGAGCTTGAGGTTGCGAAACTCGGCCAGCGCGCGCTCGCCGAGCGCGAACAGATCCTGGCCTTCGAAATAGACCTTGCCCGCGGTGGGCGTCTCGAGGCTACCCAGCACGTGGAGCAGAGTCGATTTGCCGGTGCCCGATTGACCCACTATGGCGATTTCCTCGCGCGCCTTGACCTGAAGCTCGAGCCCGCGGAGCACGCGGACTTCGCGGCCGGCGTCGAAGAAGCTCTTGTCCAGCGCCGTGGCCCGCAACAACAGCTCCCCGCCGCCCGCCGCGGCGACCGCAGGCGCGGCGCCCGCGCTTAAGGACGATCCGCCGCGTTCATTCATAGCGGATGATCTCGACCGGCGAGAGCGTGCGCGCCTTGAAGGCCGGGTAAAGCGACGCACCCAGGCAAAGCACCACGGCCGCCGCCGCCACGGCGAGGAAGTTTACCGGGTACAAGCGCACCGGCACCGCGCTTACCATGAACAGGTCGGGCGGCAGATGAATCAGGTGGTACTTGCCGATCAGGAACGAGGTTACGAAGCCGCCCAGCACGCCGATCGCCGTGCCGGTGAGGCCGAGCGCGGCGCCCTCGCACAGAAAGATGGCCGCGACCGAGCCGGCCCGCGCCCCCATCGCGCGCAGGATCGCGATCTCCTTGCGCCGCTCCATCACCACCATCACCAGCGTGGCCACGATATTGAACGCGGCCACCAGCACGATCAGCATCAGCACCAGGAAGTAAGTGAACTTCTCCAGCTTGAGCGCCGAGAACAGCGCCGCGTTGGCCTGCGTCCAGTCGGTCGCCGTGAAGCCGCTGCCCGCGGTTCCCGCGATACGGGCCGCGATCGCGGGCGCGTCGAACAGGTTGTGCACCCGCACCTCGAGGCCGCTTTCGAGCTGCGGATCGTCGGCGAGCAGGGCGCGCGCGTCCTTGAGCGAAACGAAGATCAGCGACGAATCGAACTGGAACATCCCCGAATGAAACAGTCCGCCGACCACGAAGCGCCGAAGCCGCGGCGCGCCGATTCCGCCGCCCAGGCTGGCGGGCGAGATCAGCACTATCGGGTCACCCACGCGGATCCCCAACTGCAGCGCGAGCGAATCGCCGATGATCGCGCCGGGAAGATTCACGCTGCGCTTGGCGCCGTTGTCGGCGACGGTGGCCGGATAGGTCCGCTCCAGCGCGTCGAGACCGCCCACCGTCAGCGTTTCTTTGAGCTCGGTCAGCACCGGATTGTTCGCCGCCACCACTCCGCGCAGCACGCCGCCCGCCACGTAAGCCGGCACGCCCTCGGCGTTGGTCGAAACCACCATCACCTGCGAGGAAACGTAGGGCGCGGCCGCCTCGACTCCGGCGAGCGCGGTTACCCGCTTCATCAGCGGAACCGGGTCGAAGGCCGCGGCGTTGGAGCTTTGCAGCGTGACGTGTGGGTTAAAAGCCAATAAGCGCTGGCGCAGGTCCTCCTGAAAACCGCTCATCACGGACAGCACCACGGTCAGCGCGAAAGTGCCGAGCGCGACGCCGGCCAGCGAAATGATCGCGATCAGCGAGACGAAGCGTTCGCGCCGGCGCGCGCGCAGATAGCGCAGGCCTATCAGGTATTCGAAGCGCACGGCTCGCCGTTTTCAGGAAGATTCGCGCCCAGGAACCGCCGGGGCGCCTGGCACGCGGCAGGAATGGTGGGCGGCGTGATAGTCGGAATGGTCATGCCGAAAGTCGCGTAAAGGTGCTCGTGCAAAAAATCGATGAAGGCCTACTCAATAGTCTTTGAGGCTTAATAATTTTGCAATCGGGAGCGTGGTTGCGATGCCTGGGTCCGATCGCTATAAAGGCCGAGAGTCTTCACCAAAGGGGTTATCCAAATGAAGTGCTGGATGTTGGGGGCACTCGCTTTTGCGTTGTGGTCCAGCGTGCTCTGCGTGCAGGTCCGGGCCCAGGATCCGCCGGCGCAAGATCAGAATCTTATCACGATGAACTTTCAGGACGTGGATATTCCGGTCCTGGCGAAATTTATCAGCGAAATTACCGGCAAGAACTTCGTGGTCGACGAGAGCGTGCGCGGCAAGGTCAGCGTCATTTCGCCGACCAAGGTCACGCCGGCCCAAGCCTATTCCATTTTTCAGTCGGTGCTCCAGGTCAAAGGCTTTACCACGGTGCAGGCCGGCCCGGTGATCAAAATCGTGCCTTCGCGCGAAGTCCGCGAATCCGCCGCGCTCACTACTTCGCAGGAACCCGGTGAGGCTCGAGGCGACGCTTACGTCACGCGGATGGTCAGGCTGAAGAACATCGACGCCGCCTCGCTGGTCAGCGTGGTCCAGCCGATGATTTCCCATGACGGCCTGGTCGCCGCATTTCCCGAGGACAACACCCTCATCCTGACCGACGACGCCTACAACATCGACCGCCTGCTGCGGATCATCGGCAGCCTCGACATCCAGGGCACGCATCAGAACATCGAGGTCATTCCGCTCCAACTCGCGTTCGCCGACGACCTGGCCTCGCAAATCGAAAAGATCATGACCGGCGAAAGTGGCTCGGATTCCAGCGCCGGACGCTTCCCACGGCCCGGCCTGGGGGTGGTGGCGCCCTCGGCACAGGGGCCGACCGGCGGCTTCAAGGTAGTGCCCGACGAGCGTACCAACTCGCTGATCGTGCTGGCCGGGCCGCTGCAGATGCGGACCATCAAAGATTTGATCGTGAAGCTCGACGTCCATCCCCCCAACGAGAACTCGCGCATCCACGTGTACCGGCTGAAGAACGCGATGGCGGGTGAAATAGTGCAGGTGCTCAACGGACTGCTGGGTGGCGGCGGCGCGCCGTCGACGCTCTCGCCGGTAACCGGGCGCAACTCGCTCGGCCGCGGCGGCTCGGGCGGCATCGGCGGCGGCTCACTCAACTCCGGTTTCGGCGGCGGGATGGGCGGCGGTTTCGGGAGCTCGGGCGGCTTCGGCAGTTCGGGCGGCATCGGCGGCTTGAGCGCGTCGTTCGGCGGTTTCGGCTCGAACTCCAGTTTCGGCGGCGCGATGGGATCGCCGATGGGCGGCCGTGGCGGCGGCTCGTCGACGGGATCAGGATCAATCAGCGCGAGCACCGGCGGCAGCGGCGCGAAATCCCCCGACTTTGAGAACGCCGTCAACGTGACGGCCGATCCGGCCACCAACTCGCTCATCATCAGCGCCTCACCGCAGGACTACCAGACCCTGCATCGCGTCATCGAGGAACTCGACGTGCCGCGCATCCAGGTCTTCGTGCAGGCGATCATGGTCGAGGTCAGCGCCCAGCGCGCCCGCGATATCGGGGTCAACTGGCAGGCTGCCACCAATATCAGCGGCAGCACGCTCGGGGTCGGACAACTAAACTATGGCAACCTCACGACCGCGCTCACCAATCCGCTCGGCCTGACCGGGCTGAGTATCGGATTGGCCTCGGGCAGCCAATGTACCGTCTCCACCGCTTTGGCCGCCGCGTCGACCGTCGCCACCGCTGCCACCGGCACCACGCCGACCACCACCACGGTGCCCTGCGATGTCGCGCTGTTGACGGCGCTCGAGACCGACACCCATAGCAACGTGCTGTCCGCTCCGACCTTGCTCACGGCCGATAACGAAGAGGCCACGATCGTGGTTGGCGAGAACCTGCCGTTCGTCGGATCCGCCAGCGCAACCTCGGCGCTGTCGGGACAGATCTTCAATTCGGTCGACCGCCAGAACGTCGGCATCACGCTCGACATCATTCCACAAGTATCCGAAGGTGATTACGTGCGGCTCGACGTGTACGAGGAAGTCTCAAACGTCGTTCAAGGCACCACCAACCAGAACACCAATCCGCTCGGACCGACTACGACGATCCGTTCGGCGTCGACCACGGTGATGGTCCAGGACCATCGCACTGCGGTTATCGGTGGACTGCTCTCCAACGAGAGTGACGTCCAGCGCTCGGCGATCCCGTTCATCTCCGACATCCCGGTGATCGGCAACCTGTTCACCGACAACGGCAGCAACAAGCAGAAACTTAATCTGTTGGTGTTCCTTACTCCGCACGTGGTCCGCACGCGCGAAGACCTGCGCGCGCTGGCGCTCGACGAGCGCCAGAAGTTCACCGACGCGCTGGGCCGCAGAGAACTGCATCAAATGCCGATGGAGCAGTATAAGCAGCTCTACCAGCCGACCTTCAGCGTTCCGGTGTCGCCCGCCCAGGACTTGAAAGATCGTGGCTCGACGATGGCGCCGTCCGCGAGCGGCGGCGGCTTCGGTGGTGGCGGCTTCGGCTCGTCGTCGTCGAGCATGATGGCGCCGGCTCCTTCATCTTCGGCGCCGCTCAGCACCGAAGAGATTGGCCCAACCTCCAGGGCGGTCAAGCCCGCGCCGTGGATAACGGCGCCGCCGCCGTCAGCACCGTCGGCGACCCCGCCGTCAACCACCTCGCCGTCGATCACCGGCTCGGCGGCGCCGACCGCGCCGGCGGCCGCGTTGGCGGCCGTGCCGGCGGCGGCTGCTGGCGCAGATCCTCCGTAAGTGGGCGCGTAGGTGCTCGCGTAGGTGCACGGCAGCCGCGGCGCCGCGTGAGCGGCGCCGCGGCTGCATGATCCACCTCGGCCGCGGCGCGCGCCTTGCGCGTGCGCGGCTGAGCCAACGGGCGGGGGCGGGCGGCGAAATCGCCGCCGGCTCCCGCCCGCTGGTTTTGCGCGGCTGCGCCGCCGCGTGGCGGCGGCGCAGCCGCCGATGGGTTCCAGAGCGGAGGCGGGCGCGCTTGCGTGCCCGCCTCCGCTCTGGAACCCTCGATGCCGCGATGGCACGGCAGACCGGTCCACTACGCGCGCGGCTGGAGTATGCGGCGATCGGCGCGCTCCTCGCGCCGCTTGCCGCGATGGAGCGTGAGCGCGCCATACGTGCGGGCGCGCGTCTGGGCGCGCTCGCGATGCGTCTGGATCGTTTCGACCGGCCGATCGCGCTGCGCAACCTGGAGATCGCGTTCCCGGCCCTAGGCCGCGGCGAGCGGCTGGGCATCCTGCGCGCCACCTACGAGAACTGGGGCCGGACGCTGGCCGAGTGGATGCATTTTCCCAGCCTGGGGCCCGACAATATCGAGCGCTTCGCCACCTATCGCGGGATCGAGAACTGGAAGCGCGGCGAAGAACTGTCGCGCGGCCGTGGCGGCCTCATCCTGACCGGCCACTTCGGCAACTGGGAGTTGATGATCCTGGCGCACTCGATCTACGGTCATCGGGTGGCGATCGTTCATCGCCCGCTGCGCAATCCGCTCATTGACGCGGCGGTATGCGCGGCGCGCAACCGTTTCGGTAACCGCGTGATACCGCGCAAGGGCGCCGGACGCGAGGTGCTGCGCCTGCTTCGGCAGAACTGGATTGTCGGGATGCCGCTCGATCTCGACGTACGCAGGGGCGTGTTCGTTGATTTCTTCTCGCTCAAGGCCTCGACCAGCGACGGGCTGGCGCGGCTTGCGATAGCGACCGGAGTGCCGGTGGTGCCGGTCTTCGCCGTGCGCGACGGCACCAGCAGCCGTCACTTCATCGAATGCATGGAACCGATCGAGACGATTCGCGGCGCCGGCCGCGAGGAATCGGTACTGTTCAATACGCAGCGCTATACCAGGACGATCGAAGAGATGGTGCGGCGCTATCCGGATCACTGGAACTGGATCCATCGGCGATGGAAAACCCGCCCGCCCGGCGAGCAGCGTTTCTATTGAAACAAGGGACCAAAGGTGAGGGGAGGGAGTGAAGCGCACAGGAAATTCCAGCGCTACAGATTCGCGAGCACGGCGCGCGTAAACTCCGTGGTACTTGAGCGTCCGCCCTGGTCGGGCGTCAGCACGCGCCCCTCAGCATAGACTTTGCGCACGGCGCTCTCGAAGCGCTCGGCCTGCGCGGCAAAGCCGAGGTACTCCAGCATCATCGCCGCCGAGAGCATCGTGGCGGTCGGATTGATGATGTTCTGGCCCACGATATCGGGTGCGGTGCCGTGCACCGATTCGAAGTAGGCATAGTCGGCGCCGTAGCATCCGCTCGGCGCGAGGCCGAGCCCGCCCAGCGTGCCGGCCGCGGCGTCCGACATGATGTCGCCATAGAGGTTCGGCATCACGACCACGTCGAGATCGCGCGGGCTCTGCACCAGGCGGCGCGCGAAATCGTCGATGATGAACTGTTCGTACGCGATATCCGGGTAGCCGGACGCGACGTCCTCCGCGATACGGCGGAACAGTTCGTCGGATTCACGCAGCATGTTGTACTTCGAGGTCGCGGTGACCTTGCCTTTGCCGCCGGCCGCCTTGCGCTTGCGCGCGAGCTTGAACGCGAATTCCGCGATCCGCTTGCTGTTGCGCTCGGTGATTACCTTGATCGCAAACTTTCCCGGCATCGAGGTGTCGAGCGCCGCGCGCGTGATGCGGCTGTGCAGCTTGAGCGGGCTCAGCACCTCCAGCGGGCCCTCCAGGCCAAGATAAAGGTCCTCGAGGTTCTCGCGCACGATCACGTAGTCGATATCCTCGGGATGCTTTAGCGGGCTGCGCGCGCCCGGGATGTAACGCGCGGGCCGCACGTTGGCGTAAGTGTCCTTGCCCCAGCGCAGGTAGAAAATTCCCGCGGTCTTGCCCGAAGTCGAGCCGAACAGCGTGGAATCCGAAGCGTCGATCGCCGCGCGCGCGTCGATCGCGGTCTTGCCCCGCACCCACTGTTCGCCCGGCGGAAATTCGACGTACTCGATATCCGGCCCCAGCGCGCGCAGGACTTCCATCGCCGCGCCGACCGTCTCCGGCGCGGCGTCGTCGCCGGGCAGCACCACGACCTTCTTGCTGGCCACGTTGCGCTTGCGCCCGCCGACGGATCAACCGCCGTAGTTGAAGCCGCACTCCTTCAACGTCAACGGTTCGGCCTCGCGCTTGAGATGGCCCTCGGTGACTTCGCCGATCACCACGCTATGATCGCCAAGCTCGTGGAAGCCGACCACCTTGCATTCAAGCGCCGCCGGCGCTTCGCTGATGATCGGCGCGCCGTTTTTTCCCGCCTCGAAGGCGTAGTTGCCGAACTTGCCGTCCTTGGGCTCGACGTGTTTGAAGAACGCGGTGCCGATCGATTTCTGCCCCGCGCCGAGCATCGAGAGCGTGAAAACTTTGGACTCCTTGACCAGCGCATGCGCGGTCGAGTCGGCCTTGATCCCGACCACCACCAGTGGCGGCTTGAAGCTCGCCTGGGTGAGCCAGTTGACGGTCGCGACGGTTTGCTTGTCGCCGGCGCGCGCGCCGAGCACGAACAGGCCGTAGGGGATCATCAGGAGCGCTTTCTTTTTTGCGTTCTCGTCCATGAGTTTTTCTCCGGATTGTTTTCGCGGGCCTCCATCGATAACGCGTCCGCGCGGCAGTACGGCGGGGCCACACAATGCTATAGTTGTGATTCAACAAAAGAGTGCATCAATGCCACCGAACAAGTCAAAGACGCCTCGAATCGCCGCGCTCAACGAAGTCGGCCGCTACGCTATCGGCGTGCGATGGGCCGACGGTCACGACAGCATCTATCCGCTGGAGAGCCTGCGCCGCGGATGCCCGTGCATCGCGTGCGGCGGCGCAATCGCGGGTGAGATTCCGCCGGCGAGCCAGCGGCTTTCGCAGCTATCGCGCCTGGGCGAGCAGGGCGTCTTCCTCGGATGGGTCGACGGTCACGAGACGCTCTACACCACGGTCCAGTTGCGCGCGAACTGCCGCTGCGCGCACTGCGTGGCCGAGCCGGAAAAGCCGATTACCGGTTGAAGAGCGGAGAGGGCGCTCGCGAGCGGCTCTTCGAGATCGAGGTCAGCCGCGCAGGCCGCCCGACGCGGCTTTGGCAGTCGCCGGCGGTTCTTCTTCGGGAACCGGTTCGGGTGCGGGCGCCGCCGGCGCAAGCACGCGGCGGCCTTCGATTCGCCGTCCCGCCAACTCGAACAGCGCGGGCAGCACCACCAGTGTCGCGACCAGGATCAGCGTCACGCCCAGGCTCAACACCCATCCGAGACTCGAGATGCCGCGATGCGCCGCCGGAATCAGGGCGGCGAAGCCCGCGATCGTGGTGAGCGAGGAGACAGTCACCGATTTGCCCACCGCCTTGCTCAGGATCAGCGCCGATTTGTCGCGCTCCTCGCGCCAGCGGTAGAGCATGTTGACGCCGTTGTCGACGCCGGTGCCGATCAGGATAGGGACCGCGAACAGGTTGGCCAGGTTGAACTCCCAGCCCATCCATCCCATCGCTTCGAGCAGCCACGCGCCGCCGAACAGCAGCGGCACAGTGGCCAGCGCCGTGTCGCGCAGGTTGCGGAAATCGGCGAACACGAAAATGAACACCGCGATCAGCGCCATCACGGCGGCGTGCTCGTAGCCGCGGCGCATCACGGTCGCGATATTGTAGGTCTGTACCGGCGGCCCGGTCACATCTTGGTCGACGCTCTTGAGGGCGCTGATGAAGCGGCTCAGCGCCGCATCCTCCCACACGTCGCCGCGCGGATAGATCTGGACCAGGAAGCGTCCGTTCCTTCCGATAAATCGATCGCGCACGACCTTGGGCAGGTTGGCGGCCGTCACCGCGGCGGGCCTGAGATCGCGTTTGAGTTCGCCCAGGCGCGCGCGCAGATCGGCGTTGATACTGGCCTCGTAGCCCGCAAAGGCCGCCGGGTCGCGCTTGAGCCGGTCAAGCGCGGTCGCTGCCAGGGCCTTGGTTTTGGCCGCGCCGCCGGAGGTGTCGGCGGGCGCTACCTGATTTAGCCGGGCCGCCAACTGGCCGAGCTCGCGCGCGAGCCGCGCGGCGTCGCCCGAACCATGCATCGGCGCCATCTTGACCGGCGCGAGCATCGCGCCGAGCGCGTGCAGCGTCTTGAGCTTGGCCGCCTGGTCGTCCGGAATATAGGTCGAGATGGTCTCGACGTCGGAAACCACGGGGAGACTGCGAAAAGCCGCCGCGCGCGCTTCGCCCGCTTCTATCGAGGGCGCGAGCGACACCGCGAACCACGACGAGCGTCCGGAATCCTTGAGCAGCAGGTTCTCGAACTTGACCGCCTCGGTCTGCTCGGCCTGCAGCTTGAGCAGGTTCTGATCGAAGCGCACCCGGCCGGTGAGCGTCAGCACGCCGGCGGTGAGCGCCACCGCGCCCACGACGATCAATCCCGGCCGGCGAAAGGCGGCTTCGAGAATCGACGCGCGCGTATGCGGGGCAAGCTGCGGGCGAGTGCGGACGGGGCTGTAGCGTTCGCGCAGCACCACCAACGCGGGAAAAACCAGCAGCGCGGAAACCAGGCACAGGAACAGTCCGGCGGCCGAGACGATCCCGAGTTCGGCAATCCCGCGAAAGTCCGTAAACACCGGGGTCAGGAAAGCGAGCGCCATGATACACGCCGAGGCGAACACGCCCGTGCCCGTGTTGACTACCGCCAGTTCGACCGCCTGGGCCAACGACGCACCCTGGCGGCGGGCCTCGTCGTAACGCGCCATCAGATGGATCGGAAAGTTGATCCCGATTCCGGCCAGCACGCTGGTGAACACCGCCGAGAGCAAATTGAGATGGCCGATCGCGAGCGTGGTGAAGCCGAACGACCAGGCGACGCCGGCCAGCAGCGCCAGCACCGCGAACAATGGCTCGACCACCGCAGTGAAGGGGATCACCAGTAGCAGCACGTTGCTCACGATCGCGATCAGCGAAGCGAGCGCGATGTCGTGAGCGGTGGTGGTTTCTTCGGCATGCGCCAGCGCCGGGCCGCCGGTCATCCCGGCCATCACGCCCGGAAACGCCGCGCGCACCGCGTCAAGCTCGCGCTGGATCGCCTCGGTCGGATCGGGACCGTCCTTGGCCCCGTCGCCGGGCGCGACCTGCAGCAGCAGGTATTTGCCGTTGTCGGAGACCAGATAGCCGTGACCCTGCGCGCTATCCTGCGCGTTCGCCTGCATCATCGATTGCCAGGGCGAGACGTATTTGGCACCGCCGGTGTCGGCGAGCATCCCGTCCAGCACCGTGTCGATCGCGCCGAGATCAAACGCGGCAGGCGCGCCATCCGCGGAAGCCACCGATGGTGCGGCTAACGCGCCGGGCGGAATCTTTGGATGGCGCGTCGCGGCCCCGCGACGCCTCGCGCGCAGCAAGGGGGACGTCCGGTTCTGCATCTGCCCCCGCATCTGGGTAGGCATCTGACTCTGGATCCCGGCTTGCATCTGGCGGTCGATTCCCGCATTGACCATCGCGAAGAAGCGGGCCAGGCTTGGGTCGGCCGCGTAGCCGCCGAGCATCGGGAAGGCGGTGCGAAGCTTCTGCGCGAGCGCGTCGAGGTCGGCGCTGGTCATGTAGAGCATCGCGCGGTCTGCGAACGCCCCGGCGTCGATTTTATAGAAGACGGTTCTGACGTTGGCGTGATCGGCATTGAGCCGCGCCGCCAGCGCGTCGGCGAAATGCTCGGCGCGCGCCGGATCGGGCGCCGCGCGCACCACGATAATCAGGCCGTCAAGGTCGGGGAACTCGCGGGTATAGTTCAGGTAGTCGCGCGAGGCGCGGCTGTTGGGTGTGATCAGATCGTCCTGGCCGGTGTGAAATTCCAGGCGAGCCTTGGTGTAAAAGACCGACGCTACCGAAAGCGCGACCGCGCAGAGCAGCACCAGGTAGGGCCGTTTAATGCTGACCTGCGCAAGTGCGCGAAAAATTCGGTATCGAAAACTCAAAAAATTCTCCCGCCGCCGCGTGGCAAGCTCGGGAAAAAGTCGGGAAGGCACCGAAGGCGAGCAGCGAACTGCACCCCCCGGCGCGGCGCGAGCCGGTGTCCGTCGTGTGCTGCCAATTTTGGTCTGGCCGACTCGCTAGCGGGTCAGCGCCTGAGCAGATACTCCCGCAGCGCGCCCAGTTGCTTGGCCGCCTCTTCCCGCACCACCGCCTCATTTTCCGGCTCGCCGCCGGCGGCCAACGCCGAAACCACGGCGACCGAAACCAGCACCAGCGCGAACGTGAATCTCCATCCCATGGTGTTTTTTTCCGCGCCCTCGCCTTAGGTTCTATCCGACCAGTCGCAGACCGCGCGCCGCAGAATGCACCACGCGGCCTGCCTTCGCAAGAGGGCCTCTAAATCAAACGGTATCAGGTTTAATCCGGCGAGACGATAGGGAAAAGCGCTTAAACACTATCGAAAATCGTCACCCATGTGACCCCGCATGCGGAATCCAAATCAACTGCCTCTTTCGCGGATCAAATCACTTTAGCGCGTTCCCCCTTGGACGATTCCGCGCCGACCGCGAGCGAGTAGCGCCCGCCATTTGCGGCGAGGTGCAGCGGCGCGGCGAAGGCGCGGCTGAGCGTCGCCGAGGTCATCACACTCTCGCGCGCGCCGGCCGCGAGCACCTTGCCCGCGCGCAGCACCAGGACGTGGGAGAAGCCGGCGACGATTTCTTCGACGTGATGAGTGACCAGGACCAGCGTCGGAGCGCCCGGGCGGCCGAGCAAGCGCTCGATGAACGCCAGGAAATGTTCGCGCGCGACCGGGTCGAGACCGGCGCACGGCTCATCCAGCACCAGGAGGCGCGGATCGGCCATCAGCGCGCGGCCAATCAGCACCCGCTGACGCTCGCCCTGGGAAAGAAAACGCCACGGGCGTTCGCTCAGATACCCGGCTTCGACCTCGCGCAGAATTTCGGCCGCGCGGCTTAAGTCGGCCGCGCTCGCTTCGCCCCACATCCCGATCATCGCGCGCCGTCCGCTCAAGACCGCGTTGAGCGCGCTCTCGTGCGGCGGCATCAGCTGATGGATCGACGAGCTGACAAGCCCGATCCGGGTGCGCAACTCGCGCCAATCGGCGCGTCCGTAGGTCTCGCCCAGCACGCTTACCGTCCCGGCGGTCGGCGCGAGGTAGCCAGTGAGCACGCTTAAGAGCGAGGTCTTGCCCGAGCCGTTGGCGCCGAGGATGACCCAGTGCTGGCCGGCGTCGACGCGCCAGTCGATCGTATCGAGGATGAGCGCGTCGCGATCGACGCGCAGCCCCGCGACCTCGACAACCGGGAGCTTCACAACCGGCGGCCCGATAGCCGTCCGGTTATCTTCAGGCGCAGTGCGCGAAGTTCTGGAAGGTTTGGAAGACTTTGGAATTTTTGACCGCATCTGCGCTCGCGCATTCTGGTTCGAGGATGCGAGGCGCTCAGGCGCAGACCGGCGGCCGGCGATCCTTCCACGGCCGCGCCTGTTCGAGTTGCGCGGCAACCCGAATGAGCAAGTCCTCGCGGGCAAAGTCGGCCACCAATTGGACGCCTATCGGCAAATTCGCGGAGTTCCAGAAAAGCGGCAGCGAGATTGCCGGCTGCCCGGTGATGTTGAAAAAAGCGCAGTACGGGCTCAGATCGAGCAGACGCCGCAGGCCCTCGGCAAGGCCGTCGCGGGTGATCGCCAACTCGCCCAGGAGCGGCGGCGGCGAAGCGAGCGTCGGAAGCAACAGGAGGTCGAATCCGCCAGCCCACCATTGCATGAACTGGCGGGTGAGGATTTGCAACACTTGAATCGCGGCCAGGTAGTGGCTCGCAGAGAGTCCAAAGCCTTGCTCGGCCAAAAACCAGGTCCACGGCTCGACATCTTCGGCCGTGATTTTTCTTCCGACCACGGCGCCCAGTTGATCGAGCACCATCGCGGTATGGCCGGAGATCACGGCGACGAAAGGCTCCATGATCGATAGGGACTCGTCCAGCGCGGCCGGATGCGATTCCTCGACGCTGTGCCCCAGCGATTGCAACATCGAAGCGGCGTCGTCGACGGCAGCGAGACAATCAGGATGCAGCGCATTGGCCCCGCGCGGTGTCCGTCTCATCAGGCCGATACGGAGCCGCTCCGGTGGCGCAACGGCGTCCCGATAAAAAGGCCCGCGCTGCGCCGGTGCGGCATACGGATCCCCCGGCATATATCCGGCCGTTTGATCGAGCACCGCCGCCGTATCGCGCACCGAACGCGTCACGACGTGCTCGATCACAAAGCCGTGCCAGGCGTCACCCGTATCCGGCCCCAACGATACCCGGCCGCGCGAGGGTTTGAGTCCCACCAGGCCGCATTCGCTCGCCGGAATCCGAATCGAGCCGCCACCGTCGTTGGCGTGCGCGACCGCGACCATCCGTGCCGCAACGGCTGCCGCCGAACCACCGCTGGAACCTCCGGTCGAGCGAGTCAGGTCCCAGGGATTATGCGAGGGACCGAAAGCCTCGGGCTCGGTGGTGGTGATTAGTCCCAACTCCGGAGTATTGGTCTTGCCGAGACAGATAAAGCCCGCGGTTTTGAACTTGGCGGCCAGATAGGTGTCATGGGGCGCGACAAAGCGCGCGTCGCGCAGAAGCCTGGTTCCCATGTACAGCGGGTCGCCTCCGTAGGCCGCGCCGAGATCCTTCATCAGGAAGGGGACGCCGCGGAAAGGGCCATCGGGAATCGCGCCGCTTTTTGCCTGCGCGCGCGCCTGCTCGAACAGCGGGACGATCACCGCATTTAATTTCGGATTGAGCGCCTGGATGCGATCGATTGCGGCGTCAACCAGGTCCAGCGGCGAAACCCTGCGCTGACGGACCAACTCGGCCTGAGCAATCGCATCAAGGTCTGCAAATTGATCCTTCATTCGCTCCCCTCCTCGTTCCCGGTAAAGTGGAACTTGTTCAATTTGCCAACGTCCTTACTTACATCTCCGAGCGCTGAAGTGAATGCGCATCTATTTATCGTTGACGATAAAGTAATCGCGAATCGCGGTGACTAGCGCGGGGACCGTGTACTCAGTCGGCTGCGCGACCACTTGCAGACCGGCGGCGCGCGCCGTCTCGGCGGTGATTGGCCCAATCGCCGCGGCCTTCAGACCATGGGCGACGGCGGCTCCGAGCATCTCGCAGAAATTCGTCACCGTGCTCGAACTGGTAAAGGCGACGAGATCGATGGTTCCGGTTGCCGCCATCGCGCGCACGCGCTCGATCGGCGCGTTTGCGGGCTTGACCGTTTTGTACACCGGCGCGACGACGACCTCGCGTGCGCCGGCCGCAATCAGCATCTCCGGTAAGATCTCGCGCGCGACCTGCGCGCGGGGAATCAGGATCCGCGCGCCGCGGATGCGCTCAACGCCGATCGCTTCGACAATCGCCTCGGCGCGATACTCGCGCGGCATCGCGGCAACCGAAAAGGCGCGCGCGGCCAGGCGCGCGGCGGTGGCGGGGCCAATCGCGCCGAGCTTCGCGCCGTCGAGCGCGCGCCGGTCGACGCCGCGCGTCTTCATCCGCTCGAGCATCCGCTCGACGCCGCTTGCGCTGGTAAAGATCATCCAATCGAAGGACGGCAGGCGCGCAAGTGCCGCGTCGATCGCGGCGTAGCTGTCGGGTGCGACGATCTCGATAGCCGGAAATTCCGTCACTTCGGCGCCCAGCGCGCGCAGGCCGGCGGCGAAGGCGCCGCCGGCCGCGCGCGCGCGCGTCACCACGACGCATCGTCCGTGTAGCGGTATCGCGGCGGGCGAGTCAGGCCGCGCGCCCGTCTCGGGCGCGGGGCCTGACTCGCCCGCCATTGCCGCCAGGTCCACCGCGGGCGCGCTGCTCGCGGCCGGCGCGCCGGCCGCGAGCAGCGCGCCCGCGCCGTCCGCAAGCATCCGCCCGGCAAGCCGCGCGCCGAGCGCGGCGGCGCGCTCCAGCGGCGGGTCGGGCGCGGCGCCGGCCGCGCCGGTGGCCGCGCCGCCGATCACTTGGTCGGAGATTTCGTCGCGCAGGTGGCGCGTGCCGTCGACACTGAAGACCAGCGCGCGGATCGCGAGCGTGGCGGCCTTAAGCGTAGCGTACACGCCGACCGGCGACACACACGAGGCGCCGAGCGCGGCCAGAAAGGCGCGCTCGGCGGCAACTTCGAGATGGGCCTGCGGATCGTCGAGCGCGGCGAGCGCGGCCTCGAGCGCTGGCGAGCCGGCCGCCGGCCGGCTCGCCAGCGCCTCGATACAGAGCGCGCCCTGACCGCCGCACGGGACGAAGTCGCGCGCGTCGAGCGGGGCGAGCGCGACGCCGTCGCCGGCGGCGTCGCGCTCGCCCCGCTCCAGGCGCGCCAGCCCCGCCATCGCGAGGATGATTGCGTCGAAGTCGCCGGCGGCGAGACGCGCGAGGCGGGTGTCGACGTTGCCGCGCAGCGCGACGACATCGAGGTCGGGGCGCAGGCGCAGCGCTTCGAAGCGCCGGCGTACCGACGACGTGCCTAGCCGGGCGCCGCGCGGCAGCGCCGCGAGCGAGGCGGCGGTGCGCGCGAGCAGCGCGTCGCGCGGGTCGGCGCGCTCGGGGACCGCGGCGATACGGAAGCCGGAGGCGAGCTGGGCCGGCAGGTCCTTCATCGAATGTACCGCGAGATTGATACGGCCCTCGACCAGCGCCTGCTCCAGCTCCTTGATGAAGAGCCCCTTGCCGCCGAGCTGGGCGAGCGCCGCCGTGGCCATCCGGTCGCCGCTGGTGCGGATGGCGACGACCTCGATGCTCACCGATGGAACGAGCGGCGCGAGCTTGTGACGCACCAGCTCGGCCTGCGTGAGAGCGAGACGGCTGGGACGCGAACCGATACGAAGTGCGGAGGCCATCGATATATATTAGGTTGATGAAGACGTTGAGGCCGCCGGATACGGCGCATCGAGAGCCGGCCGCGGGTTAGAACCCTTTCGTGCTCACTCCTCCTCGTCGTCGTCGAGGCGCAGCTCGAAATCGAGGTCGGATAGCGCACCGCTCATGGCCGGCCCTTCGGGCGCCAGCTCGCCGCACAGCAAACGGCGAGCAAGCTCGGCGGTATGTGCAGGGTCGGGCGAGCCGGCGCCGGTGCTGCGTAGCCCGGCCAGAATACGATGGAGCAGCTTGTTGACCAGCGTGCGCGTGAGCGACTCGATCCGCAGGCGCTCGGCCGGCTCCAGCGTCGCCAGCCATGCGCGATGGCGTCCGAGTTCGGCGTCGCGCAGTTGTTCGATACTCACCCGGATGTCCTTAATCGCCGGCACCAGGTCGAGCCCGTCCATCCAGCGCATGAACGAGCCGAGCGCTTCGGCAACGATGCTCTCGGCCTTGTCGGCTTCGCGCGCGCGCTCGCCGAGCGATTCGGTCACCACCGCGCCGAGGTCGTCGATATCATATAGATACACGTTCTCCATCGCGTTGATCCGCTGGTCGAAGTTGCGCGGCACACCCAGGTCGATGAGGAACAGCGGACGGTAGCGGCGCTCGCGCAGGATGGCCTCGAAATCGTCGGCCTCGAGCACGGGGTGGGCGGCGGCGAGCGAGCCGATCACGATGTCGGCGATCTTGAGGTAGCGGCGATGGCTCTCGAAGGGGACGGCGGTGGCGCCGAGCGCGCGCGCCAACCCGGCTGCATGCTCGAAAGTGCGGCTGGTCACCAACAGGGTTTCGGCGCCGAGCGCATAAAGCTGGCGCGCTGTCAGCTCGGCCATCTGGCCCGCACCCATCAGCATCACCGTCTTGTCGCTCAGCGAATCGAAGATCTGTCCGGCCAGGCGTACCGCCGCCGAACTCACCGATACGGAGCCGCGGCCGATAAGCGTCGCCTTGCGCACCCGCTTGGCGACCGAGAACGCGCGATGAAAGGCGCGATGCAGCACCAGGCCGGCACTCCGCGCCTCGGCCGCGTAGCCGTACGCGAGCTTGAGCTGGCCGAGGATTTGCGGCTCGCCGACCACCATCGAGTCGAGGCTCGCGCCGACACGGAACAGATGGCGGGCGGCGTCGCGCCCTTCGAAGCGATAGAGCGCGCCTGCGAACAGCGCGGCGTCGAGCTCGCGGTCGGCGGCGAGGAAACTTACCGCTTCGTCCGATGCGCGCACAGGGTCGGCCGCTACGCCGATGATCTCGACGCGGTTGCAGGTCGATATCAGCGCGGCCTCGGCCAGCGCGGACGCGCGCTCCTTCAGCCGCGCCAGCGCCGCGACGATTTCGCCGTCGCCATAGGCCAGCCGCTCGCGGACCGCAACCGGGGCGGTGCGATGATTGACCCCGACGATAAGGAGCTTCTCTTCCATCCTGTCCGCGACTGCGCCTGTCCGGGGGGCGTTAGCCGAAACTTCCCCCATGCTTGCCCGGAAAGAGCAGGCTCACGCTTAAGAACGAACCTAGTAATACGGTAAAAACCGCGAGCGTCAGCGCCGCGGCCCGCCGCCCGCGCCATCCCGCGGCGATCCGCGATTCCAGCAGCCCCGCGTACAGCAACCAGGTTATCAGCGACCACGATTCCTGAGGTTCCCATGACCAGAAATGGCCCCAGGTAGCCTCCGCCCACAAGGCCCCGCTGACGATCGCCAGCGACAGCATCACGAAACCCCATCCCAGCAGGCGGTAGTTGATTCGATCGAGCTTCTCCAGGCTCGGCATCGTCTGCCCCGCAGGCGGCATCGGGCGCTTCGCCTTCAAACGTGACTCGTGCACCAGATAGGCGAGACTCACGCCGGCCGCAACCACGAATAGCGCGTCGCCCAGAAACGCCAACGTCACATGGACCGGCAGCCATGCGCTGCGCAGGCTGTCGGGAATCACCAGGCGTCCGCGCCGCGTCAGCAGCATCGCCGCGCCGGCCGCCGCCAGCACGCCTGGCGCCACAAAGGCTCCCAACACCTGCATTCGCATCCGGAGTATCAGGATAAAGCTTACGATCGCCGTAAGCCACGCCAGAAAGGACAACGATTGGGCGAAATTGGTGACCGGAATATTCCCGGCCTTGAGCGCGCCGACAACCAGGTCCAGCGTGTGGAAAAGCACTGCGGCACCCAGCAGCGGTACGGCCTGATCGGTCCAGCGCGGCCGGTTGGCAGTGCGGCCGGCCACGAATCCCGCGGCCGAGAGCGCGTAACATACCAAGGCGGGTGGCAGCCAGATCGTATCCATATTCGATATTGATTATGCGTCAGCACGCGAGCAACCAGGGATGGCTCGCCGCCCCATGGCTGGTGTTAAATCTTACCTGGCCGATGCCGAGTCAACCCGCGCCGACGTGCTCTGCTGCTCGGCGATTGTATTA
Organism: uncultured delta proteobacterium; assembly: GCA_963773975.1. GTDB lineage: Bacteria > Desulfobacterota > Binatia > Binatales > Binataceae > JAKAVN01. Next base: position 78,974 of record CAVZDJ010000051.1, read on the forward strand.
CACCAGACTTCGAGGAGACAGGCTCGCGGCCCGCGCGTCCAGCACTCACTTGAGCGACAAGCGGGTTGAAGCGCAAGAGTAGAAGCGCAAGAGAGGAGCAAGAAAAGAGACCCATGAAAGGCGTCGAAGCAAAGAAGCCGGGTGAGCTGCGCGCGGTGAATCAGACGCGGGCTACCGTGCTCTGCGAGCACCTCGAAGAAGCCGGCGGGATGACAGGCAAGAGCCGTGGCCTGCTCGGGCGTGACGGTCTGGACGCGCAAGCGGGAATGCTGTTCGAGGCGGGAAGGCTGGAGCCGTTCATGTGCATGCACATGCTGTTCATGCGCTTCGCGATCGATATCGTCTTCCTGAATCGCCAGGGCACGGTCGTTCGGATTAACCACAACCTGCGGCCATGGCGTATCTCGTCGATCGTGTGGGGCGCACGCAGGGCTCTGGAATTGTCGGCGGGCGCCGCAGCGCGCAGCGGAACTCAGATCGGCGACGAGATCATCTTCGAGCGACTTTAGGCTACTTTTCCGTCACCCTTTTGCCCTCACGTCCTACCCTTACGTTCTGATTGCGGTTAAGTAGCGTCACGATACGTTTTCGTTGCATCTGTGCAACCATGATGGACGGCTTTCTGCGGCCATGCTCTGAAAAACATCAATAAACAGCTGATTTTAGGTACCAGACTGCTTGTGGCATGCTCGATGCTAAAGAATCGCACGTGGTCGTATCATAAATTGACATGAATGACCACTTGATAGCATCTCAAAAAGGGCGTAAACCAGTAGATAGCTGTCAGGTGCTAAAATGAAAACGGTAACATATCTAAAAGCAGGCTTAGTAAATAGGGCGGCAATAGAGGCAAAACCAGAAGTGAGCCACAACGAAACGGCAAGGGTCAAGGAGGAGAGAAAGATGGATCTGTTTACAAAGGCTTTTTTGAAGGTACGTGAACGCTTCGTCCGCTTTCATCGCGCCCAGACGATGACGGAGTACGCGCTCATCCTGGCGGCTATCGCGGTCGTGGTGTACGGCACCTACCGCGCTTTGGGAAACAACATTGGCTCGCTCGCCAATGGTGTCGATTCCGCTCTGACCAACGCGTAAGCAAGTCCAAAGTTCAGCGTATAAACCACTTAAGCCCGGTGGGCGGATCAGACGCCGCCCGCCGGCTCTCGCCATACCGGCCGATCTCTCTCGAGCACTATTCGCGGACGAAATTAGATCGACCTTAGAAAACCCAGGACGCTGCAAAGCAGGAAGGCGGCGCGGCAATCGTTGCACTGGTGCATCTTTTGTTGCGTCTGCGCGTGCTCCGACCCTTCTTCAAAAGGTGCAATGGGCCCTTCTAGCTAGAATATAGCTTTGGCATGCGACGTGCTCAGGCCTTGAGGGCCGCTCGGGGCGCGACAAGCGCAAGGTGCCTTATCATTTCGCGCCTGTTGGGTCTTACGCGGAGCCTGCTGATAGTCAAGGCGGCCGCCGGAATAAGCTCATTCAATCAGGCTACGGTGGCACTGTCGATCGGCATTCAATACGACGGCTCGGCAGGCTCGGTACCATGGCTTCGCGGCACTGTGGATGATCTCCGTCGACGTCAACGGCAGCACTAATGCGGAATCTTTCAATTTCGCGACTAAGGCGAATTTTCGCGTACAGAAGAAGGGTGGAACACGCCTGATGACCGCAGTCCTGAAAGATTGGGGCGAACTCGCCCTAGAGTGTAAAATTGGCATCTCGACACGAATAAGAATCATTTGACATGTTTAAGCGCAGACCGTATACTCCGTCGGTAGTCAAGATAGGTCAGAGAAGAAAGCCAAAGGTTTAGTAATCGAGATAAAGGGATAACAAAAATGGATTCAATCATAAAATGTTATGTCGGGATTCGTGAGAAGTTGGTCAGCCAGACGCGCGGACAAACCATGACCGAATACGCGCTAATTCTTGCCGCCATTGCGGTAGTGGTCTATGGCGTTTACGCGGCGATGGGTAACAACATCGGAACGCTCGCGAATGGGTTGGATTCTAGCCTGACGAATGCTTGATTAGTTCAGACGAAGTGCCAGAGTCCTATCTGCGCTGTGTGTGGCGTATGGCACTTCGCCTGATGATATAGAGAGTAACAAGACACTCGGAAGAACGTTACACTTGGGGAATCGATCCCCGCAAAGCGACCTTGAAGGTGGCTTAAAACCAGGAGGCAATGAAGATGGAGTTAGTGACAAAGATGTTCATCCGCGCCCGTGAGTCAGTGGTTCGCAACACCCGTGGCCAGACGATGACGGAATACGCACTCATCCTGGCGGCCATCGCGGTCGTGGTCTATGGCACTTACCGTGCGCTGGGCAACAGCATCGGTTCGCTCGCCAACGGCGTTGATTCCGCTCTGACAAACGCGTAGCGCGGTTTCGAGTAAGGCGATTCGGGTTGCAAGTGCGGAGGCCGCGGGGCCTTAAGGGCCCCGCCGCCAGCCGCATTCAGCGGCCGGGCAATGGCGGTGATTGGATCGGAATTGTGATTGCGCGATAGGTCAGAGGTCGGTTAGCTTGGCACTCTCGGCGTAATCGGGTAATAGACTCTGACGTGATTGAATAAGGTTATACTTCTTTAAAGGCAAAAACTGAGACACCCTTGCTTCAGGCTGCTCAACGACATACTTTGTCAAGGCAAAGATGGGTCATTCGCGCGGCACGGGCTGCCGCCGAATCTCTATGATCGCGGAACTCGGATCGCGGCCAGCAACCCCACGGGGCAATTATTCATGAAGCTATACTCCCACTCCGGGAGCGCGAGGATTCCACGACTCGATCGCGATATGTCACGCTGCGGAAGGTCCACTCGTAGCGGGCAGGCGATGGTCGAGTTCGCGTTGGTCCTGTCCGTGGCGATGATCGTCTTACTCGTCTCGATCCAGATGGCGTTCATTGGGCAGGCGGCGCTCGCCCTCGGTCAGATGAACTACCAGGCTGCTCGTTACGCTGGGGTGAATCCGACGTTCGGTTGTAGCACCGTCGCCAGCTATATGCAGAGTAATGGGGCGCCGACCGTGGCCAGCAAAGGCGTAAGCTGTCCGAATGGCGATTCGGGTTGCCCTGCGGGCGGTATCACCGCAACCGTCGGAAAGGGCGTGTATGCGTGTATGATCTGCATCAATGCCGCTAGCGGCAGCACGGAAGCTTGCACCGCGCGCAACTTTGGTGACTCGGTCCAACTCTCGCTCGCGTTTGACGCGACGAGCGTGGTCTTTTTGTCCAAAAATACGACGAATCCGAATTTCCTCGGCATTCCATTTCCTACTCAGCTCACCAGCAAGGAGACAGCGATGAGCGAATGAGCGCGCGCAATGCGCGCCGAGCGTTAGAAAAACTTGCGGCCCTTCGGGCGGGGCCGCGTTTCATCAGCGGGGAGGGGTCAAATGAGACGATCGTTGTTGTTCATGATGCTGGCCGGCGTCGCAGCGCTGGTCGCTGCTCTGGTCGTCTACTCGGCGTTGAAGAAACGCGAGCGGGAAGTCCAGGAGGCGATGGCGCAGTCGGTCAACATTGTGGTCGCCATGCACGACTTGCACATCGGCACGCAGCTTGATCCGACTGCGGTGAAACTTGCGCGATGGTCGCGCGACGCGATGCCGCCGGGTGCCTTCACCGACGTCGCAGCGGTGACTGGCAAATACGTCAAGACGCCATTCGTGGAAAACGAGCCAATCGTCAGCGATCGCCTTTTCACCGGGGTCAAGACCGCGGGCATGCTGCCATTGTTGATTCCGGCCGGAATGCGTGCGATGTCGGTTCCGGTCGACGAGGTTAGCGACATTGCCGGCTTCGTCTTGCCCGGTGCCCACGTCGATATCCTGGTCGCCATCAGTGACAAGTCCACCAACGGCGAGCCGTTCTCCAAGATCGTCCTGCAAAACGTCGAAGTGATCGCCGTTGCCCAGGAAATCGAAGAGGCGAAGGACGAACCGAAAGTAGTCAAGGTCATCACCGTGCTGCTGACGCCCGAGGAAGCCGAACGGCTCACGATCGCTAGTCACGACGGGACCCTGCGTCTAGCCCTGCGCAATTACGAAGACAAGAAAGTCGTAATGACCAACGGTTCCAATATCGCGGCGATGCTGCGCGGTGGCGCGGCGGCTCCGGTGATGGAGCATCAGGCGGTCGCGCCCATTGTTCACATCGGGCGCCCACGGCCAAAGGCGATATCGGTTGAGATCCTGCGCGACGGCAGCAAAAGCGAATCAATTTCCTTCGTGCATGGCCGGGGCGCGCGTAATACCGAGGGTCTGAACCACGAGATGGTCGGCGCGGCTGACCCGAGCTATGAGGTGGCGGGAGTGGAAAACCTGACGCCCGCTCCTGCGGCGGTGGCGCCGGCTGCTCCGACGCCGCGTGTCGGTCGGGTCGCCTCGGCGGCCAGCGGCGGCGATGGAGTTCACGCGCCAACGTCGAGGGGGGTGGGCTTCGCGGGGGCTCCGGAGAACAATCCGTTCTTCTCCGGGCCGAACTCAAAGACTATCGACGTTCCGTAATGGGGGAGGATGGGACGATGGTCGAAGCGGCAATGAAAAAAGTGCGTCACGGCCGCAGTCTGATAGCTGTGACGGTCGCGTTCTTCGGACTCTTAGTATTGGCGGGACGTCAGGCGGTGGCATCGGCGGAGACCCGCACCGTTCCGATAACGATTAACACCGGTGAAGCGTACACCATCCCGGGCGTCAGCCCAGATTCGACGCCCGGCGTCAAAGTGGTTTCGAACCCCAGCGCGCTCGTGGTGCATACCGACGCTCCGGGCAAGATCGTGCTGCTCGGCGCTGCGGCTGGTAGCTGGGACATCAATGTCACCCTCGCGAGTGGCGAAAAAGTTACCTACGCGGTCGACGTGAAGCCGGGCGCGAGCACCAAGGGACCGTTGGCCGCTGCGACCAACCCTCCCGCCAGCGATCCTGCTCCCGCCAGCTCCACGGCGGCATCCGCAGCTTCTCAGCCGGCCGATACCGGCAGCGGTCCGGTCGACGCGGCGGCTTCGGTCTCCGGTGGCGCTGCAACCGCGAATGGCGTCTCCGCTCCCGCAACGCCTGCTACGGCAGGTGCCTCGATCGCTCCTGTGGCGGCCGCATCCGCGCCGTCCGTTCCCGCCGCTGAGCCAGTGAGGATGGCGTCCGCGGACTCCGCAGCTCCGGTCATCGCGGCTGCGCCAGCCTCCGCCGCGTTGCCGCCGATGACGGTGGCGGCTGCAGCCGCGCCATCGGCTCCGGCAGCGGAGCCCGTGAGGGTAGCGTCAGCGGACTCGACAAATGCGATAGCCCCGGCTGGACCGCCAGCCGCTCTGCCACCGGCAGTTCTACCTCCATCTGCGCTACCGCCAGGGTCTGCGTCCGCCACTGCACCGCCGGCGGTACTCGCCCAGGAGGCAACGCCTGCTTCTTCGGCTACGCTGCCAAATTCGATGGCTCCGGTGGTCTCTCCCAATTCACCCACAGGCGACAACGGGATGGTGCCGACTGTACCCTCGCAGGCTGCCTCGGGCGCAGTGTCGGGGCTTCCGCAGACCTACAATACGGATCCGATGGCGGTCATTCCGACCGGCCCGCCGCCGCTTGGCGAGAAACATTTCATGCCGGGCGATGGCGTTGACCTGATGATGGGAACGTCGGAGGTTCTGGACTATCCGACGCGCATTCGGCGGGTTTCGGTCGCCGACAGCAAAGTCGCTGATATCCAGGTGATCAATCCATACGAGCTCAACCTGGTGGCGCATCAGGCAGGCTTCACCACACTGGCCGTATGGGACACGCAGGGACGCTACTCCGAGCGAGAGATCAAGGTCGACGAAAGCGGCAAGCAGCAGGTGCTGCTCAACGTAATCGTGGCCGAGCTCAACCGCTCGCGGGTCGAGAACTTTGGCATCAACTGGACGATGGCGCTGCCGCGCTGGAATATCTCGCTGGTCAATATGGCTGGTGGCGTGGCGACGCCGTACACAGCTACTTCGGGTCTCACCGCCAATGAGCTGATTGCCTCGAATCCTCCCGTAACGGTCTCCACTAGCGCAAGTGGTACGTTGCCTCCCAACGGTACTCTCATTCCGTTGCTCTTGTCGCAGAACCTGACCTACGGCCTGGCCGCGGGTAACGGAAACATCCAGACCCAGAGTTTCTTTCAGTTTCTGGAAGAAAACAGTATGGGTAAGATACTGGCGGAGCCGCATCTGCTGGCCAACTCGGGCGAAAAGGCCGAATTCCTTTCCGGCGGTGAAATTCCGATCGTGATTTCACAAGCGCTCAACACCTCGATCGTTTTCAAACAGTTCGGTACGTCGGTTAGCTTCGTGCCTACGGTCATAGGTTTCGACGATATCCTGCTCAAGGTGAAGCCCGAGGTTTCGGAACCTAACTTCGCTGAAGGCGTGAATCTATTTGGATTCACCGTGCCGGCCTTCATCACGCGCAAAGCCGAGACGGTGGTGCGGTTGAAGAGCAATCAGACGTTGATCATCGCGGGCCTGTTGCTCAACACCAAGAACGAGACGGTCGCCAAGGTTCCCTACTTGGGCGACATCCCGTATGTGCGCGGACTGTTCCGCAACACGAGTTATAACAATACGCAGACCGATCTGGTGATGACCGTGACCCCGCAGATCGTGGCGCCGCTGCCGTCCAACGGGCGAGTCGCGCTGCCGACCGATCGCGGACCGATGAATTTCGAAGAAATCAAGACCAGGAGAGTTGATCCCGAAGACGCCGGACGGCCCCGCTTCTAACGAAGAGGGACACGTGCGGCCGGAAAGAATCCTGTGGCAGTGTTAGGCAGAAAGAGTGACGGGCGGAAGGGTGCGCTCAGGGTTCTACTGGTCGGCGAGGACGAGGGGAGGCGCGCCGAGATCAAGACCGCGCTCGAAAACCTCGGCGATCCGCCGCTGGAGATCGTCTCGGTAACGCCGCAGGGCGGCGCCCAGGAGAGCAGCAATGGCGCGGCGCCGGCCGACGTCACGATGGTGGTGTTCAACGGCAATGAAGAAGCGTCGCTGAACTACCTCCAGAAGCAGGCCGAACGCTCGCATCGCCCCGCGCTCTTCGCCCTGGTGCGCGAGCGCTCGCCCGGGCTGATGCGGCAGATCCTGCGCGCGGGCGCCGACGAACTGCTCTTCCTGCCGCTCGATCCGGGCGATGCCACGCGCGCCCTGCTCAAGGTCAGCGAATCACACCGGCGCGAGGAGAAGGAGCAGGGCGGCGTCATCTGCTCCGTGGTAAGCACGGTAGGCGGGGTCGGGGTTTCGAGCCTCGCCGCCAACCTGGCCCTCGCGCTCCGCTACACGCTGAGCAAACGGGTGGCGCTGGTCGATCTGGATCTGCAATCGGGCGGGCTCGCGGTGGCGCTCAACCTGGAGCCCGAACGCACTATCATGGCGCTGGCCGAGGGTGACAAAAAGCTTGACTCGATTCAACTCGAATCGGCGCTGAGCAAGCATCCCTCCGGGATCTATCTGCTGGCGGCGCCCAAGCGTATCGAGGACAGCGAACTGGTTTCGGACGTGACTCTGGGCGCGGCGCTCGACCTGATGCGGCGGTTGTTTGATTTCGTGGTGGTCGATTGCGGCGGCTATATCAATGAAAACGTGGTGGCAGTCTGGGAACGCTCGGACCACCTGTTTTATGTGCTCGACCAGTCGATTGGAGCAGCGCGGTGTTGCTGGCGGTTCATCGAATTGTTCGGACGGCTGGGGCTCAGCGGGGTGCAGCCGCACTTCGTCCTGAGCCGTTACGTTTCGCATCACCCCATCAGCGAGGAGCAGATCGTCAACACCCTGGGCCGGCCAATCTACGCCAAGATCCCGCGCGACGAAAAAGCGCTCGAGAAGGTGCAGCTACTGGCCAAAGATTTGTGGCAGTGCGCGGGAAACTCGGCTTTGACCCGTTCCTACGAGGACCTCGCCCGCCGGCTGGCGGCCGGTGACGAAGATTCCGAGGAGGCTCCGGGCCTGATGTCGCGTCTGCGCGGGGTGTTCGGCAATCGCTCCTGAAGGGTCGGTTAACCTATGAAGTTGGTCGAACGGATATCCCAGAAAGAAGGCACTACACCGCAGCAGCAGCAGCGCTCGATGATTGGCGGGTCGAGCGCCAAGCGCGAGCGCAACGCGATGGCCGACGGCTTTCAGCAACTCAAGCTCGCGGTGCACAACCGGCTGTTCGAGACGCTCGACGTCTCGCGCCTGGAGAGCCTGGAGGCCAACATGGCCTCGCAGAAAGTGACCGCCGCGATAAGCGAGATTCTCGACGAGGAGGGCCGGCTGCTCACAGAGGCCGACCGGGCGCGGCTCATCGAAGAGATCAAAAACGAGCTGCTCGGCCTCGGCCCGCTGGAACCGCTGCTGTGGGACGACGAGATAACCGACATCCTGGTCAACGGGCCCTCGCAGGTCTACGTCGAGCGCGGCGGCAAGTTGTATCTGACCGACGTGAGCTTCCAGGACGATCAGCATCTTATGCTCATCATCGATCGGATTGTCTCGCAGGTCGGCCGGCGGGTCGACGAAGCTTCGCCGATGGTCGACGCGCGGTTGCCCGACGGCTCGCGTATCAACGCGATCATTCCGCCGCTGGCGCTTGACGGCCCGTCGCTCTCGATTCGGCGATTCGGCAAGCGGCGCTACTCGGTCGACGATTTGGTCGCCAAGGACAGCATCACGCCCGACATGGTCGAGTTCCTGCGCGCGATCATCCGCGCCCGCCTCAACGTGCTGGTCTGCGGCGGCACCGGCTCGGGCAAGACCACGATGCTCAACTGTATCTCGGCCTTCATCCCAGTCGATGAGCGTGTGGTTACGATCGAGGACTCGGCCGAATTGGTTTTGCAGCAACCGCACGTGGTGCGGTTGGAGACGCGCCCGCCCAACGTCGAAGGCAAGGGCGAGGTCACGGCGCGAGAGCTGGTGCGCAACACGCTGCGCATGCGGCCCGATCGAATCATCGTCGGTGAGGTCCGTGGCAGCGAGGTCTTCGATATGTTGCAGGCGATGTCGACCGGCCACGACGGCTCGCTCTGTACCATCCACGCCAACACTCCGCGCGACAGCATGGGCCGGCTCGAGATGATGATGCTGCTGGCCGGCTGGTCGATTCCGCAGCGCGCGATGCGTCAGCAGATTGCCTCGGCGCTCAACGTGATCGTGCACGTTTCGCGCCTCTCCGACGGTACCCGCAAGGTGATGAGGATCTCGGAGCTGGTGGGCATGGAAGGCGACATGATCATGATGCAGGACCTCTACGAGTTCCATCGCACCGGGGTCAACGCGCAGGGCAAGGTGCTCGGGCAATATCGCAAAACCGGTATTCGCTCGGCCTACAAGGATCGCATTGAAGCCTACGGCTACACCATGGATTGATAATCCGCGGGGGGATCGATGACTATAATCGCCGCAACCGCCGTCTTTGCGCTCGTGTTCATCCTGTTGCTGGTCGGGCTGATCTACTTTACCCAGTCGGCCGAGCAGAATCGCCAGGTGCTGCGCCGCATGACCCGGCCGATGGGCGACGTCGAAGACGTCGACATCACGCGCAAGCGCAAACCCACGGAACATTCGATCTTCACCGCAATGACCGAATTCAACCTGTTGCGCTCGCTCGAAGAGTTGATGTGGCAGGCGGGACTGTACATGCGGGTCTCCGAGATGGTGCTCATCATCGTCCTGCTGTTCTCCGCCGGAGCCCTGCTCGGGGACCTGTTCTGGAAAGGTACGTTGTTTGCGCTTGCCACCGGCGCTGGGTTCGGCATCCTTCCGATCCTGTACATCCGCTTCCGCCGCACACGGCGGATCCGGGCCTTCGTCGCCCAGTTGCCGTTTGCGCTGGACCTGATGAAGTCGTCGCTTGAGGCCGGTCATTCGCTCAACCGGGGATTGCAAGTCGTAGTGCAGGAATTCGCCGATCCACTGGGGGGCGAGTTTCGCACCGTGCTCGAGCAGACGCGAATCGGACTGCCGCTGCCCCGCGCGCTCGAGGACATGCTTAAGCGCGTGCCCGAGGAGGACCTCCGTTTGCTGGTGGTGGCGGTCAAGGTGCAGACCGAGGTCGGCAGCAGCCTGGCGTTGATCGTGGGCCGCCTGGCCGAGATCGTGCGTACCCGTCAGCGCCTGCGTCTACAGATCAACGCGCTGACGGCCCAGTCGCGTCTGGGTGGCCTTATCGTCGGGGCGTTGCCGATCGTCGTGCTCGGCATGTTCAGCCTTATCAATCGCGACTACGCGAACGAGCCGTTTTTCGATCCAACGGGCATCAAGATTCTCAAGATAGCGGCGGCCCTCGATGTGTGCGCCTTTGTCACCATCCGCCGCCTGCTGCGGATGGATTTTTAAAAGGCCTGGCGGCCTGGGATTATCCATTATGACTCCATTGTTGGTAAGCCTTATCGTTCTCTGTATGGCCGGCGTGATTGGGACCGCAATCTATCACGCCCTCTATGGGAGCCATCGTGCGCTCGAGGAACGCTTTGCCGATCTCGCGATCAAGGTCCGCGCCTCGCAGGGCGTTTTTGAGGACAGCGAGGAAGATCTCCGCGGTTTCTCGCGCATCTTCCTGCAATGGGCGGCCAAGCGCGTGCCGGTGCCTAAGCCCGATACGCCCGAGGGCGAGAAACTCGCCCGCACGCTGATCCAGGCCGGCTATCTGAAATCCACTATGCCGCAGATTTTTCAGGTCTTCCGGTTCGGGATGGGTCTGGCCGGCGCATTGATGGGCGTGGTGGTCGGACTGGTGCTCGGCAACCCCGGTTCGATGATGCTGTTTGGAATCGCCGGCTTCGGAATCGGTATCTTCCTGCCGAGTTATTACGTCGGCCGGCGCGCCCGCAAGCGCCAAAACGCGATCGCGCGGCAGCTTTCGGACGTGCTTGACCTGTTGGTGGTTTGCGTCGAAGCGGGCCTGGGACTGTTCGAGGCGATCAAGATCGTCGGCACTGAGAGCGAGCGGCAAAAGCAGGAGATCGGACGTGAGCTGGCGCTGGTGACCTCCGAAATTTCGGCCGGCGCCACGCTTGGGCAGGCGCTGCGCAACCTGGCCGAGCGCACCGCGGTCGAGGATATCAAGCCGCTGGCCGCGACCCTCATTCAGAGCGAACAGCTCGGCGCGCAGATCGCGCCGGCGCTGCACGCCAGCTCCGACGCGCTGCGTACGCGCCGGCGCCTGCGCGCGGAAGAGGCGGCGCAGCGGACCACGATCAAGATTCTTTTTCCGCTGGTGCTGTTCGTGCTGCCCGCGATGCTCCTGGTGATCGTCGGTCCGGCGATCATCCAGATCCTGCATACGCTCGCCGGTAGCTGAATCGATCGCGCGCCGGCTGCGCGCCGCCAGAGTTAAGGCCGCGCGGGCCGTGCGTCGCAAATCGACGCACGGCCCGCGTCGTATACACAGGTGACGCCGATCCCTCCGCTTGGGCGAAGTGTCCTACAATCGCAGCTTCGTGCGCTAACCAGAGGGGGAACGCGCCGGGGGCGGGAGCTACAGTCCCAGACGCTTCATCAACCGGTACAGGGTGGTGCGGTCCACGCCGAGCGTGGTTGCCGCGATCGCGCGATTGCCCTTGGCGGCGTCGAGCGCCGCGCGGATGCGCGAGACGGCGGCGCGGTCGAGATAGGCTTGCAGAGTTTCGTTGGGCTCACCCGGGTCCTCGCTCTCGGGCGTGGGCTCGATGTTGCCCTCGAGCGCAAACGCCTCAGGGGTGAGAACTTCGGCTCCGCTCATCACCACTGAACGCTCGATCACATTTTCCAGCTCGCGTACGTTACCGGGCCAGAGATAGGTGACAAGTGAGCGTTCGGCTTCGAGCGAGAGCGTAATCGGACGTCCGGCCAGCGCCGTGTAATAGGCCAGGAAATGGCGCGCCAGCGGCAGGATATCCTCGCGGCGCTCGCGCAGCGGGGCGATCTTGACCGGTATGACGTTCAGGCGGAAGTAGAGGTCGGCGCGGAAGCGGCCGGCGGCGACTTCGTTGCGCAGCACGCGGTTGGTGGCGGCGACGATTCTCACGTCGACCTTGCGCGACTTCGAGGCGCCAACGCGCAGCACTTCGCCGTCCTCGAGCACGCGCAAAAGCTTGGCCTGGAAGTCCGTGCCAGCCTCGGCGATCTCGTCCAAGAACAAAGTGCCGCCCGAAGCGCGCTCGAAGCATCCGGCGCGCGCCGCGATCGCTCCCGTGAAGGAGCCCTTCTCATGGCCGAACAATTCGCTCTCGACCACGCCTTCGGCGAAAGCCTTGCAGTTGACCGCGACGAAGGGGCCGTCTGCGCGGGCGCTCCAGTAGTGAAGCATGCGCGCGATCAGTTCCTTGCCGGTGCCGCTTTCGCCCTCGATGAGTGCGGTCGAGCGCGACGGCGCGACTCGACGAATCATCGCGACCAGCTGTTTGCTCTGCGGGCTCTCGGCGATGAAACCGGCGGCCGTGCTGGCGACGTCGAGTTGCTGGCGCAGTCGGCGATTCTCGCGCTGCAGCGAGCCCATCTCGATCGCCCGAGCGACGGTCTTAACCAAAGCCTCCGCGCTGAAGGGCTTTGTGACGTAGTCGAACGCGCCCTCGCGCATCGCGGCGACCGCCGAGGTGACGCTGCTGTCCTCGGCGAGCAGAATCACAGCCACGTCGGGCCGCCGCGCGCGCGCCCGGCGCAGCAATTCGAACCCATCCATCCCCGGACCGCGCACTGCCGTGATGATAACTTCACAGCCCTGCTCGGCGAGCGTGAGGGCGGTGTCGGTGCTCGGGCAAATCTCGGTGTCGTAGCCCTCTTCCTCGAGCGCCTTGGCAAGAAAGCGCGCCGCTCCTTCGTCGTTCTCGACGACTAGGACTCTTGCGCGGTACGCTTCTACCGCTACTGCGCTTAAGCTCTCAGACATTAGCGCATGGCCCGATCTGACACGGCTTATTGAGCATACTGGTGCATAATTGCGCACGGTGTACCACATGTCAACAGTACCGCGACCATATTCGTGCGCCGGAGGGCTCGAGTCCCAAGGCCATGTTGCCGGCCCGCAACGCATCGGGAAACCCATAAAAAACTCAAAAATCCCAGTGCTTATAGTCCATTTTCAGCCATCGACGCCAAGAACAAGTGGCCGGCGTTGCAGAACGTCCCAGAGATTTTTGGCCGCCTGTTCGCTGTCTCACGACAGGGCTTATACGCGAGATGCATGCCAAGGGTATGTGTCATCGCATAGCCCACGATGTGGAGGAATCGCAACAGAGCGGTTTTCCGCTGTGCGCCAAGGACTTCGCGCTCAATCCGTCCGTCGTGTGCGTAGCCTTTTTGGCCACACCGTGCGGTCTGCCAGCCGGTTGTGATGTGTACGCGATGCGGACGATTCGTACGGAACTGAATGGCTCCCCGGGCCGGATTCGAACCAGCGACTTGACGGTTAACAGCCGTCCGCTCTACCGACTGAGCTACCGGGGAGCACGCGAGCAGGCCCTATTTTGGTAACCGCATGGCGGCACGAAATCAAGCGTCGAAATCAAGCGACCGTCCGCCCTGTTGCCGCCCCGCTGTGGCACATCATACGCGAATCCGTGATAATCCGCGCGAGGAAGGGGAAAGGCCGCGATGGGCGAGGTTATCCGTCTCGAAGAGATCGATCGCGAACGGCGTCGCAGCCGCGCCCGCGTGGCCGAGCGCGCGCACCTGGAACATGCGGTCGCGCTGCTCAGGGAGAACCTGGCCAGTGCGGCAGAGGCGTTGCGCGACGCGCCGGCCGCGCCCGCGCAGGCCGAGTTGCTCGGACGTATCGAGCGGTTCGCGGCGATGATCCGCTATGGCCTGCGGATGCTCGGGGAGGCGCCAGGCGAAGGGATTGACGGCCCGTCGGTCTCAGATAATCCCGTCGCCGGACGTTAGCAGGCCGCCAGGAGCGCGACTAGCGCAGTTTTCTGCCGCTGCGGCGCTTGGCCTCAACGGCCTCGAATCCCCCCTCGGAGAACCATCGTATCTGGCGCGCGAGTCCGCTTAGGATGTCGAGCTCGCGCAGGCCGATTCCCGCGCGGCCCAGGATCGCGCGCAGGGCGAACATGATGTGTTCCGGGTTCTCGGCCGGGAGGAACCCGATCGACACCAGGGCCTCGCTGAGCCGCTCCATCATAGCGTCCACCGCGACGGCCGGCGCATGCGGTTCCGCAGTCGGCATTTCGCGCGCGGCGCCGGCCGCCATCATCAATTCGTACGCGACCAGCATCACGGCCTGCGCCAGGTTGAGCGACGGATAGTCGGGCGCGGTTGGAATCGTGACCAGGCGCTGACAAAGCCTAAGCTCGCGGTTGACGAGCCCGGTGTCCTCAGGGCCGAAGATTATTGCAACGCGATTGACGGCGGCCTCGGCGGCCAGTTGCGCGGCCGCCTCACGCAGTCCGACCACGCCCGACCGATACAGCCCGGGGCGGCAGGTGGTGCCGACCACGAGCGTGCGGTCGGCGAGCGCGGCGCCGAGGCTCTCGTAACGCTGGGCGTTGCGCAGCACGTCCCCCGCATGCACCGCCATCGTGGCCGCGGCTCGTCCGCCGGCGCCGGCTCTCGGCGCGACCAGGCGCAGGTCGCCGAGGCCCATGTTCTTGAGCGCGCGCGCCGCCGATCCGACGTTACCCGCCTGAAGCGGCCGCACCAGGACGAAGGCGAAATTCCCGAGCACGTCCATCAAGGCTGAATCTTATCGTTTGCGCGCTCGCCTCAACAGCGCATCCGCAACGTTCCGCTGCCATCGTGCAGGTGACCGATCCGCGAGACTGCGCGGAGGCGCGCGCGGCGACGCGTGCCGAGAAGTGCCGGCGCCTCGCGGTGCGCGTGCGAGCACTGATAAAAAACGCTATGGTGACTGCCGGCGCACATGCGCGGTGGCAACGATGAAGATAGTTTCCTTCGGCGACGTCCACATGGCCACGCGCAACCTCGAACGGATGGGCGAGGTGATGCGCGATACGGACCTGGTGATAGTCTCGGGCGACCTCACCAACTTCGGCGGCGAGGCCGACGCGCGCAAGGTGATCGCCGACGTGCGCCGTCGATGCTCGAAGGTGCTCGCGCTGCCGGGTAACCTGGACCGCCGCGAGGTGATTCCGTTTCTCGAGCGCGAAGGCGTGGCGCTGCATGGCCGCGGGATGGTGCGTGAGGGCGTCGCGATCTTCGGCTGCGGCGGCTCCAATGTCACGCCCTTCAACACGCCGATGGAGCTTGGCGAAGATGAGATTTACGCGACCCTGATGGCTGGTTACGAGCAAGTTCGGGGCCATCGTCCGCTCCTGATGATTTGCCATACGCCGCCGTTCGAGACGCGATGCGACCGAATCGTCGGCGGCAAGGCGGTCGGCAGCACCGCGGCGCGGCGTTTCATCGAGGAGGTCAAGCCCGAGGTCTGCATCTCGGGCCATATTCACGAATCGGCCGGCGTCGATGCGATCGGACCGACGCGAGTACTCAACGCGGGCCCCTTCAAGGGCGGCGGTTACATCGTCGTGCGGAGCGCCGGGCAGACGCTCGACGCGCGGCTGGAGTTTCTTTGAGGTCCCACCGCTTTCGCGTGTAGGACAATCGGCCGGCGTCTACTACGGAAAGCTGGTCAACGGCAGGAGCCTGGTGCTCAAGGGATGGTCGGCGTTGCTGCGCCGCTTCATCCTGGGGCGGCTGTAGAGGAGAGGGTGCTCGCGCGCTAGCGCAAGGGGCGAATCGCACCAGATGTTGAGGGTGGTATTTTTCGACGCGGCCGGGACGCTCTTTCATACACGCGAGCCGGCCGGGTTGAGCTATGCGAAAATCGCGCGGCGCTTCGGGGTGCAGGCCGAGGAGCAGCAGGTGATCGATTCGTTCAGGCGCGCGTTCGCCGCGGCGCCGGGCCTCGCTTTCGGCCCGGTCCACGAGGCTGCGCGACTGCGCGACTTGGAGCGCGAATGGTGGTATCGGCTGGTGCGATCCACTTTCGCGGGTCTGGGCGACTTCGCCGACTTCGACGCCTACTTCGACGCGCTATTCGCGTTCTTCGCCGACCCGGCGAACTGGACCTGCGACCGCGACGCGCCGGTGCTGCTGGCGGCGCTGCGCGAGAGCGGGCTTGGGCTGGGCGTGATTTCGAATTTCGACTACCGCATTTACGCGATCCTCGACGCGCTGGGCCTCAGGCGGCACTTCGATTCGATAACGATTTCGTCCGAGGCCGGCTACGCGAAACCCGCGCCGGAGATTTTTCGCCTCGCGCTCCAGCGCCATTCGTTGGCGGCTGCGGATGCGCTCCACGTTGGAGACTCGCAGGCGCTGGACGTCGCGGGCGCGTGTGCCGCGGGCCTCGCCGCCGTATTGGTCGATCCCGACGCCGCCAAGCCCGATGAGCCGGAAAATTCTTCGTCGTCCGCGGAAGGCCGATATGTCCGAGTACGGTCGCTGAGCGAAGTCGCCGCGGTGCTCGGCCGGCTGGAGTTTTCCTGAGCCGCGGCGCCCGGGCGTAGTCTAAAAATTGCAACTTACGGCCCGCGGGTCGAGCGGGCGCGAATTTTTCAACCCCCGCCGGCCTCGACGCTTTCGACCGCGGCGCCGTCGTGATCGAAACGGATGACGATCCGATACTCGCCGCTGGCGATCGACAACGTATATACGCCGGGTTTGCGCAGCGCGGCGCTGATTTCGCCGAGCGGCTGGTCCTTGAGCTTCGCGAGCGCCCGATTGAGTTCGTGCAGCGATCCCGCGATCGCTTCGCCACGAGGCGTCCTGCGGAAAAGCGCCGCCAGCGCCAATTCCGCCGCTGGCCCCAAGGTGTTCCTGATACGTCCGGTCGAAAGCGCGACCTCGACGATCGCTCCCATCGCGGGCACCAGTTCCGCCGTCACCTCCATCTTCGCGGCGGCGTCCAGCAGCGCGGCGTACGCTTCGCGAGCGGCGGATTGAGGAGCGGCGTCGATGAAGCTCTGGATGAGCGACGAGAGCAGGTCGCGCTGCAGCTCGTCTAGCCTCAGCGCCTCGGCGGACGCGGTGCAGTGATTTTCATCCGCGTGCATCTTCATCGCCCAACAACGCCGAGAGTTCGTGCTCGAAGCCACCGGTTTCGATCGCGCAATGCATGCCGCACTCCTTGGGTGCGCCGGTCTCCCACCACCATCGCCCCGAGCGCGCTTCATCGCCCGCGGCCACGGGCCGGGTGCACGGCGCGCATCCGATCGATTTGTAGCCTTGGTCGTAGAGCGCATTGTACGGAACGTCGTTGGTGCGGAGGTAGTCCCACACCTCCGCTTCGGCCCAATCGGCCAGCGGCGCGAGCTTTACGATCCCGCCGTGATCGTGATCGATCTCGACCTTGCGGATGTTGGATCGGGTCGCCCATTGTTCGCGCCTAAGCCCGGTCACCCAGGCGCCGCAGGTCATGAGCGCGCGGCGCAGCGGAAGAACCTTGCGTACCTGGCAGCAGAGCAGGCGCAGGCCGACCTCGCGATAGAAAAGATTATTGCCGTGCCGGGTCACCATCTTCTCGAGCACTGCGGTTTCCGGCATGAACACCTCGACCCCGATCCCGTACTTTTCGCGGATTCGGTCGATCAGCTCGTAGGTCTCCTGCGCCTGCCGGCCGGTATCGATGGTGAAGACGCGCACTGCCGGATCGATACGCCAGGCCATGTCGATGAGAGCGCAGCTTTCCGCCTGGAAGCTCGAACAGATCGCGAGCGCGGAGCCGAATTTCTCGATCGCCCACGCGAGCACTTCGGCCGGCTCCTTATCGTCGAGGTCGACGGCGGCCTCGCCGGCCTCGAGTTCGTCCATGAGCTGAATTTCGACTTGCGCTTCCATAGCTGTCCTTTACCAAGCGGCCTCGCTTTTCAAATTGCCGCTTCCGCGGCGTCGCGCGTTCCCTGGGCCAGTGAGATCAGGTCGTGGTCGGGCGTCCGTACGCAGAAG
Organism: uncultured delta proteobacterium; assembly: GCA_963773975.1. Taxonomy (GTDB): domain Bacteria; phylum Desulfobacterota; class Binatia; order Binatales; family Binataceae; genus JAKAVN01. The sequence goes on from CAVZDJ010000051.1 coordinate 96,866, forward strand.
CGCGCGAACGATTCCTCGGGCTGATGGTTTTCGAGATAGCCGGCGAACAGCCGGGCCACATAATCTTCGACCTGTGCCGACGGCACGCGGCGCAAAAGCGGTTTGCCGATCGCGGCGTCGCGCCCGAGTCCGCCGCGCAGGATGATGTCGAAGGCCTCCATCGGCTCACCCTTGGGGCCGCGCGCGGTCGTGCCCTGAAGGCCAATATCGCCGGTCCAGTGCTGTCCGCAGGCGTGCGGGCATCCGTCCAGATTGAGCTTGAGCGCGCCCACCTGCTCGCCGAACTGGCTGGTGAGCCGCTCGATAATCGCGGCCAGCTTGGGCTTGGTCGACACCACCGAGTAGTTGCAATGCGTATCGCCGATACATCCGATCGACGAGGCGTAGAGCCCATTGGCGTCGAGCGGGAAACCGATCGCGCCGACTCGATCGACAATCTCGCTGAGGCGCGCCTTCGGTATTCCGGTCAGGATGAAGTTTTGCCGGCGGGTGAGGCGGATGTCGCCGCCGACTTCGCCGGCGATTCCCGCCAGCTCGCGCATCTGCCGTCCGGTGATCAAGCCGAGCCGGACCGGGAAGCCGGCGTAGAAGCGTTCCCGCGTTTTCTGTTCGTGGAGCGTTTTCTGTTCGTGGACACCGATATGCTCGCCTTCGCGACCGGGCAGCGGCAGCTCGGGCAGATCTTCCATCGCATGGCCGAGACGCTCTTCCACGAGTTTGCGGAAACCCGCCGGACCGTAGTCGTCGACCATGAACTTAAGGCGCGCCTTGACGCGGGAAATCCGGTACTCGGTGGTCAAACGCCAGACGTCCAGAATCGCCCGCATCGCCGCGAGCGCCTGCTCGCGGGTGACGAAGACGCCGAGGTCGCGCGCCAGTCGCGGAGTCGAGGACTGTCCGCCGCCGACCCGAATCGCAAAACCGTCGCGGCCGTCCTTGCGCGCGCCGACCAGCGCCACGCAGTTTATTTCGGGCGCGTTACACTGGACGGGGCAGGCCGCGATCGTAATCTTGTGCTTGCGCGGGAGGTCCGAGTACTCGCGGTTGCCGTAAAAGAACGCCGCCGCCTCGGAAATTACCCCGGTTGCGTCGAACAACTCGTCGCGATCGATTCCGGCGACCGGGCATCCGGTGATATTGCGCACTACGTCGCCGCATCCGCCCATCGTGGTCACGCCGGCGCACTTCAGCCGGTCGAGGATCTCTGGAAAGCGGTCGAGCGTGATGTAGTGAAGCTGGATGTTCTGGCGAGTGGTGAGTTCGCCCTGGTCGCGCCCATGATGCTCGGCAATCTCGCCGATCGTGGCAAGCGCCTCGGCGCTCAAAATCCCGCTGGGGATTTTGATCCGCATCATGAAACTGCCGACCTTCGGTTTGTCGTGGTAAAGGCCGAACCATTGCAGCCGTACGATGTCCTCTTCGGGCAGTTTCTCGTACGGCGTGCCGGCCACGCGTTCCCATTGGCCGGCCAGCTCGGTGGGGAAAAGTTCGTGCTTGAGGCGCTCGACGGAATTGCGCTTCAAGATCGTCTCCCACGTCGGCGCCGGCTTTATCGCCATCCGTCTACTCCACCTGCCTCGTCGGCAAGGACTGCTGCGCGGTCGCGAGCCGTCTCCAGACATTTTTCCGCGACGGTGCCGGGCGCGTCCGAGGCGGCCGCGCGATCGGAGTGAAACCAGCCCAGGCGTTCGGAGAGTGCGGCAACTTCACCGACGATCAGCAGCGCGGGTGGCCGAGGGCGGTGCGCAGCGGCAATATCCGCGAGTGTCGCGACAGTGCCGCGCAGAACTTCCTGCTCGCGCGTGGTGCCGCTTGCGATCAACGCAGCGGGCGTCGTATCCGGCAGCCCATGGCGTCGCAGCTTGCGGCAGATCGGCTCGATTTGGCCGAGCGCCATGTAGAAAACGATCGTCTGTCCGGGCGCCGCCAGGCGCTGCCAATTGTTCTCGGTGTCTTCGACCTCGTGGCCGCTTACCAAGACGCACGAGTGCGCATGGTTTCGATGAGTCAGCGGAATGCCTGCGTACGCGGCGCATCCGCTGGCCGCGGTGATGCCGGGGACGACCTGGTAAATCACGCCCGCGCCGGCCAGCGCCTCCATCTCTTCGCCGCCGCGGCCGAAGATGAGCGGGTCGCCGCCCTTTAGGCGGAGCACCCGGTTGCCCTCGCGCGCGAGGCGAATCATCGCCTGATGAATTTGTGCTTGCGACCAGCCGCAGGCGCCGCTGCGCTTGCCGACGTCGATATGCTCGGCATCTCGCCTGACCAGCGCAAGAATCTCGGGCGAGACGAGCCGGTCATACAAAACCACGTCGCACTGCTGCATCAGCCTGAGCGCGCGCATCGTGAGCAACTCCGGATCGCCGGGGCCGGCGCCCACTATATAGACCTCGCCCTCGATTGGCCGCGAATCGACGCCTGCGCTGTCGACCATCCGCGCCATCAGCCGATCCGCCTCGGCGTCGCGGCCGGCGAACAGATGTTCGGCGACGGGCCCGCAGGCAACACGCTCCCATAAGCGGCGCCGCTGCTCGGGACGCGAGACGTGCCCGCGCACCCGTGCGCGCCACGCGCCCATGAAATCGGCGAGCCGGCCGAGCGCGCTCGGCAACAGCGCCTCCAGGGACGCCTTGACCTGCCGCGCCAGGACGGGCGCGCTGCCGCCGGTGCCGATCGCGATCACCAGCGGAGATCGATCCACGACCGCGGGCATGATGAAGCCGCAAAGCGCCGGATCATCAACGACGTTCACCAGGACGCCGAAGCGCTTGGCGGAGGCCGCTACCAATCGGTTCAGTCCAGGGTCGTCGGTGGCCGCGATCACCAGCCGATGGCCGACTACCATCTCGGGCTCGAAGCGCGCGACGCGCCACGCGACTTTGCCTTGCGCGATCAACGTCTCGAATTGCGGATCGCAACGCGGCGAGATGACGCTGACCCTGCATCCGGCCTCCAGCAGTTGGCGCGTCTTGCGCAGCGCGACCGCGCCGCCACCAACCACCAGGACCGGAGAACCGTCAAGCGCGAGAAAGATTGGAAACCAGTCCATCGGTATGGCTCAGACCACCAGCTTCGCAGCCACGACCAGCAGCACGACCGCGATCGCGCGCCTGAGCGCCGTTTCAGGCAACAGGCCCGCCATCAGCGTGCCGACGTAGATTCCGGGCAACGTTCCGAGAAGCAGTTGGCCAAGCACCGCGAAATCGACGCTCGCGATGAGCATGTGTCCCACTCCGGTGGCCAGAGCCAGAACCACCCCGTGGGCAAGATCGGTCCCAACCAGATCGCGCGTCTTGACCGCCGGGAACAGCAAGAGCAGGACGGTAACACCGAGCGCTCCGGCGCCCACCGACGAGAGGCTGACCAATACCCCGATCACGACTCCGGCGGCGACCGGCAAAATGTGCCGCAGCAGCGGTCCGGCGGGCGAATCGGACGTGTTGCGCGCTATCAGCCCGCGCAACTGCTCACGGAACAAAATCACCGCCGCGCTGGCGGTAAGGGCGATGCTAAGTGCGACGCTAGCGGCCGTGTCAAAATCGCGCGGGCCGCGTCCCAGGATCCACAGCACCCCCAGGGTCACTGCCGCCGCGGGCAGGCTTCCCGCGAGCATTCGGCCGGCCAGCCGCCATTGGACCTGCCCTTTGCGAGCGTATATCCACAAGGCCCCGGCTCTTGTCACCGCCGTATAAAAGAGGTCGGTGCCCACCGCCACGCCGGGCGCCATGTGCATCCCGAGTATCAATATCGGCGCCATCAGGGAGCCCCCGCCTACGCCGGTCATGGCGACGAGGGCGGCGACCACAAAGCCCAACAGGGTGAACTCGAAATTCATGGTTGGTCAAAGTCCGGAGAATAAGTGATAAAATTAGTCATCTTTATCATTTATTACGTCCGAGCATAAACTGCCGAAGGTAGCGGGTCAAGCGGGCCGTGAGTTCATTTGTGACCTGCGTTCGACGTATCCGCATTCTCCGCACGCGAGAGACATCGCTACGCGCGAGGACTACGCCAGACCACGTTGGATCGCGCCAGTACTACGGAGAACCTCGAGACGTCGGCGCGCCCAATCGGAGCCCGGGGACCGACGCGCTGCAAACCTCAGTACGCGGGTCAGGCGTTCGATCGCGATGTTTTGCCGGCTAGCGCACTTCGAGCGTGTGGTCTTCCAATTGAAAATTTTATTCCGGCCCGTGTCCTCATCCGCCGGACCCGAATCTTGAAAATTTTTCTCCATATTTAATGCGGCCAGGATTGCCACCGCGCAACTTCACGGAGCGATGACGGAGGAGCGGGATTGACCTGCGCAGTCTGAGCAAGGCATATATTATCGCCGCCGCGGTTGGGGGGTGAGTTAAAGAGAGCCGCCTCAAGCGTCGCGTCCGCGGACCAATTTGTAAGAACATCGCTGCGATGGGTGTTGCCGCGTACCTCTGAATCTGTTCCGTTGAATCTGTTCCGTGCAGGCAAGAGCGATGGCAAAGCATCCGAGTGACCCTCCGGACGAGCGCTCCTCTGGCGCGAAGCCGGGGGCCGGTGGAAAGTCTGTCGAGCCAGAGCGGACGGAGGCGGATTCACGCGAGCAACTGATCGATGAACTGCGAGACGCGGTTCGCGCGCGTGACGACTTTCTCGCCGTGGTAGCGCATGAATTACGCAATCCTCTGACGCCAATTCTGCTTTGCTTGCAGCTCATCCGCGAGACCGAGCAATCCGAAGATCAGGTCAGGCGCAAAGCGGAACTGGATCGGCTCGAGCGGCTCATCAAACATTTCGTCGCCCGCACCACGATGCTTCTTGAAGTCGCGCAGTTAAGCTCGAACCAGGTTCATCTCAAACCTGCCGAGTTGAATTTGTCCGAGGTGACGAACGGCGTCGTCAATGACTACATGACCATGATTGCTCGCAGTGGCTCCGAACTGACTACCAATATTCAGAGTGGAGTGATCGCGCACCTGGATGAGCTTGCGGTTTCGGGAGTCGTGGAGAATTTACTATCCAACGCGATCAAGTACGGCGATCGCAAGCCAATAGAGCTGACTTTGACCTCCGTCGACGGCGTGGCCCGCTTGATCGTTCGAGATAACGGGATTGGCATCGATCGCAAAGATCAAGACCGCATATTCGAACGGTTTGAACGAGTCGTGAGCGACGCGCCGCAGAGCGGCTTTGGAATTGGCCTATGGCTCGTCCGCAACCTGATCGAATCAATGGGCGGCTCGATAACCGTGCTCGGCAAACCGGGCCAGGGCTCGTGCTTTACCGTCACGCTGCCATTAAAACCTGGGGAGAATCGATGAGTAGCAAGGATCATCATGAACTCACACACGAACCCTCGGGCGTAAAAGGCCTCGACGAGATTCTCCGCGGGGGCTTCTTTGGCGGCGGGTTGTATATCGTAGAAGGCCCACCCGGCGTTGGCAAAACCATCCTTGGGAATCAGATTTGCTTCAATCGGGCGGCATCAGGAAAGAAAGTTTTATACGTAACCTTGATTGCCGAAACCGTCGCTCGGATGTTGCTCAACATCAAAAGTCTGACCTTCTTCAAGGAGGACGAGATCGGCAATGGCATCGTCTATGTCAGCGGCTTCAGCGCGTTGAAGGAAAAAGGCCTCAACGGCCTGCTCAACCTGCTGCGAAAAGAGGTTGCCGCGCGCAAGGCGACTACGCTCGTGGTCGACGGCTTCGCGTCGGCTTCCGACCATGCGCGCTCCCACGAGGAACTGAAACTCTTCGTGCAGCAGTTGCAAACTCAGGCCGACGCGGCGGACTGCACGGTTTTCCTACTCACCAATCCCACCGATCATAAACCCTCCTCCGAGGAGACCATGGTGGACGGGATCATCACTCTCAAAACCACTACTCACGAATGGCGCTCGGCCCGTGAATTGTGCGTGAAAAAGTTTCGCGGCGGCAGCCATCTTCAGGGCGTTCATTCCTATGACATCAATGAAGACGGAGTCACTGTGTATCCGCGGCTCGAAACGCTGATCAGCCCCAGCGCTGACGTCAACGGCGAACTTCGAAGAGTTTCCTCAGGGAATTCCCGGCTCGATGAAATGCTCGGCGGCGGCTTTCCCGCGCGCTCATCCACGATGCTGATCGGGCCTTCGGGCACCGGCAAGACCACCTTGGGCCTGCAGTTTCTTTCGCTCTCCACCGCCGATGAGCCAGGCCTTCTGCTCGGTTTTTACGAAACGCCCACGCGTATTTACGGGAAGGCGAAGGCGATCTGTCCTTCGATGATCAAACAGCTCGACGCGGGCCACGTGCAAATACTATGGCAGGCGCCGACCGATCAATTTCTGGACGAGCTGGCCGACCGGATGCTGCGCGATATCAAACGGAGAAAGGTCAAGCGGCTGTTGATCGACGGTCTCGGCGGTTTCAAGAAGGCGCTTCGCTCGCGACCAATCGAGCCCTTCTTTTCGGCCTTGGTCCATGAATTGCGTGCCCAGGGAGTCACCACGATATGCACCGCGGAAGTGATGGAAATAGTTGGACCGACCATCACTGTACCGCTCCAGGGCCTATCCGACGTGACCGACAATCACATCGTTTTGCGCTTCGTCGAGTCGAGCGCCAGCCTGTACCGAATCATCTCGGTCCTGAAAGTCCGCGACAGCGCTTTCGATTCCGATTTGCGCCAACTGTCCTTCTCCGTCGACGGTATCGAGCTGGCCGAAAGCTCCGCGAGCGCGAAATCGATCCTGCCTCGCTTGTCTCCGAAAAATGAGCCGAAACTGACTCAAGAATAGGAGATGAGTTGAGGCGTATGGCGAAGAAAAAGGCCGGTCCGGCTAAGAAAACAATTCTGATCGTCGACGACGAGTTCGGAATTCTCGAGGTTCTCGAATCGATCCTCAGCGACGCCGGCTTCTCCGTCATCAGCGCAGTCAATGGACAGGAGGCGCTGACCCGCCTGCAAGAGACCGTGCCGGATCTGGTTGTCGTGGATTTTATGATGCCGCTGCTGGACGGCGCTGGTGTTATCAAGGCCATGCGCGCCGATAAAAGACTTCGCGCCGTGCCCGTGCTTCTGGCGAGCGCGCTGCCCGAAAAGACCATCCGCGAGCGTTGCAGCGGTTACAACGTTTTTCTGCGTAAGCCTTACAAGACCGAACGACTGATGGAAGAAATTTCTCGACTGCTTGACGGTTCCGCGCCTCCATTTACCAAATCGTAGTCTCCAAATGCTGGATCCCGGCGGACTCGCAGCGGTCGGTCGGCGACCGTCTGCTATCGCCCTTCTTGCAAACACCCTATATTTTCATCCTTAATCATCACGGCCTTTGACCTGGCCGGATGGTTGGTACCGACGACCGTCCACCGGAAACTTTCAGGCTGGTAGCAGGAATTTACCCGGATGCTGTATCCACGCTGTATTTTGCTGGCCCTCCTCGTGCCGCTGATAGCCCTGTTGGGACTGGCCGTCTCGTTCTCGGCCGCCAGCGCTTCGCTCGGCGGGCTGAACTCGCGCCTCAATGGACTGGAGTCGCGCGTCAATGCGGCGCTATCAGACCCGTCCACCGCCAGTTCGGTCGTTACGGAACTCGACGAAGCCGAGGGCGAGTTCGAGGAGGCCGCCAACGGCCGCAACGGACGTGGCGAGCTTATCGAGACCTATTTGCAGCTCGAAGCGATGCTCAACCGGATCTACCAGGCCTACCAGCACAAGAAGGACGCCTGTATCGCTCAGATTGACGCGGGTGGCAATTGCGACTACGACCAGCCCGAACAGATCGCGCTGCGCGCGCTCTACCCGCTATCGTGGCTGCACTATCGCGGCGCGCTACTTTATAGCGGCGATCCGTCGCTCGCGCGCCGGTTGCTCAACCAGGCGATCGACGGCTTTACGTCGAGCACGCTGGTGATCTTCGCGCCCGAGCTTATTCGCGAGAACCTGCTGGGGCGGGCGTTATGCGAGCGCGAACTGGGCAAGTACGACCACCAGGAATACAACCACGCGATCACCGACTTTAAACGCATCCTGCGCGACGGGCCTGAGACCCGGCAGTACCGGCCGGCCCAGCAGGGTTTGGCTGCGACTTATGCCGCGATGGGCCAGGCGGGGCAGGCGGCCAAGCTCTCCGGTGAGGCGGCCGAGGGCGCGAGCGGCCAAACGCGCCAGGGGCTGGAGCTGATGCGGTTGCGCGAGCTGTTCGAGGCCGAGAAGGCGGCGCCCGATCCGGCCAAGCGCGCGAGCTTCCATCGCGAAGCCGTCGAATACATCAAGGCCCGCCAGGATGACAAGAACGAATGGGCGATCGCGCTCTCGGCGATCTCGCAGTACGTGCCCGACCCGGTGGCCGAGTTCGGCGATTCGACCGACCCGTTCGAGAAGTGGCTGCTGGCAAGCGTGCTCTACTTCAAACGCCAGCCGCTTCCCGCGGCGAAGTATTTCACCGAAGCGGCCGACACCGGCCATTATCCGAAGGCCTACAAGTACGCGGCCGACATCTACTATTCGCTGGGCCGAATCGACCTGGTCGAAAAGCTGGTCGACCAGGTCGCGAAGCAGCCGGGAAATCCCGACGCGCAGTGGGCCTCCTACATGCGCTTCAAGCTGCCGCGCCTGCAATGGGAGCACAGCGGCAAGAGCAACGCAGCGCTCGAAAAGCAGTGGGTGGCCGCCGCCGAGGACTACCTCAAGACGTATCCGCACGGGCAGTATTCTTTTGAGCCGCGCTTCAGAATCGCCGAGCGGCTGCAGAAGCGGGGCGAGTACGCCGAGGCGATCAAGCAATATCAGCAGGTCTCGGGCAATCCCTCGTATGACTTCACCGCAGTCTTCAACGCCGCCGAGTGCAACTACCTGATGGTCGCAAAGGCCGAGCAGGCGCAGGAGGCCGCCGGCAAGAATGCCAAGCCCGCGCCCGCGCTGATCGCGATGCGCGCGGAGGCGATCAAGGGGTTGCGCGACGCGATCAACCGCGAGCCGCAGGCCGAGCGCGCCGCGCCGATGCAGCGCCGCTTCTTTCACGACGCGCGCGGCCGCGCCATCTACATGCTCGCCAGCCTGCAGGAGCACGAGGCTGGCGCGGTCAACAATCGCGAGATCGCGGCGCTGCTCGCCGGCTACGAGAGCGAGTACCCCGGGATGAGCGATCATTTCAGCGAAGTTTTCGAGTGGCGGCTAAAGGCGCAGGCCGCGGTCGGACAGTGGGATGCGATCGCGCGCGACGTCGCGGCGCTGGTCAAGCGCAACCAGGGCAATCTCGCCCACAGCGACTTCATCAAGGAGATCGGCGCGGATTTCTGGCGCGGCGCGCTCGCCGCCCAGGCCCGTGGCGATCAGAAAGCCTATCTCGCCCAGGTCCAGTTGACGGCGCTCGATTACAGCTACTTCGAGGACATGGTCAAGGCGGGCAAGATTCCCGCCAAGAATCTTACCGGCACGCTGTCGATTCTCGGGCAGGCCTACGCCGCGCTTGGCCAGAGCGACAAGGCCGAGGCGACGTTCGCCGAGGTGGTCAAGGCCGACGCGGCGTCGCCCGACGCCAACGCGGGCCTCGCGCGGATCGCGCAAACGCGCAAGGATTACAAGAACGCGCTCGACCTGTGGTCGCGCGTCGAGGCTACGGCGGCGCAATCGGACAGCCTCTGGTACCAGGCCAAGTACAACATGGCGCAGATTCTCGCGGTCGAAGGCAATGTCTCCGGCGCCTGCAACAAGCTCGCCGTCACCCGCAGCGAGCATCCGAGCCTCGGCAGCCCGCAGATGAAAGCGCAGTGGCTCGATCTGCAGGGCAAGCTTTGCCTCAAGCAGTCGGCGGCACAGTAGGCGAAAAAATGCTGACGCGAATTCATCATGTGGGCGTGGTCGTGCCGAGTCTCGAAGAAGGGCTCCGGTTTTGGCGCGACACGCTCGGGATGCGCCTTACCAAGAGCGCCACGATCGAGGAGCAGGGCGTGCGCGCGGCGCTGCTCGAGGTCGGCGGCAGCGAGGTGGAACTGCTGGAACCGCTCGGCCCCGAGGGCGGCGTGGGCAAGTTTCTCGCGCGGCGCGGCGGCGGATTGCATCACGTCTGCTTCGAGACCGATGACGTCGCGCGCGAGCTCGCCGACGCGAAAGCCAAGGGCCTCCAGCTAATCGACATGGCCCCGCGCCACGGCCTGGCCGGGATGATCTGCTTTCTTCATCCCAAGGCGACCCGCGGGGTGCTGGTCGAGTACGCGCAGCCATTCGACGACGACTCCCACGGGGCGAATAAACCTGAGAAGTGATTAACGCCGATGCCGATTTACGAATATCACTGCGCTGATTGCGACCGCTCGTTTGAGAGCTTTGTCCGGCCCGGCGGGCGCGAGACCCAATGCCCGGCCTGTCATGGCGAAAATATCGCGCGCGAGCTTTCGGTCTTCGCCGCCGCGCACGGCGCGAACGCGGCCGCTGCGCTGGAGGGCGGCGGCAGTGGCGGCGGCGCGATGGGCGGGCGCGGATGCTGCGGCGGCGGCTGCGGCTGCCGCTGAGCTTTTCACCACCCATTAGCATTGTTCAAAGCGGCGCGCGGGCGCTTACCTGAACGGGGTGAAGCTGCGCTTCACCGCCGTGTACAGTGCGAGCGGGATGGAGCTGCGCAGGAACGCCGCGCACAACCCGAACAGCGCGCCGAACAGGCTGCCGTTGACCCGGATCCATTCCAGATGCGTGCGAGTCTTGGATTCTATCTGAACCCGGATTTGCTCGTCGGTCTTGCGGCTTAAGTTTTCCACCACCAGCCGCGCGATCTCGCCGCGCAAACTGCCAACCGATTTATTCAGCACCTCTTCGACCCAACGCAGCACGTGCTCGCGCTCGGTGCTGTCAGCGGTCTGCAGCCGGACGCCCAGGCGATGAATCTCGTCCTCGAGATAATTCAGAAAATCCGGATCGTGGCTTAACTTGGCGACCCGCTCCGGAAGATGTTCCGCGAATTCGCGCAGCTTACCTTCGAAATTCACCAGGAGCCGCTCCACCACCCTGAGCAGCGGTCCGATCCCGAGCAGCTTTCGCAGCTCCATCACGATGCGGTCTACCACTTCGGGTCGCTTGAGCCACTCCGCCAGGCGCAGCGCCTGCTCCTCGAGAAACGCGAGGTCGGCATCGCGCAGCGAAACCTGCTCCAGCCATCGTCCGACCTTGGTCACCACATCATATTCGGTGAGCTTGCGATGAATCATTTCGGGCGTGAGCCATTCGTTTTCGACCGTGGTCCCGATGCCCTTGATGATGCGCTCGCGGTTGCGCGGCAGCACGCCGGAGTTAGGCAAGTACCATTTGCGCTCGAACAGCATCTTCAATGCGATGTAATCGCAGAGTCCGCCGACCAGCGAGGCCTCGCCCGCCATGCGAATCACTTCGCCGGCGTGCGCGTTGAAATGCAGGTAGACAATCCATCCGGCCGCGTACAGCAGAACGGAAGCGATCAATGCAACATCACCCTTTCGCAAAACCAACCTCACTTTTTTGTTCGCGTAATGTCCAAAAGAACTGCGCCCAGGGCGCCGCCGACTCCGGTACTCCCAAAAAGAACCGTCACCGACAATCGTGGAGCGAATCAGGACCTCAAATTTTCTCGCGGGCCGCGAACTCGCGCCTGGCCGATTCCATCAGCGCCGGCTCCGCAAGCAAATCGTACGCCGTCAGCGCCATCGCCTTCGCCACCCTGATCATCGCCTCGTAGGCGCGCGGCGTGTCGGTATGTTTGGCAAAGCGTTCTTCGTGGCAGTTGCCCGCGCCTGGATCGGCGATCCGGAAAATCGGATGAATCGCCGGAAGGGCGTGGCTCACGTCGCCCATGTCGGTCGAGCCGGTTGGCATGTCGGGCGGCGCGTCGGGCGCCCTCACGCCGAACGTCTCGCAGTGATGGGCGTAGCGATGGGCCATCGCGACGTTGTTGATCATGTTCTTGTAGCCCCCGAGGATTTTGTGCGTGAGGTTGGTTCCGGTGGCCGCGGCGGCCGCCTCGGCGCAGCGCAGCACGCGGTCGGCGATCTCGTGGGTGTAGCTGGTCGTATGGGCGCGGCACAAAAACTCGCACTCGGCTTTCTCGGGGATGATATTCACCGCCTGACCGCCATCGGTGATGATGCCGTGGATGCGCGAGCCGTCGCAAAAATGCAGCCGCGCGGCGTCGACGCTCTGGAAGGTCTGGATCACCGCCGCGAGCGCGCTCGCGCCGGCCCATGGCGCCGCCGCCGCATGCGAGGCGTGCCCGTGGAACGTGAGCCGCAGGTGGCGCGTGGCGAGCGTCGGGAAAGTCGCGTACTCGCCGTCGACCGGATGCGCCATCATCGCGGCGTCGACGCCTTGGAGCGCGCCTTTCTCCAGCATTATGATTTTGCCGCCGCCGCCTTCCTCCGCCGGCGTGCCCAGGATGACGACGCGGCCGGGCAATTGCGCGCGCACAGCGGCGAGCCCCGCGAAGGCCGAGAGCGCGGCGGTGCAGATAAGGTTGTGGCCGCAGGAGTGGCCGTTGGGCAGCGCGTCGTATTCGGCAAGGATTGCCACGGTCGGACCCGATCGATCGGACTTGCCGGTCTCGGCGCGAAAGGCGGTCTCCAACCCCGCCACGCCGCGTTCGACCTCGACTCCGATTTCGCCGAGCGCGCCGGCAAGCAGCCCGGCCGCAAAGCGTTCTTCGAACTTCAGCTCGGGATGGGCATGGATCTGGCGGCCAAGTCCGATCGCCCGGTCCTTGAAACGATCGATCGAACGGCAGATCTCATCATGGATAGCCATCGGGGGAAACTCCTTGCAGTCTTAAGCGCGCGCGCTTGACGGAACCTCGGATCACGCATGCGCCTGCGCATGCTACCAGAGCGCGCGTGCCGCGGTCAGCCGCGGCTATTCGGTTGGCCGAAACGTTTCGCCAACTCCGATGTATAGGATTTGCCCACCAACCTGGAATTGCTTTGAAGCCACGAGCTGAGCGCGGTGGAGCAGGTCGGTGGACCATGGGAAATCAGCAGGCTCGCCATCAGGCCGGCGTCGACGATGCGGTTGTCGGTGTCGGGCGCGCCGCTTACCGCGAGCGCGGCGCGATCGGCCACGAATACCGATTGCACGCGGTAATCGCCGCGGCCTGAGATCGAGCGCGCCGGTGACGGCGCTGAGCTCGCCGCTTGCCCCGGAGGTTGCCATGGGTGCAACGCGCGCGCTCAAAGCCGCGGCGATTGCTCCGGCGCGACGACCACCGCCACCGCGCATCCGGCGCCGCGCAGGATCTGATCCACCCGGCCGCCGAAGTACAAGCGCTCCTCGGCCGAACGGAACAGCGCGCCGATCATGAGCAGGTCGAATGCGCCCTCCTTGATCGTGCGCAGGATGACGTTTTCGGCGCTGACGCCGGTTTCGATCCGGGTCGCGATCTTCAGTTCGAGTTGTTCGGCGAGTTCGCGAATCTCGCCCACCGCTTCCTCGCCTTCGCCCTCGGCCGCGGCGCCGCCGGTGAGCGTGCGCCAATCCAGCATCGAACGCTGGCGGACGTAGAGCGCGGTGGTTTCAGCGCCGGCCGCGTGGGCGTAGAGCATCCCGACCGCCGCGCCCAGCCGCGCGAAGGACGCTCCACTGACCGGCACCAACAGCTTGCGCATCGGCATCGCGGCGCCGGCGTTGCTCGCAATCACCACCGGCGCGCGGACGGCGCCGAGCAGGCCGCGCAAGACCTCGCCGCCGAGGACCGCGTGGCCGTGAAGCTGCGAGGCGCCGGCAAAGATGGCGTCGTAGCCGCGTTCGCTCTCCTGCACGATCGCCTCGATGATCGACTCGCCGCTGCCGGTGCGCTGGTAGACGTTGGCGGCGCCGGCGGCCGTGGCGATCTCCTTGAGGCGCGCGAATTGCGCGTCGAATGCGGCTGCGGCGTCGGTGCCGCCGTTGGAATCGCCGGCCGCGGCATGGAACACCGTGATGCTCGCGTCGGAGGATTTGCCCAGCGTGGCGGCGAGATGGGTCGCTAACTCCGCGTGCGGTCCCCCGCCGCTCAGCACCAGCAGCTTGGCCCCGGCGGTACGCAGCGGCAGGCGCGCCAGGATCCGGTCACGCTCGGCGCGCTCGGCGTCCCCCGGACGCCGGCTCACTCCGCTTAGCGCCCAGGTGAGCAAGGGCGGCGTCATTACCGAGGTGACGACCGCGACCGCGACGATCACCGTGTACATCGCGGGCGTGAGCACGCCGAGGTTGAGTCCCAACAGGGCCAGGATGATCTCCATCCCGCCGCGCGCGTTCATCCCGAAGGCGACCGCCAGGGCCTCGCGGAACTCGAGCCGTCCGAGCTTGCCGCCCAAAAACGCGCCCGCGATCTTGGCCGTGCACGCGACCCCGAGCACGATCAACGGTACGTAGGGACTCCTGAGCGCCGAGAGATTGGCCTGCAAACCCGAGTAGGCGAAGAACACCGGCGCCATCAGGCCCATCGTCACCGCTTCAATCTCGGTGCGGTCGCGGGCGCGCACGCGCGGCGCGCGGCTCAGCATCAGCCCTGCGACGAACGCGCCGAACACCGCGTGCAAACCGATCGCCTGGGTCACGATCGCGCAGGCGAAAGCGACCAGCACCATCGCGCTGAACTTCCCGTGCTCGGCGGCCCCGCGGTCGTCCACCCAGCGCATCAGCCACGTGACCAGCCGTACGCCGATGAAGTAGCAGAAGACCAGGAAGGCGGCGGCCTCGGCCAGCAGCAGGCCGATCGAGGCGGGGGAGAGCGCGCGGCCGCTCGCCAAACCCGCGACCAGCGACAGCAGTAGCCACCCCGTGGTGTCGTCGATCAATCCGGCGGCCAGGATCAGCATCCCTAGCTCACGGCGCATCAGGCCGAGCTCGATCAGAATTTTCGCAATCACCGGGACCGCCGAGATTGCGATCGCCACTCCCATGAAGAGCGCGAAGATAAGCCGCTGGTCTGGCGCGGCGAGATATTGCGCGGGCAGCGCCAGGCCCAGGATTATCCCCGCACCGAATGGAATTACCATCCCGCACATCGACACGCAGGCGGCGGCGCGTCCCTGACCGGCGAGGATATCCAGGTCGGTTTCGAGTCCGATATAGAGCAGGAGCAGGATCGCGCCGGTCCAGGCGAAGGCCTCAAGCAGATGGCGCGACATCGGATCGCCGCCAAAGCAGGCGGCGAACACGCCCGGCGCCAGGTTGCCGAGTACCGACGGGCCGACGATCACGCCGGCGATCAGTTCGCCGATGACCGGGGCTTGTCCCAGGCGCTTCATCAGGTCGCCGAGCGTGCGGCTCACCAACAGCAGCAGGGTAAGCTGGATCAGGAAGCGAAGAATCTGCGCTTCGCTCAAATGCGACAAGCGTTTGCTCCAGGGAAAAGAAGCGCGCATCCGGCCCCCGATGCGCGAACACGATGTTGCGATCACCTAAGCGATATCGATCACGCTAACGACGGGGAGCTTAGGGGTCAACGGAGCAATTCGACCGCGGCGTGAATTGTGCGCAGCACGGCAATGTGCGCGCTATTCGAGCGAACGCGAATCGCTGGAGGCCGCGCGCGTCGAACCGGCGAGCTTGACGCCTACGGACGGATGCGGGTGACCGGCTGGTCGGCTATCTCCGAGGGCTTCTCACCCTTGGCCTCGCGATGCTGCTTGTAGTCGTTCATCGCGGTCATGATTCCGGCCACCGACTTATTGAACAGCAACTCGCGCTGTCCGGCGGCCCATCGCTGCGAGAATTCGATTTCTGCCACCGTGCCCTGGAACTGCGGCATCACGTGGCGCGCGAACAACTCGTACGAGCGCAGCGTCTTCTCGCGCGAGGCCCATTCGTGGGCGAGCCCGAGCAGCCCGCCGAAGCCGCCGCTGGCTTCCTGGACTTCGCGGATGCGCTTGATCGCATCGTCGGGGGTGCCGACGATCGCGCCGCCCCGCCCAACCATCCGATCGACCGTCATCTCCTCGCGCGGCTGGCCCGGATATTCCTCGAATTGGATCTTCGCGCCCAACGTGTCGATGAAATAATCCTGAATCCAGGAATTACCACCCTCGCGGATGTCCTCGAGCGCCTCCTTCTTGGAGTCCGCCAGATGGATCGGCATCACCATCCGCCAGTCGGCGCGGCTGACCGTCTTGCCGTGCTCGGCGGCGGTCTCTTCCGCCACCGCCCATCGCTTGGGCAGCCCTTCCAACCCGCCGGTGGCGAACGCCGCGACCGACAGCACGCCGCATCCAAGCTCGCCCGCCGCAACCATCCCCGAAGGCGAGATCGTATTGGCGACGAAAATCGGCATGTGCGGCTGCTGATAGGGTTTGACCTGGAGATGGGCGTCGTTGAGGCGGAAGAAGGAGCCGTCGAGCGTGATCCCGCCCTCCTCGGTGAACAGCCGCATTATCGCCTTGACGCCCTCGACCATCTGGCGGCGCTGCTGGGTCGTGTCGATCCCCAGCATGTGCGCGTCGGCTGCGAGCGCGCCCGGACCGCATCCGAGCATCACGCGCCCGCGCGTCAGATGGTCGAGCAGGGCGTAACGGTTCGCGATGTTGAACGGGTTATGGTAGGGGACGCTGACCACGCCCGATCCGAGCATGATGCGGCGCGTGCGTCCGGCGGCGGCAGCAATGAAAATGTCGGGCGACGAAATGATTTCCCATCCCGAAGAATGATGCTCGCCGATGAAGACCTCGTCGTAGCCGGTGCGGTCGAGCCATTCGATGAGTTCGAGGTCGCGCTCGAAACAGAGCGTGGGGTTTTCGCCCGTGCGATGGAACGGCGCCATGAAAATGCCGAATTTCATCCGGTCCTCCTAATCGCTACTATTGCTCGCTTGGCGCCCGGCCAGCCGGGCAGCCCCAAGGGGCTTTCTCGTCACCTTACGACGCTGCCTATTGCGGGAACAATAGCCGAAACGGGGGACGCGCGGATGCGTCTAATCAAGTTGAGAGATCGCGGGGGCCGGGCTTGAGCGTGGGCCAGGAAAATCGAATAAAAGTGCCGCGCGGGCGTCGGATTTTTATCCCGCTTGCTCAAGCGGCAGGCAAATAGGAAGATCGAGGTTACAGGGCGGGTTTGGAATGTAGGGACCAACCTAGGTACCTCGGGGGGGGTCTAACGTAGAGGCCCTTGCGCAGGGGCCGTGGCGGTCTAACGTAGGCCTGGGGCGGTCCGAATCTGAAGTTTAGGTTTGGAAATTTGCATTCGAGGACAATCGCAATGCTGAGCTTAAAAGGCCGCGGGCTCTGCGGTCGGGCGGCGGCAGCAATGGCGGTGGTGGCGATGTTCGCGGCGTTCCTGCTCACTGCGGCCGGACCGGCGGCGGCGCAACAGCACGGCTACGTTCCGCCGCCTGCTCCGCTAAACAACAATCAGGGCGGTTCGGTGCTCGAATTGCCGACCACGCCGGGCAGTCAGCAGGGTGGCAATGACGCGCTGACGATGCGGCTTGCCCCGCAGCCGGGCCAGGAGTTGGAGCTGCCCTCGCGCACGCTGCGCAACCAGTCTGGCTATGAGCAGGTGACGGTTACGGTGACCGACCAGAACGGCCGCTACATAACCGGGCTGCAAAAAGGCGACTTTCGCATCTACGTCGACGGCATGCAACGGCCGCTCGAGTTCCTGCGCCAGGACCTCAACACCCCGGTCTCGGTCGGAATCCTGGCCGATACCTCGGGCAGCATGGAGCCCAAGCTGCAGCAACTGCGCGCGGCGATTTCGCAATTCATCAGCAACCTCAACGGACAGGACGACGTGTTCCTGTTCGCGTTTTCCAACCGCCCGTTCCTGCTCCAGCCGTTTACCACCAACCATTTCCTGGTCAGGAGCCGGCTCGCGCTGCTGCATGCCTACGGCCAGACCGCGCTATTCGACACCATCATGGACGGCTTGATCATGGTGCGGCACGGGCGCTACGACAAAAAGGCGCTGCTGGTGGTGACCGACGGGATGGATAATGCGAGTCAGGCGACGCTGCAGCAGGTGGTGGCGCAGGCGCGGCGGATGGGCGTGTTGATTTATTCGATCGGAATCGGCGACCCGAATTCGGGCGGAATGGGAATCGCGATCGGGCCGTTCATGTTCGGCGGCGACATGGACCACGTCGATACGCAGACGCTGACCGAGCTGTCCACCGAGAGCGGTGCGCGCACCTTCGTGGTGCGCGAGGTCGGCGACGGCGAAGCGCTGCGCCAGGACTGCGCGGCGATAAGCGACGAACTGCGCGAGCAGTACACGGCCGGCTTCGTCGCGCCCGATCCCTCGCGCCCCGGCTATCGCAGCCTGCGCGTCGACGTGCCGGGCCGTCCCGAGCTTGCGGTGCGCGTGCGCAAGGGCGTGACGGTGGGCAGCGGCGGGGGCACCGAGTACGCCGGCCCCGACGGCGGCCCGTAGGGACTTTCAGCGGCCACGCGCGGCGAGCAACGGATCATCCGGGCGCGGGATCCGTCGATCTAACTAATCGCCAAAATTCCGAAATCGTGGATTACGCGCGGAGGACCGGGCGAGGTCCTTCGACTCCGGCAGCCTTCGCTCAGGATGACCTAAGAGCAGGACTCGCTTCGCTCTCTGTGAATTCACTCACCACTCTACGGCGCAATCACCCGCGGCAGGTCGAGCACCGGCGTTGCGATGCCGGCCTGCGAAAGCATGTCGTGGACTTGGCCGCGATGATGCGTCTCGTGGTTGAACAGATGCGCCAGCAGCATCGGGATCGGATTGCTATGTGAGTTGCCGTCGTTGGCGACGTAGGCGAGTTCGCGCGCGAGAAATTGGTCGCTAAGGCCGGCGGCGAAGCGTTCGATACGCTCGTCCTCGCGCCCGCGCGCCGCGCGCAACTCCTCGAAGTCGTCGTACAGGATCGCGTCGAGATGGGCCGACGACGCGCCGCCGCCCTCGAAGCGGGTCATCCAGTTGCGGTCGCCGACCATGATGTGGTTGAGCGTCGCGTGGATGCTTTTGAAAAATGCCTGCCGATTCTTTTTGCGCTCGGCGTCGGAAAGTTGGGCGCAGCAGGCGTACAACCGCTCGTTGGCAAGCCGGTTGTAGCGCGCCATCATCCGGAAATGCGCGATCATGGGGTTTATCGCGGGGTTCATCGCGGCCCTCGCTAGTCGTCTTCCTCTTCCGCCGGCGAATCCGCCGCCGGCTTAACCGGAAAGGGCGCGACGAAAGTGCGTCCGATGTCAGGAATGATATTGAGGAACTTGACCTCGGCGAACTCGCCCGCGATCTGGACCGCCGAGAGCGCCGCGTTGTCGACCCGGATGCGCCGGAAGTGGCGCAATTCCAGCGCCATGAAGTGGCACAGTACGGTGCGGATGATGTCGCCGTGGGAGACGAACAGGACGCGCTGACCGTCGTTTTCGCCGAGCGTGCGCATCACCGCCTCGACCCCGCGCGCCTGGACCTCGCCGATACACTCGCCGCCGGGCGTCGAACTCAGGATTGGCTCCTCGCGATAGCGGAGATAGTCCTCGTCGACGATCAGGTCCTCGTAAGTCATTCCTTCCCAGCGTCCGTACTGGACCTCGGCGATTTGCGGGTCTTCGCGAATCGGCACGCCGCCGCCGAGCCCGGCCGCGATTATCTCGGCCGACTGGCGCGCGCGCACCAGGGGACTGGTCACAATAAGGTCGGGCTTGAGCGCGCGCACGCAGGCGACGATTCCGGCAACTTGCGCGCGGCCGTGGCGGTCGAGTTCGACCGGGTTGCGGCCCATCACGCGGCCCTCGCGGTTCCACGGGGTCTCACCATGGCGCATCAAGAGCGCGACGCCGCGCACACCGCCGGGTTGTTTGAGTTTTTCCGCCACGTAAAACGGCCCCAGTGCCATACGTCCCCGACCGCGCTGCGCTAAAACATTTGGCGGGCGCCGCAGAAACGGCACCCGCCAACATTTAACCCGAAGAGCGGTAAGGAAACGAGAGCGGAGGCCTCCGAACTATCCCCCGCGCTCAGACCATCTCAGCGCCCGGCGGCCGGGGCCGCCTCGGCATGCCCGTTGGCCGCCGCCGCGCCTGCACCCGACGCCGTCGCGAGACCGCAGAACGCCTCGTAGTCGATGAGCCCGGTTTGCGTCGGATGGTCGCTGCAGACGGGGCATTTCGGATCGCGCTTGATCTTGAGCACCCGCACGTAGTCCTTCGACAGCGTGTCGAAGTAGAGCATCCGGCCGATCAGCGGCTCGCCCGCGCCCAGGATTAGTTTGATTGCCTCGAGCGCCTCGATCGAGCCGATAATTCCCGGCAGCGCCCCCAGCACGCCCGCCTCGGCGCACGACGGCGCCATGTCCGGCGGCGCCGGCTCCGGATAAAGGCATCGGTAACACGGGCCGCCCTTGGCCGGGTAGAAGACTGTGGCGTTGCCCTCGAAGCGGAAGATCGCGCCGTCGACCAGCGGCTTGTGCGCCAATACGCAGGCGTCGTTGATCAGGTAGCGCGTGGGAAAGTTATCGCCGCAATTAACGATAACGTCGTAGTCCTTGATGATGCCCATCACGTTGTCCGAGGTGAGCCGGACCTCGTGGCGGTTGACCTTGACGCCGGGATTGATCGCTTTGATCGACTTCTCCGCCGATTCCGTCTTGAGCATCCCGACCCGATCGGTCGTATGAATTATCTGGCGCTGCAGGTTGGAGAGATCGACCACGTCGAAATCCACCAGTCCGAGCGTGCCCACACCGGCCGCCGCGAGGTAGAGCGAGGACGACGAGCCGAGCGCGCCCGCTCCGAGCAGCAGTACCTTGGCGTCGAGCAGCTTGGCCTGCCCCTTGTCGCCGACCTCGGGAATGACGAAGTGGCGCGAGTAGCGGGTCAGTTCGTCGGGGGTGAACTGGCGGTCGGCGACCCACGGCAATCCGCGGTCCTTCCATGCGTTGAAGCCGCCGGTCAGGTTGTAGACGTTCTCGTAGCCCAACTCGCGGAGCGACCGCGCCGCGAGCAGCGAGCGCGTGCCCGAGGCGCATTGCAGGATGACCGGCGTCTTATGGTCGGGGACTTTTTCCTCGACCCGCAATTCGAGGAAGCCGCGCGGGATTCCGACCGCCTGCGGAATATGCCCCTGGCGCCATTCGTCGCCCTCGCGGACGTCGACCAGCACCGTGCCCGGTTTCTCCAGCATCCGGCGCGCCTCGTCGATATCGATCGACTTAATCTGAGCGCGCGCCTCGTCGAGAATATTCTTTGAAGTCTTGGCCATAGTTTTGGACCCGTGTCCGGCTGCGGAATTCAACTCTTATATTACATCATTAGTCATCTATTGGCCTAGAGCTAAAAATAGCCACCTTTTGGGCCTTGTCGATACCGCTGGCCCCCTCAGCCGCCCAGCATCCGATGCGATTCGAGTATGGAGCGAACGAAATCGAGCACCCGCTGGGCGTGGCCGCGAGGTGTGACCTCGTGGAACGTCCGCGCGACGCGCTGGTCCGCATTGAGAACGAAGGTCGAACGCGCCGCGACTCCTCCACGCAGCACGCCAAAGGCACGGGCCAGTTCGCCGTCGGGGTCCGAGAGCAGGGTGAACGGAAAGGCATGCTTTTCGGCAAAGGCCCGATGGGACTCGACGGAATCGACGCTGACCCCGACAACCGTGCACTTGAGCGCCGCGAAGGCCTCGTCGAGGTCGCGGAATTCCTTGCCCTCCACCGTGCATCCGGGCGTGTCGTCGGCCGGATAGAAGTAGACCACGAGCGCGTGGCCGCGAAACTCCACCAGCCGGCGCTCATTGCCATGCTGGTCGCGGAGCGCGATCTGCGCCGCCGCGCCCAGGTCGTCACCCGCGCGCAATCCTTCAGTGGACGGCATGGGTGTCGGCCTCGCCCAGCGCGCGGCGCGCGGCGAATTTGATCGCGGCGTTGTCGATATTGACCGAGCACAACGACCCGCACATGCTGCAGACGTTGGAGCCCGCAGCCTCA